>NZ_LMQZ01000009.1:0-716997 GCF_001425545.1 Pseudomonas sp. Leaf434 | reverse complement strand
CGCGGCTTCCAAGTCCCTCCCTCGATGATCAGTCGAGAACTATCGCTCCTGACGGAGCGTTAGTCGAGATACAAGGAGCTGCCGAAGGCTGCGATCTTGTGGGACGCAGAGCGTCCCCGGCTGCATTCCCACACAGAGCGTGGGAACGTTCATGTGTACGCCGTACCTGTGGGAGCGAGCCTGCTCGCGAAGGCGGCAGCACATTCAACATCACAATCGCCTGACCCACCGTTTTCGCGAGCAAGCTCGCTCCCACAATGAGATCTCCTGCACCTTCGGAATCAGGCAAAGACGAAACTCGAATCCGTCAGGTCAGTCACGCCGACGCCAATCAGCGTCACGGCAAAATCGCCGACCTTCAGCACGGTATCAGCGCCGGACTGCGCGGCATGCTGCTTGTAGTCATAACCCTGTCCCGCGCCCGCGACACCCATGAACAGCAGTTTGTCGCTGCCCTGGTAACCATTGATCGCATCGAAACCGAACGCGCCGCTGAACAGGAAGGTGTTGCCGCCACCCACCGCCGTCATCACGTCGTTGCCGGCGCCACCCACGAAAGTCACCTGCGACTTGTCACTGATCAGTTGATCATCGCCACCAAGGCCAAACAGCCAGTCGCCATCGGCCGTGGCATGCAAGGCATTGCCGTAGCCATCACCGCTGAGCGAATGGTTGTACTGGGTCAGTTCGCTGCCGTTGCTCAGGCCCTTGGCGGTGACGCCCCAGGTGATCTCCTTGCTGCCCCACCACGAACCGGCCTCTTTACTGACCAGCGCGCCGATGTCGCGGGTCAGGCTGATGCCGCCGTAGGCGTCGCGCACGTACAGCGTGCCGTCGCCGTCGTTGGCGAAGCTGAAGTTCTGCAACGGTTTCTGCAGTTCGAAGGTGTTATGGCCCTGCCCGCCGAAAATGACGTTGTAGCCGCCGTCATCACGAAAACGGTCGTCGCCGCCCAGTCCTTCAAGAAAGTCGTTACCCGCCCCGCCCTTGAGCCAGTCGCTGCTCTGCGTGCCGATGATGAAGGTGCTGCCGCTGTGCGGCTCGCCGCTGCGGCCCAGGTCCTCGACCCAGGTCTTGCTCCGCGATGCCTCTTCGAGATTGGCGACGATGATCGTCGAGTCGCGCTCGGTCAGATCGTAGAACGCCGAATCGATCACCCGATTCAAGCCATCGGCGTAGCCTAGTGAACTGTGCGCCGACCAGTTCAGCGGATTGGCGATGCTGAACGGCACCAGGTTCTGCGCCGTGGAAGCGTAGTTATCGGTGAAGTTGACGAGGTTGTCGGTGGTCGATTCGTGCGGCTTGTCGTGCTTGCCCATCGACGCCGTGCTGAACGTGGTGCCGTCGAGCACGCGAAATACCGGATCGTTTTCGAAACCGATGTTGAGCACCTGGGGGCCGGTGCTGCTCTGGGTCGGCGAGGCGAAGGCGATGTAATTGGCATCCTTGTAGAAGCCGCCCCAGTTGTCCCCGCTCAATTCAGCAACACTATTTACCCCAAGCCCGCCGAGGCTGTGGCCGCTGATCAATACGTCCTTGGCA
This sequence comes from Pseudomonas sp. Leaf434, assembly GCF_001425545.1. NCBI lineage: Bacteria > Pseudomonadati > Pseudomonadota > Gammaproteobacteria > Pseudomonadales > Pseudomonadaceae > Pseudomonas > Pseudomonas sp. Leaf434. Next base: position 715,455 of record NZ_LMQZ01000009.1, on the reverse strand, counting down.
GCAACACCGTTGGCAATCGCGAAAGCGGCGACGGCCTTGAGCAGATTGTCGAACGCGTTTTTCGCGTAATTGCTCGCGTAATCCGACGGCCCGACCGCCGCGAGCAGATTGTTTTTCAGATCACCGAAAGTGTCGCTGTAACCCAGCCCGCCGGTGCCGCGAAAGGCAATGCCAAGGCCGATCAACTTGCCAGCAGCGTCATACTTGCCGAGCACTTCCGTCTCGGCGCTGGTGAAGCCATCCTGTTCCCCGAAGAACGTGCCTTGCACGCCGACCTTGCCCTGATAGCCCAGCGCCGTCGCGGCGACCGGTGCCCACGCCGTGGCCGGCAATGGTTTGCCGGTGGGCGTGTAGGCATACAGCGTCAGTGCGATGGCGTCGCTGTACAACCCTTTGCCGTCGGCATTTTTGTAATCGAACAATCCCATGTGCAGCGCTCCTTTTCCTTGAAAAACCGGCAGCCCGAGAAGCGCTGCCGGTTACGCCTCAGAACTGCCAGTCGAGGGTCAGACCGACGCCGTGATCTTTCTCGTTCGAGCCGATCAGGCCGTTGTAGTCGAGGTTGACCCGCACGTCGCGATTGAGCGCCAGCCCGGCGCGCACGCCCACCACAGCGGCGTCACGATCCATCGACACGCTCTGCACGGTGAACGCGCTGTTGCCGTTGGCGAAGGCCAGATGGCTGTCGGCATCGACGCTGCTCAGGTTGTGCTGCCAGCCGAGGCTTGCGCCCAGTTCCAGCTGATGCTTGTCCGACACAGCGAAGCTGCGCTTGGCGCGCACGCCGAGGGTCGACAGCACCACGTCGCGATTGTCTTCACCACCCTTGAGCGCGGCAGCGTCACCCTTTTCGGTGAAGCTGTCGGTGTTGAGGTGCACGTAGGACAGATTGGCGAACGGCTCCAGGTTCATCGGTTGCAGGCCCAGATCGTATGCGGCCTCGGTGAACACTTGCGCGGTGGTCGCGTCACGTTTGGTTTTCTGTTTGCCGCTGACGTCGCCGAACTGCAGATCACGTTTCACATCGATGCGATGCCAGCTGTAGGCGCCGCCGACGGTCAGGCGCAACGCGTCGATTTCATGGCCCAGATACGCACCCAAGTGGTAGCTGTCGACCGACGCCGACGAATGCGTGCCGCTGCCCATGCTCAACGAACTGTCGCTGTAACCGGTGACGAAACCGAGACGGGTATCTTCAGCAATCAGACCGTCGACACCAGCCAGCAGCCCGCCGATGGAGCTATTGGAATCGGCATTGTCGTGTCCGCCGTCACTCTCGCCCCACGAGCCGAGGACCTTGACCCAGACGTTGCTGCGCTCATCAGTCGGCGCATCGGCATTGAACAGATCACGCTCACGCAGGCGCTCGCCGACGGCTTCGCGCAGGTAGCGGCTGTCGTTGATCAGCAGCGTGCCGATGGCCGGGTGAATCTCGCCGGACAACTGTTGAAAGGCCTGCTGCGCCGACGCCGCGTTAGGCGACAGCAACAGGGTTTCGAACAGCGCGTTGCCCGCACCCAGACGTTCGGCAGCCGCACCGACGGCGCGCTGGTTCGGCGTCAGACCGACGCTGGCGAACGATGCCTCATTGCGTCCCACCGCCAGCTGAATGCCGCCCGCCGAGTAATCCAGGGTGCCGCCAAGGAAGGCGTAATTCGGCAAGACCTGACCGAAGCGCCCTTCAATGCCACCCGCCGCTTGCAGAATGTTGTAGCGAGTGCCAAGCAGGCTTTGCACTTCGCCGGTGCTGAGCAAGGTCGGGCTGTTTTCCAGCGACAGGCTCACCGTGGCGCCGTCGATGGTGGCTTTGCCGCCCGCAACGATCTGATCGCTGCTGGTTGGCGACAGCTCTACGGCGTAGGTCGAACCCGGCGCGAAGGTCACGTCACCGGCGACGTTCAGGGTGCCGATGGAGTTGCCCGGCGCCACTGTACCGCCGCTGTTCACTGCCAGCGCGCCGATGCGGCCATTGCCGCCGAGGATGCCGCCATTGTTGACAGTGACCGCCGATTGCAGCGAACCGTTGATGGCCAGTCGACCCTGATTGACCAGGGTCGGGCCGCTGTAAGTGTTATTGCCGGTCAGCACCAGGGTGCCGATGCCTTGCTTGGTCAGACCGCCGTGGCCGCCGATGTCGTTGCGCCAGGTGTCGAGGCCGCACGTGATATCGATGCACACGCGTTCGGTGGGTTTGCCCTGATCGATGATCGCACCGATGCCCGGCAAGTCAGCCACGAACTGGCCGGACCCGTAAGCGCCCTGCACGCGGAATTCTTCGGGAATGTCCTGCTCGGTCACGAACATCGCCGGGCCGTCGATGGCCTTGCGCAGGTTGATCATGCCCCAACCGTACAAGGCGTCGATGCCCGGCGCACCGAGGTCGGTCGCAGTGGTGCGCAACACGCTGGCGACCTGGTCGCCGCTCATGTACGGAAAACGCTCCATCAGTACGGCAATGGAACCAGCGACATGCGGCGCCGCCATCGAGGTGCCGTTGTAATTGGCGTAGCTGGTGGTCAGGTTGCCGGCGTTGGTGCCTTCGATGATCGAGCTATAAATCTTGGTGCCCGGCGCCGAGACGCAGTAACTCGCCGTATAGCCGCAGCGCGAGGAAAACGTGCTGATCACGTACGGATTGGCGCTGGCGGTGTCCGGGTTCTGCTGCAACGCGGCGACGGTGATCCAGTTCGGCGCGATGTCCGGGACGAAATAACCCAGGCCGGCAATGGCGTCGGGATTGTTCAGGTTGTAATCGTTGCCGGCGGCAAAAATGGTGACGATGCCGCTGCGAGCGGCGGCGATGGCGCCGTCGTAAGCGCCGCCGGGTTTGGTGCCGAGCAGCGTGCGGATTTCGTTGAATTGCAATTGCGCGTCGTTGACGGTGAAGTGCGGATACGCCGGATCGCGGCCGCCGAGGTCGAAGCGGTCGGTGATGCCGATGCCCCAGCTGTTGTTGATGATCCGCGCCCCGCTGGCGATCAGCGCATCCCAACCGGCCTTGTACACCGCACCATCGTTGCCGCGCACGATGCCGTCTTCCGGGCCTGGGTCACCGTTATCGGCGCTGATGATCTGCGCACCGAATGCAACACCGTGCATCACCCCGCCGTCGCGACTGCCCGCCGCGATGCCGCCGACGTGCGTGCCATGGGCGCCGAGCTTGCCGTTGGAGCCGACCGAGGGTGAACCGTCATAGAGGAACGCATCGCCGGCCTTTACCGGGATGTACGGGTCGGTGTATTCGCGAATGCCGCTTGTGACCAGGGTGACGACTTTGTTGCTGCCGGAGAACTCCGGATGTGCGGCGTAGACCGGCTGATCGAAGATGCCCAGCTTCACGCCTTTGCCGGTGTAGCCGGCGGCGTAGGCGTAATCCGCGCCGATCGCGCCCAAGCCCCAGTCAGCCTTGAATTCATTGCTGCGCCAGCTCGACGGATCGCCGCTGCGGCCGTTTTCCACGTAAGGCGCTGCCTGTGCCATCGCACTGGCACAGAGCATGGCGACTGTCAGGGTTTTCAGGGCAAAGCGGCCACCCGATTGCGCGGGGGTATTGTTGTTATCCATCCACGACCTTCCTTAGTGATGTTGCGAAAAATCCGGTTGCCTTGATCGTTCCCACGCTCCGCGTGGGAATGCAGCCCGGGACGCTCCGCGTCCCATTGGAACGCGGAGCGTCCCTGGAGGCGTTCCCACGCAGAGCGTGGGAACGATCAATTCCCTTGCTGCACGTGGGAACGATCAGGTTTTGCGACTGCTGCGCAGTCGAGCGGGGATAAATCCCCTCGCCACGGTGACTCAAACACATGCAATCAGAACTGCCAGTTCAGGCTCAGGCCAACGCCATGCAGCTTCTCGCGGCTGGCCAGTTGGCCGTTGTAATCGAGGTTGACCCGCACGTCCTTACTCAAGGCCAGACTGGCCTGCACGCCGACCAGTGCGGCATCACGTACCAGCGCCGAACTCTCCACTGAGTACGGCGTGCCGCCGCTGGCAAAACGCAAATGCTGCTCCGATTCGATATCGCTGAGGCTGTGCTGCCAGCCGAGACGGGCGCTGACGTCCAGCGCTTGCTGGCTGGAAAGGTTGAAGGTTTTGCTCGCCCGTACGCCCAGAGTGCTCAGCACCACATCGCGCTGATCGCCCGAGCTTTTCAACGCAGCGGCATCGCCCTTTTCGGTGAAGCCTTCGGTGTCCAGATGCAGGTAGGTCAGGTTGGCGAACGGTTCCAGCGCCAACGTTTGCAGCTGCAAGCGATACGCCGCTTCGCCGAAGACTTGGGTGGTGGTCGCGTCAACTTTGGCTTTCTGCTTGGCGCTGACCTCGTCGTATTGCAGATCGCGTTTCACATCGCCGCGATGCCAGCTGTAGGCCGCGCCAGTGCTCAAGCGCCAGGCGCCGATGTCGTGCCCGGCGTAAGCACCAAGGTGATAGCTGTCGACTTTCGCCGAAGAATGCGTGCCCGAGCCCATGCTCAACGAGCTGTCGCTATAACCGGTGACCAGACCGATGCGGGTCTGCTCGTCCAGCGCGCCGTCGACCCCCGCCAGCAGACCGCCGATCGAGGTGTTGTAGCCGGCCGTGTCGTGGCCCGAATCGGTGCTGCCCCAAGCGCCGAGTGCTTTGATCCAGCCGTTGCTGCGGGTCGCCGAGTCATCGTGCAGCCGCTCGCCAACCGCATCACGCAACTGGCGGCTGTCGTTGATCAGCATCGTGCCCAGCGCCGGATAAATCTCGCCGCTCAGTTGCTGGAAGGCTTGCTGGGCCGAGGCCTGAGTCGGTGCACGAAGCACACTTTCGTAAACCGAATTGCCGGCGCCCAGACCTTCAACTGCAGCGGCCACCGAGCGCTGGTTCGGCGTTTGCCCGACGCTGGCGAAGCTGGTGGCATTGCGCTGGATATTCAGCTGGATGCCGCTTGCGGCGTAGTCGAGGGCGCCGCCGATGAACAGGTAGTTCGGCACTACTGCAGCGAACTGCCCCTGCACGCCGCCGGCCGCTTGCAGGATGTTGTACTGGCGACCGAGCAGGCTTTGCGCTTCGGCGCTGCTGAGCAAGGTCGGGCTGTTTTCCAGCGCCAGGCTGACGCTGGCGCCGCTGACGGTTGCCGTGCCGCCGGCGACGATGCGGTCACTGCTGGTGGGCGACAGCTCAACGGCGTAAGTCGAGCCCGGGGCGAGTGTCACATCACCAGCGACATTCAAGGTGCCGATGGAATTGCCCGGTGCGACACGGCCGCCGCTGTTGGCTGTCAACGCGCCGATGCGTCCGGAGCCGCCGAGGGTGCCGCTGTCGTTGACGGTGACCGCTGAAGTCAGCGAACCGTTGACGGTCAGCAGACCGCCGTTGACGGTGGTCGGACCGCGATAGGTGTTTGCGCCACTGAGCAGCAATTGCCCGCCTCCAGACTTGATCAGGCTGCCCTCATACACCCGGTTTGCCGCTGCCGCATCACGCAGCATGCCAACGGCGTAATCGGTCTGGTCCTGCTGACTGGCGCCGGCCGGGACACCGCTCTGCCAGCCTTTGTCCTGTAGGGTTTGCTGCCAGGTGCTGCGCTCGGCGAGGTCTTCGTTTTGACGCTGGAGCAGCGCCTTGTCGGAGATGTCATTGCTCCAGACATCGCGCTGCCCTGCCCCCAGATTCGCGTCGAACACACCGAGCAATTGCCCCGGTCCGCGCATTGCCCGGTTGAGGTTGGCGACGCCCCAACCGACGCGCTCGTTCGGTGCGTCGGTGACCGAGCCATCGAGCTGGGTGGCGGTGGTCAGCAGCACCTCGAGCGCCTGCTGATTGTTCATGTACGGATAGCGTTCCATCACCAGCGCCAGGGCGCCGGTCGCGTGCGGCGCCGCCATCGAAGTACCGGACTTGATCGCGTAACCGCCGCCGGGGATGGTGCTGTCGATCTTCGCCCCAGGTGTGGTGATGCACCAGTATTTGGCGATGCCGCACTGGTTGTATTTCTGCTGATTGCTCTGATCGAGCCCGGACACCGCCAGCCAGTGACCTTCCAGATCCGGCTGAAAGTACGGCAGCGCCGAACGTACGCTGGCATTCGGGTAGCCGCTGTTGCCGGCGCTGAAGACATTGATCACGCCGCGCCGGGAAACATCGGCAGCGGCGTCGAGCCAGGTGCCCTTGTTCCAGTGTTGCGCGTAGGCGGCGTGCAGATCCGCGAGAGTGCGGTAACTGACATCCGGCGGCTGACTGCCCCAACTGTTGTTGATCGCTCGAACCCCGGCATCGGCGAGGCTGTCGTAGACCGCTTTGAAATAACGCGGATCAGGGCCGGGGCCGAAGAGGAAACTGTCGTTCTTGTTGGTGTTGCCGACGTAGATTTGCGCGTTGTACGCCACCCCGTGCATGCCGCTGCCATCACGGGCGGCGCCCATGGTGCCGACCACGTGGGTGCCGTGGGAATCGTTGTTGGGGTTGAGCGTGCCGTCGACGTTGAACGCTGAGCCATCGACGTAGCTGCCGCTGGCGGTTACCGGGTGATAACGGTCGGCGGAGAATTCGGGATGGGCGGCATCGAAACCGGAATCGAGCGCGCCGATTTTCACGCCCTTGCCGGTGATGCCGGCTGCGTAGGCCTGATCGGCCTGCATGCGTTCCAGGCCCCAGTCGCTCAAGAATTCGGCGCTGCGCCAACTGGCCGGATTGCCGGGCTGGCCGGGTTCCAGGTATTGCGCCTGCGTTGCCGAGGTCACCAGCAATAGCGTGCCGAGCGAAATCGGTTTGATGCGTACGTCCATGGTCATCATTCTCGTTTTTGTTGTTTTGTTCAGGGCTGATAGCGATGTCGCCTGTTCCCCTCACCCCAGCCCTCTCCCCGAGGAGAGGGAGCCGATTTGTGTTGATGTCAAAACCTGCGGCCTGCTCGGTCGCTCAAGTCGATGCAGCTATCGCAGGCCACTCGGTCAGTCCCCTCTCCCTCTGGGAGGGTCAGGGTGAGGGCTGTTGCGCGACCACAAATGCTTCGTCCACCCGCACCAGATCCTGCTCATTAACGTCTCGGTGCAAAGCCTCAGATCCTGCGGTGTCGCCCGTTTCCCTCACCCCAGCCCTCTCCCAAAGGGAGAGGGAGCCGACCGTGTTGTCTTCAGTTATTCAGCGACCTGGAAAACCAGTCGATTACGGATTCAGCACAGCTCGTTCAAATCGGTGCATCTCGCCAATCTGCCCGGATCGGTCCCCTCACCCCAGCCCTCTCCCAAAAGGAGAGGGAGCCGACCGTGTTGTCTTCAGTTATTCAGCGACCTGGAAAACCAGTCGATTACGGATTCAGCACAGCTCGTTCAAATCGGTACATCTCGCCAACCTTCCCGGATCGGTCCCCTCACCCCAGCCCTCTCCCAAAGGGGGAGGGAGCCGACCGTGTTGTCTTCAGTTATTCAGCGACCTGGAAAACCAGTCGATTACGGATTCAGCACAGCTCGTTCAAGTCGGTGCATCTCGCCAATCTCCCCGGATCGGTCCCCTCTCCCTCTGGGAGAGGGTTAGGGTGAGGGCTGTTGCGCGACCACAAATGCTTCGTCCACCCGCGCCAGATCCTGTTCGTTCAAAGTCCCGGCGTAGTAATGCAATTTGGTCCAGGCCATGAGGTAGTCGTAGCGTGCCTGGGCCAGGTCGCGGCGGGTGGTGAACAGTTGCTGCTCGGCATTCAACGCATCGAGATTGGTGCGTTCGCCGCCCAGAATGCTTTGTCGGGTCGAGACCACCAGCGCCTCGGCCGACTTCAAGGCCTTCTGATAAGCACGCAATTTGCTCACTCCGGACAGGCACGCGCTGAACTGTCGGCGCAGTTCGATCAGGGTTTCGCGGGTTTTGCCATCCAGTTCGTATTCGGCCTGTTCCATGGTGCGGCTGGCCTGGCGCGTCGAGGCCGACACCCCGCCGCCGGCGTACAGCGGCACGCTGACTTCCAGGCCGATGGTGTTGGTTTCGTAGCGCTGGTTATAGGTGTTGCCGCTTTCGGACTCGTTGTCGCGCATCGAGGCATAGGCGCTTACTTTCGGCAGATGTCCGGCGCGGTTGCGTTCGACTTCATAGCGCGCAACTTCCACGGCCTGACGCTGCGAAGCGAGGTTCGGGTTGTTGCTGATCGCCAGTTCATGCCAGGTGTCGAAGTTGGCCGGTTGCAGGGTGAAGGTCTGAAATTGCTTACCAAGCGGCGCCAGATCGCCGATGTCCACTGCCGGCACGCCGACCAGCGCCCCGAGCTCACGCAAGGCGGCATCCTGCTCGTTGCGCGCTTCGATTTCCTCGGCAGTCGCCAGCTCATAGCGCGACTCGGCTTCGAGAATATCGGTGCGCGTGCCCTCGCCCTGCTTGAACATGTGTTCGTTCTGCTGGAACTGTTGCTCGTAGGCCTTCTTCTTCGCCTGTGCGATGTCGATCTGGTCCTGGGCGAACAAGGCTTTGGTGTAGTTATCCAGCACTCGCACCAACAGTTCCTGACTCTTGCCGCGAAAGGCTTCGTCGGCAAACAACGACTGCGCCACGCCTTTGCGATACGCCGCGTAAGCTTCGTAATCGAGTAGCGGTTGCTGCACCGTCAGCGCCGAGCCGTAACTGTTGTAGTTGCGCTCATCGGTGCGGTTGCGCGCGCGATCATCCAGAGACGTCGCCTTGGACGAGTTGCGGCCCTTGTTGTAGGTGTAGCCGATCCGTGGCAGCAGCCCGGCGCGGCCAATCGCGCGGTTTTCCAGGCCTGCATCGCGCTCCTTGATTGCACCGAGAAACACCGGATCGTTGCGCAATGCCTGCTCGTAGATCTCAAACGGCCCCATGGCCGCGATTGCCGAGTGACTCGCGAGCAGCGTCATTGCGGCCCCCAGCATGCAAAGCTTTTTCATACAGCCGAACATCCTTATTCCTCGGTCAACGCGGAACCGGCGCGATCGAGCAGCGGTTTGAACAAATAGTTGAGAAGTGAACGCTCACCGGTGCGCACGAACATTTCCGCCGGCATACCGGGCTTGATTACCAGGCCGTTGAGCTTTTCCATGGCCTGATCGCTGACGCTGCTGCGCAACACGTAATACGGCACGCCGGTTTTCTCATCGACCATCTGGTCAGCGGAGATCAGGCTGACTGCGCCGGGCACGCGCGGGGTTTTGCTCTGGTTGAACGCGGTAAACAGGATGTCCACCGGCAAATGCGTACCGACCTTGTCGATCAGGTTGACCGGCAAATGCCCTTCCACTTCCAGGGTGGTGCCTTGCGGAACGATCTCCAGCAGGGTTTCGCCCTGACGCACCACAGCGCCTTCGGTGTGCACGCCGAGGTTGACTGCCACGCCATCGGCGGTGGCGAGGATCTCGCTGTGTTGCAGGTCGAAACCGGCGGAGGTCAGCTGTTCGGACAACGTCACGCTTTTGAGCTGGGCATCGGCCAGTTGCGTACGCACTTCCTTCTGGTATTCCTCGCCGTGCTGCTGCAACTTCAGGCGCGATTCAAGGATGCCCTGCTCCACGCGCCCGCTTTCACCGGTGTTTTCCGCCAGTTGCTGCTGCACTTGCGACAGTTGCCGCTGGTAGTCCATCAAGCGGTTGCGCGGGATGTAGCCGTTGTCGGCCAGCGGTTGCAGGTTGCTCAGTTGTTGTTGCAGGGAACTGGCCTGGGCATTGAGGTCGCTGCGCGCGCGGCGCATGCCGGCCAGTTGTGCGGTGGCGCCTTCGATATTGGCGCGCAGTGCCGCTTGTTCCCGGGAGAACGCTTCGCGGCGGCTGCTGAACAGTTGCCGCTGGCCTTCCAGCACCAGCGCCAGGCGCGGGTCCGGGTCGTTGCTCAGCTCGGCCGGAAAGGTCACTTGCTTGAGGTTGTCGCGCTCGGCTTGCCAACGCGCGAGGCTGGCCCAAGCCATGCGGTACTGCGCCTGTAGCGATTGCACGTCGGCAGCCACTTGCGTCTGATCAAGGCGGAACAACGGCTGGCCCTGCTTCACGATCTCGCCTTCGCGCACCAGAATCCGGCTGACCACGCCGCTGCTCATCGACTGCACGGCCTTGCGCTTGCCCGAGACCACCACCGTGCCCTGCACCGGAATGCCCTGATCCAGCGGCGCCAGTGCCGCCCAGGTGAAGAAACTGCCTGCGCCGACGATGGCCAGAATCCAGCCCATGCGCGCGAAGAATTTCGCATCGCGCTCCGGGCGCTCGGTGAGGTAGGCGTGTTCCATGTTCGCTTCGTTTTCAGTGTTCATGCTGGCGCTGCTCATACACCCGAATTCCTTGTCGAGGGCTGATACTGCCGGCTCATGCTGAGCCCGCCCGGTGTTTGTGCGGCTTTTTCGCGTTGCTGTTCGTGCTGGCCGGAAAGTGCCTTGAGCACATCCTGACTCGGGCCGAACGCCTGCAAACGACCATCGTTGAGCACGAGCAATTTGTCAGCCTGAGCCAGCACCGAAGAACGGTGCGTGACCAGAATCACCGTGGTGCCTTGCGCCTTGAGTTGCGCAATGGCGCTGGCCAGTGCGGCTTCGCCGACGGTGTCGAGGTTGGAATTGGGTTCATCGAGCACCACCAGACTCGGCGTGCCGTACAGCGCGCGGGCCAGGGCCACGCGTTGCTTCTGGCCACCGGACAAGCCGCTGCCGTCCTCGCCCAGTTGCGTGTCGTAGCCCTGCGGCAGGCGCAGGACCATCTCGTGGACACCGGCCTGTTGCGCGGCGGTGACGACTTTTTGCGGGTCGGCTTCGCTGAATCGTGCAATGTTTTCGGCAATGGAGCCGCTGAACAGCTCGATGTCTTGCGGCAAATAACCAATGTACGGGCCGAGCTGATCTCGGTTCCAGCGGTGGATATCAGCGCCGTCGAGGCGCACCGTGCCGCCCAGAACCGGCCACACGCCGACCAGCACTCGAGCCAGCGTCGACTTGCCGGAACCAGACGCGCCGAGCACGCCGAGCACTTCGCCAGCACTCAGATTGAAATTGACCATGTGCAAAGTGGCCGCACGCTGCCCCGGCGGGCCGGCGCTGACTTGTTCGAAGCTGATCTGGCCTTTCGGTGCCGGCAGTGCCATCGCCTCGTCGCTAGGCGGAAACGCCTGCAACAACGCATCAAGGCGCCGGTAAGCCAGCTTCGCCCCACTCCACTGCTTCCAAACGGCGATCAACTGATCGATCGGGCTCAGTACGCGCCCCATCAGGATCGAACCGGCGATCATCATCCCCGCAGTCATGTCGCCCTTGATCACCAGCAACGCGCCCAGGCCCAGCACCAGGGATTGCAGGCATAGACGCAAGGTCTTGCTCAGCGAACTGATCACCGCGCCGGTGTCGCTGGCCTGGTTCTGCAAGCCGAGAAAGCGCGAATGCACCCCGAACCAGCGCTTGCGCAGCGAGCCGAGCATACCCATCGCCTGAATGGTTTCGGCGTTGTGCAAGTGACTGGTAGCCAACTGACTGGACTGCTGGGAAAAACCGGCGGCTTCGCCCAGCGGTTTTTTGGTCATGTATTCGTTGAGGCAGGCCAGTGCGATCAGCAGCAACGCGCCTGCCGTGGCCAGCACGCCAAGCCAGACGTTGAACAGGTAAATGACAAACAGATAGACCGGGAACCACGGCGCATCGAAGAAGGCGAACAGCGCCGGGCCGGTGACGAACTGGCGGATGTGGGTCAGGTCGCCCAGCGACTGCCCGGCGTTACCCTCACCCTTGAACAGGTTGCGCTCGAACGCGGCCTGATAGACGCGCAGATTGAAGCGCCGCTCCAACTGGCTGCCGATGCGGATGACGATAAAGCTGCGGATCACTTCCAGCAGGCCGATGAAGGCGAAGAACCCGACCACCATCAACGACAGCATCGCCAGAGTGGTTTCGTTCTGTGACGACAGCACCCGGTCGTAAACTTGCAGCATGTAGATCGACGGCACCAGCATCAGCACGTTGATCAACGCAGTGAAACAACCGACGCTGATCAGAATGCTTTTATAGTCGCCCAATGCCTTGATTAACGGAGCGGCCGGAGACTTCGCCATCTTCATTGATTCTTCCTGAGTTCATAGTCTCGTCGGTGCGGACGAGCATTCCATTGATATTTCGCGTACCTGCCAAAGATCATTTGCAAGTAGTGCTTACAATTTCATAACAAGTTGATCGGCTTCGCGGTTATAACGCTCAGTTATTGCAGTACATCAACTTCGCGCAACTACCCAGCCACCGCTTAGTGCCCGACGCGTTCGAGCAAGATAAGCAATTCCGAACTCAACCTGCTTTTGTAAGAGCCATCCCCCCGGCGGCTGAAAAAGGCGATTTTCGAACCCTCCTTGCCAGTGATGGCAATGCCATCGGGTTCTGGAAACCAGCCAATCGGGACTTCGCTCAACCATGCGCCCAGACAATCGGCGCCCTCGCCCAAGGTCTTGTCTGGCGCAAGATCGACAACGCATGTGTTCGACGGCTTGTCTTGCAACGACCGCGTTTCGGGTGTGTCGTGGTGACCGGTCAATGTGGCCTGCCAGCGCCCGGCGAATGCCGAGGGTTCTTCGAGTCTGAGGCTGCTTGCCATGCTTGTCGCTCCGGTCATCATCAGCGTGACTGCCATCAGCCATGCCATCGTCGTGTCAGTTAAAACGTATCGAGTCATAGGAAATTTCACTTCCGTTCGTAGCCTTGCTCGGGGATCAGGCCGATGCAAGCGAAGAAAGCGACGCACGAGGCGCCGCTTTCCTTTCACATCACGCCACGATGTCGCTGGTCGCTGCCTGGCCCACGGTGCTGACGATGAAGTCAGCCACGCCATGCCCGGAGAAATCCACCGACAACAGGCTATTGCCGCCCGACGAGGTCAACACTGCGTCGCCGGCCGAACCGGTGAAGCTGTTGACGAAGTGCAGGCCCGCACCGTTGGTGATGCCGGTCAGGTCGATTTTGTCCAGACCGCTGACAAAATCGAGGATCTGATCGATCGCACCTGGCTTGGAGTCCGAGCTGGCGGCGAACACGAAAGTGTCCGAACCGGCGCCGCCCCACAGCTTGTCGGCACCGCCAGCGCCGTACAGGATGTCGTTACCGGCACCGCCCTTGAGCTCGTTGGCCACGCTGTTGCCGATCAACAGATCGCTGCCCGAACCGCCAATCGCGTTCTCGATGACCGCGCCCTTGGCGATCGACACGTTACCGACCATGCCGCCAACGTCGGAGAACGAAGCGCTGTTGAGGTTGATCTTCTGGTTCTGGGTGAAACCGGAGAAATCCAGGGTGTCCTTGCCGCCGGCATCCCACACCGAGAACACCACTTTGTCGCTCGACGACGACGCGCTGAGGAAATCGCGGCCGGTATTGGAGTTGAAGCCGTAGGTGGTGTCGCCGGTGCGGGTGGTGGTGTTGGCGCCGTAGAGTTTCTGGATGGCTGCGATGTCGTCCATCAGCGGGCCGGACGAATAGGCTTCGACGCCGCCCTTGCTGAAGTTCTGGTTGGTGTTGCTCTCGCTCCAGTAACTCATGACGCTGTAGCCACGGGTGTCCTGGCCGTAGGTCGCGTCGTTGTAGGTCGGGTTGCCGTTGCCGGCGTTGTAGTCGCCAGGGTGAGCAAGGCCCAGGGTATGGCCGATTTCGTGGGTCAGGGTCTGACGACCGTAGTTGTTCAGATCCGGGTTCTTGTTCTGCGTGTAACCGCTGTTGATCAAGTACCACGAGGTGCCGTCATAACCGGCGCCGGTCCCCGGCAGATAGGCAAACGCCGCAGCGCCATCCTGGCCACCGCTGTAGTTACCGAAGGTCATGTGCCCGTCGCCGCCCGAGGCTCTCTCGGTGAAGGTGACATTGGCCACATCGGCCCAGGACTGCATGGCGAGCTTGGCCTGCGCCTGTTGCTGCGCGCTGAACTGACTGAACCCGGTGATCCCGTGCTTGTTCATCGTGCTGTTCGAGGCCGAGGTCAGGAACGTATAGGTGAGTTCGATCTTGCCGCTGCTGTCCTTGTCCTGATAGGCAGCGCCGTCACGCAGCAATTGCGTAGCCGCCTGATCGACGGTGTACGAGGGTTTGCCATTGACCGTGAGGTTGCCGCCACGGTCATACTGATGGCTGAAGCTATTGATCTGGTTGTACGCCGAGCTGAAGGCAGCCAGCTGGAAAGCTTGTTCGGCGGAATCAACAGCATTGGTTTTAACTTTCGACATAAACACACTTCCTTGTTTAGCAATGGAACAGTTTTTGTCCGACAGGACGATCTTTGGCGAGATCGTCCTATCACTCGCCCAATGAAGGCGTAACGAACCTGACACAATTGGAAATCTGTCGTAAAGGATTTTTTTGCGATCCAATTTGGTGGTATCAGGAAACTGCCGTAAACAAAGCGTGCGGGGAGGAAAGATTGTTTTTAGTTGTAGCGAGGGCGCAAATTGTCTGACGATTTTCTATTTAAATATTAAATATCGGTAAGTTTGGATTTGTTGGGCAAGTCACACTTTCAGTCAGCGGTGCCAGTGCTTTGATATCAACTATGCTGATTCATTGAATAACAAATGTGGGAGCGAGCCTGCTCGCGAAGGCGCCAAGCCAGTCAACATAAGAGTCGAATGACAAACCGCTTCGCGAGCAGGCTCGCTCCCACAGGGGTCTTGTACGTTGGCCTGAAAAAACTCAGCTGCCGGTACGAATCTTGTTCCAAACCCGCGTCCGGATCCGGTCGATATTCAGCGGCATCGCTTCCAGCGCGAACAGCTTGCCCATCATTTCCGGGCTCGGGTACACCTTGGTGTCGTTCTTGATCGCTGGATCGATGAGCGTGTCCGCCTGTTCATTGCCATTGGCGTAGTGCACGTAGTTGGTGATGCCCGCCATGACGTCCGGGCGCAGCAGGTAGTTCATGAAGGCGTAGCCGGCCTTTTCGTCCGGTGCGTCGGCGGGCATGGCGACCATGTCGAACCAGATGGCCGCGCCTTCCTTGGGAATCGCATAACCGATCTCAACGCCGTTCTTGGCCTCCTTGGCGCGGTTCTCCGCTTGCAGGATGTCGCCGGAAAAGCCGACTGCTACGCAGATGTCGCCGTTGGCCAGGTCACTGGTGTACTTCGAGGAATGGAAGTAGCTGACGTAGGGCCGCACTTTCATCAGCAAAGCTTCGGCTTTTTTGTAGTCTTCGGGATTCTTGCTGTGGTGCGGCAGGCCGAGGTAGTTAAGTGCCGCCGGGAGCAGCTCCGGGCCGTTGTCGAGGATCGCCACGCCGCACTTTTGCAGTTTTTCCATGTATTCGGGTTTGAAGATCAGATCCCAGGAATCCACCGGCGCGTCGTCGCCCAGCACCGCTTTGACCTTGGCGATGTTGTAGCCGATGCCGGTGCTGCCCCACAGATAAGGGAAACCGTGCTCGTTGTTCGGGTCGTTGGTCTGCAAGGCTTTGAGCAGTGCCGGGTTGAGGTTCTTCCAGTTCGGCAACTGACTCTTGTCGAGTTTCTTCAGCGCCCCACCCTGAATCTGCCGCGCCATGAAGTGGTTCGACGGGAACACCACGTCGTAACCGGATTTGCCGGTCATCAATTTGCCGTCGAGGGTTTCGTTGCTGTCGTAGACGTCGTAGGTGACGCCGATGCCCGTGTCTTTCTGGAAATTCTTCGTGGTGTCCGGGGCGATGTAGTCGGACCAGTTGTAGACCTTGACCGTCTCGGCCGCGTGACTGACGGAAGCGGCCAGCAGCAGCGGCGCCAATGCGAGGGTTTTCTGGATCATGGGGCGATTCCTGTATGGGCTTTTTTTGTTGGCAGGCAATCAAAGGATCGAACAATCAGAAAATCAGCACGTAGCTCTTGCGCACGGTTTCCTGGATATCCCAGATCCCGAGCGTGTTGGCTGGCAACATCAGTGCGTCGCCGCCTTGTATGTGCAGGGTTTCGCCGCCACCGTCGGGGGTGAAGGTGCAGCGCCCGGAAATGAAATGGCAGAACTCCTGCGCGGTGATCTGCCGCCGCCAGCGGCCCGGGGTGCATTCCCAGACGCCGGTTTCGACACCGTCGTCGCGCTCGACGCTGGTGGTCGAGGCAATTGCGACAGGTTCGCCGAGGGGCACGGCGACCGGGTTGGACTCCTCGAGTTCGAGCCCGGCGGTGTTCTTGAATTGGGTGATGCTCATGGCGTGACCTGTTTGTTGAGGGAAACGACGTTCAGTGCATGAAACCTTCCATGAACCCGGCGACTTGGCTGGCGAGCTTGCGCCGCCAGGGCGCGGTCGCCGGATTGGCCAGCGTCTGGTCTTCATGCACGAAACTTTTGATGATCGCGTTGTAGCCGAGCCAGCGGCATGGCTCTGGCTCCCAGGCACGCAGCGCGTGAATGCCACCGTCGGGCAGGACCCACGGTTGTTGGGTCAGCTCGCTGTCGCGCTCGAGAATCAGATCGGCCAGGGTGCGCCCGCCAAGGTTGCTGGCGCCGACGCCCTCCCCGCCATAACCGCCCGATAGCGCGATGCCGTTGGCGCGGTCGCAAAGCATGTGCGGCTTGAAATGCCGCGACATGCCGAGGTTGCCGCCCCAGGCGTGGGTGATCTGCACGTTTTTCAGCTGCGGGAACAGTTCGCCGAACAGATAGCGGCGCAACTCGACTTCATCGCGAGTGAGGTTGAAGTCATGGCGAAGCTTGCCGGCGAACTGATAACCGCCACGGGCGCCGAAAATCAGGCGGTTGTCGGCACTGCGCTGGCCATAGGTGACCTGACGGCTGAATTCACTGAAGGCCTGGCCGCGATTGAGGCCGATTTCGTCCCAGGTCGCGGCGGACAGCGGCTCGGTGGCGACAATCAGACTTTGCACCGGCAACTGATAACGGCCCAGCGGCGGCAACGTCACCGAATAGCCTTCCACGGCCGGGACGATCCAGCGGCTGCGTACGCTGGCCTTGGCCGTGCGCAAACTGCCGGATTGCCAGTGGGTAACCGGGCTGTTTTCGTAGATTTTCACGCCCATGTTCTGCACGGTACGCGCCAGGCCACGGACCAGTTTCGCTGGGTGAATGGTCGCGACATGGGGGGCGAAGATGCCGCCGTAGGGCTTGGCCACGCGGATCTGCTGGGCCAGTTGCTCGGGACTCAGCCAGCGGTAATCGTCGTCAGTCAGGCCTTGGGCATGCAGCTTGTTCAGGTAATCGCGCAGAACGGTTTCCTGCTCTGGGTAGCGCGCAGCACAATAAAGCACCCCGCCCTTGCGGTAATCGCAGTCGATGCCTTCGCGTTCAACGACGATCTCTACTTCATCAGGAATGCTGTGCAGCAGATCAAACGACGCCCGCCGTTGCTGCGGCGATAAGCCTGCGAGCAAGCGATCCTCACCCAGCAAGTTACCCATCAGCCAGCCGCCATTGCGTCCGGACGCACCGAACCCGGCGGTTTGCGCCTCGATGATGGCGATATCCAGGCCGGGCGCCTGTTTTTTCAGGTAGTACGCCGTCCACAGTCCGGTGTAACCGGCGCCGATGATCGCCACGTCGACATCCAGGTCCCGCTCCAACGCAGGGCGCGCCAGCAGCGGCTCATCGAGCTGATCCATCCATAAACTGATCGTGCGCCACGCCGACATGCCAGACTCCGCCACTGAAAACCTTCGATGGCGTCGATCCTAGTGGCTGCCGTCAGTGGATGTCTTGCGCGCGTGCCCGCAGAGAAATTTGTTTGGCGTAGGCCTTGGGCGACTGGCCGGTGTGCTCGCGAAAGCATTTGTAAAACGCCGACAGCGAATTGAAACCGGCGGCAAACGCCAGCTCGTCGACGCGCAATGGCGGTGCGGCGCTGTCCAGTGCACGCAGCAAATGCTGCAGGCGCGCCTGGTTGACGTAGCGATAAAAGCTTTGCCCGAGTACCTGATTGAGCAGATAGGAAATCTGATTGCGGCTGTACCCGCACTCCTTCGCCACCCTTTGCAGGTCAAGCTCAGGGTCCAGATAAGGCTGCTGCTTCTCGAAATACTGCTGCAGGTCTTCGGCCATGAAGCTCAGTTGGCGCGGTGACAGACCGAGACGACTGACCGCCGGACGGCTCGGTGCCGAACTGCCGTTGGTTTGGGTACGCACCAGCGAGGCGTATTCATTGACGCGCCATATCAGGCCGTCCTTGACCGTGATCGCTTCGCTGGAACGGAACGACACCAAACCATCGCCGCCACGCAAGGTCACTTCGTACTGAATGAACGCGGTATTGCCATCCACCCGAATGCGGTCGCAATGCTCGAGCAGTTCGTCGGATTCTCGCGGCATGCTCACGCGCACGTACTCGCGTAACTCATCCAGTCTGAGTACGCGATTCTGAAAGAAATCGTTGTACTGGATATCGGCGTGATAAAGCGCCATGACGCTGTCCAGATCCCGGTGTTTCCAGCTCAGGTGATAGCGCATGACCGTGGCGGCCGTGGCCTGGGTCTGTTCTGGGCCGTCGTCATCGGCGTGCATAAGCGGCTCGGCGAAAAAGAACCGAGCTTGCCCAACTTCCTCTGCCGCTTCAATGAAAAATCCATGGTGGCGTTTTGGCGATAATCGATGAGCCAGTGACTTACATCAAAAAATGCGAATCAATCGCTAAACGGACTGAAAAAACTCACAGTTTTTTCACACACGGATGCTACTTTTAAAGCTCAAGCACTGGTTGAGCCAATGAAGGCTCTTCCCACCTAACATGAGCAAAAGGAAGCGCTCGATGAAGCAGGCGGGCAACACCATGAATAAAGGGTTCAGCAAAGTCACCTTTCCAAACGCTTGCCAGCTGATGCGCTGGCATTTCCATCCCATGGGTTTCGAGGCGACGATGGATGCGCCGGGCAGCCTGATCGCCCGTCTGTTTGATCGTGCCAGCGGCGAAACCATGATCGCCATCGCTGGCATTCCCTGCGCAACGGTGATGAACGCGGCGGACGTCGAGCGCATCATCGAGGCCATCGAAGATGAGCTGGAAGCTTTCACTCCTCCGGAATCTCTCAAGAACTACGCATAACCGCCTGATTTAAAACAAAAAGCCCGCAGCGATGCGGGCTTTTTTATTGATCAGGCGCTGGCCTCCTCGGTTCGATGATCGACGAAGAACGGCTTGCCCTTGGCAACTCGATCCGATGCCCTCGGCATGTTTACCGCTTGGGTTTCCTGCGGTTCGACGTACCAGTAGCAATGGCTGACGGCGCGCGTGATACCAACGTAGGCAAGGCGCAGGATTTCGTCTTTTTGCGCATTGTCGTACGGCTCGCTATCGCCACTTTTGCCCAATCCCGCCATGCGATACACCTGGTTCTTGTACGGAGAACTGGTCAGATGCTGACAATCACCCAGCAGGAATACCGCATCAGCCTGCAAGCCTTTGGCGCTGTGATAGGTCAGCTGTTTCAGCCGCCGCGCCTCATAGGGCAAGCTCGAATCCACGTTAAGTACAGGCTGAATATGCTGCTCAATCAATAACTTATCGCTGCTTTTTCGATAGAGCATCAGGATTGAATCTCCCCGCCGGTAATGCTCGGCCAGGCGCTGCCCCAATGCTTCATCATCCCGTTCAAGCACGTTTACCGGGTGAAGCGGCTTGGGCTCACCACTGGCCTTGGCCTTCTTGCCTGCGATCGCCGGCGCTGCACGGACAATGTGTTCAGCGGCGTCGATGATGTGCTGGTGGCTGCGGTAGTTGTCACTGAGCATGACCCGCGTGGTGCTCGGCGACGGAAATTCCTTGTTGAACTCCATGAAGTAACTCGGAGAACTGCCGCGCCAGCCGTAAATCGACTGCCAGTCATCACCGACGCACAATAGCGACGACCGCTGCGCCCCTCGCCCAACGTGCATGGCCGGGCCACGGCTGCGGATTTCATTGAGGCTGGCGCGAATCCACGAAACGATCTGCGGCGATACGTCCTGGAATTCGTCGATCATCAGATGCGCCATCGGCCGCAGCAACTCGTCGCTGAGCAACTTGAGGTTTTCCGGCGAGTGTTCGCTGAACAGCGCGAACATGCGGTTGTAGGTCATGACTGGCGGTTTCTGATCCAGCAGGTGATCTTCAAATGCGCGCCAGAACAGGCTCAGGGCCTCAAAGAAAAAACGATCAGGATCGTCCTTGGCGAAGCTCATCCGGCTGACCGCGTCCGGCACATCCAGGCCGAGGTTTTCGATGAAGCCCGCCGCGGCGACAAAACAATCCAGCAATGGCGCGGATGCCAGCTCGCCTTTGACCTTGTAATCAAAGCCGGGACCGGCGCTGGCATCTCCGGCCAACGTCGCAAGAACGCGCCTGGATGACTCGTAACTATCCAGCCATATCAATGGCTTACGGCAGAAAGCTTGAAATAGGGTGCGCTTGACCGCCCACTCTGCACGGACACTCAGCTTGGCGTTGGGTCGGGTCAGCTGGGCGTTTTCCCTGGGATCAAAGCCGAGCACCACCCAGGCATCTAGGCTGGGAATATAGCCATGAGCGTGGAACTTCGAGCCATTGATTTCGAAGGCCTGCCGATTCGGCTCGATGCCTTTAATGGGCCACGCCCCTGCACGAAACCATAAATCTTCAATCACATCGCAGAGCTCTTCATCGCGCTTGGCCGCCAGTTCGGTGACCGCCATGCGTTTCTGCACATCGGGATGATCGCGATCCAGTTCCTTTAATTGCAAACCCGCGCGGGACAGCGGCTGGATCAATTGGCGGAAACGCTCATCCTCGTTGAACAAGCGGTGGTAGCAGGCATTGAGTTGCTGTCGTTGCGCGTCGTTGATCCGCAGGTCAAACGGATTGCTGTCGACCTCCTCTGCGCCACTTTGCGGGCGGTCGCTGAGGTTCTCGAAGGCCTGCAAGCGCTCGAAACCCGGCAGGCTGCGAACCATCGGCAGGATGCGCGAGTGGAAGGTTCGCACCAGTTCGCGCGCCTGCTTGAGGTTCAACGGCTGACCCCACAGCGTGAATATTTCGATGAGCTTGTTGATGAAGTCCTTGCGCGATTCACGGGTGAAGGTCACCACGGTCATCGAATCCAGCTCAAAACCCAGATAATGGCTGAGTAACAGAATGCGCAGCACCAATGTGGTCGACTTGCCGGCGCCCGCACCGGCGACCACCGAGGTGGACGGCGTATCGCTGAAGATCATTTTCCATTGCGCGGCGCTGGGCTGGGCGTGGGCCGGGAGCAAACGAGCGACGTCAGCCTTGATGCGTTTTTTCAATTCGGCGGTGAGCGGCAGGCGCCAGTCATCGAACAGGTGGTTATCGACGCTGGGCGGCCGATGCTCGGTGTTGCGGCTGTCGCGAATCAGCAGAACCTGGCGGCCTTCCTCCAGACCCTCAAGCTTGCCCTCCTTGAAACCATATTCGACGCCGGCTGTGTGGCCACTGCGAAATCCGTCAGCTTGCCCGTGCAGCCACGATGCCCGGTGCTGCGCGCGCAGCTTGGTCAGACCGTGACCAAAGAATCGCGCGGCCAGACGCTTGAACCAGGGCATCTCGGCCAGTGGACGAAGTTCAGGGGGAAGATCGGGGGTGTGTTGCGCCACGCTGACGGACTCCAGGGTGTGAGGCTGTGGCGGCTATGGTGTCTGGATTTGCTGATGAGTTCTAGCGAAATGCTTACAGGTCATCGGTTTAGGCGACGAATTGAAAGTCGGATAAGACGATTTCGAGGCACATTCCCATCAAATAAACTGATCATGATGCGGCAGTTTTTGCGCTTTTTATCGATGTTTACCTGATAGATGATCGTCGTCATCAACCACGGGGCCCGCCCCCTGACGAACCTAATTTAAGGAGACGATCATGCTTGAACTCAGACCCTTCAGCTCGCTGGGCGGCGCCCATCATGGCTGGCTGGACGCGCATCACCACTTTTCGTTTGCCGAATACTACGATCCGCAGCGGATGAGCTGGGGCAACTTGCGCGTGTGGAACGACGACATCATCGCCGCAGGCACCGGTTTCCCGCAGCATCCGCACCGCGACATGGAAATCATCACTTACGTGCGTGAAGGTGCCATCACGCACCAGGACAATTTGGGTAACAAGGGCCGCACCGAAGCCGGTGATGTACAAGTGATGAGTGCCGGCACCGGCATCGCCCACAGCGAGTACAACCTCGAAGACAAGGAAACCAAGATCTTCCAGATCTGGATTCTGCCGACCGAAACCGGTGCGCCGCCGTCGTGGGGCGCCAAACCGTTTCCCAAAGGCAAGCGCGAAGGTTTTGTCACATTGGCCAGCGGCAAGGACGGCGACGATGAAAGCCTGCACATTCGCGCCAATGCGCGTCTGGTGGCGGCGAACATCAAGGCCGGTGAAACCGCTGAATATCGACTGGATGAAGGACGGCGCGCCTATCTGGTCCCGGCCACTGGCGTGATCGAGGTCAATGGCTTGCGTGCCCAAGCGCGTGACGGTGTGGCGGTGGCCCATGAGCAAGTGCTGACGGTCACGGCGATCGAGGACAGCGAGATCGTACTGGTCGACCTGGCTTGATCTGCAGGCAATAAAAAAGGGCAACCCTCACGGTTGCCCTTTTTCATGTGCGCATCATTTGCTGGAAATGGCGCCGTCTACCAAAGTTTGCGCCTCGGCCACCAGTTGCTTGAGGTGGTCGTCGCCGAGGAAGCTTTCGGCGTAGATCTTGTAGATGTCTTCAGTGCCCGAAGGACGCGCGGCGAACCAGCCGTTTTCGGTCATGACTTTCAGACCGCCAATGGCTTGATCATTGCCCGGTGCATGGCTGAGGATGCTCTGGATCTTCTCGCCTGCCAGCTCGGTCGAGGTGACCTGTTCCGGCGCCAGCTTGCTCAGCAGTGCCTTTTGCTCAGGGTTGGCCTTGGCGTCGACGCGTACCGAGAACGGCTCGCCCAGTTCGTCGGTCAGCGCTCGGTAGGCCTGACTTGGATCGCGCCCGGTGCGCGCCGTCATTTCAGCGGCGAGCAAGGCTGGAATCAGACCGTCCTTGTCGGTGCTCCATACACCGCCATCCTTGCGCAGGAACGAGGCGCCAGCACTCTCTTCACCGCCAAAACCCAGCGAACCATCGAACAGGCCATCGGCGAACCACTTGAAACCAACCGGCACTTCGTAGAGACGACGGCCCAGGCGCTTGGCCACGCGGTCGATCAGGCCGCTGCTGACCACGGTTTTGCCGACAGCGGCATCAGCGCGCCATTGCGGACGGTTCTGGAACAGGTAGTCGATGGATACCGCCAGATAGTTGTTCGGCGCGAGCAAACCACCGGACGGCGTGACGATGCCGTGGCGGTCATGATCCGGGTCGCAGGCAAACGCCACGTCGAAGCGCTCTTTCAGGCCGATCAGGCCCTGCATTGCGTGGCTGGACGATGGGTCCATACGGATCTGACCGTCCCAGTCGACGGTCATGAAACGGAACGTTGAATCGACCTGTTTATTCACCACTTCCAGGTCGAGACGATAGTGTTCGGCAATGGCCGACCAGTAGCGCACCCCTGCTCCGCCCAGCGGATCGACACCCAGACGCAGCTTGGCATCACGGATGGCATCAAAGTCGATGACGTTGATCAGGTCGGCGACATAGGTGTTCAGGTAATCGTGACGATGGGTCGTGCTGGCCTTGAGCGCCTGCTCGTAGCTGATGCGTTTGACCCCGGCCAGTTTGTTCGCCAGCAGCTCGTTGGCCTTGGCTTCGATCCACTTGGTGATGTGGGTATCGGCCGGGCCACCGTTGGTTGGGTTGTATTTGTAGCCACCGCTTTGTGGCGGGTTGTGCGACGGCGTGATGACGATACCGTCAGCCAGGCCGGAGGTACGGCCGCGGTTGTAGCAGAGAATGGCGTGGGAAATTGCCGGGGTCGGTGTGTACTCATCGCCTTCGGCGATCATCACGGTGACGCCGTTGGCGGCGAGGACTTCCAGTGCGCTGGCGCCCGCCGGGGTCGACAGTGCATGGGTGTCGATGCCGACGAACAGCGGGCCGGTGATGCCCTGGGCTTCGCGATACAGGCAGATCGCCTGGCTGATGGCCAGAACGTGCCATTCGTTGAAACTCAAATCGAACGAACTGCCGCGGTGGCCGGACGTGCCGAACGCCACTCGCTGGGTAGAAATCGATGCATCAGGCTGGCCGGTGTAATAGGCCGTAACCAGTCGCGGGATGTCGACTAACAGTTCTGCCGGTGCCGGTTTGCCCGCAAAAGGACTGAGTGTCATGCAAAAACCTCTGAAATCGGAGTGGTTCAGGAAATGCAGCGCAGTTTACTGGCAGTTTGACCACTGTGCGACGGGATGTATCCGAAACTCGCCCGATGTTTTTTAACGTTATTGGCCGGGCGACAGGCGCAAGGCATCGCCGAGCAAGCCGATGACACTCGGCAGATCCCGCTCGCCGTGGTGCAACGCGCTTATCCGCAGATGATCCGCATGCAGACCTTGCAGGCTGAACAGCTCGCCGGGGGCCACGATGATCTGTTGCTTGAGCAGGCGACGGAATACATTCGCCATGTCGACCGGCCGTAACGAACGCACCCACACCGTCGCCCCGCCCTGCGGCTCGACGATCTGCAGCGTATCGCCCAAACGTTCGTGCAGAACCTGGATCAACACGGCTCGCCGCTCACCCAGCATTCGCCGCAGCACAGATAAGTGCTGATCAAGCCGCCCGCCATTCAACAACCGGGCAATCGCCTTTTGGCGGATCGGCGACAAGCGAAATGCGCGCAGCAGAAAATGGCGTTGCAGCGCCTCACGCCAATGACGCGACAGGACAAAGCCGAATGGCGCTTCAGCGCCGATGAATTTCTCGAAAGTGGAAAACACCAGCAGACGCTCAGGATCAAGCCAACTGCGCAAACGCTGTGAATCATTGCGCTCGTCAAGCTCGCTGTAGCAGTCGTTTTCCAGTACCCAGACGCCATGTTGATTGAGCAACTGCGCGGCGGCTTGCTGACGCTCATGGGTGAAACCTTTGCCGTGAGGCATGCTCAACACTGAGGACAACAGAACCAGACGTACTGGCTCGTTCTCCAGCAGCGATTGCAGTACCGACAGATCAAGCACGCCTTCGGCCAGCAATGGCCATTCGATCACGCGCACCCCGCACGACTCGAGCAGACGCAATATCACCCAGTCGCACGGTGATTCGACAATTACGCTGGCGTGACGCAATTCAAGCACCGAAATCAGAATTTCCAGGACCCCGCGCAGATCGGCACCGATATAGATGTCATCGGCATGCCAGAAATGCTCTGTCGAACTCGTGTACCGCGCTGCCAGGGCAACCCGCAATTCCAGCTCTCCGCAAGGTTGCACGAATGTCTGTAGCTGACGCGGATATTGGCGCAGAAGCTCACGTTCCAGCGTCAACAACGGACTGTCCAGCGGTTGCAGCGAGGCCGGTTCGTCGGCGCTCAACACACACATTCCGGGACGTCTGGCGTTGACGTACACGGTCTCCAGCAGATCATTGCCGTTGCCGGGCGCATCCATGCTGAACAGCGCTTGCGCGTAATACCCTGACTTGGCTATCGAATAGACTCGACCTTCCTTCTCCAGAAGCGAATAGGCGTACTGCACCGTTGAAATGGAGACATTCAGTCGATCCGCCAGTTGTCGCAAGGAAGGCATGCGTACCGCCGCACCACCTCCGGCGTCATCAATCAGCGTGGTCAGATATCGATAAACTGCCTGATAAACAAAGTCGTTGTCCCGCGCGCTTTTCACACCCTCATTTCCGTAGATATCGGTTCACAACCCAGGCTCCGGCTCACCGTCAGCGTTCCGTCGACCGCTCGAACGGCGCAGCCGAACGCGCCTCGTCCGAACCCGAACTCTCCGAGGAGAATTGCGCAGGTGCATCAATCTGCACAGGACCCATCGCATACAGGCGGTTCAACAGCCTGACTGGCAAACCGCTGACTTCCGTCAGCCACTTCATCACCTGCTCGGGTGCGTGCAGACCCTGCATGGCGCGGTGCAGGTCCGGCATGGCGACCAGCATGCCGGGATGACAGTTGCGCAGGAAGCGTTCGAGACCTTTGCCGTTGTCGATGAACGGCGCAAACAGCAGGCACGCCAACTGCGTTTCGGTCAATCCGAAACCATTACTGAGGTAATCCTCGGCAAGCATCCGCAGTTGTTCTGGCCCGCCGGCGTTGTCGTAGCTGGCCAGCAAGTGCTCGCAGACGGTTTCGGCAACCTGCTT
Source organism: Pseudomonas sp. Leaf434 (assembly GCF_001425545.1). Classification (NCBI taxonomy): domain Bacteria; kingdom Pseudomonadati; phylum Pseudomonadota; class Gammaproteobacteria; order Pseudomonadales; family Pseudomonadaceae; genus Pseudomonas; species Pseudomonas sp. Leaf434. The sequence goes on along the minus strand of NZ_LMQZ01000009.1, from coordinate 689,364 downwards.
TCGCCGCATGTCGGCCAGCGTGTGCCGGACGTAATCGTCGATGCCCGCCTCATAGGCGCGCCCCTCGATGAACCGTGCGTACAAACCTCGCACATGTGCCGAGATCAGAGGATCAGCAAACACCGCTTCGCCCTGGTACAGCGCCAGATCATCAGGTTCATAACCGAGAAACTCGCCCAACAGCGGCCAGCGGTCCTCGAGCTTGCCGACCATCATGTCGTTGATGTCGATAAAACTGGTGCGCCGGCAGGCTTCGAATTCACCTTCCGGTCGCCACACGGTCCGGTCATCATCGGCACGCAGTTCCCGGTAAAAGTCATCACCGAGCTCGTCGAGCAGAGGAAAAAGCGTTTCGAATCCGGCATTGACCAGGCCTGGAGCCGGTATTGCCACTCGCTGCATCGCGCGGTTCAGGCCTTCGAGGAAATGCTGCTGACTGCCTTTGGTTTCGGTGCTGATCATGGCGTCGACGCCGTTGTTCCAGCGCGCGATCTGGCTGTAGTACTCGGCCGTCGCCAGGTAGGCGTCATCCCATAATTCAGGTGTTTCAAGCCAGGTGCGACAGTGCCCCACCAGCAGCAGATTGACCCGGCTGGCCTCGCGCCCTTCATTGCTGACAGGCGTGCGATGGTCGAATGGCAGGACCTCGCGGTTATCCACCATCAGCACCTCGACCCGCGGATCGTCATAAAGGAATAGCGCGCTGTAGCTGCGATGCAGGTTCAGCAGGGCGAGCGGGCTGTCGCCACTCCAGCGCAGGGAAGCCACGCGCAGCTGGAAGGTCGCCGGAGCACGGCCGGCAATGGTCAGCTGAGCGGCCCGGAGCAAGGCCAGGGTATAGCAGCCGTCCCGCAGGCCGGACTGAGGCACCAGCACCTTGAACTGCCCGATGTTTTCCATGCCGCCAGCGGCCACCACCAGGCGCTGTATCAGCAATTGCAATGCCGTGCGCTCGGCTCGGGAAAAGAAACTCAGCAAACGCTGCAATACTTGCTGATAGACATAGTTCATTGCCTGATCATGGATCGTGCTCATCGGTATTTACCCGGTATCAAAAGTTTCATGCCGCGCAGACATGACAGTAGGCGCGCGGCAATTGGATCAATAAGTAATAGACGCTGAAATGCTAACACTTACAAAGTTGTAGTTATTTGAAACACTTCACCTGAACAAAGCCTTCCAGATGCCAAGCTTGACGCTCAACCACCCGTATTCATTGGCCTTTCGCCACTCAACAATGTTCTGAGGAAACTTCCCACAACGTCCCACGCCAAATCACTACGAGAAAAAGAGAAGCAACTTCCGAATCGCCCTACAGCAATTAAACAGAAATTGACGAAGCCAGCTGAACCAGCCATTTGATATTGCATCGGACAAATTGAATGCACAGCCATAGCTCATTCCTTGAGATGAAAGTAATCATTCAATTATCAGTGCTTATAGTGTGATTAGAAGATACAGATGAACGGCAAAAACCAGTTCAGTTACTGAAAAGGCCAATGCTTCGATATTGGGGAGGGTTTACTGACAGCGGAGGGTATAAACAGAAAAGAGTCCGTGGCGGCCACGGACTCTGATGAGCGGATTTACGCGGTTTGCACTTGCAGGGCCACTCGCTCGCGGCATGGGCATTCGTCCATGTAGCGATGCGCTTCGACGAACTCGTTGAACGGGAATACACGAGTCTTGAGCGGCAGGAGCACGCGGTCAGCGGTCAACTGGTTGATGTCACGCAAAGCACGCTGCAGAGCGACGTGGTCCTGGACAATGCCCAGCTCCGGCTTGCCGGTGAAATTGCCGATGCAGTGCACGAAGAACTGGATGTTCTTCTGAAACGCCGCACACGCCGGGAACGGGGTCTGGTTGCCACCTTGCAGGCCGTACAGCACCAGACTGCCGCGTGGCGCCAGCACATCGCCGAGCAACGACATCTGCGGGCCGCCAAGACCATCGAACACCACATCGACGCCGCGATTGTCGGTGATCTTGTTGATACGCATCAACAGATCTTCCTCTTCGGTGACGATGACCTTCTCCGCACCGAGGGACAACAGGTACTCCCGCTCCTCCGCCGATTTGGTCGCCGCGATCACTCGCACACCCAGCGCTTTGCCCAATTGCACAAACGACGGGCCGGCGCAGTGGCTGGCGTCGGTCACCAGCGCAAATTGACCGGGTTTGACCCGTGCCAGATCGGCATAAGCGAAGTAGGCGATCAGCAGCGGCGTGTAATGCACGCTCGCTTCGATCGGGCTGAGCACATCGGGATAACGGGTCAGCGCGGTGCGCGGCAGGACGATCGACTCACCGTACACCGGATAGTCGTTCGGGCTTTCTGCAGGAAAACTGGCCACTTTGTCGCCGACGGACAGGTCTTCGACATCAGCGCCCACCGCAGTGACCACGCCAGCCATTTCATGACCGAGGCCCGAAGGCAGACGTGCCTGGGACGACGCCAGATTCTGGCGCCACAGGGTGTCGTACCAACTGATGCCGATTGCCTCGACACGCACCTGCACTTCGCCAGGACCTGGCTGAGCAGCCGCATGCTCTTCGCATTTGAGCACCTCGGCCGGACCAAACTTGTGAAAACGGATCGTGCGGGACATCGCAAACCTCGTCAAAGTAACCTCTAATGCTATGAACTCTATCTGGGCTTTGGACCCAAGACCATCAGTGGCTATTAATAGTCGACATGCCTGTCATTGATTCCGCATCAAGGGCGGCATTGGCAAAATCCATGAAAAAAGGCCTGCCACCGTCGCAGTAAAGCTGAATTTTCCGGTGCAGAGTACCAGCCTTTCCCCGTAAGATTCATGCCGGCCATTGTTCTCATATGGCCGCCCTCGTCAAGTTTGATGACTCTGCCAGGACTCCAGATGAATCGTAATGACCTGCGTCGTGTCGACCTGAACCTGCTGATCGTGTTCGAAACATTGATGCACGAACGCAGTGTGACTCGGGCCGCGGAAAAATTGTTCCTCGGCCAACCGGCTATCAGTGCGGCGCTGTCGCGTCTGCGCAGCCTGTTTGACGATCCCTTGTTTGTCCGCACCGGCCGCAGCATGGAACCTTCCGCGCGCGCGGTGGAAATCTTCGCCCTGCTCTCGCCTGCCCTTGATTCGATCTCGACCGCCGTCAGTCGTGCCGCCGATTTTGATCCGGCGACCAGCACCTCGGTGTTTCGCATCGGTTTGTCCGACGACGTCGAATTCGCGCTGCTGCCCATGCTGCTCAAGCGTCTGCGCGCCGAAGCACCGGGCATTGTCCTCGTGGTACGGCGGGTCAATTACATCTTGATGCCGGGCCTGCTGGCCTCGGGCGAGATTTCGATTGGCGTCAGCTACACCACCGACCTGCCGGCCAACGCCAAGCGCAAGGTCCTGCGCCGCAGCGCACCGAAGCTGCTGCGCGCCGACACCGTGCCGGGGCCGCTGAGCCTGGACGACTACTGCGCCCGACCGCACGCACTGGTGTCGTTTGCTGGTGACCTAAGTGGTTTTGTCGATGAAGAACTGGAAAAACTCGGACGCAAACGGCACGTGGTGCTCGCGGTGCCACAGTTCAACGGACTGGGCACGCTGCTTGCGGGCACCGATATCGTCGCGACCGTGCCGGATTACACGGCTGAGGCACTGACGGCAGCTGGCGGTCTGCGGGCTGAAGATCCACCGCTGCCGACCCGGACCTTTGAATTGCACATGGCCTGGCGTGGGTCGCAGGATAACGACCCGGGAGAGCGGTGGTTACGGTCGCGGATTCAGATGTTCTTTGGCGATCCGGATAGCCTGTAGCCGGACCTACTTGCCACCCGTCACATCCAGAAAAGTCCCGGTGACAAACGAAGCCTCCGCGCTGGCCAGCCACAAGATGGCCCGCGCCACCTCTTCCGGCTGACCGCCCCGGCCCATCGGGATCGACTCCTTCACGCGATCCACCCGCCCCGGCTCGCCGCCGCTGGCGTGCATGTCGGTATAGATGTGCCCCGGGCGAATGCAGTTGACCCGAATCCCCTCGCGCGCGACTTCCTTGGCAAAGCCGATGGTGAAAGTTTCCAGCGCGCCTTTCGATGCTGCGTAGTCGACGTATTCATTCGGGCTGCCCAGGCGCGCCGAGGCAGAAGAAACGTTGATCACTGCGCCACCTGTGCCGCCGTGCCGGTAAGCCATGCGTTTTACCGCCTGCTGCGCGCACAGGATCGGCCCCAACGCGTTGACCGCGAATATTCGCTGCATGCGTTCGAAGCTAAGGTCCTCCATGCGTGACTGTTTCGCCAGCACGCCAGCGTTATTCACAAGAACATCGATACGCCCGAATGTACGATCAATGGCCGAGAACAGCTCAGCGACCTGCTCAGGGTCAGCGCTGTCAGCACGCACCGCCAGCGCCTTTCGCCCCAACGCTTCGATATCCGCCACCACCGCCATCGCGGCAGACTCGTTGGCAACGTAGCTGATGGCAACGTCATAGCCTTGCGCGGCGGCGAGTCGGGCGGTGGCGGCGCCGACTCCGCGACTGCCGCCGGTGATCAGAATCAGCGGTGCTTGCGAGACTTTATCCATGCGACGTTCTCCTGAGCAGTTGGCCTATGTCAGCCGATGATGATGGCGCCGCTGGCGATGACCACGCATGCCAGCATCCTGCGGACGGTAAGCTTTTCACCGAGGAACAAATAGCCGAGCAATGCCGCGAACAGCACGCTGGTTTCACGCAGGGCCGACACCGCGCCCAGTGGCGCTTCGTTCATCGCGTAGATAACGATTGCGTAAGCCAGTAAGGAAACCAGTCCGCCGCCCACAGCGGCGAGCATGCCGGGCCGTACGGAAAACAGACTGCGGGCGTCGCGCAGGCCGATATACACCAATGGCATCAACACACCCCACAGGGCGCTCATCCACACCGTGTACGCGAGCGGCGCACCGGACAGCCTGGCGCCAATGCCATCGACGACGCTGTAGGCGGCGATGAAACAACCGGTGCCCAGCGCATACGGCAGGCTCGGCACCGACAGGCTGCGCCCTCGGAACGCCAACGAAATGATCCCCCCGGACACCAGACCAATGCCGAGCAGTTCGCCGGGGGTTATGGTTTCGCCGGCAAACAGCGCGGCGCCGAGGGTGATCAGCGCCGGCGACGACCCACGGGAAATCGGATAGATCTGCCCTAGATCGCCGACCCGATAGCTGCGTACCAGAAACAGGTTGTAGCCGACATGCAGCAGTGCCGAGAGCAGCGCGTAACCCCAGCTCTCAGGTGCAGGCGGGGCCATGAAAGAGGCGGCGATGGCGCAGACGATGGCGATGGCCACGCACATCATCGTCATCGACCAGAGCCGATCGGCGCCACCGCGCAGCAGCGCGTTCCAGCTGGCGTGCAGGAGCGCGGCGAACAGAACGAGGAGTACGAGATTGATTGGCATGCAGCATTCTAGGCATCCCTGGCATCGGCATTACAGTGAAGTCTCCTCATTACACCGTGAGCAATTGCTCATACTTCAGCGCTGTGCGCTCTGCACCTTCAACGCTTCACTGAGCAACCACTCGCGAAATTTGAGGATATGCGGCTGGGCTTCGATGCCTTTGGGGCAGACGAAATAATAAGCAAGCGGCGAAGTGAACGGCACATCGAACAGCCTCACCAGACGGCCGTCGGCAATTTCATTTTCGACATGGCCGCTGCGCACCAATGCAACGCCCTGGCCGAGCAACGCAGCTTCCACCGTCATGTTGGTATCACCAAACCTGACGCCTTCGCGCAGCGGTAAAAACTCCAGCCCGACGGACTGAAACCACACCTCCCATTTCGGCGCCAACTCGGCGCCGTCGCGAATGAGTAACGGCATCTGCAGCAACTCCGCGGGACTGCCCGGCCTGCCGACGCGCTGCAGCAGTTCGGGGCTGGCCACGGGAAACACCTGTTCGCCGAACAGGAACTCTGAATACAGACCGGGGTAATTGCCCTTGCCCAAGCGGATTGCGACATCGGCTTCGCCATTGGCGAAGTGGATGATCTTGTCCGTGGTATCCAGCGAAACCAACAGCTCCGGGTGCAGGCGCGACAGAGTCGGCAAGCGTGGTAGCAGCCACTTCAAGGCAAACGAATAAGTGGTGCTGACAGTCAGGCGAACCCTGTCCTTTTGCTCGCGCAGATCCTCCAGCGTTGCTTCAAGGCTGATGAAAAACTCGCGCACGATCGGCGCCAGCGTCGCCCCCGCTGTTGTAAGGCGCAACGCCTTGCCGCGCTCGAACAATTGCAAGCCCCAAAGTTCTTCGAGGTGCCGGAGCTGGTGACTGACGGCGCTTTGGGTCACGTGCAACTCTTGAGCGGCAGCGGTGAACGTCGGGTGTCGGGTGGCCACTTCAAAAGCACGCAGGGTCGCGGTCGGGGGCAGGTCGCGCATAAAAATGATCCGGGGACGATAAATGTCAGAGCATGAGGTTGCGCTCATGTTAGAGCGAAACTCCCTTGGTTGCCCGTTCCGCGATATTGGCGTATTGCTCCGGCAAGTGGGCGAGGTGCTGGTAACAGCGAGGTATTTAATCGCCGGATAATCCTCCGCGCGCAGCGTCGGTCGCAATCATTGCAGATCAAGCAACACAGAATTGCCTTCAGGCCGATTGTTAGCCCCCTAACGAAAGGTGCATGCTAGAGGGCTGCCTCTGCGCTTATATCATTCCGAATGATAGTTACCTTTGCTTCATTCGATTCGTGCCATCACACCCGCGCCGAGCATCATCCGCCCATCTTCAATACTTCGGCGGATTGCATCCATGGAACAATCACTCAAACATTTGCGCTTCCCGTTGGCCATGCTGGCCGTACTGGTGATGAGCGCCTGCGGCAAAACTCCGGAGACTGCCGGCGCCCCGCCCGCTGCCAAAGTCAGCGTAGCCAAGGTGCTGGAACAACCGGTCAACGAGTGGGACGAATTTACCGGGCGCCTCGAAGCGCCGGAAACCGTTGAAATCCGCCCACGGGTTTCGGGCCAGATCGATCAGGTCGCGTTCACCGAAGGCGCGCTGGTCAAGAAAGGCGACCTGCTGTTCCAGATCGATCCGCGTCCGTTCCAGGCCGAGGTACGCCGCCTCGAAGCTCTGGTTGCTCAAGCCCGCGCCACCGCCACTCGCAGCGAAAACGAAGCCGCTCGCGGTGAACGTCTGCGTACCAGCAACGCCATTTCCGCTGAACTGGCCGACTCGCGCACCAGCGCTGCCCAAGAGGCCCGCGCCGCCGTCGGTGCTCTACAGGCACAACTGGACCTGGCCAAACTGAATCTGAGCTTCACCCGCGTGACCGCACCGATCAGCGGCCGCGTCAGCCGCGCCGAAATCACTGCCGGCAACCTGGTGACCGCCGACACCACCGCACTGACCAGCGTCGTCTCCACCGACAAGGTCTACGCCTATTTCGACGCCGACGAACGCGTATTCCTCAAATACACCCAACTGGCCCGCAACGGCCAGCGTGGCGCCACTACGCCGGTGTACATGGGCCTGTCCAACGAAGACGGCAACCCGCACCTCGGCCAGATGAACTTCGTCGACAACCAGGTCAATCCAAAAACCGGCACCATCCGTGGTCGCGCAGTCTTCGACAACGCTGACGGCACCTATACCCCGGGCCTGTACGCACGGCTGAAACTGGTCGGCAGCGGCACCTACAACGCCATGCTGATCAATGACGAAGCCGTGGGCACTGACCTGGGCAAGAAATTTGTGCTGGTTATGGATGGCGACAACAAGACCGCCTACCGCGCCGTCGAACTCGGTCCGAAAATCGAAGGCCTGCGCATCGTCCGCAACGGTCTGAACAAGGACGACACCATCATCGTCAAGGGCTTGCAACGGGTTCGTCCTGGCTCACCGGTCACCCCTGAAGTGATTCCGATGGCCAGCGAGCAGACCCTCGCCGCCCTCGCTCAACAACGTCAAGCGCTGGAAGCGAGCAACCTGCCCAAAGTTGCCCCTGCCAAGGGTGCATCGGGTTCGGCTGCGAAGCTGGCTGCTACGACCCCACGCGGTTAAGGGACGACAACTCCGATGAATTTTTCCCAATTCTTCATTTCCCGGCCGATCTTCGCAGCGGTGCTGTCGCTGTTGATCCTGATCGCCGGTGCGATCTCGCTGTTCCAGTTGCCGATCAGCGAATACCCGGAAGTCGTACCGCCGACCGTGGTCGTGCGCGCCAACTTCCCGGGCGCCAACCCCAAAGTCATCGGTGAAACCGTGGCCGCTCCGCTGGAGCAGGCCATCACCGGCGTCGAGAACATGCTGTACATGTCCTCGCAGTCGACCGCCGACGGCAAGATCACCCTGACCATCACCTTCGCCCTGGGCACTGACCTGGACAACGCGCAGGTGCAGGTGCAGAACCGGGTAACCCGGACAGAGCCGAAGCTTCCCGAGGAAGTAACGCGCATCGGTATCACCGTCGACAAGGCATCGCCCGACCTGACCATGGTTGTGCACTTGACCTCACCGGACAAGCGCTACGACATGCTGTACCTGTCCAACTACGCGATCCTCAACATCAAGGATGAGCTTGCTCGCCTCGGTGGTGTCGGTGACGTGCAGTTGTTCGGTATGGGCGACTACTCGCTGCGCGTCTGGCTTGACCCGAACAAGACCGCTTCACGTAATCTGACCGCCACCGATGTGGTGACCGCGATTCGCGAGCAGAACCGTCAGGTCGCCGCCGGTCAACTGGGCGCGCCCCCTGCCCCGACCGCGCAAAGTTTCCAGCTGTCGGTCAACACTCAAGGCCGTCTGGTTTCCGAAGAAGAGTTCGAGAACATCGTCATTCGCGCAGGCGACGACGGTGAGATCACTCGCCTGAAGGACATCGCACGCATTGAACTGGGTTCCAGCCAATACGCCTTGCGTTCGCTGCTGAACAATCAGCCGGCTGTGGCGATCCCGATCTTCCAGCGTCCCGGTTCCAACGCCATCGACATTTCCAACGAAGTGCGCGGCAAGATGGAAGAGCTGAAGAAAGGCTTCCCGCAGGGCATGGACTACAGCATCGTGTATGACCCGACGATCTTCGTTCGTGGCTCGATCGAGGCGGTGGTGCACACCCTGTTCGAAGCGCTGATCCTCGTGGTGCTGGTGGTGATTCTGTTCCTGCAGACCTGGCGCGCCTCGATCATCCCGTTGGTGGCGGTGCCGGTATCGTTGATCGGTACGTTTGCGGTCATGCACCTGTTCGGTTTCTCGCTCAACGCCCTGTCGCTGTTTGGCCTGGTACTGGCCATCGGTATCGTGGTGGATGACGCCATCGTCGTGGTGGAAAACGTCGAACGGAACATCGAACTCGGCCTGACGCCGGTCGAAGCGACCAAGCGCGCCATGCGGGAAGTGACCGGGCCGATCGTGGCCACCGCACTGGTGCTGTGTGCGGTGTTCATTCCAGCGGCGTTCATTTCCGGCCTCACCGGGCAGTTCTACAAACAGTTCGCACTGACCATCGCTATCTCGACAGTGATCTCGGCGTTCAACTCGCTGACCCTGTCGCCAGCATTGGCCGCTGTGTTGCTGAAAAGCCACGACGCGCCGAAAGACCGCTTCTCGAAAGTGCTCGACAAGATCTTCGGCGGCTGGCTGTTCCGTCCATTCAACCGCTTCTTCGATCGCGCCAGCCATGGCTACGTCGGCACCGTGCGCCGGGTTATCCGTAGCAGCGGCATCGCCCTGCTCGTATATGCGGGCCTGATGGTACTGACCTTCTTCGGTTTCTCCAGCACGCCGACCGGTTTCGTACCCGGCCAGGACAAGCAATACCTGGTGGCCTTCGCGCAATTGCCGGATGCCGCGAGCCTGGATCGCACCGAAGACGTGATCAAGCGCATGTCCGACCTCGCGCTGAAACAGCCGGGCGTGGAAAGCGCCGTAGCGTTCCCGGGCCTGTCGATCAACGGTTTCACCAACAGCCCGAACGCCGGCATCGTCTTCGTGACGCTGAAACCGTTCGACGAGCGTAAAGACCCGAGCATGTCCGCCGGCGCGATTGCCGGCGCCTTGAACGGCCAGTACGCGAACATTCAGGAAGCGTACATGGCGATCTTCCCGCCACCGCCGGTACAAGGTCTGGGCACCATTGGTGGTTTCCGCCTGCAAATCGAAGACCGGGGCAACCTGGGCTACGACGAGCTGTACAAAGAAACCATGAACATCATCAACAAAAGCCACAACGTGCCGGAACTGGCCGGTCTGTTCACCAGCTACACGGTGAACGTGCCGCAGGTCGATGCCGCCATCGACCGTGAAAAAGCCAAGACCCACGGCGTGGCCGTCAGCGATATCTTCGACACCCTGCAGATCTATTTGGGTTCGCTGTATGCCAACGACTTCAACCGCTTCGGGCGCACCTACCAGGTCAACGTTCAGGCCGAACAACAGTTCCGCCTTGAATCCGACCAGATCGGCCAGCTGAAAGTACGCAACAACAAAGGCGAAATGATCCCGCTGGCGACCTTTATCAAGGTTAGCGACACCTCGGGGCCGGACCGCGTGATGCACTACAACGGCTTCATCACCGCTGAAATCAACGGTGCCGCAGCCCCGGGCTACAGCTCTGGCCAGGCGGAAAAAGCCATCGAGAAACTGCTCAAGGAAGAACTTCCGAACGGCATGACCTATGAGTGGACCGACCTGACCTACCAGCAGATTCTGTCCGGCAACACCGCGCTGTTCGTGTTCCCGCTCTGCGTACTGCTGGCGTTCCTGGTACTCGCCGCCCAATACGAAAGCTGGAGCCTGCCACTGGCGGTGATCCTGATCGTACCGATGACGCTGCTGTCGGCCATCACCGGTGTGATCATTTCCGGCGGTGACAACAACATCTTCACCCAGATCGGCTTGATCGTACTGGTGGGACTTGCCTGTAAAAACGCGATTCTGATCGTCGAGTTCGCCAAGGACAAACAGGAAGAAGGCCTCGATCCGCTCGCTGCGGTGCTGGAAGCCTGCCGCCTGCGTCTGCGGCCGATCCTGATGACCTCCTTCGCGTTCATCATGGGGGTGGTGCCACTGGTGTTCTCCAGCGGTGCCGGTGCCGAGATGCGTCACGCCATGGGTGTGGCGGTGTTCTCCGGGATGCTCGGGGTGACCTTCTTCGGTCTGCTGCTGACGCCAGTGTTCTACGTACTGATCCGTAACTTTGTCGAACGCGGCGAGCAGCGCAAAGCAGCCAAGGCGCACACTCTTCAAAAGCCACTGGAGGCGCAACAATGAGTCTGAAAGTCTTCCTGCCGAGTCTGCTGGTGCTGGCCCTCAGCGCCTGCGCCGTCGGCCCCGACTACAAGACCCCAGCCACGGAGGCAGCCAACATCACGACCGCCACCGACGGCGCCGCCGGGCAAAAGAACTTCGACCGTTCGAAATTCGAAGGCATCTGGTGGCAGCAATTCGATGATCCGACACTCAACCAGTTGGTGACGCAATCGCTGCAAGGCAACCGTGAACTGCGCGTGGCGTTCGCCCGCTGGAAAGCCGCCCGGGCGATCCGCGACGACGCCAGCAATGACGCGATGCCGACCATCACCAGCCGCGCCAGCAGCGACTTGGGCAAGGGCCAGATTCCCGGCCAGACCACCGACCGGGTCAATAGCGAGCGCTATGACCTCGGTCTGGACATGGCCTGGGAGCTCGACCTGTTCGGCCGCATCCAGCGCAATCTGGAAGCCAGTGACGCCGACCAGCAGGCCGCCGAAGCCGATCTTTACCAGTTGCAAGTCACCATGATTGCCGAACTGGTCGACGCTTACGGTCAACTGCGCGGCGCCCAGCTGCGGGAAAAGATCGCCGTGGCCAACCTGAACAACCAGCAGGAGTCGCGCAAGATCACCATCAGCCTGCGTGACGCCGGTGTCGGTGATCAGCTCGATGTCGAACGCGCCGATGCGCGTCTGGCCAACGTCGAAGCCACGGTGCCGCAGCTGCAGGCGGAACAGGTTCGGCAGAAAAACCGTATCGCTACCCTGCTCGGTGAGCGCCCGGACAAACTGACCGTCGACCTGAGCCCGAAAGATCTGCCGGCCATCGCCAAGGCGCTGCCGATCGGTGATCCGGGTGAACTGCTGCAACGTCGTCCGGACATTCTCAGCGCCGAACGGCAATTGGCTTCGGCCACTGCGCGCATCGGCGTGACCAAAGCCGACCTGTTCCCACGGGTCAGCCTCAGCGGCTTCCTCGGCTGGACGGCCGGACGTGGCTCGCAGATCGGTTCGTCGGCAGCCAACGCCTGGGCACTCGGCCCGAGCATCACCTGGGCTGCGTTTGACCTCGGCAGCGTCCGCGCCCGTTTGCGCGGTGCCGATGCTGACGCCGAAGGCGCGCTGGCCAACTACGAGCAACAGGTGCTGCTGGCGCTGGAAGAATCGGAAAATGCCTTCAGCGATTACGGCAAGCGTCAGCAACGTTTGATCTCGCTGATCCGTCAGAGCGAATCGAGTCGCAAGGCCGCTGATCTGGCAGAAATCCGTTATCGCGAAGGCACCACCGATTTCCTCGTCCTGCTCGACGCTCAACGTGAGCGCCTGAACGCCGAAGACAGTCAGGCCCAGGCCGAAGTCGAGCTGTATCGCGGCATCGTCGCGATCTACAAGGCCCTCGGCGGTGGCTGGCAACCGGAGACAGTCGCCAGCAAGTAAAGATTGTTAAAGAGCTCCTTTGGTTGGCCGCAACCAACCAAGTTTTTTTGCCCCGCGTATCATTCGGTCGCGGGGTTTTTTTATGCCACTGAATCACCAATCCCGTGTAGGAGCTGTTGAGTGCAACGAGGCTGCGATCCTTGATGGGAATGTAGCCGGGGACGCTCTGCGTCCCAAGATCAAAAGATCGCAGCCTCGTTGCACTCGACAGCTCCTACAGGGGATCAGGGTTCCAGTACCGTCACGGTGGCGGTTGTACCGGCGCGCAGGCGATTCTTGCCGGCAAAGTCACCATCAATCCCAATGCGCACCGGCACCCGTTGCGCGAGCTTCACCCAGGTGTAACTCGGGTTGATGTTTGCCAGCAATCGGCTGCCGGGCGCGTTTTCGCGGTCGGCAATGGCGAAGGCGATGCTTTCCACTGTGCCGCCGAAGCGCTCACCACTCATCAATTGAATGCGTACGCGATCACCCTCCGCGATTCGCGGCAGCTTGGTTTCTTCGAAATAGCCGCTGACGTAGAACGAATCGCTGTCGACCAACGCCAGCAGTGCCCCGCCCGCCTGTGCGTAATCACCTTGGCGGGTAAGCAGGTTGGTGACATAACCGCTGACCGGCGATTCGACACGGGTGCGCTGCAAATCCAGTTCAGCCTGGGTCAGCGCGGCAATTGCCAGTTGCACATTGGCTTCGGCCAAGCCGAGGTTGGCCTGATTGCGCAACAGATCCGCCTGGGCAACCGCCACGTCGGTACTGGCCTTCTCCCATTCCTCACCGGAAATGGCGAAGCCTTGCTTCAGCGTACGTCGCCGGCGCTCCTCGCTCTGACGTTGTTTGAGCAACGCTTCACTGGCGACGATTGCCGCTTGCGATTGCCCCAGCGAGGCCTTGGACACCTCCACCGAGCGTCGGGCATGCTCGACCGCCAGTTGATAGCGCGCCGGATCGATCTCCAGCAACAACTGGCCCTTGTCGACATGCTGGTTGTCCTGCACCGCCAGTTTGACGATACGCCCCGAAACATCCGCCGACAGCGTTACCACATCCGCCCTCACCCGAGCATCCCGTGTCCACGGCGCGCGGGTGTAATACTCCCAGGCAAACCAGCCGAGGACGATCGCCAGGATCACCACTGCCACGGTCATCATTCGTGCAACTAGTGCTTTCAAGACATCAGGCTCCCATCAACAGAATCAGCGTGGCGCAGACACAGGCGTACAGGGCGCCTTCGAACAGCGCTTCATGCCAGACCAGGCGCAGTAGGCCCAGGCGGCGCAAGCACCAGTCCAGCAACATGAAAATCGGGATCGCCAGTAACAGAGCCTGGGCAATCGGCGGCAGATAAACCCCGCCAATTTCGAAATCAATGGGCAAGTTGCGGTTCTCCTTCCAGACCTTGAGGTTGCAAATGTTCGCCGTGGCGCTCGAGGAACGACACCACAATCAGCAGCGCCACACGCATGCGAAAAACCGACCATAAATGTTCATGGCTGGCGGCGTGCAGCTCGTCCAGCTCATCTCCGAGTTGGTGCAACGTCGCCAGCAGCGCCGGGAGCTGCACATCCGCGCGTCCGGCAACCAGGCGACCGGTCTTGCGTAACGCCGATGCCAGGCGCTGGCTGAACGCATCGGTGAGTAACGCGTTGTTCTGCGCCTGCTGCCTCAGCTGATGCATGGCCACGCCCAGGGCTACGCAAGCCAGGCTGATTTCATACAAGCGTTGCATGGCGCGATCGTTTGCCGCTGGCAGCAGGCCGAGCATGCTGGTCAGGCGATCGGTCATCCGACTCTCGAAGGCGAATTGTTGTTCATCGGTGGCCGGCATTTTGCTCAGTTGGTGCACCTGCTCCCGCGCTTCGCCGTACAGGCGCCGGATGCGCAAGGCCGGGCGGAACGGGAAGATCAGCGCATAAACGATCAGGGCCAGCATCGCTGCACTGACGTAGGCGCCGGCGAATTCGAACCATTGGATCGCCGTGTTCTGCCCAGTGCCGGTATTTTGCGGCCCGAGCATGAGGAAACTGGACAGGCCCAGGCCCATGCCGATACCGGCGGTGGCCGGACTGGAAATGCCCACGGCAATGGCATACAGCAGCGGCGCCAGCAGCAAGGCCAACAGCTCGAAATCACTGATCGCGGGCACCAGCATGAATTGATAGAACGCCGACACTACCAGCGCCAGACCCAAGCCTCGCGCATAGCTTTGCGCAGCCATCAGCGGACGCGGAAACGTCGCCATCAGCGAGCAGAGAATCCCCACCAGAATCATTCCGCCGCGCGCGCCATCCCACGCCGTTTCGATCCAGATCAATCCGCTGACCAACAGCGCGGTAAAGGCGCGAATGGCGTTCATCGAGGCCAGGGTGAAATCCAGATGCAACGGACTGCTCTGGCCGCGATAGAGGCAACTGGCCGGTCGCCCTTCCTGAATGGCGTCGCTCAGTTCGAGAATCTGCTCCAGTTGCTGCAACAGGCGCGCCTGCTCCCAACGTAGCGCCCAGGCCAGTGAACGCAGGGTCGCGCTCATGTTCTCGGTCTGCTGCTCGGCCTTGTACGCCAACGCTTCGAACTGTTGCTGCAAGGTCACGAAACGTTGCCGATCGGCGCCAGACAGCGCGCGGCCCTGTTGCGCCAGTTGCTCAAGCAACGCCAGTTCCTCGGCCCGCAGCTGCTGCACCTCCAGCGGCAGGTCGCCCTCCCAGCGTTCGATGAGCAATTCGCGCTGATGCCGTAGCGCGGTCAGTCGCGACGTCAGCAGCATCAGTTGATTGCCGAGCAGCAATACCAGGTTGTCGGCATCGCGCAAACGTGGGGCATCGAAATACAAATGACGTCGCAACCCCTCCAATGCGCTGATCTCGCCGAGCAGTTGCATCTGCCGACGCTGAAAATCGGCTTCGCTTTCTTCCGTGCGAAGCACTTCGGCGGCGTGGCTGGCGGCCAGTTTGATCACCTGATCGATTTTGGCGAAATAACCTTTGGCCACTGCTTCAGGCCGGGCTGTGAGCAGGCTCACCACGCACACGCAGGCAACGGCCAGCAGGGTTTCAGTGACGCGGGTGACCGCTAGCAAAAACGTGCCTTCCTGATCCGGGATTGCCAGCAAGGCCACCACCACTGCGGTGTAGCCACTGAGCACGAACGCCTGGGAACTGGTGTAGCGCAGCAAGGTGCCGCCCGCGGTGCACAGCGCCAGCCACAACGCCAATGTCGTGATGAACGGCAGCGGCGCCTGAGGAAAAATCGCCATGATCAGCACCGCCACCGCGGCACCCACGGTGGTGCCGACCACTTGGCCGAAACTGCGCGCCAGTGCCATCCCTGCCAATGGCTGACTGACAATCACCACAGCCATGATCGACCACTTCGGTTGTTCCAGATCGAAAATGAACGCCAGATATAGGGTCAACAGCCCGGCGGCGATGGTCCGCAGGGCAAACAGCAGAACAGCCTGACCGGGATGGATCAAAGCCTTGAAATAAGCGAACAGCGCTGGCATGGGCACACTCTTTAAAACGACTTCTGCAAGCGTAGACATTGCAGCAAAAGCCTGACGGATTTCACAGTCGACACGTGTTGTAGGACGATTCGCCGGCAACGGTTTGACTCCCGCGCCAAGCTGAACGAAGCTTGCCGCTCTGCTCAAGTTCGAAGCTTTCGGAAACCCCGCATGACTCAGTCTCGCCGCAACCTGCTGATCGGCCTAGGCCTCGTACTGATCCTCGGCGTCGTCTGGCTGTCATGGCGCAGCAGCACACCGACGATCCCCGATGCTATCAAACATGGCTACAGCGAAGCGCTGAACGCCGCGCGCACTGGTGAACCCGGAGCGGCGCGCCAGTTGTACCAGCAATTGGGCCGCCCGGACATCTCGGTCAAACGCCGGGTCTGGCTGCACGGCGAGCTGCCCAACTACCCCAGCCCGCAGGCCTTGAAACTGGCTGACATCGACCTGCATCACGAAGCGCCGCAAGTGCGCGTCGCCGCGATCAAAAGCATCGTCGGTCTGGTGCCCGGCGGGCAACGCAGTCTGCTGCTCGGACCGTTGCTCGACGACGCAGAACAAACCGTGCGGTTCGCCGCGATCAATGCCCTGCTCGGCCTGAGCCCGGACGAGCTCGGCCTGTATTTCGCACCGCTACAGCAGGCTATCGACGGCAGGCAACAGACCTTGGAAAACCAGCCGGAAAGCGCCGCCAACTATGCGCAACTGGCCCGTCTTTATATCCACAACGCCGAATACAAACAGGCCCAACAGGCGTTGGACAATACCTTGCGTCTGGAACCGGGCAACCTGGCGGCGCTGGTCATGCAGATCGATGTGCTTGACCGCCAGGGCCAGAGCGATGCCGCTCGCCAGT
Organism: Pseudomonas sp. Leaf434; assembly: GCF_001425545.1. Taxonomy (NCBI): domain Bacteria; kingdom Pseudomonadati; phylum Pseudomonadota; class Gammaproteobacteria; order Pseudomonadales; family Pseudomonadaceae; genus Pseudomonas; species Pseudomonas sp. Leaf434. The sequence continues at coordinate 672,354 of NZ_LMQZ01000009.1, read as the reverse complement.
TGCTTGCCCGCCAGCTCAAGGCGCAGCCAGATTCGGCCTATCTGCAACATGCCCTCGGCCTGTGGCTGCTGCACCACGGCCAGCGCGAATACGCCCTGCTCGGCCTGTCCAAAGCGGTAGAACTGGAGCCGGACAACAAGGATTATCGCTACGACCTCGCCACCACTCTGCACAGCGCGGAAGAACTGGAGGCGGCGCAAAAACAGCTGCAGGAAATCGTCCAGCGCCACCCCGCCGACCGCAAGGCGCGGGTGTTGCTGATCAACTACTGGAAGGAAAGCGGCCAACTGCAGAATGTACAGATCCTGTTGGCGCAACTGGAGCAACTGAATCCGGACGACCCGGCCCTGCAACAAGGTCTTTAATCCAGTCAGGGCGGACTCAATTGGCCGCCCGTCCAAGAAAAAGCGGAACCGTGAACACGCCGTGAGGTCAAGTTACTCAGGCGGCTCACTCTAGCCAGCCGCCGGATTACCCTAGTCATAAGAGGGCGTTTTTTGACTACATCAAACGAGTTGATCAGTGCAAAGGCCGCCGTCGGCATTGTAGGCCTGGATGACATCCTTGCCGGTGGCTTGTCTCGCGGCCATGTGTTTTTGCTCGAGGGGGAACCCGGGACCGGCAAAACCACCGTGGCGTTGCATTTCCTGCGCGCCGGTGCGCTGGCCGGGGAACGCTGCCTGTACATCACTCTCTCGGAAACCGAGAAAGAACTGCGTCAAGGTGCGCTCTCCCACGGTTGGGAGCTGAACGAAAACATCAAGATCTTCGAGCTGACACCGCCCGAAAGCCTGCTCAATGCCGAACACCAGCAAAGTCTGCTGTATTCCTCGGACCTTGAACTGGGTGAGGCGACCAGGCAGATTTTCGAAGTGGTCGAACGCTTCAAACCGACCCGCGTAGTGCTCGACAGTCTTTCGGAGATCCGTCTGCTGGCGCAGAGCTCGTTGCGCTATCGTCGGCAGATTCTGGCGATCAAGCATTACTTCGTGCGCTACGACGCCACCGTCCTGCTGCTCGACGACCTGACCACCGAGTCCCTCGACAAGACCGTGCACAGTGTCGCCCACGGCGTGATTCGTCTTGAAGAGCTGACACCGAGCTACGGCGCTGAGCGTCGGCGCGTTCGAGTGGTCAAGTATCGCGGGCAGAAATACCGTGGCGGTTTCCACGACTTCACCATCATGGGCGACGGCGTCCATGTTTTTCCACGCTTGGTAGCGGCGGAACATCGCGGTGACTACCCACGTCTGCAGCTGTCCAGCGGCATCCCGCAAATGGACGCCCTGCTCGGCGGCGGCATCGAGACCGGCTCAAGCACGCTGATTCTCGGCCCGGCCGGTACCGGTAAATCGCTGATCTCAATGATCTTCGCCGCCGCAGCGGTGGCCCGAGGCGAAAAAGCCGCGCTGTTCATTTTCGATGAAGAGCTGGGCCTGCTGTTCGAACGCATGCGCCATCTCGGTATTGACCTCAAAGCCTTGCAGGCCACCGGTAATCTGCTGATCGAACAAGTAGACGCCGCCGAATTGTCTCCCGGTGAGTTGTCCCATCGCGTGCGGCGTTGCGTCGATGAGCTGGGTATCAAAACCGTGGTGATCGACAGCATCAACGGCTATCAAGCGGCGATGCCGGAAGAAAACGCGCTGGTGCTGCACATGCACGAGCTGTTGCTGTACCTGAACCGCAAAGGCGCGGCGACTTTCATGACGGTCGCCCAGCACGGTCTGGTGGGCGATATGCAGGCGCCGGTCGATATCACTTACCTGGCCGACACGGTGATTCTGTTGCGCTACTTCGAAGCCCTCGGCAAAGTCCGCCGGGCGATCTCGATTATCAAGAAACGTACCGGCAACCACGAGTCGACCATCCGTGAATACCGGATCTCCTCGCATGGCATGACCATCGGCCAACCGCTGGAATCCTTCCAGGGCGTGCTGCGTGGCGTGCCGACCTACATGGGAGCGAGCAATCCATTGCTTGAGGATGAAAGCTTGTGACGGTCAACACGCCGTTGGCCGAGCGGGTGCTGGTGCTGGCGCCCATGGGTCGCGACAGCCAGATCGCGTTGATGATCCTCAACGAAGCCGGCTACGGCGGCATGGTGGCGCCGAATCTCGGCGCTTTATGCACCGAGCTGGAGGTCGGTGCCGGACTGCTGGTGATTGCTGCTGAAGCGCTGCGCGGACCTGAACTGGAAGGGCTAATCGCCTACCTTGACCAGCAGCCCGCGTGGTCGGACATGCCAATTGTCCTGCTGACTCATCATGGCGGCGATGAACAAGGGCCGCCGTCGCGCCTCAGCACCCTGCTGGGCAACGTGACGTTTCTCGAGCGCCCCTTCCATCCCGCGACGCTGGTCAGCCTGGTCTCCGCCGCCCTGCGTGGGCGACGACGACAATATGAAGCGCGCGATCGGCTGATCGACCTGAGTGAAAGCGAACGACGCCTGCAATCGACTCTGGAAACCCTCGAACAGCAAGTCGAAGAACGCACCGCACAACTTCGCCACAACGAAGAAGCCCTGCGCCAATCGCAGAAAATGGAAGCGGTCGGCCAACTCACTGGCGGCATCGCTCACGACTTCAACAACATGCTCACTGGCATCATCGGCAGTCTTGAATTGCTGCGTCGACGTCTGGCCCGAGGCCGCACGGAAGACCTCGACAGCCTGATCGATCTAGGTGTGACGTCAGCGAACCGCGCCGCCGGCCTGACTCACCGTCTGCTGGCGTTCTCGCGCCGTCAGTCACTCGACCCGAAAGCCGTGCAAATGAACACGCTGGTGCTGTCGATGGGCGAGCTGCTGCAACGCAGCCTCAATGAAAGCATTCATCTGGAAATGCGCCTGGACGACAATCTATGGGTGGCCGAGGCCGATCCCAATCAACTCGAGAGCGCCCTGCTCAACCTGGTGATCAATGCCCGCGATGCGATGCCCGAGGGTGGCAAGCTGGTGGTGGAAACCAGCAATCAGGTGCTGCATCGCGAATTCACGGCTGCGTACAGCAATCTGGAGCCGGGCGATTACGTGATGCTCAGCGTGACTGACAACGGCAGCGGCATGCCGCAGAGTGTGGTCAGCCGTGCGTTCGATCCGTTTTTTACCACCAAGCCGATCGGCCAGGGCACCGGCCTCGGGCTGTCGATGATCTATGGCTTCAGCAAGCAGTCGCGCGGGCATGTGTCGATCGACAGTGAAGTCGATCAAGGCACCACGGTAAAACTCTACCTGCCGCGTTTCCGTGGTGAAGAAGTGGAAATTCCCGTCTCGGATTCGCAGCAGGCTCCGTATGCGATGGATGGCGAAACCGTACTCATCGTTGAAGACGACCCTGCGGTGCGCGTATTGGTCAGCGCCGTGCTCAGTGAGTTGGGTTATGCGTTCGTCGAGGCTGGTGATGCCGACGGCGCCATGCCGATTCTCAATTCGACGCAACGTATTGATTTGCTCATCAGTGACGTTGGTCTGCCGGGGATGAACGGTCGTCAACTGGCGGAGGTTGGTCGGCAATATCGCCCAGGTCTGAAAGTGTTGTTCATCACCGGCTATGCCGAGCACGCTGCGGTGCGCGGAGGCTTCCTCGACTCGGGGATGCAGATGATCACCAAGCCATTCACCTTTGATCTGCTCACCGCAAAGGTGCGCGAGATGATCAATAGCTGAATCGATAGGAGCTGCCGACGGCAGCTCCTACATATCAGGCCAGCAATTCCTGAATCTTTTCCTGCAACACATCCAGATCAAACGGTTTTTCCAGAATCGGTGCGCTGTTGGTAATCGGGCTGCCGGTCTCACGGATTTCCTGCGGATAGCCGCTGATGAAAATCACTTTGAGGTCCGGTCGCAATTTCACCGCCGGATCGGCAATCTGCACGCCGGAGATCCCGCCCGGCAGGCGGAAATCGGTAATCAGTATGTCGAGATGAGGTTTGCTGGCGAGGATCTCGAAAGCCTGCTCGCCATTTTCCGCTTGCAACACGCGATAGCCCTGCCCCGACAGGTAATCCGTCAGGACCATCAAGATAACCGGTTCGTCTTCGACGACGAGTACTACATCTTGCGCATCTACGCTCATGGGAAGCCTTTGTTCGGTCAATAGCTGCTGATACGACCGTGTGGTCACTCAGAGGTTGCGTCGGATATGCCGTTTTCCTGGATTGGCAGACAAACGCGAAACAGGGCGCCCTCGTTGATTTCACTCTCGACGACGATGGAGCCGCCATGGGCGGCGACGATCTGCTCGGAAATGAACAGACCCAGCCCGAGCCCGGCCACCACCGTCTTGGCGGACACCCGTTCGAACTGCTGAAAAATACGCTTCTGGTTCTCGGCGCTGATGCCGATGCCGTGGTCTTGTACCTCGACCCGGGCCTCGTCATCTTCGCGATAGACGCGCACCTGAATCGGGCTGCGACCACCATAACGCAAGGCATTGGTCAGCAGATTGGACACCACTTGCTCGATGCGGAACTCGTCCCAGCAACCTTCTACCGGCGCCGATGCCTCGAAGGAAACGCTGGTTTCTGCCGCTTCCATTTGCGAGGCAAAATTCTGCAGGAGATTGCTGACCAGTTGCACCAGATCGAAACGACTCGGTCGGATCGATAGTTTGCCGGTGCGGATTCGCGAGACATCGAGCATGTCTTCGATCAGGCGAATCAGGCTTTTGATCTGCCGCTCATCGCGGTCGACCATCGCCTGCATCTTGTCGAGGGTGAACGCTGAGGCGTTGTCTCGCGCCAGATGCATTTTACGCAACTGGGTTTCGAGAATCAGGCCATTGAGCGGCGTACGCACCTCGTGGGCGACGATGGACATGAAGTCATCACGCATGCGCACCGCTTGTTCCAGCTCCAGCTGGGTGCTTTGCAGTTGTTGCAGCAGCGCTTCCTGCTCACGCCGGGCCTGCTCCAACGCCTCGACCTGCTGCTTCATCGCCTTGCTCTGGCGATACAGATCGACGAAAACGTTGACCTTGCTCTTCACCGCATGGATATCCAGCGGCTTGTGCAGGAAGTCCACCGCACCGCTTTCATAGCCTTTGAACGCGTAGTTGAGTTCTCGGCCGGCAGCGCTGACAAAGATGATCGGAATGTTCTTGGTCTTCTCTGTACCGCGCATCAGCTCGGCGAGTTCGAAGCCGTTCATGCCGGGCATCTGCACGTCGAGAATGGCCATGGCGAATTCGTGCTGCAGCAACAGCGACAGTGCTTCGTCCGCCGACAGAGCCTTATAGACCGTGCGATCCTCGCGCTTGATCAGCGCTTCCAGCGCCAGCAGGTTTTCTGGCAGATCGTCAACGATCAACAGTTTGGCTTGGATATTACTCAGCATGCGATTCGTTCCAGCTCGACTAGCAGACGGCCGATGCCGTGAATGGGTAGGACATGATCCGGCTGCAGAACGTTCAGTGCAGCCTGGGGCATGGTGGCGACTTGTGCATCCTCGGGGTCTTGAACAATGGTCAGGCCGGCGCAACGCTTGACGTAAGCGAGCCCGCGCGCGCCATCGTGATTGGCGCCGGTCAGCAGGACAGCGGCGAGTGTCTCGCCGTAAACGTCAGCGGCGGATTCAAACAGGTAATCAATAGACGGCCGCGAATGATGTACGCGGTCCTCCAGGCTCAGTGACAAGCTGCGATCCGCTTCGACCGACAAGTGATAACCGGGCGTGGCGAAATACACCGTGCCGGCTTCAATGTCCTGCTTGTCTTCGGCTTCTCTGACCGGCATCGCCAGGCGCCGGGAGAACACTTCCGCCAGATGACTGCGGCGCTCTTCCGGCAGATGCAGAACGATGATGATCGGCAGCACATAGCCTTTGCGCAACGGCCCGAGCAGGGTCAGCAACGCCTCGACACCGCCTGCGGAGGCGCCGATCACGACAGCCTCGATGCGAGGCAGGCTCGGGGTGTCGTTCATGATTTGCGGTAGATCCGTTCTTGTTTGACCAACGCCTCGAACTGATTCGAATAGTTGGAAAAATCCAGGGTTTCCTTGCTGCCCAACACCAGAAAGCCGCGATGCGACAGTGATTCATGGAACAGCCCGAATGCCCGGTCCTGCAGCTTCTTGTTGAAGTAGATCAGCACATTGCGGCAGGAAATCAACTGGGTTTCGGAGAACACGCTATCGGTGGCCAGGCTGTGGTCGGCGAACGTCACGTTCTCGCACAGGCTCTTGTCGAAAATCGCGTAGCCATAGGCTGCGGTGTAGTAATCGGCAAACGAACGCTGGCCGCCGGCCTGCTGGTAATTGGCGGTGTAGGCGCGGACGTTTTCCATGGAGAAAATCCCTTGCTTGGCCTTCTCCAGCGAGCGCGGGTTGATGTCGGTGGCATAGATGATCGTGCGGTCGAGCAGGCCTTCTTCGCGCAGCAGAATCGCCATCGAATAGACCTCCTCGCCCGTGCTGCAGCCGGCAATCCAGATCTTCAGCGACGGATAGGTGCGCAGCAGCGGCACCACTTCGTTGCGGATCGCCAGGAAATGCGACGGATCGCGGAACATCTCGCTGACCGGGATCGTCAGCAGTTGCAGCAGTTGCATGAACGCCGTCGGGTCGTGCAGGACTTTTTCTTGCAGGGCCGAGATGGTTGCGCACTCGAACTGACTCAGCGCGTGCTGCACCCGGCGCTTGATCGAAGCGCCGGAGTAGTCGCGAAAGTCATAGCTGTATTTCAGGTAAATCGCCTCGATCAACAAGCGTAATTCGATTTCGCTGTTGCGCTCGGCTGAACTGCTGCGTTCCACTAGATGCGTTCCATTTTCGGTAACCACACACGTATCAGCGAGAACAGACGATCAAGGTCGATGGGCTTGGCCAGGTAATCGTTGGCGCCCGCTTGCAGGCAGCGCTCCTGATCGTCCTTCATGGCCTTGGCCGTCACCGCGATGATCGGCAGCTTGCGCCAGCGCGGATCCTTGCGGATTTCCATGGTGGCTTCGAAGCCATCCATTTCCGGCATCATTACGTCCATCAGCACCAGGTCGATGTCCTCGACTTCATGAAGTTTCTCAATCGCTTCGCGGCCATTACGGCCGATCACCACGACTGCGCCTTTGTGTTCCAGCGCGCTGGTCAGGGCGAAGATGTTGCGCACATCGTCGTCCACCAGCAGCACTTTGCGACCTTCAAAGACCTTGTCGCGGCTGCGCGCGGTCTTGAGCATCTTCTGCCGTTCATGGGACAGCTGCGATTCGACTTTGTGCAGAAAGAGTGTGACCTCGTCGAGCAATCGCTCCGGGGAGCGTGCGCCCTTGATGATGATCGAGCGCGAATACTTGCGCAGTTCGGCCTCTTCGTCGCGGGTCAGGTTGCGTCCGGTATAAACGATGACCGGCGGGAACGAGCAGATGTCCTCGGTGGACATGCGCTTGAGCAGATCGTTGCCGAGCATGTCCGGCAGCTTGAGGTCGATGACCATGCAGTCGTAGATGGTCGTGCGCAGCAATTCCAGGGCGTCCTGGGCCAGGCCGACGGCAGTGATTTCGATGTCTTCGTCGCCAATCAGCCGCGCGATGCTTTCGCGTTGCAGATCGTCATCTTCGACCAGCAACACGCGTTTGACCTTCTGCGTCAGCTTGGCCTCGAGACGGGCGAACACATCCTTGAGCTCTTCGCGGGTGGTCGGCTTCACTGCGTAGCCGATCGCGCCCATGTGCATGGCCGCTTCGACGCGGTCTTCCACGGAAATCACGTGCACTGGAATGTGTCGGGTTTCGGCGCGCTCTTTCAGGCGTTGCAGCACGGTCAGACCGGAATGATCCGGCAGGCGCATGTCGAGCAGGATCGCATCCGGAACGAATTCGCGGGCCAGGTCGTAACCTTCGTCAGCGCCGTGGGCGACCAGACACATGTAACCCAACTCATGGGCCAGGTCATAGAGGATACGGGCGAAGTTCGGTTCGTCCTCCACCACCAGAATGCAGCGGGTGGCGAACGGTGCCTTGTCACGATCGTCGGCAAAGCGCGGGATAACCGCTGGAATCGCCGATGCGAGCGGAGCCGCAACAGCAACTGGCGCAGGCGTCACAGGTGCCGGGTGAAAGGTCAGCGGCGCGGCCGAGGTATCACCGAATTCGTGATACTGGCGCGGCAACAGCAGCGTGAACGTGCTGCCCTGCCCCGGTACGCTGTCGACGCTGATCGAGCCGCCCAGCAACGTTGCCAGATCCCGCGAGATCGACAGGCCCAGGCCGGTACCGCCGTACTTGCGGTTGGTGGTGCCATCCGCCTGACGGAACGCTTCGAAGATACTTTCCTGCTGATCGGCAGCGATACCAATCCCGGAATCCTTGACGCTGAAAGCGATGTGATCATTCGGCTGCGCGGTGATGCTCAGGCTGACGGCGCCGTGCTCGGTGAACTTGATCGCGTTGGAGAGCAGATTCTTGATCACCTGCTCCAGACGCTGACGATCAGTGAACAGCAAGCCCGGTGCGTCCGGCTGGACCTCGACGGTGAACGCAAGGTGCTTGTCGGCAGCAAGCGGTTCGAACATCGAGCGCAAGCCGTCGACCAGACGATCGACGCGGGTGTTTTCGGCAATTACTTCGAGTTTGCCGGCCTCGACCTTGGAAATGTCGAGGATGTCGTTGATCAGGTTGAGCAGATCGTTGCCGGCCGAATAGATCGATTCGGCAAACTTGACCTGTTCCGCCGACAGATTCTGCTGCGGGTTTTCCGCCAGCAGCTTGGCCAGAATCAGCGAACTGTTGAGCGGCGTGCGCAGTTCGTGGGACATGTTGGCGAGGAATTCGGACTTGTACTTGCTCGAGCGTTGCAGCTCTTCGGCACGCTCTTCGAGTTGAATCTGCGCCTGATTCAACTCGGTGTTTTTCTTGTCCATCGCATCGCGCTGTTCGGCGAGCTGCTCGTTGGTCTGCTCCAGCTCCACTTGCTGGGTTTCCAGATGCGCCTGGGATTCCTTGAGAATCCGCGACTGTTCTTCCAGCTCTTCGTTGGCGGTCTTCAGCTCTTCCTGCTGCACTTGCAGTTCTTCGTTGAGCTGCTGGGTTTCGGCGAGCACTTCCTGCAAGCGTTGACGGTAACGCGCCGCTTCGATCGAGGTGCCGATGTTGCCGGCAATCAGCTCCAGCAGCTCTATGTCGCGCTCGGACAGCGGACGCAGAAAACCCAGCTCGATTACGCCGTTGACCCGATCATCATCGCTGGTCGGCACCACCAGCACGCTGTGCGGCAGGCCTGCGCCGAGGCCGGAGCTGACTTTGAAATAGTCGCCAGGGACCGCGTCGAGACGGATCAGGCGTGCTTGTTCTGCGACTTGGCCGACGATGCCTTCGCCGCTGTAAATCGTTTGATTGAGCTCTTCCTGCTCGCGGGAAAAACCATAAGTCGCCACGCGCTTGAGGCCGCCATGTTCTTCACGCACATAAAGCGCAGCGACGGCAGTGCCAAGGTATTGCGCGCAGAATTGCAGAATGTTGCGCCCCAGCAGGTTCAGCGTCAGCTGCCCCAGCACCTGCTCGGCCAATTGTGTCTGGCCGTTGCGCAGCCACGCCTGTTTCTCAAGGCGTTCGGCGCTGGCCAGTTGCGCCGCGAGGTTGGCGCTGTAATTGGTCGACAGATTGACCAGGTCACGGCGGCCGATGTAGGCCAGCAAACCGCTGATACCAACGATGAAAATCAGATAAAGGGTGATGCTCCAGATGGTGGTGCGACGCACATCCTCGTTGCGCGTGGCGCGCAGCACTTGCTCGGTTTCGATGACGTCTTCGAACTGCTTGCGAATTTCGTCGGTCAGTCGCTTGCCCCGCCCGGCCTTGACCGCACCGCGATAATCGCCGCTGCTGCGCTGCAGGTCGATCATCGATTGCGCGTAGTTGGCCCATTCCACCTGCAACGCTTGCAGGCGACGCAAGCGGTCGGTCTGCACCGGATTATCGGCGGTCAGCTCCAGCAACGTATTGAGAGCGACGTCGATACGCGGCTTGGCAACTTCGTACGGGTCGAGAAAGTGCTCGTCACCGCTAAGCAGATAGCCGCGCATGCCGGTTTCGAGATCGACAGTGAGTTTCACCGCCTCATTGGCGTTATTGATCACCCGGTCGGTATGCTCGACCCACTGGATGACGGACAGCAAATAGGTGATCAGTGAGACGAAAAACACCGCACTGAGCACGCCGACGCCCAGCGGCAGGCTGACGTTGCGACTCAGAAGTTTGCGGAACCGTTGTTCATCAACCGAGGACGGAGAGGACATGGGGCAGCCTTGTCGAACTGTTGAAAACCCGAGAGTTTGCCCCAAAACCCCGCCATGGATCCATTTTTCTCACACAAATGATGGCATTTTCCTACGCACACCTGCGCATTGGACGACGCCAACGGTTATCCTTGCCGCACCGCACTGACCTGTTCTTTTTTGTATCAGCTCGGGAACTTGTGGCTATGCGCCACTTACTCATGCAAGAGTCCGGCAAATTCGCTTGCCCGGTATCCCCCGATTTCATTTTTCTGAGAGTCCTGCCATGTCTGCCAATGCCTCCACTATCCTTGTCGTAGAAGATGACGACATCGTGCGCATGCTCATCGTGGATGTGCTGGAGGAGCTGGAATACACGGTATTGGAGGCTGATGATGGCAACGCGGCACTCGAAATACTTGCGGATCCTGGCAACGCCATTGATTTGATGATGACCGACCACGGCCTGCCTGGCATGGATGGCCGCGAACTTGCCGAAAAGGCGCGGGAGCTGCGCCCTGCTCTGCCCATCCTGTTCGCCAGCGGCTATGCCGAAAATATCGATGTGCCCAGCGACATGCATGTCATCGGCAAGCCCTTCTCCATCGATCAATTGCGCGACAAAGTTAAAGGCATTCTGAAATAAACCTGATAAATGCCCGTCGCAGATGCAACTTGTCACATCCGAAAATAATCAGCAACTAACTAACACTGCCATTGCTTAACCTGCCAGCTCTATCCTGAATCATCTTTGGCCGCGTTAATAAATAACGAAATACAGCCAGGGAACTTTCGATACTTATTCAGGATAGAGCCCATGCAGTTCATTTCTTCCGACGTGCCTGCCGCCGTCGATTGCTCCGCCTCCGACAAACAGGAACGCGCGCTTATTGTTCAGTTACTTGTTGAAGCCCTTAAGGCAACTGAGTTTGAAGTCTCGGCCGACAGTTACTCGGCAAGCGCCTCGCTGCCGGTCGCCACTGTATTCAATGTGCAAGATCGCTTCATACCCCGGGTCATCGGCAGCAGTTTTGACGAACGTTGTGAACCAGCACGCAATGCCTTGAAAAATTTAATTGCAACCCCGGAGTTTGCGCAGCTGTTACGCAACCATTCTTTTTCAGCTGATATTCAACTAGCAGTGGACACCAACGCCGGAGTTCTCGTTGTTTATGACTCAGAGTTCGAATCCCATCGTTTCAGTATTGCACTGGATAGTGCTGAAGTTTCGGTGTTTTCCGAAGAACTCGATATGCTCGCCGATTTGGCAAAAACCATCGGCGGCGTCGTTTATTCCGGCCAAGTGATTGGCATAGTGCAATGGTTGAAGTTCAACGGTTATGACGTGCCGACGAACATTGCCGAAACCCGGGCACTGATTGAATGGCTGACCTTCGAACTGCCCGAGCCACCCGCCTTGGGCGACTACCACGAATTGCTCCACGCCGATGAGTCGTCACCGTTTCATTTATCGATAGCGAACCGCAAAGTCATAACCCAGACAGTGCATGAGCTGACCCAAGGTGCGACAAGCCTGTTGCAGGTACTGGCGTTCGCCAACTTCAACCTGATTCCGGCACAGGACATACGCGACAACGCGGACAAGTTCCTGCACAACTTCCTGAGGCGAAAAACCGCTCGCGCCCTGGGAGAAACCCTGCATGCACGCCTTGGCTGGCATCTGGAAGCCAATAACGCGGACGTGCGCGAACGCCAGGTCAATGAGTTAGTCATCGCTGCGCTGATCATCGACATGCAATTGCGCTCCGATCAGCCTCTTGTCGCCGGCTATGACTTCTATCAACCGGCGAATTCCACACTCAGCGCTGCCGAAGTACGCGTCCTGTTCGAACAGCATCTGGTTGATCTGGGCCTGAGCGAAGCGCACAACGCGCCACTGGCAGCGCATCTATTGATCGCGGGTGCAGCACCGGAGTTGCTGATCGACCAGATCCCGCCCGGGCTCACGCTGGACAAGCCAGGCTGGGTAACTGCGCGCCAGAGCGCTGCCGTGGTCGAGCACGCCGCACCTGGCAGCTCGCGTGCAATGACGTTTGCACAACTCAAGGCGTTTTCCGAGCTGACCCCGGTTTCCGGTGAGCTCGACAAGTTGTACGAAGCGGCGGCGATCCCGGCGGTGGTGGACTGGGCGGTACTCAACGGAGTCATCCCTTACCGCAGCGACAAAGACTACGACAAGACCACGGTGATCAAGGCCAGCGCGTATTTCTCGCGTTACATGGAGGCTCTGGCCCAGTCTGAAACAGGCTTGTCCACCGCGCCACCGGACCGGCGCAAAATCGCTCTGCGTGCGCTGGAGCAAGTGATGCCCGCCGGCGCCTATCTCGAACAGCCGGCCTTCGAAATAAAGTACCTGGACAGCTTCGGCGAACGTAGCTGGCTCGAAGGGTTGAAGGCTGCGCATCCGGCGGGGATTCTTACCGAGTTCTGGAATTTCCTCGCCAGCGCCACTGACAACAACCAATACGCGATCAACGGCCTGTTGCGCCTACGCCTGTCGATTCTCGATCTGTATCTTTCCGGCGATCTGGTTGAAGACGGACAACTTTCGGACAAATTCAAGACCCGCGACAACTTCCACCCCCCGGCCGGTGCCTTCACCCGCCTGGCCGAACTGCAATCGCCGTCGCAACTGTTTGACCAGGCGTTTGATCGTTACTACCGGAACGTGCGCGAGGGTCTATCGTCCCTGATCAAAATGGCGATCACGCAGATGCCAGAGCATGATCGTCAGGCCTTGACCAGCGGCCAAATGACCTTCTACACCGTCAGGAAGGAAGTCAATCCACTGAATCCGCAGCAAGAAACGCAAATCCAGCGAGATGAGGCCAATGGGCGTTACGGGATCATTCTTTGCTGCGACAACGGTGATCGGCTGCGTGCTTACGAATTGTTCACGCTGCGCGGCGTCTGCTACGAGCGTCCGGATCTGGCGCTCAAGCTGCAAGACACCGGCGTCATTCATCAACGGCCGACCCTTTCATACACTGGCAGCAAGTACGATTTTCAGGACAAGAACAAAGCCAGCGAGTGGCCCCTCGATTACGCCGCCTACCGCGAGGGCAGCGAACCACGCCAGGGCATGACTTCCAAAGTAGTGGTGGAGAAGCTCTGGCAGTTGCAACTGCAAGAGACTGATGTGCGCGCGGTTCCGCTGTTCTTTTCTGCGCAACTGGATGAGATCGCCCAATGCGTGCTGGACAATCATCCTGTCGCCCGCCGCGAAGAGTTGTATGCCGCACTGGATGTGCGCAACGGCCTGGAAGAATGGCGTGACACCAGGGAGATCGTCGAGAACCTGGCAATCAACGTCATCGTGCCGTTCAAACAGTGTATTGAAGACATTCGTTCCGGACGCACCGACCGTGTCGCCGAAGGCATTGGTGGCTGCATTCTGGATGGCCTGTCGGTCATCGGCCTGCTGGTCGGTCTTGGCGCGTCGGCAGCGAGCATCATCGCCAAGACCGGGTCGACCACCCTAAAACTGCTGAAAGTCGCCAAAGCCGTGGCCCGAGCGGCCGTGTCGCTGATCAACCCGCTCGACGGTTTGCCCGCCCTCGCCCGCAAAGGTTTTCGTCTGGTCAAACGCGGCGTGGTCTTTGCCGGTGAAACCGCGCTCGACACCGCGCACACCGCCAGCGTGCAATTGAAAAGGTTGATCCATGGTGTCGAGAGTCGGGACTGGCTCAGGCTCTCCCACACCGGCGATGTGCGTCAGGCGACCTGGCGAGGCGCCGACGCGCTTGGCGAGGCGATCGACATCGCAGTGCTGGAACGCAACCAGGACTGGCACGCGCTGAGCATCCGCACCGGCGGTGCCTGGGGCCCGCGCCTGAAACTGCTCGACCTGGGTAACTTCGCCCCGTTGAAGCGCCTGTTCGGCCGCTTCAAGCCATTCAGTTACACCCGCGGTTATCTGAAAAAAGCCATTCCCCGCGCCCGGACCAAGCTGGACAACTCCATCAACGCGCTGTCGCAACTGTCTTCCAACGACGACATTCGCGCGGTGCTCAAGCATGTGTTCGGTAACGATTCCGATGAAGTGGCACAGCACGTGTCGAAACATCTCAGCGCGATGCGCAAGGATCTCGAGTCGATCAGTTTCAGCAATGTGACGTTCCGCCCGCATCAACCCGGCGTGATCGCCTCGCTTTCGCCACCGGCCTATAAGCGTTGGCAGACAGCGCTGCGCACAGGCGAAAAAATCGATGAGTCCGCAGGCCGGTTTCTGTCGATCTACCCGGACAATCTCGATGAGTTTTACAAGTTGTCGCGTTACGACGACGGCAGCGTCGCCGACGTGCTGATTCACGAAATGTCCCACGGTGGCCCGGACACCCTCGACCTGTACTACGGCAAGGTCTACCCGGAGTTGCATCAGGCGGAGTTCGATGCGGTCGGACTGCTGGAGCTGGCTCGGGACGCGCGCAAGGCGCATCCGGACAACCTGATCAATCCACATCACGCTCTGGCGCACCGACCGGGATTCGTCGAGTTCAACCAGGTAAAAACCAGTCTGCCGAAACTGGTCCAGGACCATCCGGCGCTGGCCAACGCTGAGTCATACATGCTTGCGGTATCGCTGCTCGATCAAGCACAAACGCGTCCGGCCATATTGAGCTTCAATGTGAAGACCATCGACGATGCCGTGCGCAACACCGCTGCAGGCAAGTTTCTACAAGGGCCGCTGCTGCTCAACCTCGCCAAACCGGTCATTTAAACGCTGAAACGGCTGGTCGGTGGACAGGGTGCATTTCAATCACTTCGCTGTGGTTTAATTGCGCCCTTTTTCTTCCATGGGTCAGAGGATCAGTCGTGAGCCATTCGCGTACCACCAAAGTTCTGGTCATCGGCTACGTCTGGCCAGAACCGCGCTCATCGGCGGCCAGCGGGCATGTCATGCAGATCCTCGAGACATTTCTCGATCAGGGATGGGACATCACGTTCAGCAGCCCGGCCGGCCCGGGTGAACACAAAGCTGATCTGACGGCGCTGGGCATTCGCGAAGTATCGATCGAGCTCAACAACAGCAGTTTCGACGTGTTCATCAGCGAGTTGGCGCCGGATATCGTGCTGTTCGATCAGTTCATGATGGAAGAACAGTTTGGCTGGCGGGTGGAGAAACACTGCCCGGGCGCCCTGCGCCTCCTGGAAACTTCCGACCTGCAAAGCCTGCGGCATGCGCGTCATCAGCGCCTGAAGGACCGGCTGAAAAGCAACGACGAGCAGACTGATTTCACCGGGCTGTTTGCACCGGCATTGCACGAAGAATTCCAGCTGATGGCCGGCACCGATCTGGCCAAACGGGAAATCGCTGCGCTGTATCGCTGCGACTTGAACCTGATGATTTCCGAAGTCGAGATCGACCTGCTGGTGGAGGAATTTGGCCTGCCCCGGCAAATCCTGCATTGGTGTCCGTTGATGATTGATCTTCCGGACACCGCCCCGCCAGGTTTCGAAGAGCGGGAGCATTTCCTCAGCATTGGCAACTTCCGTCACGCGCCGAACTGGGATGCCGTGCTCTGGATGAAGACCACCCTCTGGCCGCTGATCCGCGCGCGCCTGCCTCGCGCGCAACTGCATATCTATGGCGCCTATACGCCGCCCAAAGCCACCGCACTGCACAACCCGGCCCAAGGCTTTCACATCATGGACTGGGCCGAAGATGCACTTGAAGTGATGTCGGCAGCACGAGTCTGCCTTGCGCCATTGCGCTTCGGCGCGGGAATCAAGGGCAAACTGCTCGATGCCATGCTCTGTGGCACGCCGAGTGTGACCACACCGATCGGCGCCGAAGCCATGCACGGCGAAGCTCCGTGGCCGGGAGCCGTCGCCCTCGACGCAAACACCTTTGCCGAACAGGCGGTGCAACTGTACGAAAATCCGGCGCGCTGGCAGCAGGCGCAGATTCAGGCTTCGGCACTTTTGCAGCAGCGTTATCAGCGCAGCGTACATGGCCCGCGTCTGATCAACCGGATAGATGATTGCCGACAACACTTGGCACAACTTAGAAACGACAACTTCACCGGCGCCATGTTGCGACATCACACACTCAAAAGCACTCAATACATGGCTCAATGGATCGAAGCCAAAAACCAGTTGAGCCCAACAGAGCGCTGATTACATCAATTACATGACTTGCATTAAAAGCCAACTTTCGCAATAACACGAACATGCTTATAAACATCCTGCGCGCAACTTACTAACCACTTCGCAGGATGTGCAACATGGAAAACTTCGACGATATACCAACCCATCAATGGATGGCTTATTCACCACAAATCGATAATCTTTCGTTATTTGAAATGACCCTGCCCGGCGCGCATAATGCCGGTTGTGACTGGGAAGCGTCTTACGCCCTTATTCCCGGGAAAAACTGGCTTGCCTGCCAGGACGTTTCCTTTTATTCGCAGTTGAATCGCGGCGCTCGCGCACTTGATGTACGCCTTGTTTACAACAGCAAGGCGAAACAACTGGCGAGATTCCGTTTCCACCACAATGGATTCAACTCTTCGCGAACGCTTGAAGACCTGATCAGGGACATCAAGGGGTTTTATGAAAGAAGCCCGAATGAGTTTATCATTCTGGACTTTCATGAACTTTCCAGCGCTACAGATCCATTCAACCATGAGGAATTCAAAACAGCTTTGCTGGAGCACCTTGGGGAACGGATCATTCCCACCGACAATCTGCATCTGACAATTGGCCAACTCAAAGCCATCAATCCATTGCAACGCATTATGGTGGCCGCGCCGATGACCTGGGAAAGCGAAGACTTTCGTTTCTACAGACCAATCAATCACAAGTGGATTGGCAAATCACAGGTCAGCACCTCGGATCTTTATGGCTACATAGACAACGTACTGAGCACACCTGTCAGTACGCTTCGCCCATGGTCGCTGTCGGCAACCAGTTACACACTCGGCGGCCCACAGCGGATCCTCGACAGTCTTGACGAGTGGTTCGACCCGGAAAAATCCGATTGGGCGCGCAAGTGCAACATTATCAATTTCGACTTCATCAAAAATTCCAACATCGTGCGTTTCTGCCAAATGGCCAACCTGCAAAAGGCACGCGACAAGCTCAGCTGAGCGGTAACCAAGGACGGCCGGTCGGAAGTGGCACAAATGGCAAAAAACGAGGCATGATCGCGCAGCGATAATAAAAAAGTGCCCCGTCATGACCCGAACCGCTCGCGTGACCGACCCTTCCTACGAGTTGATGGACGACCATAACGGTTTGTCCATCATCTACCGCCAGCACGGCTTCCCCTGCCCGCTGGTGCGCTGGCATTTCCACAAGGAGTACGAGCTGCACCTGATCGTGGCCAGCTCCGGCAAGGTGTTCATCGGCGATTACATCGGCAACTTCTATCCAGAGACTTTGTTTTTGACCGGTCCCAACCTGCCGCACAACTGGATCAGCCAGGTCGCCGAGGATGAAGTGGTGGAGAAGCGCGACATGCTGGTCAACTTCACCGACGAATTGTTCGAGAGCGGGCACCAGGTGTTCGCTGAGCTGAAATCCCTGGCGCCACTGCTTGAGCGTGCGCAGTACGGCATCGAATTTCGTTGCAAGCGCACGATCCGTCAGGCCATGACACTGATGCAGCGGATCGCCGACAGCACGGGCATCACTCGCCTCGGGCATTTTTTCATCCTGATGGAATTGCTCGCGGCCAGCGATGATTTCCAATTGTTGTCCGGTGCCACCACGCCGCAACTGGCCGACGAACACAACATCGACCGCACCAACCGCGCGGTCGATTACATCTTCAGCCACTACGCGCGGGACATCTCACTGGAAGAAGTGGCCGAGCACCTGGGCATGACACCGACCTATTTCAGCCGGGTATTCAAACAGGCCACCGGGCGCAACTTCATCGAATTCGTCAATCGCCTGCGCATCAGCAAATCCTGTGAGCTGCTGGCCGATGGTGACAAACCGGTGACCGAGGTGTGCTTCGAGTCGGGCTTCAACAATATTTCCAACTTCAATCGACGCTTCCAGCAACTCAAGGGCATGACGCCGTCGCACTATCGACGGCTGGCGGTGCAGCGGCTGACTGAACAGAACCATCTCTGACGACACGCCACCTGTGGGAGCGAGCCTGCTCGCGAAAGCGGTCTGTCTGTGAAAAATCCTGTGGCTGACACACCATCTTCGCGAGCAGGCTCGCTCCCACAAAAAACCGTGCCCCGGCTGGCGAAATCTGTACGCATTCGCTAACGGTCCCTCGCGCAAAACCCCTTCCCTGCGTTCACCCGCTCAAACCCCAGTGCAAAAAAGTATCAACAAAAGTGCTAGGGATGATTTGTCAGCTCCGCCGTGGAAGGCTGTAATCAGCGCAGATTCTTCCTGCATTCGGAAGACACAAAAACAATAACTGTCCTTCTGCCCCGTCGGGTGTCAGAAAAGGAGTGCACGATGCAACCCACTGCAAAAGCTCTGCTCGCTCTCACCTGCATGACCCTCAGCAGCGTCAGCCTTGGCGCCCAGACCCTGACCATCGCCACCGTCAACAACAGCGACATGATCCGCATGCAGAAACTCTCGAAAACCTTCGAGAGCGAGCATCCGGACATCAAGCTCAATTGGGTGGTGCTGGAAGAAAACGTCCTGCGTCAGCGCCTGACCACCGACATCGCCACTCAGGGCGGCCAGTTCGACGTGTTGACCATCGGCATGTACGAAGCCGCACTCTGGGGCGGCAAGGGTTGGCTGGAGCCGATGAAGGACCTGCCGGCCAGTTACGCCCTCGACGATGTCTTTCCGTCGGTGCGCGAAGGCCTGTCGGTGAAGGGTTCGCTGTATGCGCTGCCGTTTTACGCGGAGAGTTCGATCACCTATTACCGCACCGACCTGTTCAAGGAAGCCGGGCTGACCATGCCGGAGCGGCCGACCTGGGAAGAGATCGCCGGGTTTGCCGAAAAGCTCACCCACAAAGACAAAGAGCAGTACGGCATCTGCCTGCGCGGCAAGGCCGGCTGGGGCGAGAACATGGCGCTGGTCACCACGGTCGCCAATGCTTATGGCGCGCGCTGGTTCGATGAGCAGTGGAAACCGGAATTCAGCGGGCCGGAATGGAAAAATGCGCTGAATTTCTACGTCAACACCATGAAGAAATCCGGCCCGCCGGGCGCATCCAGCAACGGTTTCAATGAAAACCTCGCCCTGTTCAACAGCGGCAAATGTGCGATCTGGGTCGACGCCAGCGTCGCCGGCTCGTTCGTGACCGACAAGACCCAGAGCAAGGTCGCCGATCACGTCGGTTTCACCTTCGCTCCGCATCAAGTCACGGATAAAGGCTCGGCGTGGCTGTATTCGTGGGCGCTGGCGATTCCGACCAGCTCCAAGGCCAAGGACGCAGCAAAAACCTTCAGCGCCTGGGCCACGTCCAAAGAGTACGGCGAACTGGTTGCCAAGACCGATGGCATCGCCAACGTGCCGCCGGGCACCCGCGCTTCGACCTACAGCGATGCTTACATGAGCGCCGCGCCGTTTGCCAAAGTGACGCTGGAATCGCTGAAAGCCGCTGACCCGAGCAAACCGACGCTGAAACCGGTGCCGTACATCGGCATTCAACTGGTGACCATTCCTGAATTCCAGGCAGTCGGCACCCAGGTCGGCAAGCTGTTCTCGGCAGCGCTGATCGGCCAGACCACGGTGGATCAGGCGCTGGCGGCGGCGCAGCAGACCACGGAACGCGAGATGAAGCGCGCGGGTTATCCCAAGTAACCGCTGAATGCCTTGCTCCTGCCTCTTGTGGGAGCGAGCCTGCTCGCAAAGGCGTCGTGTCAGCCAACACACATGACACTGACCCAGCGCTTTCGCGAGCAGGCTCGCTCCCACATGGGGATCTCCATAGGTCTGTATGACTCGGTTGTGAATGCCATGAATACTTCAACTGCCAAAGCCCACATCGACCTGTCGCCACCGCAGCGCAAGCTGCGCGTGCGCAATCCCGGCTGGTTTCTGGTCAGCCCCTCGGTGGCGCTGTTGCTGCTGTGGATGATCGTGCCGCTGGGCATGACCCTGTACTTTTCGATGATCCGCTACAACTTGCTCTATCCCGGCGAAAACGAATTCGTCGGGCTGGAGAACTTCACCTATTTCCTCACTGATTCGGGTTTCATGCCCGGTGCGACCAATACGTTGTTGCTCGTTGGCAGTGTGCTGCTGATCAGCGTGGTCTTCGGCGTATTGATCAGCGCGTTGCTGGAGGCCAGCGAATTCCTTGGGCGCGGCCTGGTGCGGGTCATGCTGATCTCGCCGTTTTTC
The DNA here is from genome assembly GCF_001425545.1 of Pseudomonas sp. Leaf434. Classification (NCBI taxonomy): domain Bacteria; kingdom Pseudomonadati; phylum Pseudomonadota; class Gammaproteobacteria; order Pseudomonadales; family Pseudomonadaceae; genus Pseudomonas; species Pseudomonas sp. Leaf434. The sequence continues at coordinate 651,845 of NZ_LMQZ01000009.1, read as the reverse complement.
ATCATGCCCACCGTCGGCGCGTTGATCTGGAAGAACCTGATTTTCCACCCGGTCTCGGGGATCCTCGCCTACATCTGGAAGCTGTTCGGTGCGCAACCGGTGGACTGGCTGGCGCACTACCCGCTGCTGTCGATCATCATCATTGTTTCGTGGCAATGGCTGCCCTTCGCGATCCTGATTCTGATGACCGCGATGCAATCGCTGGATCAGGAACAGAAAGAAGCTGCACGCCTGGACGGTGCCGGCCCGATCGCGATTTTCTGGCACCTGACCCTGCCGCACCTGGCGCGGCCGATTGCTGTGGTGGTGATGATCGAAACGATCTTCCTGCTCTCGGTGTTCGCCGAAATCTTCACCACCACCAACGGTGGCCCCGGCTACGCCTCGACCAACCTGGCCTACCTGATCTACAACCAGGCGCTGGTGCAGTTCGACGTCGGCATGGCTTCGGCCGGCGGTTTGATTGCCGTGGTCATCGCCAACATCGCCGCGATCATTCTGGTGCGAATGATCGGCAAAAACCTGACTGACAAAGCGTGAGGCCTGCCATGACGCTCCAACAATCCCGTCGCCTGCAAAGCCTGCTGCTCGGCACGCTGGCCTGGGCCATCGCGATCGTGATTTTCTTCCCGATCTTCTGGATGGTGATGACCAGTTTCAAGAGCGAAATCGACGCCTTCGCCACGCCGCCGCAGGTCATCTTCACGCCAACGCTGGAGAACTACCTGCACATCAACGAGCGCAGCGATTACTTCAGCTTCGCCTGGAACTCGGTGGTGATCTCGTTCAGCGCAACCGCCCTGTGCCTGTTGATCGCGGTGCCGGCGGCCTACTCGATGGCGTTTTACGAAACCCAGCGCACCAAAAGCACATTGCTGTGGATGCTCTCGACCAAAATGCTGCCGCCGGTGGGCGTGCTGATGCCGATCTACCTGCTGGCCAAGAGTTTCGGCCTGCTCGATACGCGCATCGCGCTGATCGTGATCTACACGCTGATCAACCTGCCGATCGTGGTCTGGATGGTTTACACCTACTTCAAGGACATTCCCAAAGACATCCTCGAAGCCGCCCGCCTCGACGGTGCGACGCTGTGGCAGGAGATGGTTCGGGTGCTGCTGCCGATCGCCAAGGGCGGCCTCGCCTCGACCGTGCTGCTGTCGCTGATCCTGTGCTGGAACGAGGCGTTCTGGTCGCTGAACCTGACCTCATCGAATGCCGCACCGCTGACCGCGCTGATCGCCTCGTATTCAAGTCCCGAAGGGCTGTTCTGGGCCAAGTTGTCGGCCGTATCGACCCTGGCCTGTGCGCCGATTCTGATCTTTGGCTGGATCAGCCAGAAGCAACTGGTGCGCGGTCTCTCGTTCGGCGCCGTGAAATGAACATCCCGAATCCAACCCTATCCCCTGTGGGAGCGAGCCTGCTCGCGAAAGCGGAGTGTCATTCAACCCTGATGTCGACTGACACGGCCCCTTCGCGAGCAGGCTCGCTCCCACAGAAAAGCCGATCTGGTTTAACCCAATAATAAATTGCGGAGGCCCATCTCATGGCCAACCTGAAAATCAAGAATCTGCAAAAAGGCTTCGAAGGCTTTTCCATCATCAAGGGCATTGACTTGGAAGTGAACGACAAGGAATTCGTAGTCTTCGTCGGCCCGTCGGGCTGCGGCAAATCCACCCTGCTGCGCTTGATCGCCGGCCTTGAAGAGGTCAGCGGCGGCACTATCGAACTTGATGGCCGCGATATCACCGAAGTCAGCCCGGCCAAGCGCGATCTGGCGATGGTGTTCCAGACCTACGCGCTGTACCCGCACATGACCGTGAAAAAGAACATGTCGTTCGCCCTCGATCTGGCCGGCGTGCCGAAAGCCGAAGTCGAGCGCAAGGTCGGCGAAGCGGCACGTATTCTTGAACTCGGGCCGATGCTCGAGCGCAAACCCAAACAGCTGTCCGGCGGTCAGCGTCAGCGCGTGGCGATCGGCCGCGCCATCGTGCGCAACCCGAAGATTTTCCTCTTCGATGAGCCGCTGTCCAACCTCGACGCGGCGTTGCGCGTGCAGATGCGTCTGGAACTGCTGCGCCTGCATAAAGACCTGCAAGCGACGATGATTTATGTGACCCACGATCAGGTCGAAGCGATGACCATGGCCGACAAAGTCGTGGTGCTCAATGGCGGCAGAATCGAACAGGTCGGCTCGCCGCTGGACCTGTATCACAACCCGGCCAATCTGTTTGTCGCAGGCTTCCTCGGTACGCCGAAAATGGGTTTCCTCAAAGGCAAGATTGCCCGCATCGACGGCCCGAGCTGTGAAGTTTCGCTGGACGCCGGCACGCGCATCACCCTGCCGTTCAACGCCGCCAACCTCAGTGTCGGCAGCGCTGTCACGCTGGGCATTCGCCCGGAACATCTTGAGCTGGCGCAACCCGGCGACTGCACGCTGCAAGTGACTGCCGACGTCAGCGAACGCCTCGGCAGCGACACCTTCTGCCACGTCACCACCAGCGCCGACGAAGCCCTGACCATGCGCGTGCGCGGCGATCTGGCCAGCCGTTACGGCGAACAATTGAGCCTGCGCCTGGACCCGACTCACTGCCACCTGTTCGACGCTGAAGGTGTGGCGCTGACCCGTCCGCTGCGTGCTGCGGCCTGATTTCGAGACTATCCGATGAAACTCAACCAACAGAACCTCAATCGCCTCGCCGCCCAGGTGCAACTGCCAGGCTACGACCTCGCTGACACGCGTCAGGGCATCGCCCACATCGGCGTCGGTGGTTTCCATCGTGCGCATCAGGCGTATTACACCGATGCCTTGATGAACACTGGCGAAGCGCTGGACTGGGCAATCTGTGGCGTCGGCCTGCGCCCGGAAGATCGCCGCGCCCGCGATGATCTGCGCGAGCAGGATTACCTGTTCACCCTGTTTGAACTGGGCGACAGCGATGACACCGAAATTCGCGTCATTGGCGCGATCCGCGACATGCTGCTGGCCGAAGATGGCGCGCGAGCACTGATCGACAAACTCGCCGAACCGCAGATCCGCATCGTCTCGCTGACCATCACCGAGGGCGGTTACTGCATCGACGACAGCAACGGCGAGTTCATGGCGCATCTGCCGCAGATTCAACACGACTTGGCCCATCCCGAGGCGCCGGGCACCGTGTTCGGTTTCCTCTGCGCAGCGTTGGCCAAACGGCGTGCGGCGGGCGTTCCGGCATTTACTGTGATGTCCTGCGATAACCTGCCCCACAACGGCGCCGTCGCCCGTAAGGCGCTGCTGGCTTTCGCCGCCCTGCGTGATCCGGATCTGCGCGACTGGATCGACCAGAACGTCAGTTTCCCCAACGCCATGGTCGATCGAATCACACCGATGACCAGCACCGCGCATCGCCTGCAACTGGCCGACAAACACGGTGTCGACGATGCCTGGCCGGTGGTCTGCGAACCGTTTGTGCAGTGGGTGCTGGAGGACAAATTCGTCAACGGCCGCCCGGCGTGGGAAAAGGTCGGCGTGCAGTTCACCGACGATGTGTCGCCGTACGAAGAGATGAAGATCAAACTGCTCAACGGCAGTCACCTGGCGCTGACGTATCTGGGCTTTCTCAAGGGCTATCGCTTCGTCCACGAGACCATGAACGATCCGCTGTTCGTGCGTTACATGCGCGCTTATATGGATCTGGATGTCACGCCGCAGCTGGCCCCGGTACCGGGCATTGATCTGAGCGAATACAAGGACACACTGGTCGCGCGGTTTTCCAATCAGGCGATTGCCGATCAGCTGGAGCGCGTGTGTTCGGATGGCTCATCGAAGTTTCCCAAGTTCACCGTGCCGACGATCAATCGCCTGATCGCCGATGGCCGCGAGACCAAGCGCGCGGCACTGGTAGTCGCGGCGTGGGCGTTGTATTTGAAGGGCGTGGATGAGAATGGCGATACGTATTCGATTCCGGATCCGCGAGCGGCTTTCTGCCAGGGATTGGTGGCGGACGATGAGTTGATCACCGAGCGCCTGTTGGGCGTGGAGGAGATTTTCGGCACGGCGATACCGAAGTCGGCGGAGTTTGTTGCGGCATTCGAGTGGTGCTGCCAGAGTTTGCGCGAGGTTGGGGTTTCGCGGACTCTGGAACGGGTGCTCGGCTGAAAAGCCCCTCACCCTAGCCCTCTCCCGGAGGGAGAGGGAACCGACCGCGTGGTTCTTCCGTTATTCATCGACCTGAAATTCCGAGTCGAATACAGAGTGTGAAAGGCATGAAAATCTGCTCCCTTTCCCCCTCGCCCCCGTGGGGGAGAGGGCTGGGGTGAGGGGGTAGCTCTTGATCTTCAGCGCAATCTGACAGGCCCATACATGACAACAACAAAGCTCTTCCTGGGTATTGACTGCGGCACCCAAGGCACCAAAGCGATCATCCTCGATGCCGGCAGCGGCCAGGTGCTCGGTCTGGGCGCAGCGCCGCACACGATGATCAGTGGCGCCAACGGCCGCCGCGAACAAGACGTTCAGCATTGGCTCGACGCGTTCGTCAGCGCCACCCGCCAGGCCTTGCAAGCGGCGAACGTAGACGGCCAGGCGATCCTCGGCGTTGGCGTTTCCGGCCAGCAACACGGCCTGGTCCTGCTCGATGAGCAAGGCGCAGTGCTGCGTCCGGCCAAACTCTGGTGCGACACCGAAACCACGCCGGAAAACGAGCGCTTGCTCGCGCAAATGGGCGGCGAGCAAGGTTCGCTGGAACGCCTCGGCGTGGTCATTGCGCCGGGCTACACGGTGTCGAAACTGCTCTGGACCAAAGAGCAGCATCCCGACGTGTTCTCACGCATCGCCCGAATCCTTTTGCCCCACGACTACCTCAATTACTGGCTCACCGGCCGCGCCTGCAGCGAATACGGCGATGCCTCCGGCACCGGTTATTTCAACGTGCGCACGCGGCAATGGGATGTACAGATCCTGCGCGACATCGACGCCAGCGGCCGTTTGCAAGCCGCGCTGCCGGAGCTGATCGACGCGCACGCCGCCGTCGGCACCCTCCTGCCGGCAATCGCCGAGCAACTCGGCATCAACCCCAACGCGGTGGTTTCCAGCGGCGGTGGCGACAACATGATGGGCGCCATTGGTACCGGCAATATTCAGCCCGGCGCGATCACCATGAGCCTCGGTTCGTCCGGCACGGTCTACGCCTATTCGGAGGAGCCGAACGTCAGCGCCGATGCCTCGGTTGCCACATTCTGCTCCTCCAGCGGCGGCTGGCTGCCGCTGATCTGCACCATGAATTTGACCAACGCCACCGGTGCGATTCGCGAACTGTTCAAGCTCGATCTGCCGACCTTCAACGAACTGGTCGCGCAATCGCCCATTGGTGCCGAAGGCGTGAGCATGCTGCCGTTTCTCAACGGTGAGCGCGTCCCTGCCCTGCCCCACGCCACCGGCAGCCTGCATGGGCTGACGATGGACAACCTGACCCAAGCCAACCTGTGCCGCGCCGCTGTCGAAGGCACCACCTTCGGTTTGCGCTACGGGCTGGATTTGCTTCGCCAGAATGGTTTACAAAGCCTGCGCATTTGCCTGATCGGCGGCGGCTCGAAGAGCGCGGTGTGGCGGCAGGTCGTCGCCGACATTATGAACGCCCCGGTCATCTGCACCGAGCAAAGCGAAGCCGCCGCACTGGGTGCGGCGATTCAAGCGGCGTGGTGCGCATCGCGCTCGAACGGCGATGATGTGTCCCTGGCCGATCTGTGCGAACGCTGCGTCAAACTCGACGCGCGCAGTGAAACCCTGCCGATCGCCGCCAATGTCGCGGCGTTCCAGCAGGCTTACGAACGCTATCAACAGCATGTCGCAACCCTATAACGAGCAAACAACTATGTACCTGGTGTGTGGCGAAGCCCTGTTTGATTTCTTCAGCGAAAACGATGCCAGCGGTCTGGCCTCGAAAGTCAATTTCAAGGCGATTGCCGGCGGCTCGCCGTTCAACGTTGCCGTAGGTTTGCGGCGTTTGGGCGTGGACTCGGCGCTCTTCGGTGGGCTGTCCACCGACTACCTCGGCCGCCGTTTGCAGCGAGTGCTGCAGGACGAAGGCGTGCGCCCGGACTATCTGGTGGATTTCGCCGCGCCGACCACCCTGGCGATGGTCGCGGTAGGCGCCAATGGCTCACCGCACTACAGCTTCCGTGGCGAAGGCTGTGCCGACCGGCAACTGAGCGAGGCGCATCTGCCGACACTTGGCGACGAGGTGCGCGGCCTGCACATCGGCTCGTTTTCGCTGGTGGTGCAGCCGATTGGCGACACGTTGCTGAAACTGGTCCAACGCGAAAGCGGCAAACGCCTGATCAGCCTCGACCCCAACGTGCGCCTCAATCCCGAGCCGAACATCGAGCTATGGCGCGAACGCATCGCCACGCTGGTACGACTGGCCGATCTGATCAAAGTCAGCGACGAGGATCTGAGCCTGCTCTATCCCGAGCAGGATCCGCAGCATGTTATTGAAAGCTGGCTCGAGCATCGCTGCCAGATCGTGTTCCTGACACGCGGTGGCGACGGCGCAACGGTGTTCAGTCGCACCCATGGCTCGTGGTCGGTGCCGGCCAATCAGGTTCAGATCGCCGATACGGTAGGCGCCGGCGACACCTTCCAGGCCGCGCTGATCACCTGGCTGACCGAACATTCGCTGGACTCGGTCGAAGGCGTCCAGCAGCTCAGTCGAGAGCAAATCGACGGCATGCTCAGGTTCGCCGTACAAGCCGCCGCACTGACCTGCAGCAAAACCGGTCCGGATCTGCCCTATCGTCATCAATTGAGCTGAGCGCGTAGACTGTCGGCCTTTTTGCGCACGACGGAAAACAGCTCTTGAATCACAGGCACATCCTCGCCCTCCTGACCATGGCCACCCTGCTGAGCGGTTGCGGCACCTCGCCGCCCCGCTCCCCGGAAGACATCTGCGCAATCTTCCGCGAGAAAAGCGATTGGTACGACGCTGCGCAAGTCACGCAGAAACGCTGGGGCGTGCCGATCCAGGTGCCGTTCGCGATCATGTATCAGGAATCCGGCTACCGCTACGACGCCAAGACGCCGCGCAAATACCTGCTCTGGGTGATTCCTTGGGGCCGCGTCTCGACCGCGTCCGGCTACGCGCAAGCCAAGGACGAAGTCTGGGCCGACTACCAGAAAAGCACCGGCCGCAACTGGGCCGATCGCGAAGACTTCGACGACGCCATCGACTTCGTCGGCTGGTACATGGACAAGACCACCTCGATCAACGGCGTGTACAAATACGACGCCTATAACCAATACCTGAACTACCACGAAGGCTGGGGCGGCTTCCGCAACAAGACCTACGCGAGCAAAGCCTGGCTACCGCCGACCGCGCGCAAGGTGCAGAACCGTTCGGATCTGTATGCGCAGCAATATGCCGGCTGCAAGGAAGACCTCAATCGCGGGTTCTGGAGCCGGTTCTGGCATTGGTTGTAGAAGCCCTTCGCGAGCAGGCTCGCTCCCACAAGACCTTAGTGAACGCCGATTTTGTGTACACCCGAGAAACCTGTGGGAGCGGGCTTGCCCGCGATGGCAATCTCTCAAACACCATCAAAGTCTATGAAAGGCCCGATTTCACTGACCCAAACCGCCCTCCTAAGGGTTTTCCCTATGGCACTGACGCCCCACACCTACGCCATTTGCGCCTTGAATGAGGCCGTCTAATCCTGCAACATCCATCACCTGCTTATTCAACGGACGGAATTCAAGGCATGCTGGACGCCAATGCAACCCACATCACCCTCTCGATCGAAGACGCCAACGCCGACCTGCAAGTCCTCAGCTTCACCGGTCGCGAAGCCCTCAACGAACCGTTCCGTTTCGACCTCGAACTGGTCAGCGCCCGCCCCGACCTGAAGCTCGAAGAGCTACTGCACAAGCGCGCCTGCCTGACCTTCGGCGCCACCGGAGAAGGCAAGATTCACGGCCAAGTCTACCGCATCGAGCAGGGCGACTCCGGCAAGACCCTGACCCGCTACAGCATCAGCCTGATGCCGCAACTGGCGTATCTGCAGCACAACCATGATCAGCAGATCTTCCAGCAACTGACGGTGCCGAAAATCATCGCCCAGGTGCTGGAAGATCGCGGCATTCTCTCTGACGCCTACAGCTTCCAGCTCGGCGCCGAGTATCCGGAACGCGATTATTGCGTGCAATACGACGAGTCCGACCTGCATTTCATCCAGCGTCTGTGCGAAGAGGAAGGCATCCACTTCCACTTCCAGCACAGCAGCAGCGGCCACAAACTGGTGTTCGGCGACGACCAGACGGTGTTCCGCAAACTGAAGCCGGTCAGCTACCAGCAAGACTCCGGCATGGCCGCCGAGAAGCCGGTGATCAAGCGCTTTAACCTGCGCCTGGAAACCCGCACCACCCGCGTCAGCCGTCGCGACTACGATTTCGAAAAACCAAAGCTGCTGCCCGAAGGCGCGGTCAAATCCGAATTCGCCCCGGATCTGGAAGACTACGATTACCCCAGCCGCTTCACCACCCGCGAGCGCGGCAAGTTCCTCTCGACCCGCGCCCTCGAGCGCCATCGCAGCGACTACAAACTCGCCGAAGGCAAAGGTGACGAACCGACCCTCACCAGCGGCCACTTCCTCACGCTCGCCGAACACCCGCGCGCCGAGTGGAACGACCTGTGGCTGCTGCTGGAAGTCTTCCACGAAGGCAAACAGCCGCAAGTGCTCGGCGAAAACGTCACCAGCGACGTCACCGATAACAAGAGCGATTTCCACCAGGGCTACCGCAACAGCTTCCTCGCCACCCCGTGGGACGCGCACTACCGCCCTGCCCTCGAACATCCGAAACCGAAAGTCCTCGGCAGCCAGACCGCCGTTGTGACGGGCCCGCCCGGTGAAGAAATCCACTGCGATCAGTACGGCCGCATCAAAGTGCAATTCCACTGGGACCGCGACGGCCAGTCTGACGACAAAACCACCTGCTGGATGCGCGTCGCCAGCGGCTGGGCCGGCGCAGCCTACGGCGGCATCGCCATCCCGCGCATCGGCATGGAAGTGCTCGTCACCTTCCTCGAAGGCGACCCCGACCAGCCCCTCGTCACCGGCTGCCTGTACCACAAGGAAAACGTCGTCCCTTACGACCTGCCGGCCAACAAGACCCGCAGCACCTTCAAAACCCTCAGCTCCCCGGGCGGCAAGGGCTACAACGAATTCCGCATCGAAGACAAAAAAGGCGCCGAACAGATCTACATCCACGCCCAGCGCGACTGGGACGAAAACATCGAACACGACCAGAAAATCCGCGTCGGCAACGAACGCCACGACACCGTTGAAGCCAACGTGTTGAGCGAGTTCAAGGTCGAAGAACACCGGATCACCCATCTGGACCGCATCAGCGAAATGCGCGCGGATGATCACCTGACGGTGGGTGTGACGCAGCATGTGAAGGTTGGGACTGGGCAGTTTGTTGAGGCCGGCAACGAAATCCATTATTACGCCGGCCAGAGAGTCGTGGTCGAAGGCGCCATGGAACTGACCGCCAAGGCTGGCGGCAGCTTCGTCAAGGTCGATGCAGGTGGCGTGACCATCAGCGGGGCTGAGGTGAAGGTCAATACCGGCGGCTCGCCCGGGGTGGGCACGCCGGCGGCGCCGTTGTTGCCGGGGCCGATGAAGGTTGCGGATGCGGATAAGGCGGGGAAAGTCCCTGTCCCGCTGCCCAAACGTCTGAATGAGTCTGGAATAACGCCGTTGTGCGGCAAGCAAAGCAACGGCGCCTGCAGCCGTAAGGATTGCACATGCATGTGAAAGCGCTCAGCGCCCTCCTCGAAGCTCCACGCCATGGGTTCGTTGATTTACCGAGAGAAAGCTCTGAATCAACACTGTGTTTCATTATTGACCCGGTTCGACAGCCTGACGCGATGAGCCGCCTTTATCGTGTTGGCGAACCGGTGGTGGATGCACAGGGCCTGTTCCTCAAAACCGCCTTCGCTGAGATCGCCGCTGACGGTCCGCTCTGGATCACCGCGCCATGGGGCAGTCGCCTTGCGGCTGAGGCAGCAAAGCTGTGCGAGGAAAATTTCTCTGGCATTGCCATTACCACAGCTGATTCTGACAAAGCGCTCGCCCATGCGCGCTGGCTCTTGCGCGCTAATGATGGCTCTGGCGGACAAAGCCTGCTGAGCTACCACAAGCCAAGCCTGTGGGCCGCGCTGGCCTATACCGCTGGCGACAACTCCCATCAGCTGTTCGGCCCTTGGCAGCACGTATACAGCCCAGCGCCGGTTCATTTTGGGCGCAATAAAGGTCCATGGCTCAGTTGGCGCGCCGCCTCGGAAGTCGAATGGCTGGGCGATACTTCAGTGTTCAGCCTGCCGCCATCCGCGGCGAACGTTCAAGAGCATTTGGGTTGGGTTTATTGGGCAGATGAACATCACGCAGATTACGGCGAGCCGAGCGATGAGCATCTGCCCAACCTTGTGGCAAACCTCAATGTGCTGGTTGCCCACAATATTTACGAAGGCCGTCACTTGCTGAAGCTGGGGTCAATCACAAATGGCCCACTGCTTGAAACACAGCCACAGGCAATGGCCATCCTGCAATCCAGGGAAGAGTCGTTCATCAAAGTACAGCAGCTGCAGCAACTCACCACCAGCGTTGCTTGATGAACCCGTCCGTTAAGAATGAATGGAAGCGAAATGGATACTGAAATCTCAGAAGCAACAAAGGTAGATCGCGACAGCTCTGCGGCAACTGCCTCAGCCCCGTCGACACCGGTTGAAACGAAACCTGCCTTGGAGCTTGATCCTCAGCCTGTAATGCCTGCCAGTTGCCCCAACGCGTTCGACAAAGTGGAAACGGCTTGCTCGACAAGTTATGGCGAGGTGATCTACGCAACCAAGGAAAGAATGTTCTATCTGCTGCCTGAACGCGCTGCAAGCTCGATCAAAGAAGCGATGAATGAACTTGAGCAGCATATCAGCGCAAGCAAGTCTCCTGAGGAACGTTTAAAGGGGATGAACACCACGGGGTTGCTCGAGTACTTCCTCGAACCCAAGTTGTCAAACTTCCTGCAAGGTGAACAGAAAAGCCGAATGCTGGAAATCGAAGCTCAGGAGCCGGATATTGCGCAGCCAACCATGGCCATGCGCTTGAAAGCCGTGAGCCGTGACGCCCGAAATTCAGCGGCGCTGGAGAAGTTGCCGGATCAGAGTGAGTACGCACGGAACCGGGCACTGGCCGGTCAGCAACAGGCTAGCCTGCTTGAGGCCAACTCCGAGGGGCAAAAGCTGCAACGACTCTACAACGAGTGGAAGAAGCTGAAGGCTGTAGCAATAGAGCAAGCCAAGATAGCTGGCTATATCTATGAAAGTGGCAATCTGTTTTCGCCCGGTGCTCTTGAGGCTAGAACTCGTGTTCAGACCTATCTGAAAGCCCGTGCGGCACTCACAGCCAGCGGCAAGCTGACTACTCTCAAAGAAGAAGATTTCAAGAAGAACAAGAAGGCGTATCTGGACGCCACAAACTGTGTGATCGATGGCAAGGCCCGGATGTGCGGTTATTTGAACGATGTGGCCAACGAACGCAAAAAAATCGAAAAAGACTTTGCTGCCTATATCGATTCGATTTTGAAAGTCGCCGACTATGGCTTGGCACTTCCTGAGTTTGCCCTCATTCCTGACACAGGCGAAATCAGCGCAGGTATCGAGAAATTCAAATCATATCTCGAGATGGAACAGCGGCAGGTCAAACTGGCTGAACAAATCCGCACCAAATACAAAGCCTGGATTGACGCCAGCGGCCAAAACGTAGCGGCACCAGCGGGCATCGTGCAGGCTGAAAAAACCGAGTGGCAGCGCATTCAACAAGATCGCATGAAGCTTCGCGATGATGCAGAAGCCGCTGTAGCCGCAGCCCTACCACTGCGCCATCTGTTGTGGGAGCCAGAGCAATTTCAGCCGAAACCGGAAGAGCGCCTGGTCAAGGCTGGCTTTCCGTTGCGCGAAGTGGCGCTTTTCAATAGCCCCAACAGTCCGGTCAAGCATTTGAGTCTGCTTAATCTGGAAGGCATTGAAAAAGCCTTGAAAAAAGACGTAAGCGCGCTCGGTGCTACTGCAAGCAAAGACCTGCAGAAACTTCCCGGCAACAGCAATGGGAAAGCGCAAACTGACACAGACGATAACCCTTTCCATGAATGGCTACGCCTCCAAGGCGCGATGGCCATCAAGGATCAGGAAAGCAACTGGTTCGATGAAAAAGGCTGGTTCGATGTAGAACTCTTCCATTCCTATCTCAAGTCGAAAAAACTGACAGTGGATACTATTGAGGACGCAGGCGCCCGCAAAGACTGGGGGCTGCGCCTTCGGCAGCTGCTGTTCAAAGAAGAAGTTCGAAGTTCGTTGCGCCTGTTCGATAGCAGTCCTCAAGCACAATTGGTTCGTTGCCTCACGCCACCACAGTCCTCCATCCACACTGGAACCAAGGTCACTGGTCCGAGCTTCAGCGTCACCGATAACTTCAAGGCCTCTGCCAAAGCCGAAGCCAGCCTTGGGATTGACTTGGCACGCGGTGAAGTTGAGTTGATGAAGATGGATCTGCCGGGTAAAGATCAAGCAAAAGACATCCTGATCCCGTACCTGGATTACGAGAAAAACCGCAAAAACCTGAATCTCGGCAGGTTTTCGATCCATTTGGGCGCTAGAGCGTGGGGCTACACAGGCGCTACCCTCCTCCTCTCCTCCAGCGTGCAGTTGGGACGTGCAAACGTACAAGGCGGCCTCAATCTTCCGGAAATCACCGATGCAAAACGTCCGGAGACCACCAATGCCGTAGCAACTACAACTAGAAGCGAACCTGTTCTGGCGGGCGACGCCGCGAAAGTACGGGTTGAAGATGGGGCTAAAGCCCAATTCAATCTCTTTGCAGGAGTTCAGGCTGGGATTCTGCTGACAGGCGCCTTGAACTGGGCTCCGCCGAAAGATATCGCTGTGTTGCGCACCGCCCCTTCGCCCGGCATGGCGAACACCGTCAACAACGCGAAAGCTAGCCAATGGGCGAGCCTGGCCAGACTCACAGCAGGCTTTACTGCCGCGTATGGGCTGGGTACTACGGCAGATATTGGGATCTCCTTGCATGAAGGCCGCTTCATCATGCGGTTCAAGGCTTCCGTCATCGTCGGCGCTGGCGTCGGCGGCGAATTTCAATTTGAAGTAGGCTATGACGGTGTTACTGACTTGATTAACTTGCTGCGACGGGAAATGCATAAAAATCAGGATAAATCGCTAATTTTTGTGACGGACGAAGCCGCCGACTACATCGACAAACTAAACTTTCTTGGCGCTGCCGGGATGGAAGTGGCGATGACTTACATGCAAGGCGTTGATATGGTGATGTCGTTATATGAGGCGTTAACCGGGGGCGGCAGAGGAGCAATTATCGCTCATACGATTATGAATTATCATAATCAAGCTGAGTTAGACCAATGGATCTTGGCAGCGACTCCGGGTGCGCTTGGCCCAATGTTGATGACATTGATTTCCGCGCCGGAGAAATTCAAGATTTCTGAATATGGAGCGCCTAGTGCAAGCTCTAAAGCCACAGAAAAGTCTTATACAAAGGACCAGTGTCAACTGCTTCAGCAGCAGGCTGTTGAGCGCATACTAGGATTGATTGTCCGCCAAGCGGAAAAGCAAGGAACAATAACCCTTGCCCAAGCACAATTTGAAGAAGCATGCATGAGCATGAATCGGTTCGGAACCAAAGCCGCAGACGAAGCAGAACAGCTATATTGCGAGAATCGACTGCATATGGACAATTTCATGTCAGAAGCAATTCTGCGACTGCACGACGATGCGAACGACGAAATGCGTGCCCGGTATAAAGCGCACGTGAACCTTTTAGGCGCGAACCTAGATGGCTTTTGTCACAGAACCCGATACTACGGACAAACTTTTGTTCCTGGCGGAAAAGCAAAATATGTCCCTCCAGCTAAATACATCAAGGGATAAAAAAATGTTGCGCACACTTATATATATAGCAACCGCAATTGCAACCCTCTTATCAAACAATGTACTTGCCGAGCTTACACCAACTCAGCAGGCCGCAAAAACTCGTGGGATAATGCTTTTCAATCAATACAAGCCAGCAGAACTGGAACTTCGCATAGCAGCCGAAGCGGGCGATGCGGAAGCACAATTCTATTTAGCTGACGAGCTTCGTCAAAAAAAACAAGGAATGACTGTCGAAGCGCAAAAATGGTACGAGGCATCAGCATCACAGGGTGATTATTATGCGATGTTTAAACTCGCCACCGTATCGGAAGACCTGTGCTCGGTTGTCAACCAATGTCCTGCTAGTAGTAAAAAACCAAGTGACTGGCTAGATTTATTGATAAAAACTGCTACGCCTCGCGCTTTGGGTGGCGACGGCGAAGCGATGGCTGTGCTTTACAACGCGACTGCAGAGTTGGATTGGTTGCAGAAATCAGCAGCGGCTGGATATGCGCCGTCACAGTGGTTGCTCGCTAATCGTTACGCCGAGGGGGAAGGCACATTTTTGCTACCTTGGAAAAGAAAGAGTGCCGAGGAAGAGTTGCTAAAGGCTGCTTCGGAAGGAGGTTACCCTCCTGCAATGATCGAATATATTTCGATTCTTTCCCAGCGAAATGATCTGGCAGGTGTTCGGCATTGGTGGGAAGAAGCGGCGAAAACCGGTTATCAAAATGCCGTTGCAACCTATGGTGCATATCTTTCCCACACGCCCGACAAAGTTGGCTACCCCGTTGATTTGATCAAGGGCTACGCACTGGTCTCTTTGCTTAAAGAATTGGATGGCGGTGGAAACGTTCAAGTCTATGTGGAAGGTAAGCTTCCTAAAATTGCTGCAAAAATGACATCGAACCAGATTGAGGAAGCGGAAAAATATGCAATTGAGTGGAAGGCCACCCACCCGCCCCTTTCTTTCTTTCCAAGGAAATTGGGTTTTTAATTAGCAATGAAGCAGAATGCAAGAAATAACCGGTACGAGGCTAATTCTCCCAAATCAGAACAATCGACAGCCTTGTCGTTCGCGCTCCGCCGTATCGTTTTCAAAAGTTTCACAAAGACCGACATATCAGCTAAACAACTGCAATCGAGAAACAACTTAGCACTTACACTACCAAAAGTATTCACCACTACGCTTATTTTATTAACGTTAGCGTCGCCCCAGTCATTGGCGCTTACGAACGAACAATCTCAGGCAAAAATCAAGGGCATTGAACTATACACTCAACACAAAGCCATCTCCGCAATTGAACCATTACAAATAGCAGCCGAAGGCGGTGACGATGAAGCACTTTATTATCTCGGTGAAGCGCTAAGAAAAAACAACCGTCACATGACTCCGGAGGCTAAAAAAGCATACGAAAGCTCCGCAAAAAAGGGGAACATCTACGCCATGATTCGCCTTGGAAGGATTGGAGAAGATTTGTGTACGACCATGAAAAACTGTCCTCCAGGTGAAGATTCTGCCAGCAGCTGGGTGATTAAAGCTAAAAGCCTTGCCGTTGAACGAGCAAAGCAGGGAGATAGCGAATCGATGTACTTGTTATATGAAATGACGGGCAACGATGAATGGTTGGAGAAATCCGCAGAGAACGGATTCGCATTTGCTCAGTTCCGTCTGGCGACGAAGTACCAAGAAGGGAATGGCTCATTTTTACTACCCTCAAGGCGCAAACAAGCTATCGAACGATGGATGAAGGCGTCCGCTGAAAATGGTTATCCACTCGCAATGATGGGGTTAGCCGCAATCAAGATAGAAAAAAATGATCTAGCCTCGTTCAGATTCTGGAACGAGAAAGCCGCCGACTCAAGCTATGTAGAAGGTGTATTTGGATATGCATCCTACATAGGTGAAGAAAACTCCAAGTACGGTTTCGCATTCGACCCAATTAAGTCCTTTGCTCTACTTTCAAATCTGCTGGAGCTTAATGGCGGAGGTAACGTAACACGAGATGTCAATGACACATTACCTGACATAGAAAAAAACCTGTCAAAAGAGCAATTAAAAAAAGCAAAAGAACTCGCAAAAACGTGGAAGGCCACTCACCCACCGCTCTCGTTTTTTCCAGATAAGTTAGGGTACTGAAATTTAGCAGTACAGCCTTATCATTAATTTTTTTTGAGCACGTCAAAGCCCGTACCCTAATGATTCATATCGCAAACGACAAATGCCCGAGACAAGGGAAAAGCAACCGTAAATAACTCAGCTCATGTTCACATCGGTTAACTCAGCCTTAACGCCACAGTCAGAGACTCCATATCACCGCACACCCTCAGCTCTCCCCCGCTGACGCCCAGTGCGGCAGGCTCGCCCGGCTTCGTGCCGGGCGCCTATTCGTTAGGCTGGAGTCCTCTCATGAACATTCGTCCCTTCCTGCTCACTGCCACCCTCGCCTGCAGCTCATACGCCGCACTGGCCCAAGCCAACGACACCTCCGCCACATCGAATCAAACCCCCTACCAATACGGCATGCCACTACACGTGGCGAAGGTGCTTTCGCTAACCGAGCCGCCGACCCTGGAATGCAAAGTCATCACCGCCGACATGAAATACATCGACAACACCGGCAAGCCCGCACAAATCAGTTACAGGAAATTATCTGACGCTTGCAGTCAACAGAACTGACAGACGCTTCTGATTTTCCGGTTGGCCATAGGCTTGGGGTGGTTTCGGCGGTTATGCTCGGGGCCTTCCCTACTGCCGCAAGGATTGGCCATGCAGTTGTCGTTCCGCACGTTGTCGAGCTTCACTTCAATCCTGTGTTTTCTGCTGGCGCTGGTCTGGGGATTTTTTCCAGAGGTGTTGCTGGCGATCTGGAGTATTGGCTATTCGGAAGGCACTGGCGTAGTCGCAAGGCGCAGCGCGGTGCTGTTTGCGGCGTTGGCGGTGATGTTTTGTTTGCTGCGCAATGCTCCGCCGTCAGTGGCACGCAGTGCACTGAGCAATGGTTTTATCGTCGGCTGTTTCGGTTTGGCGGCGTTGGGTTTTGGCGAATGGCTCAATGGCCATGCCGGCCCCGGGATCTTGCTCGCGGTGCTGGTCGAGTTCGCGCTGGGCCTTGGTTTTGTGCAGGCCCGGCGCGTGACGGTCGAACTGGGTAAGACGGTGGGTTAAACGGCTCGAGAACGAGCGCTGGTTTGATGTGTTGTGGTCTGTTGCGCGAGGTCGGAACGCAGGCCAGCGACCAGGTTGTTGATTTCACGGCAGCTGTTCAGGCGGCTGGCGTCGATTCCACTGACGTAGAGATCGGCTTGGTCGGTTCGATGGTCGCCAAATACTTTGACGGACATCGACAAGTCGGGTGACAGCGTGCACTGGCAGCGTTTCGGCAAGAAGCTGCTTTCAATGATGTTGCGTAATTCCAAGGCAGATAAAAACATGGCGAACCCTCTCCTTTCTGTGCGATTGCCAATCAAGTATTCACGCTGACCCTCTGCTGCGCCTTCACGGGTGTGCCCCCGCTGTTTCCCTGGTGCGGCAAGTGGTGGTACTGCGAAATGCCCATTGGAGTGTAGGCGCCCAAATCCTGTGCGCCTCACCCAAAGAACGCATAAAACGTGCCTTTGATCGGTTCGTTTTGCTCCCTTAAAAATCAAGCACTTGGAAATGTGGCCAGTATCCTGCTATTTGCAAATTGCATGAATCGACCACCCGTCCCCTGCAATCTGCAATCTCCGGGCAAATTTGCTTTCGAAGACTATGACGGCAAGAATGTCTCCCATTGCAATTCAACCCGCACGGAGGCCTCCATGAATTCCTTAAGCGTTTGCGCGATCACCGGCCTGTTGATCGCCAACCTTTCCACCCTCGCCCACGCCGCCAAGCTCGAAGACGTCGCGCCGTATCCCAAGGCCGAAGCCGGGTTCACCCGACAAGTCATCCATCTGCCCAAGCAAGAGCAGGAAGAGAATTTCCAGGTTGAAATTCTCGCCGGCAAAACCCTCGAAGTGGATTGCAATCACCAGCGTCTGGGCGGTGTGCTCGATGAAAAGAATCTGCAAGGCTGGGGCTATCCGTTCTATCGCCTGGAAAAGGTCATCGGCCCGATGAGCACGATGATGGCCTGCCCGCCTGGCAGCAAGAAAAAGCGCGCGTTCGTTCCGGTCGTCGGTGATGGCTTCATGTTGCGCTACAACAGCAAGCTGCCAGTCGTGGTGTACGCGCCTTCGGACGTCGAAGTGCGCTATCGCATCTGGTCGGCGTCGGACAAAGTCGGCACCGCCCTGCAGGAATAACCGGAGCCCAGCCCTTGATTACTTGCCACGTCAGATATGTGATCGATCCTTACCAGTTACCCGCTTTCGAAGCCTATGCCAAAGCGTGGCTCGACATCGTTGAGCGCTTGGGCGGCACCCACCACGGCTACTTCCTCCCCTCCGAGGGCGCGAGCAACATTGCTTATTGCCTGTTCAGTTTCCCATCGCTGGCCGATTACGAAAGCTATCGACATATTGCAATGACCGACCCGGAAAGCACCGCACTGGTTGCCGATCTGGTCGAGAAGAAATTCATCGTCAGTTACGAGCGCACGTTTCTGCGCCCGCTGCTGCCCTGATCGACATCACGCCGGCACGCCGCAAGCAGCGGCGCGTTCGGCGACATGGCGCAGGCTGTCGAAGTTGATGTTGGCCCCGGAGTCGATGGCGACGAATGTCTGATCGCGAACCCCACTGCGCGCCACGTACTGCTTGATCCCCGCAACAGCCAGCGCACCCGAAGGTTCAGTGATCGAACGGGTATCGTCGTAGATATTCTTGATCGCGGCGCAGAGTTCGTCATTGCTGACCGTGATCACTTCATCTACGCATAAGCGGCAAACCTCAAAGCCGTACGCGCCGATCTGCGCAACCGCTACGCCATCGGCAAAGGTGCCGACGCTCGATAGAACCACCCGCTCGTCCGCACCTAAAGCCGCTTGCAGGCACGCCGAATGTTCGGATTCGACGCCGATGATCCGCACTTCCGGGCGCAGGTATTTGACGTAGGCCGCGATACCTGCGATCAAACCTCCGCCGCCGACCGGGATGAAGATCGCGTTCAGCGTGCCTTGATGCTGGCGCAGGATTTCCATAGCCACGGTGCCTTGTCCGGCGATTACGTCAGGATCATCGAAGGGTGAAACGAACGTGCATCCGCTCTGCTCGGCCAAATGCAACGCGTGGGCCAGAGCAAAGGGAAAACTCTCTCCATGCAGCAGGGCTTCGGCACCGCGACTGCGCACGCCTAGCACTTTGAGCTCAGGGGTGGTAGACGGCATGACGATCGTCGCGCAGATGCCCAACTCCCGTGCCGCCAGCGCTACACCCTGCGCGTGATTACCCGCCGACGCAGTGATCACTCCCCGCGCTCGCTGCTCATCGCTCAGTTGCACGAGTTTGTTGTAAGCACCACGGATCTTGAAAGAGAACGTCGGTTGCAGATCTTCGCGCTTGAGCAGGACCCGATTGCCCAATGCTTGCGACAATGCCGGCGCAGGCTGCAACGGGGTACGCACCGCAATGTCGTACACCGGCGCGGCCAGGATTTTCTTTACGTAGTGCTCGAGCAGAGCTTGCTGGTCGGGGCTGTGCGGCATGGTCGTCTCCTGACATTTATCAGAACCCCGGAGACAGAAAGTAAAAACCCGCCTCTAGGGCGGGTTGGGTGCTGCAGTCGTGAGCTAGCCCGCCAAATGAGGAATGGCGGTAATAATGCTTGGCTGGCAGCGCGATACGGTGAAAGTCATGGGCTGGAAATTAGCCTGCCGTTGGATGACAAGTCAATGGCCCGCTGTAGAACTTTGAATCTTCCGCAGAACTGAACAGTCACTGCAAAGGAGAACAACAACTTCTGCTCCAAGCCGATGAAAGTGGAGATCGACCATGAATATCCGCCAAATGCTGTTCGCCGTCCCGCTGCTGGTCGCCGTCCTGTCCAGCCCTGCTGCTTTCGCCGTCAATGAAAGCGACGCCGTGAAAAAGCCCGAATGTCCGAAAGGCCAGGTGTGGGACAGTAAAACCCAGCAATGTGTGTTGCAGACCAGCGGCACAACGCAGCCCTGAAATTCGTCATACGGTTCAGGCCATGGCCGGCAACCACAGCCTGAATCGCGCCCCACCCAGCGGCGAACTCTCAACGGTAAGTGTGCCGCCCTGTGCTTCCAGCGCTCGGCGGCTTATTGCCAAACCGAGGCCGAACCCACCCGTCGCGCGATCACGGCTGCGGTCGAGCCGGTAGAACGGTTCAAAGATCCGCTCGCGCTCGTCGTCGGGAATGCCGATGCCATCGTCGTCAACCCAGATCTCACACCCGCCAGCAATGACCTGCACGCCAATCTGAATGCGCTTTTCGCAATAGCGCATGGCATTGCGCAAAAGGTTCTGGATGGCCCGGGCGGTCAGGCGCGGATCCAGCGCGAAGCGTTCGAGCTGACCGTGCAGCAGAACGTCAATCACGATGTCTGGCGACTCCAGTTCCTCATCGACGCTGCCGAGAATGCTGTCGATGAATTCGTCCAGCGACACCTCGATGCGCTCAGGCGACTGCGCCGGATTCTGCAAACGGCTGTAGGAAAGCAACTCCAGCACCAGTTCATCCAGTTCACGAATATGCGCAACCAGGCTCTGCAAACGCTCGCGACTGGCGGCTGGCAAGTCTTCGGACAACGCCAGCGCCAGGCCGAAATCCAGACGCGTCAACGGCGTACGCAGCTCATGGGAAACGGCGTTAAGCAGATCACGTTGCTGGTTGAGAAGGTTTTCGATATCGCCGGCCATGGTGTCGAACACGTTGGCGAGGCTGCCGATGTTCGAACTAGGGGCAATTCTGGTTCGCTCGCTCAAGTGGCCTTTGCCGAAGCGTTCGGCGGTGCCTTTCAGGCGCTCGAGATCGCGCCAGTGCGGGCGCAGCCAAAGCAATAGACAACCGAGCAACATGGCGCCGATCAGCACGTTGATGCTCCAGTACAACAGATCGACGTCGACAGGATCCGGCGGTACGACCATACGCACGGCCATGTCCGCATTCAGCGGAGTCACCGCCAGCGTTCGCCAGCCCCAATCGCCGATGCGCACCACGTTCTCACCACGGTGCAAACGTTCCTGCTCGATGGGCGTGAACACCGGGTCGTCGATTGGCGTCAGGACGATGTGCAGCGGCTGGAATTCCTTGTCCATCGCCGCCGCAATCGCCGGCCATTGCTCTTGCGGCGCAGCATGAAACTGCTTGGTGATCAGCGATTGCAGACCTCGGGAGAACTCCAGGTTGTAGGTGACGAAGCGGTCCCGAAAGGCCATGACCACCAGATCCGGCACCAAATAGATCGCCGCACTATAGGAGACGATCGTCACCAGATACAGGCGAAACAGAATGCGAAACATCAGCTCAGCATTCCCACTCGGAGCGGCTGAACAGATAGCCCTTGCCCCACACGGTCTTGATCTTGCGCGCCTCGCCGGCGTGATCATCGAACTTGCGCCGCAGCTTGGAAATCGCCACGTCCACCGAGCGGTCAGTGCCATTGAACTCGATGCCGCGCAGCCGCTGCAGAATCTGATCGCGACTCAGCACTTCGCCAGCGTGCCGGGCCAGCACCACTAAAAGATTGTATTCGCCGCTGGACAGCTCAACCGCTTGATCACGCCAGGTCACGGTGCGCTCGGACAGATCGATGCACAGATTGCCCATGACGATCCGATCGTTGACCGCCAGCGGTTCGCCGAGGCTGCTGCGCCGCAACAACGTGCGCACCCGCGCCAGCAGCACTCGTGGCTCGCAGGGTTTGGTGACGTAGTCGTCAGCGCCCATTTCCAGGCCCAACACCTGATCATGGCTGTCATCGCGAGCCGTGAGCATGAGGATCGGCAGTGTCGCCGAATCGGCACGCAGCAAACGGCATACCTGCAAGCCGTCGAGGCCCGGCAGCATGAGGTCGAGGATCACCAGATCCGGCGGACTGATCCGCGCGCGCTCGCGCACATGGTCGCCACGGCCGATGACGCTGACGGAATAACCGTTGCGTTCCAGGTAGCTGGAAATCAGTTCGGCGAGGGCGGTGTCGTCTTCGACCAGGAGGATGTTGGGCATGGGGTGTTCCAGAGAATGCTGTGGCGACAGTCAGGGCTCATTCGCTCGCACATTGAAATGCGATCTCCTGTGGGAGCGAGCCTGCTCGCGAAAGCGATCGAACTGTCGCAATAAATTTCAAGGCCTGCAGGATATACGCCCTCACCCGCTACTGAGCAAAACCCTTACACAATTTCACACAGCAGCTACAAAGCTTCACCGCTAACCTCCCCGTCTGGCCGTAGGATGCGGCCTTCAATATTGGGGGTTGTACATGTCTGGAAAACTGCTGGCCGGGCTCGGCCTGATCGCATTGGCGCTGACGCTGAGCGCTTGTGATTCATCCTCGAACGCCGAAGAGCAGACGCCGCCGGCCACGGTGCGCATCGAGATCATCAAAACCCAGCCATTGTCGATCAGCAGCGAACTGAGCGGCCGCATCGCCGCGCCACGGATTGCCGAAGTGCGCGCACGAGTGGCCGGCGTGGTGTTGCAGCGCACCTACCGCGAAGGCAGTGACGTGAAAAAAGGCGATGTGCTGTTTCGCATCGACCCGGCGCCGTTCAAGGCCGATCTGGACAGTGCCGAAGCCGCGCTGCGCAAAGCTGAGGCCAACGCCTTTCAGGCCAGATTGCAAGAACAACGCTATGCGCAGTTGATCGAGGACCAGGCCATCAGCGGTCAGGACTACGACAACGCCCGCGCCGCTGCCCGGCAGACGGCAGCTGATGTCGCGGCCAGCAAAGCGGCGCTTGAACGGGCGAAACTGAACCTCGGCTATGCCACCGTCACCGCGCCGATTTCCGGCCGTATCGGTCGCGCCTTGGTCACCGAGGGTGCGTTGGTCGGGCAGAACGAAACCACGCCGCTGGCGTTGATTCAGCAACTCAACCCGATCCATGCCGACCTCACCCAGTCGACCCGCGAGCTCAATGAACTGCGCCGGGCATTGCGCTCCGGGCAGTTGCAGGAAGTCGGTCAGGATCAAGCGAAGGCCACGCTGATTCAGGATGACGGTAGCGTGTATCCGTTGCCCGGCAAGCTGCTGTTCAGCGACATCACTGTCGATCCCGGCACCGGGCAGATCATTGTGCGCAGCGAGTTTCCCAATCCGGATCTCGACTTGCTGCCGGGCAGCTTCATCCGCGTACGCCTTGAGCAGGCAACCATCCAGAACGGCATCACCGTACCGCAACGCGCGGTGCAGCGTGACAGTGCCGGCATTGCCCAGGTGCTGACTGTCGATGAACAGATGCGCGTGGCGCAGCAACCGGTGCAACTGGGTGCGGTGCAGAACAATCGCTGGATTGTCACCGGCGGCCTGAAGCCCGGCGACCGTGTTGTCATCGAAGGCCTGCAACACGCCCGTCCCGGGGAAAAGGTGCAGATCGACGAAACCCCACTTCCACTTGCCCAGACCACTGGTCAGTAAGCAGGACGCTTCTATATGCCGCAGTTCTTTATCGACCGCCCGGTGTTTGCCTGGGTGGTCGCCCTGTTCATTCTGTTGGCCGGTGCGCTGGCCATTCCGCAGTTGCCGGTGGCGCAATACCCCGACGTCGCCCCGCCGCAAATCGAGATTTACGCCGTCTACCCTGGCGCCTCGGCGCAAACCGTCGATGAAAGCGTGGTCAGCCTGATCGAGGAAGAGCTCAACGGCGCCGATCACTTGCTCTATTTCGAATCGCAGAGCAGCCTGGGCAGCGCGACGATCAAGGCAACCTTTCAGCCGGGCACCAATCCCGAGCTGGCGCAGGTCGATGTGCAAAACCGCCTCAAGGTGGTCGAGTCGCGCCTGCCGCAAGCGGTCAATCAGCAGGGATTGCAGGTGGAGAAGGTCTCTTCCGGTTTCCTCTTGCTGATCACTTTGACCTCCAGCGACGGCAAGCTCGATGACGTGGCGCTCAGCGATTATCTGGCGCGCAACGTGATGAACGAGATAAAGCGTCTGGACGGTGTCGGCAAGGCGCAGTTGTATGGTGCCGAGCGGGCTATGCGCATCTGGATCGATCCGCAGAAACTGATCGCCTTCAACCTGACGCCGGCCGATGTCAACGAAGCCATTGTCGCGCAGAACGCCCAGGTTTCAGCAGGTAGCATCGGTGATCTGCCGTCACCTTCGACGCAGGAAATCACCGCGACAATTCTGGTCAAAGGCCAATTGTTGACTCCGCAGGAATTCGCCGACATCGTGCTCAAGGCCAATCGCGATGGCTCCACGGTGCGCATCGGTGATGTCGCGCGAGTGGAGATCGGCAGTCAGGAATATCAGTTCGGTACACGCCTGAACGGCAAGCCGTCCACCGCCGTTGGCGTGCAGCTTTCTCCAGGCGCCAACGCGCTGAACACCGCGACACTGGTGCGGGCGAAAATGGACGAACTGGCGCGCTACTTCCCGGCTGGCGTGGAATACAAGATTCCTTACGACACTTCGCCATTCGTCAAAGTCTCGATTACCAAAGTGATCTACACCCTCGGCGAAGCGATGCTGCTGGTATTTGCAGTGATGTTCCTGTTCCTGCAAAACGTGCGCTACACGCTGATCCCGACACTGGTGGTGCCGGTGGCGTTGATGGGCACTTTCGCGACCATGCTGGCGCTGGGGTTCTCGATCAACGTGCTGACCATGTTCGGCATGGTGCTGGCCATCGGCATTCTGGTGGATGACGCCATCGTCGTGGTGGAGAACGTCGAGCGCATCATGGCCAGCGAGGGCCTGTCGCCCAAGGAAGCCACGCGCAAGGCGATGACGCAGATCACCGGGGCGATCATCGGCATTACTCTGGTGCTGGTCGCGGTGTTTATTCCGATGGCGTTCATGCAGGGTTCGGTCGGGGTGATCTACCAACAGTTCTCGCTGTCCATGGCCACCTCGATTCTATTCTCGGCGTTCCTTGCTCTGACGTTGACCCCGGCATTGTGCGCGACCTTGCTCAAGCCTGTCGGCAAAGGCGAGCATCACGAGAAGTCCGGATTTTTCGGCTGGTTCAATCGCCGATTTGAGCAATTGACCGACCGTTATCAGGGTTGGGTCGGCTATGCGCTCAAGCGTACGGGTCGCTACCTGATGATCTACGTGGTCCTGCTGATTGGACTCGGAATCTGTTTTGCGCGCCTGCCCTCCTCGTTTCTGCCGACCGAGGATCAGGGCTACACCATCACCGATATTCAATTGCCACCCGGCGCAACCAAGAACCGCACTGTACAAGTAGCCGAACAGCTCGAAGCGCACAACGCCGGTGAGCCGGGAATCAGTGACAGTGTGGTGATCCTGGGTTTCAGTTTCTCCGGTAGCGGGCAGAACGCAGCGCTGGCGTTTTCGACACTCAAGGATTGGTCGGAACGTGGCAGTGACGATACTGCCAGCTCAATCGCCGACCGCGCCAACGCGGCGCTGAGCCAGATCAAGGACGCCATGGCCTTCTCGGTGCTGCCGCCGCCGGTGGATGGCCTTGGCACGTCCAGCGGTTTCGAGTTCCGCTTGCAGGATCGCGGTGGTCTGGGCCATGCGACGTTGATGCAGGCGCGTACGGAACTGCTCGCCGCCGCCGAGAAAAGTCCGGTATTGATAAACGTCCGTGAAAGCGCGCTGGCAGAAGCACCGCAGGTGCAACTGATCGTCGACCGCAAGCAGGCGAATGCCTTGGGCGTTTCGTTCGCCGACATCGGCAACGTGCTGTCCACTGCCGTGGGTTCGAGCTACATCAATGACTTCCCCAATCAGGGCCGCATGCAGCGGGTAGTCGTGCAAGCCGAAGGTGATCAGCGCAGTCAGGTGGATGATTTGCTGAAAATGCATGTGCGCAACAACGCTGGAAACATGGTGCCGCTGTCGGCCTTCGTTCAGGCCAACTGGATTCAAGGCCCGGCGCAGTTGACTCGTTACAACGGCTATCCAGCGATCGCGATATCTGGTGAACCGTCACCTGGGCACAGTACCGGCGAGGCCATGGCGGAAATCGAACGACTGGTTGCGCTGGGGCCGAAAGGTCTGGGTCAAGAGTGGACCGGTTTGTCGTTGCAGGAACGCCTGTCCGGCAATCAGGCGCCGATTCTGCTGGGCCTGTCGCTACTGGTGGTATTCCTGTGTCTGGCGGCGCTGTACGAGAGCTGGTCGATTCCGACCTCTGTATTGCTCGTTGTCCCGCTTGGTGTGCTCGGCGCGGTACTCGCCGTGACACTGCGCGGCATGCCCAACGACGTGTTCTTCAAGGTCGGACTGATCACCATCATTGGTCTGTCGGCGAAAAACGCGATCCTGATCATCGAGTTCGCCAAGAGCTTGTATGACGAAGGTCACGATCTGATCGATGCGACGTTGCAGGCCGCGCGTTTGCGTCTGCGGCCGATCGTGATGACATCGCTGGCATTCATTCTCGGCGTAGTGCCGCTCGCGATTGCAACTGGCGCGAGCTCGGCAAGTCAGCAAGCAATCGGCACAGGTGTGATTGGCGGGATGATCACTGCGACACTGGCGGTAATCTTCGTGCCGGTGTTTTTCGTCGTGGTCATGAAGCTCGTACAACGATTCACCAAACAACGCTGATCAAACTGTGGGAGCGAGCCTGCTCGCGAATGCGTCCGGTCTGCCAACATTAATGTTGAATCTGCTGACGTCTTCGCGAGCAGGCTCGCTCCCACAAGGATTGGCCAACATCATGCGCAGTGGCCACATCTGTCAACGCTGGGCTAAGGTGGTGAAACCTCCCTCGCCTACCGAGCTTTCATGCGCTTCCTCGCCCGCACCCACCCTCGCCTTTCCGCTGCCGCCTCGCTCGGCCTCGCCACCGGCCTGTTGGTCCCGGCCGATTCCATCGTCAGCAAAATTCTCATTGGCTGGAACGTCGGTGTCTGGACATACCTGATCCTGATGTTCTGGCTGACCATACGCGCCAAGGCCCCGGACGTGCGACGCATCGCCGAAGTCGAAGACGAGAACGCCGGGCTGGTGCTGTTTGTGGTGTGCATTGCCGCGTTGGCCAGTCTCGCCACCATCACCCTTGAACTGGCCGGCAGCAAAGACCTGGAAACCTCACGCAAACTCATGCACTACGGGTTCACAGCGCTGACAGTGACCGGCTCATGGCTGCTGATAGGTGTGATCTTCTGTGTGCACTACGCCAGATTGTTTTACACCTGGGACGGCAAAGAGCCGGCGCTGCGTTTTGCTGAAGGACTGACCACCCCCAATTACTGGGATTTTCTGTACTTCTCGTTCACCATCGGCGTGGCTGTGCAGACTTCGGATGTGGGTGTTGCAACGCGGGATATTCGAAAAATTGTGCTCGCGCAGTCGCTGATCGGTTTTGTGTTCAATACGGCGATCCTCGGGTTCTCGATCAACATTGCAGCAGGATTGTTCGGCTGAAAAACACGGCTTGTTCTGGCAGTTCAAAGCTCACAAAAACGTACGCCTGTAAACTGTCAACACTGACAGTTTACAGGCGTACTGTATTCACGCTTCCATACAACATCCAGAAGTAGGACGGGTCAGTCTTTGGATGTCCCCAACCATATTGTATGGAGATAAAACTCATGAGCTATGCAGCCCGAGCCTACACGACGATCTCTCCGGTTTTAGCGCCGACCTATTTGTCAGCCACTATCAACGGCGATGCCAACCCAAACTACAGGTTTGTCAAAATCCCTCAATTCATGGAGTTTCGATCTACCTCTGTACCTTCCTTCGGGCCGAAGCCCTACCCGGAAGGCCTGCGTTACGTCCTGACAGCTGGACACACTAAGGATGGTGTGACGCGTACGCTTGAGTTTGTGTTCCCTTTTAAACCCCAATCGTCGACCTATGACCTCTCCAAAGATAGCGATGATGTCAGAAGTACCTACTATTCCAATCCTGCGACGGGTGATCTGCACGTCTCTGTGAGCGGGAGCCTGACATTGAAATATGACGACATTAAAAAAACCCTGAGTGGCACTTGGTCCGGCACATATGACCATGGTGGAGAGAGCGGCAACGAAGAGTTTCCGATCACTGGGGAGTTTGTCGCTAACGCAGACCTGAGCAAGAGAAAAAACGCTTACTGACTACGACAAAAAGGAAGCTGCGAGGCTTCCTTTTTTTAATGCTGATGCAATCAGAAACTGAAGCTCAGCCCGACACTCCCTCCTAGCTCCTGGTCAGCTTTGCTGCCCCTGCTGGTCCCTATCTCGCCATACAGTTGCCATTTGTTATTGGCCGGAACCCAATTGAGGCCCCCGGTCAGCTCTAGGCTGGTGCTGGACAAATCGTTGTTGAATCCAGTGTCATTCACGCTGACACGATTATTGTTGACGAATTCATGACTTAACGCCGCGTGCAGCCTGGGTTGCAATTTTCCGCCATTGTTCAGCACCACCTCGCGGCCAACGGTCATTCCGACCTTGCCGAGCAATGAGCGGGTCTCGTTGCTGTCTACCTGCAGTCCGTTGTCCAACTTGTAGTCCTTGCCTTTTACCGTCGCAACACCAACCTGAGCAGAGGGTTCGATGAAGTAACCTCGGTTAAAGACTATATGCTTACCCACTTCGACGGTTCCACTGATGCCGAGATTATCGAAGTCACCCTTTGTTCGAGTGTCATCGCTCAAGGTGACTTTGACGTCATTACTGAAACGGTTGATTTTGCCAACGGTATCCACGTAATACCCGGTCGTTTCGTCATACCAGGACAGATACATCCCGCCATAGGTGCTGTTGATCGTGCCGGCGCTGCCGCGGGCCAGGTTAAGGCGAGTGGTGCTGTAGCCACCAAAAACCCCGATCAACCATTGGCCATCACCTATCGGTAGTGGCGTGTCCACCCCCAATGAGACGCCAGTCTGATTTTGTTTATAACCATCACCGTAGGCATTCTTGACGTTGTACTGATTGGCATGAGTGCGTATCCACAGGCCGCTGGTCGCGTTTTGATTATCTGAGTCCAGTGCCGCAATCGATCGCGATCGCGGCTGAGTGCCGGCCATGCGACGGTCGCCGAGGCGGGTATTGAGAGTGGTCATTTCCGAATAGATAACAGTAGGAGCGGTACCGGCAATTGCCAATGCAGTTTGTGAACCAGTGCTCGGCGTTGTCCCATCAGGCCGCAGGAAAATACCTTCGCCCTCTCGCACCAGTTTGTACGCCAAAGCACCACGATCAACCTGACCGTTTCTCAGATCGAACTCAGCATCCCCGCCAGCGATGTTAGCCACTTGAAGCGGTGCACCGGTGACAGGTTCGCTGGCGCTTGCACCAACTACCAGCTCGTGACGGCCACTGGCTGATTCCGTGACATTGAGAAAGTCCGTTTCACCGGTGGACACGTCAGCATCCAAAAAAAACCGGCCGTTGCCTGACAGGTTGGCAACATCCAGACGGACGAACTCGGCGGGCGTGCCGAATCTGACGTTCCCGCCCTGCATTTCGAGATTCGATAACGAATTGCTGCCAACCAGGTTCCATTCAGCGCCACGCCCGATGGACATAGCGCTGACGCCAGTAACCGAACCGTGCAGGATCGAGTCGTTATCCAGCATCACGACGCCAGTCCCAGAGCCCTGAATGTTACCGGTGAGTATGCTTCGGGTATCGAGCGAAACAGAATCGACGTTGGTCAAATCGCCGTCAAGGCTGGCATTGTTTTGCAAGAAAACCGCGGCGGTCCCGCCGTCAGCAACCGCTACATTGCCGGTCAACTGGCTGTCGTCGATTTGAAAGCGCGCTGCTGCTCCATCGATGACCTCCAGGATATTACCGTTGCCGCCGATCAGATTCGAACGGTTAGCTATTTCGATAAATACCGGTTGATCGTCCGGCGTCGCAAAATCGACTTTGATCGCTGCGCCGGTGCGACCCTGCACGGTTGACGCATCAACCTTCAACACGCTCTGTGCGGTGACATCGCTCGGGTTCAGGACGGTATCCTTGCCAAAGATGATCCCATTCAGTTCTCCGATGACCTCGCTGGCTGCACTGACATTGGCGTTGCCGCCATAGAGTTCGAGACCAACACCATCGGCGTCGGTCCCTTCAACCCGGCTGTCCACCAGATTCAACGTACTGAGGGATGTCACCGCTGCACCCGAAAAACCGCCTGTCAACGTACTGCCAGTGACGGTCGCTGTTGAGCCAACGGGAATATTCAGGTCGCGCGCAAGCGACATTGCTCTGCCATCGCTGGACAGCGTACTTCCGGATACCACTGCCGAGCTGTCGGTCAAGCTCAGCGCAGTGTCGAAATTGCTAGCCGTCACCGTTGCCGCGTCCAGAGACACTCGGGCGTCTGCTGAGGCTTCAATCTGTGAAGTGCTGGCGGAAATCGCGTTTAACGTCCCACCGCCGACAACGATGTTCAGCGTATCACCGCCATTGACGTTAAGCGTGGCAGTGGCAGGGATGAACCAGGCTTCTGGCGTAGCACCGACGGATACGGTTTCGACTTCACCAGGATTGAGATTTCGGGAAAAGGCCGTCTCGGATATTGCGATCAGTAATGCTGCACAAGAGAGCGTGCCAGTGAGTTTCAAAAGTGTCGGTCCCAAGCTATTTTCAAACGTCATATACACTTCTCGTTGAGGTTTATCGGGACGGAAGAAGGACGGTTCAGACGTACATGTTCCATCAGACGACCTTTGTAGGCGACGCCGGAGAATACCTGCTAGTCTGGACTTTCTCTGTAGGACTAATCCTCTTAGTAGGTGGGCTTAATCGCCCACTCGCGACATTTCGAGATGTTTCTTGCTTCCCCAATTAAATTGCATTGCCTGAAGAGGCTGGCTCTCCGGCAATGCAATGATCGCGAATGCCGTTTATGGAGCAGGCGCAGGATCCCAGCCCGGTTCCGATTCGCAGTACAAGAAGTCAGCATTGAGCAAGTAGACAATCATTTCCTGAACTTCTGACGTAGTTACAATTGGCGTCGAATACCAGATTTTTACATAACCTGCGTAAAAGTCGGTCGGATCAGGCGTGGTAGCAGGTGGACGAGGAAGATTACGAATAAAAGGTGCGTATGGCACTTCCCAAAGCATCCCCTCCGTTAACTCGAGCGAAGTGATCGCACGAGTATCGGAAAAAACCGTATCCGGCGGTGCGTCTATGGTGTATTTATCGTCATGCCAGCCTTGCCAATTGAATGTGATATTCATCCCATCGGTGAAATGATCATTAGGTTTGATCTTGAACGTCGCAACGTGATCATCCCCCGTCAAGCTCTCGCAAATAATGTATGGGTCTTCGGTGCCATCTGTAGGTGGGCGTTGGAATTCTGGCTTATCGAGAACGATGACTACAGTATTGACAGTTACCGTCTCCTTTGCCGAGTCTTGAGTATTATTCCGGGCGGGGTTTTCATATGTCCACCAAGCCTCTTTAAGCCCGATACCACCCGGACCGACAACGGTATATGGCAAATCTATCTGAACGACATTATTGATATTCGACTGAGTCATTTGAATGGAATTAACGATAATTTCGCCTTGATCCCCAAGATACTTCAGGGTAACCAGATCGCCCGGTTCGGGATCGGGAAACGACGTCCCGGCGGTGACAGGCGAGACATCGATGTGAGCCTTGGCTGTCTGATCGACATCCTGAGGGCCCAGTAAGTTATCCGTGACAGGTGGCTGTCCGCGGACGATCAGTTTCCGGAATTCGGGATTAACTTCAGGGGGCGGGGTCGTCGGGTCGACGGTATAAGGCGGATGCGTCGAGAAATCTGTTTTGACAGTTGTTGATCCGTCGTCGATGGATAAGCCGCCACGCATCAAGTCAGCTTTGACGACCACGTCCAATTCAAAATTCGTACCCGTCTGGTTATCAAAGTATTGTTTGCTCAGACTCGACCAAGGAATGGTGAACTCCAGCTCCGTGAGTGCGTTGAATGGCAGATCCTGGGCTGGTTGAGCGCCGTATGTCAGGCTCACTACGTCGGTGCCGATTGTATCTACCAACCGGCTGACTTTTACCTTCACACCTGCACGCGCATCTTTTAAATCGATCAGACCATCTTCGTTTGCCGGGACGGTAATGACGCCCAGTTTGGGCAGTGGCAGAAAACGCACGTTTTTGAAATACACGCCCCATGCGCTCTGGTTGCCAGCAGCGTCAGTAATGATGAACCAGATGAAGGCCCGGCCGCTCGTTACCTTGCGTAGCTCTGCGGTCGGGATGGACAGCTTGCCATCGGTGGGCATCGGTCCGTTGAAAAAAGGGGGCACCTGCGGAGGGTTGGTACGTGTACCTGCCACGTACAGGGTCAACGTGTCATCCGGCTGAACGTTGGCGTAGCCGGTATCAATTTGTACCTGCAATCCCCCTTCGTTACCTGGCTGACCCGCCCATGTGTCATCCAGATCCCCGGGGGCATTTGGAAAGGTGGCTGGCGGAATTGTTCTGGCGCCTGGAACCTGTCCTGGATTTGTACCTGTTTGTGCAGGTTTCGCTTGCCAGGCACCAGTACGGTCGATAAAAAACTTCATCACCGGACCGGTCAGCGGGTTGAGCCCCCGCTCATACAGCACGCTACGCACCCAGATCGGCGTCGGCCCCACCGGGGTTGCATCCTCACCCAGAAATTCGGTAGGCACAGTGATCGGGAAATCTACAGGACGGCTGGCCACGTCGCCGAGGTTTACCCTGTTTAACCGCGTGAAGTCTGTCGGCAGCGGATTGGCAGGAGGCTGGGTTCGCGTAACGTCAAGGGCGATCTGATCTCTGCTGTTAGGATTCGACCACACATTGGTCTTGACCATAAGTGTCAGCGCGGCGCCCACAGGTATCGCAGCTATCGGAATGATGTCCTTGTTCGTGCCGCGCCCGTCTGGCAATTCGGGGGTAGGTGCGACCAGAACGCCCAAGGGTGTGCCTGACTCCGCAGTTTGAATACTTGTCATGTGCCTTCTCCATTGCGTAGAAAATGTTTTTTGATCCATGCATCTTCGACAATGGCGAATGTCGCCAACTGCAGTCGTAATATCGCTGCTACTGTTGCGGCCTGATCACTTCATCCAACTTGCATCCGAGCAATACTTGCTTTCTCCCGGAATTTTCCTGTCTACCTTCACCAGCCCGGTAAACGAGCGAAAGATAGGTACACCGTCGCGCAATAGCTGGTAATTAACTAAGGCCGAATCGTTTTCCTCCATGGGTTCTATATGTGAAGCAAATGGTCTGATTACGATCTTGACTGGCTCCTTGGTCACAACATCTGTCACAACCTCAGTAAAGTTAAACACCTGTGTCAAAGGGTTTCCCGACCCGTTTAAAGAATCCCATGCCTGCCAATCCAGGCTGAGGACATCCGCAAGCTGAAACAAGTCATCGAAAGGAATTTCGATACGTACCCCTTCCCAGATAAACAAGGCTTCCGGATCGTCGGGATGGTTCTTGTAACATCCGATATATCCCCAGGCATCCGCATCGGGAAAAGTAACCTCCTTCAAAAGTTGCGGCGGCTTAACTATCGCAAAAGTCAGGCGTCGTGAAGGTGACGTAGTAGGGTTGATCGAACGTACTGTGTAGAAAAGCTCAAACGAAGCCACATCCGGAAGTTTCTCGGGAGCTACTGGAATACGAAACTCCGGTGCATCGTCCGCGGCCCCATACTCGCCAAAGGCGACGAAATCAGGGTTACCAACAATGAAAATTTCAACACGATCTTTATTCACGCCTGAAACAGGAAAGTTCGGCCAGCGGTCAATAATACAAACGATGCCCACCTGTTTTGCGTCCGGCGGCAATGTTCCGGCCGGGTCAAGCGGATCGACGCCTTCCACTCGTGGCAGGCTCAGAAGCACGCCGGGATTCAATGGATTGCTGGAGGTAGTCGGCGTTTCGATCGGCATGGAATTTCTCACTGGCTGGTCATCTAGGCCTGAAAGAAATTAAGCGCTGGTATTGGAAAGATGCCTACTGTCAGATCTGACAGGTAAAGCAACCGTTTGTCGGAAATCCATTTTGCCGTGACTGCTTCCGCTGCATTTGAAGGTTGACGGCTCAAGGTCAGATAGTGTCTTCTGAAACCGGTTTCAGCGGTATCCATGCCGTTAAAACGCTACATTTCAAAAATAAGGTCTGCCCCATTGAACGACTTCTCCGCCGCCCAGCGCAGCCGCGTGACCATGCTTGATGTTGCCGAATGCGCTGGTGTATCCAAGGCCAGCGTCTCGCGCTTCATCGGCGAAGACCGCGCGCTGCTCTCCGATGCCATTGCCCGGCGCATCGAGCAGGCGATTGATGAACTCGGTTACCGCCCCAACCAAATGGCCCGCGGCCTGAAACGCGGGCGCACTCGGCTGATCGGCATGCTCGTCGCCGATATCCGTAACCCCTATTCGATTGCCGTGATGCACGGGGTGGAAACCGCCTGCCGTGCGCACGGCTACAGTCTGGTGGTGTGCAACACCGACCGCGATGACGAGCAGGAACGCCAGCATCTGGCGCTGTTGCGCTCGTACAACATCGAAGGGCTGATCGTGAACACGCTGGGCCATCACCGGGACGAACTGCATGAGCTGCGCCGCGAGATGCCTATGGTGTTGGTGGATCGCAAGGTCGACGGGCTCGACAGCGACATGGTCGGGTTGAACAACTCGCAAGCAGTAGAGATGGCGCTCGCGCACCTTGAGCAGCGCGGATATCAGGATTTATTGCTGGTAACCGAACCGTTTGATGGCACCAGTTCGCGGATCGAACGGGTCAGCAGTTTTCAAGCGCAGATTGCCCAACGCTCGGCCCTGACCGGGGCGGTGCTGGAAACCGGCGATGATCTGAAGGCGCAACTTCAAACTTTTTTAAACACCCACGTTGACGGTCCGAAAGCACTGTTTTGCGCCAATGGCGTGGCGGCGCTGGCGGCGACTCACGCGTTGCGCGCACTCGGTGTGCGCTTGTTCGAGGATGTCGGGCTGATCGCCCTGGATGATCTGGATTGGTATCCGTTGGTGGGCAGCGGGATTACCGCGCTGGCACAGCCGACGCAAGAGATAGGCGCGCGGGCGTTTGAGTGTCTGCTCAAGCGCTTGCGCGGGGATGATGAGGTGGCGCGAATTGTGGATTTTGCGCCGGTGCTGATTGAGCGGGGTTCGACCCGAGGGATTGGCGGCGTCTGATCTGGCGCTTTCGCGAGCGGGCTCGCTCCCACAGGTGACCGTGTTGCAAATGTGGGGGCGAGCCTGCTCGCGAAAGGGCCTGCACAAACACTACAGAATCACCTGATTTTTTTTGAACAAAAATGAAACCGGTTTCAGAGGTCAATAACAATGAATAAACCCGCCGTTTCCATCAGTCTGTCCAGCTACGGTGCCGAGCTCGTGCGCCAGCGTGGGCAGGATTGTTTTATCGACATCCTCGCGGCAGCCGGGGCGAATCGCATCGAGTGGCGTGAAGAGCTGCTGACCCGTGAAGACCCGGCGCAACTGGCTCAGGCTACCCAGGCGCAGGGCCTGCAAAGCATTTATTCCTCACCCACCGAACTCTGGCTCGCAGGGCAAGCGCAGCCAAATCCCGAACTGATTACCGCGCTGCAACAGGCCCAGGCATTCGGCTCGAAATGGCTGAAAGTGTCCCTCGGTTATTTCACCGACACCTCTGACTTGCAGGCACTGGCCGAGCGACTCAAGCAAAGCCCGGTGCAACTGCTGGTGGAGAACGACCAGACCTTGCACGGCGGACGTATCGAGCCGTTCCAGCGTTTCTTTGCCGCCGTCGAGCAGTACAACCTGCCGATCAAGATGACCTTCGACATTGGCAACTGGCACTGGCAGGACCAGTCCGCCGCCAGCGCCGCACGCGCGCTCGGCCGTCACGTC
Organism: Pseudomonas sp. Leaf434; assembly: GCF_001425545.1. Lineage (NCBI taxonomy): Bacteria > Pseudomonadati > Pseudomonadota > Gammaproteobacteria > Pseudomonadales > Pseudomonadaceae > Pseudomonas > Pseudomonas sp. Leaf434. The sequence continues at coordinate 615,996 of NZ_LMQZ01000009.1, read as the reverse complement.
GGTTATGTGCATTGCAAAGCCGTTGCGCGCCGCGCCGACGGCAAACTGGTTGCCGTACCACCCGCCATCAGCGACCTGCATCTGTGGGAACAACTGCTGCGACACATGGACCAAGGCGTTATGCGCGCCGCCGAGTACCCGCTGCAAGGCGATGATCTGGTGCAACTGACCCGCGAACACGTCGCCGCCCTCGCCCGCCTCGGTCAATCGCGCCTGGAGCCAGCTCATGTCTGAGATCGATATTCTTTCTTTCGGTGAAACCATGGCGATGCTGGTCGCCGAGCAGACCGGCGATCTGGCCAAGGTCGAGCAGTTTCACAAACGGATTGCCGGGGCCGACAGCAACGTCGCGATCGGCTTGTCGCGCTTGGGTTTCAACGTCGCGTGGCTGAGCCGGGTCGGTAACGATTCGCTCGGACGCTTTGTGGTCGAGACGCTGATCAAGGAAGGTCTGGATTGCAGCCACGTCGAAGTCGATAAAAACCAGCCAACGGGTTTCCAGTTCAAATCGCGCAACGACGATGGCAGCGACCCGCAGGTCGAATATTTCCGGCGCGGTTCGGCGGCCAGTCATTTGTCGCCCAACTCCATCAGCGACAACCTGCTGAGCGCCCGTCACTTGCACGCCACCGGCATTCCGCCGGCGCTGTCAGGTTCCAGCCGGGAAATGTCCTTCGAGCTGATGACCCGGATGCGCAACGCCGGGCGCAGCGTGTCATTCGACCCGAATCTGCGCCCGAGCCTGTGGGCCAGCGAGGGCGAGATGATCCGCCAGATCAACCGCCTCGCCGCCCTTGCCCACTGGGTGCTGCCGGGGTTGAGCGAAGGTCGCTTGCTCACCGGTTTCGACGACCCGGCCGACATTGCTGCGTTCTATCTGGATCAGGGCGCCGAGGCCGTGGCGATCAAGCTCGGGCCTGCGGGTGCTTATTACCGCACGCAGCTGGATCAGGGTTTCGTTGCCGGCGTGCCGGTGAGCAACGTGGTCGATACCGTGGGTGCCGGAGATGGCTTTGCGGTCGGCATGATCAGCGCCCTGCTCGAGCACCAGAGTTTTGCCGAGGCCGTGCAGCGGGCGAACTGGATTGGCAGTCGCGCGGTGCAGAGTCGTGGCGACATGGAGGGGTTGCCGACCCGCCAAGAGTTATCGGTTGAATTTGAATCCGCCTTCGCGAGCAGGCTCGCTCCCACATTTGGAATGCAATCCTCTGTGGGAGCGAGCCTGCTCGCGAAGAGGCCCGCCTGATCACCGCAAATCAATGAACCTGCTGCGACAAAAACAACAAGCTCAGGAGTCACACCGATGAAAACCGCTACCCTCGCCACCCGCCGCTGGTGGTACATCATGCCGATCGTGTTCATCACTTACAGCCTGGCCTATCTCGATCGCGCCAACTACGGTTTCGCCGCCGCGTCGGGCATGGCCGAAGACCTGATGATCACACCGGGCCTGTCCTCGCTGCTCGGTGCGCTGTTCTTTCTTGGGTACTTTTTCTTCCAGGTACCTGGCGCGATCTACGCGCAGAAACACAGCGTGAAAAAGCTGATTTTCGTCAGCCTGATTCTCTGGGGCGGGCTCGCCACGCTGACTGGCGTGGTATCCAACGCCTATTGGCTGATCGTCATTCGCTTCATGCTCGGCGTGGTCGAAGCGGCGGTGATGCCGGCGATGCTGGTGTATCTCTGCCATTGGTTCACCCGTGCCGAACGCTCACGGGCCAACACCTTTCTGATCCTCGGCAACCCGGTGACCATGCTGTGGATGTCGGTGGTCTCGGGTTATCTGGTGCAGCATTTCAGCTGGCGCTGGATGTTCATCATCGAAGGTCTGCCGGCGGTGTTGTGGGCGTTTATCTGGTGGCGTCTGGCCGATGATCGTCCGGTCCAGGCCAAGTGGCTCAACGACCAGGAAAAGCAGGATCTGGAAAGCGCCCTCGCCGCAGAGCAGGTCGGCATCAAGGCTGTGAAGAACTACGCCGAGGCGTTCCGTTCGCCGAAGGTGATCATTCTCGCGCTGCAGTTTTTCTGCTGGAGCATCGGCGTTTACGGCTTTGTGTTGTGGCTGCCGTCGATCCTCAAGGCCGGCGCGCAAATGGACATGATCGAGGCCGGCTGGCTCTCGGCGCTGCCATATCTGGCGGCAGTGCTGGGCATGCTCGCGGTGTCGTGGGGTTCGGACAAGTTGCAAAAGCGCAAACGCTTTGTCTGGCCGCCGCTGCTGATCGCTTCGATTGCGTTTTATGGCTCGTATGCCCTGGGCGCCGAGCATTTCTGGTGGTCGTACACGCTGCTGGTGATTGCCGGCGCCTGCATGTACGCGCCGTATGGGCCGTTTTTCGCCATCGTTCCGGAGATCCTGCCGGCCAACGTTGCCGGTGGCGCCATGGCGTTGATCAACAGCATGGGCGCGCTCGGTTCTTTTGGCGGCTCGTATCTGGTCGGCTATCTGAACAGCTCCACCGGCTCGCCCGGCGCGTCCTATTTATTGATGAGCGGCGCGTTGCTGTTGTCGGTGGTGCTGACGATTTTCCTCAAGCCCGGCGCCAGTGATCGCGTCGTCGCCAAAGCCGCCGCCACACCGCGTGTGCCGGCGCATTCCTGAAAGGATTTTTTGCCATGAAAAAACAGGTCTTGCTGTACAAGAAACTTTCGCCCGCGCTGATGGCGCGCCTGCAAGAGCAGTTCGACGTAACGCTGATCGAAAGCCTCGACGCCGATGGCCTCATGCAGTTGCGCGATGCCCTGCCCCGCGCTCACGGTTTGCTCGGCGCCAGCCTCAAACTGGATGCGGCGTTGCTGGACCTGGCGCCGCAGCTGGAGGCAATTGCCAGCGTCTCGGTGGGTGTCGACAACTACGACATCGACTATCTGAGCCGGCGCAAGATCCTGCTGACCAACACGCCGGATGTGCTCACCGAAACCACCGCCGACACCGGTTTCGCCCTGATCCTCGCCGCCGCCCGCCGTGTAGTCGAACTGGCGAACATGGTGCGTGGCGGGCAGTGGAGTCGCAACATTGGTCCGGCGCATTTCGGTACCGATGTGCACGGCAAGACGCTGGGCATCATCGGCATGGGCCGCATCGGCGAGGCCTTGGCCCAGCGCGGGCATTTCGGTTTCGGCATGCCGGTGATCTACCACAGCCAGTCGCGCAAACCGGCGGTCGAGGAGCGTTTCGACGCACAGTATCGCAGCCTCGAAGAGTTGCTCCAGCAGGCCGATTTCGTTTGCCTGACTTTGCCTCTGACGGCGCAGACCGAACGTTTGATCGGCGCCGAGCAATTTGCGTTGATGCGGCCGGAGAGCATCTTCATCAATATCTCGCGGGGCAAGGTGGTCGATGAGGCGGCGATGATCGAGGCGTTGCGCAACCAGCGCATTCGCGCGGCGGGACTGGATGTGTTCGAGCGCGAGCCGTTGAATCATGACTCGCCGTTGTTGCAGTTGAGCAACGTGGTGGCGACGCCGCACATGGGCTCGGCGACTCATGAAACGCGTGAGGCAATGGCGCGGTGTGCGGTGGAGAATTTGTTGGCGGCGTTGAATGGACAGCGGCCGGCGAATCTGGTTAATCCTCTAAACTGATCGTTGCTGATCGTTCCCACGCTCAGCGTGGGAACGATCAGCGTGGGAATGCAGCCCGGGACGCTCCGCGTCCCTTCCGAAAGTTGGAACGCGGAGCGTCCCTAGAGGCATTCCCACGCGGAGCGTGGGAACGATCAGCAAGGCGCCGGGGCAGGCAATGCAAGACCCTCAGGCACTGCGCGCCTGCAACAGCTGCACCGCACACAACGCAATCCGCGCGCAGGCATCCGCCAGTTTGACCCGATCCACCACCAGCCCGATGCGAATATGCCCCGCCGCGCTCGGCCCGAACGCTTCGCCGGCCAGCACCGACACGCCATAACCTTCCAGCAAGCGCTCGGCAAATGCTTGCGCGCCAAGCCCGGTCTGACGAACGTCGACCATCACGAACATGCCGCCATCCGGGCGAATCGGCTGCAACCCAGGGCAACCGTGCAAACGCTCGCACACCAGATCGCGCCGCAAGCGGTATTCCTCGCGCATCTGAGAGACTTCCGGCAGATCACTTTGCAGCGCTACTTGCGCGGCCTTCTGTACAAAATCCGGCAGACCGAAGAGCATGCTCAGCGACAGATTCACCAGATGCTCGGCCAAGGCATTCGGGCCGATCATCCAGCCGATACGCCAACCGGTCATCGCATGGGATTTCGACAGACTGTTGATCGTCGCGGTGCGCTCGGCCATGCCCGGCAGGCTCGCCGGGCTGATGTGCTCGCCTTCATATAACAGCTCGCTGTACACCTCATCGCTGATCAACCACAGATCATGACGAATGCACAGCGCTGCCAGCTCCTGCCAGATCAGCAAGGGCAAACTCGCGCCGCTGGGGTTGTTCGGACTGTTGAGCAGCATGGCGCGCGTTCGCGGGGTAATGCGCGCGGCAACATCGGCCGGGTCGACACGGAAACCGTTGTCGGGGCGTACCGGCACCGCAATCACCTTGGCACCGCAGGCGCCAAACACACCTTCGTAAGTGACGTACATCGGCTCAGCGACGATCACTTCATCGCCCGGATCGAGCAGACACTGCGCCACCGAGTACACCGCGCATTGTGCGCCGGGCAGGACAATCACCTGATCAGGATCAACCCGTTGACCACTGCGCTGGCGATGACGCTCGGCAATCAGCCTGCGCAGCTCGAACCGCCCACGCACGTCGGCGTAATGGGTATCGCCGGCCAACAGGCTATCGATCGCGCCATGGACGATCGGCAACGGCGTATCGAAATCCGGATCGCCGACGCTCAACAACAAAACATCAACGCCCTCGGCGCGCAGTTCCAGCGCTCGGTCGTGAATCTGCCAGGCAGCGGCACCCTCCCCGGCGATTCGTTGGGTCAAGGCTGAATAGCGCATGTACGTCTCCTGTTAGCGCGGTTTCCAGCCTTCACCGTATCTCAAATCACGAAACGCGCCACCATGGCGTTCAAATCCACTGCCAGTCGCGACAGTTCGTGGGTCGCGGCACTGGTCTGATTGGCGCCGGCGGCCGATTGCGTGGCGAGGTCGCGGATGTTGACCAGGTTGCGATCGACCTCACGGGAGACTTGCGCCTGCTCTTCCGACGCGCTGGCAATGACCAGGTTGCGTTCGTTGATCTGGTGAATCGATTGAGTGATCTGCTCCAGTGCCACGCCCGCCGCGCGCGCCATTTCCAACGTGGACTGGGTGCGCTGATTACTTTGCTGCATCGACGAAACCGCTTCACCCGTGCCGTTCTGGATGCCGGCAACCATTTTCTCGATTTCCTGGGTCGACTGCGCGGTGCGATGGGCCAAGGCGCGCACTTCGTCAGCCACCACGGCAAAGCCACGGCCAGCCTCGCCGGCACGCGCCGCTTCGATGGCAGCGTTGAGGGCGAGCAGGTTGGTCTGCTCGGCGATGGCCCGAATCACGTCCAGCACCTTGCCGATGTCACGACCCTGCGCGGCGAGGCCTTCGATCATCTGCGCGGTGTTCTGCACGTCGTGGGTCATGGTCTGGATCGCGTCGACGGTTTTCACCACTTGATCGCGACCTTCGCGGGCGGCGTGGGTCGACTGATTGGAAGCTTCGGAAGTCGAAACGGCATTGCGCGCCACTTCTTCCACCGCAGCGGTCATCTCGTTGACGGCCGTGGCGGCCTGTTCGATTTCGTTGTTCTGCTGCTGCAACCCGCGCGACGCTTCTTCGGTGACCGCGCTGAGTTCTTCGGCAGCGGCGCCCAGTTGCGTGGCGGAACCGGCGATCTGCTCGATGGTTTTGCGCAGGTTGGTCTGCATCGCGGCCAAGGCTTCGAGCAGGCGCGCCGGTTCGTCCTTGCCGTCGACTTCGATGGCTTTACTGAGGTCACCGCCAGCAATGGTTTGCGCAGCGAGCACGGCGCGGTTGAGCGGCGTGACGATGCTGCGGGTCAGCAACCAGGCGAGCAACACGGTGGCCAGCGCCGCAATCACGGCGACGATGATGATCCCGGTGATGGCGCTGTCATAGTTTTCACCGGCCTTAATGGCCGCCGCTCTGGCCCCGGCGGTATTCATGCCGATCAGCTTGTTGAGCTGCTCGCCCATCTGATCGGTGCCTTCCTTGATGCGCGTGTTGATCAACGCGCGCATCGCTTCCAGATCGCCCTTGCGCGACAGCTCAATCATCTGATTCTGCGCTTGCAGGTAATTATCGAGCGTCGTCGAAAACGTCTGGAAGACCGCGCGCTCTTCAGAACCTGCCGGCAACGCAGCGTAGCTGGCCTGAGCTTTGCGCACCTTGTCGACCAGCACCGCGATGCGGGTTTCTGCCTCTTGCAGGCTGGCCGGTTCGCGATTGACCAGCACACGGAACGAGAGAATGCGCATGCGCAGGACGTTTTCCGTGACCACACTGAGGTGGGTCACGCTTGGCAATTGGTTGGTGTCCATGTCGACCGACGCCTGACGAATGACCGTCATGCGGCTGACCGCGAACACGCCGAGGACAATCACCAGCAAGGCGATAAAGGCAAAACCGAGGAAAGCACGTGGCGCGATATTCAGGTTACGCAGGGACATGGTCGGACTCTCGAAAGAAAGAAACTACGAGCGTCCATGCCGTGAGCACTGGCCCATAGCGGGCGACAGTCCGGCGGCACTGAATTGTGGTTTTGTGTGCGCCTGACCGTTGTATCGGCCAGGCTTGAGGAAGGTTTCGGGTCTGCGGTAAATATTTTTCAGGACGTGGCAACAATCAAAAACTGCTCCGCTGCCCTTGGTAGGAGCTGTCGAGTGCAACGAGGCTGCGATCTTTTGATCCTGCTTTTAAAAGTCAAAAGATCGCAGCCTCGTTGCACTCGACAGGTCCTACATAGGCAAGCCGATCAGCGTTGGACGGCGAGTTGCCAGACCCGAGCGATATCGGTGGCGCGTTCACGCAGCAGGCGCGGTGCTTCGGCGCAGGCTTGTTCGAGTGTCATCGGTCCGCTGGTCACGGCGAAAGCGGCGTCGATGCCGTGTTGATAGAGCTCCTGATAGCCCTCGCCCAAGGTCCCGGCAATCACGATCACCGGCACAGCGTGTCGTTTGGCAACTCGCGCAACACCGAACGGCGTTTTGCCGCGAAGGGTTTGCGCATCGAAGCGGCCTTCTCCGGTAATCACCAGATCCGCACCCTTGACCGCGTCAGCGAGCCCGACCAGTTCCGCTACCACCTCGACGCCCGCCTGAAACTGCGCACCGAGAAAAGCCTTGGCGGCAAACCCCAGACCACCCGCCGCGCCGCTGCCCGGTTCATCGCGCACGTCCCTGCCCAATGCTTGCGCGCAAAGCTCGGCGAAGTGCCCCAGCGCCTGATCGAGCTGCTCAACCTGCGCAGGCGATGCGCCTTTCTGCGGGCCGAAAATGGCCGAGGCGCCGTGAGGGCCGCAGAGCGGATTGTTGACATCAGCGGCAATGTCGAAACGCACATCGGCCAGACGTCGATCAAGTCCACTCAGATCCAGTCGCGCCAGTTGCGCCAAGGCGAGGCCGCCGGGCACCAGCGACTGATTCTGCGCATCCAGCAACTTCACCCCCAGCGCCTGCATCGCCCCGGCGCCGGCGTCATTGGTCGCGCTGCCGCCAATCGCCAGAATCACCCGTTGCGCGCCGGCATCCAGCGCTGCACGAATCAATTCACCTGTGCCAAACGTGCTGCTGATGCAGGCATCGCGCTGTCCCGGCGGGACCAGTTGCAGACCGCTGGCCTCGGCCATTTCGATGATCGCGGTGTGGTTGTGCGGCAGCCAGCCCCATGCGGCTTCGACCGGCGCGCCCAGTGGACCGCGCACGCGGGTGCGGCGTAACTCACCTTCGCAGGCTGCAAGAATCGACTCGACCGTACCTTCGCCGCCATCGGCCATCGGGCATTTGATCAGCGTCGCCTGCGGCCAGACCTGGGCCAGTCCGAGGGCGATGGCTTCGGCAACGCCTTGGGCACTCAGGCTGTCCTTGAACGAGTCGGGGGCGATGACGATTTTCATGGGAGTTCTCCGGTTGCAGTGGCATTCATGCTGCCAGTCGGCCTGCGCCTTGACGCCGGTCGAGTGCACAAGTGGCGTCGGCGTTTATTGTTCATTTCCACAAAAGATATGCGTTGGTCGTACCGGCCTCATCGCTGGCAAGCCAGCTCCCACAGGGTTCTGCGGTGACTATGGAAGTTATGAACGCCTTCTGACCTGTGGGAGCTGGCTTGCCAGCGATGGCGGCCTCAAGGACAACTCATGTCAATGGATCAGTCTGCGGCAACAGCTGCACCCCAAGATACAACGCCAGCATCCCGTCCAGCTTCAACGGATCAACCCCGCTCAACTCGGCAATCCGCTCCATGCGATAACGCAGACTATTGCGATGAATGCCCAACGCCTCGGCACAGGCCTGGCTCTGCCCGTCGTGCTCGCACCAACTGCGCAGGGTCGCCAGCAACTGGCCGTTGCTGTCCTTGGCGATGACCTGGCGCAGCGGCTTGAGCAGTTCGTCCAGCGCATCATCGTTGCGATGACGCCACAGCATGACCGGCAAGCGATAACGATTGAGCGTCAGCAGTCTCGAATTCGGCAGCACGTCACGACCATAAGCGAGCAAATCGCCGACTCGTCGGTAACAGCGACGCAACCCTGCCAGACCATCCGCCTGCCCGCCGACGGCGATGCGCAAAATCTTCCAGCCGAGGCCATCGAGTTTTTCCAGCAGTCGATCGTGCTCGACGTTCTGGCTCGCAGGGCGACACCACAACAACGAAGACTTCGCCGAACTCACGCACCAACTGTCCGGGTAACGCGAGGTCAGCCACGCACTCAGTGCCTCGACGGTTTGCCCCGGGCCGTGCTCGAGCCCCAGCTCAAACAAATACGGCACCCGGGTCAATTGCGGCTTGAGCCCTAGTTGCTGCGCCTCATCGATCAGACGCGGCGAATCCCCCGCCTCGCTCAGCAGCAACGCCAGCAGATCATCGCAACGCTGCCGTCGCCATTGTTGCTCGGCCTGCTGGTTGCGCTGGCCGACCAGCATTTCAGCGGTCATGCGCACCAGCTCGGCGTAGGTGCGCAATTGCTCCGGCTCGCCGGTGATGCCGAGCACGCCGATCAAGCGCTGATCGAGCAGCAGCGGCAGATTGATCCCCGGTTGCACACCTTTGAGATGCACCGCCGTCTGCGCGTCGATTTCCACCACACGCCCGTTGGCCAGCACCAGTTGCGCGCCTTCATGCCGGGTGTTGATGCGTTCCGGTTCACCGCTGCCGAGGATCAGGCCCTGACTGTCCATGACATTGACGTTGTACGGCAAAATGGCCATGGCCCGGTCGACGATGTCCTGGGCAAGGTCGTGATCGAGTTCGAACATAGCGGCGGCAATCCTTCAGTTCAGGCACGAACGGTTGTTCAGCCGCACAGGGTCTGGCGGCAAACCCTGTGCTCAGGCACAAAGACAATCCGGCCAAAGGTGGCCGAGACTCTCATGGCGATCAACGTTACCCTTTGCATCGCAAAAAATCATAATAAAGAGAGAGCCGCTATGTCGCAGAGCGCCGCAGCTACCCAGACCATCGACGACGGTAAAAACGCCGTCTACAAACGCATCACCCTGCGTTTGATTCCCTTCATTTTCATCTGCTATCTGTTCAACTACCTCGACCGGGTCAACGTCGGCTTCGCCAAACTGCAGATGCTCGATGCACTGAAATTCAGCGAAACGGTGTACGGCCTCGGCGCCGGGATTTTCTTCATCGGTTATGTGCTGTGCGGCGTGCCGAGCAACCTGGCACTGACCCGCTTCGGTCCTCGGCGCTGGATTGCCTTGATGATGATCAACTGGGGCACGCTGTCGACCTGCCTGTTGTTCGTCACCACCCCGACCGAGTTCTACACCCTGCGCTTTTTCACCGGTGCCGCTGAAGCCGGGTTCTTCCCGGGCGTCGTGCTGTATCTCTCGCAGTGGTTCCCTACCTTCCGCCGTGGCCGGATCATGGCGTTGTTCATGTCGGCAATCCCGGTCTCCGGTTTGCTCGGCAGCCCGTTTTCCGGCTGGATTCTCAACCACTTCGCCGCTGGCCAGGGTGGCCTGGCCGGCTGGCAGTGGATGTTCCTCCTGCAAGGCATTCCGACGGTGATCCTCGGCGCACTGGCGTATTTCCTGTTGAGCGACAGCTTCGCCAATGCCAAATGGCTGACCGCCCATGAACGTTCGGTGCTCGAAGCCGACCACGCCGAAGACCTCGCCAACAAACCGAAAACCGCCACCGACTCGCTGCTCGCGGTGTTCAAGAACCCAGCGATCTGGGCCTTCGGCCTGATCTATTTCTGCATCCAGAGCGGCGTGTACGCGATCAACTTCTGGCTGCCGTCGATCATCAAGAACCTCGGCTTCAGCGACAACCTGGTGATCGGCTGGCTGAGTGCGATTCCGTACCTGCTCGCGGCGGTGTTCATGCTGGTCGTCGGCCGCTCGGCGGACTTGCGCAAGGAGCGCCGCTGGCACTTGGTGGTACCGATGCTGATGGGCGCTGTCGGGCTGGTGATCGCGGTGAATTTCGCGGCCAATCCGGCGATTGCGATTCTCGGCCTGACCATAGCGACCATGGGCGCACTGACCGGTCTGCCGATGTTCTGGCCGGTGCCGACCGCCATGCTGAGCGCGGGCGCAGCGGCTGGTGGGCTGGCGCTGATCAACTCGATGGGGCAGATGGCCGGGTTCCTCAGCCCGTACCTGGTGGGTTGGGTCAAGGACAGCACGGGTTCGACGGATGCAGCGTTGTACGTGCTGGCGGCGGTGATCGTCGGCGGGAGTCTGCTGGCGTTGCGGATGACGCGGACGTTGCGGGCCTAATCAGACGCGCAGATCAAAAGATCGCAGCCTTCGGCAGCTACTGTGGAATGCGTTCCCTGTAGGAACTGCCGAAGGTTGCGATCTTTTGCGTTTAAGCGATGCAATCATGCATAGCGCCAGCCGACGCAACATCTATGCTGAATCTGCTGGCCTCTTCGCGAGCAGGCTCGCTCCCACAGGTTTTGTGCTTGGCTCCAGGATGTGGGAAATAATGAGCATCCGCTCAATATTCAGCACAAAAACCACGTATCCTGCGCGCCCCGTTCAACCATCACGTCGCGAGGACAGTTTGTCTAAAGGTATCGCTCTATCGGTTTCAGCCTCCGTGCTGTTTGCCGTCATGTATTACTACACGTCGCTGCTGACCCCTCTGAGCGGCGTGGAAATCTTCGGCTGGCGCATGCTTCTGACCGTGCCGTGCATGACGGTGTTCATGCTGGTTTCCGGGGAATGGCGGCGGGTGCTGGAGCTGTTCCGATTGATGGCAGCCAGGCCGAAGCTGATTGCCGGGCTGCTGGTTTCTTCAGCCCTGCTCGGGGTTCAGCTGTGGCTGTTCATGTGGGCACCGCTCAATGATTACAGCCTGGATGTATCACTGGGCTATTTCCTGTTGCCACTGGCGATGGTGCTGACCGGGCGGATTGCCTATGGCGAGAGCCTGTCTTACCTGCAGAAAATCGCGGTATTTTTCGCCAGTCTTGGCGTGTTGAACGAGCTGTATCAGGTTGGCGGATTTTCCTGGGCGACGCTGATGGTCGTGGTCGGTTATCCGCTGTACTTCGTACTGCGCAAATACCTGCAAACCGACAACCTCGGTGGCCTGTGGGTCGACATGACCCTGATGCTGCCGGTCGCCTACTGGTTTGTGCAGGGCGGCGAACAGGGCCTGGCCGTGTTCGATCAATATCCGGGGCTGATGTGGCTGATTCCACTGCTCGGCCTGATCAGTGCGTCCGCGCTGGTGGTGTATATCATCGCCAGCCGCTTGCTGCCGTTCAGTCTGTTTGGGTTGTTGAGTTATGTCGAACCGGTGCTGTTGCTCGCGGTGGCATTGTTGCTGGGAGAGAGCATCAAGTCGGGCGAGTGGCTGACTTACATCCCGATCTGGCTGGCGGTTGTGGTGCTGGTGTTCGAAGGCTTCAAACACTTGATGCGCCAACGCCGCTCTTGAATGCAACACAAGACAAATGTGGGAGCGAGCCTGCTCGCGAAGTCGTCAGACCAGTCAACATGAGTGTTGAATGAAAGTCCGCATTCGCGAGCAGGCTCGCTCCCACAGGTTTTGTATGAAGCAAAAAAATCCCGGCCCTGCATTTCTGCAGGCCGGGATTTTTTCATTTCAGATTACTCGGTGGTCAACACACCACGACGCACCTGGTCACGCTCGATCGATTCGAACAAGGCCTTGAAGTTGCCCTCGCCGAAGCCATCGTCGCCCTTGCGCTGGATGAATTCGAAGAACACCGGCCCCATCAGGGTTTCCGAGAAAATCTGCAGCAGCAGACGCTTGTCGCCCTGCTCCGATGCGCCATCGAGCAGGATGCCGCGCGATTGCAGCTGATCGACCGGCTCGCCGTGATTCGGCAGGCGACCTTCGAGCATTTCGTAGTAGGTATCCGGCGGCGCGGTCATGAAGCGCATGCCGATTTTCTTCAGTTGATCCCAGGTCTTGATCAGGTCGTCGGTGAGGAACGCGACGTGCTGGATACCCTCACCATTGAACTGCATCAGGAACTCTTCGATCTGCCCGGCGCCCTTGGACGACTCTTCGTTGAGCGGAATGCGGATCATGCCATCCGGTGCGGTCATGGCCTTCGAGGTCAGGCCGGTGTATTCGCCTTTGATGTCGAAGTAACGGATTTCACGGAAGTTGAACAGCTTCTCGTAGAAGTTCGCCCAATAGGCCATGCGACCGCGATAAACGTTGTGGGTCAGGTGGTCGATGATCTTCAGGCCGGCACCGACCGGGTTGCGATCAACGCCTTCGATGAACACGAAGTCGATGTCGTAGATCGAGCTGCCTTCACCGAAACGGTCGATCAGGTACAGCGGCGCGCCGCCAATGCCTTTGATTGCCGGCAGGTTCAGTTCCATCGGACCGGTCTCGATGTGAATCGGCTGGGCGCCGAGCTCCAGCGCGCGCGAGTAGGCCTTCTGCGAATCCTTCACGCGAAACGCCATGCCGCAAACGGACGGGCCGTGTTCGGCGGCGAAGTACGAGGCGACGCTGTTGGGTTCGTTATTGAGGATCAGGTTGATTGCGCCCTGACGATACAGGTGCACGTTCTTGGAACGGTGGGTCGCGACTTTGGTGAAGCCCATGATCTCGAAGATCGGCTCCAGTGTGCCAGGAGTCGGCGCTGCGAACTCGATGAATTCAAAGCCCATCAGGCCCATTGGGTTTTCGTATAAATCTGCCATGGTGACGCCTCATCATTTCTTATCAATTAACCAGGGTTATTTGTCAGGAAAGTGATGTGGAGGGCGGCGCGCAGGAGATGCCACGCACGCTGCGCGCGAGGAAGTCTCCGTAGATCAGTTGAAACCCGAATATCTTCATTGTCGACCCAAGGCTCTTGCGGGCGAGGCTTCTGCTGCCAGAAGACGATTATTATTGTATGCGTAACCCGATTCTACACAGCGTAACCAGACCTGTCTGCCCTCTGTATAAAATCCGCTTTTTTACCTACGGCGCAAGCGCCATCTGCCATCTATTCTCCTCTCTGGCTCAATTGTTTATCGGGTCGGATTTTTAAACCACAGGATGTGTCCATGCCACTGACCCACCGATCCCGCCGCAAACGCAGCACCCGAATCGCCGTGACTTTGCTCAGCGGTCTGCTGCCAATCGTTCTGGGCAGTGGGATTCTTTATATGCAGGCAAAACGAACGCTGGAGCAAAGTGCCGGGGAAACGGCCGAACAAGCGTTGCAACAGTTCGATCTGATGCTCGACAACACGGCAGAAGCCGCTCGGGTTCTGCTGCCTCTGGCCGGGAAAAATTGCGAAGACGTGAAACTGGCCCTGCGCGAACAAGTGACCCGCCGCCCCTTCGTGCGCTCGACCAATCTGGTCTGGGACAACACGCTCTACTGCAGCTCACTGTTCGGGCAGTTCAAGGAAGCGGTCAATGCCGGGGACTATCATCAAGGCAAACTGTGGTTGATGAACGGCAATCCCGTCACTCCCGACACGGCATTGTTGATCTACCGCCTCAGCGACGGTCGTGGCGGCGCGCTGACCACGCTTGATGGTTATCACCTGAGCAACATCCTGCGCCTGATCGGCCGCCAGACATTACTGATGTTGCAAGTGGGCGATAACTGGCTGTCCGCCGACGGCAGAGTGCATCAAGGGCCCCTGCCCGCTTTGCCAGTCGCGCATAGCATGCTCGAATCCGAACGATACGGTTTCAACGTGTCGGCGGGTTTCCCCGAGGGAGAAACCTGGCGTTACATGGCGGCCAATTATCCGCCGTTGTTCAGCCTGCTGATATTTTTCGGCGTGATCTCGGGCGCCATCGGCCATGTCGTGCAGAAACGCTCGAACTCGCCCAGTCACGAAATGCTTCGCGCACTCGAGGCCGGGGAATTCATTCCTTATTTCCAGCCGGTGGTTCACGGTGACAGCAAGCAGTGGTCCGGCGCTGAAGTGCTGATGCGCTGGAATCACCCGAAAGAGGGCCTCGTACGCCCGGATCTGTTCATTCCATTTGCCGAGCATTCAGGCTTGATCGTGCCGATGACCCGCGCGCTGATGCAACAGACTGCCGCCCTGCTGGGACCGCATTCTGCGGCCTTCGCCAAACCTTTCCATATCGGCATCAACATCACTGCCAGCCATTGCAAGGATCTGGAACTGGTCGAAGACTGTCGCGACCTCCTGGCGGCGTTTGCGCCCGGCAGCGTCGAACTGGTGCTGGAATTGACGGAGCGCGAGCTGATCGAACCGAATGAGATGACCCTGCAACTGTTTGAGCAATTGCACGCACTTGGAGTGAAAATCGCGATCGACGATTTTGGTACTGGCCACTCAAGCCTCGGCTACTTGCGCGCCTTCAAGGTCGACTTTCTCAAGATCGATCAGAGCTTTGTCGCCATGATCGGCATCGATGCGCTATCACGACATATTCTCGACTCCATCATTGAACTGTCGGCAAAGCTGGATCTGGCCATTGTTGCCGAAGGTGTCGAAACACAGGCCCAAGCCGATTACCTGACGGAGCATCAGGTGGATTTCATGCAAGGCTATTTGTTTGCCAAGCCAATGCCGGCAGCAGATTTCATCAGCGCATTAAGTGATCGTTAACTCATTAGCATAGCCCGTCCAACAACCGCACCAAATTGATACAAAAAGTCATTGTTGTTACATGGCGACAACATCAGGATTTACTCTTGTCGCATTAACTACTACAATTTTTTCAACCTGAGCCAGACTGACAGGTGAGCCAATTATCACCGAGTCGCTTCCAGGCTCTTGGCTTATAGCTTTGTTTGCGGTTGGTATCAGCCAAACACACTATTGGAGTAAAGATATTGTCCAGACTCGCTGAATTTCGCGCAGCTGAAAAGGCCCTTCAGGAACAGCTCAAACAGCTGGAGTCACTGAAGAATGACGCCGGGCTCAAGAAAGAAATCGAATTCGAAGAAAAGCTCCAGGGACTGATGAAAACCTATGGCAAAGGCCTGAAAGACATCATCGCCATCCTCGACCCGAACCCGGCGAAGTCCGGTCTGCAGGCCGCCCCAGCGCCGAAGACCCGCCGCGCCCGCGTCGTCAAGGTTTACCAGAACCCGCACACTGGCGAGCTGATCGAAACCAAGGGCGGCAACCATCGCGGCCTGAAAGCCTGGAAAGAACAGTACGGTGCGGCCACCGTGGATTCATGGTTGCGCGGTTAATCTGACGCCAACAAAAAGCCCTGCGCGATGCAGGGCTTTTTTATTGACAATATCTAACAAATGAAATGATTTTCATCGAACAAGTTAGAAAAATGTGTAACGTTACTGAGTCATCACGCTAAACATTTTGCTGCGCGATGTTGCTGCAAACGATGAATCAAACTTTGTGCTTAATCCTTTCCGGCATTCATAACACCGCGAGTTAGTACGGACGTTTATAATTTCAGGCTGTTACGTGCCGCCTCTATGTCGTCGGCGCTCGCCTTATAAACCTCAGCCTGACCGGCATATGAAAGTACATAAACCTTGTCTGTTTCCACGGCGGCCACCAGCGTTTGTGATAATACGTGCCGGCCGTTCTCGGTGATCGTGCAGGTCGTCTCCAACCCGGTCAATGATCCGAGCGCAGCCGGATGGATTCGGTTGCAGACGCTCTGATAACCACTGCGGAAGAAATCCTTCTGGATGGACTTGCGCATCTCCAGCAACACGCCTTGCAAATTGACCTGATGCCCCGGCTCCACTTGCGTCATGGTCAACTCCATCACCATCACCTGATTGCCGTCGGCATCGAGCTTCACCGCCCTTTGCCGCGAGACTGGCGGCGCGGTATCCGGCAACATTTCAACCTTCCAGCCCGCCGGCCAGGTGATGCTCGGTTCGGCCATGGCCGGGAAAACCACGGCCAATGACAAAGCAAAAAAAACAAACACGGATTTGAACAGTCGGATCATTGCCGGACGCACTCGAAGGTAGAGAGCAAAGTCTGAGCCCCGCCCTCGCGCAGGGCAAGCCCGCCTTGCATTTGGCGATGCCGGCCGGCATGCGTATCATTGCGCCCATTCACTCGCCCATTGTTATTGGAGGGCCCATGAGCCTCAACGAACTGAACACTTTCCCCGGCGTGACCGCCACGCCAGACAGCGCAACCCGCAACTTCGTGTTCAACCACACCATGCTGCGCGTGAAGGACATCACCAAGTCGCTGGATTTCTACACCCGCGTCCTGGGTTTCTCGCTGGTCGAGAAGCGTGATTTTCCGGAAGCCGAATTCAGCCTGTACTTCCTTGCGCTGGTCGATAAAGCGCAGATCCCGGCCGATGCTGCTGCGCGTACCGAATGGATGAAATCGATTCCAGGCATTCTCGAATTGACCCACAACCACGGTACCGAAAACGATGCCGACTTCGCCTATCACAATGGCAACACCGATCCGCGTGGCTTTGGTCACATCTGCATTTCGGTGCCGGACATCGTCGCAGCGTGTGCACGCTTTGAAGAGCTGGGTTGCGATTTCCAGAAGCGCCTGACCGACGGCCGGATGAAGAGCCTGGCGTTCATCAAGGACCCGGATGGCTACTGGGTCGAGATCATTCAGCCTGCGCCGCTGTAAAAGCTGAAAGCCCCTCACCCTAGCCCTCTCCCAGAAGGAGAGGGGACTGATTGCGGGATGTTGGAGAATTACGCCGACTTGAACGATTGGCGGTGAATTCATAATCGACCGGCTCTCTCAGGTCGATGGATGACTTCAGACACCTCGGTCGGCTCCCTCTCCCTCGGGAGAGGGCTGGGGTGAGGGGTGGCTTTCCACGCGCAATAAAAAACCCATGATCGCTCATGGGTTTTTTCGTTTCCGACCTGGCAGTTACGCCGGGGCCGAAGTCCGGATCAAGTGATCGAACGCACTCAGCGAAGCCTTGGCGCCCTCGCCCACTGCAATCACGATCTGCTTGTACGGCACAGTCGTCACGTCACCCGCTGCAAAGATCCCCGCAATGGAAGTCTCGCCACGGTTGTCGACAATGATCTCGCCACGCGGCGACAGCTCGATGGTGCCCTTCAGCCAATCGGTGTTCGGCAGCAGACCGATCTGCACGAAGATGCCTTCCAGCTCAACCGTGCGCAGTTCATCGGTAGTGCGGTCCTTGTAGCGCAGGCCGTTGACCTTCTCGCCATTGCCGGTGACTTCAGTGGTTTGCGCACTGGTGATCACGGTAACGTTCGACAGGCTGTGCAGCTTGCGTTGCAGCACGGCGTCGGCACGCAGTTGCACGTCGAATTCCAGCAGCGTTACGTGCGCCACGATACCGGCCAGATCGATCGCCGCTTCAACGCCGGAGTTACCGCCGCCGATCACCGCTACGCGCTTGCCCTTGAACAGCGGGCCGTCGCAGTGCGGGCAGTACGCCACGCCTTTGTTGCGGTATTCCTGCTCGCCCGGAACGTTCATTTCGCGCCAGCGTGCGCCGGTCGCGAGAATCACGCTCTTGGCTTTCAGGGTTGCACCGCTGGCGAAGTGGACTTCATGCAGCTCGCCATTCTTGCCCGGGATCAGCTTGTCAGCGCGTTGCAGATTCATGATGTCGACGTCGTACTGCTTGACGTGTTCTTCCAGCGCCGTGGCCAGTTTCGGCCCTTCGGTTTCCTGCACGGAAATGAAGTTCTCGATGGCCATGGTATCCAGCACCTGACCGCCGAAGCGCTCAGCCGCGACACCGGTGCGGATGCCTTTACGTGCGGCGTAGATAGCGGCCGAAGCACCCGCCGGGCCACCACCAACGACCAGCACGTCAAAGGCTTCTTTGGCGCTGATCTTCTCGGCCTGACGCTCAATAGCGCCGGTGTCGAGTTTGGCGAGAATTTCCTCCAGGCCCATGCGGCCCTGACCGAAGTTTTCGCCATTGAGGTAGATGCTCGGCACAGCCATGATCTTGCGATCGTTGACTTCGTCCTGGAACAGCGCGCCGTCGATGGCGACGTGGCGGATATTCGGGTTGAGCACGGCCATCAGGTTCAGCGCCTGAACGACGTCCGGGCAGTTCTGGCAAGACAGCGAGAAGTAAGTCTCGAAGCTGAACTCGCCTTTGAGCGAGCGGATCTGCTCGATCACTTCAACGCTGGCCTTCGACGGGTGGCCGCCGACTTGCAGCAGGGCCAGCACCAGCGAGGTGAATTCGTGGCCCATTGGAATGCCGGCGAAACGCAGACTGATGTCGGCTCCGGGGCGATTGATCGAGAACGATGGCTTGCGGGCATCGTCACCGCTGTCGATCAGGGTAATTAGGCTCGAAAGACTGGCAACGTCTTTCAGCAGGTCCAGCATTTCACGGGATTTCGCACCGTCGTCGAGGGATGCAACGATCTCGATCGGTTGGGTGACCCGTTCCAGGTACGATTTCAACTGGGCTTTAAGATTGGCGTCCAACATACGGGCGATTTCCTTTATTTGAGGCGAAAAAAAGCCCGAGCGAATCTCGCCCGGGCATTTTTATTGGGCGGTGCAGCTAACTTAAGAAGGTGCGGCGTGCCGCCCTGCATTGCATGTCACAGACTTAGATCTTGCCGACCAGGTCCAGCGACGGAGCCAGAGTGGCCTCGCCTTCTTTCCACTTGGCCGGGCAAACTTCGCCTGGGTGTGCAGCGACATACTGAGCAGCCTTGATTTTGCGCAGCAGCTCGGAAGCGTCACGGCCAACGCCGCCATCGTTCAGTTCAACGATTTTGATCTGGCCTTCAGGGTTGATCACGAAGGTGCCACGGTCAGCCAGACCAGCTTCTTCGATCAGCACGTCGAAGTTGCGCGAGATGACGTGGGTAGGGTCGCCGATCATGGTGTATTCGATTTTGCCGATGGCTGGCGAAGTGTTGTGCCAGGCAGCGTGAGCAAAGTGGGTGTCGGTCGAAACGCTGTAGATTTCCACGCCCAGCTTCTTGAACTCAGCGTAGTTGTCAGCCAGGTCTTCCAGCTCGGTTGGGCACACGAAGGTGAAGTCGGCTGGGTAGAAGAACACTACGGACCACTTGCCTTTCAAGTCAGCATCCGAGACTTGAACGAAGTCGCCGTTTTTGAACGCGGTAGCTTTGAACGGTTTTACTTGGCTGTTGATGATAGGCATCGATGACTCTCCGTCAGGGGTTATGAAGTTGATGGGTGAATCCTACCCACTCACTCGACGGAAGGCTCATTGGCAAACCTGATACTGCTGATTTGTTTTCGCTATTAGCTGACTGTATTAATAGAAGAAAACGATCTCTACGGCTGATCCGGCTTATCCATAATCCGAGCCATTCCCTGGAATGGGCTGACCTCAACATAGCGCATGGCGGATTTCATGTCCTTCCAGCCAACATAACTCATCAACGATTTCAGGTCCCAGCCGCTTTGATGCGCCCATGTGGCAAAGCCACGCCGCAGTGAATGGCTGGTGTAGTTGGCGGCGGCAATCCCGGCGCGCTGCAACGCCTGTCTCAACAGCGGAATGATGCTGTTGGCGTGCAGCCCCTCCTCGCTCAGATTGCCCCAGCGATCAATGCTGCGGAACACCGCGCCGCGTACCAGCGCAGCCTCTGTAATCCAATCGATATAGGCCTGCACCGGGCACAGCTTCAGCAGCGCCGGGGCCTGGTAGGTCTGCCCGAGGTTCTCCCGGTCGCCCTTGCTGCGCGGCAGATACAGAGTGATGCCCTTGCCAGCGCTCGCCTGCACATGCTCGATTTGCAAACGGCACAATTCGTCGCTACGAAAGCCGCGCCAGAAGCCCAACAGAATCAGCGCGCGATCCCGATACGCCTTGAGCAAGGTCGGGCGGTCCTGTTCTTCCCGGGCCGTCTGCACCTCCTGCTCAAGCCAATCGATCACGCGCTGCAGATCCTGCAATTGCAGCGGCTCAGCCTGTTTTTCCTGCGCAGGGTGCAAAGCACGGATGCCCTTGAACACCTTGCGCACCACTGGCGCCTTGGTCGGATCGGCAAAACCCTGACTGTTGTGCCACTGCGCCAGCGCCGACAGACGCAGCTTCAGCGTGTTGATCGACAACACGCCAGCGTGTGCCACCAGATATCGCGCAACGCTGTCGGCAGTAGCCGGCAGAAATCCGCCCCACGTCACCTCGAAGTGCTCGATGGCCATGCGATAGCTGCGGCGAGTGTTGTCCCGGGTGGCGGCTTGCAGATATCGATCAATGTCGCTCATGGGCAGTTTTCTCGCTGGCGTACGGGTTCAGGCATGCAGAGGCGCATTTTGCCCCCTGACATTGGGTAATACCAGTATATCCCGCCTGTTTTACCTTAACGATTTACCTATATTTTCAGCATGGTACACTGTGTACATCAGTGGCATGTACCACAGTACGTAAACGTAGGAGTTCACATGGCCCGTGGCGGCATTACCAAAGCACTGGTGCAAATCGCACGCACAGCGATCCTGGCTCGCGGCGAACACCCAAGCATCGATGCAGTACGCATTGAAATGGGCAACACCGGCTCGAAAACCACGATCCATCGCTATCTGAAAGAACTGGACGACGGCGCCCAGCCGAATGAGGCGTCGGCAGAACCGATCGATGATGAGCTCACCGCCCTCGTCTCTCGACTCGCCCAGCGCCTGAAAGAACAAGCACAGGAACCCATCGAGCAAGCCCGCGAACAGTTCGAGGAACAACGCCAAGCACTGGAAGCCGAGCTGAAGCAGACGCGCCAGGCGCTGGAAAAACTCGAGCATGAGCACGACATTCAAGGCGCCGCGCTGCAACGCGAATCCGAAGCGCTGAGCAACACCCGCTCGATGCTGCAAACCGAACAGACGCGCAACGCCGGCCTCAACCAGGCATTGGCCGACTTTGAATTGCGCTTGCAGGACAAGGACGAACAGATCCGCTCACTGGAAGAGAAGCACCTGCACGCCCGCGATGCGCTTGAGCATTACCGTAACGCAACCAAGGAACAGCGCGAGCAGGAGCAGGCCCGCCATGAAGGGCAACTTCAGCAGATACAGGCAGAATTGCGTCAAGCCCAGCAGAGCGCGTTGGTGCGCCAGGACGAGATCACGCAGTTGCACCGTGACAACGAACGCTTGCTCACCGAAAACCGTGGCACTCAGCGCGAGCTGAATCTTGTGCAGGATCAGCTCAAGCACAGCAATCAGCGTCAGGATCAGTTGCTCGAGCAGGCCACGCGCATGGATAGCGAGCGCACCCTCCTCCAGGAACGTCTGCGCGTGGCGGCACTGGAAAGCCAGGCGCTCAAGCAGAGCGTCGACGAACAAACGCAGCTCAATCAGTCATTGGAAAAGGAATTGCTCAAGGTTCAGGCAAGCCTTGAAGACAGCCAGCGTCTGGCGGCTACCGTTGCGGCAGCGCCAGACTCGGCCAAAGCGACAGATGCTTAAGCGCTGACCGGCGTACGCATGGTGACGAACTCTTCGGCGGCCGTCGGGTGCACCCCGATGGTGTCGTCGAAGTCGCGCTTGGTCGCGCCGGCCTTCAAGGCGATCGCCAGACCTTGCACGATCTCGCCAGCGTCCGGGCCGACCATGTGGCAGCCAAGCACCCTGTCGGTTTTGGCGTCGACCACCAACTTCATCAGGGTTTTCTCCTGGCAGTCAGTCAGGGTCAGCTTCATCGGCCGGAAGCGGCTCTCGAAAATAACCACCTCGTGGCCGCACTCGCGCGCTTCTTCTTCGCTCAAACCGACCGTGCCGATGTTCGGCAGGCTGAACACGGCGGTCGGAATCATCTTGTAGTCCACCGGACGGTATTGCTCCGGCTTGAACAGACGCCGCGCCACGGCCATACCTTCGGCCAGAGCGACCGGGGTCAGTTGCACGCGACCAATGACGTCGCCCAGCGCCAGAATCGACGGCTCGGTGGTTTGATACTCGTCGTCGACTTTGATAAAGCCCTTGTCGTCGAGCTGCACATCGGTGTTTTCCAGGCCCAGATTGTCCAGCATCGGACGGCGGCCGGTGGCGTAGAACACGCAGTCGGCTTCGAGTACGCGACCATCCTTGAGCGTCGCCTTCAAGCTACCGTCGGCCTGCTTGTCGATGCGCGCAATGTCGGCATTGAATTGCAGATCGAGGCCACGCTTGGTCAACTCCTCTTGCAGATGCTTGCGCACCGCACCGTCGAAGCCGCGCAGGAACAGATCGCCGCGATACAGCAGCGTGGTGTTGGCGCCGAGGCCATGGAAAATTCCGGCGAACTCGACGGCAATATAACCGCCGCCGACCACCAGCACACGCTTGGGCAGCTCTTTGAGGAAGAACGCTTCATTCGAACCGATCGCATGCTCATGCCCCGGAATTTCAGGGATCTGCGGCCAGCCGCCGGTGGCGATCAGAATGTGCTTTGCGGTGAAGCGCTCGCCATTAACCTCGACCTCGTGCGGCCCGACGATTTTCGCGTGCGCCTCGTGCAGGGTCACGCCACTGTTGACCAGCAGATTGCGATAAATGCCGTTAAGGCGATTGATCTCGCGATCCTTGTTGGCGATCAGCGTGGCCCAGTCGAAGTTGGCTTCGCCCAGGTTCCAGCCGAAACCGGACGCCTGCTCGAAGTCCTCGGCAAAGTGCGCGCCGTAGACCAACAGCTTTTTCGGCACGCAGCCGACGTTGACGCAGGTGCCGCCCAGGTAACGGCTTTCGGCCACCGCCACTTTCGCCCCGAAGCCGGCGGCAAACCGCGCAGCCCGCACACCGCCGGAACCGGCACCAATCACATAAAGGTCAAAATCGTAGGCCATTTCTATCTCCTCGGCAGGCCATCAGCATACCCGCAGCCATTCATTGGGCAAGCACTGCCATCCATATAAGGGCGGAAAATGAAAAAGCCACCCGAAGGTGGCTTTCTTTTGCAGACGAGGCAGATGCTATTAGTAAGCTTTGCCAGTCTTGTAGAAGTTTTCGAAGCAGAAGTTGGTCGCGTCGATGTAGCCTTCAGCACCACCGCAGTCGAAACGCTTGCCCTTGAACTTGTAGGCCATGACGCAGCCGTTCTGGGCCTGCTTCATCAGGGCGTCGGTGATCTGGATTTCGCCGCCCTTGCCTGGTTCGGTCTGCTCGATCAGATCGAAGATGTCCGGGGTCAGGATGTAACGACCGATGATCGCCAGGTTCGACGGCGCGTCTTCCGGCTTTGGCTTCTCGACCATGCTGTGCACGCGGTAGATGTCGTCGCGGATCATTTCGCCGGCGATGACACCGTACTTGTTGGTTTCCTGCGGATCGACTTCCTGGATCGCGACGATCGAGCAGCGGAACTGCTTGTACAGCTTGACCATCTGGGTCAGTACGCCGTCGCCGTCGATGTTGACGCACAGGTCATCCGCCAGGACCACGGCGAACGGTTCGTCACCGATCAGTGGGCGGCCAGTCAGGATTGCGTGGCCCAGACCTTTCATTTCGGTCTGACGGGTGTAGGAGAACGAGCACTCGTCCAACAGCTTGCGGATACCGACCAGGTACTTTTCCTTGTCGGTGCCCTTGATCTGGTTTTCCAGCTCGTAACTGATGTCGAAGTGGTCTTCCAGAGCACGCTTGCCACGGCCGGTGACGATGGAGATTTCCGTCAGGCCCGCGTCCAGTGCTTCTTCAACGCCGTACTGGATCAGTGGCTTGTTTACCACCGGCAGCATTTCTTTAGGCATGGCTTTGGTCGCTGGGAGGAAGCGAGTGCCGTAACCGGCTGCTGGAAACAAGCATTTCTTGATCATATAAGTCCTTGAAAAGGCTGTGTGTACGAGTTTCGGGGCAGTCTAATCAGGCGGCGTGCGCCTTACAATGCCCCGCGCTGGCTAACCGATGCCAACATAGAGAAATATTCGCTCGGATAGTTCCATCCGGGTATTTCAGCGGCGGCGTCAGCGTAGCTCAAGATCCGGGCAAACAGGATCACCATACGCTTATCAGCCCCCATTGCGAGCATTTGCCGCTATCATGGCGCCTTTGAACCAGCGAATGAGACAGACTAGATGGCTGCGGTAAAAATCATCAACGGGTATGTGATCGACAAGAAAGACGGCAAGTGGACGCTGACCACTACCAATGGCGAACATATCGCCGGGCCTTTCGACAGCGAGCAGATGGCAACAGATGTGGCCTCGGTGTTCACTGATACGCCTGCTTCTTCCAAGCGCCGAGGCAAAGATCAGGACTGATCCTTTTAGCACTTGCGCCAAGCCCTGCCAGCATGCAGGGCTTTTTTGTGCTTTGTTGGCAAACAAGTGGCCAATCGCTATAACCTTTTCATCGCGGCGCTGTCAGAGCAACCAGTCCCCCACTTGAAGACCTCGCAACCATGAACCTGAACAAACTGCAGCCGCTTTTCGCGGTATTGGTACTGAGCGGCTGTGCCACTTCGCAGCCCACCTATCTGAACAATGGCGAACAGGGTCTGAGCATCGACTGTTCCGGCGAAGCCAACTCATGGGCCATGTGCTACGAAAAGGCCGATGCCTCCTGCGCCGGCACCGGCTATCGCATCGTCGGCACTGATGGCACACCGGCGCCCAAGGAAGATGACAAAACCCTGGGCGTTGACATTGGCAATTACAAGACCCGTAACGTCGTGGTCGTCTGCAAGTAAACCTTACATGTGGATTTCGGCGAATTTGATCCCGAGGCCACGGACGACCTCGATCAGGTCGTCGAGCCGATTGAAGGACTCGACCTCGTCATTGTCATCCACCAAAAAGTAGCTGCGCCCTGCACTCTTCTTGAAAAACACGATCCATTCACCCGGATTCGCCGGGTTCTGGATGACATGAGTGGCAGAGATAAGGCCCTCTGCGTGGCGCTCCCGCACGTGCTCTCGCTTCATTGCGACTCCATATATGACAATGCCGCCACAGCAGGACTGTGACGGCATCGGGTGCTGATGTTCGCTAGTCTATCAGCCGGAAATACAGGCGTTCGCAGCTTTCTGTACATCGCGAGGGCGAACCGGCACGTTGGACATCCGCTCATGCAGCTTGATGCTGCTGCCGCCGGCGCGATCTTCGATATCAAACACGGCTGCCGGGCCTGACGAAAGTTTGCCGGGAACGATGACTCGTACACCGTCCTTCTGCGGCTGGACTTGCAACGCACCACGACTGTCAGCGAGCTTGTCGGTCAGACACTGCGCATACTCCTGGGGCTTTTTGCCGGAGATCACGCTCATGGTTGGCAGCGTTTCATTGATTTCGGAAACATTTGCACAACCGGCCATCGCCAGAATCAACGGCACACACACCACACCCCACTTCATATAAATCCTCCGTTAAAGACCGTCCGACAGCACAAATGCCGCTTTTCTCCGGGGCCTTGTGCATTTAACCCGCCCGCCATGGCGAAGTTCTGTTCAAAATTTGTCAAAGCAACGCCCGACGGCCAGATAATAACCCGTGCGGGCTGATAAACTGCGCCCATCGACAAGCTATCGTTTTGATTTAGTAGAAAAAGCCCTTCTGGAGGCGCCCATGAAATTCATTCACCAGCGCGAGCACCTCAACGAAGACGACATCGTCGTCATTCAATGCTCGCAGATGTGCAACATCCGTTTGATGAACGACGCCAACTTCCGCAGCTTCAAAAACGGCGGCCGTCACACCTACCACGGCGGCGCGTTCGACACGTTCCCGGCACGCATCACTGCGCCGAGCACCGGCTTCTGGAACATCACCATCGACACCGTCAACCGCCGCGCAATCAGCGTGACGCGCAAGCCGACGCTGACCCACTCGATCAAGATCATCCGTCGCTCCAGCACTAAACTGAGCTGAGACGCGCAGCCTATTCTGAAAGGGAAACATGACCGTGGCGCAAAAAACCAAATACGTGATCAAGTACAAACTGGACGGTGAACAGCGTTTCGAATTCGCTGAACTGGAAACCGGCACTGACGAGGAAGCGAAGGCGGCGCTGAAGAAAATGCACGCTGACGAAGAGCTCAGTGACATCAAGGTCAGCAAAGCGCTGTAACCAACACCATGCAACCGACCACGTTTGACCTGTTCGCCGACAACGAACCCGTACAGCAAGCCCGCGCCGAGCAGATCGGCGAACAATCGTGGGTGCTGCGCGGGTTCGCCTTGCCGCAGGTCGAGCAACTGCTGACCGGGCTCGACGCCATTCTTGCCGCCGCCCCGCTACGCCACATGGTCACGCCCGGCGGTTTCAGCATGTCGGTCGGCACCAGCAGTTGCGGACAGCTGGGCTGGATCACCGATCGCAGCGGTTACCGCTATTCCAGCGTCGATCCACTCAGCGGCTTGCCGTGGCCGTCGATGCCGGCGGTGTTTGCCGATCTGGCGCACGAGGCGGCGGAACGCGCCGGGTTTACGGATTTTCAAGCCGACTCCTGCCTGATCAACCAGTACGTCCCCGGCGCCAAGATGTCGCTGCATCAGGACAAAGACGAAAAAGGTTATGCCGCGCCCATCGTTTCGCTGTCGCTAGGTTTGCCGGCAATGTTTCTGTTCGGCGGCTTCGAACGCAGCGATAAAACCCAGCGCATTCCGCTGTTGCATGGCGACATGGTGGTCTGGGGCGGCGTGGACCGCCTGCGCTATCACGGCGTGCTGCCAATCAAACCTGGCCGTCACCCGCTCTTGGGCGAGCGGCGCATCAACATCACCTTCCGCGTCGCGGGCGTTCAATAAAAGTTTGACCGCAAGGCGCGGAGTGTTGCGGGTTACGATGCTGGTTAACCTGACTCAAACAGGTCAACGGATCCCCTCTCATGGACACGCTTTCGAAGACAATCAGCATTGAGCACGATCCTCGCTGGGCCGCTGTGGTGGCGCGCGATCCGCGTGCCGACGGGCAATTTGTCTATGCGGTAAAAACTACTGGTGTCTATTGCCGGCCGAGCAGTCTTGCGCGCCTGCCGAAACCGCAGAACGTCGAGTTTTTCGACAGCGCCGAACTGGCCGAAGCTGCCGGGTATCGGCCAAGCAAACGCGCCAGCAAGGATCAGAGTGATGCGCAGCATGCAGCGATCGTGGCTGCAGCCTGTCGGCAGATCGAGACCTGTGAGACGCTGCCGGCGCTCAACAACCTCGCGGCCACCGCTGGCCTCAGCCCTTTTCATTTCCACCGGCTATTCAAAGCCGCGACCGGCCTGACGCCCAAGGCTTACGCCACGGCGCATCGCTCACGCAAACTGCGTGCGCGCCTGGCGGACGGCGGCTCGGTGACCGACGCGCTGTATGACGCTGGCTTCAATTCCAACAGCCGCTTTTACGAATCAGCCGATCAACTGCTGGGCATGAAGCCCACCGACTATCGCGCTGCCGGGCAGAACAACGACATTCGCTTTGCCGTTGGCCAATGCTCGCTGGGGGCGATTCTGGTGGCGCAAAGCGAACGTGGGATCTGCGCGATTCTGCTCGGCGACGATCCGCATCAGCTGGTCTGCAACCTGCAGGATCAGTTTCGCAAGGCCAACCTGATCGGCGCCGACCGCGAATTTGAACAGTTGATCGCCAGCGTCGTCGGCTTTGTTGAAGCGCCCGCGACGGGCCTGAACTTGCCGCTGGATATACGCGGCACAGCGTTTCAGGAGCGCGTCTGGCAGGCGCTGCGTGAGATCCCCGCAGGCAGCACCGCAAGTTACGCCGAAATCGCGCAACGCATCGGCGCGCCGACTTCGATGCGCGCCGTGGCCCAGGCTTGCGGGGCCAACCGTTTGGCGGTGGCGATTCCCTGCCACCGCGTGGTGCGCAGTGACGGCAATCTTTCCGGCTACCGCTGGGGCGTCGAGCGCAAACGCCAACTGCTTGAGCGCGAACTCAACGATTGACGTCGACCACCACCCTGCCCCGCAGTTGCCCGGCGAGTAATCTGGGCGCGGCCTCAAGGGCTTCGCTCAAGCTGATTTCGTGACTGATCAATTGCAATAACGAGAAATCCAGATCCTTGGCCAGTCGGCCCCAGGCCTCGATACGGCGCGCCTTGGGCTGGGTCACGCTGTTGATCCCGGCCAGCGTTACGCCGCGCAGAATGAACGGTGCTACCGAGGCCGGGAAATCCATGCCTTGCGCCAACCCGCATGCCGCGACCACGCCTTCCGAGCGTGTGCTGGCGCAAGCATTCGCCAGCGTATGACTACCGACCGAATCGACCACCGCCGCCCAGCGCTCTTTCGCCAACGGCTTGCCCGGTTCGGACAAGGTGGCTCGATCGATGATTTCGGCAGCACCCAATTGCTGCAGGTATTCATGCTCGGACACCCGCCCCGTGGACGCCACCACCCGATAGCCCAAATTGCTGAGCAAGGCGATGGCAAAGCTGCCGACCCCGCCATTGGCGCCGGTGACCAGCACTTCGCCGTGATCCGGTGTCAGGCCATGGCGCTCCAGCGCCAGAATGCACAGCATTGCCGTGTAGCCTGCGGTGCCGATGGCCATGGCTTGCGCCGGCGTGAAAGCTTCGGGCAACGGAATAAGCCAGTCACCATTAAGCCGAGCCTTTTGCGCCAGCCCGCCCCAGTGGCTCTCACCGACGCCCCAGCCGTTGAGCAACACTCGGTCGCCCGCCTTGAAATCGGCATGCGAACTGGACTCGACAGTCCCCGCCAGATCGATCCCCGGAACCATGGGGAACTTGCGCACCACCGGGCTGCTGCCGGTGATCGCCAGGCCATCTTTGAAATTCAGGGTGCTGTACGCGACGTTCACGCTGACGTTGCCTTCGGGCAGTTGCTGCTCATCGATTTGCTGCAGATTGGCGCGATAACCGCTGTCATCTTTGTCGATCAGAATGGCATTGAACATGACGGCCTCTCGAAAATAATGGGAAGAAAGCGTGCCCTGAAATAACACATCGCAACACATTGCCACACTCGACTTTCGCTAAGCCACCCACACCGACGCTGAAAAACTGCACGTAATGTTCAGAATTTCAGACTGGCCCCGCAGCCGGTTTTGCTGCTAAAACCGCTTGCCGTCCCTGCCCGTTTCATCGTTCGGAGAATTGCTTTATGAGCCAGTGGCCAGACACCCGTATCCTTGATCTTCTCGGTATCGAACTGCCGATCATCCAAGGCCCGATGGCCGGTGCGACCAATTCTTCGATGGTGATTGCCGTGTGCAATGCCGGCGGCCTCGGTTCAATGCCCGCAGCGATGCTGAGCATCGAGCAACTGCGCGAAGAACTGAAGACGATTCGCCAGCACACCACCAAGCCGTTCAACGTCAATTTCTTCTGCCATCAGCCACCGGCGCCTGATGAGCAGCGAGCCCGGGACTGGAAAAATCTGCTCGAACCTTACTACCGCGAACTCGGTGCCGATTTCGAGGCGCCGACGCCGGTGTCCAACCGTGCTCCTTTCGACGAGACTGCGTGTGCCGTGCTCGAAGAATTCCGCCCCGAAGTGGTGAGTTTTCATTTCGGGTTGCCGGAGAAAAATCTGCTTGATCGGGTCAAGGCAACCGGGGCGAAAATCCTTTCATCTGCCACCACGGTCGAAGAAGCGATCTGGCTGGAGCAACACGGCTGCGATGCGATCATCGCCATGGGTTATGAGGCGGGCGGGCATCGCGGGATGTTTCTCAGCGATGATCTGAGCAGCCAGGTCGGCACCTTTGCACTGGTGCCGCAGGTGGTCGACGCGGTGAAGGTGCCGGTGATTGCGGCGGGTGCGATTAGCGATGCCCGAGGCGTAGCAGCCGCGTTGATGCTCGGCGCCTCGGCGGTGCAAGTCGGCACGGCGTTTCTGTTTACCCCGGAGGCGAAGGTCAGCGCCTCGCACCACAAGGCCCTGCGCACCGCCAAGGAAAGCGAGACCGCCATCACCAACATTTTCACCGGACGTCCGGCGCGGGGTATTGTCAATCGGGCGATGCGCGAACTCGGCCCGATGTCAGCGCAAGCGCCAGCCTTCCCGTTGGCCGGCGGCGCGCTGATGCCGCTGCGAGCCAAGGATGACGCCGATTTTGCCAATCTGTGGGCCGGTCAGGCGCTGACGTTGGGCAAGGATATCGGCAGCGCTGAACTGACCCGGCAACTCGCCGAGGGCGCATTGGCGAAACTCAACCGTCATTGAATCTACGCGGCGAGCGGATTTATTCCCTCGCCACTTGGCGGCATATCGCTATATATTTCCGTATACAGCGATTGCGCCCGTGTATCGGCGTTATCCAAAGCAAAGCATTCAATGCCGATCACGGAGCCTTTACATGACACCTGCTGCCACACGCCTCGCCCCTGCCTGTCTCGCCTCATTCCTCACATTTTTCAGCATCAGTGCCGCGCAAGCTGACGAAGTGCAAGTGGCGGTCGCCGCCAATTTCACCGCGCCAATCCAGGCCATCGCTGCCGATTTCGAAAAAGACACCGGGCACAAATTGGTTGCTGCTTACGGCGCAACCGGCCAGTTCTACACCCAGATCAAAAACGGCGCGCCCTTCCAAGTGTTTTTCGCAGCTGACGACAGCACCCCGGCAAAACTCGAACAGGAAGGCGAAACCGTCAAAGGCTCGCGCTTCACCTACGCCATTGGCACCCTGGCGCTGTGGTCGGCAAAAGAAGGTTATGTGGATGCACAGGGTGACGTGCTGAAAACCAACCAATACCAGCACTTGTCCATCGCCAACCCGAAAGCCGCGCCATACGGTCTCGCCGCCACCCAGGTGCTGGAAAAACTCCAGTTGAGCGAAGCCACGAAAAGCAAAATCGTCGAAGGCCAGAACATTACTCAGGCCTACCAGTTCGTCTCCACCGGCAACGCCGAACTAGGCTTTGTGGCGCTGTCGCAAATCTTCAAGAACGGCAAAATCAGCAGCGGCTCGGCATGGATTGTTCCGGCCACCCTGCATGA
The DNA here is from genome assembly GCF_001425545.1 of Pseudomonas sp. Leaf434. Lineage (NCBI taxonomy): Bacteria > Pseudomonadati > Pseudomonadota > Gammaproteobacteria > Pseudomonadales > Pseudomonadaceae > Pseudomonas > Pseudomonas sp. Leaf434. The sequence continues at coordinate 584,622 of NZ_LMQZ01000009.1, read as the reverse complement.
TCCGATCAAACAGGACGCGGTGATCTTGAACAAAGGCAAGGACAGCGCTGCTGCCAAGTCCCTGATCGATTATCTCAAAGGCCCGAAAGCCGCTGCGGTGATCAAATCCTTCGGATATGAACTGTAAATGTCGCTGACCAGTGCCGACTTCGCCGCGATCTGGCTGACCCTGAAACTGGCGTCGCTGACCACCGTGATTCTGCTGGTGATCGGCACGCCGATCGCGTTATGGCTGTCGCGCACCTCGTCGTGGTTGCGCGGCCCGATTGGCGCCATCGTCGCCCTGCCGCTGGTGCTGCCGCCGACGGTGATCGGCTTTTATCTGTTGCTGGCGCTGGGGCCGCACGGTTTTCTCGGCCAGTTCACTCAATGGCTGGGGCTGGGCACGCTGACGTTCAGTTTCACCGGGCTGGTCATCGGCTCGGTAATCTACTCCATGCCTTTCGTGGTGCAACCGCTGCAAAACGCATTCTCGGCGATCGGCACCCGCCCGCTGGAAGTCGCCGCGACGTTGCGCGCCAATCCTTGGGACACGTTCTTCAGCGTGATCCTGCCGCTGGCGCGCCCCGGCTTCATCACCGCAGCGATTCTCGGTTTTACCCACACCGTCGGTGAATTCGGCGTGGTGCTGATGATCGGCGGCAACATTCCCGACAAGACCCGCGTGGTCTCGGTGCAGATTTACGACCACGTCGAAGCGCTGGAATATGCCCAGGCGCACTGGCTGTCCGGGGCGATGCTGGTGTTCTCGTTTCTGGTGTTGCTGGCGCTGTATTCCAGCCGTAAAACCCGCGCTGGCTGGAGCTGATCGATGATTGATGTACGCCTGAAACGCACTTATCCGGGGTTCGAACTGGATGTTGATCTGCAAGTGCCGGGCCGGGGCGTCACCGCGCTGTTTGGCGATTCCGGCTCCGGCAAAACCACCTGCCTGCGCTGCATCGCCGGGCTGGAACGCGCAGAGCAGGGTTTTGTGCAGATCAACGATGAGGTCTGGCAGGACAGCGCGCAGGGCATTTTCGTAGCCCCGCATAAACGTGCGCTTGGCTACGTGTTTCAGGAAGCCAGCCTGTTCCCGCATCTGTCTGTGCTGGCCAATCTGGAGTTTGGTCTCAAACGCATCGCCAAGTCGCAACGCCTGGTCGATATCAACCAAGCGACCGAACTGCTCGGCATCGGCCATTTGCTCGAGCGTCATCCGCAGCATCTGTCCGGCGGCGAACGACAGCGCGTCGGCATCGCCCGCGCCCTGCTGACCAGCCCGAAACTGCTGCTGATGGACGAACCACTGGCGGCTCTCGACAGCCGGCGCAAAAGCGAAATCTTGCCGTACCTGCAACGCCTGCACGACGAACTGGATATTCCGCTGCTGTACGTCAGCCATGCCCAGGATGAAGTCGCGCGTCTGGCTGATCATCTGGTATTGCTCCGTGACGGCAAAGCCCTCGCCAGCGGCCCGATCGGCGAGACCCTCGCGCGTCTGGATCTGCCTTTGGCGCTGGGCGATGACGCCGGGGTGATCATCGAAGGTCAGGTCAGCGCCTACGACGCCACCTATCAATTGCTCAGCCTGCAACTGCCAGCTACCGAAATGAACATTCGCGTCACCCATGCGCCGATGGCCGTGGGCCAAGCCCTGCGCTGCAAGGTGCACGCCCGTGACATCAGCCTGGCGCTGAACAACGATGCAGCCAGCAGCATTCTCAATCGTCTGCCCGTTACCGTCATCAGCGAACAGGCCGCTGACAACAGTGCCCATGTGCTGATCCGCCTCGATGCGGGCGGCACGCCGCTGCTGGCGCGGATCACCCGCTTCTCGCGTGACCAATTGGGCGTGCACCCGGGCCAGCGGCTGTGGGCGCAGATCAAGGCAGTGGCGGTGCTCGCGTAAATCATTCGGCACGACGGCCAGCGACTGCGGTCAATCAGTTACAGACTGCCGTATGACCGAAGGAAACCGCCATGCCCGATACCGTGCTGACAGATGCCCTGCCCGCCGATCTGCATTACGTCGATGACACTCAGCCTGGTATCACCCGGAAAAAACTGCGCGGCAAGTTCGTCTATTTCGAACCGTCGGGCCAGCGCATCAGCGATCCGGACGAAATCAAACGCATCAATGCCCTCGCGGTGCCGCCGGCTTACACCGATGTGTGGATCTGCGCCGACCCGTGCGGTCATCTGCAAGCCACCGGCCGCGATGCGCGCGGGCGCAAGCAATACCGTTATCACGCACGCTGGCGCGAAGTGCGCGACGCCGACAAATACTCGCGCCTGCGAGAGTTCGGCCTGGCCCTGCCCAAACTGCGGCGCCAGCTTGAGGCGCTGCTCGACGCCCCGGGCTTCAGCCGCGACAAGGTCATGGCCACGGTCATCACCTTGCTCGACGCCACGCTGATCCGCGTCGGCAATACCCAATATGCGCGGGACAATCGCTCTTATGGCCTGACCACGTTGCGCAGTCGGCATGTCGAGGTCAACGGCAGCGCGATCCTGTTCCAGTTCCGCGGCAAGAGCGGCATCGAACACCAGATCACCGTCAAGGACCGTCGCCTGGCGCGAATCATCAAGCGCTGCCTGGAGATTCCCGGGCAAAACCTGTTTCAGTACCTTGATGAACACGGCGAACGGCACACCGTCACCTCCTCCGACGTCAACGCCTATCTGCAAAAGCTCACCGGCGCTGAATTCACCGCCAAGGATTACCGCACCTGGGCGGGCAGCGCATTGGCTTTGGCAGTGCTGCGCGAGCTGCAGCATGAGTCGGAAACCGAGGCCAAGCGCCATGTGGTTGAAGCCGTGAAGAACGTCGCCAAACAGCTGGGCAACACGCCAGCGGTGTGCCGCAAATGCTACATCCACCCTGCGGTGCTCGAACATTTCATGCTCGGCGCGCTCGCCGAACTGCCTCGCCCGCGAGTGCGCAAAGGCCTGCGCGCTGAGGAAGTAGCCTTGGCGATGTTTCTCGAGCGGATGTGTGAGGTGAGCGAGGCGTCCTGAGTCGCACAAACCCCCTGCAGGCTCACTCCTACAAGATTTGCCGATGAGCTGAGCCGGGTATTTTTTGCACGATCGCGCAGGGCTTCTATAGTTGATCTGAAGGTTCGCGCCATGCGGGCTTTTTGTTGCAACTCAGCCGTTTCAGCGAACGGAGGTGTTTCATGTCCGAGAAAGAGTCCATCACCACCCTCCTCACCCTGCTCGACGCCCGCCAGGCGCGCCTGGCAGCCGCCTGCAAAGAGATCGCCGACTGGGTTGATCATCAAGGCGGGCATCCGACAGCTTTGCGCATTCGCGACCGACTGCATGACATCGAAAAAGATGCGCCGCTTATTCGCGATACGCTTTCGACGCTCAAGCCAATTGATCGGCCGTTGCCACGATTCAGATAGTCGAGGTTCAATTAACTTCAACAACCGGCTCGGCATCGGTGTAAGTGTTTTTCTTTATTATCCAATGCGATTGAGCGTAGCCCTTTTAGTTATATGTGCACTACTGGCCGATACAAGTTGAAAGTGCAGGCACCGCTCATCGGATCAATTAAAAAAAATCAAAACACCGTGAACCGATATGTAATCGAAGTAGGTGTCCATGACGAAAACGGACATCACTAGCGAAACGTTAATAGATATCGGAGAGCTATCATGACCACCGGAAATAAAAATACAGGTAACGCCGGCAACGATCGTGACAAGATGCAAGAGTCCGGGAAAAAAGGCGGACAGTCTGGCGGCAACTTCGCCAACGATCGTGAAAAAGCATCCGAGGCTGGTCGCAAAGGCGGACAATCCAGCCACAGTGGAGGTCGCAAGTCGTAAATGAGCGGTACAAGGGCAGCCTCGCTGCCCTTGTAATATTCGACGGAGCGCATAGATGACCACCTCCATACATACTCCTCCAAGCCAGTTACACCAACGCGAAGGCGCTGAAGTTGTTCCAGAAGCGACGCGCAGCTCCCCGGAGAAACTGCCGGACGACGCTGGGTCTTCGTGCATTGAAAGAAAACCTGGCCACCCGCAGCACAGCGATCGTGCCCAACATGAATGTTACGAGCGCAGGCAGTTGAACGTTGACTCTGAAAACTCTCGAGAAACGCAAACGACGCCAACGTACGAACGCTGCTCCTGACTCACGGGCACCAGTCCTTGCGCAAAGAGCCCGTTCGCAGAGCCCCGGCCCGTCGAGGAAATTGCCATGCCTGTTCACGTGATTAACTTTACCGGCCCTATCAATGCTTCAACCTGCGGTCAGCTGATTGATAGAGCCTCGCGTGCGGTAAAGGAAGATGCCCCCAGGTTGATTCTGAACATCGCTACCATGGGTGGCGAATGCAGTTACGGTTTTACGATGTACAACTTTCTGATGGCGCTGCCCGTCCCGGTACACACGCATAACCTGGGAACGGTCGAGTCGATGGGCAATATCGTTTTCCTCGCCGGCCAGCGCCGCACTGCGTGCACTCATAGCAAGTTTCTGTTTCACCCTTTTCATTGGCACTTGCAGGGAGCGGTTGATCATTCGCGCATGTCGGAATATGCCATGAGCCTGGATTACGACTTGCATCTGTACGCGCAGATTGTCGCCGAGCGTACCAGTAACGGGAAAAATGCGTTGGAGACAGAGAAATACCTGACAGCGGCTCCGCGCATCATCAATCCTGAAGAAGCTTTGCATGCAGGGCTGATCACAGCGGTTGAAGACACCGAGATTCACGCCGACTTTGTCTGCTCATGCATTTACTCCTGAAGCCCCTCCTGAATAACGCGTCGCTTTAGATGCGTTTCATTCTATTCAGATCGCCACTCTGAGCAGCGACATTACAAGATCATGTAGTGCATTGGCGCCTCAACTTGTACACGCCCCAACGCGCGGTATAACGCTAAACAAGCGGCGCATGCCGGTCATCCCAGCCAAAAGAATTTTCTCTGAATTATTCATTTCGCCAGACATCCCTCTTTTTAACAGACGGAGGAAATGTATGAGCGCAGTGGACTTGTACGTGATCGAGTACCTGTTACATGGAAAGCCCAGGTCATTCGTCATTCGCACAAAAAACATGAACAACGCCGAAGCGTGGCAGTGGGCAAGTTGCGACGCAGGAATCGCGCCCATCCCCCGCCCCGGTCGGCCTCCGTTGAAACGTTTTTCCAAACCGATGGCGGAGCGCTTTGGCGTGACCGGGGTGCAATGGCGCGAGTCGGTGCCTCTGGTGTGGGAGGAGGATCACGCAAAATGAATGAGCACACGTTGAAATTCGGTTTCGGCCGATCCTGGGATGACGAGATGGCAGAAAACGCCGCGATGTTCCGCGAGGCCGACCTGCTGGAAGAGGCGGCCTACAGAATCATTGAGCATGACGCCGACAGCCCTGAGTCCTGGGCTCGCTTCAGCGAAGCGAAAGCCCTGGCCGACGCCAAGCGAACGGCGGCCTATCAGGACTGGATGCGCATCAAGCGCGCAATGAGCAAGCCGCGCTCGAAATAGCAGCCTGACAGGTCATGGTTTGAGGATCAGCAGCGGCTCGCCTTTCGGCACGACGTAAGTGGCCAGTTCCACGCCCTTTTCGCTGCCAATGTTTTTCGCCACATGCGCCACGCCCGCCGGAATGAACAACGAATCACCGGCCTTGAGTATTACCGGCGCCCGCCCTTCGAGCTGATACTCGAACGTGCCGCTGATGACATAGGCGACTTCCACGCCGGGATGAGCATGCCGAGGCGAGGTGACGCCAGCGTCGAAATCGATACGCGCCTGAATCACCTCGCGATTGTCAGCGCCGAGATCCTGGCGAACCAGATCAGTACGGCTCAGACCTTTCTGCCAGCTCGTCGCCGGCGCATCTGCCGCATGGGCGAAACCGGCAAGGGAGGCGAAGACAACGGCAGAAGCCAGAAACAGTGGACGGTACATGGTGGTGCCCTCTTGAACGTAGTGTTGGTGTGAGGGCTACTTTGGGCTCGGCATGTAAGGCGGATGTGTCGCGAAAGCCCGGTTTGGTGTTGCCGTGTGTATCCGCTGAGGGCTGATACACGCTTATACAAACGTGTCGCGGTCCCCGTCCGGGCCATGGTGGGAAAGAATCTGTAAACTGCCGCAATCTTCATTCACCCAAACAAGAGATGCCCATGGCCAATCAAGACATCATCTTCACGCCTGATCCGGACACCGATTCGATTTCTTCCGACGTCGCCACCTTTGGCGGGATCATGGTCTCGACGCAAATCCCGACCCGCGCCGATGGCAGCCTGGAACTCGGCGGCATCACCGAGCAAAGCGAGTGCACGCTGCAAGCGCTGAAAGTCGCCTTGGAACGTGCTGGCAGTTCGATGGACCGGGTGCTGCACCTGACCATTTACCTCACCGACATGGCTGATCGCGCGGCGTTCAACGAAGTCTACAAACGCTACTTCGCCAAGCCTTGGCCAGTGCGGGCAGCGGTGGGCGTCGCTTCGCTGGCGGTTGAGGGGATGCGTGTGGAAGTGACGGCGATGGCGGCCAAGGGCTGATTTGCGGAAATACTGCGTAGGCTGCCGCCACGATTCCGGTTGCGGCGTACGCAGTGAAAATGCTTAAGGGCGCGCGCCAAACACAGCAGCCACCAGGATGCGGCCGTTTGGCATGCGCTGGCTCGCTCGTTGAGCGAATTGGCGTCAACGGTCTATTCACAAAACTTAAAGGGGACCGCTAGCTATAACAAACAGTTTACCTTCTGATACCCGGTATGTTTGCCCGCGGTGCTCGATTTCAAAATTGAATGTTGCCGTAATCGAATCGATACCTTCTTCGTGTTTGCGCGCAAACTCTATTGTTCCTGTTTTCGCATATAAAATTTCATGCGACATAGTCATCAATCCCGCCACGGGACTTCCGAACCCGCCAACTTCATGCGTACCGTCCGTAAGGGAGCGATCTATCACAAATGAAATAATCTCACCCACCTCGTCCGTAAAATATTGACCAATAACGCTGAACGTCTCCTTTGTGCCGAAATAGAGATGCCGAGTAGCGGAGAATATTGGCTTGCCAATGCCCGGATGATGGGGTGAAACGACCGCTTTGTAATACACTTCGGCCTTCTTCTGCGGACGCGATTTAAACGACGCGAAATCCGAGATACCAATCGTCGCGAAGGCGTTATTACCTTTCATGATATTAATCTCCAATGTCTTGCGTGATATAGGCCAGAGCGACTTTCCCGCTCCCACCTGATGTTCACGCTTTGGACGCGGGCGGACAACTGACAGACTTTACAGTTATGCATTGCCTCGTATTGTGCTAGGTCCTTCGTACCTGATATCGGCACGCTGATGCCGCCCAGGTGTTTCACAGGTACAATGCGCCCCTTGCCCGTGACCGCCTGACTAAAAAAACTATGTCCTTGCCCAAGCATCACCTGGAATTGCTCAGCCCTGCCCGCGATGTCGCCATTGCCCGCGAGGCCATCCTGCATGGCGCTGACGCCGTGTACATCGGCGGCCCGAGCTTCGGCGCACGCCACAACGCCTGCAACGAAGTCAGCGAAATCGCCGAACTGGTCGAGTTCGCCCGCCGTTACCACGCACGCATCTTCACCACCATCAACACCATCCTGCACGACAACGAGCTGGAGCCGGCGCGCAAGCTGATCCATCAGTTGTACGACGCCGGCGTCGATGCGCTGATCGTTCAGGATCTGGGCGTAATGGAGCTGGACATTCCGCCGATCGAGCTGCACGCCTCGACCCAGACCGACATCCGCACCCTCGAGCGAGCGAAGTTCCTCGATCAGGCCGGTTTCTCGCAGTTGGTGTTGGCCCGTGAGCTGAACCTGCAAGAAATCCGCGCCATCGCCGATGAAACCGACGCGGCCATCGAATTCTTCATTCACGGCGCGCTGTGCGTGGCCTTCTCCGGCCAGTGCAATATTTCCCACGCGCAAACCGGCCGCAGTGCCAACCGAGGCGACTGCTCCCAGGCTTGCCGCTTGCCGTACACCTTGAAAGACGAAAAGGGTGGCGTGATCGCTTACGAAAAACACCTGCTGTCGATGAAAGACAACAACCAGAGCGCCAACATCCGCGCGCTGGTCGAAGCAGGCGTGCGTTCGTTCAAGATCGAAGGTCGCTACAAGGACATGGGCTATGTGAAGAACATCACCGCCTATTACCGCCAGCGTCTGGACGACGTGCTCGAAGACCGCCCTGACCTGGCCCGCGCCTCCAGCGGCCGCACCGTGCATTTCTTCCTGCCCGACCCGGAAAAGACCTTCCACCGTGGCAGCACCGATTACTTCGTCACCGATCGCAAGATCGACATCGGCGCCTTCGATTCGCCAACCTTCACCGGTCTGCCAGTCGGCACGGTGGAAAAAGTCGGCAAGCGTGACATGCAGGTTGTCACTCACGAGCCGCTGTCCAACGGCGACGGCCTGAACGTGCTGGTCAAACGCGAAGTGGTCGGTTTCCGCGCCAACATCGCCGAGGCCAAAGGCGAGTTCGAAGAAGACGGCGAGAAGCGCTACCGCTACCGCGTCGAACCGAACGAAATGCCCGAGGGCCTGTTCAAGCTGCGTCCAAGCCACCCGCTTAATCGCAACCTTGATCACAACTGGCAGCAGGCGTTGCAGAAGACCTCTTCGGAACGTCGTGTGGCCCTGAGCTGGTTCGCCCGTCTGCGCGAAGAACAGCTGGAAGTGACCGCGACCAGCGAAGAAGGCATCAGCGCCAGCGTCACGCTGAACGGGCCGTTCGGCGTTGCCAACAAGCCGGAACAGGCGCTGGAGCAACTGCGTGACCTGCTCGGTCAGCTCGGCACAACCCAGTATCACGCCACCGACATCAAGCTGGATGCGCCGCAAGCGTTCTTCATTCCCAACTCGCAGCTCAAGTCGCTGCGTCGCGAAGTGATCGAAGCGCTGACTGCGGCGCGTGTCGCCGCGCATCCGCGTGGCAGCCGCAAGGCCGAAACCACGCCGCCGCCGGTGTACCCGGATTCGCACCTGACCTTCCTCGCCAACGTCTACAACCAGAAGGCGCGCGACTTCTACCACCGTCACGGCGTCAAGCTGATCGACGCGGCGTACGAAGCTCACGAAGAGCCAGGCGAGGTGCCGGTGATGATCACCAAGCACTGCCTGCGTTTCTCCTTCAACCTGTGCCCGAAACAGGCCAAAGGCGTGACCGGCGTGCGTACCAAGGTCGCGCCGATGCAGTTGATCCACGGCGATGAAGTGCTGACGCTGAAGTTCGATTGCAAGCCGTGCGAGATGCACATCATCGGCAAGATGAAAGGCCACATTCTGAACCTGCCGCAGCCGGGCAGCGTGGTCGGCCACATCAGCCCTGAAGACCTGATGAAAACCATCCCGCGCGCACCGCACTAAGTGGCCGGCGTGCGCGGTGCTTCGGCATCGCGCACGCCTGCTTGGCTCCAAACGCGGTAAATCGCAGGCATAAAAAAACGCCAACTTCTTGCGAAGTTGGCGTTTTTTCGTAGATGGCAGGGGCGGCTGGATTCGAACCAACGCATGGCAGGATCAAAACCTGCTGCCTTACCGCTTGGCGACGCCCCTGTAGCTCTGATCAGCGGCTCCGTTAGGATCGCTGTGAGAACGGGGCGCAATTTAACAACATTCATTTCATTTGGGAAGCCCGAAATAAAATTTTTTTTGTTTTAAAACAGCCACTTATTATTTTCGCGCGGAAACTCACCGTTTCATCGCCATGTATCACACTGTGTACGCGCCCCGCTGCTACACAACCCAATGCAAAAACGCTCTCTGGCGACACAGAGCAGATACCTCGCCACGCTTCAATGCACCCAGGGTTTCAAGGGTTCATCCAGCCCCTTGGCCACAGGCTCGCAAAGGAGACGTCAGCATGAAACAGGCTCTGCACACCTCTAAAATCACCGCCGCGCTCGGCTTGTCAGTCCTGGCGCTGTCACTGTTCGGCGCCGTCGGCAGCGCTCAGGCGCAAACCACTGAACCGGCCGCCGTCAGCTATTCGGCGCCCTCGCCTTTCGGCCCGCTGAAGCACATCAAGGCTGGCTTGCTCGACGTGGCCTACGCCGAAACCGGCCCCGCTGATGGCCCAGTGGTGATTCTGCTGCACGGCTGGCCCTACGACATTCACAGCTACGACGATGTCGCACCACTGCTCGCGGCCAAGGGTTACCGCGTGCTGATGCCGTATGCACGCGGTTATGGCGACACGCAGTTCCTGTCCAAAAACACCCTGCGCAACGGCCAACCGGCGGCGCTGGCCAGCGACGTGATCGACTTCATGGATGCGCTGAAGATCAAACAAGCAGTGCTGGGCGGCTATGATTGGGGCGCGCGTTCGGCGGACATCGTCGCAGCATTGTGGCCGGAGCGCGTCAAGGCGTTGGTGGCGGTCAGCGGCTACCTGATCGGCAATCAGGCCGCCGGGCAAAACCCGCTGCCGCCGAAAGCCGAATTGCAGTGGTGGTACCAGTTCTACTTCGCCACCGAACGCGGCCGTGCCGGCTATGAAAAGAACACCCACGACTTCGCCAAACTGATCTGGCAGCTGGCTTCGCCGCAGTGGAAGTTCGACGACGCCACTTTCGACCGCAGCGCCCAAGCGTTGCAGAACCCCGATCACGTCGAAATCACCGTGTTCAACTACCGCTGGCGGCTGGGCCTGGTGCAGGGCGAGGCGAAATATGCCGCGCTGGAAGAAAAATTGGCTACTGCGCCTTCGATCAGCGTGCCGACGATTACCCTGGAAGGCGACGCCAATGGTGCGCCACATCCCAAGCCTGAGGACTATGCCAAGCGTTTTACCGGGAAATATCAGTTCCGGTTGATTGAGGGTGGGGTTGGGCACAATTTGCCCCAGGAAAGCCCGGCGGCGTTTGCGCAAGCTGTAATCGATGCTGATCGTCTCTGACAGACCCGCCCTCAATACCCCTCACCCTAGCCCTCTCCCGGAGGGAGAGGGAACTGATTGGGGGATATTCGAGATTTACGCCGACCTGAAAGCGCTGTATTGAATCCAAAGTCGACGTCCATCTTTCAGGTCGATGTACAGCGCAAGATACCTCGGTCGGCTCCCTCTCCCTCTGGGAGAGGGCTGGGGTGAGGGTTTTTGGGGATTGCACCGGTCGATCTATTTAACCAGCCGTTTTTCCTTCGAAGGCCGATAACCAAAATACGAGCTGTAGCACTTGCTGAAATGGCTCGGTGAAACGAAACCACACGCCACCAGCACTTCCACCTGCGACAGCTCGGTATGTTGCAGCAGGCGCCGTGCTTCGGTGATGCGCAGTTCCAGGTAATAGCGCTGCGGCGTGGTGCCCAGTTGTTCCTTGAACAAGCGCTCGAGCTGGCGCCGTGAGCGGCCGGCGTAGACCGCCAGTTGTTCCAGCTCCAGCGGTTCTTCGAGGTTGGCGTCCATCAGCTTGATCACTTCCCGCAACGGCGCGCTGACGCAGATGTTTTCATCCGGTTTGATCCGCCGGTAGCGCGATTCCTCAAACGCCAGAATGTCCTCGACACCCTCGACCAGCGCCTTGCCGTGCAGGCCTTTGATCCAGTCCAGCGCCATGTGGAAAGCCCCCGATGGGCTCGACGCGGTGAGACGGTCGCGGTCGATCACATAGGGCTCGCTGCTGACGTGCGTAGCCTTGGCAATTTCCGTCAACGCGGGGCGATGTTCCGGGTGAATCGCGCAACGGTAGCCGTCGAGCAACCCGGCACGCCCGAGAAACCACGAACCATTCCACAACCCGGCCAGACTGACGCCCCGCTCCGCCGCGAGTTTGAGCAAGTGCACAAACCCATCGCTCGCTCGCAGTTCAGTGCGATAACCGCCGCAGACCACCAGCAGATCCAATTCCTCGAGCGCTGCTGAGTCCAGACGCGCATCGGGGCGGATCACCAGCCCCAGGTCGCTGATGACCTCGCCCTCACCCAGCCCGAAGGTGCGCGAGGTAAACAGCCCCGGGCGCAACAGATTGGTAGTCACCACGGCGTCCAGCGTCTGCGTAAAGGCCGGTAGCGAAAAGTGTTCGAGCAGCAGAAAACCGGTGCGCGTCAACTGCGCGTTATCGCTTTGCTCATTCAGATAGCGGAGGTTTTTCCCCTTCATGCCTCCGCTGAATTGGCGTCGTTCGGTCAAGTTTCAATCCATCGGTCACATTGTTGTGCGCCGATAGTTGGCCGGAACCGGTAAAGAGTCAATCACGTCATCAGGCCACACCTTCAAACAACCCATGGCCGTCGCCCCGGGTATCTCAAACGATCGTATTCAACCCCGCCCCGAGCCGACCTTCGAGGCGCCCAAACAGGACGTAGTGTTGATAGCCACTGGAGAAGGCGCCTGTGGCGATTGCAGTCTTTACGTCGGCATTGAGGCGCAAATATTGCTCCTCATCGAAGTGCTCGGCGCTGACTTCACCTGTACGGCCCAGACGTTCGCTATCGATCGGCTGTTCGAGAATCGTGCGTCGTTGAAAGTCGATGATGCGATTGACCGCATGACTTTCCAGCGGCCCCTTGTTGGGCGATGCGGAGTAGATGTGCAGACCGTTCTTCGCGCAGCGGTTGCACAAGTCCACGCAGTTCTTTTGCGTGGATTTGCGACTCATCAATTCCTGTACCGGCATGTCCAGATACTTGCCGACGCTGTATTCCGCCTGATTGAAAATCGTGCAGCACAGCACGGTATTGCCATTGCAATCGAGTACCAGCCAATCATCTTTCAGGGTGCACGCCTGTTTGGGGTATTGCTTGACCAGATTGACCAGGTCTGCATACGGTGGCAACGCCAGGCGCTTGAGGGTTTCCCGGTCCGTGTCGGTGACCGAGGCATCGTCTTCGACGATAGCGAAGGTTTTTTCCAGCGGCATCATCACCGAGTAGCCGGTGGAGAAATTGAAACCCAGGCGCTCGCTGAACTGGCGCATCAGCCCCTCTTCTTCGAGGTTATCCAGATAGCGATGGTAATAGACCTCGATAAGCGTATTCAGGCCGTGACGCTGCTTGAGGTCATGCAGCTTGATCATGTTCTGCTTGACCACTTCGATGTCGCCGCCGACATGCCCTTGGCGGTAGGTATCCTGGTGGAACCCGGACAGGGAGACACGGAAGAACCAGGGATTGGCGAGCATCGCGCTTTCAATGTTCTTGGCCAGGTTAAGGTTGGAGCTGATGCCGCTTTGCAAGCCAGCTGCGTTGATGATTTCGACGAACTCACCAATGCGCGGGTGAATCAACGGCTCGGTCCAGTTGTACAAGAAGATCGCCTTGACCCCTTCACGACGTGCCTTATCGACAATCTGCGTGAACATATCGAGCTGCATGGCTTTCTTGAAATTGGCATTTTCCGAATTACCCATCGGGCATGACGGGCAGCTCAGATTGCAGGCGCCGACGATATCGATGTACATATTCATTACGCGCATAGCTCCTTGGGTCGAACGTGCGCCTCTCATCACGAGCACGTTCGGGTCGCCGGGTTGGTTGTTTTTCTGACGACCTGCCTTCACGTAAAGCAATAAGCGCACCAGAGCCCTACGCCATTAACGCCACAATCCAGTCGATAAATACCCGCAATTTCAAGCTGACATGCCGGTTCGGCGGATACGCGACGTAAAGCGGCATGCTTTCCAGTCGCCAGCCCTCAAACAACGGCACGAGCTCGCCGCGCGCGACATGCGCATCGGCCATATACGTCGGCAACCACAACACCCCCATGCCCGCCAGTCCCGCCGCTAGATAGGCATTGCCGTCATCTACCGCAAGCACATGCCGGCCCTTGATCTGCAAGCGCTCGGTGCCGTTGTGCAACGTGTACGGAAGAGGTTTACCAGTGCGAGCCCAAAGAAACGCGACCACCCGATGATGGGAGTCTTCCAGTTCGCGTGGATGGTCGGGCGTACCTTCGCGAGCCAGATAAGCCGGCGCGGCAAATACCCCCAATGGTAGATCGGCGAGCTTGCGCGCCATCAGCGATTGATCGAGCAATTCGCCGCCGCGCACCACGCAATCGACGTTCTCATCGATGATGTCGACGATGCGGTCGCTGACGCCCATGTCGATCTGGATGTCCGGGTAGCGCGCATGAAACTCCGGCAACGCCGGCACCAGAATGTGCCGCGCGAACGGGCTCGGCACGTCGATGCGCAAGCGCCCCCGTGGCCGTGCGGCGGCACCGGGCAGGCTGGTTTCGGCGTCGTCCATGTCGGCCAGCAACTTGATCACCCGCTCGTAATACGCCGCACCATCGGCGGTGACGTTGACCTTGCGCGTAGTGCGATTGAGCAGCTTGACCCGCAGCCGCGCCTCCAGCTGCTGCACCAGTTGCGTCACCGTGGTCTTGCTCATGTGCAGGGTTTCGGCAGCTTTGGTGAAACTGCCCGCCTCGACCACCCGGGCAAAGGCCTGCATCGCATCGAACCGGTCCATCCGCGCCCCTCGATTGTTTGGAATTTGCAAACAGTGAACGCCAAGCTTGCGCGTTTATCCAGCAGCTGCAAACACCTAAAGTCACCCCATCAACCACTGATGGAGTCAGCCCCATGTCCAAGCGCGATGTAGTTTTTCCACCTGCCCGCCACGCCCTGTATGAACGTCACCGTTACTCGCCGGCGATTCGCTCCAACGGTTTCCTGTTTGTCTCCGGACAAGTCGGCAGCCGTGAGGATGGCTCGCCCGAGGCCGATCTGCGCGATCAGGTGCGCACCGCCTTCCACAACCTCAACGCGATCCTCGCTGCGGCCGGTTGCAGCTTCGATGATGCGGTGGATGTCACCGTGTTCATGGTCGATCCGCACTCGACGTTCGAAACGATCTGGACTGTGGTGCCGGAGTTTTGGGGCGAAGCGCCGTTTCCGACCATCACCGCTGTCGGCGTGACCTGGCTGGCGGGTTTCGATTTCGAGATCAAGGTGATTGCCAAACTGCCCGAGGCGGCTTGACCACAACCGTACACAAACAGACACACCGCGCCGGCACGGAGGCTGGCCAATCTCCTCGCGAATGCGTATAACCTCGCCGTTTCGTCTACCCTGACGTGGCGCGCCGCCCGGTAGCGGCTGCCCTTCGAATGTTGACGCTTACGAAACGGAGAATTCTATGTTCAAGCGTACCCTCGCCCTCACCGCCGGTCTGGCGCTGTCCTTTTCTGCCCTGATGACGCAAGCCGCTGATGTCCTGCGCGTCAGCGCGATTCCCGACGAAGCCCCGACCGAGCTGCTGCGCAAGTTCGAACCGCTGGGTGCCTACCTTGAGCAGCAGTTGGGCATGAAGGTGCAGTTTGTGCCTGTCGCCGACTACCCGGCGGTGGTTGAAGCGCTGGCCACCGATCGCCTCGACATGGCCTGGCTCGGCGGTTTCACTTTTGTGCAGGCTCGTTTGAAGACCGACGCCACTACACCAGTGATCCCGCTGGTGCAGCGCGAACAGGATGCGCAGTTCACCAGCAAATTCATCACCGCCGACCCGAACGTGAAAAGCCTCGCCGACCTGAAGGGCAAGACCTTCGCCTTCGGTTCGGTGTCGTCCACCTCGGGCAGCCTGATGCCGCGTTACTTCATGCTGAAGAACGACGGCATCAAGCCTGAAGGCTATTTCAGCCGCGTCGCCTACTCCGGCGCGCATGACGCCACCGTTGCCTGGGTGCAGGCCGGCAAGGTCGATGCCGGGGTGTTGAATGCCAGCGTCTGGCAGAAACTGGTCGACGCCGGCAAGGTCGACACCAGCAAAGTCAAAGTCTTCGCCACCACCCCTACCTACTTCGATTACAACTGGACCGTGCGCGGCACCCTTGATCCGAAGCTGGCCGCGAAGATCAAGCAAGCCTTCCTTGACCTCGACCCAGCCAATCCTGAGCAGAAGAAGATCCTCGATCTGCAGGCCGCCAGTCGCTTCATCGAGACCAAGCCCGAGAACTACAAGGGCATCGAGGAAGCCGCCCGCGCCGCCGAACTGCTGAAATGACCCTACGCCTCACCCAGGGCAGCCTGCGCCATGCCAATGGCGTCGATGCCCTTCGTAACATCGACGTGCAGATTGGCGCTGGCGAACAGGTCGCAATCATCGGCCCGTCCGGCGCTGGCAAGTCGAGCCTGCTCAATCTGCTGGCCACCGCGCTCAAGCCCAGCAGTGGCGACATCGAAGTGCTTGGCGAACGCGCCTGGCACTTGTCGGCGCACCAGCGGCAGCGCCTGCGTGCGCGCATCGGCCTGGTGCATCAGGCGCCGCCGATTCCGCCGCGTCAGCGGGTCATTACGGCGGTGCTGGCCGGCAAGCTCGGTCAGTGGAGTCTGGGCAAAAGTCTGCTGAACCTGCTGCATCCACTGGATGTGGCGGGCGCTCGCGCGGCGTTGGCGCGGCTGGATCTGGGCGACAAACTGTTCGCCCATTGCCAGCAGTTGTCCGGCGGGCAATTGCAGCGCGTCGGCATTGCGCGAGTGCTGTATCAGGCGCCGGAAATATTGCTTGCCGACGAACCTGTCTCGGCCATGGACCCGGTGCTTGCCGGCCATACGCTGTCGATCCTTTCGCGTCACGCCCGTGAGCACAACGTCACGCTGGTGGCGAGCCTGCACGCGGTGGACCTGGCGCTGGCGCACTTTCCACGGATCATCGGCCTGCGCGACGGGCAGATTCTTTTTGATTGCCCATCCGATCAGGTCAGCCGCGACAAGCTCGATGCGCTGTACGCCAATGAACAACTGCAATCGCCTGCGCCGGCGGTCGCGCCTTTGATTGTGCAGATTCCGCGATGCTGAAGGCCGATTCACGGGACCCGGCGGCGTGGCCGCGACTGTTGCTGACGCTGCTGGCGCTGGCCCTGCTGTGGCCGGGCATTCAGCTCAGTGAGCTGGACCTGGGCGTGTTGTTTCAGGCCGATAGCCAGAACGAAATGGGGCGTTTCGTTTCGGCGTTCTGGCCACCCGCGCACGATCAGGCGTTTATGCAACTGCTGCTCAAAGCCACCCTGCAAACCCTGGCGATTGCCACGGCCGGCATGGCCTTGGCGTTGCTGCTGGCGGTGCCGGCAAGCCTGATCGCCAGTCGCGCGCTGTCGCTTTCTGCCGCTTCGCGGGGCGGCGTGCCGAGCCTGGCCGGGCGCTTGCTGCGCTGGCCGGTACGCGGCTTGCTGATCTTTTTGCGCAGCGTGCCGGAGATCGTCTGGGCGCTGTTGTTCGTGCGCGCGGTCGGCCTCGGCCCGGCGGCTGGCGTGTTGGCCATCGCCATCACCTACAGCGGCATGCTCGGCAAGGTCTACGCAGAAATTTTCGAATCCACCGACCAACGCCCGGCGCACGCATTGTTGCAGGCCGGCAGCGGTCGACTGGCGGCGTTTGCCTACGGCACGCTGCCGAATGTCGCCGCCGAACTGCTCTCGTACACGGTGTATCGCTGGGAGTGCGCGATCCGTGCCTCAGTGGTGATGGGCTTTGTCGGTGCCGGTGGGCTGGGGCAACAGATCGACTTGTCGATCCGCATGTTTGCCGGCGGTGAAGTCGCCAGCATGTTGCTGACGTTCCTGCTCCTGGTGCTGTGCGCTGATCAACTCAGCCGCTTGCTGCGCTGGAGGCTGACATGAGGCGCCTGATCAACCTGCTGCTGCTCGCCGCCATTGCGGTCGCGGTGGTCGCCTCTTTTGCCTATCTGGAACTGGATCTCGCCGAACTCGGCAGCGCCAACAGCCTCAAGCAGATGGGCAGTTATGTGCAGCGTTTTCTAAGTCCCGACTTGAGCGCCGGTTACCTGAAAGCCATTGCCCACGGTTCGCTGGAAACCCTGGCCATGTCCGCGTTGGGCACCCTGCTTGCGGCACTGATCGGCATCGTCCTCGCGCTGCCCGCTGCCGGGCGTTTCGGCTGGCCGCTGCAAAGTGCGGCGCGCCTGCTGCTCAACGGCTTGCGGGCGATTCCAGAGCTGGTTTGGGCCGCGCTGATGGTGCTTGCCGCCGGTCTCGGACCGAACGCCGGCACCCTCGCCCTTGCCCTGCACACCACTGGGGTGCTCGGTCGGCTATTTGCCGAAGCATTGGAAAACACTCCGCCACAACCGGCCGAGGCGATCCGTCTGCAGGGCGGCAATCCGATCCTCGCGTTCTGCTACGGCACCCTGCCTAACCTTGCCCCGCAACTGCTCGCCTACTGCCTGTATCGCTGGGAAAACAACATCCGCATGGCCAGCGTGCTGGGCTTTGTCGGTGCTGGCGGCCTGGGCCAGATGCTGTATGTCAGCTTGAGTCTGTTCCAGGAAGCCCAGGCCAGTACGGTGATTCTGGCGATGCTGTTGCTGGTGTTTCTGGTCGATTGGTTGAGCGCCTGGAGCCGGCAGCGTTGGGTCAAAGCGTAGGCCGAGTGGATATCTGGCAAAAGCTGATTATGCTTCAGGAAACCTTGCAGCCCTGCGAGGCGGTCAGACTGTGCAAGCTTCACGCTAGAGCAACGGCGGCAGATGCCAACGGGCCAGAGTGCGACAGGCAGTAACGGGGGACTCCGGCCTACAACAATAAGCACGACGGAGAACACCCATGGCCACAATCGACACAGCATCCACCGGCACACCGCCCCGCAGCGGCGGTATCACGAAGGAGGAGCGCAAGGTCATCTTCGCTTCCTCGCTGGGCACGGTTTTCGAGTGGTACGACTTTTACCTCTACGGCTCGCTGGCGGCGATCATCGCCAAACACTTCTTCGCCGGCGTCAACGAAACCACCGCATTCATCTTTGCCCTGCTGGCCTTCGCCGCCGGGTTTGCGGTGCGGCCGTTCGGCGCCATCGTCTTCGGGCGCCTGGGTGACATGATCGGGCGTAAGCACACGTTTCTGATCACCATCGTGATCATGGGCGTGTCCACAGCAATCGTCGGTTTGCTGCCCGGCTACGCCACCATCGGCGTCGCTGCCCCGGTGATTCTGATCACCCTGCGTCTGCTGCAAGGCCTGGCGCTGGGTGGTGAATACGGCGGCGCGGCGACCTACGTCGCCGAGCACGCGCCACGCAACCGCCGTGGCTTTTTCACTTCGTGGATTCAAACCACCGCCACCCTCGGGCTGTTCATGTCGCTGCTGGTGATTCTCGCCTGTCGCACGGCGCTGGGTAACGAGGCGTTCGAGGCTTGGGGCTGGCGGATTCCGTTTCTGCTGTCGATCATTCTGCTGGCCGTGTCGGTGTACATCCGCCTGCAACTGAGCGAGTCGCCGGTATTCCAGAAAATGAAGGACGAAGGCAAGGCCTCGAAAGCGCCGCTGACTGAATCCTTTGCACGCTGGGACAACCTCAAAGTGGTGATCATGTCGCTGCTCGGAGGCACCGCCGGGCAAGCAGTGGTCTGGTACACCGGGCAGTTCTATGCGCTGTTCTTCCTGTTGCAAACATTGAAGATCGACGCGCAGACCGCCAATCTGCTGATCGCCGGATCGCTGCTGATCGGCACACCGTTCTTCGTGATTTTCGGCAGCCTGTCCGATCGCATCGGGCGCAAACCGATCATCATGGCCGGGTGCATTCTGGCTGCTTTGACCTACTTTCCGATCTTTACTGCGCTGACCCAGTACGGCAACCCGGACGTGTTCGTCGCTCAGGAAAAAAATCCGGTCAAAGTGATCGCCAATCCTGATCAGTGTTCGTTCCAGTTCGATCCAGTGGGCAAGGCCAAATTCACCAGTTCCTGTGACCTGGCGAAAACGTTGCTGGCGAAACGCGCGATCCCGTACGAGAACGTCGCCGCCGAACCGAACACCGTCGCGCAGGTGCGCATCGGTGACCGCGTTGTCGAGAGCTTCGAAGGCAGCGCCCTCACCGCCGCCGACTTCAAGGCCCGCAACGACGCCTTCACCGCCAGCCTCGGCGCAGCGTTGAAAGACGCCGGTTATCCGGAAAAAGCCGACCCGGCGAAAATCAATTACCCGATGATGCTACTCCTGCTCACCGTGCTGGTGATCTACGTGACCATGGTCTACGGCCCGATAGCCGCGTGGCTGGTCGAGCTGTTCCCGACGCGCATCCGCTACACCTCGATGTCGCTGCCCTACCACATCGGCAACGGCTGGTTCGGCGGCTTCCTGCCGACCGTGGCGTTCGCCATGGTCGCCGCCACCGGTGACATCTACTACGGGCTCTGGTACCCGATCGTCATTGCAGTGGCGACGGCAATACTCGGCACGTTCTTCCTGCCGGAAACCAAGGATCGCGACATTCTCAAGGACTGAAAAAAGCCGCAGTGCCCTCTCCTGCGGGAGAGGGCCTCACCGCTGAAAAATTTCGAACGTCTGCCGCCGCGCTGTCTCCAATGTGTACACCCACAGGAGGCCAGCGCCATGAACCCCAACGACGACAAAACTCCCAACGCCCCACCCACCGATGCCAGCGGCAAACCGGTGAACGTGGTCGAGCGCGATCTGCAGGACCGCGACGGCAAAACCGAAGGCGTGGACAAAATCATCACGCCGTCTTCCACTCGGGTCAAAGAGCAGGAAGCTGAAGAGCTACAGCGCAAAGTCGATGAGATCGAGCGTAAGGTTGCAGACGGTAACTGAGTGCAGCGTGGCTGTGGCCGCAGCTTTGAGCGGCGGCTGTCAGCCCGATGACCAAAAGCTGATTTCCTACAGAATTGAACTACACAGCTGATCGACTTCACGTGCATCACAAGCGAAGCGTCTGACAGATTTGCATCGTCTGTTTGCGGATGATGTCTCCCTCGTCCCGCCAGTGACGACAACGAGCCCACATCCCCTTAGACTGCTTCACATTGATCATGGAGGTCATGATGAGCGCTGAACTTTCACTTATCGTTTCAGACTTCGAAACCGAAGAAGAGGCTGCGGATTACGATCTTTGGTATCGCGCCAAGGTACAAGCCGCACTTGATGATCCACGTCCGCCTATCCCCCACGATGAGGCAATGGTGCTGCTAGGTCAGATGCTGGAAGAGAGACGCAAGAATCGACGCGCTGCCGGTTAGCTGGAGTAAACCGGCTCTTGGAGACCTGGCTGACATCATCGAATACGTAGAACAACGCAACACTGTCGCTTCAGTTGCACTGCACCAAAAGCTCAGCGCCGCAGCGCGAAGGCTTTCCTGGATACCGCATGGTTTCCGCTCCGGCCGAATACCGGGCACTCGCGAAATGGTCATCAACTCGAATTATTTACTGGTCTATCAGGTGACAGACCACATCAAAATTCTGACCGTGTTGCACGCCCGTAAAAAATATCCATAACCATTCATAAAAAAAGGCGGCCAACCGGCCGCCCAAACGTACTGCACGAGAGCCTTTTACAACGTCAGCTGCCCACGCTCCTCCTCGGTCAGCTGCTGCTTAGCCTGTTCATCCAATGCCCCGGCGCCCAGCACCTGCACCGGGCTGTCCGGGTTATAACCCGTCGCTGGCGCGCGACTGGCACCATCGCGCGTTGGTGCCAGTTGCTCGTTGCCGAAGCTGAGCACCTGCACAGTGAATACCGAGGCTTGGTTCTGCCGCGCCGCTGCCTGTTGCTGCCGGGCGACGTCTTCCGCCGCTTGCGTAGCGGAGGATGCCGCCGAACTGGCCGAGGTGATCGCGCCGGTGTTCACCGCCGACACCACCGGCACGCCGGTTGCCTTGCCCTGCACCGAAATGTTCGCGGCGTTGACCACCGTCAGCGCGGCGATGTTGACGTTGCCCGACACGCGAATCCCCGCCTCGCCGGCATCGATGGTGCCCAGTGGCGCGATCAGGTCGATGTTGCCCGGTGCCACTTCGGCGATCGGGTTGAGTGTGGCGATACCGGCGCCGGTACTCGGCACCGACGGCGACAGCGTGACGTTGCCCCAGATGTCGTAGACACGTTTTGGCGGGGTGTAGACCACGGTGGTTTTCGAACCGCGACCGGCGTTGATATCGCCCTCGGCGGACCAACCGAGAATCGAGCCGCCGAACGTGGTCATGATCCGGCTCTGGCCGAGCAGAATGCTGCCTTGGGAGTACAGCTGAATGTCGCCCGAGCCTTGGGTGATGATCCCTGCCGTCGACGGCGGCGCCGCGCCTTCGATGCCGAACACCTGACCACCGCCCGGCGTGAGCATCTGGATATCGCCGCCAAACAGCGTCTTGACCCCGGCGCCGCCGTACATCGTGATATCGCCGTCGTAACGGATCGGATTGCCGGCGACATCAGTGGTCGGGAACAGCGCCGCAATGGCGTTGCGACCGCGCAGGTAACTGCCAGTGCGCGGACCACTGGCATCGGTGTATTCCAGGCCGCCGGCGCGCAATTCGGCGAAGTACACCTGGCGGGCGAAGATCGCCTGTTCGGTACTCGGCAGTGCGGCGAAGAAGGCTTGCGCCTGTTCGTCGCTACCCTTGAAGCCATAACCCAGGCTCAGCCAGCTCCGCAGTTCTTCGACGTAGGTCTTGACCACTTTGCCCGGCTGCGAGCTGAGGGCCACCGCTGAATCCGCTACGTTTTGCGGGTTCAGATAGCGCGCAATGAACCGTGAGTAATCCGGCCCCTGCGCGCCCGCACCCGCTTGCATCACGATGCTCGCACCGGGGCGCTGATCATCTGCCACGGCAGGGCCGAGGCTGGTGATGCTGGCGCGATCTTCCATCAGGATATTGCGCCCGGCATTGACGTCCAGAACACCCGGGCCGGCAATGTCGAAGCTGCTGTAGAGAATGTCTCGCCCGGCCGAAACCCGCGAAATGTCGCGCGCATCGTTATGCACGAACAGATTGCCGGTAGACGCGATCTGTTCGTTATTGCGACCCATGCCCCCAACGGGCGCAAACGTGGGTTGCCCCAAATTGGTACCGGACGCCACGATGTCACGCCCCGCCACCATCCACACCGGGCCTGCCGATTCATACCAGGTGCGCTTCGTGGTCGCGAACGCCAGCGTTTCGCCCGTGCGAATTCCTACCAGGTCACCGGTCAGTGCATAGAAGCGCGCCGGCCCCTGAACACTGCTAGACCCCGAGTAGCTATCGGGACCAAAGGCAAACAGTGGATAGCGCGAATTGGTTTGCGCCAGCACACCATCGCTGCCGGCGTTGGTCGTGATCGGCCGAGCGGACTGGTTGTTGCCGTAGCCATTGAACGCGGGTGCAAACGGTGTGGCGAGCGCCGCCGGGCTGGCCCCTGACTGGTTGATGGCGTAGCCGCCGGCATAGATCGAATCCCCAGCGATCAGTTCAAGCTGCCCCGCGCTGGAAGGTGCCAACAGCAATGACCAGGCCAGAGCCGGCGCCGGGTTGCCTATGCCGTAGGCCGCTGATGGTCCCGCATAAATCGAGCCCTGGCCGGCCACGGCACGCAATATCGAAGGAAAGACGAAGCGGTCATCGGTCGGTGACCCGTTAAGCCCGGCGACGGGGTCCTGCCCGGTGGTTTCCATCAACTGGGTGCTGGGCGTCAGGTTGCCGCCGGCCGAGAACAAATCGATGGCCGTGTGATCGGTCCACAGCGAGAAACCACTCAAACCGCCACCGGCATGGTAAATGCCATCCGCCGTGGTAAACGGTGTGGAGTTCTGCAACCTCACGCGGCCCGGATCGGCGGCGCCACCCAACACCAGATCGCCGCGGGTGTTGAGGCGCATGCCGGAGTCACCGGGAATCAGCACCAGCCCACCACTGGCATTACTGGCCGTCGAGTTGAACGGGTCGAAGGCGCGCGTTTCCCGTGGGTCATGAAACAGCGCCGAGGCGCCGTACTGCAGATTGATACCGCCCAACGCGGCGCCCGTCAGTTGCGCCGCACCGCGCAGGTTGATGAGCGCGCCCTGCAAGTCGTGCGTCGGCGTGCCGGTACCCGCCAGGCCGGCACGTGCCTGCAGAGACGGATTAAGGACACCGCCCAGACGAATATCCAGGTCTCCGCCACCGGTCAGTTGCAGGTTCCCGTCACTGTCCACGCGGCCCGTACTGCCGACAGCCACGATCAACCCCTGACTGCGAGGGTACGACGCATACCTGTCGTCGCCCATGGTCTTGAGCATGCCAGCATCCCCGCCGGCGCTCAGACTGATGTTGCCGCCGCCCAGCGTACCGAACCCGGTAAAGCCCACCAGATAAGGTCTGGTTTCCTCGCCCAGCGCTGGCAATGGCTGCGCAGCGTAGCTGCCGAAATTGATCCACCAGGCAGTCGGTACATCGTTGTTGCCGGTACCTTGGCGCCAGAGCCAATTGCCCACCGCCACACTCGGCACCTGCTCCCGCGTACCGTCGCCCGTGGCGACCGAGCGACGGCCAAGCACGTCACCCGACACAGACCCGCCGGCATTGATCGTCAGGTTACCGCCCATCTGCGGATACCAGGCCTGATAGAGGCTGGCACTTCCGCCATCGACCCATTTTTCGTAATCGCTGCCAGCGCTGCCCAATACCGAGCCATCAGCCGACAGCCTTCCGCGGGGCTGGTTATAACGCGCGTCGACGTCTGCCGATTGGGTGCCGGCGGTGTAGACGCCGAAAGGTGAGGCCATGCTCAGGTTACCGGCCGCCATCAAATCCAGGTCGCCGGTGCCAGTACGCAAAACGCTGAACATCTGCGTGTGGGCCTGGGCGCTCTTGCTCGGATTATTTTCAATGCACAGTGCCGGGTCGATGGAGCACCAGAACAATTCGTCATCGTTCATCGGTGTGTAATCCGGCATGCCCATCCAGTTGCCAGGCGCCCACACACTGCGCGCCATGGGCGCGCAAGAACCGGGAGCGATATCACAGAGCACAAGGTATTCCTCGGGAACCGGTTCGTACGGTGTAAAGCCATACTCGTTATCCACCGCCCAGACCAGTTTGCCGGCCACCTCGATCATGCTCACACCATAGTGAGTGTCGGCCATCTGCAAGTTGCCGACGCTGGCCTGAGGTTTCACGCTACGGCTGTCGGCCGCGGTCAGATCGGCCCCTGCCACCATGCGCATCGACCACGACGCACTGCCCGCCGGCAGCATGCTGGCGATCGCCCAGTTTCGACCTTGCTGGTTTCCATTGGCAGGACGCAGGTCGAGGAATACCGTGCCATCGGCGAGCTTCACGTTGGTCATGGAGGGGATCAGCGAACCCCGCAACAGCGCCAACGTTCCGTTCAACACAACACCCACCGTTTTATTGTCGGCATCAACCGCACCCGGCAGCGGCACGCCTTGGGGCCAGAGCAGGGCCTGCAGTGCGGTGGCGTTGTTCAAGCGAATACCTGCACCCAAACGACTGCCGGCCGGCAGGGTCACAGCGTTGTCGAGCAACGTACCGGCGGCATACATCAGGTTACCCGCCGCGTCATGCACATCGCCGGCCAGCACCGTTCCACCCTGTAACACGTAAGGTGCGGCCAAAGTGCTCTGAACCGGCAACACCGTGCCCGCAGCCAGTGTGGCGGCTTGAATCGGCAGGTCGTAATTCAAGGTGGCGCCAACCGGAAAGAGCGTCCCTTCGGCCAGGCTGACACCACTGCCCGGTACGATCAGGTCACCGCCGAAAGGCTGTATCCCCGGCAACAGTTTCCAGCCGGCGTCGTCCACGGTTTCCGGCGGCGGTGCGAAACCGTCGTTGATGCTGCCGTAGATATCGAGGTTGCCACCGGCACGGATCAACAGGCTGCCCGCTTCCCCGCTGCCATACACCGAGGTCCGGCGAGTGTGCGGGTTGAGGCTGGCGTAACGGTAGCCGGACAAGTCGAGATCGCCCTGCACCACCAGATCGCCGTCAGCGGTTTTGCTGACGATTTCCACCCCCGGGCGCAGATGAAACGCATCGGCATAGGTCGCATTGTTGAGGCCGGCCAGTTTGCGTTGTAGCAGATCACTGTTACCCAGCGCCGCATCGATAAAGCCGCTGCTGTCTGAGTGAATGCGATCCAGGTAGGCTTGATCGATCACTTGATACGGGCGACCGCTGGCCGCCGGATCGGTGCCATCGGCAGCATCACTGTAACTTCGCACGGCATTCAGCCCGATGGAGCGGGCACCTTGGATACTCAACGTACCGCTGGCATCCACCGCAATGTCACCGCCGCCCAGACGCGGTGCATTCAGCTCCAGCGTCCCACGCAACACGTCATCGCGTTGTCCCGCCTGGTTTCCAGGCACGGCATCGGTGCCGTGACGCAGATCAATCCGTACACCAGCGGCCAGCGTCAGCACGCCGTCACCTGAATTGAGTTCAACCATGGCGCGGTTCGGTGCGTCGATGATTTTGCCGTAGCTGTCGACGCGCAGTACGCGGCCATGGGCATCGAGCAGCGCGTTGCCTGTCAGGTTCAAACCGTTTTTGCCGGCAAGGCGAATGCTGCCGACCCGTTCACCACTGGCATCGATCACCCCGTCCACGGTCAGGTTGCCATTGTCCACCGAGACATTGACTTGGCCCGCTTTGAGTTCGTTACCGATACGCAGATTGCCCTGCTTGAACTGGAAGCTTCGACTGCCCACTACCCCGCCGGCATTCAAGCGCAGGTTAAGGCTGGCAAAGGCCTCGCTCAAATCACCCGCCAGGCGCTGGGCGCGAATGTCCACGCCAGCGGCCTTGTACGGCACCCACGTACCGCCCGCGTCGTAATAGCCACTGCTGCTGCCGACAATCTGCCCTTGCAGATCAACCTGTCCAGCGTCAGTGGCCAGGGCCACAACGTTCAATTGCCCGGCCTGATTGTTGACGGCGGACAGATCGATTCGCGAGCCCGCCAACTGACGAATATTGCCGTTGTTGCTCTGCAACGACACGTCGCCGCCCCAGCTGTATTTCTGTACATCATTGAACGGCAGAACCCGGCCCGCCATGTCCACCTGCGCGCCGCTGCCAAGCAGCAGATCATCCTCGGCATTGACCAGCAGCTTGCCGCTGGCGAGGACGATGCGACTGTCGAGCACAACACTGCGTGCCGTCAGGCTCAGTTGCGCACCGAGGGCATCCGCGGCAGCCGTTGTGGCGCTACCACTCAGAGTCAGGTTGTTGCCCGCCTTGAGTTCACTGACCGAGGCGGCCTCGGCGGTCAGCAATGGCGTGCGCAGATTGAGATTGCCGCCGCTGTAGCTGAACCCCTTGACCGCGTCATAAGCTCCTTGGGATTCGTACACCGCCAGACTGCCCTTGTGGTTGGCGGTGATGCGCTCGCTGGCGTTGAAGTTGACGTTGGCAAATCCCAGGGCCAGTCGGTTATTGCGATCCAGGCCATTGGGTTGCGGGTTCGGGCCATAACCCAATTCGATCCGCTGCGCCTGAATATCCAGCGTGCCGTGCCCGTTGCCGGCGCCGTCGTTGACCACCGTACCCGGGGCCTGAGTCGCCCCGTTCCAGATCAGATTGCGGGTGCGGATCGTCGCGACATCGGTGGCAGCGCCCGAGCCGTAGATAGCCGGGCTACCCAACACCAGATTCTGCAAACGGCTCTGGCCGGTCTGCGGATCAATGGTGTCGAGGGTCACGCTGCCGAAAAAGTTGAACGCATCGCGGGCCACCAGACTCAGGGTTTCCAGCGCGGGGGCGCCAGATTGCGTGTCGCCCTGCAACAGGCGATCCAGCACGTTCTGGTTAAGCGTCAGGCCCGCGGGTGTGCGGCCGCTGGCTGCGGCCAGTGCTTGCGGACTGCCGGCATTGACCACACCGACCGAAAGCCCGAGTTGGCGAGTGCCAAAGCGCACGCTTTCGCCCAGTTCGAAGTCTTTGTCAGTGGCGGCGATGATGCTGCCGTTGGAGTACAGCAACGCCGCAGCGGTGCAATCGGCCGTCGGACAGTTGCCGATACGAATGCTCCCGCCCCCGCCATCGGAGGGCGCAAGCACCGGCGTCCAGCCGTTGGATACCACCAGCAGGCTGGAGCGCCCCGGTTCGTAGACGAAACCGGCTGCGGCATCATACGGGACGTTACCTCGCCCCAAGGTATTGACGCCCGCTCCCGCATCGATGGTGATGCCGCCATTGGCGCTGTTACTGCTCAACACAACCTCTGGCGCCGAGAGGATCGCGCCTTCGCGCAGACGAATCGCCGAGGTATTGCCGATCACCTTGATCGAGCCGCCCTCCGAACCGTAATACACGGTTGGGGTGCCACCGATAGTCAAACGTCCGGCATTCAAGCGGTTGAGGGTGTCGGCGTACAGCGATACACCGTCGAACCCTGGCGTTCGCGTATGCCCGGCACCGAGAATTTCAAACTCTGCGCCGGTATAACCGCCCTGAACGACCGCCGTACCAATGACCCCGCCGCTGGCAGGTTTGAACAGCACCTGCCCGTTGAAATCCAGGGCTGAGTCGTGCTCGCCGCCACTGACCATGCGCAGGTGCAGCGTGTTGCCGTCCAGCGGTGTGCGGGCGCGCGGCAGACCGCGGCGGGCAGCATCATTGAGCACAAATTGGCTGAACCCGGTTTCGTTGTACTGTGAATAGCGCCGCAGCACATCGGCAGACGTCACGATGACCTGGCTGGGCAAACTGTCGCGGATACCGGTGTTGGCAATCGACAGCTGTCCGGCCGTGGTCCACGAGCCATTGCGCAACTTCAACGCACTGTCCATCGGCCCCGCAATCGCTTGACCATTGATTTCGACCCGCAAGGCGCCCGGTAACAAGGCAAAGGTCGATGGCAACAAGGTGTAGGTGCCGGGTCCCAGTCCGGCAACGCCGGTCCCGAGGGTGATCTGCTGGCCGATACGCGGATCGACCGCGCCGGCCTCGGCCAGCATCGGCGCATAGCGGCTCTGGTCACCGGCCACGATTGCATACACGGGGTTATTGGCCAGCCCCGGCAAACTGAAGGTGCCATCGGTGGCATTGCGTACCAGCGGATTGAAACGCGCATCGGTGGAGCCACCTCGTCCGGAGACAAAACCGGCACCGCGCAAATCGCCGCCGCCCGAAAGGTCGATCACCGCCCCGGCCTGCACATTGGTGTATTGCGCATCAAGGATGACCCCGGAGGTCGCTCCGGCAATGCCATTCAACATCACCGACTTACCGTTGTACCGATAGTCGATACCGTCGGTGGTTCCTCCATAGGGCATGACCAGTCCGGCGGCGCTGACTGAAGTCACGCTGCCCGGCAGAAGGTGAAGTTCACGGGTTTTGACAATGACGTCATCACCCAGGGATATCAGCCCCAAAGGCGCACGAATGACGCCGCCCTGCTCGATCTGTCCCGCACTGAGTGTCAGGCTGCCGAACACCGAGTAAGGCAAAGCGGTCGGCGCCGCCCCGTGATTGCCGATACGCAACGTATGCTCCGGCACCGATCCGGCCATACTTTGATAGCCCACTCGCACCTCAGCCGAGACGCCACTGGCCGGGTAGATCTGCGCAGCCCGCATGTGCATGTCACCCGCAGTCCACAGACGGCTGCGCTGCTGTTCATCGGTTGGCGCGAGGAAGCGCAGGTCGCCCTGGCTGTCGAGCGTGACCAGACCAAAGCCACGGCGGCTGACCGCCAGCGCCGGTGCGGCCGATTGCACAAGAGTCCCTTCGGTGCCGAACGAAAGCGAGTTGCCCACGTCCAGCAGGTCCGCGCTGGCGGTGAATTGCGCGCCGGACAACTGCGCTGTCGGATTGCTCATTACCCGCGGACGCACTTTGACTTCCGAGCTCAAATAGGTGCCCAGCCCTGACAGGCGCAGGTAAGGTGCGCTGAGGTTGACCCGGGCGCTGTCACTCGCCGACTCGGCCAATGAAAGAGAACCGGCGAACAGGCTCAGGCCCTGCCCCATATGCAGGTCGACATCGCCGTCGAACGTCATCAGACCGTTGCTCAGCAGACTCACGCTGCCGAAGCCACCGCTCATCAGTTGATCGGCACTCAAGCGTGCACGCCCGTAGCGTAAAAGTGGCGAAGCCAAACCCGCTCGCAGCGGCTGCGGCAGTGCCGGCGCGGGCCCTTGGCCAATGATCATTTCACGTGGCACGCGCACCGCATTGCTCAAGTTCGCGGGACCGTACGCCGGTGTATCCAGAGCGATCTCCAGACGCCCGCCCGCCGCACCTGCACCGCCAGCACTGGCCTGCAGACTGCCCTCGATGAACAGACCATTGTAGGAACTCAGGGTGATCCGTCCGCCATCGGTGGCCACACGAGCGGGGCCTTGCCCACCGCTATCGAGCACGGCTTGCGCACCGGACGCTTCCAGTCGCGCACCTTGGCGGATGATGACGTAAGCATCGGCAGCGGTCGCCGTGATTTTCTTCACATCAATCTCGCCACCGACAATGATCGAGCCACCCTTGCCGACCTGGCCGTAGACGCGGCCCAGCGCATCGACGGCGGTCGCTGCCCGACCGGCAACATCGATCAAGGCATGTTCACCGATCCAGATCGAACGGTTGTGCGGGGTCGGATCGGCCTCTTGCAAGGACGTCGCCACATCAATCGCGCCGAACTGCTGTTGACGGATATCGACAATACCGCCCCAGGCGTTGAGTTCACCATCAAGCGTGATCTGGCCTGCCCCGCGCAAACCGATGCGCTGGCCGGGATCGACACTGATCCGTGAGCCTTCGCCAATCGACAACGGACTGCTGGCGGGATCTATCAAGCCAGCAAGAGTTGCGCCGGCCTGCAATGCGACAGAAGCGCCGGCCCTTTGCGTCAAGACGCCCTTGAGCGGGTCTTCCTGAAATAGCGCGGGCGTCCATAGCTCCAGCGCAGCGCGCGGCGACATACCGGACACAATGGTCGAGGCAGATTCGCCAAATCGATAGACCGGCATCTGCACATCGATCGCGCTTTGCGCGGCGACCTCCAGCCCCTTCAGACCGATGATGTTGTAGGCGCTGAACCCCGTGCGGAACAGCTCCGGCGTCAGGCGCAAGGTCTGGTCTTCGGCCACTTCGCCGGAAGCGCCGATCCGCACCTTGCTGGCCTGCACGGTCAAGGTGCCGCCGCCGTTCACGCCATAGCCCTGCACCTCGCCATCGAGCACCATGCGCGACAGGCCTGGCGCACTGTTGGCGCTGGATTCAAGCGTCACGTCGCCACCCTTGCCGCCACGCGTCTTGCCGTTGGCCAATACCGCACCGCCCGACGAAACATCGACCAGACTGCCACTGGCCAGCAGAATGTCGCCGGTACTGCGGATCGACACCGTCCCGCCATTGAGGTACGCCAGGCCGCCCGCGTCGTCCGGGTTACTCGACAGGTTGCTCCACAGACCGCGTGTCTGCAGCTGCACACCCTGCGCAACCGTCACTCGCGCTTGCTTGCCTGCTGAAACCTGGAGACTGGTGTCATCACGCCGATCGGTGGCGAGCTGGTTCAAAACGTTGCCCAATTGCAGGCTGCCGCCTTGCGCAATCAGATCGGCATTGACCTGCACGTCAGGGCTGAACAGGGTGATGTTGCCACCGTGATCCACCGTCACGCCTTCATTGACTTCAATCGTGTTTTTCGCCGAGATCTTCAGCGCGCCCAGCGCGAAACCATTGAGCAGCCCGGCATCGAGGAACAGTTTGCCTGCGCGTTCTGCCGCGACCGTGTCGGTCAGCCCTGCGCTCGCTACGCTGGCATGCGCGCCCCCCACTTGCACCTGATCGAGCAACGGGTCGAGTTGATAGAGCAGGCCGGCACTGGCAGCGACATAAGCAGCATCGTAACTGCCAACCACCAACTGCCCTCGCCGCGCCCGGGCGGTCTGGGTCTGGGCATAGCCGTCCAGACCTGCCCGCGGTGCCTGGATTTGCCGTTCGCCCTGAAACACCTCACCCAACAGCTGGCCTTCCAGCACGGCGTTGCCCGTGGCGATCACCAACTGGCCGGCATCCCGGCCAACGGTGTACCCCGCCTCTTGGCGACGCGTCGGCGCGATCAGCGGGCTATAGAAATAATCCGTCTGGCCCCAGCGCTCGCTGTGACTTTCGTAACCTTTGTAAAGACCGTTGTAGAGAATATCGCCCGGCGCACGCGACACTTCGTATAAGCGCCCGTCCGCACCGCGCAGCCAGCTCTGGCGAATCTCGCCGCCCTGCACATCAAGCGTGCCGCCGGACACATTGATCAGCGAACCTTTTTCGCTGATCACGTCCTTTCCGGAAAACCGCACCTCACCGCCCTGCGCCATCCATTCACCAACGCCATGGCCCTGAGTGCCGAGGTATCCGCCGACCTCCAACAACCCACCGGCGGTGTACCAGCGGTCGGTGGCGTAACCGTTGGTGCCCGCCGGCACGAATACCAGCTCACGGACATCGACCCAGATGTCGTTACTGTTGAGCGCGCCGTTCTCGCGATTGACCGGCGCATCACGCTGCTCGTTGCCCTGGACGTTGATCTTGATGTTGTTGTTTGCCATCGCCACTTTGACGCCGAGGGCGCCGGACACGTCGATCACCGCCCCCTCGCGCAATAGACTGCGCTGTCCGGCGGCAACTGCCACCTGCCCACCGGTGGCAAGGGTGATCGAGCCGCTTTTGAATTCGACGGTGCCGCCGCTGCCGATGTCGATACGTGACTGATCGCTGCGGATCCGGTTGTTGGCGTTGACGCCGGTCAGCGCCGCCTCGCGCTGGCTGTCCAGGGCGGTGAGATCACTGCTGTCGAGCAGAATCGCACTGACGCCATTTTCGCCGAGGGTCACACGGCCTTGGGCATCGCTGGCCGGATTGAGCAGATGCACGGTGCCGCGCGTCGCCACCGAAGTGCTCGCCAGCAGCACACCGTTTTGCACAACATCGCGGCCGGTCAGGGTGATGTCGCCGGTGGATGCCTGGATCAGGCCGGTGTTGCTGACTTTGCCCGAGCTGTCAGCCTTGAAACCGGGAATGACCTCACTGCCGAAAGTGGTTGAATAACCATTACCGTCGGTACCCGAGCCCTTGCGGATATAGAAACGGTCCCCCGCACCCAGCACCGTCTGACCTTTGGCCGTACTGATCGAGCCGTCGTTCTGCACGTCCTGGCCGAGCAGCAAGGTATAGCCGCCGGCGTCGGTGGAGAGCGCAGGTTGATGCGTTTGTATGGTTGCGCCACGCTCCACCAGGACTTTGCCAGCAGCGTCGGTAAAGGTTGGCTGACTGCCGGTGCTGTCGAAATACAGACCCCGATCGCGAAATTGTGCATCGGTCATGTTCGCGGCTGCCGCTACCAGATTTCGTACATTGACCTGGCTGCCACCGCTGAAGACGATGCCGTTGCGGTTGATCAGCATCACCGTGCCGTCCGCTTTGATCTGCCCCTGAATCTGGCTGGCCCGTGCGCTCGGATCGTTGACGCGATTGAGCACCGCCCAGTTGGCCTGCTGGGCAAATTCCACTGTGGTATTGCGGCCGACGTTGAACGTTTCCCAATTGAGAATCGCCTTGTCGGCGGTCTGCTCGATCTTCACCGTGGTCTTGCCGTCGGCCTGGGTTTGTTGCGGGCCTTTGGCGTTCATCCAGCCCTGGCTCAGGCTGTTATCGACCTTAAGGCCGCCCTCGCCCAATCCGTCCGGAACCACTTGCACACTGCCCAATGCGGCGGCACGTCCAGCGGCTTGTGCGGCCTGCTGAGCGGCAATCGCTGCAACGGTGTTATTGAGTGTCTGCAAAGAGCGCTGCAACTGCTGGCTGGCCCGTTGCTGCTGTGCCAGCGGTGGGGTCATCCCCGGCAGACCGCTCCCACCCGGACGCGACGCCGAAGCCTGCTGCGCTGCGCCCTTCGCGGCAAACCAGGTGGAACTGAACGCTGTCGCCGCCTCGGCACTGCCCGCCACCAGACACAAGGCGACAGCTTGCGCCAATGGCTTGAGCAGCCACTGTGCGGGATCGCCCGCGCCACGTTTGATCGGCCGGATACGGTTACTGTGACGGGAGGTGCGAGCAAGCATCACTACAGGTCCTTTTGGGTGGCAGGTCGGATCAGCCCTGCTGTTACGACATAGGCAGTTGGCGAGCCTCACGACCGAACGGATGTCACACAAACTTCATGTTCGAGGAGTAAATCGGCAAAAAAAAACAGCAGCCCGAAGGCTGCTGCCGTTTCATTGCAGTTGAGACAAGGCTTACAAAGGACGACCAATGCCGTTACAGGCGTTGGCGTTGTTGATGTCCAGGTTATTGCCCGAGGTGTTGGTGATGAAGTTGGCGGTCACAGCGGTTTTCCAGTTGTTGGGAACCGGCGTGAAGCTGTGGGCGACGGTGGCGACGTTGTTGCCCGGGTTGCTGTAGTGGGTGGTCAGGAAGTTGCGCACGGCGGTGGCCACGGCTGCATCTTTGTAGCACTGGCCGAAGATGAAGTTGGTGTAAGCCACAATCGGGTAACCGCTTGCCGGGTTAGGCACGACCGGGGCCCAGCCAGCCGGGTTGGCAGGTGCGCTTGGCACCGGTGCAGTGCTCAGCGCCAGCGTCACGTTAGCGTTGGTTGGCTGGACGCCATTGACGCGGGCAACCACAGCGTTGCTGGTGGCGTTCACGCCGTCCGGCCCCACATAGCCGATCGAACCGTCCACGGCGTTCACCGCAGTGGCCACATCAGCGGTGTTGGCTACGCCGACCCAAGTCGATGGCAGCGCGGAACCGGCCGGCAGACGAGCGTTGGTGAAGGTGGAGTTGACGGCGAATTTGCCTGGGCAAACGGAGTTCAGGTGGCGACTGAGAATTTCAGTGGTGCCACTGGACACGCTGCGGTAAACCACACGGATCGGCGTGCTGTCGGCGTTACCCAGCAGAGCGCCCCAAGTGGTGGCGGTGCCCGACAGCGCATCGCACAGTTGAGCGCTGGTCAGGTTGAGCGCGGTCTGACCGGATTTTTTGTACGGAATGGCAACCGAAGTGGCCACCGATGGCAGCTGGATCAGCGGGCCGTACGAAGCACCGAAGTTGGTGGTGTAGGTGCTGAGTTCCGAAGCGCTGAGGATCGAGTCGCTAGCGGCAAAGTGCACAGTACCGGTGGTGCTGAACTGGGCGGCGTTGTTGGTCAGGAAAGCGCTTTTGCCAATGCCGCTACCGGTCACGGCGTAGCTGAAGTTGGCAGGCAGGATGCTGTTGGCAGAACCTTTGTACAGCGCGGCAGGCAGCGAGGCGCCACCACCGGTTACGGCCATGGCCTGGGCGGAAGCCAGAGCGGCGACGGTCAGTGAGGCGGCGATCAGAGTGCGCTTGAACATGAAGAATCTCCTTTTCAACTTGGTTTGGAACACAGGTTTCGGAAGGCTTGCATGACACCGGGAGGGTCCACCGCAGTGGAGCCGCAGGGAGAAATTCGCAGCTTCCGGTGACAGATAAAGGAAAAAACCTCGGGAGCTGCGCGGGGATTTTGGTGCGGATTTCTCGGGTGTTTGCGGTGGGTTGCGGCGCGTCTGGATCGGGGGTTTGGCTGAATCGGGCTGGAGCCGTTGGCGGGTGGTTGCAGATGACAGAATGGAGAACCCGAGGATGGGCGGATTGGGGCTCGGGATATGCTCAGGGCCGGTGAAAAATATTTGAGTTTTGTGTTGTCGGGACTGGCGCTTTCGCGAGCAGGCTCGCTCCCACAGTTGAAATGCGTTCCTCTGTGGGAGCGAGCCTGCTCGCGAAGAGGCCAGCCCGGCCAACATCAAAAGCGGCTACTGCACCAACTGGTTGATCTCAATAATCGGCAACAACACCGCCATCACAATCACCAGAACCACCCCGCCCATCACCACAATCATCAGCGGCTCCAGCAGCGCGGTCATGCCCATCGCTCGCCGTTCGATATCCCGCGACAAGGTCTGTGCCGCGCGCTCGAGCATCGGTGGCAGCGAGCCGGTTTTCTCGCCGCTGGCGATCAGGTGAATCAGCACCGGCGGAAAGACATTCTCCACGCGCAGCGCGGCGGCGAGGTTGACGCCTTCGCGCACCTTTGCCGTGGCCTCGCTGACGCTCAGGCTCAAGCGGTCGTTGGACAACGTCTGCCGCGCTGCTTCCAGTGCACGCAATAACGGCACGCCGGCACCGCCGAGAATTGCCAGCGTGGAGGCGAAGCGCGCGGTGTTCAGGCCGAGAATGAAACGCCCGAACAGCGGCAATTTCAGCACCCGGTGATGCCAGCTCAACCGCGCCGCCGGATTGCGCAAATAAAGACGCCAGCTCCAGAACGCCCCGGCCATCAGCGCCGCACACAACCAGCCCCACGCGCGAATGAAATCACTGGCGGTGAGCATCGCCAGCGTCAACCCCGGCAAATCCTGCCGCGCTTGAGAGAACGCGCTGACCACCTGCGGCACCACATAGCTGAGCAGGAAAATCACAATGCCGATCGACACCAGCCCGACCACGCCCGGATAGATGAACGCGGTGAGAATCTTGCCGCGCAGGTTGTTGCGTTCCTCGATGTAATCGGCCAGCCGTTCCATCACCTGCGCCAGATCGCCGGACTCTTCACCAGCGGCAATCAGCGCCCGGTAAATCTCGGGAAAATCCCGTGGCCGCGACGCCAGCGATTCCGCCAGACGCATGCCGCTGCGCACATCGGCGCGCACGGCGCTGAGGGTCTGGGCGATGTGCTTTTTCTCGGCCTGCTCGACCGTGGCGCTCAGTGCTGCTTCCAATGGCAGACTGGCGCCGAGCAGGCTCGCCAGTTGCCGGGTGGCCCAGGCGAGGTCGTTGTCGGAGAGTCTGGCGCTGAACAAACCGCCGCCGCCGTGTCGGGCGACGTTGCTTTCCTCGTGCACCGACAGCGCCGTCAGGCCACGCCCGCGCAAGGCACTGAACGCCGCGCTCTGGCTATCCGCCTCAAGGTGCCCGGACTCGATTTTTCCCGTGGCATCCGCCGCTTCAAAGCGATAGCGATTCATCAGGCGTCCCGTGTCACACGAAGGATTTCTTCCGGCGCGGTGGCACCGCTGCGAATCCAGCGCTCACCGTCCTCACGCAGGCTGAACATCCCCGCTTTCGACGCCGCCGCGCGCAAGGCCTGCTCCCCTGCCCCTTGGTGAATCAGCGTGCGGATGTCGTCGTCGATGCAGAACAATTCGTGGATGCCGGTGCGGCCGCTGTAACCGGTGTGATTGCACGCAGCGCAACCGACCGGGCGCCAGGTGCCGGGCGTGGCCGGGTCTTCCTGTTTGCATTGATTGCACAGGCGCCGCACCAGGCGTTGCGCAAGGACGCCGAGCATCGATGACGCGAGCAAGAACGGCTCTACACCCATGTCGACCAGGCGATTGACCGCCGACACTGCGTCGTTGGTGTGCAGCGTCGCTAGCACCAGATGCCCGGTAAGAGAGGCCTGCACGGCGATTTGCGCAGTCTCGAGATCGCGGATCTCACCGATCATGATGATGTCCGGGTCCTGCCGCAGAATCGCCCGCAGCGCGAGGGCAAAGGTCATGTCGATCTTGGCGTTGACCTGAATCTGGCTGATCCCCGGCAAATCGTATTCCACCGGATCTTCCACGGTGAGGATGTTGCTGGTGCTCGCATCCAGCCGCGCCAGCGCCGCGTAGAGGCTGGTGGTTTTGCCGCTGCCGGTCGGCCCGGTGACCAGCACGATGCCGTGGGGCTGGCGAATCAAATGGTCGAGTTTGGCCAACACCTGCGCATCCATGCCCAAGGTTTCCAGATGCAAGCGCCCGGCCTGTTTGTCGAGCAGGCGCATCACCACGCGCTCGCCGTGGCCGGTGGGCACCGTCGACACACGAATATCGATCGGCCGCCCCGCTACGCGCAAGGCAATGCGACCGTCCTGCGGCAAGCGTTTTTCGGCGATGTCGAGCTGAGCCATGATCTTGATCCGCGACACCAGCGCACCGTGCAACGCCTTGCGCGGCGAGACCACATCACGCAGGGTGCCGTCGACCCGGTAGCGCACCACCGAATGGGTTTCGAACGGCTCGATATGAATGTCGCTGGCTTCATCGCGCGCGGCCTGGGTGAGCAAGGCGTTGATCATGCGAATCACCGGCGCGCCGTCCTGGGTGTCGAGCAGGTCGGTGATTTCCGGCATGTCCTGCATCAGCCGATCGAGGTCGACTTCGTTTTCCGCCGCGCCGACCACCGCCGCCGCACTGCCGGTATCGGCGTAAGCACTGGCGAGCAGCCCGTCGAGCTCGTCATCACGCACCCGCTCAACCTGCGTCGCACCGAACTGCCGACGCACTTCGCTGATCGACCAGCCGGGCGTCGATGGGCACACCGTCAACACGCCATCGCGCAAAAGAATCCGCTGCGCCTTGGCCCAGGCATACGGCAACACACTCATCGCCCACCCTCCCCAGAATCCACCGTGGCAATGCGATCCCTTGTGGCAATGAGATCCTCAGTGGCAATGAGATCCCCTGTGGCAATGCGATCCTCAGTGGCGAGGGGATTTATCCCCGTTGGGCTGCGAAGCAGACCCAAAACCTGAGAACCAGTTTCTCCAGGCAAATCGCGTGTGCCCGGTTTACGACTGCTGCGCAGCCGAGCGGGGATAAATCCCCTCGCCACCGTCATCATCCCAGTCAAAACCGGGTGCTCCCTTCGATCGGTACCGTGGCAATGGAATCCTCAGTGACAATGCGATCCTCTGTGGCAATGAGATCCCTTGTGGCGAGGGGATTTATCCCCGTTGGGCTGCGAAGCAGACCCAAAACTTGAGAACCGGTTTCTCCAGGCAAATCGCATGTGCCCGGTTTACGACTGCTGCGCAGCCGAGCGGGGATGAATCCCCTCGCCACAGTCATCATCTCAGTCAAAACCGGGTGCTCCCTTCAATCGAGACCGTGGCAATGGGATCCTCTGTGGCAATGCGATTCTCTGGGGCAATGCGATCCCCTGTGGCGAGGGGATTTATCCCCGTTGGGCTGCGAAGCAGGCCCAAAACTTGAAAACCAGTTTCTACAGGCAAATCGCGTGTACCGGTTTTACGACTGCTGCGCAGCCGAGCGGGGATGAATCCCCTCGCCACAGTCATCATTCCAGTCAAAACCGGGTGCTCCCTTCAATCGGTACGGCTTTGATCGTGGCCCGTGGGCCTGATGTCGGCCCCGGCGCTGGCACGCCTTGCGCGGTGCTTGGCAATTGCGGCGCCTGCATGTCGGGCATCGCCCAGCTGCGTTCCGGCTGCAAGCCGCCCTGGGCGCGGCGCATGAAGTCGTAGCGGTTGAGGGTGATGCTGCGCCCCGCTTCGCTGTCGCGGATGATGTACGGGCGCAGGAACACCATCAGGTTGGTCTTGGTGATCGCCCGGCGTTCGTTGCGAAACAGCGCGCCGATGCCCGGCAGGCTGCCCAGCCACGGCACCGCATCATTGCTCTGGCTGTAGCCGTCCTGCAGCAACCCACCGAGAACCATGATCTGCCCATCGTCGAGCAGAATGCTGGTGTCGATAGCGCGCTTGTTGGTGACGATGCCGGCGGCGGTCACGCTGTTGGATGCGCGCTCATCGATGCTGCTGACTTCCTGATAGATATCCAGCTTCACCGTGCCGCCCTCGGAAATCTGCGGGCGCACGTTGAGCTTGAGGCCGACCTCTTCGCGGGTCACGGTCTGGAACGGGTTGTTGCTGGTGCCCCCGCCGCCGGTGACGTAGCTGCCGCTGACAAACGGGATGGTCTGGCCGACAAAAATGCTCGCCGCTTCGTTGTCCAGGGTCAGCAGGTTCGGCGTCGACAGCACGTTGGTACCGCCCTTGCTCTTCAGCGCCCGCGCCAGCACTTTCAGGTCGAGAATCTTGCCGATGCCGGGGATGTCGACCGTGCCGTTGACATAGCCGAGGTTCAAACCCTGCGGCAGTACGTCGATGCTGTTCTTGGCACCCGTGTTGAGACCCGCGCCACCCAGATTGGCGCCACCGATCACGCCCTTGCCGCCAAGATTGCCGGTCTGCCATTGAACACCGAATTCGCTGGCATCGTCCTCGCCAACCTCGACGATCAGGCTTTCGATCACCACTTGCGCACGGCGCTGGTCGAGCAAATCGATAACCTCACGCAGGTTGCGATACAGCGGTTCCGGCGCAGAAATCAGCAGCGTGTTGGTGGTGGCGTCAGCCTGAATCGTCACGCCACCAGCGCTGAAAGCCACGTTCTGTTCGCTACTCTGCGTACCGCCATTGCTCGCCGCGCCGCCACTGCCCTGCGCATAGCTGCCGCCAGTTCCGCCGCTGCCAGTCGACGTTGTCGTGCCAGTGCTCGGCGTGCTGCTCTGGCCGTTCTGCCCGGCATTGCCGCCGGTGCTGCTGCCCATCGCGCTGAGCACCGAACGCGCCGCGTCGCTGCTGCCGCTGTCACTCTCTCCAGTGAGCAAACCGCGCAACGCCTGCGCGAGTTTCGCCGCTTGGGCGTTGCGCAGATAAACCACGTGCAGATTGCTCGGATTGCTCTGCGCGTTGTCGAGTTTGTAGATCAGGTTGCGCGCCAGCTCGGTACGCTCGGGGCTGCCGGCGCGGATGATGATGGTGTTCGAGCGCGGGTCGCCGATCACGGCGATTTTCTGCGTCGGATCATTGCCCGGCGCGTCGAGCAAGTCGGCCACCATCGGTGCGATATCGGCGGCGATGCCGTTCTGGATCTGCACCACATCGGTGTCGATCGCGCTCGGCGTGTCGATGCTCTCGATCAACTGCGCGACACGGGTGAGGTTCTCGGCGTAATCGGTGATCACCACCGTGTTATTGCCGGGGTAGGCATTGATCGGATTGTTCGGCGAGACAATCGGGCGCAGCACCGGGATCAGGTTCACCGCGTTTTCGTATTGCAGGCGAAACGTGCGCGTGAGCATGCCGTTGCCGGCCGGTTTGTCGGCGCTGTAGATCGGCCCGCCGAGCAGTTTCGCGTCGGCCTCGGGAACCACCTGCGCCACGCCGCCGACATCGACCACGCTGAAGCCTTGCATGCGCAACGCCGCGAGCAGCATGTCGTAAGCCTGGCGGGCCGGCACCTGACCTTCCGAGACCAAGGTCAGATTGCCCTTGACCCGTGGATCGACGAGAAACTGCTGCCCGGTGGCCCGCGACAGCGCCCGTACCACCGCCTGAATATCCGCCTCGACAAAATTCAGCGTCACCGGTTGCTCGCCCAACGGATTACGCGCAACCGTGTTGCTCGGCGCAACACCACCACTGCGCCCACGCTGACTGATGTTATGCAACTGCTTCGGCACCGGCCGTGCCTGAGCCTGCGCCCGTTCGCGATCGGCTAACGCATCGCCGCTGCGCTGGGTGTTGGCCAGCGGCCGCCCGAGTTCGCTGTCGACCAACAGCGGCGGCTGATTCTGCGGCGCCGTGGTGCTGTTGCACGCGCTCAATGCCATCAGCAACAACGGCAGCGCCAGACGTGCCGGTTTGCAGCGTGACTCCTTCATGAAGCTTCCTTAGCGCCCTGCGCCTGATCCATGCGAACGGTGCCTGACAAAGTGCCGGCGGTGACATCGGTCGAGGCCGCGCTTGCGCGTTGCAACTGCGCCTCGACCACCTGCAGAGAAAGTTGTGATGGCTGGCTGAGCAGCCAGTCGAGCAGCGCATCGGCCGGCGCGGCGTCGACATTCAACTGCCACGCACCGCCCTCCGCCGCTTGTAATTGGTAATGCCCGGTGAGCCCCGCCGCTTGCAGACTTTGCTCCAGCGACTGGTCAACGCTCTGCCCCTGCGGCCGCACATTGACGCTGCGCAACAGCACTTCCAGCGCCTCGGTTTGCGCGCGCAACTTGGGCGTCTCGCTCTGCCAGAAAGTGATCCTGGCCAGCGGCGGCTTGACCAGCGTCAGCCAGATCAGCAGACCGACAAGCACCAGCGCCATGCCAGCGACCATGCGTTTCTCACGCAGCGCCAACGGCTGCCAACGCGCCTGCAACTGGCTGCGCAAGCGCTGCCAGCGTCCACGGTAAATCGCCAGCGTCGCCCTACTCATCGTCTGCTCCGCTGTCGTCGTCTTCGTTGGTGTTGGCGCTGGATTCATCGCTCGGCCGCAAGGTCCAGCCTGCGTCATCGGCAGTGACGCTGATGCCGGCCTGAGCCAAGGTGCTTTGCCAATCCTTGTCGTTGCCGCCACGGTTTGCATCGCTGAGCAACGCCAGCTGCAAAGCGCCGTCGCGGTAACTCAGGCGCTCGACACTGCCAGCCATGAACGGCATGCCCGTGCCGGCCTGCAACACCAGTCGATTGAAATTTTGCGCCGGGTCATCGACCGCGACTTTTTGCCGCTGCTCCAGTTGCTGACGCGCCTGTTGCAGCGGGTTGAGAATCACCGGCAATTCGGGGAAGGCCTGCTTCACCCGCTGACTCATCTGCGCCTTGAGCTGCTGGCCCTGCCGCGCTTCGCGGGCGGCATAAAGATTCAGGCCAATCACCCAAACGGCCACGGCCAAAGCCACATACCCGACAGCGCGCCCCCAGCCACGTTGCTCGCCGCCGGTTTGTTGCAGACCACCGTGCAAACCCCAACCGGGCAAGGGGCCGATCCAGCGTTGCGTCGCTTCAGCTGCGAACGATGCCTCATCAACTTCGTCACCGAGCAACGGCTCAACCTGCGCACTGTTCAAACTCTCGCGCCGGAGCAAATGCCCGTCCGCCACACAAGCGACAACCCCCGGCAGCACTGGCAGGCTGTACGGCGCCGGATACAAACCGCGCAGCGTCAACCCCGCCTGCTTGAGTACCGCAGCCAGACGCTGCAAGTGCTGCCGCGCCACCCAGGCGATTTGCACCTGCCCACTCGCATCACGAGGGCTGTGGCCGATATGCATTTGGCTGCTGTCACCGAGCATCAACGCCTGCGCCGCACACTGCACAGCGGCCGCCGTTTTGTTCGCGGGCAGCGGCGGCAGATCAATGCTGGCGAGCAGGCTGTCGGCCGGATGCAGAAAACACAGCAGCGGTGGTTGCTTCGGCCGTTGCCCCAACTGACTCAAAGTGAGCCGTTCCTCACGACTGACCTGCCCCTGACGATCCAGCCAGGCGCAACTCACTTCGCTGTGCAACTCCAGCTCCGCCAGCGGCGGCAACGCGACGCGCAACTGACTCATGCGCCCACCCGCGACCAGATCACCTGCGGCAGCCGATCCTCACTGCGATGCAGCAACGCGTCGAGGCTGACCCGGCGCTGATCACGCCGCGCTTCACCGCGCAAACGAAACCAGTCACTGGTGATGCCGACCTTGACGCTGCTCACTTCCAACTGCGGCATGCGCAAGCGGTTCACAAAATCGCCGCGATTGATAAACCAGCGCCCGGCGTCACGCTCGGCAATCAACGCCGTCGCCCGCTCCAGCGAAAGCGCCGGCACATACGCCGCCAGCACCTGCGCCGTGGCGGTGTTGCCGTTGATCCACGTCGTCGCCGGAATCACCGTCACGTACGGCGCCAGTTGGCCGAGCAGCGCATCGGTGATGCCTTCGACGCTGCGCAAATCATCCAGCGTGCGCAGCATCGGCACCTTCGGCGGTGGCGGTTTGTGATCGGCATCGGGCGAAGTCGCGCGGCCACTGTCGAAACCTGCTTTGCCCGTCGCACCAATCTGCGCATTCAGCAGATGCGGGTAACCGGCAATCACCCGTTGGCGGATGCGCTGGCCGACAACGGCGCTCACACCGATCAACTCGCACAACCGCTCGAACGCCTGCACCTGCGCCTCATCGATGCGCTCATTGGCGACCAGATTGCGCAGGTTGAACTTGCCCTGCTCATCCTCCAGCCGCCCGGCAAAACCCGCCGCCAGCAACGGCTGCGCCCAAGGCTGATCACGCCGGGTCAAGGGATCACGCAGGCGCGCATCCCAGAGCAACTGCCGGCTGATCTCCAGACCACCCTGCGCCACCCAACGCCCCTGCACCCGCTGCTGATCGGCCTCCAGCGCCCGGGTCGCCACGCTCTGACGCGTCAACATCCCCGCCGCAATCACCGCCACCACGGCGGCAATCAACAACGCGCTGATAATCGCCATGCCCCGTTGCTTCGCCCCGTTGAGCGAACCTGTGTTCACGGCCGGCCTTACAACTGCCAGGAACCGATATCGGCATTCACGCCATCGCCGTCAGGCTGGCCATCGGCGCCGAGGGAAAAGATATCGACTTCACCATTTGCGCCCGGGTTGAGGTACTGATAAGGCCGGCCCCATGGGTCATTCGGCAAACGCTCCAGGTACGAACGCCAGTTGCTGTTCTTCGCATCCGCCGGCCGCTCGACCAACACCTTCAGCCCCTGATTCATGCTCGGGTACGTGCCGTGATCGAGGCGATACAACTTCAACGCCTGCATCAACCCACCAATATCCTGCTTCGCCGCCGTCGCCCGCGCCTGATCCGGCCGGTCGAGCACCTTGGGCACCACCATCGCCGCCAGAATCCCCAGAATCACCACCACCACCATGATCTCGATCAAGGTAAAACCCTGCTGCCCACGTGGCATGCGCGGCGACTGACTGAGCGTTTTCAAAGGTGCGATATCCATCTCGACATTCCCTGGCTTGATCCGAATTCGACGCGCAGTGTTGCAAGAAGATATGTCAGGGATGTTGAAAATGCTCGGGTGTTTCCGTCGTCAAGCCGTCAAGGACGGGGGTTAGCGTCGAGGACTGGGTTTTACTTTGGGGCCATGTATGCGCGGGTGTTCGAGAGAGAAAGGATTCACCCTGATTGAAGTGCTGGTTGCACTGGCGATTATTG
The DNA here is from genome assembly GCF_001425545.1 of Pseudomonas sp. Leaf434. Taxonomy (NCBI): domain Bacteria; kingdom Pseudomonadati; phylum Pseudomonadota; class Gammaproteobacteria; order Pseudomonadales; family Pseudomonadaceae; genus Pseudomonas; species Pseudomonas sp. Leaf434. Next base: position 540,175 of record NZ_LMQZ01000009.1, on the reverse strand, counting down.
CCGTCGCCATGTCCGCCGCCGTACGTGTGGCGGTGTTGATGACGCAGAGCAGTGGGGTTTTAAGGGATCGGTCGGTGGCGATGATTGCCGCGCAGAGCCGGATGGCTGAGCTACGGCTGGAAGGTCGATTGCCGAATGGGGTGAAGTCCACAGAGTGTGATCAAGGGCGACTGATGTTGCGCTGTGAACAGGTGATCGCCAGCGCAGAGAATGGGCGACTGCTCAAGGTTGGAATTCAAGTATTCGACCGCAACCAGGACGCCCCACCACTCGCAAAACTCGAGACCCTACTGACCCGCCCCCAGTAGCTGCCGAAAGCTCGGGCCGCGATCGGACGATCTTTGGATCCTCTCTCCCGCAACCAACACAAATCCCCCTGTGGGAGCGAGCCTGCTCGCGAATGCGCAGTATCAGGCACCGAAATGGTCACAAGTGCCACCGCCAGCCATGCCGGCCAAGTTCCAAAAATTACAGCGCCCATGACGGTATCCAATCCGGCTTCAAAATCCGGTCGCTAGTGTTGAAAAATAATGATGTGATTACGGTTGAGCCAAAAGTGTTGGCCTGAGCAAACAAACTAAGGATGGCAATGAGCAAATCTACAGTCCGTTTTGCACCATGGGTCGGCGCCCATTACGAGCGCGGCATCCACGGTCTACGCATTCTCGTGGTCTGCGAATCTCACTATGGCGCCAAAGAACATGAACGCCCGACAGCCACACCCGAGGTATTGAAGGCCCTGGCCTTGGGTCAGAAACACCCTCAAGCGACAGCTAAGCTTCGGCAACATGCACATTTCACCAAAATAATGGCTTCTATCCTGAATGCTAAAAAGCACTTTTCCAAAGCAGATAGGAGTGATTTTTGGCATAGCATTGCCTACTACAATTTCATCCAAGAGTTTTTACCCGGCATCCGCAAAGCGCCATCGGCCGCAGCTTGGGAGAAAGGTAAGCAATCGTTTACTGAAGTCCTGGAGGCGTTGGCACCAGAATTGATCGTCTGCTTCAGCAAACGAAACGGAGGTCGAGTTACCGCACTAGCGGGCGGTATACCTGTGGCAGTGGCTAATCACCCGTCTTCTCAGTTTGCTTACTCCAAAGTCAATCCCATCATCGCTAAACAGATCAAGCAGGCATTGGCGCGTAAGGCGCAACTAACAGAATTCGCCGGTACCAGCGTTCTGTATTCACGTTGGTACGAGGCCACAGCTTCCGCCTTGCCTACACCAGGAAAACGTCTTTCGGGTTCGGAGAGGCTTGAGCTAATTGCGAAGCGCAGAGAAGCGATGGCTGCGATCGACGAAGCTGCACTGGCGTAGGTCAGTCGACTACCCACGCCGGCCACCCCGCCTGATAGCAGCCGCCCTTCTCCCCGGCAGTTACTGAGCCAGAAGCAGACCTTCAAGCCATTGACCATATACACTCGCAAAATTGCTCAAAGTCTGATGCAACTGTTCAGGGAGAAAAGGGGTTCATGAGTCTTGATCTGCACTTGGAAGCCGATAGCGCGCTCACAATTTCAGCGCTGAAAAGCGCCCTTGAGAATGCAGGAGCTCTGGAAATAGATGTAGCGGGTGATGGCTTGTTAGCGATATTTGCCTCGGGACTCAGTGTGAGCGGCGGCGACGTAACAGCCGACTCTACGATCTATGCTGAGAATAAAAAAGGCATCGAGTTTCCTGTCGCTTTGCGTTGCACCATCAGAATAAAAGGGGCTGACGCTGAGGGACACTCGCCTATGGAGGATTTGGATAAAATCGCTGAATCAATATCGCAGTCGTGTCCCGCCTTCTTTCTAATTAGCTTTCAATTCGAACAAACCTTGTACTGGCGGGATGCGAAAGGGCTACATCGACCTTGAGATCGGTGCCTGCGCGTCCGCCATAAAAGCAGGGGAAAACGAGCTATGAGTATGAAACATGAACTTTGGTTGGAACCTGATGGTTGCCAGACTTTCTGCCTGGCCGGAGTTCACGGTGATGACGCTCGCAGTCTACTTTCAGCAAACTCCCAACTGATCTGGACAGTCGAAGCGGACAGTTACTTCGAGGCGATGACCAAATACTATTCCCTCATGGAGTGGGGTGAATACCGGACAGACTTTCCGGAGCATGATCAAATGTCCTACGCAGAGCTCGGATGGGAGGAGTAACGGGCCAAGCGATAGGATCGCGTAAAAAGGGACGGCTTTATTAAAAACAAGACCCGCCCCCCTTTTGTTCCCAAACCCCTGTGGGAGCGAGCCTGCTCGCGAAAGCGCCAGCCCAAGCAACAAATCAACCTGCTGCCGCCCCCGCACATCACATCACCCCGCCATCTCCAAATTATCCATCACCCGATTCACCGCCAGCTCCCCCAGCATGATCAGTTGAGCAACCCCCAACAACGCCCGCCGCTGCGGCGCCGGCAACAGACTGGAAATGTCCTGAGCAATCGTCTTCGCCGAAGCAAGCGTTTCACTAGCATCAGCCAGCAGTTCTTCATTCTTGGTATCCGCCGTCACCGCATACATCCCACGCGCCTTACGCGGCGGAGGCAGGAGATTGTTTGGCGACAGGTAATGATCGAGTGCGCGGTCAGCGGCTTCGTGGAGCTTGTTGGAATCGAGGGATTCGTAGGGAGACGTGGGATCGGTTTCGGGCGGGTTGGGTGTTGGTTTGATCATGAGTGAATCTCCAAATCATAGAAAAGGAGCCATCATCTTTTCGCTACCAAACGAAGGGGTGGTGGCCATACGAAGGTTGGTAGACCGGTGACTTGGAAAACCGGCGCGCCCGAAGACGCCCTGCGCATGGCCACCATAAAAACACAGACCCAAAAAGGACTGAATCGGGTGACGCTATGCGCCAAGTCTAAGCCGGGCTACCAAACCCGATCGCTGATTCGTCAGCGACCCGACCACAATAGAACCCGCCCCCAAGGCGCACAAGCCGGCGGATTCTGGCGCAGCTGTAGGCAAAGGCGCAAGGAGTGTAGCCTAGGAGCGTGACTGGAGATGTCTTTTTAAACATTTGTGTTTATGAGGCGCAATTGCGCCAAGGTGGGCGGACAGATTCGGCCCACACCGGCCTGTTGAGCTTACCTTGCGCGTGAAAACGGCTGCTTTCGGCCATAAGCAGACTCTCAGCAGTGCTTGTTTTGGCCAGATGCGGATGCATTCAACCCTGCCCGAAATCTGAACTGGCTATGATCGAAGAACGAGCTCTGTCTCCGTGTAACCCAATCGAAGCCCGTTGATTATGATGCACTGTTGTCAATTTAATTTGAGGTGTGGTTCGCCCAATTCCGTTGCTTCGCGTTCGTTCGCATAGTTATTATCTTTCAGTAAAATAATGGTGTTGCCACGTAAGGGGAGCAAAAATGTACCACCAACCCAATATTTTTCTCATTGATACCGACGACAGTGTTTGCAAATCTTTAAAAAGCAAATGGGGTAGCATTGGGGTTGGCACTCTTGGTATCCCCTACGAAGTGCCAAGTGACAGTGATTGGCGCCCGGTAGTCCAACATAAGAAACTTGTAAAATATCAAGAGTCAGACCTAGTTATCGTTGATTTGACGTCAAGGGGTCTGGCCCCTGGTGCCGATGGAGGAAAGCACACTCCCAAAGAAGAAATAGACTTGTGGGCTAAATGTGATAGTGGGTGGATTGATGCGAGGGTGCGGACAGTATTGTACGCAAAAGAAAATTTTAATCGAATTGTATCTAACGGAGGCGCTCTAATAATCTTTGCAGAACCGGATAGTCCCATGAAATTTCAGTGGGCGTCTGCCGGATATCGTGGTCTAGCAACAAGTGAAAGCATTGATGGCGGCGTATGGAATTTCATCGACCCTATGGAGGAAATAAAATTTTCCTCCGAGTCAGGTTCCGTAATCAATGTGAACGGCGACGCTCCAATAGAAAAACTATTGAAGCGTCACATGGAGGGTGCTGAGTTCAAATGTTCCTTTAAACCTCGATGGTCGAAGTATGGTAAGTGGACCCCATTGGCGACTAATAAATACGGCTCGGATGTCGCCTTAGCTGGTCAGCACGGAGACGGATTGATTTTTATTTTTCCTCAGATTTCCGATAAAGCGAGCTTTATTGCAGACCTCGTTGAGAGCGTGTTACCTGAATATTTGCCTAATTTATTTCCAGATATCGAAAAAGGAAAATGGACCCATCTACCTGAGTATGAACTTGAGCACGTTCTAGAGTTAGAGGCCAAGAAATCGCAAGTGATCGCTCAAGCTGAAAATGAACTCGACAAGATCACTCGGGAAATTGCCGCGCATCGGTCAGAGAATGGATGGCTGCATGACCTAATAACCGCTACAGGGGACGATCTGGTTATAGCCATTAAAACTGCTCTCTCCAAGCTTGGGTTTCAGCATGTTATTGATGTAGATGAACTACGAGATGCTGAAGGCAAAAGTCGACGTGAAGATTTAAGAATAGAAGACAATGAACTCACTCTAGTTATTGATATTAAAGGGGTTGGAGGTAAAGCTGGTGACGAGGATCTCATGCAGGCCAACAAGCACGCAATAATAAATATGAGGGAGTTGAAGGTCACTACAATACAAGGCCTATCAATAATCAACCAGCAAAGACATCTACCGCCGCTCTTACGAGAGAATAACGAACCGTTTCGCAAAGAGATTCTTGATTTCGCTGGGGAAACAGGGATGGGGCTAATGACCACGTTTGATTTATACCGGTTAGTAGTAAACAAACAAAGACATCGTTGGTCATCTGACTGGGTAAAGCCTTTGTTCTATAAGCTCCAGCGAATTTCACCTATACCTGAGCATTATCAGTATATTGGGAACGTATCAAAAGTCTTTAGCGACGTTTTTGGTATGCACATCCTAGAAAATAAAGTGGAGGTAGGTGATTTTTTAGCCGTAGAAGGAGATATTTATTTTGAAGAGGTAGAAATCGCATCAATCCAAGTTAACAAGTTAGACGTTCAGAACGCAAAAAAAGGTGATCCTGCGGGCTTTGAATGGCCTTCAAGTGCGATGAAGCTTCGAGAAGGGATGCGAGTGTATGCCGTGCCGAAAACTATGAAGAACATGAAAGATTCCTCTTAATCCTAGCAACCTAATTTTGGAAATGAATACTGACGCACATCTAATATCGTATGCACAGGGAATGACTGCCGTTCATCGTTAGTAAGTGCCCGGTGTTGGCCGAAAGCCCCCGATGCCGTTTAGCTAGATATATGTGATGCTATTTGGGCCCGCAGGGCATCAACGGCGAAGGACGAGGGACGCAGGCGTACTCCAGCGAAGGGGCTGCTTTTCTAGCATGATGTTAGCCGTGCTATAGGTCATATACAGTAGAACGCTTCGGGCGTGGAGTTAACTCAATGTGTATGTCTATCCGATGCCATCATGCCTCGTCTCGAATGCCATTTGGGGCGGTGCGCAGCAGAAACCAAACTCATCGATAGAGTGGCTGCTGATGGGATGGCTGGTGATTTGTGGATCTCCAGATGGCCTGTTTTGCGAGAGCCAGAGGTGGATAAATTGCAGATCTGAAGTGGATTATACATGGTGATCAATCCTTCGCGTCTGATGAAGTCATCAGCTAAGACTCATGCTGTTAATAATAAGACTAACAACCAACTAATATTTTAAGGATAAGCATGGCTAATGGGAGTTGGGTGGATCATCCCGTATATGTGGCGGGAGTTTCGGTAGCAGGAACTATTGCTATATGTATTGCGTTGTATAAAGAGGTTTTGCTGCCAGCTCAAATGGCAGCGAGTGACTACAAGGTTAGCGAGCTTGAAAGACAGCTTAAAGATGTTAAAGCACAGAAGCTGATAGCAGAGCAAGTCGCCGAAAAAAATATAGTTACCAGCTCGTCTGAAAAAAGACAGCTGTCGGATGAGTTGAAATCCGTTAAGGCGATGTTGGAAAAAACAAAACTTGAGTTTTCAAGTTTCAAACTAGGGAATCTATTTTTTGAGGGCGGGGTATATCCATCTTCGTTTGATAAGGTCAAGATTGGACAGCCAATCAGCATCGTTGAAAAAGTCTTTGCGGGCACTCTCATAAAAAAATAAGATGGATTTGTTAATCTGGATGTGGATCATCCTCTCTTTGGGAGTGTCGTTTATTATTATAGTGATGAAGCTCCACAAAACATCTATCAAGTTATGTACATGACTCGATCTGGTTTTGGAGAAAGTGTAGAGGCGAATTATCTTCAGGCCCAGCTGGAGAAGGCATTTGGCGAGCCAATACAAATGGCGGAAGATAAATTTTATTGGAAGGTCAAAGGCAAGTTCAACATTTTTAAAGATGATGACTCTTTCCTAATTACCACCGGGGATAATCTTCCGGGCGGGTGGGACAGAATAGTACGAAAATATTGGAAATCAATTGATGTACAGAAAGAAACCACGAAGTAAAAGAGTATAACTTTTTGCGAATGAGGAGGTAGCCAGAATAAGCATAAAAAATAGATGGCCTTCTGGCTACTTTCTGCCGATGGCTGCCGGTTGCCACCGGCAGGTAGCTATGGCTCCATAACAGTCGTCCGTGTGGTATAGATAAATAACTGAGTCTAGAAGTCTGACCGCATGTCAGTGGCGTCGAGAGGCTCGGGATCCTGAAGGGTATCTGCTGCAGGGGCGCTCCATTCATCCTCATGATCGTGCCAGTCTCGCGTATCTACCATCAACGAGTCTTCGACGAACTCAAGCGCCTCAGGATCTGGATTTGCCGCTTCACAAGTCAATTCGCAGGTGTATTCGAAGGATTCATCCAGTTCGGCTCCGTCGCCCCTTCTGAGATCAGAGTTGGAACCCCACTGGAGTGTCACGCCTAGGCTACCGCTTACTTTGATATGAACGGTCTGCGAAGTGATACAGGTAACCTCATGCGAATCCACGTAGATTTGCTCGAGAGAATAGTGCGTAGCTAGCTCATCTACAGCGTCCAAGCTTTCTCCGACTATCTGCTGGACTGTTGCATCACTGATCGCACTTGATAACCGATCTCCAACCGCGGCTCTGCACTCCTGAATGCATACCATAAGAACGGCCACGGCTTCGGTTGTTTCCAGTGCGAGGTGCTTGATGTCGTCGTCTTCCAACTGGAAAACTTCCGGTGTGATGTGAACGTACTCGTTCAAACGGATTACGGCATCCCGAAATTCACTGAACTCCTGAGCGAAGTCAAGCCGCAGCTTTGTCCGCACGTAGTGATTGGAAAGTCCGCCCTGCGTTGCATAAACACACCGCTCGACTCGCGTTACCTGCGGGACAACGCCTTCTGGCTTTTGCTGCCACCATATGCACTTTCTCACTTCAGCATCTGGAGCAAGGCGCTTCAGCGTGTGCCCCACCAGCTCACGCATAGCGAAGGCGAAGTTATGAAAACGCAGCTTGTTTCTGCGGTCCTCGAGGTTCAATGTCGCGGCTTCATACAGCTCACGCTCGAACTGAGCATCTCCGATTAGCTGCAAAATCCTATCGTCCATGCTCTTCTCCATGTCGGCGACTATTTAGGATCATCTCTCAGAGTTGGGATAGAAGTCACCTGAAAGCTAACTAGAGGGATGTTGACGCTCCATTCGGGCCACCCCGGTTAGTAACCAGCGGCAGCCTTGGGTCGCTTGCGGCCCTCCGCCGCAGGCAGCAACCGGCCAGGCGACGGTCTCGAATGGCTGTTCCTGGCCGTTAGTTGCCACACAAGGTCAACCGCTTTCGGCCAAGAGCTGCCGCCCCCATGGTCTTTTCCAGCCTTAAACGCTGTCGCCAGTTGCTGCCGAACGTATGGCACACCTACTGGCATGGGCCGCACACCATATGGATGGCAACCCGATTCCTGTATGCGGCTCTTTCTATGAGAGCTGGCCTCCTGACGCAGCTGAAACAAGGTAATTCCCGCCTGCTTTCGGCCAGTAGCGAACGTTCCTGAGAGGCTGTTTACGGCCAGAAGCAGTCTGCCAGCGAGAGCAGAAAGAAGCCACTAGTGACACCCTTTAAAACTACTTTGGCTCATAAATAAATGCTGTCGAGCAACGCTGACCGGTTATCCCAAATTCTCGCAGCAAGCGTCGTTCGAGGTCTTGGCGCTAGCCACCAAGGACTATTCTGCATCGGCACAACGATACGCTCCCAATAATTTCCTAAGCCTAGCGTTGTGTGAGCTACACCAAATGCATCGCATATGCCGCGTTTGTTAGCATCGTTGACGCCCACGAAGAAATCCGGACGTTTCATTACCAAGAGACGAGAGGCCGTTGCTATCCCGCCCTTGTGAGTTTTGTTGCGGAAAGCGAGGTCGAAATCCTGGCAGAAGGAGTCATAGTTACCCTCAGAAATTGCTCCGTCGACAGGAATATTGTCCAGTGCTTTGGAAAGCAATTGAGGAGACTCATTGACCAAGTTTTTGAAGTCCCCTTGACCAGACATTCTTCCGAACCAAGCCCAATCAATACTATCGAGTCCTCGCTCGTTAGCCGCATAAGTCCCAGCAATAGCTTTGCGTTCGGGGCGAGGCATAGCGTCAAATGAGTCGTGTTTCAAAAACAATGTAGCTGCGCGTTCCAGAACGGCAAGCCGACCCTGCAGATTGTGATGGTCGTCGTTTTTGACGTCATCGACGAAACTCGACCATGTGATGGCTAAAGGTGAAGTTTTCGCGCCGGCACGTGGCCTGCAAAAGTTATGGAATTTATTTAAGTCATTAAGTTTTTCTTTATTTACAAAGTACTGAGCCTCATAGGCAAACAGAAATTCATCCTCAAGGATATCGTCAGCAACAGACCATTGCGATTCGATAAAATTCTTTAGGTCGAGAAAAATAGAGTTTTCTTCGCCGCCTTTGAGTAACACACTAACCTCAATGTTTTTTCCTCCGAAGGCACCTCCTGTCAGATTATGGCTTCCAACGACCGCTGCGTACCCGTCAGACATTTCAAAAAAATAAAGTTTTGGATGAAAAAGACGTCCGCTTGGAGGTAGGCAGCGCGCACCTTTGCACTTGCTAAAGCGACGCAGCACTGCCGGATCCGTCTGATACATGTGTGTACCAATTATGACCTTTCCGAGCTTCTTTTTTGCATCCAGCATGGATTCGACAATTTCGTTCGCACCAGCCCATGCAACTGCTACCGCATATCGATTGCATGTTTTAACTAATCGTTTGAGAGCACTAGTGGCTTCCCGCTCAGTGAGCATGCTCACTTTCACTTTAAATTCCTTCTATCTAGTATTTACGGAAGATGTAACTAAGGAATCACCGAGCAACGTAAATAAAGCTACCGACAGCAGCATGTGCAGTAACGGCCGCAATTTGGAGTTGAAGTTCTGGAAAGGGAAAACCACCTGTTTCGTCTTTCGCCGTGGCCACACAAGCATCTCCGTCGCTCGTCAGTTCGGGAAATCCTCCAACCTAATCTTAGGGCCTCATCGATGGTGTCGGTCGACGGTATTTGAGAATAGCAGCCTTCATGAGTTGAAAATACCATATATCGGTGATCATTGGTGTGAGCGCCTGGCGCAGGAATCGAGTTAAGTGTTACTCGACCTCCGTGGTGAGGTGCCACAATTCCGCTCAGGTCTTGTTTGTACCGTGAGGCGATAGAAGTGTAATCGGCATCTCCACAGAGTAGCACGCGTCTGTAGTAGGGACTTTGGGAGTTTTCCACCAACATGCCCAAAGCTAAATTGTTGCGCAAGTACTTCGGATCGTGTGTACCAAGAACCGGATTGCAGGCAAATAATACGCAAGCACCCCAATGAACCTGTGTTCTGGCAGAGGGCCAGAATTTCAATGCGCGACTGCCGTCGTGGAGAATTTGATTTTGCAACTCAAATAGAAGGTGTGCATGGCTGATACCCAGCTTCATGCTTTCGGACGGCCGTCGCATTACCCACGGACGATCTAGTACGCCGGGCCGATACGTAACGTGTGTCTTCCAGAAGCCGCGTGCGTCTCTCGTAGCGCGACCAGATTGATAAGCATATCCCCAGTGATCCCAATCTAAATGCGAAAGGAAGACTGGAGCAGGGTTGGCTGGATCATCGCCAGCCAACGGGTCGAAGGCCAGGCAATTTGGAGCCGACCTGCGTTTAGCGTTTATGGGCCATCCGAAATCAAAGAACGCTTTAGGTTTGCAATCCTCACCGATAATGGCGCACATGTTGGCCTGACCGACGTCGTAAACTACAACGAACAAATCGTCTTTCGGTTGAACTCCTAAATTATCGAATGCCACACTTGGATGATGTCGACACTCGGTAACTCGCTTTAGCGCCTTAAGATCTTTTTTGTCAGGTGGCGATGAATTGATCTTCACGTAGAGGACTGTCGGAGTAAATTCCTGCCCATCTTGAGAAAACTCAAGTGCTGTAGCCTCATAGAAACCCTCGCTAGCCTCTGGATCGTCTGAGACAATGAGAGAGCACCAGCCACCGTTTCCCACAGCCTGTTGAAAATCGGCAATGGGGATTTCTGCTTCCATCAACAGGAAACTCAATGCCATGTCTGGAGCGTTAAGGATTTCTTGGGAGCTGGCGCGGCGTAAGAAAGGCAGAAGCTGCATAGGTATAGCGTCGAAAGTCACTGTGCAGAAACTGGCCTCAGCCTGATCAATGCCCTCGTCGCGCACTTCTATGGCGCTCAAATACTCGACGTTACCGAAATGCGGTGTCGTTGCGACGTGCTTACTCAGTGGTTTTGACTCGCTCACGGGGGCAGTCCATTGCTCGGAAAGAGATGCATAGTATCATGGCGCCATTACGGGCAGTCATTGATATGCCTCCTAGCCCCCCTTGGATTTTTCAAGTTGCAGCTCCTCGATTGGATTTTTGCCAGCCCAACTCAGTCTGGCATGTCTTCAGTCCATCAATGAGGGCAAAATGTGGTGCCAAGGGTTCAAGCACAGATGCCATCTCAGAGAATGCCTAAGCTCTTGAGGTGAGTGCTATGACACTGAATGGAAGATCGGCGACAAACCCATTTCTCGTGATTCTGCCTGTAGGACTTATAGGCGTCTCATCCAGACGTATGTTCCTCGCAGACAAATCTCGGGGAGACCATGGAAAAGACTGACTGGCAGCTCTGGGTCGGCTGCTGCCTGTGAGTGAAGGCGAATTCGTAAAGTCTTCGAATGGCAGGCTTCATGGACCATGGAAATGTCGCCTGGTTTAGCTGCAACTCACGCCCAGCATTTAGTAATGGAGGTAGGAAGCGTTATCTAGCGCGTTGCCGCTTTGTCGGATTCGAGACGTTCTTTTTTGAGTTCTATGGCCAATTCAGTGAGCGCGATCATACGATCATATTGCACAAGCATCATTTGCACATAGCCACACATGAAGAAGAAAAAGACATTTGCCACTGCTACGGCAAATACCCAATCCATACGTGCGCTGATGCCTGCGCCGTCGAGAGTTTTAATGAGTGTCGAAATGCCGATAAATAGGGCAAGGAAGCCAGGGAAAATCCCAACTTTTTCCAATGCGCCGACTAACATGTAGGTGCGCTTTTCGAATCCGTTGCGCTCGCTTTTGAGTTCCAGTGCGCCAAGTTTTAGAGTCTCACGAGAAAGTGCTGAGAGTTCGGGCAAATACTGTGCGTCGATTTGCATTACCGTTTTAACGTTCCACTCCAAAAGGCTGGCAAACGGAGCAGAAATCACTTTTTTTAACGAATGGCGGTACAGCAACACACCCACAAAAGGGTAGAGGAACAAGGCCAGATAAGACATGGCAATCAGCACCCAGCTTACGTTGAACATCCAGTGGGCGACGATGGATTTGCCAAGGATTGCCAGTAATACCGCCACAACTGACGGGCTTATCATAGCGGACCAAAAATATAGGGTTTCAAGACGATAGTTTCTATTGGTCTTGCGTTGGTTGCGACTGATTCGCACGGTTTGCTTGTAGGCTTGCTTGATCTGAGCCTTGCTTCGGATATATTTTTCGCTCTCGGTTGTCATAAAATTCCTTCGGAATATGATGATGCAGAGGCAAGCATCGCAGGAATAACCGGTCGATTGAAATGCTGTGCTCGGGATGACCTGGTGAATGTCCGAATGTGCCCGTTAGCGGTCTCGTCTGACCGGCTGCATGCCGCTGTTCTAGCTGTTTAGCGCGACTATCAACTGTTGTTTGGTTGGCATAATGTTATGAATCTTTATTGATTTCACTGGAATTCCACAGCTTTTGGCCATTTTAATCTCCCATTGAACCCATTGGGATTTTTCAACCGATGCCGTTTCCAGTAGCAGTAATAGGGTTGAGTTCTGTAATTCGGATTTTACGCGAGCCTGTTTCATTGGGGAATTATTATGGATAAGATCAATAAAAGGTTTCCCTAGTGAAGAGATCGTGTGCAGTAATGATGCTAAGGATTCCATATTTATGATCGAATCTCGAGTCGTGTAGCTGACAAATATCTTGTTGTCTTTATTTAAGCATGAATTATGCGATTTTTTCATAAAGAACTGCCCCAAAGCAAAGTGTCAATGCGTAGAAATATAGACTCATTGATCGATTGAAAAATGCGCTTGCCCAAGAGTTTTCAAGTTTTGAAACATGCTCTTGCTTGTTTGAATTTCGAGTTCTTATTTGATCGACAAGCTTGTTTATTTTCTGTCTATTAGCTCTTTGGTAGTAGTATGCATTAGCATCGCACAGCCAAAAACCAAAGCTTATAGCGGCGCATATGTTAGAAATCGAACTCCAACTTGTGGATGTCTCGAATTTGAGTAGCGCCGCGATAATGATTCCAATTACGCCAACGCAAAGTTTTTTATATTCAAAGCATTGATTGCTTATTTGTAAAGTAGCCTCATGAAGCTGCTCAATTGATGACCAGTCAAGTTCGTCTTCGTGGCATTTTTTGTATTCGTCTCTTTCCATTATGCGAGCCTTGAATTTTTTCGACGGAATCGTAATTGCGACTAATGAAGGATATCGATTTATGATTGCAGAAACGCATATGCCAAGCAATCAAGAAAGAGGCAAGCTTGAGTAATCTTGAGTTCGCCGAAAGAAAAAGGGCGCAACTGTCTGCTTTTGGCCGATAACGGACAACCACAATTGTTGGCTTTTGGGTAAAAGCAAACGCCCAGACCTCGGGAGTTCTCCCTTTTTCGCCGCTCTACAATTCCGGCCGGATCAGCCTCGGCAACTCCACCCCCTCCCCCAACCTCTCAACCCCCAACCTCACCCTCTCCCCACCCTGCTCAATCACCACCCCATCCCCCTCAACCCCCACCAACTTCACCCCAACCCCAACCTTCTCCCCCACCAAAAAACTCCTCGGCGCGCCATCATTCAAACTCAATATCGCCACCGTCCCACTCCCGCCCGCGATCACCCCGCTCACCTTGATATCCACCGGTGCGGTCTCATTGGAGAACCACTGCAACGCCGGGCTATCGCTCCTCGCCGCGAGCACTTGCGGGGCGGCTGCGGGTGTGTGGGATTCCGCCGTGGTCAGCAGCAGCGACGACCATGTCGCGACGCCCACCAGGGCGGCGAGCAGGGCCAGGGCCTGGACGGTTTGCGCCGGGGTAATCCGTGGGGTGAATTTCATGGGTTGTCGCTCCTTGTTGTCCCTGTTGCCAGCCTACGCGGCAATTCTCTCCGTTTTATTTCACATGCCTTACATGTTCGCCGGGCACGATGGGGTGGGACGCCAAGGAGCGCGCGGGTGATGAGCAGGCAGCAGGGTTTTACGTTGATCGAGTTGATGGTGGTGCTGGTGATTATTGGCATTGCCAGTGCGGCGATCAGTTTGAGTATCAGGCCCGATCCGTTGCAGTTGTTGCGCAAGGATGCCGAGCGGGTTGCGCAGTTGTTGCAGGTGGCGCAGGCGGAGGCTCGCACCGATGGGCGGCCGATTGTGTGGGTGGCGGATGCCAAGGGGTTTCGCTTTGGGCGGCGTGGGGATGATGGCGTGGGGTTTGAGTCGTTCATGGAGGATGCGCAGTTGCGCCCGCGTGCGTGGCAGAGCCCGAAGATCGAGGTGCGTGTGGAGCCTCGGCAGACGGTGGTGCTGAATGCCGAGTGGATCAATCCGCCGTTGCGGCTGATTTTGTCGGATGGGGCCAATCGGCTGAGTGTGCTGCGCGATGGCAGTGGGCGGATCAGTGTTCAATGAAGACTCAGCAAGGGTTCACTCTGATTGAGGTGATGGTCGCGATTCTGCTGATGGCGGTGGTGAGTCTGATTGCCTGGCGCGGGCTGGACAGTGTGACGCGGGCGGACAGTCATTTGCAGGCGAGCAGTGAGCAGAGCGATGGGTTGTTGCGGGTGTTGAATCAGTTGCAGCGCGATGTGGACATGCGCGCGGGGGTGGAGTTGAGCGAGCCGCGCAAGGTCGGGGCTGAGGATGAGGCGCCGACCGCGCCGCCGGCGGTGACGGTGCGCAGCAGTGATAGTAAGGGGTTTCGGCTGGACATTATTCGCAGCGCGGCGGATCAGCCGGGGGCGTTGCAGCGGGTTCGGTGGTGGGTCAAGGGGGATACGTTGTATCGGGCGGTGGCTGAGGCGCGCAGTCGCTATCCGTTGCCCGCGCCTGGGAATGGGGTTGCGGTGTTGAGTGAGGTGAGTGATGTGCAGGTGCGGGTTTGGGAGATCGATAAAGGCTGGCGGCAGTTGAGTGGCAATCGGCGGGAGGATCCGTTGGGGTTGGAGATTAGTCTGAGTCGGCAGACGGGGCAGGGGGTTGAGCGGTATCGGCAGGTGATTGGGTTGTTGCAATAGCCGGGGTCACCGCAGCTTTTTTTGTAGGAGTGAGCCTGCTCGCGATTGCGGTGGGTCAGTCAATATTGTTGTCACTGGTAGACCGCTTTCGCGAGCAGGCTCGCTCCCACAATTGGGTTGGGGGCGGTCAGTTGCAGGTTGGTTGGCTGTTAGGCCGTCATCGCTGGCAAGCCAGCTCCCACAGGGGTCGAGTGCGACCGGAAGATATTGGTCAGTTGGGCAACCGCTTTCGCGAGCAGGCTCGCTCCCACAATTGAATTGGGGGCGGTCTGTTAGGCCGT
Organism: Pseudomonas sp. Leaf434; assembly: GCF_001425545.1. NCBI lineage: Bacteria > Pseudomonadati > Pseudomonadota > Gammaproteobacteria > Pseudomonadales > Pseudomonadaceae > Pseudomonas > Pseudomonas sp. Leaf434. The sequence goes on along the minus strand of NZ_LMQZ01000009.1, from coordinate 525,163 downwards.
CATCGCTGGCAAGCCAGCTCCCACAGGGTTCGAGTGCGACCGGAAGATATTGGTCAGCTGGGAAACTGCTTTCGCGAGCAGGCTCGCTCCCACAGAAAGCAGGATCAAGATCAGAAGATCGCAGCCTTCAGCAGCTCCTACATTTGGATTGCGCTGGGCTTTGGTTAGCTGAGCACGACCACGCCACCGGGCAGTTCGGTGCATTTGACGCCGTAGGCGTCGCGGATCAGCAAGGCGACGCCGGCGAGTTGGTCGAGGTTGAAGCGGGCCTGGACGCGGCGTTGGCCGAGTTCGCGGTTGAGCAGCAGGAGCATGCCGGGGCGGTAGCGGTTGATTTCGTCGATCATCTGGCTAAGGGTCGCGCCGTTGAACACCAGCACTTGTTGGCGCCAGTTCATCACGGCGGCGGTGTCGACGGTTTGCACGTTGCCGATTTGCCGTGTGTCGTAGGTGATTTGCTGGCCGGCTTCGAGGCGCAGGTTGCGGCCTTCGAGGGCGACGTCGACCGCGCCGTCGAGGCAGGTCACGCAGACTTGCTGGTCGGTGTTGCGCAGGTTGAAGCGGGCCTGAATGGCGCGTAACCACCCTGCCCCGGCCTGCATCGCCAGCGGCAGGCGTGCGGTTTGCACTTCGACTTCGCCGCTGACCAGTTCAAAGCCCTGCACGCCGTTTTCGACGCTGCGCTGGTTGATGCGGGTCTGGGTGTTGAGTTCGAGGCTGACGCCTTGCGCCGGTTCAACCCGGCGTTGCTGGCCGACTTCAGTGATGTAGTCAGCGCCCAGCCCTTCAAAGCCACCGGGAATCGTGCCGCGCACCAGCAGGAATGCGGCGGATGCGGCAATCGCGCCGCCGAGAAATGCCCGTCGGCCTAAGCTGCGTCGGCCCTGCAACGCTTCGGCGGCCGGTTGCAGGTGATGCCATAGCCGCTTGGCTTCTTCGAAGGCCCGGGCATGTTCGCCACTCTGCGCGCACCATTCGCGCAGAGCGCGGGCGTCGGCGACAGTGGCGCGGCCCGAGGTCAGCAGAATCAGCCAGTCGCGGGCTTCGCTGTGCAGCAACTCGGTGGCCGAAGGCTCGGCGGGTTTCAGTCGAAAGATGTTCAAACGCGCAAATTCTCAACGGATTAATCGGGTCACTATTCGCTAGACGGTTTTCCGGCCCCGCGACCGAACCGCTGAAACACTTTTCTTTCCAGTTTCGCTGCGCAGAAGCCCAACGCGGCTTTGATTTCCTTCTCGACCATGCGCGTGGAAATGCCGAAACGCTGGGAGATTTCCAGGTGCGGCGCCTCTTCCAGCCGCGCGGCGATGAAGATCCGCCGACGTCGTGCCGGCAGTTCGTACAAGGCGCTGAGCAGGGCCTGCATCTCCTTTTGCCCACCGACCACCCGCGCCGGGTCGAGGGCTTCGTCGCCCAGTTGCAGAAGTTCCTCGACTTCGGTGCCGGTGAGCAGGCGCGCATCGGCCTGACGGCGGTCGGCGGCGATGTTCAGGGCCATGCGATACAGATAGGCGTTGGGTTTGAGCAGGTTCGGCGGGGTCTCCATGCGATCGACCCGCAGCCAGGTTTCGTGCAGCACGTCATTGGCCAGGTCCTCGGAGCCGAGGCGGCGGCGCAGGCGCACGCGAAAATCCTCGTAGGAGCTGAGGAACAGCTGGCCCATCGTGCTTTGTCCGGCGTCTTTCATCCCCCGGAAACTCCTTCCCATCTCGTGCATTCCATGCGTTTCCCTGACGACTCCGGTAACAACAGCAACGTGACCGGCTGGCGCAAGGCGCTGGGCGTCGGCCGATCGATTGTGAGGTTGCGAAAACTTTCCACCAGCGCGTTATCGCGCCGTACATCGCCGGTCGAAGTGACCAACCGGTTGTGCTGCACCACGCCGTCGCGCCCGACCCACACCTGCAACACCGCGCGATAACTGCCCGGCCGTGTCAGCGGCGAGCGGCACAGCTTGCGCTCGATCGCCGCTTGCACCGCCGTCGCATAACTGCGGTTGACCGCGACAGCGGCCGGCGTGGGTTTGTCCGTCGGCATCGGCAGATCTTCCACCTGCGCCGCTTGTAGAGTGAACGCGTCGGCGCGGGCGTAGCGCGCCATCAACCCGGTGCCGCCGAGCAAATGACGCAAGGCGTCGGCGGCGGTGAATTCGCCATCCACGGCGAGGGAGCGACGGCCCCTGCTCAACTGGCTGTCGACCAGCACCGCAACGCCTGTGGCGCGGCTGTATTGATCCAACGCCCGAGCGAGTTCCTGCGCCGGGATGTGCAAGGTCATGCGCATGTCTGCCGCTGCCGGATCAGCACTGGCCGCGATGGCCAGCAGACCGAGCAGCCACCCCAGACCCGCGCGGCGCACAAGCGTCGCCGAGCGCTGAAGACTGATCCGCGAACTGCCTCGCTGCACGACTGGCGCACCCCTGAAAATCGCTATCCTGCGGGGCATTTATGACTCTGGTATGACGGGCGGTGCAAAAAAACCATCACGGGTTTTGCGCCGCGCTTGCACTAGACTCAAAGCCAGAGCGGCCCATTCGGGCGGGCCAGGAGGCGGACATGAAAACGCGGTGGATGTGGGTCTTGCTGATGACGGTGGGCGCGGCGCAGGCGGAAGAGCCGCTGGGCTGTGTCGAGGTCACGGTCGGCGGTTACAAGGCGCCGAATTACGATTGCCTGAGCCAGCAGATGGGCAACAATCCCGACGGCGCGGCGGCGGCGCAGAAGAACATGGAAGCGTTGAATGTGCCGGTGCACAAGCGCGCGCCGAATCAGGTCGGACTGGCGACCCCGGCTGCGACCAGTACGCGGATGGGGAATACGTTTGGCACCTCGGTGAAACCGCAGCGGCCGGCGAATTGAATCGCACTGTGGGTGCTGAGGGATTTAGCACCTGTGGTGAGGGGATTCATCCCCGTTGGGTTGCGCAGCAGCCCCGAAGTCGCCTGACTCTGATCTGTCAGATAAACCGATTTCACCGTTTTGGCGTCTGCTGCGCAGCCGAACGGGGATAAATCCCCTCGCCACAGGGATGGGTGCTTTCAGTCACTCGGGGTCTGACGGAAGCTGACAGCCAAACGATTCCAGCTGTTGATGTTGCTGACCGCAACCGTCAAGTCCACCAGTTCACCTTCATCAAATTGCTCGCGCGCTTGCTGGTAGACGTCATCCGGCACGTGGCTTTCGGCCAACAGCGTCACCGCCTCGGCCCAGGCCAGCGCCGCCCGTTCGCGAGGGTTGAAGAAGTTGCTGTCGCGCCACACCGCGATCGCGTAAAGGCGCCGATCGCTCTCCCCGGCCCGCCGCGCGTCCACCGAATGCATGTCAGTGCAGAAGGCGCAGCCGTTGAGTTGCGAAGCGCGGATCCGGATCAATTGCAGAAGCGGCGCTTCGATGCTCAGGTTGCTGGTCAGCGCCTCCATGGCAAGCATCGCTTTCATCGCCTTGGGCGAAGCGTTGTAGTAATCCAGACGCAGGGACATGGCGCGGCTCTCGGCAGGCGGAATGATGAGTTCACGGTAAGGGCTGTGAGGGCTGTGTTACAGCCCCAATTCCATGAATTCCGGCTACACCAATGAACCTCGGCCAAACGCAATACCTGTGGGAGCGAGCCTGCTCGCGAAAGCGGTTTCCCAGACAAATATTCATCCACTGCACCACCGCCATCGCTGGCAAGCCAGCTCCCACAAGGTTTAACTTCGTTCACAAGATTTGTGCACGCCGCAAAAACTGTGGGAGCTGGCTTGCCAGCGATAGCGGAGTGTCAGACAACGAATCTGTTCAATGACAGACCGCTTTCGCGAGCAGGCTCGCTCCCACAGGGACTTGCGCCAATTTGCGGTATTTACTCCACGCAACTACTGCCATAAGCCCAACAACGCTAATCTGACCGACACTTCACTCAACACCCGGGAGCCTCGTCGGTATGGAACTTCATGTCGTGATCAACGGCCGCAAGGATCTTGCCGGTCAGTTGTATCAGCAGCTGCGCGCGGCGATTGAATCCGGGCGGTTGGCGGCGGGTACGCAGTTACCGCCGAGCCGCTTGCTGGCCGAGCAATTGGGCATTTCGCGCAAGACCATTTCCGACACTTATGCGCAGCTGACCTACGAAAACTTCCTCACCGGCGTGATCGGCAAAGGCACCTACGTCAACGCCCGCCCGGCACAGGTGCAGCGCAAGCAGAGCCACACCGAGCTGGCCAGTGCCGAGGTGATCGAGAGCTGGCGCAATCTGCCGGTGCTCCTCCGTCACCCGACGCTGCAAGGTTCGCTGCGCTACGACTTCATCGGCGGCGCCACCAGCAAAGGCCAGTTCCCCCACGACGACTGGCGCCGCTGCGTCGCCCACGCGATGCGGCAGATGGCGCAGTCGAAAGGTTTCTACAGCGTCGCCGAAGGCTTGCCGGCGCTGCGCAATGCGATCGCTCGGCACATCGCGTTTTCCCGTGGCATCAACTGTCAGGACGAGGACATCGTCGTATGCAACGGCGCGCAGCAGGCGCTGGACCTGATTGCCCGCGTATTGACCCGTCCCGGCAGTCTGGTGGCCATGGAAGACCCCGGCTATCCGCCCGCGCGCTTGTTGTTCGGCACGCATGGCGCGGAGGTGGTCGGGGTGCCGGTGGATGCCGAGGGCATTCAGGTCGAGCACATTCCCGATGGCACCCGGCTCATCTATGTGACGCCATCGCATCAGTTTCCGCTGGGCATGGCGATGAGTCAGGCGCGCCGCGAGGCCCTGCTCGCCCGTGCCCACGAGCTCGGCGCGATCATCATTGAGGACGACTACGACAGCGAATTCCGCTACGAGGGCCGGCCCACCGATTCGCTGTACAACCTCGATCAGCGCGGCATCGTCGCCTACGTCGGCACCTTCTCGAAAACCCTGTTGCCGGAGTTACGCCTGGGCTACGCGATCCTGCCGCCGTCGATCATCGAAGCGGTGATTCGCGCCAAGCAGTTGACCGATCTGCACGCCTCGACCCTGCCGCAATGGGCGCTGGCCAAGTTCATCGCTGAGGGATGCCTGCTCAAGCACATCCGTCGCTGCCACACGATCTACGCGCAACGTCGCGAGCGGATTCTGGCGCGGATGGCCACCGACCTTGCGCCATGGCTGCAAGCCGTGCCGGCCAGTGCCGGGTTTCACATGGCGGTGTTCTGCAAGGTGCCTATCGATCTGCCGTTGGTCATCGAGCTGGCAAAAAAGGTTGAGGTCGGCCTGTATGCGATCAATGGTTTCTACTACCAGCAGCCGGCGAAAGAAGGCCTTTACTTCGGTTTCGGCGCCATCGAAACCCTCGACATCGACATTGCCCTCGATCGCCTGCGCGACATCCTCGAACAGCTGTCATGAGCCGTTGGTATAAGGCTTTTACCGCCGATTGGTTATTGGTGATTCATGGCGGCAGGCCTATTCTGCACAGGCGTTATCCCTCAGTGAGCAGGATTCGTCCGGCCTGATTCAGGAGTGTGAGCAATGTCCAACGAAGTGATCAACACGGTTGAGGTGAAGGCTGTTGCGGGCCGCTCGGAAGAGCTTGGCAAGCAATTGCAGAAGATCGTCGACACCCTGCGCGAAACTCCGGGCTGCGATTCCTACCTGGTCGACCGCTGCCCCGAGGACAGCCACCGCTGGACGGTCAGCGCGCGCTGGCAGTCGGAAGCGGCGATGCAGGCGCATTTCAACCGGCCCGAGGCACAGGGGTTTATCGACCTGATCGATAGCCGCCTGGCCAATAGCGTCGATTTCAACAGCTTCCCTATCGTCTAAAAGCAAGATCAAAAGATCGCAGCCTTCGGCAGCTCCTACTCTGGAATGCGTTCCCCTGTAGGAGCTGCCGAAGGCTGCGATCTTTGCTTTTGAACCAGAATTGGTCACCTGATCTTCGCGAATATTGGCCGTTTGAACCGGCCACATTGCGGCCTACTGTGAGCACACCCCCACCATCACAGGTAACCCGCCATGAAAGCCCTGCACCTCGTCGCTGCCGCCCTCGCCTTCACCCTCTCCGCTTCGGCAATGGCCCACGACCCATCCGAAAAAATCACCGTCCTGCAGGACCAACTGCTGAAAAACGCCCCCGGCAAGAAAGCCATGATGATCGAAGTCGACTACCAGCCCGGGCAATCCTCGATCGCCCATAAGCACGAAGGCACGGCGATGGCTTACGTGCTCGACGGCGAAGTGATTTCCCAAGTCAAAGGCGAACAGGCGATCACTTACAAAAAGGGCCAGTACTGGTACGAGCCGGCCGGCTCCGAGCATCTGGTGTCGAAAAACGCGAGCTCAACCAAGCCTGCCAAGTTGCTGGTGTTCATGGTGATGGCCCCGAACGAGCAGGTGCTGATCCCGCTGGAAAACTGATGGCTGCCTGATCACATTTGGAATGCGATCAACCGTGGGAGCGAGCCTGCTCGCGAAGGCGCCAGACCAGACACCACAAAATCCCTCAGACATTAAATCCCCGGCAAGACAGGCCATTCCGTCTTCCAAATCCACAATCATCCGCCGCTGTCCACTGTCAGGTCTGACAGTGGACAGCGCGACCGAAAGCTCCCCAAATACCAGCACTGCGTTGATTTGCCGGTCCCTATCGACTGATCGCTTTACGCAAAAACAGCGTATTCGAGGAGCAGACCATGACTGAAGTAAAAGACACCGTTGTGCATAATCTGGACCCCACTTTCGGCCCCGATAAAAATGGCCTCACCTGGTTTAAATATCCCGATCAGGAAAACGGATTCGCCAACGCAGTTGCCGTCGCGGCGGACGGCAAGCTGCTGATCGCCGCAAGTCCGGGCAACAAGTTCGCCATTGTGCGATTGAAGCCTGATGGCACACAGGACACTTCGTTTGCCCGGGATGGCGTGGCCAGCGGGGTTTTCGCTCCGGGCTATAAATCCACGGGTGGCAGCATCAGCATCCTCAAGAACGGAAATCTGTTGCTTCAGGGTGCCTTTTATCTACACGAATACGCACAGCCACAACGCTGCCTGGCAATGTTTCGCAATGACGGAACGCCCGAGACCGCATTTGGCGTCAACGGCGTAGTCTTCGTTGATCCGATTCCGTCGCCCGCCCTCACGTCGTCCGACATCGAAATTGGGCAAAAACGCACTACGGCATCCGATTACAGTGGCCATGCCATTGAACTGGACGACGGAAAACTGATGGTGTTGAGCAACCATCGATATTCCCCCAATGACCAATGCGGTCTTTTGATCAGACTGCAAAGCAACGGGGCTCTGGACACTGCGTTTGGCCAGGGAAAGGGTTACGTCGTGATTCGATACCTGGCCAACTTCACGTGGGCTGGCTCACTGATCCGGCTCCAGGACGGCAAATTCGCCATCGCAGGCAGCGTCTCAAGCAATGTCGGCTACCGCGCAATGATCGCCCTCTTCGACGCCGCAGGTAAACCTGTCAGCAGCTTTGCCGATAACGGTTTTGCCCTGTTCGGCCGCCTGGACAAGCTCAGTCAGATCAACCAACTGGTCGAAATGCCTGGCGGCAACATCCTTGGCATAGGTAGCGCCCGCTCCATTGATTTCGTTAACAGGGGCCTCCTGGTATGCGTCGACAGGCATGGGAAATACGCCATCGATTTCAATGAAGGGAGGCCAGTCCTGACGTCCTATCCAAAAGCCCTTTTGGGCATCCAATGGACTGCTGGCACGCTGAGGGACGGACACATCGTTGTGCTTTCCAGCACCCACGGCGAACAAGACTCGGAAATCGTCATTGCCCAGTTCAAATCGGACGGCTATCCAGATCGCGATTTTGCCGACGACGGTGTGCTGGTCATCAATCTGACCGGCGTGCTCGACATGGCGGGAGGTCTTGCCATTCAGGACAATCAGATTGTCGTAGCCGGAACATCCCTGCCCCGTACGGACGGCGTCGGTAGCTTCGCCTTTCGCTGCGCCGATACGTTCTGAATGACAGACAAGAAAAAGCCCCGCCTCTTTCGAGAGCGGGGCTTCTTCATTCAGCCACTACTTACGCCAGTTCAAGCTCGGCATTCGCAGTGATCGCAGGCACGATTGCTTGCCCGCTCAACGCCAGATCCAGCAGTTCACGGTTGGCCACCGCGTACATGGCGTAGTCCGTACCGCTCGCAGCACGGATTTCCACCAACATGGCGCGCCAGCGTTCGATCATGCTTTCGTGCTGGGCCATCCACAGCGCCAGGCGTGCTTCCACGTCCTGCGAGCCGTCGCCCTGTTGCAGGACGGAGATGGTGATCGCCCGTTGCTGCCAGTCGACGTCATCACGGAACGCTTCACGGGCCAGAGCCTGCCAGTTGTTTTCAACCGGCAGAGCGCTGATCTGTTGCAGGTACCAGGTGATGTCCAGTGCAGAGCCGACGGCGAAGTAAGCCTTGGCCACTTCGGCCGGGTTCTGCCCGGTGACGTCTGCGGCTTCGATGATCGGCAGCAGCGTGTACAGGTGCGAAGTACCCGCCACCATACGCGCCAGCAATTCCGGCACACCGGCTTCGACGTACGCCTGATAGCGCGACTGCCAGTTCTCGCGGATTTCGCCGCTGAGCAGTTCGTCGAGTTTCAGGCCCAGTTCTTTCAGGTGCGGACCGAAATGCGCGACGTCACGGGCAGCGTTCTGCTCGTTGCGGCGGGCACGCAGGAACCAGCGCGTGGCGCGACGGCCCAGACGCATCAGCTCGTCCATCAGCTCCAGCTGCACGTCAGCGGAAACCTGGTAGTCCAGCGCTTCGATCTGACGGAACCAGTGCGGGAGGTGGAAGATGTCGCGCACGATCACGTAAGCGCCAGCCACGTTCGCCGGGCTCATGCCGGTCGACTCTTTGAGTCGCTGCACGAAAGTGATGCCCATGTGGTTGACCAGATCGTTGGCGATCTGGGTGCTGACGATCTCGCGCTTCAGACGGTGGCGACGCATGGCTTCGGAGAACTTGCTGACCAGGGTCGGCGGGAACGCCGTTTCCATGTCGCGGGTCAGGTAGTCGTCGTCCGGCACCAGCGAGCCCAGCAGCTGCTCTTTGAGGTCGATCTTGCTGTAGGAAATCAGCACCGACAGCTCAGGACGGGTCAGGCCGTGGCCCTCAGCGACGCGCTCGGTCAGTTGCTCTTCGGTCGGCAGGAATTCGATGGCACGGTCCAGCTTGCCACGGCCTTCCAGATCGCTCATCAGACGCTTGTACTCAGCGATGCGCGCGTAGGCACGGCGCGCCGCCAGGGACAGGGCCTGAGTCTGCTTGTAGTTGTTGCCCAGCACCAGATTGCCGACTTCGTCGGTCATGCTCGCGAGCAACTGGTTGCGTTGCTTGTCGGTCATGTCACCGGCCTGAACCACTTCGTTCAGCAGGATCTTGATGTTCACTTCGTGGTCGGAGCAGTCCACGCCACCGGCGTTGTCGATGAAGTCGGTGTTGGAACCGCCGCCATTCAAGCCGAATTCCACGCGACCCAGTTGGGTCATGCCGAGGTTACCGCCCTCGCCCACGACTTTGCAGCGCAACTCGTTACCGTTGACGCGCAGTGCATCGTTGGCCTTGTCGCCGACATCGGCGTGGCTTTCGGTGCTGGCCTTGACGTAGGTGCCGATACCGCCGTTCCACAACAGATCCACCGGCGCCTTGAGCAAGGCATTGAGCAGTTCGGTCGGGGTCAGCTTGTCAGCCTGGATGTCGAAGCGTTCTTTCATCTGCGGCGATATCGCGATGCTCTTCGCGCTGCGCGAGAAGATACCGCCACCTTCGGACATGATGCTGGTGTCGTAGTCGGTCCAGGCCGAACGCGGCAGGTCGAACAGACGCTGACGCTCGACGAAACTGGTCGCCGGGTTCGGATTCGGGTCGATGAAGATGTGCATGTGGTTGAACGCAGCGACCAGTTGCAGCTTGTCGGACATCAACAGGCCGTTACCGAACACGTCGCCGGCCATGTCGCCGACGCCAACCACGGTGATGCTGTCTTCCTGAACATTGATGCCGCGCTCGCGGAAGTGGCGCTGTACGCCGACCCACGCGCCCTTGGCGGTGATGCCCATTTTCTTGTGGTCGTAACCGGCCGAACCACCGGAGGCAAACGCGTCACCCAGCCAGAAGCCGTAGTCGATGGCGATGCCGTTGGCGATGTCGGAGAAGGTCGCAGTGCCCTTGTCCGCCGCGACCACCAGGTACGGGTCATCGTCGTCATGACGCACGACATTGACCGGCGGCACCAGGGCGCCGTCCTTCAGGTTGTCGGTGATGTCCAACAGACCGGAAATGAAGATGCGGTAGCAGGCGATGCCCTCCGCCGCGATCTCGTCACGGCTGCCGCCCAGTGGCAGACGACGCGGCAGGAAGCCGCCCTTCGCACCCACCGGCACGATGACCGAGTTTTTCACTTGCTGGGCTTTTACCAGGCCGAGCACTTCGGTACGGAAGTCTTCTTCACGGTCGGACCAGCGCAGGCCACCACGAGCAACGTTGCCGAAGCGCAGGTGCACGCCTTCGACGCGTGGCGAGTAAACGAAGATTTCAAACTTCGGCACTGGCTTTGGCAGCTCAGGGATCGCATGCGGGTTGAACTTGAAGCTGAAGTACGACTTGTTCTGGCCGTTGGCATCCGTCTGATAGAAGTTGGTGCGCAGGGTGGCTTTGATCAGGTCGAGGTAACGACGCAGGATGCGGTCTTCGTTGAGCACCTGAACATCGTCCAGTGCAGTCAGAATCGCTTGTTCCAGACGCAGTTGCTTGTCTTCCAGATCGTCGCTGCCGAGCTTGCGCGCCAGGTAGAAACGGGTCTTGAACAACCGGGTCAGTTCGCGAGCGATGTCGGTGTGGTTGTTCAAAGTGCTGGCGATGTAACCCAGATCGAAGCCCAGACGAATCTGCTTCAGGTAGCGGGCGTAGGCACGCAGCAGCGCCACGTCGCGCCATGGCAGACCGGCGGTCAGCACCAGACGGTTGAACGCATCGTTCTCGGCATCGCCGCGCACGATGTGGACGAACGCGTCCTGCAGGGTGTCGTTGAGTTGCTGGATGTCGAGGTCGAGACCTTCAGCGGCGGTGAATGCGAAATCGTGAATCCAGAATTCGCGGCCGTTGGTGTGGCGCAGGCGATACGGGAATTCACCCAGTACGCGCAGGCCGAGGTTTTCCAGAATCGGCAGGACGTCGGACAGCGCCAGCGGCGTGTCGGCGTGATACAGCTTGCAATGCAGCTCGCGCTGGCCGGAGACCTGACCGAGCGGCTGATAGAAGCTCATCACCAGCGGATTTTTTTCGTTGAGGCTCAGCAGGTGCTGCATGTCGACCACGGCCGAATGCGCAGCAAAACGCTCGCGGTAGCCGGCCGGGAAGCCTTTCGGGAAGTCGGCCAGCACGTTGGTGCCGTGGGCTTCGCCGAAGCTCTCGACGGTCAGTGCGGCGTAATCGTCCTGCCAGCTGCGGCAGGCCTGAACCACTTCTTTTTCCAGCAGCAGCGGGTCGATGTCGAGACGGTTCTTCGGATCGACGCGCAGGATCAGCTGCACACGGGCCAGCACGGATTCCGAGAAGAAGGTCCAGAATTCGCAATCGGACGCCTTCAGGCGCTCCATCAGCACTTGCTGGATCTTCTGGCGCACTTCAGTGGAATAAATGTCGCGCGGCACGTAGGCCAGGCAGTAGCAGAAGCGACCGTACGGGTCTTTGCGCAGGAACACGCGGATCTTGTTGCGTTCCTGGATCTGCACGATCGACATCACGGTGGTGAACAGTTCGTCGACCGGGGTCTGGAACAGGTCGTCACGCGGTAGCACTTCGAGGACCTGTGCCAGTTCCTTGCCCAGGTGAGCCTTGGACTGGAAGCCGGAGCGGCGCTCGATTTCTTCGACCTTGCGGCGGATGAACGGGATGACCCGCACGCTCTCGCCGTACACCGACGAGGTGTACAGGCCCATGAAGCGGTGTTCCTTGATGACTTTGCCGTCGGCGTCGATTTCACGGATCGACACGTAATCCGGGTAAGCCGGACGGTGCACACGGCTCGGGTGCGCAGCCTTGGCGAACGACAGCAGGGTCGGTTCGCGCAGATAGGACACGGCGTAGTCTTCGATGCGCAGGTCTTCGTAGGTCAGGCCGGTGCGCAGCAGTTTCGTCAGGCCGAGGAAGGAGTTCCGGTCGTACTCGATGTGGCCGCCATCGGCTTGATCGGTAACCACGAACTCTTCGTAGCCGAGGAAGGTGAAGTGGTTGCCCACCAGCCATTCCAGGAAGCTCTTGATTTCGTTCTTTTCGTCGGCATCGACCGGATAGGCGCTGTTGTCGAGCTGGGTGAGGATGTCCTGCACCTTGGCTTTCATCGGCTCGAAATCAGCGACGGCGACGCGCACTTCACCGAGCACCTGCTCAAGCTCTTTGCTCAGCACGTTCAGTTCGGCCGCGTTGGCGCAACGGTCGATTTCCAGGTACATCAGCGATTCGTGCAGCACGCCTTCGCCGGTGCTGCCCTTTGGCAGGACTTCCAGCAATTCGCCCTTGCTGCCACGACGGACGCTGAGCACGGTGGTCTGCAGGGTATGAATGCTGTAGCCGCGACGGTTCAGCTCGGTACGCACCGAGTCGACCAGAAATGGCAGGTCGTGGTGCAGCACTTCGACCGCGGTGTGGGTCGACTGCCAGCCGTGACGTTCGTAATCGGGGTTGTAGACACGCACTTGCGGTTGCGCGTGATCGAAGCGCTCAAGCAGGCGCCACGCAGAGAGAGTACAGCCAGCGAGGTCGGAGAGGCGACGTTGAGTCAGCTCGTCCAGGGAAATGATGCCGAAGAATTGTTCAGCGAACAGCGCCACTTGTGGCAGTGCCTGTTCACTGATGTGCTGCGCCAGTGCCGCTTGCAGTTGGTGCTGGAAGTCGGCTTTGCTGGCTGCGGTGAAGAACGCCATCTGTGGTACTCCGCTTAAGCTTGTTATTGATGGAAAGCGTCGCGTGCAACACCCCTTTCGGGGCTGGTGTCGCCCTGTTCCTGATTCTCGGGCAGAGGAAACAGGGAGACAGGTGGGTGAAGCTGGACGGGACACTCAGGTCACATTCACCTTCCATGAATGAGCATCTGCAAAAGCGACTGCCAGCACTGCCGACAATGCCTTTACGGGTGCTCATCCGTTGCGCAGCTTAATGGGTGCGACAATGTGTCTGCTTGCGGTGCTGCGACATATTCGGTCATTGGCACGTAAATGCAGGGTTTGGCCTGCATCAACACTAGCAGGCGTGAGCTGAAATGCAGGCTCGATACCCCGGTTTCACGGGACTTTCGTGCCAGGACAATCCTTGGGAACGTTACATATCCGGAAACGAAAACGCCCAAGGCCCTGTTATCGACCCTGAGCGTGGCATCCGGTTCAGCGCTGGCGGTTGACGCGGATCAGTCCGGCAGTTCCTCAAAGGCTCTGAATTTGCTCACCGTGGCGCAGTCGTAGCACATCGTCTGCAGGATCTGCTTGTCCATGCTGGCGTCAATGTTGCTCGAATCGCATTCGCGGCAGAACAGGCGCAGATTGCCCAGCAAGTCGCTGTCGAACGCTACGGCGCTGAAGAATTGCGGAACCAGTTCGTCGCGCCAGTACATGCCCGGCGACTTTGAGAATCCGGCGCCGCTGTCCTTCAGCACTACGTCGTAAAGCAGTCGCTGCAAGGCTGTCTGCGGCACCCGCGCATCACGATGGCCGTTCTTGCGCCAGTTACGGACGAGCGCGTCCTGCGCCGTGCCCAGCATGTTGCGCGGAATGGTGTTGGAGGCGTGACTGCGCCCTTTGGAATTGCCGGTGGCATAAAAGTGCGCGGCGTTTCGTACCGCCAAGCGGGCGAAGTAATACAACTGACTCACCGAGAAGTCCTGCAACAACTGCCCGACCACCTCATCGGCACGGGCTTCGGCCGTGAAGGCGAAATCCACCTCACTGGCCAGCACACGAATGTATTGAAGCGACTCTTCGCGGGCGAGACTGAAGACCAGCGAATAGATTTCGCTCTTCCAGGCAGCCTTTACGCTGCCCGACAATTCCTGATACAGCGCCAGATACAGACTCTCTCGGTTACTGCGCGCCGCGCCATCCAGCGTGACGTTGGGCAGCCAGCGCACGGCGCTGTACTCGCGAATACTGCAACCCTCGCTGCGATCGAAGGCGTTGATATCGGATTCGGTGGAAACCGCCAGCACCCCGGCTTCGTGCAGGTCTTTGAGCAACTCTTCCCGCGCCTCGAAGGTCAGGGCGAGCAGCTCCTCTCGGGATGGCGCGTTCAACGGCGCAATCCATTCAACGTTTGCGCCGTAGCCATCATCGAGCAAGGCAAGCAACGTCAACTTCTGCACAAAGCCCAGATTGGCGTAAGGCACTGCAGGGAGTTGCGCGCCATATCTGGCCTGCAACTCCAGACGGTCCCGCGCTGCCCGGGCGGCCAGTTGCTGCTGGCGAACCTTGAAACATTCTGTGCAGTTGCACGCTGCGTGGCGGCCATTGGCGCCGGGGACACTGTGCTGGTGCTCACAGCGGACGCATTTGAATGCACTGCGCAACGAAAGCGGAGTTCCCCTGGCGTAGCGGCGCATCCACATCGGCAGTTCACAGTAAGGACAGGTGAGGTCTGTGCTGACGATCGGTGGCAGAACTTTTAGCAGACTGCGCACCGTGGAAGGAATCTGGAATTGCGCCATCAGCTGCGAAGTTTTCTCACCTTCCAGATAGCGCTTGTAGATCTCCTCGATCTGTTCGTCAGACAGGTGGCGAATTTCTTCGGCGCGTTCGAAATATTGAGTCATGGCAAAGGTCCTTTTTCGGGGTTTTGGTAACGCACTCCGTTGCGCAAGAGCGGCGAAACTAACGGCAAAACGGTGGCGATCACAAGCGAAAAATCGCAATTTCGGGTGGATTTTGCGCATCCGGTAATTGCCTTACGCTGGCGTCGGATTTTCCCTTCTCGCTACTCGGAACCGGGCGACGGAAATTTCCTGCTTTGCGACTTTTTGCCGATGCAGGCAGCGCGAACGAGCAGAGACTGGCAAAATCGCGCCTTCGAACAGATTCACCGCCGCCACTGCCCAGGATTTCACCCATGCAAATGACCACCGCCCTACTGATCGTCAACCCGTGCGACGACGAAGAAGACAACATGGCCATGCTCTGCTGCCACAGCGACAAGGGTGAGATGTTCCTGATGAGCCGTTATCCGGATGAGGATGAGCTGGAGATCACCCTGGATGGCGAGCCGTCGACGCTTGACGGCGTGAAGGTCACGCTGACGTCGGAACTGCTGAAGATCGAGATTGCTGCGGCGGATGCCGATGCGTTGAATGGGGATGATGTGCTGGAGATCGCTTTCAACCCGGATATGGTGGATATGGAAGAGGTTGTTGAGACCTTGAAGAATATTCTCGATGGGACAGGAACTTTTGTAATTAATCTGGAATAACCAGGTCGGCTCGCATGACAAGATAAATGACGACGGCATTTGATCGCCCCTTATGCCATCGTCATTAATTCCACGCTGATCGATACCTCTACAAGCTCTAAACACCTGAAAACCATAATTCGCGCTAATTTTCCGCATAGAACGCCGCTGTGTTTAACAGCACGAAGCTCGATCCTACTACTCCTCAAGAAGTGCCCTACGCAATCATCGGAAGCCGTCTGATTGCGGGCCCACCCCTCCCTTGTTATTACTCGTTGCGCTTGCAAAAAAACATGCAAGCTCGGCGCACAAAAAAGTGCCGACAACGTGATATTCAATGGAGTCATATGTAATGGGTAGAAAACGTTCTGAAATAAACACCTTCGAGGATTTGCCTTATGGCTCGGGCCACTTTGAAGGTTTCCTGGCGACGGAACTGGACTTCTTCGCCTCACTGACCCGCTGACTCGGCCTCCCGATCAGCCAATCCTGAAAATGCCGAAAGTCGATCTTTCGGCATTCAAGCCTACGAGGCTCACCATGTCAGAGCGTGAGATTTCATCCAGCGAAGCGTTTGTCCGAATAAACAATGTTATCCAGACACTGGGTTTGAAAGCGCGAGTGCGCTATGTCGATGACGGTAATCTGGTCGCTACTGCCGAACTCTATAACGAATACGACACGCTGATTGAATCAGGCGCAGGCAAAGGTCCCGACGCGCTTGTAGGTGCACTTGCTGAAAGCCTTGAGCACTACGCGATGTTTCACGCCGAGCCGCCATTTTGCACAACGCTTGGTTGCAGTGACATCGCTTCGCAGAACGGGGTCGAGTCGGACGGCATTTTCACAAGTCTGCGAAAAAACATCGAGCCTCTACAGTGTCTGCAGCTTGCAGCACTCGACGGCTGCGCCGGGCTTTTTGTGCCATGCGCCCTGCTGTATCCGGTCAAAGATGAACGTAAAACAACGAGTCAACCGACGCGCTTTTTAAATCGCTACGCCTCTAACTCAGGAACTGCTTTCGGCTGCACGAAATCAGAAGCACTGCTGCACGGTACCCTGGAACTGATTGAGCGACACCTGTTGTCCCGGTTTTTCATGGCCGTCTGCAGACTGATACCTGCGATAGATCTCTACTCACCGTCGGCGCCCCTGCTTGCGCAAGCCCTGTTCAACAACTCATACGCGCTACGGGCTGCCGAAGCTTTGCAGATCATCATTATCAAAGACGAGTCAGAAGTTTATCTGGCGGTTGCATTCCCACGAACCGGCCCCGGCGACCGACATATATCCGCAATCGGCTCCGGCTGTTCTTTGGACATATTTATCGCCATCCAAAGAGCGGTAACGGAGCAATTCCAATCAAACGCCTTATACGACGCCAACGATGAAATCGCGGACCGAAAGGTACTTGATGTGCTTTGTCAATCCGAGAAACTGAAACAGCTGATAGACTTTGCACCCGTTAAAAACTTGAAACTCAATACCCTGGCGCCGCCAAAAAGCCTGCTTGCACTCTCTGTTCCTGAACAACTTGCCTTGCTCCGAAAAAACCTGAGCGGTATGAACAAAGTCCTATTTTTCAGAACAGTCATGGAGTACCCGGGGACCAACGTAGTTACCCAGACTTATATCCCGGGTCTCGACCGATTCAACATAATCAGAAATGGCCAACCCGTAGCTCCTCAGCACATTTTGCTCGGCACCAGGAGCACGCCAACGGCGTGATCCAAAACGACCACAGGCCCATACTCATGCAGACATTTATAAGAACAGCCTGCGAGAAACATCGACTCCTGCTGGTGATGACAATAGGCGCGACCATCACCCTGAAAATCCTGTCCCTGGCCCCTCCTTTGTTATTGGGCAAGATCGTCGATTCACTAAACGATGCCGATCACACAACGCTGCGTACGCTGCTTTTTTTCACCGCAGCTTTTACGCTGGCCGGTTGCATTCAGTCGATGACCACCCCCCTGCAAACGCTGCTGCTCTCAAAGCTCGTCCAGCGAATTGTCATGGATGCTTCCATCAATTGGATGGCGCGGTTGATGGGCAAGGATTTTTCCCAGTTTGGCACGTGGCGAGTAGGACACTTCATCAAGTCGGTCGAGCGCGGAATCACTGCCCACGAACAGTTGCTGATGTTCTTCGTCACTACGGGTTTTCCCCTGTGCCTGGAATTTCTTATTGTGGCCGGCGCATTCTGGTATATGGGCGGAGCCTGGGTTTTCTGCGCGCTAGCTGGCCTCGGTGGCTGTTATCTCTATGCAACTCACCGGATCATTCGATGGCGCAGAAAACACATCGATGCTGTTAATGACCAGGAGGATGAGCTGAGTGCAACCTTGGTCAATACTTTGAGGGCTGGTAAATCGATAAAACTGGAACGCGCCGAACGCACGGCCCTGCAACCCTTGAACCGAGCGTTTGAGCGCTACGCCAATGCTGCGGTGACCGTAGCAGGCTCGGGCGGACTGTTGAGCGCGGCGAAGATTTTGTTTATCAGCCTGTCCACCGGCGGTTTGTTGGCTTGGGGAGTCATGGATCAGACGTCCGGACAAGCAAGTATCAGCGTCGGTCAGTTGGTGGCCATTTCCTCTATTGCTGGTACGTTCCTGTTGAATGTATCGGCGCTGACCGAAGGCTATCGGGTGCTGGATCAATTTTCGGCTGATCAACGGCGACTCAAAGAATTACTTGCAACTGCTGACTTCGATAACGATCGCTGCAATGACTCTGATGCGTTGCATAACCTATCAACATTACGGCTCGAGCCCTGCGAGATCACCCATAACGGTGTTGCGCAGCTATCAATTGCCAGCCAGATCAGCTTCCGACAGGGCCAATCCGTTGCGATCATCGGGCCCAGCGGCGCTGGCAAATCGACGTTACTCGAAGCGCTGGCAGGACTGGATTTTTCGGTGCGGCCCCGGCTGTTCATCGACGAGCTGTGCATAGATCGCTTAAATGCTCGCGTTCATCTGGAAACGGTGCGTTACAGCCCCCAGTCTCCGCAGTTCCTGGAAGGAAGTTTTGAACAGTCCGTACTTTTCGGTGTTGAGCAGTCGAAAGCATTGAACGAGGCAATTCAATGCCTCCAGCTTGATGAAATCATTGGCCGAGGTCACATCGCTGAAAACGCCACCAATATCTCCGGAGGTGAAGCGAAGCGGCTTTCGTTGCTGCGACTTCTGAATCGACCGGGCAAATTCAATCTGTTTGATGAGCCGAGTGCTTCGATTGAACCGAAACTCGCTACACCAGTGTGGGATTTGCTATTCAAGACATTCGCTGGACAGGGCCTTATATGTGTCACCCATGATGTTGAACATCTCCATCGTTTTGACCGCGTGCTCGTCATGCAGCAAGGCGCCATCGTTGATGAAGGCAAATGGTTCGAACTACTTGAGCGCCCCGCCATCAAGGTCATATTGCACAGCTTGCACACGCAGACCTGAATCGCAAAAACGTCCAGAAACGGCCCCACGCAGTGCAAACGAGGGCCGATACTGACAAATCGCGCAAATGCCGTTAGTCGCCGCCCCCCACGATGGATTAAAGTAACGCCCCCAGCCCCGGCGTTATCCGAACGCCCCGGCCACCCCCTTTCCAGGAACAGTCACCGATGGAACATCGTGAAGCGCTGCTGGCGCTGCGAACCTTTCTTTCAACGCAGATTCTCGGCCAGGAAAAACTCATCGAGCGCTTGCTCATCGCCCTGCTCGCCGACGGCCATATGCTGGTCGAGGGCGCTCCCGGTCTGGCCAAGACCAAAGCGATCAAAGAACTCGCCGAGGGCATCGAAGCCCAGTTCCATCGTATTCAGTTCACCCCCGACCTGCTGCCGGCTGACATCACCGGCACCGAAATCTACCGTCCGGAAACCGGCAGCTTCGTCTTCCAGCAAGGGCCGATCTTTCACAACCTTGTGCTGGCGGACGAAATCAACCGTGCGCCGGCCAAGGTGCAATCGGCCTTGCTCGAAGCGATGGCCGAGCGTCAGGTCAGCGTCGGGCGCAGCACCTATGAGCTGTCGCCGCTGTTTCTGGTGATGGCCACGCAGAACCCGATCGAACAGGAAGGCACCTATCCGCTGCCGGAAGCCCAGCTCGACCGTTTCCTCATGCACGTCAAGATCGGCTTCCCTGACGCCGCTGTCGAACGGCGCATCCTGCAACAGGCCCGTGGCGAGGCGTTGAATGGCGAGACCAAGCCCGAGCGTCGGGTCAGCCAGCAGGCGATCTTCGCCGCGCGCAAGGAAATCCTCGGTTTGTACATGGCCGACGCCGTGGAGGAATACCTGGTGCAACTGGTCATGGCCACGCGCAACCCGGCCAAGTTCGACCCGGAAATGGCCGAATGGATCGCTTACGGTGCCAGTCCGCGCGGTTCGATTGCCCTCGATCGCTGCGCCCGCGCCCACGCCTGGCTGGCCGGTCGCGACTTCGTCAGCCCGGAAGACATTCAGGCCGTGCTGTTCGACGTGTTGCGCCATCGCATCATTCTGTCGTTCGAAGCCGAAGCCGCTGGCATCGATCAGGACCGCGTGGTGCAGCGGATTCTCGACGTCGTCGCCGTCGCTTGACCCCCATGAACGCCGCCCTGCCCTCCGAATCCGGTATCCGCATCAGCCTCGCCGAGCTGATCGAGATGCGCCACCGCGTGCGCGAGGTGCAGCTGTTTTCCACGCCGAGTCAGCGCAGCCCGCTGATCGGCCTGCATCACTCGAAATTCCGTGGCCGGGGCGTCGACTTCGATCAGGTGCGGGTGTATCAGGCCGGTGACGACGTGCGCACCATCGACTGGCGCGTCACCGCGCGCACGCAGGAGCCGCACACCAAGCTGTTCCATGAAGAACGCGAGCGGCCGATTTTCATCATGGTCGAGCAAAGCACGCGGCTGTTTTTCGGCTCGGGGCTGATGTTCAAGTCAGTGCTGGCGGCGCAGGTTGCAGCGTTGATCGGCTGGGCCGCGCTGGGGCACAACGACCGCGTTGGCGGGCTGGTGTTCGGCGACAACGAGCACTACGAAATCAAGCCTCGGCGCAGCAAGCAGAGCCTGCTGCAATTGCTCAACCGGCTGGTCAAGGTCAATCAATCGCTGCACAGCGAGCGCGAGCCGGATCGCGATGCCTTCGGCGTGGCCCTGCGCCGCGCACGGGAAGTGCTGCGGCCGGGCAGTCTGGCCATCGTCATTTGCGACGAACGCGCGTTGTCCGACAGCGCCGAGCAGCAATTGAGTCTGCTGGCGCGGCATTGCGATCTGCTGATGTTGCCGCTGTCCGACCCACTCGATCACGCCCTGCCCGCTGCCGGCCTGCTGCGCTTTGCCGAGCGTGGCGCGCAGCTGGAAATCGACACGCTGAACTTCGACCTGCGCCAGACCTACCGCGCCCAGGCCGAAGCGCGCATCGCTCGCTGGGAATTGCTCGCACAAAAGCTGCGGGTGCTGCTGATGCCGTTGAGCACGCAAAGCGAAATGGTCGAGCAGATGCGCGAGTTCCTTAACCCGCAGCGTCCGGGGAAAGGTCGATGAACGGCCTCGACCAACTGCAGCCGCTGATCTCACCGCCGCCGATCGCCTTCTGGCCGCCGGCGCCGGGCTGGTGGCTGCTGCTTCTGCTGTTGCCGCTGCTGGGTTTTGCCGTGTGGAAGTTGCGACGTTTCATTCCGATCAAGAAACGCCCGGTGGTGCGCGCCGAGCAGCCGCTGGACCCGGTACGCATCGCCGCGCTCGCCGAACTGGCGCAAATGCCCAAGCCTTACGACGGCGCTCCGGCCGGCGCTTGGCTGCAACAACTCAACGGCCTGCTCAAACGCCTGTGCCGCAACCACTATCCATACAGCCAGAGTCACACCCTCAACGGCCGCAAATGGCTGGCCTTCCTCGATAACCGCTGCCCGGCTGCCGGCCTGACGCGCTGGATGGTGCTGGTCGAAGGCGCGTACAAACCGGAATGCAAACTCGATGACAAAGCCATCGCCGGCCTGACCCAAGCGGTCGACACGTGGATTCGCAAACATGTTTGAGTTCGCCTGGCCTTGGATCTTTGTGCTGTTGCCGCTGCCGTGGCTGATGCGTCTGATCCTGCCGGTGGCCGACAGCGGCGAGCCGGCATTGAAAGTCAGTTTCCTCGCCGACCTCGAAGGCCTCGCCCGCCGCCGCGCCCGCGCCAACTTGCCGGCGTGGCGGCAGCAGGCGCCGTTTATCTTGCTGTGGCTGATCTTGCTGATCGCCGCCGCGCGCCCGCAATGGCTCGGCGAACCGCTGCCGATTGCCGCTAGTGGCCGTGATCTGCTGGTGGCGGTGGACGTGTCCGGTTCGATGGATTTTCCCGACATGCAGTGGCAGGACGAAGAAGTCAGTCGCCTGTCGCTGGTGCAGCACTTGCTCGGCGATTTCCTCGAAAGCCGCGACGGCGACCGCGTCGGTTTGATCCTGTTTGGCAGTCAGGCCTACCTGCAAGCACCACTGACCTTTGACCGGCGCACCGTTCGCATCTGGCTCGACGAAGCGCGGATCGGTATCGCTGGCAAAAACACCGCGATCGGCGATGCCATCGGTCTGGCCCTGAAACGCCTGCGCCTGCGCCCGGCGCAAAGTCGCGTGCTGATTCTGGTCACCGACGGCGCCAACAACGGCGGCGAAATCAATCCGCTGACCGCCGCAAAACTGGCCGCCAGCGAAGGCGTCAGAATCTATCCGATCGGCATCGGCGCCAATCCCGAGGACAGCGGCTCGACCGGCCTGCTCGGGGTCAATCCGAGCCTTGATCTGGATGAACCGGCGCTCAAGGCCATCGCCGAAATCACCGGCGGCCAGTACTTCCGCGCCCATGACGGCAAAGAGCTGCAAGCGATCAAGGACACCCTCGATCAGCTCGAACCGGTGACTCAGCAACCGACTCAGGCACGCCCGGCGCAAGCCTTGTATCATTGGCCGCTGGCGCTGGCGCTGTGGTTGAGTCTGTTGCTGGTCGTCCGCGAACTGTGGCCGGATAACCCGCTGCAACGCCTGTTTACCAAGCAACTGTATTTGCAAAGTCCGCTGCCGGACTGGCGTGAGCGCTTGCAGCGTTTGCGCCTACGGAGGCGCCGATGATCGCGCTCTGGCCGCACTGGTTCCGCCCTTGGTGGCTGCTGCTGTTGCCGCTGCTCGGCTGGCTGCTCTGGCAACTCTGGCACCGGCAGAAACGCGCCGGCCGCTGGCAGATGATTCTGCCGCCGGCATTTCACGCTGCGCTGCTCAGTGGCGGCAGCGGTCGCCAGAGCAAACTGCCGTGGATCGCCCTAGGCGTGGCGTGGTTGCTGACCATTCTGGCCTTGCTCGGGCCGAGCTGGGAGCGCGTCGAACAGACCAGCCAGAAACCCGCCGATCCGCTGGTAGTCGTGCTCGAACTGACCCCGGAGATGCTCGCCACCGACTCGCCGCCGACGCGTCTGGAACAGGCGCGGCGCAAGCTGTTCGACCTGTTGCAGGCGCGCAGCGATGCGCAGACCGCCATCGTCGTTTATGCCGGCAGCGCGCACACGCTGGTGCCGCTGTCGGATGATCTGGCAACCAGTCGCAACCTGCTCGACGCGCTCAAGCCATCGCTGATGCCGGAAGCCGGCCACCGCGCCGATCTGGCCGTGGACGAGGCGCTGGCGTTGCTCAAGCAAGGTGCGCTGGGACAGGGACGGATTCTGCTGATTGGTTCGTCGCTCAATGAAGAGGAACGGCGCGGCATTCGCCGTGCGCTCAATGGCGAGTCCACGCAACTGCTGATGCTCGGCATTGGCACCGCCGAAGGTGCGCCGATTGCCCAGGAGGACGGCAGTTTCCTCAAGGACGAGCAAGGCGCGATCCGCGTGCCGCAACTCGACAGCCCTGGTCTCGCGACTTTCCTCAACAGCGTAGGCGGCGAGTATCACCCGGCGCGTCTTGACGAGGCTGATCTTGGCGCTCTCGGTTTGCTCAACGGCCCGCGCAGCCTGCGCGACGACGGCCAGACCGTGCGCCTCGATACGTGGGCCGATCAGGGTTACTGGCTGCTGTTGCCGCTGCTGTTGCTCGCCGCCTGTGCCGGGCGTCGCGGCTGGCTGTTCTGCCTGCCGCTGCTGTGGTGCCTGCCGCAACCGAGCTACGCTTTCGACTTCGAAGACTTGTGGTTGCGACCCGACCAGCAAGGTTTGCACCTGCTCAAGCAGAAACGCCCGGCCGAAGCCGCGCAGCATTTTGACGATCATCAATGGCAAGGGGTGGCGTTGTACGAGGCCGGCGACTACAGTGGCGCCGCTCAGCGTTTTGCCGAGGGCAGCGATGCCCGCGCCCACTACAATCGTGGCAACGCCCTGGCCAAAAGCGGTGAGCTGGAAGCAGCAATCGACGCCTACGAACAGGCGCTGGAACTGCAACCGGATCTACGTCCGGCGCAGACCAACAAGGCGCTGGTGGAAAACCTGCTGAAGCAGAAAAACGCCCCGCCGCCGCCCGAACCGGACAACCAGCCGAACGAACAAAGTCTGCCCGGCGATGAGCCATCGCCCACTACCGCGCCCCCTCCGGCGGTGAGCAGTGAAACCCAGAGCGAGGCGCAACCGGCCGAGTCGGCCAGCGAACCGCCGCCAACCGCCCCGCCGCTGCCCGGCCCCAATGAAATCCCCGGCAGCAACGAGGAAGAGGAAACCGACACGGTGCCGACCCTGCGCCCGAGCGAGAACAACCTCGAAGGCGAGCAGCGTCAGGCGCTCGAACAATGGCTGGGCAAGATCCCGGACGACCCGGGCGAACTGCTCAGGCGCAAATTCTGGTACGAACAGCAACAACATCAGGATCAGGAAAACAATCGATGACCCGCTTCACCGCTCTCTTGCTGCCCCTGCTGATCTGCACGGCCACCGCTCAGGCGGCCGAGCTGACCGCCAGCGTGGATCGCAGTCGCCTGAACTCCGGCGAGACGGTCGAGCTCACCCTCGAAACTGACGACGTCACCCAGTTCGGCAAGCCCGATCTGTCGGCGCTGGAAGCGCTGTTCGAAGTGCGCGGCACGCGCCAGGTCAACCAGCTCAACACCCTCAACGGCGACAACCGCGCGACCACACGCTGGATCATCACCCTGCTGCCGAAAGAAAACGGCAGCGTCGTGATTCCGCCGCTGCAACTGGGCGAAGCACAGAGCCAGCCGATCACCGTGCAGGTGATCGCCAGCGACAACCGCGAAGACAGCAACAGCCTTGATCCGGTGTTCATCGAAGCCAGCCTCGATCAGACCAGCGTCTACGTGCAGGCCCAGGCCATCCTGACTTTGCGCATCTACCACTCGGTTTCGCTGTACGACGACAGCAGCCTGAGCCCGCTGCAAATTGCCGATGCGCGCATCGAACAACTTGGCGACACGCGCACCTACGAGAAAGACATCAACGGTCTGCGCCACGGCGTGATCGAGATGCGCTACGCGATCTATCCGCAGCACAGCGGCCTGCTGACCATCGCGCCGCAGACGTTCAGCGCCACGCTGGTGGATACCGCGCCATCGGCAGACGCCTCGGGGCCGAAACCCGGCAAACTGATGCGCGTCAGCTCGGCGTCGATTCCGCTGACGGTCAAACCGAAACCGCTGACCTACCCGGTCGATGCGCCATGGTTGCCGGCGCGCAACCTCAGCCTCAGCGAAAGCTGGAGCCCGGAACCGGATCACACTCAGGTCGGCGACTCCCTGACCCGCAGCCTGACCCTGAAAGTCGAAGGCCTCGCCAGCTCGCAACTGCCAGCCCTGCCCGCCACCGACGTCAACGGCCTGCGCCGCTACCCCGACCAACCGGTGCTGAGCAACCAGAGCAGCGACCGCGGGATCATCGGCAGCCGCGAAGAACGCGAAGCCCTGGTGCCAAGCCGCAGCGGCGCGATCGACCTGCCAACCGTCGACGTGGTCTGGTGGAACACCTTCGAAGACCACCTCGAACACAGCAGCCTGCCCGCGCGCACCCTGCAAGTGGCGAACAACCCCAGCCTGCAAATCGACACCCCGGCCGGCACCCTGCAACCGAGCACGCCCGACAACGACACCCTGTGGTGGTGGAAACTCAGCACCCTGATCCTCGCCTGCACCACCCTGCTCGGCTTCGGCCTCTGGTGGCGCGCCCGCTGGCAACCGGCAATCCACCGCGCCGCCCAGACCGGCCCGAGCCCACGCACCCTGCTCGACGACATCAAACGCGCCAGCCAGGCCAACGACCCCCACGCCACCCGCCAGGCACTGGACGCCTGGGCGCGGCAACAGCCGGAGACACTGGCGGATATGGCGGCGCGGTTTGTGCCGTTGTCGGATGCGCTGGATGGGTTGAATGGAGCGCTGTACAGCGAGACGGGACAGCACTGGCAGGGTGAGGATTTGTGGCGGGCGATCCGCACGATTCCCGCCGCCGAGCGCGTGCAGGATCCGGTGAGTGAGAGTGGATTGCCGCCGCTTTATCCGAAGTGAAAAGCAAAAGATCGCAGCCTTTGGCAGATCCCTACGGATTGTGTGTAGGAGCTGCCGAAGGCTGCGATCTTTTGATCGGAAAGTCCGGAATCAATACTCGAATTTCGTTTTGACTTGTTCGCCTTCTCGATAGGAGAGGACGAATGACTTCCATGGCTCGCCACGCTTGACTGCGTTTTCCTGAAGCTGGTCGACCAAACGAAGGATAATCGCCCCGTTAATATCAGTTTCAGCGTTCCAGTCCTCGACGCCATCTTTCTCAACGCACAGCTCCGTCTCGATGTAGCCCTCCCCCAACTCCACGCCATAACGGAACGCGCCATAGCCATGGACGATGCCGGCTTCGACCACCTGGAAGATCTCTTGGACGATCTTTATGTCTTCGGTAATCACTGTAAAACCTCCAGATTGCGACTGAAGCTGAGTTCCTCTGAGATGTCCAATCCATAAGCTATTTGTTTCCCGCGCCTCTCCTCATGCGCCACCAACTTCTACTTAGACAGCCTCAACGATGGCGTCGTTTCCCCCGAAATCAGGCACATAAAACCTTAAACCCACGCCAGTGACACTGAAGCCTGAATTATTGAAAACCAGAACCTCTCCTCGCTTGGCCAAAAACTGTCGAACCACAAGCGCATTCTCACCGACCAGTTTCTGGTTGTCCCAAGCAAGCTCACTCCATTTCAAAACTCAACGCCAAAGACCCGGTAGCGCTCATCAAAGTAAACGTGCACGCCTAAATCATCGTAAGCGTCGGTCGGTACTGTCGAATATTCGGCTTTGTAAAACGCCTCAAACCGATCACCAAGCGCCTTCCTTGATTCTTCTCGGGACATGCCAGCGTGAATCAATCCGAGATCACCGCGACTTAAAAAACTAAATACCAATGTCATCTTTTCCGGGATCTCCTGAACCAAGAAAGATGCGCGAGTCCTTCCAAGATGGTCAGGCTTGACGCCCGCGCCCCTTACTAAAGACCCGATGTCGTCGCATTCTGCACCTATGGATAACTCACTGGTGGTAGCCCTGATAATCAAATCCTTATGGAATATCCGGCCAGACTGGCTTGCGCAGCAGTGCATCCAAATCTTCGAAAATATCCCTGAAAAAATTGGCGAGATCCATGAAGTCCGTTCGTGAATTCAGCAACGCGGCTTTCAACATGACATCATCTGTATTTTCTTTGGCGGATGCCGCTCTGGACATATTGTAGAAAGCGTTTGCTAGCCTTTCCGCTAACTCGTCTTCCCAGTTCAGCTTGTAATCAGCTTCCCAACTGCCACCATCAAAATCACCGGCTTTATCTTTCACCAATTGGATAATCAGTTTCTTTACTGACTCGAAATCTTTCATCTTTCATCTTTCAACTTTCTCTTGATCGGATAACTTTTGGCTGCGCTGAACAAATGGCACACTTTTTACTTATCAGACATGGCTCCCGCTCAAGAGAACATCGACTTTCGCCTTATATTCAGGATGACGCTGTAGGTACTTATCACAAGCTAGCCGAAGGTATTCCATGCAGACCTCTTCACTGATAATAATTGTGTCTGCATCGCTAGAGGGATACTCATAAGAAAACTCCACTCCTTCGAAATGGCCCTCTTCAAATGAGCTATTTACATCAGGAAAGTTACAGTATGCTCCATCAACACTGAACCCCCAACGCCTCGCAATATAGCCCGCAGCCTCGATGAAACGGCCATCATCATACATCCGGTCAAAATACCCTTTGACAATCCAATAAGGGTCTGACTGGCGGTATGGCTGACCGAACAACTCCTTCATAACAACCTCACTTCATTGCCGGATCATACACTGTCATTTCTTGAGTCTTCTGAATCGGGAACAATGTCCAACTCGTCCCACAGCATCGACAAGCCTATGCTTTCCATATAAGTCCCAAAGTCCAGAAAAGGCGCAACGCCGATCGCCTCAACTGAAAACCAGGTAGCGTCGCACTCTGGGCACATGAATAACTCTTTCCCAGTGGCCTTGACATGGGCACAGACAATGTAATCCTGCTGACATCTTGGGCAGATGATCATCTCTGGCTCCTGTTAGAGCACGATGCCGTTGAATGAATTTTCGCGGCGCAGATTGATATATAAAGTGGTGATCAAGTCGTCGTCATCGTCAACGTAAAACCCCATCCCCAACTCACCGACTTCAAATCCGTCATCGTCAATGACGGGGTCAATACCATGGCGACGAAACAAAGCCAACACGTCCGTGGATGTTTCGCCTACCAGCTTGTGGCCGTTCCAGGACACCGTGCTTCTTTCGAAAAACTCTACCCCTTTAACTATATCTCGCTCGTCGTAGTAGACATGAAGATCGAGCTGAATATAAGCATCGGTAGTATTCAAGGAGTCAGTTGTTTTCCAGAACACTTCGAAACCGGCTCCCAGAATTTCGCGCACTTGAGCTCTGGACAGTTTTCCATTCAGGGGGCCGACCAATCCGTATTCCGCAATTGAAAAGTCCATTTGAAGCCTCTTGCTGGCGAACAATCCAGTTTCTACTCTTTCCCCGCAACGCATGTGGGCGCGCCCTAACGTACTTCCTTGGTATAGGAAGAAAATTTACCGCCACCTTGATCAATATGTAGTCGTTCGCATTTATTGCATCGATAAACAGTAGTAGCACCCGCTCCTATCTGCTGATAGAACTCTTCCTCTGACAACCAACGATCTGCCAAGGCAGCACCCAGCTCATCTATCTTTCGCTCGGCAACCATTGAAAACTCGGACTCGGACATACCATGAGACAAATTGATTATCTGACCGCACACACAGGAAAATTTAGGCATTGTATTGGTGGCTCAACTCAAGAAAAGTAACTGCTCGCACACGGTCTTGAGACGGGCACATCAAGACAAAAAATCTTTTATCAGCGAGCGTTGGGAATGGGATCAATCATTGTTTCACCTGATAAAACGTAACCACCGGGCCGTAATCCTCATCCGAGTTCGACACCTCGACAGTGAATAATGTGTCCGGGAATTTCTCCTTCAGCACCATTCGCCAGGCAAACCCGATCATCTCGCACAGCTGAAGAAATATTCTGGGCGATACACCATTTCCGTATTGGCCAAAAACATCATAAATCTTCACACAATTCATAAGCCGCTCAACCTCCGCCATGTCGCCAGCGGCCAGGTTCACGCAGCGCGCGAACGCTTCGTGTGAAAAATTTCGCTCGAGGAAGACGCCTCCCTCAGACTCGATGAACGTCGGGAACAGCAACGTGGAAAACATCAATATCTGTTCCGGGTGGCATTGGTCGTTGATATACGAATGAATATCCAGGCCTTCCTGATTTGCCCATTGCTGCTTCCACGCGTCATAGGGTTCAGCGTCGATGACGAAGGGTAAAGAGTTGATCAGATGCATTGCATGGGCTCCAGACACGATTTTCGCCGTAGGGGACCTGGGGGACAGATCTCTGTTTATCAGAACTTGGTTTGTCCCTGGTTCTGCTCCATCACCCGCACGATCCAGCGAGATACTGGGATTGGCAACGACGATGCCATCGGCCTGCGCTCATAGTGGCTGCAAGACCATGATGTTTGCCAGCAGGAACGTCTGTCCGCGCTTGGGCATGCCAATGAACTGATGAGTTCGCCCACAGGGGCAGGAGACTGGTGCGCGAGGAATACGTACGACGGACGTCCATGTAGAAGATCCTGTAACGGGCAATAATCGATCTGATCAGGTGCCATGCTCGGCCGGACAGCGGCGCGAATGAGCGCAAAGAGTCGCTGGCGTCTCTACAATGGCGCATCATCCGGAACGATATTAGGTGGCCACTATTTTGGCGTCAATCAATGGATGGCTTGAACAATCGGTTTCGATGAGCGGTACAGCCCGTATCCTCGGGCAATGCGCCTGTTAAAGGCTCTGTTTGCCCTGCGTCGGTTGGCGACCGCGGGTACGCATTTCGAGCTACTCACGATTCATCCGAAGCAACCTCTGTAAGATTTCAGACGATCCCTTGTAGGCTTCATCCCGAGTGTTCGATTCCTACGCAAAACACAGAAAGATCTGACTGCTGTCGTTTTCCAGATACACGCACATTTCTCTGTCACAAACAGACACAGGGAAATGTGCTCAATGATGCACCCCGCCAACCTCGCGGCAGCCGCAGCGTCCAAAGCCCCGATCATCGGCCCCGCCGCCTGCCCCTTGCGCAACACCCACGTGCAACTGTTGCCCCTCGCGTACGGCCTGGTGGAAAAACCCTTCGACCCCAGCACCGAAATCACGCTGCCGTACACCCTGACCACGCGCCCCATGGGCATCCGCCGCCTGCGCGACGGTTGGCTGTACATCGTCGACAGTCTCAGCGGCGAGCTCTACGAATACCGCGTGCTGGAAGGTGTCATCAGCGCATTGCTGCATCGCGGCAAAAGCGTCAGCGAGGATCAGCGCAGCGCCATCGAAGAACGTCCGGCGTTGATCTTTTCGCGCAAAAGCACCCTTTACGTGACCTTTGCTGCATCGCGGCAAAAGCGTCAGCGAGGATCAGCGCAGCGCCATCGAAGAACGTCCGGCGTTGATCTTTTCGCGCAAAAGCACCCTTTACGTGACCTTTGCCGACGTGCAGTTGAGCGCGGCGAAATGCCGACAGGTGCTGGACAGCGCGCAGGAACGCGAGCACTTCATGCAGGCCGTCGATCTCGGCCCGGTGCATTGTCTGATCGGCGGCGAGCATCTGCTTACCGTGGCCCAGGCCAAACAGTGGCTGGCGGAAGTGGCCTGCACAGCGAAACCGCTGGCCGAGGCAGACGCCACGCGGATGCCGGCGGTGCAGGTCAGCGATGCGCCGGAGCATGAGCGTGAACCCTATCTGTGGGAAAACCCGCGACGTTTTCGCGAGGCGCATATCGGCGAATTTCTTGGTCGGGTGCGCGGACCTTATCAGGACGACACGCTGTTTCTGCTGGTCAACGACGACCTTGGGGTGATGCGCGACCTGGCCGATTATCAGGACCTGGTAGTCGGCTGGATCGAGCAGTGGAGCAACACCGACAACAACGAGCGCGACTATCTGCTGGCCAGTTACATCGAGTCGCTGAGCCAGCTCGGATCTCAGGACTTCGACACTTTGGCNGTCGGCTGGATCGAGCAGTGGAGCAACACCGACAACAACGAGCGCGACTATCTGCTGGCCAGTTACATCGAGTCGCTGAGCCAGCTCGGATCTCAGGACTTCGACACTTTGGCCAAGGCCAGCGACGATCCGCGCGCCCAGGCATTGTTTGCTGAACTGGAGCAATTGCCCGAACCGGATCGGGAAAATACCCGGCAGGCGCTGCTCGANGGCCAAGGCCAGCGACGATCCGCGCGCCCAGGCATTGTTTGCTGAACTGGAGCAATTGCCCGAACCGGATCGGGAAAATACCCGGCAGGCGCTGCTCGAGTATTTGAACAAGGGTGGTGAGCTCGAGCCAGTTGCAGGCGAAGCCACGCCTGAGTTGCAACAGCTTCGCGAAAAGGCACTGGACGAGTCGCTGGCGCTGAACCGTTTCGACGGCGTCGCCCCGGATTTCACCGCACATGCTCGCGTCACCGCCGAGGCAGATCGGCGCTTTTACACCCGTGAATATTTTGTTGAAGTGGCCCCGGCCGACTTCGTCGAGCGCCACCTCAGCACACTGGTCGAGCTCGGCAAAGATCAGAACCGACGCATGAGAGACGTGCTCGACGGCCCGTTGCTCAGCGGCAAACGCGGCATCAACGACCTGATCGACCGCCCGGCGATGGACGAGGTGCTGAACAGTCATCGCGACAACCTCGGACGCTGGAATCGCCTGCTCGAACGCATCACCGCCGACCGCGCGCAACTGCTGTGCGCCGGGCGTTTCCATCGCTCGGCGTGGTATTTCGACGGGCAAGTGCAGATCGATCAGGCTTTCGCCAGCGAATACGCTTGCCTCAAGGACATCGGCCGTGGCGACGCGGCCAATGAGCAAATGCTCGGTTACCTCGAACAACACCCGCAACTGACCCGCCCGCTGTTCTACACCTTGCCGCTGCGCATGCAGACCGAACAGGCCGGGCAATATTCAACGCTGTTCAANTTACCTCGAACAACACCCGCAACTGACCCGCCCGCTGTTCTACACCTTGCCGCTGCGCATGCAGACCGAACAGGCCGGGCAATATTCAACGCTGTTCAACGCCGGCATGGCGATGTTCAACAACCTGCCGGACTGGCTGGCCAAATTGCAGAGCATCGAGCAGCCACAGCTTCCAGCCCTCGACGATCTGCCGGCACACAGCCGMGTCCTCGCCGATGCCGTGCAAGACACCTACAGCCCGGCGCTGAACCTCGGCCTGAGCCGGGCGCTGGAAGGYTTTGATCTYGCCGGCGAGAAAATYCCCGACCTCGACGAACTGTTCCAGCGCCTGCCCAAAGCCCTGCGCCTGCGCGTSTTCGACGCCGCGCGAACCAGCGGCGTGACCTTCACCGTATCCACCCCGGCGGARCAAGCGGCGCTGCAAGCCACGATCAAGGAAGTGCTGCGCGAGCGCGACTACCTGAAAACCCTCAACCGCGAACGCAACCAGCTCACCCACAACAAAAACCGCCAAGGCCACAAAACCGCCCGGGCGGTGGAATTGCAGCAGGAAATCGTCCGCGTGCGCACGCAATTGGCGCTGTTCGAAGGCCGCCTCGCGGCAAACCGCCAAGGCCACAAAACCGCCCGGGCGGTGGAATTGCAGCAGGAAATCGTCCGCGTGCGCACGCAATTGGCGCTGTTCGAAGGCCGCCTCGCGGCAGCGTTAAGCCCGATTGATGAGTTACCTGATCGCTCGGCGCGACTGTATGGCGCCACCCCGGCGAAAGCGGGATTGACGGTGGTGTTTCCGCCGGCGCAGCAAGGGGAATTGCGCGGGTTGCTGGAGAATATTCGCGCGGGAGTGGCGGGGGTTTCGAAGGCGAGTCTGGTGCGGACGGAGGGGATGGGGTTGGTGGTGGTGTTGGTGCAGGTGGTGAATTTGGTGGGGGCTTTGCGTGAACTGCGTAGGCAAACAGCGAATAAACGAGTTTGGCAGCCATTCGCCAATGCGATTGTCGCTACTGGGGCTGCAGGATTTACTGCCGCGCAAAGTCTTGGGGATACAGCCTTGAAAAACCGCAGTTCATTTCTGGCGACGAATCTTCAGCAGGCGGCGCTGAAAAACGTGCATGTGCAGTTGGGGAAACTGCATGTGGGATTAGGTTTTTTCACCTATTTGGCAGGGTTGGCATCGTCTGCGAACAGTCTTGTTACGCAGCGCAAAAATTGGGAGCAGGCGATTCGTAGTGGAAGCCATTCGGCGGGTAATGCAGCGGCACTGGGCACCTTGGGTTCCAGCGGAATGACAACCGTCAACGCATATGGTTTGGGTCACACCCTGTACGCAGGTTATACCGTGATTGTGGCGCCAAACGGTGCTGCACGAACTGCCGCGTGGGCCGCTGCGGGTACACGCCTTTCTACGGTGTTCTTCCGTTTCAACTTGGCGGGCGCGCTATTTACGGTCCTGGAGCTCAGCGGCAGTTGGTTGTATAGCCGCTTCAACCTCAGTGCCCACGATAAATGGCTGACAATCACACCATGGAGCAGGGATGGCGAGATGCGTGGTGACCACACATTTGATGACTATCAAAGTTACTTGGCTTTTTTAATTCACGCGCCTTACGCGCAACTTGGGAGAAATCCGCATGACTACTGGCTGAAAGATCTGCTGGTCATAGCCAAGACCAGCGATATTCATCTGGTGCTGCCTCGACTGACGCTGAATGACTTGTTACCTCCCCTTGGCAGTGAACCAAGCTGCCGGCTAGGTATCGGCGCACACCGCATTTCCACTCCGCTGCACAGTAGAGGAGTTCCACGGGAGCGGAGAGATGTCATCAGCAACGAAATTGTGAATAGCCTGCGCATCGTCAAGTCCAATTCGGAGGGACTCGTGCTCTGTCTTCAATACCCCACAAATTCCGACTCTGAATTCGTCCCGGCGAAAGAAACACTGGAGTTGGCGGTGTGCATTCAGGCTATGAACAAAAGGGGTGAGTGGCAGTCACGAACCCGAGTAATCCATCTGGATCCTCGTGGAGACGGACACTACGCCGTAGTTGCACCTCAGTTTGTCAAAGAAAAGCCACCACTTGTGAAGGTCGAAATCCAGTATCTGGAGCGAGCCGACCATGCGCAATAGCAACGACAAACAAACACCAAGAGTGGCATTTGTACTGCCGAAACAAGCGGGATTTATTGAGCCGTTTCCGAGTGGAAAAATTACCTATCTCGCGCCCTTGCCATTACCAACACAAACGCCACCCTACGGGCCTCATATAGGGGTACTAAACAGTGTTTACATGGACTTCGGGTTGGGAAACCCGCAGGTATTTATGTGGCAGGTGACTTTAGGAGGACCGTTCAGTGGCACATTCATGATCGCGTTTCTATATCCACTGGTGGGAGGCTTAATTGGGCTCATGTTTGGAGATAACTGGGAGTTCATTAAGGAAATTATTGAGGGTGTTTTTCTTGCCCTTTACAAATTGGCGTTATTAACGGGTTTTATGGCCTTGGGTATCGGCCTGGCCGTCTGGCACCACGTCCACAAAAAACGTCTCTCCCTCATCCCAACCCGCTTCAACCGCCAACGCCGCGAAGTCTGCTTCATGCCCGAAGGCGCCACCGAACCAGTCTTCGTTCCATGGGAATCGCTCAGCGCCTGGATCATCGAAGCCAAAGGCGCCACCCAGTTTGGCATTCACCGCCAATACGGCATGGGCATCGGTTTCTACCAAGGTGAAACCCTCATAAGCCAGGAATTCCAATGCGCCGGCCTGGAGCTCGCGATCAGCCATTGGGAAGCGATTCGCGGTTACATGGAGTACGAGGTCAACGACCTCAAATCGATTCAGGATTTGCAGGATCTGCAAGGCCCGGACGACCCACCCCACGAAGGCCTGCATACATTCCACAATGCCCGCGCGCGGATGCATCAGGAGATCCATGAAGGCCGCCGCTCGCGGTTGTCGGGGTTCTTCTGGTACCTGTATCACGTCATGACCCTATGGACGATTCCCAACCGTCTGCTCGAATGGGAAATTCGTCGGCTGGAAAGAATCGGCAAGCAGGCGCTGCCGGAAGTCATGCGCGAATGGTCCGAGCCATTGCCAAAAGAGCAATGGGCCAAGCCGAGCGAAGAGTTGTTGCGGATGAGCGAGCTGGTGCGGCAGATGCACAGACGCCACCCGCATCGGCCGATTACCGAAATATTCGCCGCTGCCGGTGCAAGCAGACACGCGACAAGGCAAGGGGCGTGATTTGCCAGTAAACTCCCCTCCTTTCGCCGCCCGTTCTTCTTCGCGGCCACCCTCTTGATCAAAATGCGGAGTCCACCTTGCGTCTGTTCCACACCTCCGACTGGCACCTTGGGCAAAACCTGCACGGCCAGGAGCGCGATTTCGAGCACGCGTGTTTTCTCGAATGGCTGCTGCGCCAGTTGCACTTGGCGCAGCCGGATGTGCTGCTGATTGCCGGCGATATCTTCGATACGGTCAATCCGCCGGTCAAAGCTCAGGAACGCCTTTACGACTTCATCGTCAGCGCTCACGAACAGCAGCCGTTGCTGACCATCGTGATGATCGCCGGCAACCATGATTCCGGCTCGCGGATCGAGCTGCCGGCGCCGTTGATGCGGCGTTTGCGCACTCACGCGTTGGGTCGGGTCTTGTGGCTGGATGACGGGCAACTCGATGCCGAGCGCCTGCTGCTGCCGCTGCCGAATGCCCAAGGAGAAATCGCCGCGTGGTGTCTGGCGCTGCCGTTTTTGCGCCCGGCGGAAGTCACTGGCGCGCATCTGGGTGACAACTATCTGCGCGGCATCGGTCAGGTGCATGAATGGCTGATCGCGGCGGCGAATGCCAAGCGTCAACCCGGGCAGGCGTTGATCGCTATCAGCCACGCGCACATGGCCGGGGGCTCGGTGTCGGAGGATTCCGAGCGCAGCCTGATCATCGGCAATGCCGAAGCGCTGCCCGCCAGCCTGTTCGGCGAAAGCATCAGTTACGTCGCCCTCGGCCATTTGCACAAGCCGCAGAAGGTCAACGGCGAGGAGCGCATTCGCTACAGCGGCTCGCCGATTCCGCTGTCGTTCTCCGAAATCGGTTATCAGCATCAGATTCTCGATGTGGTCCTGGACGGTGAAACTCTGGTCAGCGTCGAGCCGAAACTGATCCCGCGCTCGGTCAATCTGCAGCGCATCGGCCCGGCGCCGCTGGCCGAGATTCTGCTGCAACTGGCCGACCTGCCGAACATCGATCTGCTCGCCGAAACCCAGCGCCAGCCCTGGCTCGAAGTGCGCGTGCGTCTGGATGAGCCGCAGCCGGATCTGCGCCATCAAGTGGAAACCGCACTGCAAGGCAAAGCCGTGCGACTGGTGCGCATCGCCGCTGAATACGCCGGCAATCGTGGCGCCGATGGCAGCGATGACGGCAGCACGTTGATCGAACTCGACCAGCTCACCCCGCAGGAATTGTTCAGCCGCGCCTGGCTCGACAATTACGGCAGCGAGGTCGACGAGCAGACGCTCAAGGACTTCGCCGAACTGCTGCAGGACGTGCAACTGGAGGGCGAGCAGCCATGAAGATTCTCGCCATTCGTTTGAAGAACCTCGCCTCGCTGGCCGGTCCTTTCGAGATCGATTTCACCGCCGAACCGCTTGCCAGCGCCGGCCTTTTCGCAATCACCGGCCCGACCGGCGCTGGCAAGAGCACGCTGCTTGATGCGTTGTGTCTGGCGCTGTTCGGCGCCGTGCCGCGCCTGAACAACACCGGTCGCGATGCCAAAGTCCCCGACGCTGACGGTGAAATCGCCACTGGTGACCCGCGCACCTTGCTGCGGCGTGGCACCGGTGAAGGCTATGCCGAAGTGGATTTTGTCGGCGTCGATGGCCGCCGCTATCGCGCGCGCTGGGAAGCCAATCGTGCTCGCGAGAAGGCTGGCGGCAAGCTCCAGGCCAGTCGGCAGAGCCTGCGCGACATCGATCAGGATCAACTGCTCGCCAGCCAGAAAGGCGAATACAAAACCCAGCTGGAAGCCGCGCTGGGCCTCAACTTTGAACAGTTCACCCGCGCTGTGCTGCTGGCGCAGAGTGAGTTCAGCGCGTTCCTCAAGGCCGACGACAACGACCGCAGTGAACTTCTGGAAAAACTCACAGACACCGCGCTCTACACCCGCCTCGGCCGCCGCGCTTTCGACAAGACCAAAGAAGCCCGCGAAGCGCACAAGCTGTTGCAGGATCAGGCTACCGGGGTAACGCCTTTGGCGCCGGAAGCCCGCGCCGAACTCGACGAGCGTTTCAACACCGCGCAGCAACAGATGAAGGCGCAACAGGCGCAGCTCAAACAGCTTGAGCAACAACACGGTTGGCTGAAGGATTTGCGTCAGTTGCAGGACGCGCAAAAAGCCGCCAGCGAACAACTGCAAGCCGCGCAGCAGCAATGGCAGGCACTGGCCGGCGAGCGGGTAAAACTGACGCGTCTGGAACAGCTTGGCCCGCAGCGCCATCAGTTCGCGCGCAAGGCCGAGCTTGATGCGCTGCTGACGCCACTGGCGACGCAGATTGCCGCGCACACCCAACAACACGCCGCGTTGGGCGAACGCCAGACGCAACTGGCGCAAAACCTCGATACAGCAAAAGTCGCCCTCAGCGAAGCACAACAACGCCAGAGCGAAAACGCGCCGTTGCTGCGTCAGGCATTCGAAGAGCAAAGCACCCTCGCCCGTCTGATCAAGGACACTGCCAGCAGCGCCGAAGCCCGACAAACCGCCGAGCAAGCGTTCAAGGATGGCCAGAGCGCGATTCAGGCCTTGCAGGAAAAACAGGCTGAAGTCGCCGCACGCTTGCAACGCATCGCCACCGAGCTTGAGCAGAGCGCCCATCTGGCGCCCTTGAGCGATGCCTGGAGCGCCTATCGCGACCGTCTGCAACAGCTGATGCTGATCGGCAACCGCATGAACAAGGGCCAGACCGAACTGTCGTCCCTCGAACAGAACGCCGCGCGCAGTGCTGAGCAACTGGCCTCGCACAAACAGCAACTGGAAGTGCTGTTCAAAGAGGCCGGCGCCGAGCCCGATGCGGTGGCCGAACAGATCGGCCTGCTCGGCACTTTGCTGCAGGACAACCGCAAACAGCTGCGCGCAATCGAAGACCTGTCGCGCCTGTGGGCGTCTCAGCAGGATCTCGACAAGCGCAGCGCCGAGTTGCAACAACGTCAGCTCGACGCGCAGCAGCAACGTGAACGTCTGACCCAGGACGGTGTGAAAACCAAGGCCGAGCTGACCGTCGCCGAGCAGACCCTCAATGTCACTCGCGAACTGCTCGAGCGTCAGCGGCTGGCGCGCAGTGCCAGTGTCGAAGAGTTGCGCGCGCAGTTGCAGGACGATCAGCCCTGCCCGGTCTGCGGCAGCAACGAGCATCCCTATCATCAGCCCGAAGCGCTGTTGCAAAGCCTTGGCCGTCACGATGAAAGCGAACAGGCCAACGCCCAGCAAGTGGTCGATCAGCTCAAGGAAAAACTGATCGAGCTGCGCGGCGAAGTCGGTGGCGTGATCGCGCAACAGAAAGAATTGCTCCAGCAACAGGAACAACTGGCGGCGCAACAACAAGCCCTGGCGCCGAGCCTCGACGCGCATCCGCTGGCCGCGCAACTGTTCAATCAGAACGCCGACAAACGCGACGCCTGGCTCAGCCGCCAGACCGAGCAGTTGAACCAGAGCATCACTCAAGACGAAC
Source organism: Pseudomonas sp. Leaf434 (assembly GCF_001425545.1). Taxonomy (NCBI): domain Bacteria; kingdom Pseudomonadati; phylum Pseudomonadota; class Gammaproteobacteria; order Pseudomonadales; family Pseudomonadaceae; genus Pseudomonas; species Pseudomonas sp. Leaf434. The sequence goes on along the minus strand of NZ_LMQZ01000009.1, from coordinate 486,492 downwards.
AACGCCAAAGTGCCCTGCTCACCTTGCAACAGGACGCGGCGCGCTTGTCGCAACAATTGCGTCAGGCCGAGGTGGCGCATCAGCAAGCGGCGCAACAGCTGAGCCATCAGCAGCATGAACTCAACAGCGACCGTCAGCGTCTTGAAGAAGAACTCGCCGCGTTTGGCCCGCTGCTGCCCGCCGACACGCTTGAGGCCTTGCGCCTTGAGCCGGCGGCAACGTTCATGCAGCTGGATCGGCAGATCGGCGAGCGTCTGGCCCAGCTTGAGCAGCAAAAGGAAGAGCTGAGCGAACAGCAGCAACGCCAGCAGACGTTGGAGAAAGAACAGGATCGCCAACAGCTGCGCACTCAGCAACTGCACAGCGCCGAGCAACAATTCACCACGCTGACCGAGCAGCAGCAAAGCTGTCAGGAAAAGCTCGCGCAGTTACTTGGCGAGCACAGCAGCGCCGAGCATTGGCAGCAGCAGCTGGAACATGCGGTGGAACAGGCGCGCGTCGCCGAAACCAGTACGGCTGAAGAGCTGCAAAGCGTGCGCACGCAGCTGGTGCAGATCGCAGCCGAACTCAAGTCACAGCAGGATCGCCTGCAAGCATTGGAGGCTGAAGAACAGGCACTCGCCGGCAAGATCGCCGATTGGCGCGCCAGCCACCCGGAACTGGATGACAGCGGCCTGGAAGACTTACTGCGCTTCGACGACGCGCAAGTCGCCGACCTGCGTCAGACCCTTCAGCACAACGAAAAAGCCATCGAACAGGCCCAGGTCTTGTTGCAAGAGCGCGATCAGCGCCTGCTCGATCACCAGGCCCGGCAGGACGGCAATCTTGACGCCGAACAGCTGGACAGCGCCCTCGCCGAGCTGCAAAACCAGTTCGCCGTCAGCGAACAGCAGTGCGCCGAACTGCGCGCCGAACAGGCGGAAGACCAGCGCCGACAGAACGCCAATCAGGCGTTGGCCCGGCAGATCGCTGACGCCTACGCCGAGTATCAACGCTGGGCGCGACTCAGTGCCTTGATCGGCTCGGCCACCGGCGACACCTTCCGCAAGATCGCCCAGGCCTACAACCTCGACCTGCTGGTGCATCACGCCAACGCGCAGCTGCGCCAACTGGTCAAACGCTATCGCCTCAAACGCGGCGGCAGCATGCTCGGCCTACTGGTGATGGACACGGAAATGGGCGACGAACTGCGCTCGGTGCATTCGTTGTCGGGCGGCGAGACGTTCCTCGTATCACTCGCACTTGCGCTGGGTCTGGCTTCGATGGCGTCGAGCACGCTGAAAATCGAATCGCTGTTTATCGATGAAGGCTTTGGCAGCCTTGATCCGGAATCCTTGCAACTGGCCATGGACGCGCTCGATGGCTTGCAGGCGCAGGGCCGCAAGGTGGCGGTGATTTCCCATGTGCAGGAAATGCACGAACGGATTCCTGTGCAGATTCAGGTGCGGCGCCAGGGCAATGGTTTGAGCACGCTGGAGGTGAAATGAACACGCTGTACTCCTTCCGCCGCTGCCCTTACGCCATGCGTGCGCGAATGGCGCTGCGTTATGCGGGCGTGCCGGTGGAGATTGTCGAAGTCAGTCTCAAGGACAAACCGGCGCAGATGCTGGCGCTCTCGCCCAAGGGCACGGTGCCGGTGCTGAATGCCGATGGCGTGGTGATCGATGAGAGTCTGCAGATCATGCGCTGGGCGTTGGCGCAGAATGATCCGGATGATTGGTTGCTGGCCGGTGATTCGTTCGCGGCACTGTGGATGGAGAAACTGATTGAAGGCAATGATCAGATTTTCAAATCGGCTTTGAATCGCTACAAGTACGCCGAGCGTTACCCTGAGCAGCCGATGGAAGCTTATCGGGCTGAAGGTGCGTTATTTCTGCAGAAACTGGATGAGCTGCTTGAAGGACGTGAGTACTTGCTGGCCGATCATCCGAGCCTCGCCGACATCGCCCTGCTGCCCTTCGTCCGGCAGTTCGCTCACGTTGATCGCGAGTGGTTCGCGCAGACGCCTTATGTTCGCTTGCAAGCCTGGTTGCAGCGCTTGCTCGAATCCGAGCTGTTCACCTCGATCATGAAGAAGTAACCCTCTCTCCCTCTTGATCGTTCCCACGCAGAGCGTGGGAACGATCATTAGGCCAGTGCTTGGCACATGCCCAGCGCCATGCAATCCACTTCAAACGGCCCGAGAAAATCCAGCGCAACCTTGACCGGTGGATTGCCGGCCATCAGCCCCAGCGTGTTGGCTCGTTCAATGTTGTGCGCGATGTTGTGGTTGGCCTCTATGGCCCGGGCCAAGCCGCCCACCGAGCCCTGGCCAAATCCCAACAGTGAGGCGCCGTTGGTCATCAGCGCGAGGCTGGCGATGACCCAGAGTCTGTAGCCTTTCATGCGCCGCCGACTCCTGCGAGTTCGGCCCTGTCGACCATTGCGCTTTGCGAGCGCAGTTCGAACTGGATGCCGGGGTGGGCGACGTCGATCGGGGCGTCGAAGCTGTGTTCCATTTGCGCGCCGATGCTGACAAACAGCACCACGGCCAGGTACAGACCGATGGCCAGGTAGGCGCCGCGTTTGGCGGAAGTGAGGATTGCGCTGGCCATGGTGTTCTCCGTGGGCAAAGGTTTCGATGGCCACAGAATCAATCAAAAAAGCCGAAGCAACCACTCAGGGTTTGCAATGGTGAATATCAGCTTCGTTGATTATTTAGCGGCTCTATTTGCCGGCGAGAGAAAACCTATGAGTGGAGAACGCGTACGCGCGTAGGAGCTGCCGAAGGCTGCGATCTTTTGACGATTGATCGTTCCCACGCTCCGCGTGGGAATGCCTCAAGGGACGCTCCGCGTTCCAATGGGACGCAGAGCGTCCCGGGCTGCGTTCCCACGCAGAGCGTGGGAACGATCAGGTTACGCGCGCGTTGGAGCTGCCGAAGGCTGCGATCTAGATCGCAGCCTTCGGCAGCTCCAACAAGGAGATGGCAATTTCAGGCTTGGGTTTTGTGATCCAGCGCGGCGTAGAAGTTGGCGCTTTGTTGCAGGTATTTCTGGGTGTAGCTCTGGGTGTGGGATTTTTTGCTGGCGATTTCGACGTTGGCACCGGCTGGCAATACCACGGTGGCAGAAATGGCGGAAGCGGCGATGACGGAGAAGAGATTGAAATTCATGGCGGTAACCCTCGTGTTCGTTTGCTTGGTTTGCCCGGTCGGGCTGTGAAACAAACGTAACGCTCGAGGGTTGCTCGCTTGAAATCTTTTGTAGCATTAGCCGATATCAGTGCAATTAATACAACGATGCAGGCCCCGCAGACCGGGGCCTGTGGCTTATTGTCGCACTACAAACTTCAGATCGCTTGGCGCGTCCATCGGCAGTTTTTGCACGGTTTTGCCGAGCAGACCGGTCTTGGTATCGCGTTCGACGACGACAATCTGGTTGCTCTTCTGGTTGGCGATCAAGACGAATTTACCGCTCGGATCGAGAGCAAACTCGCGCGGGTGATCACCCTCGACCGAGCGCTTTTGCAGCTCTTTGAGCTGACCGGTCGCAGGATCAATGCCGAACACTACGAGTTGATTGGCCGTGCCGCGATTGCTCACGTAGAGAAACTTGCCGTCAGCCGAGGCATGCAGCGCCGCGCCGGCCTTGTCCGAGGTTGGCTGGCCCGCTGCAAGATCGACCAACTGCGTCTGGGTCAGTACGCCGTCCTTGTAGTCGAACACCGCGACCTGTGCACTCATCTCCATGGTCAGCCAGGCGTGTTTGCCGTCAGCGCTGAACAGCAGATGACGCGGGCCACTGCCGGCCGGCAAGGCAACCGAGGCGGTTTTTGCCGGGGTCAGCGGCAGGTGCGGGTTGGCCTTCGGGTCGTACTGATAGATGAAAACCTTGTCCGCGCCCAAATCATTGGAGAACACATAGCGACCGTCCGGCGAAGACACCGTCGAGTGCACGTGATTCGAGGCCTGGCGCTCAGGGTTGACCCGACTGGCCGGGTGGCCGCTCATCTGCACCACCGGTTTCAGCTGGCCGTCGGCATCGACCGGCAATACCGCCAGGGTGCCGCCCGGGTCTTCCATCACCGAGTAGTTGCTGACGAACAGGTGTCTGGCATCAGCGCTGAGGCTGGAATGGGTCGGCTCGTTGCCCAGGCTCTGCACCTGATTGATCAGGCTCAGCGCGTGGGTCTTCGGGTCGATGGCGAAGCTGCTGACGCGGCCGACCGGGTCAGTCTGGCCCGGGCCGTTTTCGTTGACCACGAACAAGCGCTTCTGGTCTTTCGAGAGGGTCAGCCACGAAGGGTTTTCGGTCTTGACCACTTGCAGCGGCTTGGCGTCGATCTGGCCGGTGGCACTGTCGAACTGCATGCGGTAGATGCCCTGGCTGGAACCGGCGGTGTACGAGCCGACCAGCAACTGCAAGGTGTCGGCGCTGGCGCTGGAAAGCCCCATCGCGCCGACGCTGCCGGCCATCAGCAAAGGCCAGAAATTACGCATCTTCATTATTGTCATCCTCATCGTCGCTGCTGCTGACTACGTCGCCGAGGCACACCAGACGATGCTCGCCCGTGGTCTTGGTGTCGCTGGCGTAACCGACGATCAGCCAGCTCTGCAGCGTCTCATCGAACGTCGCTTGCGCGACCTGCGCCGGGGTGAATTCCCAGTGCTTGGCTGCACGGCCATCAATGCATTCGATGTGCAGGTTATCGTCCTCGTCGAGGGCGAATTCGAAGGCGTGCAGGCCATCGATTTCGACCATATCGCAGTGTTCGAGGGCGTTGAGAAGGGTTTGGGCAGTCATGGCAAACAGTCTTTCTAGGGGGGGAAAGGGCCAATGATAGCCCAATGTGATCCAGAGGCCTTATGGGAACACTTGTGGGAGCGAGCCTGCTCGCGAATGCGGTGTGTCAGGCCATGAAAGGCTGACTGAAAGAATGCATTCGCGAGCAGGCTCGCTCCCACAGGGGACATCGGCTTGGCTTTAGATCGCCTCACGCGATGGCTTGCCATCCACCAGGCGCTGAATCCGCAGCGGGTTGGCGTTTTTCAGTGGTTCGGGCAGCAAGCTGTCCGGGTAGTTCTGGAAGCACACCGGGCGCAGGAAGCGATCGATCGCCAGCGTGCCCACTGACGTGCCGCGCGCATCGGACGTCGCCGGGTACGGGCCGCCATGCACCATCGAATCGCACACTTCGACACCAGTCGGATAACCATTGAGCAGGATGCGCCCGACTTTCTGTTCCAGCAGCGGCGTCAGCTCGGCGAATTGCTCGAAGTCAGACGGCTCACCAATGATCGTCGCGGTCAGTTGACCGTGCAGGCCGTGCAGCGCTGCGCTCAGTTGTGCCTGATCGGCCACTTCGACGATTACTGTGGTCGGACCGAACACTTCTTCCTGTAGCACTTCGTCGCCGTTGATCAACAGGCTGACATCGGCCTTGAACAACTGCGGCTGCGCCTGATTGCCCTGCTGCGGATTACCGGCCAGATGCTCAATGCCGCTGTGCGCCAGGAGCTTTTCCAGGCCTTTACCGTAGCTGCCGAGGGTGCCGGCGTTGAGCATGGTTTGCGCCGGTTGATCGCCGATTGCAGCGGCGACTTGCTCTACAAACGCGCTGAACTGCGGTGAGCGAATACCGATCACCAGACCCGGGTTGGTGCAGAACTGACCGCAACCCTGCACCACCGAAGCGGTGAGGTCGCGCGCAACGGTTTCCGAACGCGTGGCCAGTGCCTGCGGCAAGACGATCACCGGGTTGATGCTCGACATCTCGGCGAACACCGGGATCGGTTGCGGACGTGCGGCTGCCATGTCGCACAGGGCGCGACCGCCCTTCAGCGAGCCGGTGAAACCAACGGCCTGAATTGCCGGATGCTTGACCAGCCATTCACCGACGCCGCCACCGTAGATCATGTTGAACACGCCGGCGGGCATACCGGTTTTTTCTGCGGCACGAATGATCGCGTCGGCGACCAGTTCAGCGGTGGCCATGTGGCCGCTGTGGGCCTTGAATACCACCGGGCAACCGGCGGCCAGTGCTGCTGCGGTATCGCCACCGGCAGTGGAGAACGCCAGCGGGAAGTTGCTGGCACCAAACACCGCGACCGGGCCGAGGCCGATGCGGTACTGACGCAGATCCGGACGTGGCAGCGGCTGACGATCCGGCAGTGCCAGATCGATCCGTGCGCCGTAGAAATCACCGCGACGCAGGACTTTGGCGAACAGACGCATCTGCCCGCTGGTGCGACCACGCTCGCCCTGAATGCGACCGGCCGGCAGCGCGGTTTCGCGGCAGACCACGGCGACGAAATCGTCGCCAAGCGCATCCAGCTCATCCGCGACTGCGTCGAGGAACTGCGCGCGACGTTCGGCGCTGAGGCTGCGATAGGTCGGATAAGCCGCAGCGGCGGCCTTGGCGGCGGCATCGACCTCTTCGGCCGTGGCCTGGATGAAATCATGCGGCAGGGCATCGCCCGTGCTGGCGTCGACCGAGTGCAGTTTGACGCTGCCGGCGGCGCTGCGCTGACCGCCGATGTAGTTGTGACCGAGAATCTGAGTCATGGGATCTCCTTAAAGGGTGCCGATGCTGTCCGGTTCAAAAGCCGCTTTGACCGGTGCGATACCGTTGACCAGCGGTGCGCCGAAGTCGGCCTGGCTGATCTCGAACGTGTCGCCCGGCTGGGTGCGGATGCCGTCGGCAAACGACAGGGTCGCAGTGCCGAAAAAGTGAATATGCACGTCGCCCGGACGCAGGAACTGACTGTATTTGAAGTGGTGGTACTCGAGGTTCGCCAGGCTGTGGCACATGTTGGCCTCGCCACTGAGGAACTCGTTCTGCCAGAGCACTTCGCCGTCACGCAGGATTCGGCTGGTGCCGGCAAGGTGTTGAGGCAATTCACCGGTGCGAAGTTCCGGGCCATAACTGCAACTGCGCAATTTCGAGTGCGCCAGGTACAGGTAATTCTTGCGCTCCATGACGTGGTCGGAGAACTCGTTGCCCACCGCGAAACCGAGGCGATACGGCTTGCCATCGTTGCCGATGACGTACAGGCCGGCCATCTCCGGCTCTTCGCCGGCGTCTTCGGCGAACGGCGGCAGCGGGAACGCCTGCCCCGGACGCACGACAATGCTGCCGTCGCCCTTGTAGAACCACTCTGGTTGCACGCCGGCCTGCCCCGCCGCCGGTTTGCCACCCTCCACGCCCCATTTGAAAATGCGCATGGTGTCGGTCATCGCCGCTTCATCGCCGGCCTGCTGGTGCATTTTGTCGCGGGCCGAAGCACTGCCCAGATGGGTCAGACCAGTACCGCTGACCAGCATGTGTGCCGGATCCGGGTGATCCAGTGGCGGCAGGATGCGCAGGTCTTTGAGCAACTGCGCGTAGTCGTGGCTGGCACCGAGGCCGAGGCTTTGCACTTGCTGCTCAAGGGAGCTACCGGCCTCGATTGCCGCCAGGGCCAGATCACGGACACTGCGGGCGTCCTCGACTTCGCGGACCTGACCGTTGTCGACCACGCCGACACGGCGCTCGCCGTTGGGTAATTCGAATTGAACCAGATGCATGATTTTCTCCTGTTCCATCAAAAACGCCGCTATCCCCTGTGGGAGCGAGCCTGCTCGCGAAAGCGGTGTACCGGTCACCAGCAGTGTTGAATGTGATGGCCTCTTCGCGAGCAGGCTCGCTCCCACAGGGGCCAGTGTTGTCAGTCAGATGCGGGTCGCGCCACGGGCGCTGGCGGCGAACTGGTCGACGGGCAGCACATGCTTGCGTTCCAGCACGCGGTAGACGATGCCGGTCAGAATCAGCCCGAACACCATCACGCCCGAGAGGAAGTACAACCCCGAAGCCAGATTGCCGGTGTATTCCTTCAACGCGCCGATCACGAACGGCCCGATGTAACCGCCGAGGTTGCCGACCGAGTTGATCAAGGCAATCCCCGCCGCGGCACTCGCGCCAGCAAAGAAACGCCCCGGCAAGGTCCAGAACACCGCGGTGCATGAGAACAGCGCGAACGCCACCAGACACAGCGCCGCCAGTTGCGCCACCGGCAGCGACAGCCAGGCACTGAGGAACAGGCCCAGCGCACCGAGCACATATAGCACCGCCAAGTGGCCGTAGCGATCATTCAAGCGGTCGGAGCTGCGCGGAATGATCAGCAGGCCGATGATCCCGAAAATGTATGGCACCGAAGAGACGAACCCGGTGACCAGATCGCTGCCGCCGAACTGTTTGATCAACGTCGGCAGCCACAGGCCCAGACCATAAATGCTCAGGGTCACCGGCAGATAGAACAGCGCCAGCAACAACACACGTTTGTCTTTCAGCGCATGCAGCGGATTGCCGTGACGGGTCTGGCCGTACTCCTGCAAATCCTTTTTCAGTTCGCCGGTCAGCCAGTCTTTTTCCGCCTGATCCATCCACTTCACTTGCTGCGGGCCGTCCGGCAGCCAGCGCAGCACCGGCCAGGTCAGCAGGATCGCCGGGGTGCCGATGACGATGAACAGCCACTGCCAGCCGTGCAGGCCGAGGATGCCGTCCATGCCCAGCAAACCGCCGGACACGGGACCGGTGATCATCATCGCGATGGGTTGCGAGAGGATGAACAGGCCGAGGATCTTGCCGCGATGGCGCACCGGGAACCATTGGGTGATGTAGTACAGCACACCGGGGAAGAAGCCCGCCTCGGCCGCGCCGAGCAGAAAGCGCATCACGTAGAAGCTGTGCGGCCCTTGCACGAAGGCCATGCCGATGGTGATCGCGCCCCAGGTGATCATGATCCGCGCGAACCAGCGCCGCGCGCCGAAGCGTTCGAGCATCAGGTTGCTGGGAATCTCGAGAAGGAAGTAACCAATGAAGAACAGCCCGGCACCGAGGCCATAGGCCGCATCGCCGATGCCGATGTCGGCGCCCATGTGCAGCTTGGCGAAGCCGACGGCGGAGCGATCCACATAGGCGATCAGGTACAGCAGGATCAGGAAGGGAATCAGTTTCAGTGTGATGCGCCGGACAAGCCGCAATTCCTGGCTCATGAGATCGGTCTCCGATTGTTGTTTTTATAGAACCTCGGGGGACGCCTCTCGCCAAAACAGCCAGGGCCACCCCTCCGTCGAAAACGACTATATAGTAATACTAATTACCCAACAACACTTCCAAAGCGCGGATTTTGAGCTTAGATTAAGCGTCAGCTCGCAAACAATAGTCTTACAATAAGAGAATCGATCATGTCTGATAAGAAACCCACCCTGCGCTCCGCCCAATGGTTTGGCACGGCCGACAAGAACGGCTTCATGTACCGCAGCTGGATGAAGAATCAGGGCATCGCCGACCATCAGTTCCATGGCAAGCCGATCATCGGCATCTGCAATACCTGGTCGGAACTGACCCCGTGCAACGCGCACTTCCGCCAGATCGCGGAGCACGTCAAACGCGGGGTGATCGAGGCCGGTGGTTTTCCGGTGGAGTTTCCGGTGTTCTCCAACGGCGAATCGAACCTGCGCCCGACCGCCATGCTCACCCGCAACCTGGCGAGCATGGACGTCGAAGAAGCGATTCGCGGCAACCCGATCGACGGCGTCGTGCTGCTCACCGGTTGCGACAAAACCACTCCAGCACTGCTGATGGGCGCGGCCAGTTGCGACGTGCCGGCCATCGTCGTCACCGGCGGGCCGATGCTCAACGGCAAGCACAAGGGCAAGGACATCGGTTCCGGCACCGTGGTCTGGCAGCTCAGCGAACAGGTCAAGGCCGGCACCATCACCATCGATGACTTCCTCGCAGCCGAGGGCGGCATGTCGCGTTCGGCGGGCACCTGCAACACCATGGGCACCGCGTCGACCATGGCGTGCATGGCTGAAGCGCTGGGCACTTCGCTGCCGCACAACGCCGCGATTCCGGCTGTGGATGCACGCCGTTATGTGCTGGCGCACATGTCCGGCATGCGTGCGGTGGAGATGGTTCGCGAAGATTTGAAACTGTCGAAGATCCTCACCAAGGAAGCCTTCGAGAACGCCATTCGCGTCAACGCCGCCATTGGTGGTTCGACCAACGCCGTGATCCACTTGAAAGCTATCGCCGGGCGCATCGGCGTCGAGCTGGACCTGGACGACTGGACCCGCATCGGTCGCGGCATGCCGACCATCGTCGACCTGCAACCGTCCGGGCGTTTCCTGATGGAAGAGTTCTACTACGCCGGTGGTTTGCCAGCGGTGCTGCGTCGCCTCGGCGAAGCCAATCTGATCCCCAACCCGAACGCACTGACGGTCAACGGCAAGTCCATCGGCGAGAACACTAAGGACGCGCCGATCTACGGCGAAGACCAAGTGATCCGCACCCTCGACAATCCGATTCGCGCTGACGGCGGCATCTGTGTGTTGCGCGGCAATCTGGCGCCGTTGGGCGCGGTGCTCAAGCCGTCCGCCGCTAGCGCTGAACTGATGCAGCATCGCGGTCGCGCCGTGGTGTTCGAGAACTTCGACATGTACAAGGCGCGGATCAACGATCCGGAGCTGGACGTCGATAAGGATTCGATTCTGGTGATGAAGAACTGCGGGCCGAAGGGTTATCCGGGCATGGCTGAAGTCGGCAACATGGGCTTGCCGGCCAAGCTGTTGGCGCAAGGCGTGACGGACATGGTGCGCATTTCCGATGCACGCATGAGCGGCACCGCTTACGGCACGGTGGTTCTGCACGTCGCCCCGGAAGCGGCAGCGGGCGGGCCTTTGGCGGCGGTGCAGGAAGGCGACTGGATCGAACTCGATTGCGCCAGCGGCCGTCTGCATCTGGACATTCCGGATGCTGAACTGGCCGCGCGCATGGCCGATCTGCAAGCACCGCAGCATTTGCTGGTGGGCGGTTATCGTCAGCTGTACATCGATCACGTCCTGCAGGCGGATCAGGGTTGCGACTTTGACTTCCTGGTTGGTTGCCGAGGTGCCGAGGTTCCGCGCCACTCTCACTAACAGCGCAATTCCCCTGTGGGAGCGAGCCTGCTCGCGAAGAGGGAGTGTCAGTCGACATCTATTTGACTGATATGCCGCCTTCGCGAGCAGGCTCGCTCCCACAGTTGCTTTTGCGTATCGCCTCAAATCTGTGCCGTGCCTGCTATGATGCGCGGCATCTCCATCGCTCAGGATCGCGCCACTCCCCATGGATTACCGCAAACCTTCCGACCGTAAAAGCATGCACTCGCGCATCGTCCAGGAACTGGGCATGCAGATCGTCTCCGGACGCTTTTTGCCCGACGACAAACTGCCCGCCGAAGCCCTGCTTTGCGAGGAGTACGCGGTCAGTCGCCCGGTATTGCGCGAAGCCACGCGGGTGCTGGTGGCCAAGGGGCTGGTGTATTCCAAGCCTCGCGTGGGCACAGTGGTCAAGGCCCGCCGCGAATGGCACATGCTCGACCCGGACGTGCTGCACTGGCTGATGCAGAGCAGCCCGCAGAATGAATTCTTCAACGTGCTGACCAGCGTGCGCAGCATCATCGAGCCGGCAGCGGCCGCCCTCGCCGCTCAGCATGCAACCGATGCCGACATCGCCGCGATCAACGAAGCCTACCAACGCATGGAAGCCGCGCCGACTCCGGAAGCGCTGTTGCAGCCGGACCTGGACTTCCACAGCCGCATCGCCGATGCCACGCACAACGACCTGCTGGCGAACCTGTGCAACATGTTGGCGGTAGCGATTGCCGAGGCGTTGAAGCATTCCAATCAACGGCCGAATCTGCATGAACTGGCGTTGCCGCGGCACAAGGCGATCCTGACCGCCATCGAGAATCGTGATGCGCTGGGTGCCCGACATGCGACGCTGGTGCAGCTGGATGATGCGCGCAGTGCGTTGAGTGTGGTGCTTGGCGCTGAGCTTTCTTAGGGCTTGAGACCGCTTGCCCTCACCCTAGCCCTCTCCCAGAGGTAGAGGGGACCGATTGGGGAATATTTGAGATTTACGCCGACTTGAACGTTCTGCTGTGAATCCATAACCGACTCGGTATTTCAGGTCGATATATCTAGCCGCACCCCTCGGTCAGTCCCCTCTCCCTCCGGGAGAGGGCTAGGGTGAGGGGCTCTTGATGTTGATTCACAAAAAAAGCCGCAACCCCTCAAGGTTGCGGCTTTGTCGTTTCAGCCTGTCAGATCAGTGGGCAAACAGCGAATTGCCCTTCTGCCCCGCCAGCTTCTCAGGCTTGATCAGGAACTTGGCCAGCGCCGGCAGCAGCCACAGCGCGCCGAACATGTTCCACAGCAGCATGAAGGTCAGCATCAGGCCCATGTCAGCCTGGAACTTGATCGCCGAGAAGATCCAGGTGCACACGCCGATCGCCAGGCACAGGCCGGTGAACAGCACCGCTTTACCGGTGGACTTCAGGGTCTGGTAATAGGCTTCCTGCAACGGCAGCCCGGCACGCAGGAAACTTTCCAGGCGGCTGTAGATGTAGATGCCGTAATCCACGCCAATCCCCACGCCCAACGCCACCACCGGCAGCGTCGCAACTTTCACGCCGATGCCCATGAACGCCATCAGCGCGTTGCCGAGTACCGAGGTCAGCACCAGCGGCAGGACGATGCACAGGGTTGCCGCCCAAGAGCGGAAGGTGATCATGCACATCACCGCCACGCAGATGTACACCAGAATCAGAATGGTCAGCTCAGCCTGTTTGATGACTTCGTTGGTGGCCGCTTCGATCCCGGCGTTACCGGCAGCAAGGATGAATTCCAGACCGTCCTTATTGTTTTCCTTGGCGAACTCCTGCACCGCTTGCACCGCACGGTCGAGGGTTTCGGCCTTGTGGTCGTTGAGGAACACCAGTACCGGTGCCAGCGAGCAGCTGTTGTTGTACAGGCCATCGGCGCGGGCGATCGAGTTGTTCAGTACGTCCGGGTTGCGCGACAGGGTTTCCCATTTCAGGTTGCCCTCGTTCATGCCCTTGATCATCTGCTTGGACACGGTCACCAGCGAGATCGCCGACTGCACGCCCTCGGTGTTCTGCATCTTCCACATCAGCTGATCGATCGGCGCCATGGCTTCGTAGCGCGAGCAGCCTTCAGCTTTGGTCTTGACCATCACCACCAGCACGTCGGAGCTGGTCGAGTAGTTGCTGATGATGAAGTTGTTGTCCTTGTTATAGCGCGAGTCCGGACGCAGTTCCGGCGCGCCCTGGTCGAGGTCGCCGATCTTCAGGTTCTGGCTGTACCAGAGGCCGCCACCGAAGGCGATCAGCGCCAGCGCTACCGAAATCGGCGCGACTTTCGGGCTGGCGAAGTTCGACAGCAGACGCCAGAACGGGTGCTCGCGGTTGGCGTCCTTCTTGCTCTTGGCAATCGCGCGCTTGCTGATGCCGACATAGGAAATCGCCACCGGCAGCAGGATCAGGTTGGTGAACACGATCACCGCAACGCCGATGGAGGCGCCGATAGCCAGTTCACGGATCACGCCGATGTCGATGATCAGCAGAGTGATGAAGCCCACCGCATCGGCGAGAATCGCGATCATCCCCGGCAGGAACAACTGGCGGAAGGTGCGCCGCGCAGCGGTCAGGGCGTTATCGGCCTCGCTGGATTGCAGGGCGATACCGTTGATTTTCTGCACGCCGTGGGAAATGCCGATGGCGAAAATCAGGAACGGCACCAGCATCGAATACGGGTCGAGGCCGAAGCCGAAGAAGTGCATCAACCCGAGTTGCCAGACCACCGCCACCAGCGTCGTACTCAACACAGCGATGGTGCTGCGCAGGCAGTTGGTGAACCACAGCAGCAGAATCAGGGTGATGACGAAGGCGACACCGAAGAACAGCACCACCATCACCAGACCGTCGATCAGGTCACCGACCTTCTTGGCGAAACCGACGATGTGGATCTTGATGTTGGGGTTCTGCGCTTCGAACTTGTTGCGGATCTTGTCTTCGAGTTCATGGGAGAACTGGCGATAGTCCAGCGCCAGCAGCTTGCCCTGATCCTGGGGGTCCGGATAGGCCTCCAGCAGAGGGATGTCGACGATGCTCGACTTGAAATCGTTGGCCACCAGACGCCCGACCTGGCCGGACTTGAGCACGTTGTTGCGCAGCAGATCGAGGCTGTCCTGGGAACCGTTGTAGCTCTGCGGAATCACTTCACCGCCGGCGAAACCCTCTTCGGTCACTTCGGTCCAGCGTACGCTCGGGCTCCATAGCGATTTGAGGCCGGAACGATCGACGCCGGAAATGTAGAACACTTCGTCGTTGATCTGACGCAGGGTCTCCATGTACTCCTTGGAGAAAATGTCGCCGTCGGTGGCTTCCACCGAAATACGCACGGTGTTGCCGAGGTTCGCGAGATCGTTGCGGTGCTCCATCATCTTTTCGATGAAGGGATGCTGCAGCGGGATCATTTTTTCAAAACTGGTCGACGGCCGGATCAGCGTGGCCTGCCAGAACAGGAAAATGCTCACCACCAGGCAGATCAGGATCACGGCCGGACGGTTGTTGAAGATCAGGCGCTCGAGAACCGTCGCCTTTTCCTGCTGAGGAGTGATCAAGGAAGTCATAGCCCCGCCTTCTTGTTATTGGTCTCGGCACCGTTTGGCTGGGTGATGTGCAAACCACCCTGCCCGGTCAGAATCAGGTTGCCGTTGCCAGCGGCGGTAACCGACGACAGCGAAATGCGATCCGGACGGTTGAACACGCTGAAGGTTTCGCCGTTGTCGCTGCTGCTGATCACCGAACCGCCGTTACCGACGATCACGATCGAGCCGTCTTCGAGCAGCGTGCCGCCAGACAGACCGAACTCCAGCGCACCGCGTGCAGCTTTGAGTTCGACCTGCTCCCAGGTGCTGCCGAAATCAGTGGAGCGATAAAGATTGCCGCGCAAGCCGTACGCCAGCAGGGTCTGCGGCTGCGCCGTGCCGATCACGCCGAACAGCGAACCTTCGTACGGGCCTTCGAGCTTTTCCCAGGTCTGGCCGTCATCGGCGGAGCGGAACATGCTGCCGGACTCGCCGACGATGAACAGCCCGGCGTCTTTCACGGCGGCGATGGCGTTGAGGTGGAACTGGTCTTCGTTGTCGAGGCGATCGCTGACGTCTTCCCAGTGCTTGCCGCCGTCGGAGGTTTCCAGCAGCGTGCCGTAGGCGCCCACGGCAAAGCCGCTGCTGGCGTCCTTGAACCAGACGTCGAGCAGCGGCGATTCGCGTGCGAGGTCTTCGAATTGTTTGGTCCAGGTCAGACCGCCGTCTGCGCTGGCGAGAATCTGTGCGTCGTGGCCCACGGCCCAGCCGTTTTTGTCATCGACGAAATACACGGCAGTGAGCAGTTGCCGGGTCGGCACCTTGGCCTGGGTCCAGGTTTTGCCCTGGTCATCGGAATAGACGATGTGCCCGCGATCGCCGACCGCGACAAGACGCGCGCCAGCGTGGACGACATCAAGAATCAGGCTTTTTGCGGCCTTGGCCGATTCGGTGGCATAGACCACGTCAGCCGGGGCCTCGGCGGCAATCACAGGTGCCGATAACGTGGCAAAGCCCAGCAGCGAGAGTGCTGTGGCCAGCAACGCGGTGTTGCGTAACGCCGGCGGGCGGCAACGACTCATAGACCTTCCCCTATTTATTATTGTTGGGCCATCGGGCCTTCAAGGGCGCCGCAAGGGTGCTCGGCTAGTGGCAGATCAGAAGCATAGTCCTGAAACCCGCAATCCAGAGCCCCTTCGGAAGCTGGCTCATCCTATCGGGCTTTGCAAATGTCTGACAATCGGCGCCGCGTTATCTTTTGTTAACCGAAAGCGGCTCTCTGTAACCCATCATTTTCCCTGTGGGAGCGAGCCTGCTCGCGAATGCGGTGTATCAGTCACCCTGTTTATTGGCTGACCCACCGCTTTCGCGAGCAGGCTCGCTCCCACAGGGTTTGTAGTGATGGTTGGTTTTGCGACAAAGGGTGAATGCGCAGCCATTCGTAGGATGGATGACGCAATTGTTGCGGAGGGGACTTGCAGGATCGGTATTATGGTATACCATCAGACGCACAGACACTCTCAATCCCCCAAACGGAGCAGCTCATGAGTTTCGAAATTCGCAAGATCGTCAGCTATGTCGAAGAAACCTTCATCGAAGGCGGCAAGTCCACTGACAAGCCGGTGACCATGGTCGGCCTCGCCGTGGTGATGAAGAACCCGTGGGTGGGCCACGGTTTTGTCGAAGACCTCAAGCCGCAGATCCGCGCCAACTGCTCCGACCTCGGCGCCATGATGGTCGAGCGCCTGGTGGGCATCATTGGTGGCGCCGAGAAGATCGAGGCTTACGGCAAAGCCGCCGTGGTCGGCGCTGACGGCGAGATCGAACACGCCTCCGCCGTGATCCATACGCTGCGCTTCGGCAACCACTATCGCGAAGCGGTGAAAGCCAAGAGCTACCTGAGCTTTACCAACAAGCGCGGCGGTCCGGGCACGTCGATTCAGATCCCGATGATGCACAAGGACGACGAAGGCCTGCGTTCGCACTACATCACCCTGGAAATGCAGATCGAAGACGCGCCGCGTGCCGACGAAATCGTCGTCGTGCTGGGTTGCGCCGACGGTGGCCGCCTGCACCCGCGTATCGGCAACCGCTACATCGATCTGGAAGAACTGGCCGCCGAAAAAGCCCAGTAATCACAACAAGAAAGGCATTGCAGGAGCGCTCCATGATTCGGCTCACCGCTGAACTCACCCCGGCTGGCACCAGTTACCTGGCGACCGGCCAAGGCCAGCCCGTGGTCTTGATCCACGGCGTGGGCCTGAACAAAGAAATGTGGGGCGGGCAGATTGTCGGCCTCGCCAGCAAATATCAGGTGATCGCCTACGACATGCTCGGCCACGGCGCCAGCCCGCGCCCGGCCAGCGGCACCGACCTGCTCGGTTACGCCGATCAGTTGCTCGAGCTGCTCGATCACCTGAATCTGCCCCAGGCAGCGGTGATCGGTTTCTCCATGGGCGGCCTGGTCGCGCGGGCCTTCGCCCTGCATTACCCGGAGCGCCTGCAAAGCCTGGTGGTGTTGAACAGCGTGTTCAACCGCAGCGAAGAACAGCGTGCCGGCGTGATTGCCCGCACTGCCCAGGCTGCCGAACACGGCCCGGACGCCAATGCCGAAGCGGCGTTGTCGCGCTGGTTCAGCCGTGAATATCAGGCGGCCAACCCGGCGCAGATCGCCGCGTTGCGCCAGACTCTGGCCAACAACGATCCGCAGGGCTATCTGACCACCTACGAATTGTTCGCCACCCAGGACATGTACCGCGCCGACGACCTGAACAGCATTCAGGCGCCGACGCTGATCGCCACCGGCGAACTCGACCCCGGCTCGACGCCGGAAATGGCCGAGCAACTGGCCCGACGCATCCCCGCTGCGAAGGTTGCCGTGCTGCCCGAGCAACGGCATATGATGCCGGTAGAGTCGCCACGTCTGGTTAATCAGATGCTGCTGGAATTTCTTCAATTCGCACACTCCCGACAAAACCATATAAAGGGGATCGTTGCATGACACTCGCACGCTTCCAGATGTGCATCGGCGGAGACTGGGTCGACGCCCTCTCCGGCAAGACCTTCGAAAGCCTCAACCCGGCCTCCGCGCAAGCCTGGGCGCAATTGCCCGACGCCGATGAAGCGGACGTCGAACGCGCCGTGCAAGCGGCGCAAACGGCCTTCGACAGCCCGGCGTGGCGTGGTCTGACCGCCACTGCGCGCGGCAAACTGCTGCGCCGCCTCGGTGATCTGATCGCAGAAAACAAGGAACACCTGGCGCAGCTGGAAAGCCGCGACAACGGTAAGCTGATCCGCGAAACCCGTGGCCAGGTCAGCTATCTGCCGGAGTTCTTCCACTACACCGCAGGCCTCGCCGACAAGCTTGAAGGCGGCACCCTGCCGTTGGACAAGCCCGACCTGTTTGCCTACACCGTGCACGAAGCCATGGGTGTGGTCGCCGCGATCATTCCATGGAACAGCCCGCTGTACCTGACGGCGATCAAACTGGCCCCGGCCCTCGCCGCCGGCAACACGATTGTGATCAAGCCGTCCGAGCACGCCTCGGCGACCATTCTTGAGCTGGCACGCTTGGCCCTCGAAGCCGGGATTCCGCCGGGCGTGGTCAACGTCGTCACCGGTTACGGCCCGAGCACCGGCGCCGCCCTCACCCGCCATCCACTGATCCGCAAGATCGCCTTCACCGGCGGCGCGGCGACGGCACGGCATGTGGTGCGCAGCAGCGCCGAGAATTTCGCCAAGCTGTCGCTGGAACTGGGCGGCAAGTCGCCGAATATCATCTTCGCCGACGCCGACCTGGACAGCGCGATCAACGGCGCGATTGCCGGGATCTACGCAGCGTCCGGGCAGAGTTGCGTGTCTGGTTCGCGCTTGCTGGTGCAGGATGAAATCTACGATGAATTCGTCAATCGTCTGGTCGAGCGCGCCCAGCGCATCCGCATCGGCAACCCACAGGAAGACAACAGTGAAATGGGGCCGATGGCCACCGCGCAGCAACTGGCGGTGGTCGAAGGTCTGGTCGCCGATGCGATCGCCGAAGGCGCGCGTTTGCGCACCGGTGGCAAGCGTCCGGCGGATCTCGGTGAAGGCTGGTTCTACGAGCCGACGCTATTCGAGTGCGACCGCAATTCGATGAAGATCATGCAGGAAGAAGTCTTCGGCCCGGTGGCTTCGGTGATTCGTTTCAAAGACGAAGCCGAAGCGCTGGCGATCGCCAACGACTCGCAGTTCGGCCTCGCCGCCGGCATCTGGACTCGCGATCTCGGTCGCGCCCATCGTCTGGCCCGCGATGTGCGCTCGGGGATTATCTGGGTCAACACTTACCGCGCAGTGTCGGCGATGGCGCCGATCGGCGGCTTCAAGAACAGTGGCTATGGACGCGAAAGCGGCATCGACTCGGTGCTGGCCTACACCGAACTGAAAACGGTGTGGATCAACCTCTCCCAGGCGCCGATGCCTGATCCGTTTGTGATGCGCTAGGAGTCCTGCGAAATGATCGAACCCGGCATTTACAAAGACGTCATGAGCTCGTTCCCGTCCGGCGTCACGGTGGTCACCACCCTCGACCCGGACGGCGGCATCGTCGGTATCACCGCCAGCGCGTTCAGCGCGCTGTCGATCGACCCGGCGCTGGTGCTGTTCTGCCCCAACTACGCCTCCGACACCTACCCGGTACTGCGCGACAGCAAGAAATTCGCCATCCATTTGCTCTCCGCCGAGCAGACCGCCGAAGCCTACGCGTTCGCCGGCAAGGGCAAGGAAAAGGCCAAGGGCATCGAGTGGCATTTGAGCGAACTCGGTAACCCGATTCTGGCCAAGGCGACGGCGATCATCGAGTGCGAGTTATGGCGTGAATACGACGGCGGTGATCACGCGATCATTGTCGGCGCAGTGAAGAACCTGATCCTGCCCGAGCAACCGGTGACGCCGATGATTTATCACAAAGGCAAGCTCGGCCCGTTGCCGACTCTGGCCTGAAGCGACAATGCAAAACCCTGTGGGAGCTGGCTTGCCAGCGATGAGGGCTTAACATTCAACATTGATGTTGGCTGATAGTCCGCTATCGCTGGCAAGCCAGCTCCCACAGGGATTGAGGTGAGGCAAAGAATATGAGTAACGAAAAGTACGAAAAAGGTCTGCAGATCCGTACGCAGGTATTGGGCGAAGCCTACGTGCAACGCTCGATCGAGAACGCCGACGATTTCACCCGTCCGCTGCAGGAAATGGTCACCGAATACTGCTGGGGACATGTCTGGGGGCGTGAGGGTCTGTCGCTCAAGGAACGCAGCATGATCAACCTGGCGATGATCTCCGCGCTCAACCGCCCGCATGAACTCAAGCTGCATGTGCGTGGCGCCTTGCGTAACGGCCTGAGTCGTGAGCAAATACGCGAAATTCTGCTTCAGGTCGGCATTTATTGCGGCGTTCCGGCGGCCGTGGACAGTTTCCGGCTGGCCCGTGAAGCCTTTGCCGAAGCCGACGCCGAGGCCTCCAGTTAACCCTCGGCTGTTTTGATGCCCGTCTGGCATGGACAGCCAAGCTCAAGAGCGGACCCCATGAAACGCCAGCCACTCGACGACAGCTTCAAGGTCAATCGCAACCCCGTTACCCTGCGCGAAATCGTGCTGGACAAACTGCGTAGCGCGATCATGAATTTCCAGCTCATGCCAGGCGATCGCCTGGTCGAACGCGACCTCTGTGATCGCCTCGGCGTCAGCCGCACTTCGGTGCGCGAAGCCTTGCGTCACCTCGAATCAGAAGGTCTCGTCGAATTCGCCGATGCCAAAGGCCCGCGCGTAGCCATCATCACCCTCGCCGATGCCGTCGATATCTACGAATTGCGTTGCGTGCTCGAAGGCCTGATCGTGCAGCTGTTCACCCTGCGCGCCAAAGCCAAGGACATCAAAGCATTAGAAAAAGCCCTTGATGACAACCGCAAAGCGTTGAAGGACGGCGAGCTGCAACAGGTGATCGACTCGGTGCAGGGCTTCTACGACGTGCTGCTCGAAGGCTCAGGCAACCATGTCGCCGCCACCCAATTGCGCCAGTTGCAGGCACGCATCAGCTATCTGCGCGCGACCTCGGTCTCCCAGGAAAACCGACGCGGCGCAAGTAATCACGAGATGGAAAAAATGGTCGAGGCGATCAAGAGCGGCGATCCGCTGGCGGCGCATCAGGCGTGTGTCGATCACGTCCGCGCGGCGGCTGCCGTGGCCCTCGATTACCTCAAGCGCAAACAGGAAGAAACCGGCGTCGCCGTCAAAGGCACCCCGGCGATCACCCTGCCGATCGCGCTGAAAGAACCCCGCATAGGTCAATGACATGTTCAGCCCGAGCTTTTGCCCGAAATGCGGTGGCCCTGACCTCGGTCAGCAGACGCCGCCGGGCGATACGCACGAGCGCCTGATGTGCCGCGGCTGCGGCTATATCCACTACGTCAATCCGAAGATCATTGCCGGCTGCATCATTGAGCAGGAGGGCAAATACCTCCTGTGCCAACGGGCGATCCCCCCGCGCCCGGGCACCTGGACGCTGCCGGCCGGTTTCATGGAAAGCGGTGAAACCACCGAGCAGGCGGCGTTGCGTGAAGTCTGGGAAGAAAGCGGCGTGCGCGCGGAAATCGTCTCGCCGTATTCGATTTTCAGCGTGCCGAAAATCAGCGAGGTGTACATCATCTTCCGCGCCATCGCCCTGGAGATCACCGGGCAGTATGGGCCGGAGACCATGGATTACAAGTTCTTCGCCCCTGAAGAGATTCCGTGGGAGCAGATCTACTACCCGGCGATCCGGCAGATTCTCGAGCGCTATATCGAAGAGCGCCAGGCTGGGGTTTACGGGATTTACATGGGTAATGATGACAGCGGCAAGATCCATTTCATGCGCTGATCACCACCTATACCCCTGTGGGAGCGAGCCTGCTCGCGAAGGCGTCGTGTCAGTCGATACAAATGTTGAATGATCGAACGCATTCGCGAGCAGGCTCGCTCCCACATAGTTTGGTGGTGTGGCTCAGTTCGGGGCGATGCCTTCTACGATGATGATCTCCGCCCTCGCCCATTCTTCGCGGTAACTTTTCGCCTCCTGATACGCCGCCGAGCGATAGCACGCCACGGCCTGTTCGTAGCTCGCGAACTCGATGATCACGGTGCGCTGTGGCGTCTGCCGCCCTTCCAGCGCTTTGCTGCGCCCGCCTCTGGCGAGAAACTTGCCGTCGAATGCGGCAATCGCCTGCGGGGTGCGCTGGGTGTATTGGCTGTAGTGCTCGGCATCGGCTATATCCACATGTGCAATCCAGTACGCCTTCATAGTGACCTCTTTGTTGATTTTGTATTATGGTATACCAATATATTTCCAACGAACCCTGAGAGTCCAGCATGGCCTTCAACAGCATCGAAGAAATCATCGAAGATTATCGCCTCGGCAAAATGGTCCTGCTGGCCGATGACGAAGACCGCGAGAACGAAGGCGACCTGCTGCTGGCCGCCGACCGTTGCACGCCGGAGGCTATCAGCTTCATGGCCCGCGAAGCACGCGGGCTGATCTGCCTGACCCTCACCGACGAACATTGCCAGCGTCTGGGCCTGGAGCAAATGGTACCCGCCAACGGCAGTGTGTTCAGCACTGCATTTACCGTGTCGATCGAAGCGGCGGTCGGCGTGACGACCGGCATTTCCGCAGCAGATCGCGCGTGCACCGTGGCCGCCGCCGTCGCGCCAAATGCCCGCGCCGAAGACCTGGTGCAGCCCGGCCACATCTTCCCGCTGCGCGCCAAGGAAGGTGGCGTGCTCACCCGCGCCGGGCACACCGAGGCCGGTTGCGATCTGGCGCGCCTGGCCGGGTTCACCCCCGCCTCGGTGATTGTCGAAGTGATGAACGACGACGGCACCATGGCGCGCCGCCCGGATCTGGAGCAGTTCGCACGCAAACACGGGATCAAGATCGGCACCATTGCTGACCTGATCCACTATCGCCTGAGCACCGAGCACACCATCGAACGCATCGGTGAACGTGAGCTGCCGACGGTGCATGGCACCTTCCGTTTGATCACCTTCGAAGATCGCATCGAAGGTGGCGTGCACATGGCGATGGTCATGGGCGACCTGCGCCGCGAAGAGCCGACGCTGGTGCGCGTGCATGTGATCGATCCGCTGCGCGATCTGGTCGGCGCCGAGTACAGCGGGCCGACGAACTGGACCCTCTGGGCAGCGTTGCAACGGGTCGCGGCGGAAGGTCATGGGGTTGTGGTGGTGCTGGCCAATCATGAATCGTCGCAGGCGTTGCTCGAGCGCGTTCCGCAGTTGACCCAGCCGCCACGGCAGTTCAGCCGTTCGCAATCGCGGATTTATTCCGAGGTCGGGACGGGGGCGCAGATTCTGCAGAACCTCGGGGTGGGCAAGCTGCGCCACCTCGGGCCACCGCTGAAGTATGCGGGGTTGACCGGGTATGACCTTGAGGTGGTTGAGAGCATTCCGTTCACTGAATGACGCCGCCCTCACCCCAGCCCTCTCTCAGAGGGAGAGGGAGCCGACCGCGTTGACCGGTCGCTATACATCGACCTGGGATACCGAGTCGAACTCAGCTTTGAGCAGCATACGGATCCACTCCTTTCCCATTAGCGAATCGGGCTCGGTTTTGAACAGCATGAAGATCGGCTCCCTTTCCCCCTCTCCCCTTGGGAGAGGGCTGGGGTGAGGGGCTGGATCTCACATTCACAAAATATCTCAGGCCGAACGGCTCAAAAAAACCAACCGGCCAGATAACCGGTAAGGCAAAGTGCTTGCACAAAGTTTGGAATACCATAATATGATATTCCATAGACCGGACGACGTGAAAAAGCGTCCAGCTACTGCTCCCGACAGGCGGGCAACAACGCAAGGCCCGCTCAAAAACACAACAATGAGGGCGTGAACATGGTGTTGAACAAAGCTGCAACCGCGATCTTTTTCGCGGGACTGCTCAGCGTTACCGGCCAGGCTGCAATGGCTGCCGAAAGCGTGAATTTTGTCAGCTGGGGCGGTAGCACCCAGGATGCGCAGAAACAGGCCTGGGCCGATCCGTTCAGCAAGGCCAGCGGCATCACCGTCGTCCAGGACGGCCCCACCGACTACGGCAAACTCAAAGCCATGGTCGAAAGCGGCAACGTGCAGTGGGACGTAGTCGATGTCGAAGCCGACTTCGCTCTGCGCGCCGCTGCCGAAGGCCTGCTCGAACCCCTCGATTTCAAAGTGATCCAGCGCGACAGGATCGACCCGCGCTTTGTCAGCGATCACGGCGTCGGTTCGTTCTTCTTCTCCTTTGTCCTCGGCTACAACGAAGGCAAGCTCGGCGCCAACAAGCCGCAGGACTGGAGCGCGCTGTTCGACACCAAGACCTACCCGGGCAAGCGCGCCCTGTACAAATGGCCAAGCCCCGGCGTGCTCGAACTGGCGCTGCTGGCCGACGGCGTTGCGGCTGACAAGCTCTACCCGCTGGATCTGGATCGCGCCTTCAAGAAACTCGACACCATCAAGAAAGACATCGTCTGGTGGGGCGGCGGTGCGCAGTCGCAGCAACTGCTGGCGTCCGGCGAAGCGAGCATGGGCCAGTTCTGGAACGGTCGGGTGCACGCCCTGCAGGAAGACGGCGCACCGGTCGGCGTGAGCTGGAAGCAGAACCTGGTCATGGCCGACATTCTGGTCATCCCCAAAGGCTCGAAAAACAAAGATGCGGCGATGAAGTTCCTCGCCAATGCCAGCAGCGCCAAAGGTCAGGCCGACTTCTCCAACCTGACCGCCTACGCGCCGGTCAACCTCGACAGTGTGGAGCGTCTGGATTCGACGCTGGCCCCCAACCTGCCGACGGCTTACGCCAAGGATCAGATCACCCTTGATTTCGCTTACTGGGCCAAGAACGGTCCGGCTATCGCGACACGGTGGAACGAATGGCTGGTCAAATGAAAATCGCGGCCACTGCGCCTCGTCCTTCCACTGCCACCGGGAGCGCCGCCGGCGCTGCCGGTTCGGCTTTCAAGCAACGCTGGCGCGGCGCCGGCAACCTCGTCCCGGCACTGCTGTTCCTCGGCCTGTTCTTTCTCGCGCCGTTGATTGGCCTGCTGTTGCGCGGTGTGCTGGAACCTGTGCCGGGTCTCGGCAACTACGAACAGTTGTTCGCCAATTCGGCCTATGCGCGGGTGCTGCTCAACACCTTTTCGGTGGCCGGGCTGGTGACGCTGTTCAGCCTGCTGCTGGGCTTTCCGCTGGCCTGGGCGATCACCCTGGTGCCGCGCGGCTGGGGGCGCTGGATCCTCAACATCGTGCTGCTGTCGATGTGGACCAGCCTGCTCGCCCGCACCTATTCGTGGCTGGTGTTGTTGCAAGCCTCGGGCGTAATCAACAAGACCTTGATGGCCATGGGCATCATCGATCAACCGCTGGAGATGGTGCACAACCTGACGGGCGTGGTGATCGGCATGAGCTACATCATGATCCCGTTCATCGTACTGCCGTTGCAGGCGACCATGCAGGCCATCGACCCGATGATCCTGCAGGCCGGCTCGATCTGTGGCGCCAGTCCGTGGACCAACTTCTTCCGGGTGTTCCTGCCGCTGTGCCGGCCGGGTCTGGCGTCCGGCGGTTTGATGGTGTTCGTAATGTCGCTCGGTTACTACGTCACCCCCGCGCTGCTCGGCGGGGCGCAGAACATGATGCTGCCGGAGTTCATCATTCAGCAGGTGCAATCGTTCCTCAACTGGGGCCTGGCCAGTGCCGGCGCCGCGTTGCTGATCGCAATTACCCTGGTGCTGTTCTACTTCTACCTGAAGCTTCAACCGGAATCCCCGGTTGGCGCCAGTAACGCGAGGTAAGCCGACATGCTCCTGACCCCCAATGCCATGAGCCGGCGCATGCGTTTCGGCCTCTACGCTACGACTGGGCTGATCGGCCTGTTCCTGCTGTTGCCGATCGTGTTCATCGTGCTGCTGTCGTTCGGCTCCTCGCAGTGGCTGGTGTTCCCGCCACCGGGCTGGACGCTGAAATGGTACGGCCAGTTCTTCTCCAATCCCGACTGGATGAACGCCGCTGCCGCCAGCCTAAAAGTTGCCGTGCTGACCACGATCTGCGCTGTGGCGCTCGGTTTGCCAACCGCGTTTGCGCTGGTGCGCGGACGCTTCCCCGGCCGCGAGATGCTCTACGGCCTGTTCACCCTGCCGATGATCGTGCCGCTGGTGATCATTGCCGTGGCGGTGTACGCGCTGTTTCTCAAGCTCGGCTACACCGGAACGATGTTCGCCTTCGTCGTCAGCCATGTGATCGTCGCGCTGCCGTTCACCATCATCTCGATCATCAACTCGCTGAAGCTGTTCGATCAGTCGATTGAAGACGCGGCGGTGATCTGCGGTGCCTCGCGCTTGCAAGCGGTGTTCAAGGTGACGTTCCCGGCGATTCGTCCGGGCATGGTCGCCGGCGCCCTCTTCGCCTTCCTCGTTTCGTGGGACGAAGTGGTGCTCAGCGTGATGATGGCAAGCCCGACTCTGCAAACCCTTCCCGTGAAAATGTGGACCACCCTGCGCCAGGACCTGACCCCGGTGATCGCCGTCGCTTCGACGCTGCTGATCGGCCTGTCAGTGTTGGTCATGGTGATCGCCGCCGCCCTGCGCCGGCGCAACGAAATCAGCGCCTGAGCGCCCAGGAGTACGACATGAGTGCCGTGATCAAAGACGCATCCCAGCAGAGCGACAAACCCCTGGTCAGCCTGCGCAACCTGAACAAGCACTACGGCGATTTTGCTGCCGTCGATAACATCTCGCTGGACATCAAGGACGGCGAATTCCTCACCTTCCTCGGCTCCAGCGGCTCGGGCAAAAGCACCACGCTGTCGATGCTCGCCGGGTTTGAAACACCGAGCAGTGGCGAGATCCTCGTCAACGGCCAGTCGCTGGTCAACGTGCCGCCGCACAAGCGCGACATCGGCATGGTTTTTCAGCGTTACTCGCTGTTCCCGCATCTGTCGGTGCGCGACAACATCGCCTTCCCTTTGGCGATCCGTAAACTGGCTGCGGCCGAGCGCGAAAAGCGCGTCGATGCGATGTTGAAGCTGGTGCAACTCGAACAGTTCGCCCATCGCCGCCCTTCGCAACTGTCCGGTGGCCAGCAACAACGGGTTGCCATCGCCCGGGCGCTGGTTTACGAGCCGCGCATTCTGCTGATGGATGAACCGTTGGGCGCGCTGGACAAGAAGCTGCGCGAGGACTTGCAGGATGAACTGCGCCAACTGCACCGACGCCTGGGTATCACCATCGTGTACGTGACCCACGACCAGGAAGAAGCCATGCGTCTGTCGCAACGCATCGCGATTTTCAGCCACGGCAAAATCGTTGGTCTGGGCAGTGGTTATGACCTTTACCAGAATCCGCCGAATGCGTTTGTCGCGTCGTTTCTGGGTAATTCGAACTTCCTCAAGCTCAAGGTGCAAGGCAATGCAGCGGCGAGTTTCGAGGGCCAGTCGTTGTCGATTCGGCTGACGTCCGGGTTGCACACTGATCAGGATGTGCTGCTGATGGTGCGTCCGGAAAAGGCCTTGGCGCTGAGCACGCAGCAGGCGCTGGATGAGCCGCTGGCGGCGGGCTGGAATGAGGTGTCGGCGAACGTTGTGGAGGTGCTGTTTCTCGGTGAAAGCCAGACGTGCAGCGTGGTGACTGCGGGCGGGACGTCGATGACGGTGAAAGCGCTATCGGCAGCGGGCATGCCGCTCAAGGCCGGCGATCCGGTACGGGTGCGCTGGGCGACGGCGGATGCTTGTGTTTATACCGAGTGGACCGAGAGCGACTTGAACAAGGCTGCCGGGGCTCACTGATTGCGCTGAGTCAGTTGGATCTACCCCCTCACCCCAGCCCTCTCCCCCACGGGGGGCGAGGGGGAAAGGGAGCCGATCTTCATGCTGTTCAAAATGTAAGTTCGACTCGGTATCGCACGTCGGCGTATCTCGCAACAACACCTCGGTCAGTCCCCTCTCCCATTGGGAGAGGGCTAGGGTGAGGGCAAGCAGGCGACACGGTATTAGCCAATGGCCCGGTACCCTTCAATCTCATCCGGCCACGCCGTCAGCACTTCAAACCCGCTCTCCGTCACCGCGACCATATGCTCCCACTGCGCCGACAACGAGCCATCCTTGGTCAATACGGTCCAGCCATCCGGCATGTTCTTCACATGGCGTTTGCCGGCATTGAGCATCGGTTCCACGGTGAAAATCATCCCGGCCTTAAGCTTCAGGCCCTGATTGGGAAAGCCGTAATGCAGGATCTGCGGTTCGTCGTGATAGACCTTGCCGATACCGTGGCCGCAGTATTCGCGCACCACGCTGAAGCCCTCCGCCTCCGCCAGGCTCTGGATCGCATGACCGATATCGCCCAGCGTCGCGCCCGGTTTCACTGCACGAATGCCCGCGCACATCGCATCGTAAGTGGTCTTGATCAGGTGCTGCGCCTCGGGGCTTGCCTCACCCACGACATACATGCGACTGGTATCGCCGAACCAGCCATCCTTGATCACGGCGATGTCGAGATTGACGATGTCGCCATCCTTCAATGGCGTACCCGATGGAATCCCGTGGCACACCACATCGTTGACCGACGCGCAGACGGTTTTCGGAAAGCCGTGATAACCGACATTGGCTGGCACCGCCTTCTGCACATTGACGATGTAATCGTTGCACAGTCGATCCAGCTCATCGGTGGTCACGCCAGCCTTCACATGCGGCACCAGCATTGCCAGCACTTCAGCGGCGAGTTTGCCGGCGGCGCGGGATTTTTCGATGTCGGCCGGGGTGTTGATCTTGATCTGGTTTCTCATGCGCTGACGGCTTCCTGAGTCAGTTGTTGCAGATCCAGCCCACCATTCTGTTCGGCGCGGATCAGCAGGCGGCAAATGGCGCTGTGGTCGAGATTGGGATGCAGCTCGGCGAGCATGCCGATGCGCATCCAGTGCTCAGCCTGTGCGTTGATCGAGCGGCTGAGGGCGTTGCTGGAGATACGCAGGTTCTCGTGCATGTCCTCTGAAATCTTTACGATGCCCATGTCTATATCCGATACGAAATGTATATGGATCGTATACTAGCCAAGCTTACCCTCGGATTGCAAACGCTTCGCCACGCAAACACGCACCCGTGTAGGAGCTGCCGAAGGCTGCGATCTTTTGATCTTGCCCGTTAAAGACCAGATCAAAAGATCGCAGCCTTTGGCAGCTCCTACCAAAGCAGATTCGGCTCCCCATCAGCGGCCTGATCGACTACCATGCCCGCGCCGGTTTCCACACGGAATTAATAGGGAATCCGAGGTGCTCCACGCATCAATCGGAACTGCCCCCGCAACTGTAGGTGCCGAGCCTGCTCCTCGACTGCCACTGGGTGAACCCCGGGAAGGCCGGAGCGTGGCGATGACGCATCAGTCAGGAGACCTGCCGGCACAGTGACTGACCAACCGGCGGGGTGTCCGGGAAGGACATCGTGCCGTGCGCATTTTCCCCGTGCCGGCCTTGCGCAGTTTCCACGACCGCGCCCGAGGTGTGTTTCCAAACCGTACCCGCCCACTCCCGTACGGTTCCCTCTGGAGACTGCCACATGCTGCTGCCCCGCGTTGCCACCCTGCTCACCACTCTGAGTCTTTGCCCCCTGGCGCAAGCGGCGCCGACTGCGTATCCGCTGACCGTCGAAAACTGTGGCAGCAGCCTGACCTTTCAGCACGCGCCTGCGCGCACGGTGACCATCGGCCAGGCCGGCACGGAAATGCTCTATGCCTTGGGTCTGGGCGACAAAGTCGTTGGCACTTCGCTGTGGTTCAACGACGTGCTGAGCACATACAAAGCACAGAACGACAGGATCGAGCGCCTCGCCGACAACGAGCCGAGTTTCGAAGCGGTGATCGCTAAACGCCCGGAGCTGGTTGCCGTCGAGCTGGAATGGATGGTCGGCCCGCAAGGCGCGGTCGGCACCCGCGAGCAGTTTCATGAACTGAAGATTCCGACCTATCTGCTGCCCTCCGATTGCGAAGCCAAGGACAACCTCGTCGGTTCGGACGGCACGCGGCTGGCGCCGTTTCGCATCGACAGCATCTACAAAAGCGTGAGCCAACTGGCGGCGATTTTCGATGTGCAGGCGCGTGGCGAGCAGCTCAATGAGCAGCTCAAAGCCAGCCTCGCGCAGTCGATCGCCACCGCGAAAAAGCAGCAGCGCAAAGACGTCAGCGCCCTGGTATGGTTCTCCAGCGCCGAGATGGACATCGAGCCGTTCGTGGCCGGGCACAAAGGCGTTCCCGATTTCATGCTCAGCACCCTCGGCGTGCGCAACGTCGTCGAGTCCGATGAAGAATGGCCAACCGTCGGCTGGGAAACCATCGCCAAGGCCAACCCGACGTTTCTGGTGATTGCGCGCATGGATCGTCGACGTTTCCCGGCGGACGACTATCAGAAGAAACTCGCCTTCCTGCGCAGTGATCCGGTGACGCGCAACATGGACGCGGTCAAGCACAACCGCATCATCATCCTTGACGCCATGGCCATGCAGGCCAGCCTGCGCACCTTCGACGGCCTCGAACAACTGGCCAGCGCCATCAACGGCTACGACCTGTCGCAATGAGCAGACGCCTGATCCGTTTGCTGCTGGTGCTGTTGACGCTGTCGGTCGCGCTGATCGGCGGCGTGGCCATTGGTGAGACTTCGATCGAGCCGAGCGTGGTGTTGCAGGTGCTGGCCAACAAGCTGTGGGGCGCCGGTTATGTGCTCGACCCGATCGACGAAGGCATTGTCTGGAACTATCGCCTGACCCGCGCGCTGGTCGCGGCGGCCTGCGGCGCCGGTCTGGCGACCTGTGGCGTAATCCTGCAGTCGCTGCTGCGCAATCCGTTGGCCGATCCGTATCTGCTGGGAATTTCTGCTGGCGCCTCGACCGGCGCGGTGATGGTCGCCCTGCTCGGCGTCGGTGCCGGGGCGATTTCATTGTCGGTCGGTGCTTTTGCCGGCGCGGTGACCGCTTTCGCACTGGTGATCCTGTTGGCGCGAGTCAGCGGCTCGGCCAGCGGCACCGGGCAGATCATTCTGGCCGGGATTGCCGGCTCGCAGCTGTTCAACGCCCTCACCGCTTTTCTGATCACCCGCTCGGCCAGCTCGGAACAGGCGCGCGGGATCATGTTCTGGCTGTTGGGCAATCTCGGCGGCGTGCGCTGGCCGTCGGTGGGGCTGGCGGTGCCGGTGGCGGTGTTGGGGTTGGTTGTTTGTCTGTGGCATCGGCGGGCGCTGGATGCGTTCACCTTTGGTGCGGACTCGGCGGCGTCTCTCGGCATTCCAGTGCGACGTGTGCAGATTCTGTTGATTGGCTGCGCCGCGCTGGTGACGGCGGTGATGGTGTCGATTGTCGGCTCGATCGGCTTTGTCGGTCTGGTGATTCCCCATGCCGCGCGGTTGTTGCTCGGCACCGGCCATGCCCGTCTGCTGCCGGCCAGTGCGTTGGGCGGCGCAGTGTTTCTGATCGCCGCCGATGTGCTGTCACGCACCCTGATCAAGGGTCAGGTGATCCCGGTCGGCGTGATCACTGCGCTGGTCGGCGCGCCGGTGTTCGCGCTGATTCTGGTGGGCCGGAGATCGGCGCGATGAACACGGTTTTGAGTTGTGCTGATGTGGGCTTCAAAGTGCGCGGTGCCGAATTGCTCAACGGTGTCAGCCTCGATGTTCAGCGCGGCGAGACCCTGGGCATTGTCGGGCCGAACGGGTCGGGGAAATCCACGTTGCTCAAATTGCTGGCCGGCCTGCGCGAACCGAGCGCGGGTCGGGTGCAGCTCGACGGTCGGACGCTGGGCAAGATGTCGCGGCGCACTATCGCGCAGACGCTCGCGGTGGTTGAGCAACAGGCCGATACCGACGATGGCATTCGCGTGTTCGACGCGGTGGCGCTGGGGCGGACGCCGTGGTTATCGGCGCTGCAACCGTGGTCGCCGGCCGATGACGCCATCGTCGAGCAAGCGCTGGTCGACGTCGACGCCGTGCACCTGCGCAACCGCCTCTGGCGCAGCCTCTCCGGCGGGGAACGCCAGCGCGTGCACATCGCCCGCGCACTGGCGCAGCGCCCGCAGATCCTGCTGCTCGACGAGCCGGCCAACCACCTCGACATCCAGCATCAGTTGAGCATTCTGCACGTGGTGCGCGCACTGCCGGTGACTACGCTGATCGCCCTGCACGATCTCAATCAGGCGCTCAAGTGCGATCGCCTGGCGGTGCTGGAGCGCGGGCGTCTGGTGGCACTGGGCGAGCCGCTGCACGTGCTGACGCCGGAGCGGTTACAGACGACTTTCGGGGTCAGGGCGCACTATCTGACAGACCCGTTCGATGGTGCGCCGATATTACGCTTCCTTGCCTGATGCATGGGTGGCTGACACACCGCTTTCGCGAGCAGGCTCGCTCCCACAAAGGATTTGTGTGTTGCCGTGAATGACGGGGAGAACGCGAGTTCTGTGGGAGCGAGCCTGCTCGCGAAGGCGTCAGGTCATCCAACATGGTGTCGATTGACACACCGCTTTCGCGAGCAGGCTCGCTCCCACAAAGGTTATGTATTCCAGGGCGGTAAAGGGTCAGGCCCACTCTTTGCGCAGTTGCCGCGCGGCGCTGACCATGTGCACCAACGCCGCCTCGGTCTCTGGCCAGCCTCGGGTTTTCAAGCCGCAATCCGGATTGACCCACAGCCGCTCCACCGGAATACGCTGCGCCGCCTTGCGCAGTAAACCGACCATTTGCGTCACATCCGGAATCCGTGGCGAGTGAATGTCGTACACGCCGGGGCCGATGTCGTTCGGGTAGGCAAACGCTTCAAACGCTTCGAGCAGTTCCATGTCCGAACGCGAGGTTTCGATGGTGA
Organism: Pseudomonas sp. Leaf434; assembly: GCF_001425545.1. NCBI lineage: Bacteria > Pseudomonadati > Pseudomonadota > Gammaproteobacteria > Pseudomonadales > Pseudomonadaceae > Pseudomonas > Pseudomonas sp. Leaf434. The sequence continues at coordinate 454,164 of NZ_LMQZ01000009.1, read as the reverse complement.
TGACATCGGCGTCCATCGCCGCGATCGACTCGATCACATCGTTGAACTCGCTGTAGCACATGTGCGTGTGGATCTGGGTTTCGTCGCGCACGCCGGAGGCGCACAGGCGGAACGCTTCGCTCGCCCAGTGCAGATACGCCGGCCATTGCGCCCGGCGTAACGGCAAGCCTTCACGGAACGCCGCTTCGTCGATCTGCACGATTTTGATTCCCGCCGCTTCCAGATCATTCACCTCGTCACGAATGGCCAGCGCCAGTTGTTGAGCCTGCACCTCGCGGCTGACGTCTTCGCGCGGGAACGACCACATCAGCATGGTCACCGGGCCGGTCAGCATGCCTTTCATGACCTTGTCGGTTAGGCCTTGGGCGTAGCGGATCCACTCGACCGTCATCGCCTGCGGGCGGCTTAGGTCACCGAAAATCACCGCCGGTTTGACGCAGCGCGAACCGTAGCTCTGCACCCAGCCAAAGCGGGTGAAGGCATAGCCGTCGAGCTGTTCGGCGAAGTATTCGACCATGTCGTTGCGCTCGGCCTCACCGTGCACCAGCACATCCAGGCCGAGGCGCTCTTGAATTTCCACCGCGTGGCGAATCTCCGTGTGCATCGCATCGGTGTAATCGGCCGCGCTGAGCTTGCCTTGCTTGTAGGCCTGACGCGCCAGACGGATCGCCGACGTTTGCGGAAACGAGCCAATGGTGGTGGTCGGGAATAACGGCAGGTCGAGCTTGCCGCGCTGTTTGGCAATACGCTGGGCAAACGGCGATTGGCGTTGCGCATCCTTGGCAGTGATCGCCGCGACCCGCGCTTGTACCGCCGGTTTGTGAATACGCGGCGAGGCAGCGCGGCTGGTCTGCACCGAACGGCTTTGCGCGAGGGCACGCAGTACCTTCGGCGCTTCCGGCTCGCTGACCGCTTGAGCGAGCACGGCGACCTCTTCGCACTTCTGCACGGCGAACGCCAGCCAGCTTTTCAGTTCGGCATCGAGCTGGTCTTCGCGGCCCAGATCAACCGGGCTGTGCAGCAATGAACAGGACGGTGCTACCCACAAACGATCACCCAGACGCTCATGAGCATGGCGCAGCGTCGCCAGCGCGTTTTGCAGATCGCAGCGCCAGACGTTCCGACCGTTGACCACACCCAGCGACAGCACCTTATAAGCCGGCAGACGATCCAGAATGGTCGGGTACTGATCCGGCGCGCGCACCAGATCGATGTGCAAGCCATCGACCGGCAGGTTCGCCGCCAGACCGAGATTTTCTTCCAGGCCACCGAAGTACGTGGCGAGCAGTTTTTTCAGCGGATCGCGCTGGATCTGGTTGTAGGCGCGCTCGAAGGCATTCTTCCAGTCCTGCGGCAGATCGAGCACCAGAATCGGCTCGTCGATCTGCACCCACTCCACACCCAACGCCGCCAGCCGCGCGAAGATCTGGCCGTACAGCGGCAGCAGGCGGTCAAGCAAATCGAGCTTGTCGAAGTCGACGCTTTTGGTTTTACCCAGCCACAGATAGGTCAGCGGACCGATGATCACCGGTTTGACGTTGTGCCCCAGCACACGGGCCTCTTCGGTTTCCTCAAACAACTGCTCCCAACCCAGCTGAAATTGTTGATCGACGCTGAATTCCGGTACGAGGTAGTGATAATTGGTGTCGAACCACTTGGTCATTTCCTGAGCGTGGCCTTCGCCGCAGCAAGCATTGCTGACGCCTCGGGCCATGCTGAACAGGGTCTGCAGCGTGGCTTTACCGTCGTGCGGACGGAAACGTTCGGGGATCACGCCGAACATCAGCGAGTGGGTCAGCACTTGGTCGTACCAGGCGAAATCGCCAACCGGCAGCAAGTCGATGCCGGCGTTTTTCTGCAAGTCCCAATGGACCTTGCGCAGCTCACGCCCGACGTCACGCAGGCCCGCCTCGTTCAGTTCTCCTTTCCAGAACGCCTCTTGCGCTTTCTTCAGTTCGCGGTCGCGACCGATGCGCGGAAATCCAAGGGAATGGGCCAGTGCCATGACAAACAACTCCAGATGCTTATTCGATGGCGGGTATTGTCGGGAACCGGTCTTGATGAAACAAACTCAATAAATTCTAGATCATCACAAGTTCTATTCATGCACAGGCGCCCCGTAGGAGCTGCCGAAGGCTGCGATCTTCTGGCCGTAGGGACGCAGAGCGTCCAAGGCTGCATTCCCACGCTTAGCGTGGGAACGATCAGAACACCTCAGGGCAACATGCAAGTTTTCGTTCTATCGTTAGATCCAAATGGCTGGATTTTCCAAGGATTAGAGGTTGCGAGAGAGGATGTCTGCGCCTAAGTTGCACGCGAGTCTTTTCCCCGCGATTGGAACGCGGTCAACACCATAAAGAGGTGAAGAAATGTCAAAGGAATCACGCCCTGCCGTGCTTGGGCTGATAGGCAATACTCCGCTGGTGCAGGTCACCCGCTTCGATACCGGACCGTGCACGCTGTTTCTCAAACTCGAATCGCAGAACCCTGGCGGCTCGATCAAGGACCGTATCGGTCTGGCGATGATCGACGCTGCCGAACGTGACGGTCGCCTGCAACCGGGCGGGACGATTGTCGAGGCCACTGCCGGCAATACCGGTCTGGGTCTGGCGCTGGTCGGTCGCGCCAAAGGCTATCGCGTAGTGCTGGTGGTACCGGACAAGATGTCCACCGAGAAGGTCCTGCACTTGAAGGCCATGGGCGCCGAAGTGCACATCACTCGTTCTGACGTCGGCAAGGGCCATCCCGAGTATTACCAGGACGTCGCCGCCCGTTTGGCCAAGGACATCCCCGGGGCGTTTTTCGCCGACCAGTTCAACAATCCCGCCAACCCGCTGGCCCATGAATGCAGCACCGCGCCAGAAATCTGGGCGCAGACCGAACATGATCTGGACGCCATTGTCGTCGGCGTCGGTTCGGCCGGCACGCTGACCGGGCTGAGTCGCTTCTTCAAGCGCGTGCAACCGGATCTGGAAATGGTCCTGGCCGATCCGGTCGGCTCGGTGATGGCGCAATACAGCCGCGACGGCACCTTGCCGACGCCCGGTTCGTGGGCAGTCGAGGGCATCGGCGAAGACTTCATTCCGTCGATCACCGACCTCTCCAGCGTGCGTCACGCCTACTCGATCAGCGACGCGGAAAGCTTCGATCACGCGCGCCAGTTGCTCAAGGCCGAGGGCATTCTCGGCGGCTCATCGACCGGCACCCTGTTCGCTGCCGCGCTGCGTTATTGCCGCGAACAGACCGAGCCGAAACGCGTGGTCAGCTTTGTCTGCGACACCGGCACGCGTTACCTGTCGAAGGTCTACAACGACCAGTGGATGACCGATCAAGGCCTGTTGCAGCGCAAGGGCTACGGCGATCTGCGCGATTTGATCGCACGGCGTTTCGAGGACGGCCGGGTGATCAGCGTCGGCCCGGACGACACCCTGCTCACTGCGTTTCAGCGCATGCGTCTGGCGGATGTTTCGCAACTGCCGGTGCTGGTCGAAGGCAAGCAACTGGTGGGTGTGATCGACGAGTCCGACATCCTCCTCGGCGTCCACGAAGATGCCGCGCGCTTCAGCCAGTCGGTGTCCAGCGTGATGACCGACAAACTGCAAACCCTCGCCCCGGCTGCGAGCCTGGCCGAGCTGGAAGCGGTGCTCAGCCGTGGCCTCGTCGCGATCATCGCTGACGGTTCCAGCTTCCATGGCCTGATTACCCGCACCGACATGCTCAACCAATTACGGAGATCCCTTGCATGAGTCAGCACGACGATAAATCCCAAGGCTTCGCCACCCGGGTGATCCACGCCGGGCAAGAGCCTGACCCGACCACCGGCGCGCTGATGCCGCCGATCTATGCCAACTCCACCTACCTGCAAGACAGCCCCGGCGTGCACAAGGGGTTCGACTACGGCCGCTCGCACAACCCGACGCGCTTCGCGCTGGAGCGCTGCGTCGCCGACCTCGAAGGCGGCACCCGCGCGTTCGCCTTCGCCTCGGGGCTGGCGGCGATCTCCACGGTGTTGGAACTGCTCGACGCCGGCTCACACATCGTTTCCGGCAATGACTTGTACGGCGGCACCTTCCGCCTGTTCGACAAGGTTCGTCAGCGCAGCGCCGGGCACCGTTTCAGCTTCGTCGATCTGACCGATCTGTCGGCGTTCGAAGCCTCGCTGCAGGACGACACGCGCATGGTCATGGTCGAAACCCCTACCAACCCGCTGCTGAGCCTGTCGGATCTGGCCGCCATTGCGCGCATCTGCCGCGCGCGGGGGATCATCTGCGTGGCCGACAACACCTTCGCCAGCCCCTACATCCAGCGCCCACTGGAGCTGGGTTTCGACATCGTCCTGCACTCGACCACCAAATACCTCAACGGCCACTCCGACGTGATCGGCGGCATTGCCGTGGTCGGGCAGAACGCCGCACTGGCGGAAAAACTCGGTTTTCTGCAGAACGCCGTCGGGGCGATTTCCGGGCCGTTCGATGCGTTCCTCACCCTGCGCGGGGTGAAGACTTTGGCGCTGCGCATGGAACGCCATTGCAGCAACGCCCTTGATCTGGCGCAGTGGCTCGAGCAGCAACCGCAGGTCAAGCGCGTCTACTATCCGGGCCTTGAGTCGCACCCGCAGCACGAACTGGCCAAGCGGCAGATGCGCGGTTTTGGCGGGATGATTTCCGTCGATCTGAACAGCGACCTGGCCGGTGCGCGGCGCTTTCTGGAAAACGTGAAGATCTTTGCGTTGGCCGAAAGCCTCGGTGGCGTGGAAAGCCTGATCGAGCATCCGGCGATCATGACCCACGCGACGATTCCACCGGAGACGCGCGCCAAGCTTGGTATTGGCGATGGCTTGGTGCGGTTGTCGGTCGGAGTTGAAGACGTTGAAGACCTGCGCGCCGATCTGGCTCAGGCACTGGCAAGAATGTAAACAGCTCCACCCAAAGAAGCCCGCGCAATGCGGGCTTCGTCTTTTTTTGTCCGTCGATCTTTCTGCCGTGGCAGTTCCCGAGGCCGATCCTATACTCAATCGGCTCGATCAAAATTATCTCGACACCCGCACGCCGTTCGGTGTGCCCGTGCCTTTCGCCAACCAGGTAGAACCCAAGCCAGTGAGTCGTGGCGTCTGTATGCATCGCGCGCGATTGATCGCTGTTTGGCAACGGGTCGTGGAGAAAACCATGAAATACAAGTTGTTGTCAGGCGTGCTTCTTGCGGTAGCGGCCAGCGTTGTGGTGCCGAATGTCTTGGCGGCGCAACCGCAGGCGTTGGCTTCGGATGGGGCTGATCATGTTGGCGCCGGCGCAGTGGCTGCCGATGGCGCTGATCGTGTCGGCGCGGGCGCGGTGGCTGCCGATGGTGCTGATCGTGTCGGCGCGGGCGCGGTGGCTGCCGATGGTGCTGATCGCGTCGGCGCTGGCGGAGTGGCTGCCGATGGCGCTGATCGTGTCGGTGCCGGCGCGGTGGCTGCCGATGGCGCTGATCGTGTCGGCGCTGGCGCAGTGGCTGCCGATGGCGCTGATCGTGTCGGCGCCGGCGCTGTGGCTGCCGATGGCGCCGATCGTGTCGGCGCAGGCGCGGTGGCTGCCGATGGCGCTGATCGTGTCGGCGCCGGCGCGGTGGCCGCCGATGGCGCTGATCGTGTCGGTGCCGGAGCATTGGCAGCGGATGGGGCCGACCGCACCGGCGTCAACCGAGTGGCCTACTCCCGGGTCGGAGTCGGTTCTGATCGCGTGGCATCGGCGCTGATGACCGGCAGCTATTCCGACCAGTTCAACAGCCCACAATAATCGCCGCGAAATAACGGGCGAGCTCCTGAGCCGCCCGTTTACATTGGCCTTTACAGCATCTGTTCAACCGCTGCGCCTTGTCGATCACGCAGGGCGCGCAACGTCGCGCGTAACTCGGCCGGCCGCACAGGTTTCGACAGAATCGCAATCTGCCGGTCATGCAAGGCTGCCTGAATCTTCTCGACGTCATGCCCGGTGATGATCATCGCCGGCACTGCCCAACCGCGCTGCCTGCGCACTTCATCGATGCATTCGATACCCGTGGCATGGGTGCCGAGGTCATAGTCGGCGACGATGATGTCGCAGTCGGTGACCAGGCCTTCAGCTGACCACTCGGCCTGCACCACGCAGCCCCAGCGTTCGAGCAACGCCGAAGTCGCGAGCAACACGTTGCGGTCATCCTCGACCAGACACACCTTCAGCCCGGTCAACAAACCCACCTGCCGCGCTTCACTGCGAACCACCGGTGACTGCGGCGCCGCCACGATCGGCAACCCCGCAAGCGTCACAGCTGTGCCGCGCCCCCACTGTGAACGCAGAGCAACGTGCACATCGATCAGTTCACCAAGACGCTTGATGATCGACAGGCCCAGCCCGACGCCCTCGACATCTTTGTCGCGCACTTGCCGTACCCGATAAAACTCCTCGAAGACCTTGTGCAGATGCTCTTCGGCAATGCCGTTGCCACGGTCATGGATGACGATGGCCAGCCCTGCCCCACGTTTACGCACGCCGATCAGCACGGGACGTTGCGCGCCGTATTTGAAACAGTTGGAGAGCACGTTCTGCACCATGGTCGCGAGCAGCGCCGGGTCGGTTCTGACCCAGTGGTTGCACGGTCGCAGCCGCAGCTCGACGCCTGCCCAACGGGCCGCTTCCTGGTGTTGGCGTATCAGATCCGCAAGCCATTCACCAAGATTCAGCGTTTGCATTTTCGCTTCAACCCGGCCGTTATCGAGGGTGTAGAGGTCGAGAATCGAGCGGAACAATTGCGAGACGTTGAGCAGTGAGCGGTCGATGTTATCGACCAGCCGCCGCTCGTCATCGCCCAGGCGCGACTCTCGCAGACACGCGGTAAACAGTCCGATGGAATGAATTGGCTGACGCAAGTCATGACTGGCCTGCGCCAGAAACCGCGACTTTTCCAGGTTAGCCGCCAGCGCTTCTTCCGACGCCTTGCGCGTGCGCTCAAGCAGCAAGTGCGCATAAAACGGAATCACCGTGCTGGTGATCAGCAGCATCAGCACCATGAACGGCTGCGCCTGCCAATACGGCGTCAGGCGATAGACCACCAGCAGCGCCACCAATGCAAGGCCGGTGGCGATTGCCAGATAGCGCGAGCCGTAGCGCATGCCGTTGCCAAGATTGACCCAGACCATCACCGCATACAACGGCAGCGCCGCTTCGCCGCCGATCACCAGTCCAAAACAGGTGCCGGTGTAATCGTGGACCATGGCAAAAATCCGCCGCGCCGGATAATGCCCGGGCCAACGCGCAATGGCTTGGCGGAACGCGATCGAAGCCAGCAGAAACAAGACAATGTAAGTGATGACCGGCAGGTAGGTATTGAAGCGATGGCCCGGCAGAAAACCCAGCACGACCATGTAAACCACCGCAATGGCAGCGATGATAATGCGCAGGTTGGCTTGGTCGAGTTCGGTATTTTTTTCGAACTTCATGGTAAACGTCCTTGTGCAGCAATCGTCAGTTTCGGAAGCAGCCTACAGGCAACCTTCGCGTCCAGTGCTAAGGTGCAGGCCTTGAATCACGCCTGACCCAGGGAGGGTCGCGTCATGACGTGCCGGATCATCATAGCCGACGATCACCCGCTGTTTCGCGAGGCGATGCTGCGCACAGTGCAGCGCTTGCTGCCCGATGCGGATACCTGCGAGGCTGGCGACTTCGACGCGGTGCTCAAGCTGCTGCCACAGGGCGACGAGCCGGACACGCTGATGCTCGATCTGCGTTTTCCCGGACTGACCTGCATCACTCAACTCGCCGACTTGCGCCAACGATTGCCGCGCACCACGCTGATCGTGGTGTCGATGGTTGACGATCAGACGCTGATCAGTGAAGTCATGGCGGCGGGCATTGACGGTTTTATCGGCAAGAACATTGCGCCGGATGAAATCGGCCAGGCAATTCTGGCGATCCGTGAAGGTGAGGTGCTGGTGAAGTCGGCGCCGTCCGGCTTGTTGCCGCTGGAAACTACGACGGCGCTGACGCCGCGTCAGCAGGACGTGCTGCGGTTGATTGCGCAAGGCAAGACCAACAAGGAAATCGCCCGTGAACTGGATATTTCGCCGTTCACGGTGAGGATCCACGTGTCTTCGTTGTTGCGCACGCTGGACGTGCCGACGCGGGCGGCAGCGGCGGTCAAGTATTCGGGTCTGTGAACCCTTTTATGGATCAACCTGCGCCATCAGATCCGGCACCGACTCCGGCCGTTTCGCATAGCGCTGCGCCAGCACCGCGCAGACCATCAGCTGAATCTGATGGAACAGCATCAGCGGCAGAATCAGCACGCCGATGGTGCTGCCGGCAAAGAGTACCTGCGCCATCGGCACGCCGGTGGCCAGGCTCTTTTTCGAGCCGCAGAACAGGATGGTGATGCGGTCTTCCTGATTGAAGCCGAAGGCTTTGCTCAACAGAATTGATGCCACCAGAACCAGCGTCAGCAGGATGCAGCAGACCACGACCAGACCGAGCAACTCGAACAACGGAATCTGCTGCCAGATGCCTTCGTTGACCGCCTCGCTGAATGCGCCGTACACCACCAGCAGAATCGAACCCTGATCAACGAATTTCAGCCAATTCTTGTTGCGCCCTACCCACGCGCCGATCCAGCGGCGGGCGATCTGCCCGGCAATGAACGGCAGGAGCAATTGCACGCTGATCTTCACGATCGCATCGAGGGTCGAGCCGCCGTCGCCGTGGACGTTGAGCAGCAAAGTCACCAGCAGCGGCGTAAGAAAAATCCCGAACAGGCTGGACGCCGCCGCGCTGCAGATCGCCGCCGGAATATTGCCTCGCGCCAGCGAAGTGAACGCGATGGCCGACTGCACCGTAGCTGGCAACGCGCAAAGGTAGAGCATGCCCATGTACAGCTGATCGCCGATCAGCGGTGACAACAGCGGTTTCAGCGCCAGGCCCAGGATCGGGAACAGTACGAAGGTCAGGCCGAACACCAGCAGATGCAGACGCCAGTGGCCAGCGCCGGCGATGATCGATTCGCGCGACAGCTTGGCGCCGTGCAGGAAAAACAGCAGGGCGATGGCGATGTTGGTCAGCCAGCCGAAGCCGACTGCGACCTGGCCGCTGGCGGGCAGGAAGCTGGCCAGCAAGACGACGCCGATCAAGGTCAGGGTGAAGTTATCGGGCAAAAAACGTGGGCGAGTCATGCGGTTCATCCGAAGGTTGCCAGTGCGTGCGAACGACTCTAACGTGACTGGCAATTACCGACTAACGCCGAAGAGCCGCCAGATGCCGCCTAAAGGACATTCCAAGAGCGTTCGCCGCAGTGTTCCCGGGCTACCGAGCCTGCCCCGCCCCGTGTATGGACGCACCGAATCGCTGCCCAACCGCGCCCTCACCCGCCGTCACAGTCATCCGTGGGTGCAGTTGTCCTACGCGATTCAGGGCGTGCTCGAAGTGCAGACCAGCGTCGGCCGTTTCGTCGCGCCGCCGGAGCGTGCGGTGTGGATTCCGGCCGGCGAGCCGCACCGGGTGTTCAGCGCGCCACACACGGAAATGCGCAGCCTGTACATCGACAGCAGCGTCACCGGTTGGGCGGCTGAGCATTGCCATGTGCTCGGCGTCAGCGCGCTGCTCAGGGAATTGATTCGCGCCTTCAGTCAGGTCCCGGTGGAATACGACGAGAGTGGCCCTGACGGACGCTTGGCCGAGGTGATCCTCGATCAACTCGCCGACGCACCGACCATCGACCTGATGCTGCCGCTGCCGCAAGACCCGCGCCTGAAGCAGATCTACCAGAGCCTGGAGCAACACCCGGAGCAGCAGACCACCCTGAGCCACTGGAGCGAAAAATTCGGTGTCACCGAAAAGACTCTGACGCGCCTGTTTTTGCGCGACACCGGCCTGACCTTCCGCGCCTGGCGCCAGCGCCTGCGCTTGCTTGGTGCCCTGACCCCGCTGGAAAAAGGCGAGCGTGTGACCGATGTTGCGCTGGCTTGTGGATACGACTCGACCTCGGCGTTTATCGCCGCGTTTCGTCAGCAGTTCGGCGAAACGCCGGGAGAGTTTTTCCGCTGACACTTCGTTTTTGCCGAACTGTCAGTCAGAAATAAACGATTTTTCTTTGCTCCAGATCCGTCGCTAGCATGGCCCCGTCTGACTTTGATCGAGAAGAGAAGATGATCCCTGTGGGAGCGAGCCTGCTCGCGAACGCGGTGGGTCAGCAACCTCAACTTCACTGTTCCATCGTATTCGCGAGCAGGCTCGCACCCACAGGGGATGTGCTTGCTGCAAATAAAAAGACAGGGGAGCGTGCCATGCCTGCCACGAACATCAACATCGGCGAACCCTGGATGTGGGGTGCCTTCATCGTCTTCGTTCTGGCCATGCTGGCCCTGGACCTGTTTGTCTTCGGCGGGCGCAAGGCGCACCGGGTGTCGGTGCGGGAAGCGTCGGCCTGGGTGGTTGCCTGGTGCCTGTTGGCGCTGAGCTTCGCCGGGTTGCTCTGGTGGTATCTGCATGGCGAATTCGGCAGTGAAATCGCCCGACAGAAAACCCTGGAATTTCTCACCGGTTATCTGATCGAGCAGTCCCTGTCGATCGACAACATGTTCATCTTCGTGATGATCTTCAGCTACTTCGCCGTGCCACCGGAATTGCAACGACGAGTGCTGCTGTACGGCGTGCTCGGCGCGATTGTCATGCGCGCGATAATGATTTTCGCCGGTGTGTGGCTGGTGTCGCAGTTCGAATGGCTGCTGTATGCCTTCGGTGTGTTCCTGATCATCACCGGGATCAAGATGCTGGTGTTCGCTGATCATCAACCGGATCTGGAAAAGAATCCGATATTGCGCTGGGTTCGCGGGCATATGCGCATCACCAGTGGCTTTCACGGCGAGAAGTTTTTCATCCTGCAGAACGGCGTTCGCTGGGCAACACCGATGTTCCTGGTGCTGGTGCTGATCGAGGCCAGCGACCTGATGTTCGCGGTCGACAGCATCCCGGCGATCTTCGCCGTCACCACCGACCCGTTCATTGTCTTCACCTCGAACATCTTCGCGATCATGGGCCTGCGCGCGCTGTACTTCCTGCTGGCGGACATGGCTGATCGCTTTCACCTGCTCAAGTATGGCTTGGCGATCGTACTGGTGTTCATCGGCGGCAAGATGGTGCTGATGCCGTGGTTCCACATGCCGGTGGAATGGTCGCTGGCAATCGTCGGGTCGGTGATTCTAGGGTCGGTGCTGTTGAGTCTGGCGACCAGCCGCGAGGCTGAACGCCGCACCGAATGACACCACACAACCCTACCTGTGGGAGCGAGCCTGCTCGCGAATACGCCGGATCATTCAACATAGGAGTTGAATGACACCCCGCTTTCGCGAGCAGGCTCGCTCCCACATTTGAAGTGCGATGCTCTTATTTATCGGATTTGATACTGGTCCACACCCGCGTGCGCACCCGCTCCATTTTCTGCGGCAACGGCTGCACCACATACAGGGTTTTCAGCGCTTCGCTGGTCGGGGTCAGGTTGGGGTTGTCGGTGATGTCCTTGTTGACCAGCGGCATCGAGTCCTTGTTGGCATTCGGGTAACCGAGGAAATCACTGATCGGTGCGATCACTTTCGGGTCGAGCAAGTGGTTGAGGAATTCGTGGGCCTCGGCGACGTTCTTCGCGCTCTTCGGAATGGCGAACGTGTCGAACCAGATCGGCGCGCCCTCCTTCGGCAAACGCCAGTCGACCACCACGCCATTGCCCGCCTCTTTGGCGCGATTGCCGAATTGGTAGAAGCTGCCGGAATAACCGATCGCCACGCAGATGTCGCCGTTGGCGATGTCGGTCATGTACTTGGCCGAGTTGAAGTAGGTCACGTACGGGCGAATCTTCATCATCAAGGCCTTGGCCTTTTCATAGTCCGCCGGGTTCTGGCTGTTCGGATCGAGGCCGAGGTAATGCAGGGCCAGCGGCAGGATCTCCGACGGCGAATCGAGCATCGCCACGCCACAGGCCTTGAGCTTTTCCATGTTCTCGGGCTTGAACACCAGATCCCAACTGTCCACCGGCGCGTTGTCGCCCAGGGCGGCCTTGACCTTGGCCGGGTTGAAGCCGATCAGCACGGTGCCGTACATGTACGGCACGCCGTACTGGTTGCCGGGGTCGTTGGCGTCGAGCAATTTGAGCAGGGCCGAATCCTGGTGCTGCCAGTTCGGCAATTTCGACTTGTCGAGTTTCTGGAACACGCCGGCCTTGATCTGGGTTTCGATGAACTGATTGGACGGCACCACCAGGTCGTAACCGGAGTTGCCGGTGAGCAGTTTGGCTTCCAGGGATTCGTTGGTGTCGAAGGTATCCCAGGTCACTTTGATCTTGCTTTGCTCGGCGAAGTCCTTGGGCACTGACGGCAGAATGTAATCCGCCCAGTTGTACACCCGCAGTTCGCGCTGCTCGGCCTGGACGGCGCTGGCCAGCAGCGTCAGGCCACACACGGTGGCGCCCAGAATGCGTTTGATCGTGACCATGGTTGTTTCCCCGAATGCGACGTGAGATCGATGGTTTTTATGTTCTGTACACGGCAGTGGCAGTAACGCTAGCCAAGGGCAAAAAAGGTCGAGCCTGTTGTTATGGTTTTGATTCTTGCTGACAGCGTAGCGCGATGACAGTAGGCGGCAGGCCAAAAGGGGATCGATATGGCCAATTTGCTTGACCGCCGAGATACGCACACAAAAATGCCCGGCACTGGGCCGGGCATTGCTGTGTTGCCGTTGGGATCAGTCGGTATAGCCGAGCCTGGCCGCCCTGCTCTGCTGCGCCTGACCACGGGTTGCGAGGCAGTAATACAGCGGCACCGTTACCACCAGACCGACCAGCCAGGACAGGTCGGCACCTTCCACCAAGTTGGCGTACGGCCCCACGTACAGCGAGGTGTTGGCAAACGGCAGCTGCACGATGATGCCGATGAAATAGGCAATGATCGCGTGCAGGTTGAAGCGCCCGTAGATCCCGCCGTCAGCGCGGAAGATCGAGGCGATGTCGTAGTTGCCGCGCTTGATCAGGTAGAAGTCGATCAGGTTGATCGACGCCCACGGCACCAGCACCAGCAGCAGCGCCAGAATCAGCCCGATGAATTGGGAAATGAAATCTGCCGAAGCGCCGAGGGCGACCACACAGCATCCGGCCAGGATCACGCTCGAGAGCACCACGCGCACCTTGATGCTCGGCGTCCACTGGCTGGCGAAGGTCTGAATCGAGGTGATGATCGACAACACCGCACCATACAAGTTGAGCGCGTTGTGGCTGATGATGTTGAGCAGAAACAGCACCATCAGAATCGGCCCCAGCCAGCCGGTAGACTGCTTGACCGCTGCCATCGCTTCAGTGCCTTCCGGCGTCGCCAGTACCGCCACCGCGCCAAAACTGAACGACAGAATCGTGCCCAGCGTCGCGCCCAAGTAAGTCGCCCAAAACGGTTTGGCGATACCGATGTCTGCTGGCAGATATCGCGAATAGTCGGAGACGTACGGCGAGAAGCTGATCTGCCAGATGATCCCCAGCGACACCGTCGCCAGCCAGCCGGAGAGATTGAAACTGCCGCGCGTCAGGAAGTCTGCCGGCAAGTCATGGGCGAAAATGTAGATGAATCCGGCGAGCAACGCGCCGCCCATCACCCAGGTGCCGATGCGGTTGAGGGTGTGGATGAAGTTGTAGCCGATCACACCGATCGCCGTAGCAGCCAGCGCGCCGATCAGAATGCTCAGCGGCGCCGGTACTGACGGCGCAATGCCGACAATGGATTTACCGGCCAGCACGATGTTGGAAATGAAGAAACCGATGTAGATGAGCGCCGCGAAGAACACGATCAGCAGTGCGCCATAACGACCGAACTGACCGCGACTCTGGACCATTTGCGGAATGCCCATGCGCGGGCCTTGGGCCGAGGCCAGCGCAATCACCACGCCGCCGATCATATGCCCCAGCGCAATCGCCAGCAGCCCCCAGAACAGATTGAGGTGGAACACCTGGACCACCATGGCGCCGGTGACGATGGGCAGTGGCGCAATGTTGGTGCTGAACCAAAGAGTGAACAGATCGCGGGCCTTCCCGTGGCGTTCCGCGAGTGGGACGTAATCGACCGTATGATTCTCGATCAACGGATCTTGCCGGGACATCTGGGACATATGCATGAACTCGAGTTTGTCTGTTTTTATCTTTGTATGAAGCCAAACCGGGAGGACTCTTGGGTCGCCCCTCAGATGCAGACCATATTATGGTATTCCAAGCTTTGCACAAGCCTGATCCGCTGATTCTGTCGCTGTCTGATCCGCTATCCTCGCTGATCCCGCCCCTGCACTGCTAGCTGGAAGCCCCGTAAACATTGAGTTTCCGACGAAATCGGCACGTTTATCGGTTCACCAGAAAAGCTCTTGCAAGATATGTATTACGGTATACCATCAGACCTACAACCCATAAAAACCGCGTCACACCACCCGAGGACCACCCAATGATCGATGCTGCCATTTACAAACAAGTCATGGGCTCGTTCCCGTCCGGCGTCACCGTCATCACCACGCTGGACGACGACGGCCAGATCGTCGGCCTGACGGCCAGCGCGTTCAGCTCGCTGTCGATGGACCCGGCGCTGGTGCTGTTCTGCCCTAACTACAGCTCCGACTCCTATCCCGTGCTGATCAAGAACAAACGCTTTGCGATTCACCTGTTGTCCAGCGTGCAGCAAAGCGAGGCCTATGCCTTCGCGCGCAAAGGCAAGGACAAGGCGCAGGGCATCGAGTGGACGTTGAGCGAACTGGGCAACCCGATACTCGACAATGCGACGGCGGTGATCGAGTGCGAGTTGTGGCGTGAATACGAAGGTGGCGACCACGCGATCATGGTCGGCGCGGTGAAGAACCTGATCGTCCCCGAGCAGGTCGCCGGACCGCTGGTGTATTGCCACGGCAAGATGGGTGCTTTACCGGTTGTGGCGTGATTTCACCAGATCTCGGATATCCCATGTGGGAGCGAGCCTGCTCGCGAATGCGATGGGTCAGTTGTTACATTTTTGACTGACCCGACGCCTTCGCGAACAAGCTCGCTCCCACAAGTTTTGGTGTTGCCTGGGCGACCGTGTCAGGTCCGAAACCGGCTCACCAACTGATTCAACGTCTGCGACAACGCCGTCAGGTTCTGCGCATCCTGGCGAGTCGAATCCGCCAGGCTCGCCACCAACTGCGCATCACCATGAATCTGGCTGATGTGCCGATTGATGTCCTCCGCCACTTGATGCTGTTCCTCCGCCGCCGTGGCGATCTGCGTGTTCATGTCGCGGATCACGTCAACCGATTCACGAATCAATTCAAAACTCGCCCGCGCCTCGTTGATCGACACCACGGTTTCCTGCGATACCTCGAGGCTGGCGTGCATCTGCTTGCCCATCTGATGGGTGCGCCGCGCCAGATTGCCCAGCAGTGCGTCAATCTCACCGGTGGAATCCGAGGTGCGTTTGGCCAGCGCCCGGACTTCATCGGCGACCACGGCAAAGCCCCTGCCCTGTTCACCGGCACGCGCGGCTTCGATGGCGGCGTTGAGCGCGAGCAGATTAGTCTGCTCGGCAATCGAGCGGATCGTGCCGAGGATCGACTGGATGTCGTTGCTGTCCTGCTCCAGTTGCTGCATCGACTCGGCACTGTGGCCGATCTCCTGGCTCAAGCGCCCGACGTTGCTCACCGCCGCATCGATCTGCTGCTGCCCGGTGTGTGCCTGACGCTGACCGTTGTCTGCCGAATCGGCCGCCTGACTGCACGAACGCGCGACCTCGTTGGAAGTGGCGACCATTTCGTGAAACGCCGTAGACACCATGTCCACCGCCTCACGCTGACGCGAAGCGACGTCGGCCATCTCCGCCGAGACCTCGGTGGCGCTGCCGGAGCTGCTGTGAATCTGCCCCGCTGCCTGGCCGATGCGTTGAATCAACGTGCGAATCGCTTCGAGAAACTGGTTGAACCAGCCCGCCAGTTGCGCGGTTTCATCCTGCCCACGTACTTCCAGTCGCGCAGTCAGATCGCCCTCGCCCTGGGCAATGCCTTCGAGTCCGCTGGCGACACCACGAATCGGCTTGACCATCAGTCCGGCGAACCACGCGCCGGCCATTGCAAACAACAGTGCGCAAACCACAGCGATAGCGCCGATCAACCAGGTCAAACGAGTCGCCCCGGCCATCACTTCGCTCGCCTTGACCAAGCCGACAAACCGCCAGCCCAACGCCTGCGACGGCCAGACCAGCGCCATGTAATCCTCGCCGGCCAATTGCACCTCGACCAGGCCTTTGCCCGCCTCGGCCAGTTGCTGATAACCGTCGCCGAGATCGCTGAGTTTCTTGAAGTTGTGCGCCGGATCACTCGGGTCGACCAGCACGGTGTTGTTGGCTTCCATCAACATCAGATAACCGCTCTCGCCGAGGCGAATCTGCTTGACCAGGTCGGTCAACTGCTTGAGCGACACATCGATATTGACCACGCCAGCATTGCTGCCCAACTGGTTGTTGAAACTGCGCACGGTGCTCACCAGCACCACGTCATCCGCCGCCCAATAATAGGCCTCGGTGCGCAGGGTTTTGCCGGGATTGGCCATCGCGGTTTTGTACCAGGGCCGGGTGCGCGGATCGTAGTTCGCCAGTTGCGCATCGCCCGGCCAGAACAGATAACCGCCCTGCTCGGTGCCGACAGATAGATAGGTATAGGCCGGGTGCGCCTTGGCCAGACCGTCGAACAGCTTGAACAGCTCTTGATCCTGCGGCCCCATCGGCACTTGCGCGGCGTCGCTGCTCAGGTAGCGTTTGAGGCTGGTATCGATGCTCTGCAGTTGTGGATGCTCGGCCAGGTAAGCAACGTTCTGGCTGATGCCCTCGAAGAACAGCTGCATCGCGTTTTCCACCTGACGCACCTCGCGCCCGGTGCTGTCGGTAAAGGTGTCGCGCGCGCCCTCGCGGACATTGAGGATGATCAGCGCTGCCACCAGTAACACCGGCAGGCTGGCGATTACCGCAAACGCCAGAGTCAGTTTTTGTTTTATGTTCATTGCTTGCGCCTTCCTTGTTCGAAGTGTTGGTCAGAAATATTTTGCGGATATTCCGTATTATGGTATACCAATAATCAATCAACCGAACAGCCGTCCTCGAAGGCGTGCTTGAATGGTGAGAAGACTCGCGAGCGCAACGCGTTCACGTCAGTTCGACAGGCCCGCACACGACCGGCCAATTACAAAAGACTCGAGGTAGCGTCATGAAATTTTCCCTGTTCGTACACATGGAACGCTGGGACGAAAGCGTCAGCCACCGCCAACTGTTCGAAGACCTGACCGAACTGACCCTGATGGCCGAGGCTGGCGGTTTCAGCACCGTGTGGATCGGCGAACACCACGCCATGGAATACACCATCTCCCCAAGCCCGATGCCGCTGCTGGCCTACCTCGCAGCGAAAACCACCACCATCCACCTCGGCGCCGGCACCATCATCGCGCCGTTCTGGCACCCGCTGCGCGTCGCCGGCGAATGCGCCCTGCTCGACGTGATCAGCAACGGCCGCATGGAAGTCGGTCTGGCGCGCGGCGCCTATCAGGTTGAATTCGACCGCATGGCCGGCGGCATGCCCGCCTCCAGCGGCGGCCAGGCCCTGCGCGAAATGGTTCCGGTGGTCCGCGCCCTGTGGCAAGGCGACTACGCCCACGACGGCGACATCTGGAAATTCCCCACCTCCACCAGCGTGCCGAAACCGATCCAGAAACCGAACCCGCCAATGTGGATCGCCGCCCGCGACCCGGATTCGCACAACTTCGCCGTCGCCAACGGCTGCAACGTCATGGTCACGCCATTGATGAAAGGCGACGAAGAAGTCCTTGACCTGAAGAACAAATTCCAGACTGCACTGGACAACAACCCAGACGTACCGCGCCCACAATTGATGGTGCTGCGTCACACCCACGTGCACACCGCTGATAACCCGGACGGCTGGAAGGTCGGCGCGAAAGCCATCTCACGTTTCTATCGCACGTTCGATGCCTGGTTCGGCAACAAGGAAACTCCGGTCAACGGCTTCCTCGCGCCGAGTCCTGAAGAGAAGTTTGCCGGGCGTCCTGAGTTTGAACTGGAGAGCCTGCACAAGACCGCAATGATCGGCACGCCGGAAGAGATCATTCCGCGGATCAAGTATTACCAGGAATTGGGGGTGGATGAGTTTAGTTTCTGGTGCGACAACAGCTTGCCGCATGAAGAGAAGAAGAAGTCGCTGGAGTTGTTTATCAAGCATGTGGTGCCGGCGTTTCGCTAAAGGTTTCGCAGGTTAAACCAAAAAAAACGCCCCGCTTCAGACGGGGCTTTTTTTGGAAAAAGGCATCAATTCGTGCAACCTGGCTTTCGCAGCCTATTCGCCGCTGCCATCCTCGCTGAGCACTTTGAAGGAGTGGAAGTTGAAAGCTATTTTTTCTTCTTCCTCATCAACCAGCTCATACCGGATACGATCCAATCCGCCTTCAACCCTCGACACGCAAAGATCCATGAACTGTGTCAGGCCACCACCAAATCCCCGCACGTTCAAACCGCCCACCTTAAAAAACATGACCGCGATAGTCGCTGCTCCAGGATCCGCAGACTTCGCCAGCGTCATCAACAGGTTGTAACCGCTAAGTCCATCTTCGGAATCCAGATGAAGACTTTCCACATAAACGTATTCATGTAGACCGTCATTCAGTGCTTTGAGATTGCTCAATGGTTGATCCTCGTATGCTGTCCATTGTCACCCTTGCCCGGCCCGTACTGGTAGGTATGAGTATGAGGATCCGTATGAAATGTATAACGCGAAGAGCGATTTATTTGTTCCACCTCACGAAAGGAAAACTATTCACAATCTATATTTTTTCAAAATAGGCATGAAAAGCTGCAATTATTTTATCCAAGGCTTTATCGTAACCTCTAAGACTCTGAAACTCTGCAGAGCTGATCAAGTTGCAGCTTAAACACTCAGAAAACTCACTAGAAGCATGCCGTGAATCGAAAGCCAGCACACCGTACTCTTCGCAAGCACTTTCAAACAATAGCCAATCAAAACTCACATTACCCATGACAACCGGATAATTTACTGTACCCTTGAAAAAATCTCGAAACCCCACGCTTAACTCCTCAACATCTTCTTGAGTATTCTCCCCATCAAAAAGATAACAAGTGCTAGCCAGCGGCGCATCGAACAGGGCAAACGCACTCGTCGAAAAAACTTTAAAGCTAGAACAGAGCAAACTATCGAGTACATCAACATTGCTCAAAAGAGGCCTCTCAAAAAAATAAAACTCTAATCCTGAATCTCGAAAAACCATTTCGGGCAAATCTTTATTCAGTTCAAGACGATTCGATAACATCGCGGTTATCTGATTTAGCTCTTGATGTTCGAGTTTGGTGAGGCTCATTTAGTTACCCTTGAATCGGATTTTGACAATCGTTTTTTTGATACCTGCAATATCCAGCGATGCAGTTGGTTCTTTAGTCGACGTCGACTCTGGATAGAACCTATAGGTCCTATCTCCCTTGGTCAATATTGAAACTTTTCCGTCTTGTGAGAATGTCCTGCTATAACCATTGACTTCAAGCATTTTTATTGCTTCTGCGGGAGAGGTAAAAGCATCGATCTGACCCGAGCTGTTTCGCGTCCATTTTGGCACAAACTCCACTGCGGTAGAGAGGTAACGGGGACAGACCACGTTTTCAGAGTGCTTTCTAAACGTGGTCTGTCCCCATTTACCCCCCGATGGCATCTTCAATATGTTGCGCCGACTCGGGGAAACGGGGACAGATCACGTTTTGGAATGCGTTTTAAACGTGGTCTGTCCCCGTTTATCTGGGTGCTAGGCCGGTGTCAGATCACATCTAGGCCTCTACAATTTACAAGAGACATTCAAACCACAAGCAGAGATAAAATCACGTATCGGTATATCAAGAACGCTACTTTCTCTAGCGGAGAGTACATCTTGCAATGTGACGATGCCTTTTTCAAAGTCTAAAGAAACGTCAAAGCAATTAAACTCGAACGCCCTGAACAGAATGCTCTCTGAGCAAACCCGCTCATCAAAGGCGTTTTTCAAAATAGAGCGAACGCTGTCGTCCAACTCTTGGGCCACAAATCGTTCTATTATCGTGCCGCCACTGCTCATAACCATTCCTAACCAGTACGAGAACGCAGTCTGGATCCCACCATCCCGAACATTTATTTTGATTGTCGAGATTGGAGCGCATCAGACGTTTGTTCCAATCACCTTACTTGGGAAAACGGCGGACAGACACGTTTTACTCCTTCATGTCGTAGAGGGTGCGGCCCTTGTTTTGCGCGGCCAGCAGGTTCAGATCATTACCGGCGTAGACGTAGGCTTCGTTGCCTGTGCAGATCTTCCCCGCGACCAGTGTGGTGTCGAGGTCCGGGCTGGTATTTGCGTCGCCGCCGGCGATGAATCAGCAGCTTCCTGAAAAGAGTAGTCGTCCTCTTCATGGACGCGTTTCTTGCCGTGCCTGCTGTGGATTTCGACGTTGTGTTCATCACCGGCCGAGACAGGGAGATATCGCGCTTGGCCTCGGCGGTAAGGTTGCCGGTAGCTTCGGCGATGGCGACAACGTTGATGTCGCGACCGGCATTGAGCTTCAGGTCGCCACCGCTTTTACGCTGGACGAGAATTGAAAGGTGGTCTGTCCCCGTTTATCTCCTCCATTTGTTGTGAATAACGCTTTTCTAATCTTTCAGCAGACCTTTGAACTCCATCGCGTTCATCTGGAAAGTAAGCAGAATAAACATCAGCTGCAATTTTCATCAGAGAAACGTAGTCAGCCACAGGTATGCTAGAAGTTAACGCTTCCCCCAAGAAGAAACTTACCTCATTGAATTCTTCTGGATCGTCCCAATCCTGATCAAGCGAGTAAAAAAAACCTTCAGCCACTGAGAACCCATGTCCCTGCGAAGCGTCGTAGATGAACGCAGGAAAATTAGTCCTCCCTCTTACGATAGAAGCCTCAATTAACTCGTAAAGACCCTCATAATCTGCGTCAGTTGAAGAAAATGATTCCTTGAGAACCTCTAACCAAACCAAATCAGCCATTATTTCATCCTCGGCGGCATAGTAATAAATGAGTTTGTTATATCTCCAGTTTTGCTATCACGCGTCACTTGAAAGTAATAACCATCAACTTTGATACTGGCCTCCCTCATGGCTGGATTAGCTCTGAACAAAGAGCCAGCTTCGACTGCCGCCCTGCTCGACATATCAGCCACCTTGATATCTGACAGAATTTTCGAATCATAAGTTGTTTTGGTGGATTTGGACTTGTATCCACCGACCAACTCGCCCCGAGTGTTAGTTTTAGGCAACTGATAACTATACTCCACAAGGCCAGGATAACGGACATCCGTAGTTTTGTTGGAGATTTTTGCCCCAGTTTTTTCAACCGACTCCAAGAAGGCATCGCTGTTATGAGCACCAGAAATCGTCCCCGCCTTACTATTACGCACGCCAATCTGGGTGTTATGACTAAGAACTTTCTCGCCAAAATCTTTCAAAAATGTAGAGGTTGCCTGACCTCCAACGGTGGCTGCCCCCTCTGAACCTATCGCTGCCGGCCTAACGACTGCCGCAATCTGCTCAGCCGTTAGCTTAGCCCCAGTTTTCGCTTCGATCTCCATCAAACCGCGGAGATCACTCAGTTCCTTGGCTGCGGCCCCACCTGCTGTGGCCCCTAACCCCACGGGAAGTGCCTCCGACATTCCTGCCTCAGCGGTCCAGATCGCGACTTCGTTCGCGCACAGCACTGGGTTTGCTGCACAAGTAGCTGCACCTCTCGTGGCCAACTGTCCAAGCAAACCAATCGCTTCCGGCGCAAGAGCAATAATTCCCGCTGCAGCCAACAATTTCACCGCATTAGCCGGATCCCCTTTCGGAAGGTGGTCGAGGACCGCTCGCGTCCTAGCGTTGGTCGAGTCGGCGATATTGCTATGAAGGAATTGATCTGTGATCCCCGAATCGTCATTTTCCCAAAGTTTATTTAATGCAAGAGAGCCTTCATCAATCTCAGCCTTGATCTGCGCGCAATCGCCGGTCGCCCAACAGTTATTGAGCCGCGCCGTGTTATCCGCATCACGCTTGGCAAACTCAGCTCGAACAGCATCACAGTTGTCTTTACACTCCTTAAGCGCTTTCTCGAGGTCTTTTACATCCTGATGATTCAGGAAGTTGTACTGTGTCGCGTTGTTGGCAACCCAAGAAGCGTTTTCCAATGACTCTTGATCAGTATTGCCCAGCGCAGTTGCGGAGAGCACCCCCACTATCTGCGACCCCATGAGCAACAACTCGGGATTGCCCTTGAACCATTTGTTCATCTCACCAACAAGCGCTTCATTCGCACCAGCCGCCAACGCGCCTGTCGCAAAATCCCCGCCGGTCATCTCCGACAACAGCCCACCCACCGCCGCATGAATGATGATTTTGCCCGCTGAGCCATCATCCAGAACGCCCTGCGTGAGATCGCCCACCATGTTGAAGCTGAACGCCGCGACGGTATTGAAAAGAGCCGTCTTCAGAACGTCACCGGCACTTGCATCGCCGCCGACTGCCTTGGTGATCAGCGCGGAAGTGCCACCCTGGATGATTTGGCTTCCAGCGAATCTACCGACGCCCTCCCACGTGGCTAACGACGGGCCGAGCAGCTTTCCGGTATTCGGATCGTATTTCATACCCGTCAGCTGGTTCAGGTATTCGGCCATCAATCCGGCTGTCACTCCGGAAATCACATAGCCCTTCAGTGCATCGGATGAAGTAACGTCCGCGAAAACCGCTCCAAGGTTTCCGCCGTTATTGATAAAACTGGTCGTGGCATTCGTGGCTGCACCTGTTGCCACAGCGGCGAGGCCTGCGGCCCAGGCTGTGCCCATGCTCGCGCTTAGCGAAGCGAACGCAGCAGGCCCGACAAAGGCAGCCATCACGATCGCAATAATCATCTGCGAAGCCGGGCCAAGCCCCGAGTTGCTGTATTTAAACGACTCGTGAATCTCCTTCACGCGCCGCCAATCAACATCTCCCCGAGCCTCCGCATCCTTCAACCACGCCAGTTGCGGATCAGCCTTGACCATCGCATCAATGGTCTGGCTGACGGACTCCTGACTCACATCCTTGATATCAATCTTCAGCCCATCGACCGCTTTCAGGACGATGTTGCCCTTGGCGATCATCTGCGTCTGGCGCAGGGTTTCGTCGGTGTTGCCGCGACCTTTCGCCGAGACCCACGCCGCGTTGTTGTTGGTTTTGGTATGGCTCTCGTCATGCAGATCCTTCACCCCTTCGAAGGTGATGGCGCCGCCGCTGTCGAGGAGGATGTCCTTGCCGCTGTCGAGTTTGGCCACCTGGTAATGCTGGTCGCCCAGGCTGACCAGAGACAGGTTGCCGCCGGTCTTGATTTCGCTGCCGACGTGGGTGACCTGGGTGACTTCGTCGCGCTGGAGTTTCAGGTTGCCGAAACCGCCCTTCTCCTTCATGTCGTAGAGCGTGTGGTCCTTGTTCTGCGCGGCCAGAAGACTGAGGTCGTTACCGGCGTAGACGTAGGCTTCATTGCCTGCGCTGATTTTGCTCGAGATCAGTGTGGTGTCACGCCCGGAACTGGTTTTTACGTCGCCGCCGGCGATGAACTCAGCTGCTTTCTGAACAGTGTGGTCATCCTGTTCATGGACACGTTTCTTGCCGTCCTTGCTATGGGTTTCGACGTTGTGTTCATCACCGGCCGAGGACATGTTGATGTCGCGCTTGGCCTCGGCGGTGAGGTTGCCGGTGGCTTCGGCTGTGCTGGCGACGACGTTGATGTCGCGACCGGCATCGAGCTTCAGGTCGCCGCCGGTTTTCACTGTCGACGCGAGGTTTTCCACCGTGGTGGTAATGACTGAGCGATGGCCGCCATCGAACGATTCGTGGAGTTCGTCTTCGTCGCGTGTCGCCAACAGGTTGATGTCGCGCGCTGCACTCAGGCTGGCGTCACCGCCGCTGCTGATGGCAGACGCGTTGGTCAGATCCTGTCCGGACTTGATGGTCAGGCTGTCGCGGGCGCTGATGATGCTGCCGTCGTCGACGAGGGTGCGCATGCCGTTGCCATCACGCACCGCGATGGCGGTGCGATCGTTGACGATATCGCCCTTGAGTGTCGTCAGTTCGACCTGATTGCCACGGATTTCGCCGGCCAGTGCGTTGCGAATGCTGTCGGTGGCCATGAGTTTGATGCGCTCATCGGCTTCCACCAGACCGCCCTGATAGAGGCTGCCCTTGACGTCGACGGACACGTCGTTGCTGGCCTTCAATGTGCCGACGTTGACCAGATCGCTACCGGCCAGCATTTCCAGATCTCGGCCCTGAATCAGGCTGCCACCGCGCACGTTGCGCGACTCGGCCTGCGCCAGATACAACACCGGCACCAGCACTTTCTGGCCGTCGACGATGCGCTCTTCCATCCAGACAATGTCGTGGGTCAGCGCAGCGACCTGCGCCGAGGTCAGGCTGACGCCGACAGAGAGGTTCAGTTGGTTTTTGCTGGCGAGAGCGTTATCCATCAGATAACGAAATTGCTCGTAGTCGTTCTCCAGGCCACCGGCGAGAAAACGCTGGCCGGTCTGGGCCATGACGGCGTCGCTGATCAGCCGCGATTCATAGCGACCGTCACCGAGGCGACGCGCCGCTTCATCGGCGCTGAAGTCGAGCTTGCCGAGCAGGTAGTCGGAGCTCATGAACGCCGTCGTCTGAGTCAGCTCTGGGTTGGTTTCGATCAGATAACGGCTCTGCGGATTCGTGCTTTGCACGAACATGCCGTACGGGCCTTTCGGCAACCGGAAGGTCGAGGAAGCCGTCGGGTCGACGGCGGCGAACGGCACACCTTTGAAGTCCACCGGTGTGAAGCTGATCTGCTTCACGCCATCGGCGTCGACATGCTCGATACGGGTAACGGATCTGGAGGTTTGGGCGACAGCGTCGGTGCTATGTTTGCCCAGGTTGATGTTGATGCCGCCGACCGCGTCAGTCTGGTCGCTGGCCAGAGAACCTGTCAGTTGGCCATAAGTGTTGTCGTATAGCGTGCCGTTCTGGATGCTGTTGGTGACGTCGAGCTTGACCTTGCCGCCGGCCTGCATCACCGCAGCGTAAACGGCGTTGCCGTTTGCGTTCCAGGTGGTGACGTCACTCATCAAAGAGAATCGCGAATCACTGGAGCGACTGATCAGTTCATCGAACCGCACCTGATCGAAGTTGCCGGCCGCGGTAGCCGCGTTGAACGCCGGAACATCGACGAACTCCATCTTGTCCCAGAGGCTGTTGTCGATACGCCCAGGGGTGCCCCTTTTCACCACGCGCGTCCCCGAACGCGACTCCCCGCCCTGGTTCAGCAGGCTGTCAGCCGTCACGGTCAGGTCGCCGTTGGCGGCCAGCAGGCTGTAACGGTTTTCAACCTGGTTGGCGTGGATGGTGAAGTTCTTGCCTGCCACGAATCGCGCCGCGCGCGAGTCCTTGAGCACCTCGTCGTTGAATTGGGTAGTGATGGTGATGGTGCCGCGCTTCCAGCCATCACCACCATCGCAGTGCTGACCGCACACCCAGCTCAAACTGCCGGACGACTGACCGGAAGTCAGCTCGAACTCGGCTTTGGCATTTTCGAAGGAAACCGCGTTGATGTCGACGTCACCCTCGCCTTCGATGGTGCCCGACAAATTGCTGAACAACGCCGCGCGCGCGCCATCGACAGCGTCGAAGCTCATGTTGCCGCGGCTGTAAATATCGCCGTAATAGTTATTCAGGCTGTTGCCGTGCAGCTTCATCGTGCCGCCGCTGAACAGCAGCGTGTCGGCATCGTTGTAGAGACCGTTGGCGGCGGTGAATTCGAGATCGCCTTGGGCGCCGAGGGTACCTTTGTTATTGATCCGTGCCGCCGTCACCGTGAGGTTCTGATTGGCGATCAGGCGACCGAGATTGTCCAGTGTGCCGCGCAAGGTCATCACGGTGTCGCCGCTGCTGACCAGTCGCCCGTCCTGCTGGATCACGTCGTTGGCGCTGATCGTGAGTTTCTGCTGCGCGGAGACTTTGCCGCTGTTGAGCAGATTGCCGCCGAGGGTCAGCGCCAGATCGCCGCCGCTGAGCAATTGTCCGGCATTGTTCAGGTTGGCCACGTTGAGGCTGAGCGCCGAAGCACTGGCGATCCGTTCGCCAGCATTGAGCGTCAGGTTCTGCGCACTGGTGTAGGTCAGCCCGCCGTTCAGTTGCCAGGTACCAACACCGTTGACCGAGCCGACATCCCATACACCATTGCCCAGCCCGGTGAGACTGCCCTGGTTGTTGGCCAGTTGGCTCACATCCAGGTCGAAAAGGCCCTGCGCCGCGTGGCGCACATTGCCGCTGAAGTTATTGATTTCGGCACCCGACAGCAGCAGGTCCTGACTGCCGATTTCGATCACGCCGCTCTGGTTGTTCAGATTGCCGGTCAGCTTGATCTGACTCGCAGCGCCACCGAGGGCGCGGAGCTGACCACCGGCGCTGTTATCCAAGCCGTGGGCAGTCAGCTTGAGGCTGTTTGCCGATTCGATCAGGCCGCCCTGATTGAGGACCTGCCCGACGGCTTCGAGCCCCAGCTGATTACCGCTGATCTCGCCGCTGGTGTTGTCCAGGCTGGCACCAGTGAAGATCACCTGATCCTTGCCGAACATCTTGCCGGCGCGGTTAGCCAGGCGCGTCACGGTCAGCGTCAAGTCATCAATCAGGCTGGAAATCAGCCCGGCTTTGCCGCTGGCTGCACTGTTGTCGAGGTCGGCACTGTTGATGCTCACCGAGTCGGCTTGCAGCGTGCCGCCCTGGTTTTGCAAATTGCCGTTGTTCAGCGCCAGTTCGGCATGGCTGCCGTTGGCCAGAATCACACCTTGCTGATTGAGCAGTGTTTTGCCAGTAATCTTCAGGCCGTCGCTGCCAGCGATGATCTGCCCGGCAGCGTTGTTGTTGATCCAGGCGCTATTGATGTCCAGGCGCTTGCCTTGCAGGGTGCCGCCCCGGTTATCCAGCGAGGTCAGTTGATCAAGGAGCAAGCGCTGTGCGCCAGCATCGACCAGACCGGTGACGTTGCTGAAGACTCCGGCAATGTTGAGGACGACATCGCCGCCATTACCGACGATGCCGCCCTTGTCGTTGTTGCCAAGTTGTTTGGCATTGATGTCGATAGCGTTGCCGAGCAGGACACCGGCGCTGTTTTCGATCTCGTCACCGTCGATGTGCAACTGACCTTCGCTCTGAATCCGGCCCTGTTGATTCAGCAGTTGCGACTGGCCCGGCGAGGTTTGCTTGAGGATCAACCGCGCGCCATCGGCACCTGCGGCCAACAACCCGTTGGCACGGTTATCAAGGCTGGCCGCGTGCAACTCCAGGTCGTCGGCGATCATCCGCCCGCCACGGTTGTCGACGTATCCGTCCTTGGCCACCACCAGCAATTGCCGGGCGGCGACTACACCGCCACGGTTATCGATAGAGCTGGCACGCAGTTCCACATCGCCTTTGATGGATTGCAGACGGCCCAATGCGTTGTTCAAGTGCTGCTGGACGAGGAGCGTCAGTTGCCCGGTTTCGGCGCTGAGCGTGCCGTCGTTGTTGCCGATCAGATTGCGCAGGTTTGCGTCGACGATGCCGCCCAAAAGTTGGCCGCTGGCGTTTTGCAGATCTTGCGCGGTCAGGCTCAGGCGATCGGTCCCCTGGATCAGACCAAGGCTGTTATCCAGGTCTGCACTGGAAACCACGCTGTCATCGGACGAAATCGTGCCTTGCGTATTATCCAGCGTGCCGCGACTGGCCACCTCGAGGGTTTTGCCCGTCAGACTTGCGTTGCGGTTGTTGATGCTCTGCGCAGTGACGGTCAAGCGATCCGAAGTCTGGACCTTGCCGTCGTGGTTATCGAAATCCTGCATCAGCGTCAGATCAGCAGCACCGTTTTCCGCGCTGATCACACCCTTGGCGCTGTTATCAAGGCGAGTGGCCGTGACGAGAATGTCGTCGGCTGCCAGCGTCCCACCCTGATTGAGCAACTCCCCTCCCGACAGTGCCAGTGTGGTTTTCGCCTGGATCTTGCCCGCGCCGTTATTCAGACGTTCGCGGGCGACAACCTTGGCCTCACCGTCGCTGGCGCCGATCAGGCCGCCGCTGTTGTCCAGTTGACGGGCGTCCACGTCGAGGCGACCGGCGATCACTTTGCCGCCGGTGTTTTTTACCTCCTGAGCATTGAGCTTGAGGCTGCCGCCGGCGATTTCGATACGACCCTGACGGTTGTCGATGCTGTCGACCACCAGTGTTGCCGCTTGCCCATCGGCGAAGCGAATCAGGCCGCTGAGGTTGACGATGGCCGGCGCGCTCACGACTAGACGGGTTTCACCATAAACACGCGCATTCACACCTTGGTTGACCAGGCGCGCCGCGTTCAAAGTGATGTCTTGAGCCTGCACGGTACCGTTCTGGTTCTCGAACGTTGCGGCTGCGCTGGCGGTCAGGGTCCGGCTGGCCAACACGCTGCCACTGTTGCTCACCGAAGCACTGTTGATCGACAGATCACCCTTGGCGTTGCGGCTGTTGTCTGCGTTCACCCCGGCTTCAATCACACCAGCGTTGGTCAGCCTGCCGCCGCTGCTCAGGCTGACGCTGTCACGGGCAGCGAGGCTTTGGCGATTGATCAGGTCTTCGGCGGTTTGTACGGTGACCTGCGTACCGGCATAAACCGCGCCCTGGGCATCGAGACTTTTGGCCTTTACATCGACGGCATTACCCGCCGTGACTTTAGCCAGGGTCAGCTGGCCATTGGCGTCGATCCGGATGTCACCGGCGCTGGCGGCAAGATCCCCCGCCAGCTTCACACCAACGCCCTGCTCGGTGCCGACCAGTTTGATTGCACCGGCATACATGCCGCCGAGCGCCGAGGAGTCGATGGCCAGTTGTGGTCTGGCGCTGCCGTCATCGGCACGGGCGGTGGCGCTGAGGGTGTCGGCGTTGACGTCGTTGCGGCCGGTGGTGATGTTCAGGTTTTTTGCATGGATCTGTGCATTGATCTGCGCACTGCGGGTAATGATTTCGAAACTGTCGACGTTGCTCGCATCAAGACCGACGCCGTCAATCGACACGCTTCCCTGATCAACCTGAAAGCGCTCCAGGCGACCATTGTCGAGCACCGGTTTACCGGTGGTCAGCGTGACACGTGGGGTGTTGATGAAACCGCAACCATTGCAACTGATGCCGTAAGGATTGGAAACGATCACCCGTGCCGATTGCCCTGCGACTTCGGTGTAGCCGCGCAACTGGCTCGGGCTGCCGCCATTGACTTCGTTGAGGATGGTTTGTGCCGCTGCGCCACGCAGGTTCGGGTTGCCGAGAATGATCCCGCCCAGTTGCGTCTGTTGCATGCGGTCGGTGGCGTTGTTGAGGATGACGCCTTGCGCACCGACGTTGTAGTCGTGGAACTGGTTATGCGACAGGCCACTGCCATTGGGCGCTGCGATGTTGACGATTGGCACGCCATTGCCGGCGCGATCCAGACTGGTGCCGGGTGCACTGACAACGATGCCGTCCGCCTGCGCCCACACCGGTTGCCAGAACATGACGTTCGCCAGCAAAAAGGCCAGACCACGCTTGGGCATGCCGCAGAATTGCTCGCGCTTTTTTACGGCCGCAGAAGGTTGGCTGGCCAGGCAGGCCAGGTGGCGAATGTCCATATCAGAATCTCGAAGCGGGCAAAAATTAAATGAAGAAATCCAGGCGGAAATAGATCGGCGCTTCACGCTCGGTCAGCGCGTCCGGTCGTTCCAGGGAATGCGCGAAAGTCACGCTGGCGGCCACATGCTGACCACGTGCGAACAACTCCAGCGAGTTGCTCGACATGCGTCCGTGCTGATCGCCGTTGTAGCGATCGCCGCGAATTACGCCCTGGTCGTATCCGAGGCTGGTGCCGTATTCGGCGAACACCGGTTGCAGCCATTCGGCGGTCACCGGGCGGCTCCAGCGCAGGTCGTTGCGCCAGTAGCCACCACTGTCGCCGGACAGCGATTGATCCTTGTAGCCACGGATCGACGCCGAGCCGCCGAGGCTCGTGCGTTGTGGGCTGAACAGCACATCTTCGCTGCGCTGGCCGGTCATCAGGCTGCTGAAGCTGAAGGATTCACCGAGCAATTTGAACGGCTGCAAATAGCTCAGCGTTGCGGTGTATTTGCGGTAGCGTGCGTCCGGCTCGCCAGGACCGGGATCGTGACTGCCCTGCGCATCGAAAGCGCCGATGCCCTCCTGCACGCCAGCATCGAAGTTGACGAACGCGCTGCCGACACGACGGCCGTGGTTGAAGCCGAATTGCGCTTCGCTGATGCGATTGCTGCTCAGTTTGAGTTTGCTGTCTTCGATGAAGTTGTTGCTGCGCAGGTACGAAAGTCCCGCACTGAGGGAGGTCTTGCTGACCGCGTCGCGATGGATCACGCGTTCGGCGCGCAACTGATGGTTTTCGCTGTCGCCGGTCTGCTTGAAGTTGTAGCCGTTGGCGGCAATCTGCGAGCGGTACTCGCTCTGGCTGTAGGTGTAACTGAACGTCCACCAGCCCCACGGCAGACTGTAATTGAGCATGGCGTTGTTGGAGGTGTGCTGGTGATCGGTCATCGCATCGTGACCGCCGCGCAGGCTCAGCTGGTCGGCCAGACCCAGCGGGCTGTCCCAGTCGAACGACGTGCCCCACTGCTGCTCGCCGGTGCTGCGCTGGCCATCGTTGCTGCGCGACAGGCCGGCGCGCCATGGCTTCTGCGGCGTGTTGGTCACGCGCACCTCGCTGCCGCCGACATTCTGCCCCGGCGCCAGCTCCATTTTGGCCTGGTTGGACGGCAGGCGATTGAGCTGGTCGACCATCTGCTCGATCTTGCGCAGGTTGACCAGTTCACCGCTTTTGCCGGGAAAGGCCATGGCCAGTTCGCGATCCGAGAGCCGGCTGTTTTCTGCGCCTTTCATGCCTTCGAGTTTGCCTTCGACCACGAGCACTTTCAGGTGCCCGGCGGACAGATCCTGTTGCGGCAGATAAGCGCGGCTGGTGACCAGACCTTTGTCGATGTAGTGATCGGTGATGACTTTGAGCAGCTCGTTGAGCTGCGGCACGCCGAGGCATTCGCCGATATAAGGCTTGAGCAGCCGCGCCTTGTCGCGCTCCGAGAGGCTGTCGGCGCCCTTGAGCTCGATGTCCTTGATGGTGAAGCAGCGCGTATCGGCGGGTGCTGTCGGTTGCGCCGGTTTGGCGTCTTTGCCGGGCAGATCCTTGAGTTCTTCGAGGCGCCGCTGCTGCTCTTCGAGCAAACGGTTCTGACGTTCGCGGATCAGGTCGGTTTCACCAGGAGTGGGCGCGGCCCAGGCAGATTCAAGCGGAGAAAGGCAGAGCAGCGCCAGGCACAACCGCGCCGTGAAGGCGGGTGAAAACATGTTCGATCCCTCGACATAAAAAGTGACATCAAAATAGTGGCGCGATATTAGAGGGCCATCATTTTGACGTCAAACTTATGTTTACACCGTTCATCGGCGTTTGCCGCACCTTCATACGGGTGAAACCAGCACCTGCGTACAAGTGGCCGGCGCGTTTTGCGCGGATAGTGGCCGTTGCCCATTCGGCATCTATTCTTGCCACACACGATCACAAGGAGTTTGCATGAGCACCTTCAAGACCCAAGACGGTACCGAGATCTATTACAAGGACTGGGGCAGCGGCAAGCCCGTGCTGTTCAGCCACGGCTGGCCGCTGGATGCCGACATGTGGGAATACCAGATGGAATACCTGAGCAGTCGCGGCTATCGCACGATCGCCTTCGACCGCCGTGGTTTCGGTCGCTCCGATCAACCTTGGACCGGCTACGACTACGACACCTTCGCCGATGACATCGCCGGTTTGATCAACCATCTGGACTTGCGCGACGTAACCCTGGTCGGCTTCTCCATGGGTGGCGGCGACGTCAGCCGCTACATCGCCCGCC
Source organism: Pseudomonas sp. Leaf434 (assembly GCF_001425545.1). NCBI lineage: Bacteria > Pseudomonadati > Pseudomonadota > Gammaproteobacteria > Pseudomonadales > Pseudomonadaceae > Pseudomonas > Pseudomonas sp. Leaf434. Next base: position 422,149 of record NZ_LMQZ01000009.1, on the reverse strand, counting down.
ACGGCAGCGAGCGTGTTGCCGGCCTGGTATTGCTCGGCGCGGTCACGCCGCTGTTCGGCAAGAAAGCCGACTTCGCCGACGGCGTCGACAAATCGGTGTTCGACGGCATCAAGGCCGGCCTGCTGAAGGATCGTGCGCAATTCATCGCTGATTTCAACGCGCCGTTCTACGGCACCAATCAGGGCCAGAAAGTCTCTGACGGCGTGCTCACGCAAACCCTGAACATCGCGCTGATGGCCTCGCTCAAGGGCACCGTCGATTGCGTGACCGCGTTCTCGGAAACCGACTTCCGCCCGGACATGGCCAAGATCGACGTGCCGACCCTTGTGATCCATGGTGACGGCGACCAGATCGTGCCGTTCGAAACCACCGGCAAGCAGGCCGCTGCGCAAATCAAAGGCGCTGAGTTGAAGGTTTACGCCGGCGCGCCGCACGGGTTCGCCGTAACCCATGCGCAGGCGTTGAATGAGGATCTGCTGGCGTTCCTCAACCGGTAATCCCGCCCGGCAAAAGCCGTAGTCAGATGCTGATGAACCAAGGCCCGCGCAATGCGGGCCTTGTGTTTTACGCTATGGTATTTTTCTGCGTCCACTACCCGGAGAAGGAAATCCCATGCTGCGACTACTCGGCAAAGCCTCATCGATCAACGTGCGCAAAGTGCTGTGGACCTGTGCCGAACTGGACATCCCGTTCGAGCGCGAAGACTGGGGTTCGGGTTTCAAGTCGCCAAACACGCCGGAGTTTCTCGCGCTGAATCCCTGCGCCATGGTGCCGGTGATCCAGGACGGCGATTTCACCTTGTGGGAATCAAACACGATCATTCGTTATCTGGCGACGCGTTACGGCGGCGCGCATTTGTATCCCGCTGAGCCTGTTGCCCGGGCGCGGGTCGATCAGTGGACCGACTGGCAGGCCTCGGAGCTGAATCGCTCGTGGTCGTATCCGCTGATGGCGCTGGTGCGCAAGTCGCCGGACTATCAGGATCGCGATGCCCTGGCCGCCGGCTGCCGGGACTGGACGCGCAACATGCAAATCCTCGATCGCCAACTGGAGAAGACCGGCGCTTACGTCAGTGGCGAGCAGTTTTCCCTGGCGGACATCCCGATCGGGCTGTCGGTCAATCGCTGGTTCGAAACGCCGCTCGATCACGGGGATCTTGCTGCGGTGCGCGCCTATTACGATCGCTTGAATCAGCGCGACGGTTATCGTTTGTACGGGCGCAACGGCACGCCATAAAGACATGCTCGATCAGGCTTGCTCACGCACCACGCCCCGCTCTTCAAGCAAGCGCACGAACATGCTCAGACTGCGCGACACTGTGCCCCGGCGCCACACCAGCCAAGTGGTCAGATAGCGGAAGTCCGCGGTCAGCGGCCAGACGCTGACCGTCGCGCTGCCGGGCATGCTTTGCAGCATTTTTCGCGGCATCAGTGCCAGGCCGGCACCGGCGCTGACGCAGGCGAGCATGCCGTGGTAGGACTCCATTTCGAAGATCTTGCCGGGTACGGCAGCGTCGGTGCTGAACCATTTTTCGAAATGATGCCGGTAGGAACAGTTGGATCGGAAGGCGTAGATATTCTCGCCGTTCACGTCCGCCGCACGTTCGACCGGTGAATGATTGAGCGGCGCGATGATGACCATTTCCTCCTCGAACGCCGGCACACCTTCCAGGGCCGGATGCAGCACCGGGCCGTCGACGAATGCCGCAGCCAGGCGCCCGGACAGTACGCCGTCGATCATCGTCCCCGATGGCCCGGTCGAAAGATCGAGATCGACCTTCGGGTGCTGCTGGTTGTACGCCGCCAACAGTTCTGGAATGCGCACCGCTGCGGTACTTTCCAGCGAGCCCAAGGGGAACGCCCCCTGGGGTTCTTCGCCTGCCACCGTAGCGCGGGCTTCCTGCACCAGATCGAGAATGCGCCGCGTGTATTCGAGAAAACTCCACCCGGCCGGCGACAGGCGCAATCGGCTTTTCTCACGGATGAACAGATCGACGCCGAGATCCTGCTCAAGCTGTTTGATCCGTGTGGTCAGGTTCGACGGCACGCGGTGGATCTGCGTGGCGGCGGCGCTGATGCTGCCGTGCTCGGCCACGGCCTTGAAGATTTCCAGTTGCACCAAATCCAAAGTCATTCTCCAATCGTGAAAGAAACGCTCTTTATTATTCAGTTTCCAGAAAACTAACGCCACCCTACTCTAGGCCCATCCGACGAACCTACAGGACAACGTCATGAGCCAGATTTCCAGCCAGACCCACGCCATCTCGATCAACCCCGCCACCGGTGAGCAGATCGGGCAATACGCGTTTGAATCCGCCGTTGCCCTTGATGCGGCACTGACTCGCGCTGCCTTCGCTTTTGGCAAGTGGAAGCGCAAGCCGCTGCAGGATCGTTCGCGCCTTTTGACCGCCCTCGCCGGCGCGCTGCGTGAAACCTCAGAAGCGATGGCAACCATGATCACCCAGGAAATGGGCAAGCCGATCGCCCAGGCCCGTGGCGAAATCGAGAAATGCGCCAAGCTCTGCGAGTGGTACGCGGAACACGGCCCGGCCATGCTCGACGCTGAGGCGACCCAGGTTGAAGGCGGCAAAGCGCGTATCGAGTATCGTCCGCTGGGGCCGATTCTGGCGGTGATGCCGTGGAATTTCCCGATCTGGCAAGTGCTGCGCGGCGCGGTGCCGACGTTGATCGCTGGCAACACTTACGTGCTCAAGCATGCGCCGAACGTGATGGGCAGCGCTTACCTGCTGCGCGATGCGTTCGTCCGCGCCGGTTTCCCCGAGGGCGTGTTTGAAGTGATCAACGTCACCCCGGAAGGCGTTTCCAGCGCCATTGCCGATTCGCGCATCGCCGCTGTGACGCTGACCGGCAGCGTCCGCGCCGGCATGGCCATCGGCGCTCAGGCCGGTGCGGCATTGAAGAAATGCGTGCTGGAACTCGGCGGCTCCGATCCGTTCATCGTGCTCAACGATGCTGACCTGGATGAGGCGGTGCACGCGGCGGTGGTCGGTCGTTATCAGAATTCCGGCCAGGTCTGCGCGGCTGCCAAACGCTTGATCATCGAACAAGGTGTGGTCGAGGAATTTACCCGTAAGTTCGTCGAAGCTACACGCCAGTTGAAAGTGGGCGATCCGCTGAACGCCGACACTTACATCGGGCCGATGGCGCGGTTCGATCTGCGTGATGAGCTGGATCAGCAAGTGCGCGACACGTTGGAGGAAGGCGCGACGCTGTTGCTGGGGGGCGGCAAGGTTGAGGGTTCGGGCAACTACTATGAGCCGACGGTACTGGCGGATGTCACCGACCGCATGACTTCGTTCAAGCAAGAGCTGTTCGGCCCGGTCGCTTCGATCATCACCGCCCGCGATTGCGCACACGCCGTGGCCTTGGCCAACGACAGCGATTTCGGCCTGACCGCGACTATCTACACCGCGAACGTGGCGCTGGCTGAGCAACTGACCAGTGAACTGGAAACCGGCGGCGTGTTCATCAACGGCTACTCCGCCAGCGATCCGCGTGTGACCTTCGGCGGCGTGAAAAAAAGCGGCTTCGGTCGTGAGCTGTCGCACTTTGGCGTACGGGAATTCTGCAACGCGCAGACCGTGTGGCTGGATCGTAAATAAGCCGGATGCTGTAAAACCTGTGGGAGCGAGCCTGCTCGCGAAAGCGGTGTATCAAGCGATGAAGATGCCGAATCCACCGGCGCCATCGCTGGCAAGCCAGCTCCCACAAATACTGCGGTGGAAACTGATACAGCAAACACCATAGAACCCTGTGGGAGCTGGCTTGCCAGCGATGGCGGTGCATCAGCCAGCATTTATACCGGCTGATTCACCGCTTTCGTGAGCAAGCTCACTCCCACAAGTCCACGCAATTTACAGATATTTCAGCCAGCTGATGTCCCGCCGCCGCGCTTTCAATGCAGAGAACCAGCGCACTGCCGGGAACAGCACCACGGCAAGAACCACCGCCGCCAGCCACACCGCCGTCACCGTCGAAAAGCCGAAATAGCTGCCCTGATTCAGGCCGAACAGCGCCACGCCAATCAGGTACAACACCTTCAACACATACAAGTGCAGCAGATAGAAAAACATCGGCGCCGAACCGAACACGGTCAGCCAGCCAATCCAGCGGCGACTTTGCACGCGCTCAAAGACGAGCAACAGCAACAGCCCCACGCTCACAGTCAGCGCGATGAACAGCAGCGACGGCGGATATTTGGTGATGTTGAAAAAACTCATCAGTGTCTGCACCAGCGAATCGCTGATCGCCCACGGTTTTTCGCCGTAGCCGTTAATCAAGCGCAGCACCACAAATCCCAGCAATCCACCGCCCCCGGCAATCAGCAAACGACGCTGACGCACCGCCGCATCCATGCCCCGGGCAAACCACGGTCCCAGTGCATAGCCCAGGCCGATTACACCAATCCACGGCAGCAGCGGGTACGAGGTGCGCAGGCGCAGGGTGTCGCTGATCTCGATCCAGCCTCGATCATGCAGAATCGCCCAAGGCACATGCAGCGCCGACTCGACCGGGAAATGCAGCGTATCAAGCAAGTTGTGCCCGGCGATGATCGCCAGGCTCAGCGTCAGCAGCAGCGCACGTGGCAACCAGACCAGTAATGCCAGAGCGATCATGCTCAGGCCGATCGCCCAGATCACTTGCAGGTAGATCACGCTGGGCGGCAACTGGAACGTCCAGGCGAAGTTGACCAAAGTGAATTCCAGCGCCACGAGGAACAATCCGCGCTTGAACAGAAACGCGCTGACATCGGCTTTGCCAGCGTATTTTTCGCCGTAGAGCCATGCCGACAAACCGGTCAGCAAGACAAATACCGGCGCACACAAATGCGCCAATGTGCGGCTGAAAAACAGCGCCGGCTCGGTGCTGGCGATGTCCATCGGATCGGAGACCTGTCGGTGCAAGAGAAAGGTTTCGCGCACGTGATCGAGCAGCATGAACAGGATCACCAGGCCTCGGAGCGCATCAATAGACAGCAGCCGGCCAGTCGTCAATGGGGCAGAACGGGGAAGCACAGGGGTCATGGATCTTTCGCAATCGAGAGGAATAACACCGGACGGCCGCAACGCCGCCCGCAAATTAGCGTTACCTTATAACATCAAAAAAGCAAAACCCAAACAAGTCAGGATCAAGGTTGCCCATCGGCCCCGGGCTTCTATAGTGAACAGGTCTGCCCTGCTGTCGCGGCCCTCCTCGAGCGTTGTCCATGGTCAACACCGAACATCTGATCATCTGCGAGCACTGTGATTGTGTGTACGAGAAAGTCGTGCTCGCCAAACACCAGAAAACCCTGTGCGTGCGCTGCGGTGGCGTGCTGCAGCGCTTCAACGGCCTGACCATCGAGCAGCGTCTGGCGCTGACGTTCACGGCGGCGATGCTGTGGCTGTTCGCCAATTTCTACCCGGTGATGAGCATCAGCCTCAAAGGCATGAAAAACAGCGCGACCCTATGGGATTCGGTGCTCGCGCTGAGCCAGGGGCCGATCACCTTTATCGCCATGGTCGCGGCGATCGCGATCATCATCGCCCCGGCATTTCAGCTGGTGTTGCTGGTCTGGGTGTTGAGTTTTGCCCTCGGCCTGCGTCGGGCACCGGGATTCAACCTGTGCATGCGCTGGCTGGAAACCCTGCGCCCGTGGAGCATGCTCGAAGTGTGTCTGCTGGGGGCGATGGTCGCGGTGTTCAAACTCGCCGGCTTGCTCGATGTGCTGCCCGGGATCGGCCTGTTCGCCCTGGCGGTGCTGAGCCTGATGATGATCCGCATTGCCGGCCGGGACATTCGTGAACTGTGGGACATTTTATGAAGCGTCCACCGACCGCCAGCGAACTCAACCTGTGCCTGTGCCACAGCTGTGGCCTGGCCTGTGACATGACCGACGAGCCACACCAGTGCCCGCGCTGTGATGCGCCGTTGCACCGGCGCAAGACCAATTCGCTGGCGCGCACCTGGGCGTACATGCTCGCCGCGCTGGCGTTTTATGTTCCTGCCAATCTGCTGCCGGTGATGAATACGGTGATGCTTGGCAACGGTGCCGACAGCACGATCATGAGTGGCGTGCTGGAGTTCTGGGAGGCCGGGGCGTGGGACATTGCCCTGATCATTTTCATCGCCAGCATCGCGGTGCCGGGGGTCAAATTCGTCGCCCTGACCTTGCTGCTCGTCACCGTGCAGCGCAACAGCGACTGGGCGCGCAAGGAGCGTTCCAAGCTGTATCGCTTCGTCGAGCTGATCGGTTACTGGTCGATGCTCGATGTGCTGGTGGTCGCGCTGGTTGCTGCGCTGGTGAAATTCCAGGCGCTGGGCGATATCGAGCCACGACCGGGCATCCTCTTCTTCGGCCTGGTCGTGGTGTTCACCATGCTCGCGGCGATGAGTTTCGACCCGCGCCTGATCTGGGACAAGGAAACCAGCGACACGGTCAGCGACGCAGCGTCTGGAGCAGCACCTGCAACGGATGGCGCAGCGCCTGATCCGACTGGCGCTTGACCTGGCTGCGGCAAGAATAGCCAGTCGCCAACGCCTCGCCCTGCTCCGCCGAAGCCTGCACCTGACGCGCCCACGATTGCTCATAAATGACTGCCGAGGTCTGGCGATTACGTGCTTCGTGGCCGTAGGTACCGGACATGCCGCAGCAACCGGTGGCTTGCGTGGCCAGCTGCAAGCCGGCCCGTTGGAACACCTGTTCCCATTGGCGGGTCGCGGCCGGCGCGTTGGTTTTCTCCGTACAATGGGCGAGCAGACGGAACGCTTTCGGCTGAGCATCAGGCGTCCGTTCTGGCATGACCTTGAGCAACCATTCCTGCACCAGCGCCACTTCAGGACATTCATTCAGGCCCGGTACTTTCAGGTATTCCTGGCGATAGACCAGGGTCATCGCCGGATCGAGCCCCAACAACGGCACGCCGGTCTGCGCCAGGGCCTGCAACTGCTCAGCGTTACGCAACGCCGCGCGATTGAACGCCGAGAGAAAGCCCTGCACATGCAGCGGTTTGCCATTGGCGCTGAACGGCGCGAGATAGACCTGATAACCCAGGCGTGAAATCAGCTCGACCAGATCCGCCAACAACGGGGCTTCGAAGTAGCGGGTGAAGGCGTCCTGCACGATGATCACGCTGCGTTCGCGTTGCTCTGGGCTCAGCGCCGACAGCGTTGCGACGGTTGCCGGCTGCACCTGCCAACGGCGCATCGCCGCGTAGAAATCGAAACGGCTGAGCAACGGCACATCGACCATGCCACCGATCCGCGCCAGTGCGCCACGCACCCAGCCGGCGCCCATCACACCGTTGTACAGCGCCGGAATCCGCGCCATATAGGGAATGGTGTATTCCAGCGAGGCAATCAGGTAATCCCGTGCCGGCCGCAGATAACGACTGTGATACAGCTCGAGAAAACGCGAGCGGAATTCCGGCACGTTGACCTTGACCGGGCACTGCCCCGCGCAGGATTTGCAGGCCAGGCAACCGGCCATGGCGTCATACACTTCATGGGAGAAGTCCGCCGACGGATCGCGGCTGTTGCGCCAGCGCTGCCACAGCGAGCGGAAAAAAGCCGGTTTGCGAATCGCATCCGAGAGCACGTCGACGCCCGCCTCGCCCTGCAACCGCAGCCATTCGCGAATCAGCGAAGCGCGACCCTTGGGCGACTGCGCGCGTTCGCGGGTGGCTTTCCACGACGGGCACATGGCGTCATCAGGATCGAAGTTGTAGCAGGCGCCGTTGCCATTGCAGTGCATGGCCGCGCCGTAGCTTTGCCAGACTTTCTCGTCGATCTGTCGATCCAGCTCGCCGCGCAGGGTCACTTCGTCGATCTTCAGCAGTGCTGCGCCGCTGTTGGCCGGCGTGGCGATTTTGCCCGGATTGAACTGGTTGAACGGGTCGAACGCGGCTTTCAAGGCTTGCAGCGCCGGGTACAACTCGCCGAAGAATGCCGGCGCGTACTCCGAACGCAGGCCCTTGCCATGTTCGCCCCAGAGCAGGCCGCCGTAGCGCTGGGTCAAAGCGGCGACGCCATCGGACACCGGGCGTACCAGCGCCGCTTGCTGCGGGTCTTTCATGTCGAGAATCGGCCGCACGTGCAGTACGCCGGCGTCGACATGGCCGAACATACCGTACTGCAAACCGTGGCTGTCGAGCAGCTCGCGCAGCTCGGCGATGTATTCGGCCAAATGCTGCGGCGGCACTGCGGTGTCTTCGACGAAAGGCTGCGGGCGGGCTTCGCCGGCGACGTTGCCGAGCAGGCCCACCGCCCGTTTGCGCATGCCGTAAACCTTGTTCACCGCTGCCTGACCGACCGCCAGCGTATGCCCGAGGCGCTCCACCGTGCGGTCGCTTTGCAGATGTTCGAGGAACGCTTCGACGCGGCGCTGCAGGTCTTCGGGATCGTCACCGCAGAACTCGACCAGGTTGATGCCCAGAGTCGGCCGCTCAGCATTTTCAGGAAAATATTCGGCAACGCCGTGCCAGACGATGTCCTGCATCGCCAGCAGCAAAACCTTGGAATCGACGGTTTCGATCGACAACGGCTTGAGCGCCATCAACGCCCGTGCATCGCGCAAGGCATCCATGAACCCGGCGTAGCGGATATTCACCAGCATCGTGTGCTTGGGAATCGGCAGCACGTTGAGCCGCGCTTCGACGACGAAGCCCAGCGAGCCCTCCGCGCCACACAGCACGCTGTTGAGGTTGAAGCGCTGATCGGCCTCACGCAGGTGCGCCAGGTCATAACCGGTCAGGCAGCGGTTGAGATCCGGAAAGCGTGCCTTGATCAGCTCGCCCTGTTCATCAATGATCTGCCGCGCACAACGATAGACTTCGCCGACCCGATCGTCGCGGGCGCACTGCGTTTCAAGCTCGTCCTCCGTCAGCGGCAGACCGTGCAGACGCTCGCCGCCGCGCAGGATCATCTCCAGTTCCAGCACATGGTCGCGGGTCTTGCCGTAGGTGCAACTGCCTTGGCCACTGGCGTCGGTATTGATCATGCCGCCGACCGTGGCGCGATTGGAGGTCGACAGTTCCGGGGCGAAGAACAGCCCGGCGGATTTCAACGCGGCGTTGAGCTGATCCTTGACCACCCCGGCCTGCACCCGCACCCAGCGCTGTTCAACGTTGATTTCCAGAATGCGGTTCATGTGCCGCGACAGGTCTACAACGATGCCGTCCGTCAGCGATTGGCCATTGGTACCGGTGCCACCGCCACGCGGGGTGATCACCACTTTCTCGTACGCCGGTTCGGCAATCAGCCGTGCGACACGTGCCACATCGTCCGCATCCAGCGGAAACACCGCCGCTTGCGGCAAGCGCTGATAGATCGAGTTGTCGGTCGCGAGCACCACCCGGCTGGCGTAATCAGCGCTGATTTCACCGCGAAAGCCGCTGTCTTTCAGGGCGGCGAGGAATTGTTGGTAATCGCCGGTCAGGGCTTTGGCAGGCGACAGCTGGGCAATCATCGGTCAGGTCATCTCGGTCAAATCGGGCTGTGTGGCGGTGAACAGTTGTGCGCAAGGAATGATTGCGTCAGGCTCCGCCATCTGATTGCGCCCATGTTCATTGCTGGCCAGCCATGGAACAAGCGTAATTTCGACCCGCTATCGATGAGTTTTACGAATGAATCCGCGCACCCTCACACCGTCCATGTCGCTGCTGCTGGCTTTCGAGGCCGCCGCTCGACACGAGAGCTACACCCGCGCCGCCCATGAACTGTCACTGACGCAGAGCGCGGTCAGCCGTCAGGTACAGATTCTCGAGAAGATGCTCGGCATGCGCTTGTTCAGCCGCGAAGGCCGGCAGGTGGTGCTGACGGATGTCGGGCGCATGTATCAGCGCGAACTCAGCGAAGCCCTCGGGCAGATTCGCAGCGCCACTTTGCAGGCAATGGCGTTTGGTTCGGGCATCCACAGCCTGCGTCTGGCGACGCTGCCGACCTTCGGCTCGAAATGGCTGCTTCCACGGCTTAAGGATTTCTACACGGCGCACCCGGGCATGACCGTGCACCTGCACTCGCGGATCGAAACCATCGACTTCGATACCAGCGAAATCGACGCGGCGATCTGCGTCGGCGGCGGTGAATGGCCAGGCCTGACCGCCCTGCCCCTGCACACCGAAGAACTGGTGGCCATTGCCAGCGCGCAGTTGTCGGCACCTGAACGCGACGAAGCTGAGCAGCACATTGCCGGGCAGTTATTGCTCAACGTCAGCAGCAATGCCCAGGCGTGGGCGGAATGGTTCAGCCATCACCAACTTGCGCATCGAAGCATGCGGATCGGACCGAGCTTTGAAATGACCTCGCACTTGATCCAGGCGGTACGCGCCAATATCGGTGTTGGCCTGGTGCCGCGAATTCTGGTCGAAGACGAATTGCTCAAGGGCGAATTGCTGCAACTGGGCGAGCCGATTACCAGCCGACGCAGCTATTACCTGGTGTACCCGCCGCGTAATGAGAATTTGCCTTCGTTGAAGGCGTTCAGGGATTGGCTGATTGATACCCTCTGAAGGATCGAGTCGCGGCCATTCGCGAGCAGGCTCGCTCCCACAGGGAAACGTATGTCAAGTGTGGGAGCGAGCCTGCTCGCGAAGAAGCCAGTCGCAACGAACTTAAAACCTCGGCTTGACCGCCCGCCAATCCGCCTTGTACCGCTGCATCTGCCGCACATCATCCCTCTGGCGAATCCCGCACGTCAGGTACTGGTCATGCAGCTTGGCCAGTTGCTCATGGTCCAGTTCCAGCCCCAACCCCGGCGCACGGCTGATCTTCACACAGCCATCGACAATCGGCAGCTTGCCGCCCTTGATCACTTCCTCGTCCGGCTCCTGCCACGGGTAGTGGGTGTCGCAGGCGTAATCCAGATTCGGCACCGCCGCCGCGACGTGCGCCATGGCCATCAGGCTGATGCCCAGGTGCGAGTTGGAATGCATCGACACGCCGAGGCCAAACACATCGCACATTTTCGCCAGCGTCTGCGTATCCCGCAGGCCACCCCAGTAATGGTGGTCGGCGAGGACGATTTGCACGCTGTTCTGCGCAACGCTGCGGCGGAACTCGTCGAAATCGGTGACGACCATATTGGTCGCCAAGGGCAGACCGGTGCGCTTGTGCAGTTCGGCCATGCCATCAAGGCCCGGGGTCGGGTCTTCGTAATACTGCAGATCATCGCCGAGCAGTTCGGCCATGCGAATCGCCGTCTCCAGCGACCAGTTGCCGTTCGGATCGATGCGAAGCGGAAATCCCGGAAAGGCTTTCTTCAGTGCCTTGATGCATGCCACCTCATGCTCCGGCGGCAAGGTGCCGGCCTTGAGCTTGATGCTCTTGAAACCGTACGCCTCGATCATCCGCGCTGCCTGCGCGACGATCTGTTGCTCGCTCAGGGCTTCGCCCCAGTTGTCCGGCTTGTAGGGGGACTCGATATGTTCGGCGTATTTGAAAAACAGGTAGGCGCTGAACGGCACTTCATCGCGGATCGCTCCGCCGAGCAGGTCCACCAGCGGCACGTTCAGGTAGTGCGCCTGCAAATCGAGAAACGCCACTTCGAATGCCGAGTAGGCATTGCTCACCGCTTTGCTGGCGTGGGAACCGGGGGCCAGTTCGGCACCAGCGACGCCGGCGGGTTTATTCGCCGCCACGGTGGCCTGCACGATCGCGCGCAATTGATTGAGGTTGAACGGATCGAGGCCGATCAACTGGCTCTGCAATTGTTGCTGGATCGCCAGCGCCGGGGCATCGCCGTAGCTTTCGCCGAGGCCGATGTAGCCGTTATCACTTTCAATCTCGATGATCGAGCGCAGAGCAAAGGGTTCGTGGATGCCGCTGGCGTTGAGCAGTGGCGGATCGCGAAAGGCAATCGGGGTGACGCTGACACGGGTGATTTTCAAGATAACGCTCCTGACAGATCAACAATCGATTCAGTGGCTCGCAGCCGGACGAGCCGGCGCCACAACGGCGGCTTCGTCACTTGGCTTTGCCGGGGTTTTATCTTTGGCGCCAGGCGCCGTGCGGGCGAAGAAGATCACCACGGCAGCGATCAGCGATGTCGCCGCCAGGCCATAGAGGCCGCCCTCGATGGAGCCGGTGGTTTGTTCGAGAATGCCGAACGCGGTCGGCGCGACGAAGCCGCCAAGGTTGCCGATGGAGTTGATCAGCGCGATCACCGCCGCAGCGATGCGCGCGTCCAGATAGCTTTGCGGAATCGGCCAGAACAGCGCCGACGCTGCTTTGAAACCGATAGCGGCGAAGCAGATGGCGACGAAGGCAAACAGCGGCCCGCCAGTGGTCGACATGAACATGCCGATGGCGGCGATCACCAGGGTCAGCGCGACCCAGGCCTGCTGGAATTTCCACTTGCCGGCCAGCGCCGCGAAGCCGTACATGGCGACAATCGAAATGATCCACGGAATGGAGTTGAGCAGCCCGACCTGGAAATCACCGAGGTTGCCCATCTTCTTGATCATGCTCGGTAGCCAGAAGGTTGCGCCGTAGATGGTCAGGGCAATGGAAAAGTAGATGAAGCAGAACAGCGCGATCTGCCGGTCGGCCAACAGCTTGAACATCGACGGCTTGGCGACTTGTACCGCTTCGCGAGCGCGCTGCTCCTCGGCAATCGCCGCGACCAGCGCTTCACGCTCCTCCTCGCTCAGCCACTTGGCTTGGCGCGGGTGCGATTGCAGCCAGAACCAGACGAAAGCACACAGCACCACCGACGCTGCGCCTTCGATCAGAAACATCCACTGCCAGCCGTGCATGCCCAATCCGCTGATATGCAACAGCGCACCGGACACCGGGCCGGAAATGACCGAGGCAATCGCCGAGCCGCTGAGAAACACCGCCATGGTTTTGCCGCGCTCGGACGCCGGCAGCCATTGGGTGAAGTAGTAAATGATTCCCGGGAAGAACCCGGCCTCAGCCGCGCCAAGAATAAAGCGCAGTACGTAGAAACTGGTTTCGCCCTGAACAAAGGCCATGGCCATGGCCGCAGCGCCCCAGGTAAACATGATCCGCGTCAGCCAGACCCGCGCGCCGTAGCGCTGCAACAGCATGTTCGACGGCACTTCGAACAGCGCATAACCGATGAAAAACAGTCCGGCGCCAAGTCCATAAGCCGCTGCGCCAATACCCAGATCGGTCTCCAGATGACTGCGCACGAAACCGATATTGACCCGGTCGATGTAGTTGACGATGAACATCACCACGAACAGCGGCAGTACGTGGCGTTTGACCTTGGCGGCGGCGCGGGCGAGCACCGTGATGTCCGGCGGACTCTGGAGGGTTTTCAAGGGGCGACTCCCGATCTTGTTTTTTTAGGGATGACTTGAAGCAATGAGCCGATCATGGACGTCGTGCATTGATCCCGTCTAATCTAAACAGGCATTCGATTGATACCTGGATTAGATCAATGTTCGAACTCACCCAACTGCGCTGCTTTACCACGGTCGCCACCGAACTCAACTTCCGCCGCGCCGCCGAGCGTCTGAACATGACGCAGCCGCCGCTGAGTCGGCAGATCCAGTTGCTGGAGCATCACCTTGGCGTCGAGCTGTTCACCCGCAGCACACGCAGCGTTGCGCTGACGGCGGCAGGCCGGGCATTTTTCGTTGAAGCGCAGAATCTGCTGGAGCGCGCCCAGCAAGCAGCGATCACCGCACGCCGGTTTGCCGAGGGCGATATTGGTTCGGTAAACATCGCGTTTGTCGGCAGCGCGGTGTATGAGTTTCTGCCCAAGGTGATCGCCGAAGCGCGACTTAAACAGCCCCAGGTGAAAATCGATCTGGCAGAGATGAACACCTATCAACAGCACGAGGCGTTGCGAGCTCGCCGTATCGACCTGGGCATCGCACGGGCGCCATTGCAGGAACCGGGCTATGCCACCGAATGCCTGGTGCGCGAACCATTTGTGCTGGCAGTGCCCAGCGGGCACAAGTTGGCAAACGCGACTGAAGTGTCTGTCGCCGATCTGGATAAACAACCGTTCCTGATGTACTCCCATGAAGCCTATCCGCCGTTCAACGAACTGTTGACCGGCACGCTACGCTCAGCGCGGGTGGCGCCGGATTACGTGCAGTGGCTGGGCTCGTCGCTGACGATTCTGGCGCTGGTCAACGCTGGCATGGGTCTGGCGCTGGTACCGCGTTGCGCTACCAGCGTGGTGTTCAGGAATGTGGTGTTTCGCGAGATCGATCTGGGCGAAGGGGTGCAAAGCGAACTGCATCTGATCTGGCGGGAGAACAATGACAACCCGGCGTTCGCGATGTTGCTGGAGGCGATTCGCCGGGCGGTGGTGCAGGGTTGGGGCTGAAAATTATTGTGGCAACCTGTATTTGAGCGGAGGCGGAGCGCTCGGGGCTTTGATCAACGGCTCCTCCAGCGGCTTGCCGTCAGGCCCTGTGAACAGGCGTTCGTATTGCTTTGGCATTGGTCGCGGTGCTCTTGCAGTCGTCATGATGAACCCTCTGATACCGGGCTGAATTCAACCCACTTAACTTGCGCGGAATCTATCAGCAAAATTTCGGCACCAAAAGGAGTCGACTTGCCATCGTCATTGACCCAACGTGGATTCTGCATCACGAACTGGCCGCAACTGGATTCGGACGGCCACTCGACAGGCCAGCCAAACACGCGCCTCTCGTCATGTAAATGCAGGGTTATGAACCGGTCGAATTGGGCAAAGGCGCAGAACCATTCACTGGGGAAAGAAGATTGTTTCGTGACGTTTCGCTCACGTAACCAGCCGTGCAATTTGTCACTCGTAGCCAGGTAACAGGCAAACAATCCCAGCATCAGCGAAAACATAAATGCCCAGAGCGTTTGCGCCCGATCATCCCAGTTTCCTAATGAAAAACCCTTCGAGCCAATCCACAAACAGAGGTTGCCCACCGCCAACACCGCGCCCTGAATCACAAAAGTAAATATCAGCGCCTGCACGATCTGGCCGAACGTATCCGGTCGCTTGAATGCCGTAAGTGAATAGAAGATCCAGGTCGATAGAAACCCGGGGATGAGGTACTGCAACAGCGGAATGATGTCCTTGACCAGATCATCCATGATCCGAGGCTCCTTTTAGTCATGCCGAACCCGTCGCGGGCCGACATTCAAAGCCTAGTCCAGGATTCGGCAGCGCCTCTCGGCAACTGTCACAGACCATTGCGGCGCTTGCCCAGTGCCTCACCCAATGAAAAAAGGCAGACACCGAACTTCGGTGTCTGCCTTTTTTTGGGCGAATCGGGCGCCTGTTCTACAGGCAATCACGCACCGATTGGCGCAGCGATCCGGACTTGGCCCACGGCGGCCCCTGGTAGAGGGACACCTTGCTACCGTCCTTGTATTTGACGATATCGAGAATCTCATCCGCCGTGATAATGCTCGGCGCGGTAATCCGGTAGCCGTTGGAAATCGACGTCTGCGAGGTCCTGGCAACATCCTTCTGCCACAACGGTAACAAACACGCAGCATATTCCTTGGGTGGCTTGTCACTGGCCTTGCTGAGGTTTGGCTCGCCCGGCACCAGCGACGCCGGTAACGAGCACCCCGTCAACAGAGCAAGTGCCAGACTGCCGATCCATACGCGCATGTTGTTTACCTGTGCGGAAAAAAGCTGAATGTACCGTTTAACCGCTTGCACATCCATCGTGGCAACCCGCCGTTACCGGCGTTTGGACAATTTTTCACATCGGTTCAGCCGGGCGTCAGATGACTTGGCCGCATCCGGGAAAATGCGACTACTCTTTTCTACCGAGAACGTTCAGGAGGTGATCATGCGGCTCAATGAATACGAACACGAACTTCAACGGGATTTGCAAAGCGTGGCGTCGGACCTGAGATGGTCGGCGGTCGATCTCAAGCGCATCGCTGAACAACTGCGTAAATCCGGCAACGAGGCAGACGCCCAGACCGTGTTGCGGTCGTGCGAAATCCTGCAAAGCGACGAAGAGAGATTGCAGATCTATGCCAAGGAGGTAAAAGCCCGGACCATCAGCCGAATCAAGGTGCACTGACAAGCGTTCCAAAGCCACAAATAAGAAGCCCCGGTCGAAACCGGGGCTCTTTCGTTATAACGCATCAACTGACGTTCTGGCTTTGCACCCGTTTGGGGCGTTGCTTGTAACCAGGAAGCGCCGCCGCATAGGCCATCGCTTCCTCCCTGCTGGTGAATGACGCCAACCGGTCGCCCTGAGTGCATACCCGCCACGGGCCGTTGTTCACACTGAGCACATCGTAACCATTCATGTGCAGCTTGTTCAGCATTGGAATGCTCATAAGCACCTCCCTTTTGCCAACGGTGTTTTCGGTGTACAGGCCCACCTTACACCCGGTACCTGCTTCGTTGTAAACCCGAACTCACCCTGCATTCGTCAATCCACTGGCACTTTTTGCTGGGCAAGTAGCTCCCAATCAACGGGGAACCTTTAAATCTGCTTGCGGCTCGAATATTGCAGTTTGATTACAGATTTATGACGCACATCAACAGGGCATTCATGAAAGTACGCGCTACCGTCATTTGCGAACAGGATCGCCATATCCTCCTGGTGCGCAAACCCCGCCATCACTGGTCACTACCCGGCGGCAAGGTCGAACCCGGGGAAACCCGTGCGGCGGCGGCCGTGCGCGAGTTGCAGGAGGAAACCGGGCTCAATGCTGAGAACGTCCTGTACCTGATGGACTTCCAGGCGGGCACTACGCGCCATCATGTGTACGAGGCTTCGGTGGTCAACATCGACGAGGTGCGCCCGCAGAATGAAATCGTCGATTGCATCTGGTATCCGCTCGATGCCGTGCACAATCTTGAAACCAATGACGCGACACGGCGCATCGTGCAGGCCTTTCAACGCCGTTTATGACAATCAGCCGGCGAACGCCCGGCGACCGGCGCTGATTTCCGTGCGCAACTCACCGATGAAATTGGAAATATCGCGAATCGTCACCAGATGCTCGGGAGATACGCCGTCAAGCAACAGCTCGACGTGACCACTGCCCGGCTCATACACCTTGATCCGCAACAGACCTTGTCCAGTCGGGGTGCAATCACACTTGAACGTGGGGAAGCCTGACTCGACGATCCGGCAAATATCGGCAATGGCAAGCATGGACGGGCGCCTCGCAGGCGGAGAATCGATCCATCGAGCATAGACCCACGGTCTGTTAATTGCCCGCTCGGGAATGCCAAGCCGATCACAACTCACTCACGCCATTCAATGCGCGTCGTGATCCCAGATCCAGTTCCACATACCGGGCAGATTCACCGGCTCAGCGCTTTGCTGAACCGTACGCGCCAACGCGGCTTTTTCCATTGCGGCCTGATTGTCGTAGAACGGCTTGTCCGCCAGTCTGACCCCGGTCGCCGCCGCGCTATCGAGCAGAATCTGTAGATATTCGCGAGTGTGGCGCGCGGTGTAGCGATTGAGATCATGGAACGTCACCACGACCGGAATCACGCCATCCACGGTCGGCAATTGACCCACGGCGATGCGCTCGCGCACTTCCGATAACTGCCGCAGCATGTTCGCCCGACGCCGAGGGCTGGCGTTGAAGCCCCAGATCTTGCCGTCGTTGGCACTCAGGTCCGTGAGCAAGACGTGCAAGCCGTGTTTTTGATAGGCCGCAAATGTGCGCTTGTCGTAGTTCCAGAACGGTGGGCGCAACAGCTTGGGCGGCGCTCCGGTGATGGCGGCAATGTCAGCGCTGCCATCGGTCAGCGATTGCTCCAGCTCTTGCGGATCGAGCGAACGATGGTTGGTGTGCCAGTGAGTCGCTGTGTGAAACGCGAGGATATGTCCCTCGGCGTGCTCACGACGCATCAGGCTGCGACCGATCTCGCTGTCACCCGCCCTCGGTGCTCGGGTCTGCACGAAAAACACGGCTTTGATGTTTGGCTGCAAGGGGTTGCCTTTGAGGCTGTCGAGCACCGTCGCCGTTGGATTCCACAACCCTGAAGCGCTGGGGCCATCATCGAACGTCAGGAGAAAACGTACGGGCGCCTGGGCCATCAGGCGCGTTTCGGTTTGCGTGGTCATTTCAATCGGCGCGGCGATGCAACCGGCCAGACCGAGCGCGATGAGCGCAACACAAAGAAGTTTGCATCCGGATGTCATGTCTTGCCCCGAGGCCGCGGCCGTGGTGTTGTCGAATGGCAAACCTCCCTCGCCTTTGTCCATCCCTGCGCGGCTATCCGCGAGCGCAGGTTGGATAAGGTACACAGGGTTTGGTTCCGGTGCTGGTTTCAGTGCGTCATCGGCCAGGCACATCGGCATGTCCGACTAGACTCAAATTTCCTCAAGGAGATTTCAGCCATGTGCGGAAGACTCACGCAGTACCGTGGGATTCACGATTTCGTCGCGGTGCTCAGCATCCCCGATGCGTTGATCAATCACGTTGGCGATGCGCCGCTCAATCGCTACAACGCAGCGCCCACCACTGCGCTGGCGGTTCTGCACCAGCACGAACAGGCCATTCATGCCGACAATCTGCGCTGGGGCTGGCGGCCGCATTGGGCCAAGGATCGTGCCGCGCCCATCAACGCACGGGTGGAAAAAGTCGCCCACGGCGCGTTCTTCCGGGCGATCTGGCGGCAGCGGCTGATTGTGCCGGTCGACAACTGGTTTGAATGGGTTGATACCGGGGAAAAATCCCGCCAGCCCTGGTTGATTCGTCGGGCGGATCAGGCTCCGGTTTTCTGTGCTGGTATCGGCCAGTTTCCGGCACCGGGGGTTGCGCCGAGGGAGGACGACGGATTCGTCATCATCACCGCTGACAGCCTGGGCGGCCTGCTCGATATTCACGACCGCCGCCCAGTGGTCTTCGATTCGGCACGAGCTATGGAATGGCTTGATCCGGCTACGCCGCTGGAACGCGCCGAGCAGATGCTGCTGTTTGAAGGCGAGCCCAGTGATGCCTTCGAATGGTACAAAGTCGGCAAAGCGGTCGGTAATACGCGTAATCAAGGTGCGCAATTGATAGAACGAGTCGACTAAATAATTACTTCACTGCTGCGTTAATCAAGCGAGCCCGTCACTGAATCCCGCGCGTTACAAAAAGTGTTTCAACCGCGATACAACCCCCATAAAACAGCCGTTTGAGCGAATCAACCGCCTGTCAGACATTTCGACAGTCATACATACATTTCCCCGCGCTGCGGATAGCATGCGCGCCGCCTTTCCGATTGGTATACCAGTTGACCAAAGAGTCAAAGAAATCAGGAATCCATCAACAACTTTCAAGCCTTGCAGAGAAATAAGTGAGCGACGATTTTGCAATCAAACAGGTCAGCGGCCTGAAGTGTGTCCATCTGTCCAAGACAGAACGCCTGGAACTCGACTGTTTTATCGGCCATTACATCAAGACCCGAAACCTGCACAGCGTGCCCGATATCGAACGCATCCTGCGCAGCACCCTCGAGGGATATCCCGGCCATCCGCCGGTGATGGTCAATGAGCTCAATGCGTGGATCGATCGAACGTTGGGGTATCGAGCGACCTACCCGGATTTCACGCAGCTGGAAGACTTCTGAAACGCGAAGAGCCCCGCTGATGCGGGGCTCTTCGTATGCGCTGTTCAAGGTTTCAGAGGACGCTCCTGGTCGCGGTCCGACAGCTCGCGGCTGTCATCATGCTTCCAGGTTTTTTCCTGCCTCTTCTGCTGCTCGATTTCTTCTTCCGTTGGCTCATCATCTTCCGCACGCGTTTGCTCAGTTGCCATGTGCACCTCACCTCAGAACAGTTGATGATCGTTAAAGGGTAGAACACTTTTGCGCGCCCAGATTCACCAACGCATTTTGTCCCGCGCGGCGTACCATAGCGCCATCTCCCCTTACGTCAGGAAGACGCCATGCTGTACCGAATCGCCGCCGACGGGCTGGTGCTGTTTCACTTGTGTTTCATCTTGTTCGTACTGTTCGGCGGGCTGCTGGTGCTGCGCTGGCCACGGTTGATGTGGCTGCACCTGCCGGCGGCTGCCTGGGGCGTAGCGGTCGAGGTGTTGCACCTGACCTGTCCGTTGACCTACTGGGAAAATCTCATGCGCCACGCGGCCGGGCAGACCGAATACGCCGGCGGTTTCATTGAGCATTACATCTGGCCGATCATCTACCCGGCCGGTCTGACGCCGCAGATTCAACTGGCACTTGGCAGCGTGGTGCTGGCGGTCAACCTGTTGGTGTACGCACGACTGCTGCGCTCGTGGAAACTGCGTCGCGCCCGGCGCATTCCGTTTTAACGCGAGGCCGGTTTCAACGTTTCCAGCCACTGCGGATCGAAGCGTGGCTGGTCAGGATCAAGGCCCAGCGCCTGCATCCGCGCCTTGTGCTGTTCGACTTCATCACGCAGTTGTCCATGATCGCTGGAGTTGCCGTCCAGCTCATGCATTTGCAGCAATCCGAGGTGATAGAAACGCAACACCTTCATCGCCGTCGGATCGTTGGTCTGCACTGCCGCTGTCACCTGATGCATGACATTGGTGATGCTCATCAGATTGCGCTTGAGGCGCCAGCTGTACACCGCCGGGGCCATCCAGGTCTGATGCCAGAAACGCCCGCGCAACAGCGCCGCCGTCAGCAGAAACGCCACGAATACGCCGCCGACATTGAAACGCAGGTTATCCCCGTCGGGTTCACCGAACACTGCCACCGCAACCGAGGAAAACAGCATGGCCAGCAGCAGAAACAGCACGGCGACGATAATCGTGCTGCGGCGGGTCTGCTGACGAAAGGTAGCGGGGTCCATCGGCTGAATCTCGAACATCGAAAATGACTTCCTTGAGTGGCAAAACGCGCAACGGAAAAAACTCGCCGGCGCATTATCGCATCGCACCGGGTTTTAGCTATGCTGGGGCTCCTTTTCATCTTTTCAGCGTCCAACGGGGACATGGCGGTATAGCGCAGATCGTGCCATCTTCATTCATGGATACACACTATTCGGATGCCATCCGCTGCGTTGTGGATGACATCGTTTTAAGGATCACTGCATGACCCAACGACACGTAATCAATGCCTCGGTCAGCCCGAAAGGCAGTCTGGAAACCCTTTCTCAACGTGAAGTCCAGCAACTGAGCGAAGCCGGATCCGGCAGCACTTATACCCTCTTCCGCCAGTGCGCCCTGGCCATCCTCAACACCGGCGCGCATGTCGACAATGCCAAGACCATCCTCGAAGCCTACAAGGACTTCGAAATCCGTATTCACCAACAGGATCGCGGCGTACGCCTGGAGCTGCTGAACGCTCCGGCGGACGCGTTCGTCGACGGCGAGATGATCGCCAGCACCCGCGAAATGCTCTTCAGCGCCCTGCGCGACATCGTCTACACCGAGAACGAACTCGACAGCCAACGCATCGACCTGAGCAATTCCCAAGGCATCAGCGACTACGTGTTCCATCTGCTGCGCAACGCGCGCACCCTGCGCCCGGGCGTCGAGCCGAAGATCGTGGTGTGCTGGGGCGGCCACTCGATCAATACCGAAGAATACAAATACACCAAGAAAGTCGGCCACGAACTGGGCCTGCGCAGCCTCGACATCTGCACTGGTTGCGGCCCTGGCGTGATGAAAGGTCCGATGAAGGGCGCGACCATTGCCCATGCCAAACAACGCATTCACGGCGGTCGCTACCTCGGCCTGACCGAGCCAGGCATCATCGCCGCCGAAGCGCCGAACCCGATCGTCAATGAGCTGGTGATCCTGCCGGACATCGAAAAACGTCTGGAAGCCTTCGTCCGTGTCGGCCACGGCATCATCATTTTCCCGGGCGGCGCCGGTACGGCCGAAGAGTTCCTGTACCTGCTCGGCATCCTGATGCACCCGGACAATGAAGGTCTGCCGTTCCCGGTGATCCTCACCGGGCCGAAGCATGCCGCGCCGTATCTGGAACAGCTGGATGCGTTTGTCATCGCGACCCTCGGCGAAGAAGCCAAACAGCATTACGAGATCATCATCGATGATCCGGCCGAAGTAGCGCGGCAGATGACTCAAGGCTTGAAAGCGGTGAAGCAGTTCCGCCGCGAGCGTAACGATGCGTTTCATTTCAACTGGCTGTTGAAGATCGATGAGGGCTTCCAGCGTCCGTTCGATCCGACCCACGAAAACATGGCCAACCTGAAACTGCACCGCGACCAGCCACCGCATGAACTGGCGGCCAATCTGCGTCGGGCGTTTTCCGGGATCGTCGCCGGTAACGTCAAGGACAAGGGCATTCGTCTGATCGAAGAGCACGGGCCGTATCAGATCCGTGGCGATGCGGCGATCATGCAGCCGCTTGATGCACTGCTCAAAGCCTTCGTCGCCCAGCACCGGATGAAACTTCCGGGTGGCGCGGCGTATGTGCCTTGCTACCGGGTAGTCGCATAATCTCAAGCCGTCACAAAAGCCCAATGTGGGAGCTGGCTTGCCAGCGATAGCGGTCTTTCATTCAACAGAGACGTTGAATCAGATGACGCTTTCGCGAGCAAGCTCGCTCCCACAGGATTTATGGTGTGCCGCAAATTGTAGTAACAACCTGAATCCCATTGTGGGAGCGAGCCTGCTCGCGAAGAGGCCCAAGAAAAACACATCAGTCTCTCAGGCTATCCACCAACCGCCGAGCCAACGCTTTAGCCTGCGCAGCGACGTCCGTCACTGCCGTACTCTCCCACCACATCCCGCGCAACGGCGGGCCCATGGCAAACAGCTGACTACTCACGCGCCCTTCGGCACCCACCACTGCGCCGTCCTTTGCCGAGATCCCCAGCGCCAACGGCCCCGGCCGCACCAGCCCCCGCGCCAGCAACTGCTGTGGCAACGGTCGTGCGACTCGCCGCCAGTCGTATTCAATACCGCTGGAGTTGATCAGCGCTGCACCGCTGACCACGCCTGTTTCAGTCTCACCCCGAGCACGGATGCGAATGGCCACAGCATCGCTCGCGCCGGGCTCAATCCCCTTGAATGACGCGGCGTGAATGCGCAAGCGTCCTTCCTTGTGCAGCCGTTCGATCAACTCGGCACTCAGTGGCGGCGAACGATGGTGGTGACTCTCCCACCATGGCCGTACATGCCGTACGAATTGTCGACGCTGCACGTCAGTCGCCTGACTCCACAACCGCGCGATATGCGCGCGAACCGTATCCAGCGGCGCCTGCCAGTCGATGCCTTGGGCGATTGCGTCGCGACAATGTCGGCGCAATTCGCGCACCAACTGGCGTGGCGTGCGGATGCTGTGATCTGCTGCCAGAAAATCCACCCAGGCCGGCGGTTGACGGCGCACGTGCGGCAGCAGGCCATGCCGGGAGAACACCTCGATCGGCCCGCGATGCCCGGCCTGCTCCAGCGACACCACGGCATCGACCATGGTCAGACCGGAGCCGATGATCAGCACGGTGGACTGCGGGTCGAGTTCGCGCATGCCCGCCACATCCCAGGGATCAAGCGCTGCGGCGTTAAGGCCACTGGATTGCGTCTGCGGCGTGCGAGCGGCTGGAAACATGCCGGTGGCCAGCACCGCCTTCGATCCACGCAAAATCCGGCCATCGCTCAAGGTGAGCTGCACTGAACCAGCATCAACTTGCAGGTCGACGACCTCAGCACAGAAATGTTCAACGGTCGAACCTTGCAGCGTACCCACTGCCCTGGCCTCAGCCAGACGCTGTTGCACATAGACCCCGAAAAGGCCGCGCGGCGGAAACAGTTCACTGACCGGCACGTCCTGCTCGGCAGATTCCGGCCAGCTGCCATCGGCAATATGCGCGGTCAACCACTGCGTCAGATCATCAGGATTATCCGGGTCGACGCTCATCCGCGCCGCGTTGCCGTTCAGCGTATGTCCCAACTCGACTGCGCTGTAAGCCTCACCACGTCCCAGTTCAGCGCGAGGCTCGATGATGAGAATCTTTCGTTGCCCCGGCAGGCGCAGCAATTGCACCGCCAGCATCGTGCCGCTGAGACCGCCGCCGATGATCAGGATGTCCGCAGGCTTCTCCATTCAGATCACCACATTACGCACGAACCGCGCAGCCACATCGCCATCGTTGCGGTAGGCATGCGGTTGATTGCTGGCGAACATGAAAAACTCTCCTTTGTTGATGTACTGCGGCTGATCGCCGAGCATCAGCGTCAGGCAACCCTCAAATACGTAGATCTGCTCGCTCCAGCCATCGGCGTCCGGTTGCGACGGATAAACCTCGCCCGGTTGCAGGCACCACTCCCATTGCTCGACTTCGCGGCTCGCGGTGGCTTTGGACAGTAGCACGGCTCTGCTGCCGGGAATCGTGCCCGCCCAGGCAACCTCATTGATCCGGCTCGGGTCGCGCGCATCGTGCGCCTGGATCAGATCACTGAACGCAACGTCGAGCGCTTCGGCGACGCGATCAAGCGTGGTCAGGCTGACATTCTTTTCGCCTGCCTCGATCGCCACCAGCATCCGTCGGCTGACCCCGGACTTTTCCGCCAACGCGGTCTGGCTCATATCCGCCGCATGGCGCAGGCGTCGAACGTTCTGGCTGACGTGTTGCAGGACGGAGGCTCGCTGGGTCGAATCTTTGTGCACTATATTGCTCACTCGGTGGGGTTGGGCAGTATACTGCGCAACGTTGGCGGCATTGTGCGGCCTCCCTTTTAATGTGCGCAAGGTCATGATGTCGCCAAACAATTCTGCGTCCCGAATCCGCTTTTCCCGCTTCAGCAAAGCCGAGTGCGTGCTGGTGCTGATCACCATGATCTGGGGCGGCACGTTTCTGATTGTGCAACATGCCATGACGGTCAGCGGCCCGATGTTTTTTGTCGGCCTGCGCTTTGCCGCCGCGGCGGCGATCGTGGCGATGTTCTCCTGGCGTCATCTGCGCGAACTGACCCTGTTCGAAGTGAAGGCCGGGTCGTTCATCGGCGTGGCGATCATGCTCGGTTACGGCCTTCAGACAGTCGGGCTGCAAAGTATTCCGAGCAGTCAGTCGGCGTTCATTACCGCGCTGTATGTGCCGTTTGTGCCGCTGCTGCAATGGCTGGTTCTGGGACGGCGTCCGGGGTTGATGCCAAGTATCGGGATCATGATGGCGTTTGCCGGACTGATGTTGTTGTCCGGCCCCTCGGGGGAGGCGTTGAATTTCAGTCCCGGAGAAATCGCGACCTTGATCAGCGCCGTTGCGATTGCGGCCGAGATCATCTTGATCAGCACATTCGCCGGACAGGTTGATGTGCGGCGGGTGACGGTGGTGCAACTGGCGGTGACGGCGGTGTTGTCGTTCTTGCTGGTGGTCCCGACCGGTGAAGTGATTCCGGAATTTTCCTGGTTGTTGCTGGTGACCGCTTTGGGTCTGGGCGCAGCAAGTGCGGCGATTCAGGTGGCGATGAACTGGGCGCAGAAGAGTGTTTCGCCGACTCGGGCGACGTTGATCTATGCCGGTGAACCGGTGTGGGCCGGGATTGTCGGACGGATTGCCGGAGAGCGCTTGCCGGCGATTGCACTGGTGGGCGCCGGGCTGATTGTGGCGGCGGTGATTGTCAGTGAGTTGAAGACCAAGGGAAGGACCACCGAGGCAGAAGCTGAGCTGGAGCGGGAAACGCAGGCGTGACCCGCAATCTTTTCTGGCTGCTCGCGAAAGCGCCGCACCATTGTTGCCCCTGAAACAACGCCAAACACAAAATTCCGGACTACTTTGTAGGATTCTGAGACATCCTCGCGTTTGGTGATCAGGGAGCTGGCACGTATGATGCTTCACAAACTTCCGCAGATTAGAAGCCTATGTCCCTGATAGTTCTACTGCTTCTGCCGTTCATCGGCAGCTGTCTGGCAGCGGTGCTGCCGCACAATGCGCGCAATGCCGAATCGCTGCTGGCGGGTCTGGTCGCTTTGATCGGCACCGTTCAGGTCGCGATGCTGTACCCGCAAATCGCCCACGGTGGCGTGATCCGCGAAGAATTCATGTGGTTGCCCAGCCTCGGGCTGAACTTCATTTTGCGCATGGACGGCTTCGCCTGGCTGTTCTCGATGCTGGTGCTCGGCATCGGCACACTTGTCTCCTTATATGCCCGTTATTACATGTCGCCGGACGATCCGGTGCCGCGTTTTTTCGCGTTTTTTCTCGCGTTCATGGGCGCCATGCTTGGCCTGGTGATCTCCGGCAACCTGATTCAGATCGTGTTCTTCTGGGAGCTGACCAGCCTCTTTTCGTTTCTGCTGATCGGCTACTGGCACCACCGCGCCGATGCGCGGCGCGGGGCTTATATGGCGCTGATGGTCACCGGTGCCGGCGGGTTATGTCTGCTGGCGGGGGTCATGATTCTCGGCCATGTCGTCGGCAGCTATGACCTGGACAAGGTCCTGGCCGCCGGCGATCTGATTCGTGCACATGCCCTCTACCCTGTTCTTTTGCCACTCATCCTGATCGGCGCGCTGAGCAAAAGCGCGCAATTCCCGTTTCACTTCTGGCTGCCCCACGCCATGGCGGCGCCGACACCCGTCTCGGCCTATCTGCACTCGGCGACCATGGTCAAGGCCGGGGTTTTCCTTTTGGCGCGTCTGTGGCCGTCGCTGTCCGGCAGTGAGGAATGGTTCTACATCGTCAGCGGAGCGGGCGCCTGTACACTGTTGCTTGGCGCGTACTGCGCGATGTTCCAGAACGATCTCAAAGGTTTGCTGGCCTACTCGACCATCAGCCATCTCGGTCTGATCACTTTGCTCCTGGGCCTCAATAGTTCACTGGCCGCAGTGGCAGCAGTTTTTCACATTCTCAACCACGCGACGTTCAAAGCCTCGCTGTTCATGGCCGCCGGCATCATCGACCACGAAAGCGGCACCCGTGATATCCGCAAGCTCAGCGGTCTGATCAAACTGATTCCCTATACGGCGACGCTGGCCATGGTCGCCAGTGCCTCAATGGCCGGCGTGCCGCTGCTCAACGGTTTCCTGTCGAAAGAAATGTTCTTCGCCGAAACCGTGTTCATCAACGCCACCGCGTGGGTCGAGACCAGTCTGCCAATCGTCGCGACCATCGCCGGCATGTTCAGCGTTGCCTACTCCCTGCGTTTCACCGTCGACGTGTTCTTCGGCCCCACCGCCACTGACCTGCCACACACGCCGCACGAGCCGCCGCGCTGGATGCGCGCCCCGGTCGAGTTGCTGGTCTTCACCTGTCTGCTGGTGGGGATTTTCCCGGCGCAGATCGTCGGGCCATTACTCGCCGCTGCGGCATTGCCGGTGGTCGGTGGTGAGTTGCCGGAATACAGCCTGGCCATTTGGCACGGTTTGAACGCACCGATGATCATGAGCCTGATCGCCATGTCCGGCGGCATCATCCTCTATCTGCTGCTGCGCAAGCAGTTCAGGCTCGGCCATTTCAAGTATCCGCCGCTGGTGGGGCGCTTCAACGGCAAGCGTTTGTTCGAGCGCAGTCTGGTCGTGATGATGCGCATCGCCCGGCGCGTCGAGCGGCGCCTCGGCACCAAGCGCTTGCAGATGCAGCTGTTCCTGATGGTTTCGGCCGCCGTGCTCGCCGGTCTGATCCCGATGCTGCACAGCACGCTGACCTGGGGCGACCGGCCGAAAATACCTGGTTCCATCGTCTTCGTGACCCTGTGGCTGTTGGCGATCGCCTGTGCGCTCGGCGCCGCATGGCAGGCCAAATATCACCGTCTCGCTGCACTGACCATGGTCAGCGTCTGTGGCCTGATGACCTGCGTGACCTTCGTGTGGTTCTCCGCGCCTGATCTGGCGCTGACGCAACTGGCGGTCGAAGTGGTGACCACGGTGTTGATCCTGCTTGGTCTGCGCTGGTTGCCACGACGCATCGAAGAGGTCTCACCACTGCCAGGCAGCCTGCGCAAGGCGCGTATCCGTCGTCTGCGCGACTTGCTGCTGTCGATTGCGGTCGGTGCGGGGATGGCGCTGTTGTCCTACGCCATGCTCACCCGGCAGACGCCGAACCATATTTCCTCTTTCTACCTCAGTCGCGCCCTGCCCGAGGGCGGCGGCAGCAACGTCGTCAACGTGATGCTGGTGGACTTCCGTGGCTTCGACACCCTCGGTGAAATCACCGTGCTGGTCGCCGTGGCGCTCACCGTGTTCGCCCTGCTGCGCCGCTTCCGCCCGCCGAAGGAAAGCCTGCAATTGCCGGCGCAGCAACGTCTGCTGGCACCGGACGTGGTCACCGATCTGGTCAACCCGCGTTCGGCCAGCGACACCGCGCTCGGCTTCATGATGGTGCCGGCAGTGCTGGTGCGCCTGCTGCTGCCTGTCGCGCTGGTGGTGTCGTTTTACCTGTTCATGCGTGGGCACAATCAGCCGGGCGGCGGTTTTGTCGCCGGGCTGGTGATGTCGGTGGCCTTTATCCTGCAATACATGGTTGCCGGCACGCAGTGGGTCGAGGCGCAAATGAGCCTGCGTCCATTGCGCTGGATGGGCACCGGTCTGCTGTTCGCCACCGCCACCGGTCTCGGTGCGATGCTGGTCGGCTATCCGTTCCTCACCACTCACACCTGGCACATCAGCGTGCCGGTGCTGGGTGACATCCATATCGCCAGTGCGCTGTTCTTCGACATCGGCGTGTACGCCGTGGTAGTCGGGTCGACGCTGCTGATTCTCACCGCCCTCGCCCACCAATCGGTGCGCGGCCACAAGACGGCCTCGCTGCCCAAGTCAGTCGCCAGCAAAGGAGCCGTCTGATGGAAGAAGTCATCGCAATCGCCATCGGCATTCTCGCCGCCTCCGGGGTCTGGCTGATCCTCCGGCCGCGAACCTTTCAGGTGGTCATGGGCCTTTGCCTACTGTCGTATGCAGTGAACCTGTTCATTTTCAGCATGGGCAGCCTGTTCATCGGCAAGGAGCCGGTGATCAAGGACGGCGTGACCCAGGATCTGCTGCATTACACCGACCCGCTGCCCCAGGCGCTGGTACTGACGGCGATCGTCATCAGCTTCGCCATGACCGCGCTGTTCCTCGTCGTATTGCTCGCCTCGCGCGGCTTGACCGGCACCGACCATGTCGACGGCCGGGAGCCTAAAGAATGATGGCGATGACTCACCTGATCGCTGCACCGATCCTGCTGCCGCTGCTGACCGCCGCAATCATGCTGATGCTCGGCGAGAAACACCGGCCGCTGAAGGCGAAAATCAACCTGTTCTCCAGCCTCCTCGGCCTGTTTATTTCAGTGATGCTGCTGCAATGGACGCAGACCACCGGCGTGCCCGGCTCCATCGGTGTGTACCTGCCGGGCAACTGGCAGGTACCGTTCGGCATCGTACTGGTGGTTGATCGCCTGTCGGCACTGATGCTGGTGCTGACCGGCGTTATCGGCGTCAGTGCGTTGCTGTTTGCCATGGCCCGCTGGGACGGCGCCGGCTCAAGCTTTCACGCTCTGTTCCAGATCCAGCTGATGGGCCTGTATGGCGCGTTCCTGACGGCGGATCTGTTCAATCTGTTTGTGTTCTTCGAAGTGTTGCTTGCTGCATCCTACGGCTTGTTGCTGCACGGCTCGGGCCGGGCGCGGGTGTCGTCGGGGTTGCATTACATTTCGATCAACCTGTTGGCATCGTCACTGTTTTTGATCGGCGCTGCATTGATCTACGGGGTGACCGGCACGCTGAACATGGCTGATCTGGCGATGAAGATTCCGCTGGTGCCGGAAGCCGATCGTGGTTTGCTGCATGCTGGCGCGGGGATTCTTGCGGTAGCGTTTCTGGCCAAGGCTGGGATGTGGCCGCTGAACTTCTGGCTGGTGCCGGCTTATTCATCCGCCAGCGCGCCGGTGGCGGCAATGTTCGCGATCATGACCAAGGTCGGCGTCTACACCCTGCTGCGCTTGTGGACCCTGTTGTTTTCCGGTCAGGCCGGCGCCTCGGCATTCTTCGGCGGCGACTGGCTCATCTACGGAGGCATGGCGACCATGGCTTGCGCAGGGCTGGCGATTATCGCCGCGCAACGCCTGGAGCGCATGGCCAGCCTGAGCATTCTGGTGTCGGCGGGGATCCTGCTCTCGGCGATCGGCTTCGCCCAGCCGAACCTGATCGGCGCTGCGCTGTTCTATCTGGTCAGCTCGACCCTGGCGCTGAGCGCGCTGTTCCTCTTGGCCGAACTGATCGAGCGCTCGCGCTCGGCCAACGAAATTCCGCTGGAGGACGAAAGCGAACTGCTTCCGCGCCCGCAGGAATCGCTGCAACCGCCCAAGGGCATCAACCTCGACGACGAACAGAAAGCCGTGGTCGGTCAGGTCATCCCGTGGACCATGGCCTTTCTCGGTTTGAGTTTCATTGCCTGCGCGCTGTTGATTATCGGCATGCCACCGCTCTCCGGATTTATCGGCAAGCTCAGCCTGATCGGGGCATTGCTCAACCCGTCGGGACTTGGCACTGCGGCGCCGCTGCCGCCCGGCGCATGGGGATTGCTGGCCCTGTTGATCCTGACCGGTCTGGCCTCCCTCATGGCCTTCTCTCGCCTGGGTATCCAGCGCTTCTGGACGCCGGAGGAGCGCCCGTCACCACTGCTGCGCAAACTCGAATGCGCGCCGATATTTCTGCTGCTCGGGCTGAGCATTGTCCTGACGTTCAAGGCTGAACCGCTGTTGCGCTACACCCAGGCTACGGCCGATGCGCTGAACAATCCGCAGCAATATGTGCTCGCAGTTCTCGGCACACGTGCGGTGCCGAGCCCGCAAGCCAGAGCCGACATGCTCGAGGTGCAGCCATGAATCGACTGTTTCCGGCGCCGTGGCTATCGCTGGCATTGTGGATCTTGTGGCTGACCCTGAACCTGTCCGTCAGCCCGGGCAACCTGCTGCTCGGTGCCGCGCTGGGTTTCGCCGCGCCGCTGATGATGCGCAAATTGCGGCCGAAACGTGCGCGCATTCGCAATCCGGTGGCCGTACTGCGCCTGTTTCTCCTGGTCGGTCGTGACGTGATCATGTCCAACCTGATCGTCGCCTGGGGCGTACTCAACGCCGGACGGCGCCCGCCCAACTCATGCTTTATCAAGGTGCCGCTCGATCTGCGTGATGCTCATGGTCTGGCGGCACTGGCGATGATCTGCACCGTGGTGCCCGGCACCGTATGGTCGGAACTGGCACTGGACCGCAGCGTTCTGTTGCTGCACGTTTGGGATCTGCACGACGAAGCGCAGTTCATCGAGCACTTCAAAAGCACTTACGAGCGACCGTTGATGGAGATTTTCGAATGAGCCCATTGCTGTCGAATGCGATTCTGCTGACGTTGTTTCTGTACTGCGTGGCGATGACGCTGACCCTGGTGCGCTTGTTCAAAGGCCCGTCAGCGCAGGATCGGGTACTGGCGCTGGATTACCTGTATATCGTCGCCATGCTGATGATGCTGACCCTGGGCATTCGCTACGCCAGTGATACCTACTTTGAAGCGGCGCTGCTGATTGCGCTGTTCGGCTTCGTCGGCTCGTTTGCCCTGGCGAAATTCCTGCTGCGTGGCGAGGTGATCGAATGAATGCCGAATTGTCTTTGTGGGTCGAGATTCCGGTGGCGGTCCTGCTGGTGCTCAGCGGCGTGTTTACCCTGCTGGGCGCAACCGGATTGCTGCGCATGAAGGATTACTTCCAGCGTATGCATCCGCCAGCGCTGGCGTCGACAATCGGTGCCTGGTGTGTGGCACTGGCGTCGATCATCTGCTTTTCAGCGCTGAAGTCCGGGCCAGTGGTGCATGCCTGGCTGATTCCGGTTCTGTTGGCCATCACCGTGCCAGTGACCACCCTGCTGCTGGCGCGGGCGGCGTTGTTCCGCAAGCGGATGGCCGGGGATGATGTGCCGGCTGAGGTGAGCAGTCGTCAGACTGAAAGTGGTAACTGATGATCATGTGGCGCCTGTGATGGCGCCATCGCTACACCAGAAATCCGCTCTCCCATGTGTGGGAGCGAGCCTGCTCGCGAAGCGGCCAGTCGGGGCGTCGCCAATTCCGGATCAGCTCAAACCCAAGCCACCGCCAACAACCCCGCCCCCAGCAGCGCACACAACGGCGAATACACCCAGGTATCCAGCCGCGCAAATCGCGAACCTTTCACTTCCTTGAAAAATCCGACCAGATTCGAGTCACCGATCGCTCGGGCGAACATCAGCAACGCAATCGCGCTGATTACCCATTGCAGTGCCTTGTGCTGCACCGCCGGCATGCCCCAGCCGACCCGCATACAAACCAGCGCCGCAATGACCATCAACGCAGCGGCGACTGCCAGCGTCAGCCAGCCTGAGGGCTTGAAGGCCGGGCGTACCGAGGCCACGAAGCCCGACACCGGCACCTGCGGCACCACCACCGCAGCCGCCCATTGCCCACCCAACGCCCAATACACGTGCATCAGGCCGATTGCCGCGAACACAGTCACCAGCCATTGAGCCAACACAAAGGTCATGGTTGAAATCCTTCAAAGGGATTTGAACAAACCATCCTAGTCGGATTTTTTGCCCCTGCACGACCGGTCGGCGGTGCGCTGCGTTGACCGCGTTATTTCAGATCAGCCGTCACCTTGTCAGCCACATCCTTGGGTAACCAGGCGTGCCACACGTCCGGATGCGCTTTCATGAACGCGACCGCCGCCTCACGAGGTGCGGTGTGCTTGTCACTCATATCCGCCAGTGCCTTGTTCAGCGGCTCGATGGGAAAATCGACCTTGCTGAAGAACTCGGCAATTTGCGGGTTCTGCTTTTGAAACGGCGTAGACACGCCAATCGACAGCTTCGATGCCAGCGAGCGGGTTGGTTTCGGATTGGGATTATCGGCATCTGTCAGCGTCTTCCACGCCTCGGCATCGAACGGCGGCTCTTCCAGCTGCACCAGTTTGAATTTGCCAAGCAGCGGCGTCGGCGACCAGTAATAGAACAACACCGGTTTGCCGCGACGAATCGAAGAGCTGATCTCGGCATCCAGCGCAGCGCCGGAACCGCTGCGGAAGTTGGTGTAGTCGTCCTGCAAGCCATACGCCGTGAGCTTCTGCTTGTTGACCACTTCCGAAGTCCAGCCGATCGGGCTGTTGAGGAAACGCCCTTTGCCCGGGCTTTCCGGGTCTTTGAACACGTCCTTGTATTTCTTCAGATCAGTGACACTGCGCAGATCCGGCGCCAGCGGCTTGAGGCCTTTGGCCGGATCGCCCTTGATCACGTACTCCGGCACCCACCAGCCTTCAGTGGCGCCTTTTACCGTATCGCCCAGGCCGACCACTTTGCCCTCGGCTTCGGCCTTGACCCAGACCGGACTGCGTCCGGCCCACTCCTCGCCAATCACCTGAATGTCGTTGTTCGCCAGCGCGGTCTCAAGCGTGATGGTGGTCCCGGGCAAAGTGTCGGTCGGCAGGCCATAGCCTTTCTCGACGATCACCCGCAGCACCTCGGTAATCAGGCTGCCGCTTTCCCAGTTCAGGTCGGCAAAGTGGATCGGCGCCTGTGCCGCCTGCAGCGATTGCGCTGACGTCAGCAAACCAAAGGTGGCCACGCTGGCGGCCAATAACCGTCGAAATCCGTTCATGCATCGCACCTCGTGCTGTTCACAGCAATGGCAGTTGGCCTGACAGAACGCAAGCCTCTGAATGACTCAGTCAACTGACTTTAGCCGAGGTTCCTGCTTTTTCCGGGGTCTGCTGCGCGCGAGGTTACGATTCAGACTTTTCCTGCAGGCTTTGCAGCTCACGTCTGACCATGCTGGCGTAAGCTGCCGGTTGCAATGCGTATAGCTGCGACGCCACCCAACTCAGCCAGGCACCTTGCAGTTCGGCCTTGCGGGCGAACAAGCGCTGAGCTTCTTCGCGTGCGCTGTCGAGATTTTGCGCATGGAAATCCGCGCGCTTCACTCGCTGGCCTTGAAGGTCACCAGTTCGCCCTTGCGCCATTTGGCGGCTTTGGCAGTGACGGCTTTGAGGGTTTTGGTCAAACCTTCCTGCAGCTGCTCATTGGCGGCGAACACGGTGACGACGCTATGGCCTTCCTTGAACAGGATCGCGTGACCGTCGGCCGTGCTGACAAAGGCGTAATCGCCCAGGCCGTAGACCGTCAGTTTGATGTCGCGAAAACGAATGTCCATCTTGCCGCCTTCACGGCTGGGCAAAACTGACGCGATGAAATGGTCGCCAACCTTGAGTTTGAGTCCCGGTTTGTCATCGACTACCAATGCACTTTCGGTGTCGATTTCGGCGATGTAAATGCCTTCGGCGTTTTGCTCGGTGATGTAAACAAAACGTGATTGGAATTGCTTGACCAGCTTTGCACGCAAATCACCCAGCACGAACAAAGCATGCATATCGAGGTTACTGACTGCCAAAGAAACATCCCCACATTTGAAAAACCGCGCAGCGAAAAACGCCCACGGCAAAGAAACGGCCAGGCCGATGAAAACTGCAAAAACATTCAAACACCCGAAGCGAGCAAAGCACTCTTGAATCGCGAGGTTCGTAGACTACTGGATTGTCATTAGTGAAACCTGCTCTGAAATCGCCAAAGCTTGAAGGAAAACGCCTCAAGTGCGACTAGAGCAATTCTGACTACGAACTTCAGGGAAATTTCTCACGAAAAAAAGCACTTTTCCGACATATCGCTGGCGAAAAATTGCTTTAGATAAGCCCGGTCGTCAACAGGTACTGGCGATTCTAGAGCAGCGATGCTCATTACGACTACCCGCAACGGCCGTTAAATCCCGGCCGACTGATGAAAAGGACTTCATATGTGCACTTTGACTCATTTTGCCACGTCGGCTGACGCGCGAATCACCCCATCTCTGACGATGAAGGTTGCCGACCTCGACAACCTTCCGACATCTTCTAACAATCATCGAACCCCGCACTTTCAAGTGGTGCCGGCAGGTATTGCGTTCTTTCACATCAAGGAGATATCCACGGGACGTGTCAGAGGTTTCCGCGGCAATCACAACGAAGCCTGCGCCCTTGCCCGCTCGCTTGAATCAAAAATCGAACTCCGCGCCAGCGCCTGCCTCTGATAAGGGAGTGAACGAACAAGCCGTACCGGCACCAACCCAGGAGTAGATGATGGAACTGCCAACCGAGCTTAACCTGACCACCCTTTTCGAACAGCTGGGCCTACCAGCCGATGAAGCGTCGATCAATAATTTTGTCGAAGCCCACCCTTTGAAATCTGATATCAAATTGATCGATGCCGATTTCTGGACGCCCCAACAGGCGCAACTACTAAAAGAGTGGCTGCGTGAGGACGGCGAAGAAGCGATAACTGTCGATGAGCTGAACGTGCGCCTGCATCGCGGTAAATAAGGGCGATCAGTGCAGGCTGTCGCCGGGCTCGATGTTCAGTTGTTCGAGCCAGGCAGCCTTGCACTCCTCCGCTTCATCGCGACTGGCGAAGGCTGTGCCGCGTCGCTCCCCGTTGAGCAAAACCACCCAGCACACACTGCGCCCCATCGCGCGTAAGCCGGCCGGAACACCGCTGCCGATCATCACTGCCACGTCTACCCTGCACTGCATGTGCCCTCCGAAATAATTAGCTACCTAACTAAGTCGCAGGTTAAAGCTTTCCTTCGAGAGGAAACAGCAACCGCCGTGCACAGATTCATTGCGTCAACGGTAACAATCTCAGCGTGGATTCTCCGGTTTGTAGCCCAGCCGCAATCCGCCCCAATGCCGGCCCTTGATCATGATCGGCACCGAAAGATCATGCATCAGCTCACCCGTATCGCGCGTGTAAGTCTGCAGCAAAACTGGTTGTTGATGGCTGCCGCAACGGATACCGGTGCGGTCAGCGAATTTGCGTTTGGTGCGGTTATTTACCGTGTCGACCTGCACATCACCGGTCAACGGCTGGCTGAATGCCTGGTTATGCGTCGGCACATAACCCTGCTGCGTGCAGGCGATCGCGAAAACCAAACCTTCATGACGCGCTAACAGAGGCTCTTGAATCGCGGGCAAGACCTGATCTGTGTACTGATCAAACCTGGTCTGAAATTTGGCTGGTTCGGTACCCGGAATCGGCTGGTAGCTGCGATCGAACAAATCATCCAGGCTGATCCGCCCCTGCTCGACATCCGCCTCGAAGCGGGCTGCGATCAGGCTCGCACCTTCGCGCGCCAGGTCATAAATGCGCTGGTGATAGTCGTCCAGACCGACTTCGGCCAAGCGTTCGCTGATGGTTTCCGCCTGCCCTTCCATCTGCACCGCTGCCTCGGCGAGGCGGCGGGTCTGCTGATCGCTGATCGCCAGATCGCTACGCATTTGCTCAATCGCGCTGAACAGCGCATCAAGCTGCTCGCGATTGGTTTGCGCGCCACGGGCGATTTCGCTGACCTGGGTTTCCACTCCGGCGGCAAGTCGCGCGATGTTCTCCAGATGCTGACCGGTGTGCTCGACCTGTTCGACGCCGGTATGCAGATCACTCGACAACTCGCGAATCTGCGCAACCACTTGCGCGGTGCGCTGCTGAATGTCTGCAACCATCTCACCGACTTCGCCCGTGGCCGCCGCCGTCCGTGCCGCCAATCCGCGTACTTCATCGGCGACCACGGCGAAACCGCGACCATGTTCGCCCGCCCTGGCCGCTTCAATAGCTGCGTTCAAGGCCAGCAGATTGGTCTGGCTGGCGATCGACTGAATCACCAGCGTCACCCGCTGAATGTCGTCGCTGCGCACACTCAGGGCCTCGATCAGCTCGCGACTGGCGTTGGCGCGCTGACTGAGTTGCTGCATGCGCGAAATCGAGTCGAGCAGTTCGCTGCGCCCCGCCGCGCTGCTGTGATGCGCTTCGCTGGCGGCGTCCAGCGCGTCGCGACTGAGCTGTGAAGTCGCCTGCTCGGTGGCGATCATCACTTCGGCGTTGCTGACGATCTGCGCCGCCGCGTCGAGTTGCGATTCAAGTTTGCTGGCGAGCGCTTTGACCGAAAACGCCACGCCGGCGGCAGACAGTGCGTTGTGACTGGTGGTGTAGGAGAGATCGCGAGTCAGTGCGGACAATGCGCTCGCACTATCGACCGGGACAGCAGCTGGAACGTTGCGCGAACGCAGGCGCGGCAGCCAGACAATCAGCACCGCCAGCGGCATGCCGAGGTAAAGCGACCATTCGGCCAGAGCCATGCCGGCCAGCAACAGCATCAGAGCGATGCTTTGCAGGGTCGGCGCGATCCAGCGATTTTTCGGCAAAAGCACTGGTGCAGGCAGCGCCGCAACCAGAGATCCATCTCTCGTCATCTTGATCACCCCACGTTTGTTCTCATTGTTGTGACTGCATTAAACGCCACTACAACGCCATTATCCATGGTCCGTTAGTCGTGGGGTCTGTGGCAGGTCAAGGGAACGATGGGGAAATATCGCAGACGAGCAAAAACAAAGATCGCAGCCTCGCGCAACTCCGTGTAGAAGCTGCCGAAGGCTGCGATCTTTTCAAGGCGCCCCTGTTGAAAGGGTCACCCCACAGAATCAGGCCTGACGCTGGTGCTTGTCGATCTGCTCGTGACGCTCTTGAGCTTCGATGCAGTACTTGGTGGTCGGGCTGATCAGCAGACGCTTCAGGCCAATGGCCTCGCCGCTGTCGTCGCACCAGCCAAAGCTGTCGTCCTTGATGCGCTCAAGAGCTTGTTCCAACTGCGGCAGCATGCGCTGGTCGCGATCGATCGCGTTGACCAGCCAGGTGCGCTCTTCTTCAACCGAAGCCGCGTCCGCCGGGTCAGCCGGGGTGTCCAGGCTTTCGATGGCGATACGGTTTTGCTCAATGCGCTCGTGGGTTTCGACTTTCATGTTCTGCAACAGCTCAGTGAAGAAAGCGTGTTGCTCTGCATTCATGTAGTCATCTGCCGGCATAGCCAGCAACTTGTCCTTTGTCATTGATATCTCTATAAAAAAACGTGCATTAAGGCGAATAAGGGAGCGTTTCGGCGAACCGTGTCGGCCGTCGAAAAGGCATCGTTTTATTGCAAACGCCACCCGGCACTCAATTTACGAGGGGCGGCAGTCTAAGGCCCGATCAAGGCCTCAGCAACTGTAAATACAGGGAATTTGTCCGACAGGACCAGGAAACTGCTCTGACACAGGCTTCACACGGCCATCGGAGTGCGTTTATAGCAAGAAATTCACTCCAGCGGCTGTATATAGAAGACAAACGGCTAACCATGCCGCCATCGACAGCCGAGATTATTCTCGCAAGGTGCATCGTTTCAGCCCGGCAGAGCCCGCGCAGTCCTTCTATGATCAGGCTTACCGCGTGATCAACCCGCCCGAAGGATGTCCTATGCCCCGCCCCGATCTGCCGGCCGCCGACGAACTTTCGCTCGCCAGCCCCCCGATCACTGCCGAGCGTCTGCTGCAAACGATTAGCGACGAATATGACGCCCTTCCGCGTCAGCTTAAACGTATCGCCAGTTACATTAGCCAGCAGAGCGAGCGAATCATGGTCGACCGCATCAGCGACATCGCTCGTGAATGCGAGGTGCATCCGTCCGCCATCGTGCGTTTTTCGCAGCGCTTCGGGTTCAGCGGCTTCAGCGAAATGCAGGCGCTGTTCCGCCAGGCCTGGACGCACAAGGCCACGCCGGCGCAGAACTATCAACAACGCATCCGCAGCCTGATCGCCAGCAAATCGCAGACCGCCAACAGCGGCGAGCTTGTCCGCGAGTGTATCGACGCAACGCTATCGGGCATCGAACGTTTGGGCCGCGAACTGGATGGGGCTGCGTTCGACAAAGCTGTCGATCTCATCGTCAATGCCGACGACATCTATGTGGTCGGGGTCCGCCGTTCGTTCGCCGTCGCCGATTATCTGGTTTACAACCTGCAGCACACCCAGAAGCGCATTCATCTCGTCTCCGGCATCGGCGGCAGCTATCGCGAGCAAATGCGCAGCGTGCGCGCCAACGACCTGGTCATCGCCATCAGTTTTGTGCCCTACGCCAAGGAAACCCAGCACTGCCTGCGATTCGCGCAGCGTCAGGACGCCAATACCCTGATCATCACCGACAGCCCTCTGTCGCCACTGGCGAAACTTGCCAATAGCGTGTTGCTGGTCAATGAAGGCAGTGCGCTGGCCTTTCGTTCGCTAAGCGCGACACTGTGTTTATGTCAGGCGCTGTTTGTGGCGGTGGCCTATCGGCTGGAACTGAATGTCGATGAGATTCACGAACAACCCGGATTCGACGACTGACAATTGTCTCAGGCTCGGCTAGGTTATGCGTTCCCACCGGTTCGACTTGAAGGAACGCGTCATGAAACTGATCGGCATGCTCGACTCCCCTTACGTGCGCCGCGTAGCAATCTCCGCCAAATGCCTGGGGATTGACCTCGAACACGAGTCGGTCTCGGTGTTCCGCCACTTCGAGCAATTCCAGCAGATCAACCCGGTGGTCAAGGCGCCCACGCTGATCCTCGACGACGGCGTGGTCCTGATGGACTCGACCCTCATCCTCGACTACCTCGAAGCCAGTTCCGGCAAGAGCCTGCTGCCCAGCGATCTCACACAACGCGCCCACGCCCTGCGTCTGATCGGCCTCAGCCTCGCCGCTTGCGAAAAAGCCGTGCAGCTGTATTACGAACGCAACTTGCGCCCGGCCGACATTCAGTATCAACCTTGGGTTGAACGCGTTGAAGGCCAACTCGCCGCCGCGTTTACCGCCCTGGAAAAAGAACTTGAGCAAATTGACTTGCCGGTCGACGGCTCCCTCTCCCAGACCGGCATAAGCCTGGCGGTTGCCTGGAGCTTCACCAACCTCGTCGTGCCCGATCAGGTCGACGCAACACGCTTTCCGCGTATCGCCGAATACACCGCCTACGCAGAAGGCACCGACGCGTTCATCAGCACACCGATGACCTGACCATGAGCACCACCGACACCGCCGCCCCGGCGTTAAAGGAAATCTTCAACGCCGAGCGCTTGCAGCACATCGCTGACGAAATGAGCGCGGTGTACCCGGCATTCAAGGCCAAGGCGTTTCTCAAACACGCCCAGGACGGACTCGCTGAATTATCAGTGATGCAACGCATGGCGCGTGTCAGCGAAAGCCTGCACGCCGTGCTGCCGCTGGACTACGAAGATTCCCTCGAAGTGCTGTTCGAACTCGCGCCACGGCTGAACAGCGGGTTCGTCAGCATGTGCCTGCCGCATTACGTCGCGAGCTATGGCGGGCACGCCTTCGATACCTCCATGGACGCCCTGAAGTACTTCACCACCTTCGGCTCCTCCGAATTCGCCATCCGTTACTTTCTGCGCAGCGACCTCGAGCGCTCGCTGGAACGAATGCATGACTGGACCCGCGAAGAAAACCATCACGTCCGCCGACTAGCCAGCGAAGGCAGCCGCCCTCGCCTGCCGTGGTCCTTTCGGTTGGAAGCGGTACAAGCGGATCCGCTGCTGGCCGCCGGGATACTGAATCGGTTGAAGGCGGATGAGAGCTTGTACGTGCGCAAGTCCGTGGCGAATCATTTGAATGATGTGACGAAAGTGCATCCGGAGTGGGTGTTGGACACGATTGAAGGTTGGTCGCTGGATAACAAGCACACCGCCTGGATTGCCAAGCATGCGCTGCGCAGCTTGATCAAACAGGGCAACGTGCGCTCGCTGACGGTGATTGGCGCAGGGGCGAAGGCTGAGGTTGAGTTGTTGGATGTGCGGGTTGAGCCGGCGGTGGTGAGGTTGGGGGAAGCGATTACTTTGTCGTTTACGGTGAAGTCCATGGTGGCGCACGAGCAAAGGCTGGTGATTGATTATGCGATTGAGTATGTGAAGGCGAATGGCGGGGTTTCGAGGAAGGTATTCAAGTTGAAGACGGTGGAATTGCCGGGGTTTGGGGTGGCGCTTGTGCAGCGCAGACAGGTCATCAAGGATTTCACGACACGCAAGCATTTTGCCGGCCGGCATGGAGTGCAGGTGATGATTAACGGAAAGGTGGTGGGTAGTGCAGGGTTTGAGGTTTTGATTTGAGAAATGAGTCATTGATTGGTCTTGAAGACCGGTCGCGAATCAGTGCACTGACAGCCGTGCATCGATAATGAGCGCGGCAGCACAATGGACAAACTCCCGCCTCAGTAGTTACCAACTTCCGTATGGGACGCCGAATTAAGCCCTGAGGGAGCACCTGTTGTCACAAGCACTTTCAACAGCGTATGGCGACTCCACGGGCCGCAGTACTCAGGCACGTGCGCGATCAATCGGTATCCGCAGCGGGTGTACCAACGGGCGACGTCGTCATCCAGTGTTTCGATCAACGCATCTACGCATGCTCTTTCAACCGCTAATGCCTCAAGCTTGTGCAACACCTGAGTACCCAGCCTGGTTCCACGCCATTGCGCGTTGATCCACAGGTAATTGACAAACAGACGCCTGAATTCGGTTCTACCGGAAGCGCCGCCGATTAGTGCCCCGTTCTCCATCAGCGAACAGGCGATGGCCTCAGCTTGTCCGCCGCGAGCCTCGGACAAGGCTCGGCCATGCTGTAAGACGCCGTCACTGATGGCCTTCATGGTGTCCGGATTGATGTCGCGAACGGTAAGCCATTCCCTCATTGCTGCTCTCCATTGCTAAAAGTCCTTGGCGCTTTCAAGCAAGAGAGGAGCCAACCTGAGATCTTCCCAGCAACAACCCCTGCTCCGCCTCACACAACCCCACCACATAATCCCAGACCACCCGCAGCCGCACCGATTTGTGCAACTCCCGCCGCGTGCTGATCCAGTAGCTGCGTTCGATGCTTTCATCCGGCAGCAGCGCCACCAGATCCGGGTCGGACGCGGCCATGTAACACGGCAGCACGGCGATGCCCAACCCCGAGCGCGCCGCTTCCTGCTGGGCGATGACGCTGGTGCTGTGAAAGACCACGCGCGGGCTGCGGCAGAAGCTGTTGAGGAACATCAGTTCCTGACTGAACAGCAGATCGTCGACGTAACCGATCCACGCATGTCGGCCCAGGTCTTCGCGGCTATGCAGCGGTGGCGCTTTGTCGAGGTAGGTCTGGCTGGCGTAAAGCGCGAGTCGATAGTCAGTGAGCTTGCGCGTGACCAGCATGTCGGCGGATGGCCGTTCGAGGTGGATGCTGATCTCCGCTTCACGGTTGAGGATGCTGACAAAGCGCGGCACTGCAACCAGTTCCACCTCCAATCCCGGATAACGCTCGAACAAGCCAATCATGCGACTGGCGAGAAACTTGATGCCTAGGCCTTCGGTGACGCCGACGCGGATCTTGCCCAGCGGCGCGGTGGACTGGGTGATTTCTTCCTGCGCCAGCAGCGCGACGTTTTCCATCGCTTCGGCGTGCTTGAGCAGCGCCTCCCCCGCCGGGGTCATCTCATAGCCCTGGGCGTGCTGGACGAACAGCGCAGTGCCGAGGCTTTTCTCGATCGATTCAATATGCCGCGCCACTGTCGCGTGGGTGGTGTTGAGCCGGCGCGCGGCAGTGAGCAGGCGGCCGCTGCGTTGCAGCTCGAGAAAAAAGCGCAGATCGTTCCAGTCGAACATGGCGGGTCCTTGTCGGCTATCGTCGTTGCACGCTGTTTGAAAACGCACAGCGGCTGCGCAAAAACTAACATTCTTTTAACGAAAGCTAACAACTAGAGTGTCCGACAATAAAAACAAAAAGCGAGGTCAGGGCATGCAGACGTCCCTGGATGAATTCGACTACATCGTGGTCGGCGCCGGCCCCGCCGGTTGCTTGCTGGCCAACCGGCTCTCAGCGGATCCACAGCAACGGGTGTTGCTACTCGAAGCCGGCGGACGCGACAACTACGCCTGGATTCATATTCCTGTGGGTTACCTGTTCTGCATCGGTAATCCGCGCACCGACTGGTGCTTCAAAACCGAACAACAACCCGGCCTCAACGGCCGCGCGCTGAGTTATCCGCGCGGCAAGGTGCTGGGCGGCTGTTCGTCGATCAACGGCATGATCTATATGCGCGGCCAGGCCGGCGACTATGACGGCTGGGCGGCCGCTGGCAATCCGGGCTGGGCCTGGAAGGATGTGCTGCCGCTGTTCAAACAGAGCGAAAACCACTTTGCCGGCGGCGCCGAGTTTCATGGCGATCAGGGTGAATGGCGGGTCGAACAGCAGCGCCTGTCGTGGCCGATTCTGGATGCCTTTCGCAGCGCCGCCGAGCAAAGCGGCATCGCCAGCATCAATGACTTCAACCAGGGCGACAACGAGGGCTGCGGTTACTTTCAGGTCAACCAGAAAGCCGGGGTACGCTGGAACGCGGCCAAGGCCTTTTTGAAACCACTGCGCAGTCGGGCGAACCTGACTGTGCTGACCGGCGTCGAGGTTGATCGTGTGTTGCTGGAGAACGGCCGCGCGGCGAAAGTCAGCGCGCAGCATGAAGGTCAGATCAAACAGTTCAAGGCGCGCAAGGAGATTGTTTTGTGCGCCGGTTCAGTCGGCTCGCCGAGCATTCTGCAACGCTCCGGCATCGGTCCGCGGCCGCTGCTCGAACGCGTAGGGATAGGCGTGATTCATGAGCTGCCCGGCGTCGGCGGCAACCTGCAGGATCACCTGCAACTGCGGCTGATCTACAAACTGGAAAACGCCCGCACCCTGAACCAGATCGCCGGCAGCGTGTGGGGCAAGATGGGCATGGGCCTGCGTTATCTGTATGACCGTAGCGGGCCGTTGTCGATGGCGCCGAGTCAGTTGGGCGCATTCGCCCGCTCCGGTCCCGAGCAAACCTCGGCGAACCTGCAATATCACGTGCAACCGCTGTCGCTGGAGCGCTTTGGCGAGCCGCTGCACAGCTTCCCGGCGTTCACCGCCTCGGTGTGCGACCTGCGCCCACAGAGCCGTGGACGCATCGAGATTCGTTCGGCCGATCCGCAAGCGGCGCCGCTGATCCAGCCCGATTACCTCAGCCATCCAGAAGATCTGCGCGTCGCCGCCGATGCGATTCGCCTGACCCGGCGCATCGTCAGCGCCCCTGCCCTGCAAGCGTTCAAACCGGTCGAATACCTGCCCGGCGACACCTTGCAAAGCGAAGAACAATTGCATGAAGCGGCGGCGAAGATCGGCACGACGATTTTCCATCCGGTCGGCACCTGCCGCATGGGCAATGACGGTGACGCGGTGGTCGATGCGCAATTGCGCGTGCATGGTGTGCCGGGTCTGCGCGTTGCCGATGCGTCGATCATGCCGCGCATCACCTCGGGCAACACCTGTTCGCCTACGCTGATGATTGCCGAGAAGGCGGCACAACTGATTTTGTCCAGATCTGCAGATATCTCCCCTGTGGGAGCGAGCCTGCTCGCGAATGCGGTAGCTCACTCAGCCTAGGAGTTGACTGGCAAAAAGCTTTCGCGAGCAGGCTCGCTCCCACAGCAATCATC
The DNA here is from genome assembly GCF_001425545.1 of Pseudomonas sp. Leaf434. NCBI lineage: Bacteria > Pseudomonadati > Pseudomonadota > Gammaproteobacteria > Pseudomonadales > Pseudomonadaceae > Pseudomonas > Pseudomonas sp. Leaf434. The sequence continues at coordinate 377,967 of NZ_LMQZ01000009.1, read as the reverse complement.
ACCAGACTCAGGCATCGCGCATTACCGGACACGCAACACCAGTGGAACAACAAAAACAATCACTGTGAGGGATACCGATATGTCAGAACACGTTCAGCCGCTGGACGCTGCGGGCAGCGCCGAGACCAGCAACGCCACGCAGAAAGTCATCTTCGCTTCATCACTCGGGACGGTGTTCGAGTGGTATGACTTCTTCCTCTACGGCGCCCTCGCGGCGGTGATCAGCAAGCAGTTTTTTGCCGGGGTCAATGACACCACGGCGTTCATCTTCGCGCTCATGGCGTTCGCCGCCGGCTTCATCGTACGGCCGTTCGGTGCGTTGGTATTCGGCCGTCTGGGTGACATGATCGGGCGCAAATACACCTTTCTGGCGACGATCATTCTGATGGGCGTGGCGACGTTCTGCGTCGGCCTGCTGCCGACCTACGCCAGCATCGGCATCGCCGCGCCGATCATTCTGGTGGTGCTGCGCATGCTTCAGGGCCTGGCGCTCGGTGGCGAATACGGCGGTGCGGCGACCTACGTGGCCGAGCACGCGCCCATCGGCAAACGCGGCTTCCACACCAGCTGGATTCAATCCACCGCGACCCTCGGCCTGCTGTTGTCGCTGCTGGTAGTGCTCGGTTGCCGCTACTTCACCGGCGACCAGTTTGAAGTCTGGGGCTGGCGCATTCCGTTCCTGCTGTCGATCGTCCTGCTGGGTATTTCCACCTGGATTCGCCTGAGCCTGCACGAGTCGCCGGCCTACCTGAAAATGAAGGAAGAAGGCAAAACCTCGAAGGCGCCGATCCGCGAATCCTTCGGCAAATGGGAAAACCTCAAAGTCGTGCTGATCGCCCTGTTCAGCATCAATGCCGGGCAAGCAGTGACCTTCTACGCCGCGCAGTTCTATGTGCTGTTCTTCCTCACCCAGTTCCTGAAAATGGACCCGGCGGTGGCCAACAGCCTGTTGATCATCAGCGTGGTGATCGGCGCGCCATTCTTCATCTTTTTCGGCTGGCTCTCGGACAAGGTCGGGCGCAAACCGGTGCTGATGCTCGGTCTGTTGCTGGCGACCGCGCTGTACTTCCCGATCTTCAAATCCCTGGCCCACTACGCCAACCCGGCGATTGATCAGGCCAGCCGTCAGGCGCCGATCACCGTCCTTGCCGATCCCGCCACTTGCACCTTCCAGTTCGATCCGGTGGGCAAGGCCAAATTCGACAGCCCGTGCGACAAGGTCAAAACCTTCCTGGTCAAGCAAGGCCTGCCCTACTCCAGCGTCGCTGCACCTGCGGGCAGCGCCGTGCAAGTGAGTGTCGGCGACGTGAAGCTGGATGGTTTCGATGAGGCGGCACTGCGCGGCGCGATCACCCTCGCCGGCTACCCGCAACAAGCCGATATGCAGCAGATCAACAAACCGATGATCGTCGCCCTGATCGTCGCCCTGATCATCATCTCGGCCATGTGCTACGGCCCGCTTGCGGCGCTGATGGTCGAACTGTTCCCGACCCGCATTCGCTACACCTCGATGTCGCTGCCCTATCACATCGGCAACGGCTGGTTCGGCGGCTTCCTGCCCACCGTGTCGTTTGCGCTGGTGGTGTACACCGGGGATATCTTCTACGGGCTGTGGTATCCGGTGCTGATCACCGGGGTGAGCCTGGTGGTGGGGATGATCTGTCTGCGTGAGACGAAGAATATCGATCTCGATAAAAACTGAAAAACCCGCTGACAACAATGGCGAGGGAAGCGATTCTCTCGCCATTTTTTGCTTCAGGCGTCCGCTTTGATCACTTCGAATTTCACCTGGTCCGGATAAAACGCCACATAGTTGCGGATCGGTTCAACCGAGATCTTGGGTTTTTCGTAAGTCCACACCGCATTGGCGCCCTCATGCCCCGGCACTTGCAGGCTGAAGTAATTGGCGTCGCCCTTGTACGGGCAATAGCTGGTGTGGTCGGTGCGGGCGAAGTATTTTTCGTCGATGTCTTCGCGCGGGATGTAGTACACCGGCGGATAGTTGGCTTCGTTGAGGATCATCGCGTGAGAGGACGCGGCGACCTGGATGCCGTGGAACTTCACCAGCAGGCAGCCGGCAAGTTGTTCCAGGCTGATCACGGGACTGGGGCTTTTCATGAGGTTCTCCTGAGCACAGCGAAGAGACCGGTTCAGGTATAGCTGATGGTTGCGCAGCTCGACTGGATTACGGCCGAACGGCTAAACCTCCTGCAACGCTTTTATCTGTATATCCATACAGATAAAAGTTGCTCCCGCCGCGAACTCCCGCCATCCTGTGCCCTCTCCACACACCAACCAGCGATGGTAGCTATGCGGCTGTACCTCTGTGAAAAACCTTCCCAGGCCAAAGACATTGCGGCCGTGGTCGGCGCCAAGCGTCGCGGCGACGGCTGCTGGTTGGGGACGGACGTCACAGTGACCTGGTGCATCGGCCATTTGCTCGAAACCGCACCGCCGGACGCCTACGACGCGCGCTACAAACGCTGGGTGCTGGCCGATCTGCCGATTATCCCGGACAAGTGGAAAATGACCGTCAAGCCGCGCACTGCCAGCCAGTACAAAGCGGTAAAGCGCCTGCTCGGCGAAGCCAGCGAACTGATCATCGCCACCGATGCCGACCGTGAGGGCGAGATGATCGCCCGGGAACTGGTCGAGCACTGCCGCTATCGCGGGCCGATCCGCCGCTTGTGGCTGTCGGCGCTGGACGAGGCATCGATTCGCAAGGCCCTCGCTGCGCTGAAGCCGGGGGCCGAAACCTTCAGCCTGTATCACTCGGCGCTGGGCCGTTCACGCGCGGACTGGCTGATCGGCATGAACATGAGTCGACTGTTCACCTTGCTGGGCCGGCAGTCGGGTTATCAGGGCGTGCTGCCTGTGGGCCGAGTGCAAACGCCCACCCTGCGACTGGTGGTCGACCGCGACCGCAGCATCGCCGATTTCGTCCCCGTACCGTTCTGGGCAATCGACGTGGATTTGCTGCACAACGGCACGGCGTTTACCGCGCAATGGCGCGCGCCGTCCGACGTTTGTGATGATCAGGATCGCTGCCTGAATCAGGCGTTGGCGCAACAAGCGGCGGCGGCGATCAGCAGTGCTGACAGCGCACGGGTGATCAAGCTGAAGACCGAGCGCATGCGCGAAGTGGCGCCGCTGCCCTTCGATCTTGGCACCTTGCAGGAAGTCTGCTCGAAAAAGCTTGGCCTTGGCGCGCAGGAAACCCTCGACATCGCCCAGGCCCTTTACGAAACCTACAAAGTCATCACCTATCCGCGCAGTGATTGCGGCTTTCTGCCGTTGAGCCAACACAGTGAGGCGCCATCGATCCTCACAGCGTTGCGCCAGGCCGATCCGAGCCTTGAAGCCTTGCTGGGTTATCTCGAACCGCAACGGCGCTCGCGGGCGTGGAATGACGCCAAGGTCAGCGCTCACCACGGCATCATTCCCACCATCGCCGCGAAGAATCTTGAACGCCTGAGCGGCAAGCATCGTGCGGTGTACACACTGATTCGCGCGCGCTACCTGGCGCAGTTCCTGCCCAATCACGAATACGATCGCACTCAAGCCGATTTCGATTGCAACGGGCAGGCCCTGCGCGCGGTGGGCAAGCAGATCATCGAAGCGGGCTGGAAGCGCGCATTGCCCGAAGCACTGGCACCGGCCAGGGGCCGCGAAGCACCAGCACCGCAAACCTTGCCGACCCTCAGCCAAGGCGTCGAATGCGCTGTGTCGAAAGTGAATCTCAAGGATCTGTGGACGCAGCCACCAAAACCCTACACCGAAGGCGATCTGATCAAGGCGATGAAGAACGTCGCCAAACTGGTCGAGGATCCGCTGCTCAAACAGAAACTCAAGGACACCACCGGCATCGGCACCGAAGCTACCCGTGCATCGATCATCCAAGGGCTGCTGGATCGCGATTATCTGGTCAAGAACGGCAAGGCATTGGCGGCGACACCTGCCGCGTTCAGCCTGATCGACGCAGTGCCTCGCGCGATCGCCGACCCTGGCACCACGGCGATCTGGGAACAGGCCCTGGACATGGTGCAGAGCGGCGAGATGAGTCTGGAAGAATTCGTCACCAAACAGGCCGCGTGGATGAGCAAGCAGGTCACCCGCTGCTCCGCCCTCAGCCTGACCATCAGCGGCCCGCCGCCTGCCGGCAAAGCCGCAGCGCCGTGGAAGAAAAAGCGTAAGTCGACGCCCAGCAAAACCGCCGGTACGCGCAAACGCACGGCGCGTCCGACGACTCGCTGAATCCCTCGCGGTTCCCTTCTCGACGTTGTCGAAACGGATCTTTTCTCATTCCAAAACAGCTTTGTCCGACAATATGTAGTGCTTGAAAATAATCACTACAAAACCGTTGACGGCGTCGTTTTGCTTTTGCATGATGAAGACGTTCCCCGATCGGGAGCACTGGTAACACGCTTGAGCAAACTCGTCTGACCGCCGAGTTGTTTTTTCCGGATACACGCTGCCCACAAGGCAGATTGAAGAAGCTGACCTGGCCTGAACGTCCAGTACAAGGACGAGAAGCGCTGGCGAAAATTCTCAAGACGCTTGTGGCCGACACTGGATTGTCGTCAAGGAGCCTCCCGGTTTTCGCTGCTTCTCCTCGTTGTGACGCTATTGCGTAGCAGTTATTCAACACGACTACATGCAACAGATGCACGACCCCGTACTTCACACGGGCGAACGCTGACGTCCTGGTTTCGGTGCCAGGGATCAACTAACCGATGGGCTACCTGTATTAGCGAATCAACTTTGAAAGATCACCAGACTGGTCAAGGGGCATAACAATGAATCTGAACAATCAACCCACCATCGAAGAACTGGCGCGTATGTTCGCGGCGCAGAAAGACAGCCACGACAGCCATATTCTCTGGATCAGCAAGTCGGGGCAGGTACACATTGACTGCCTGTCGCCTCACGCTGGCGAAGAAGAATTCGACCGCAATCACCAGAACCTGCTGGCCCGCCTGAAGATGTACCGCCGCGGCCACGGTTATGTCGGCAAGAAAGCTGCGGCCGACAAGGACTTCATTGGCAATGTGCTGCAGACGCTGAAACAGGCGTGGGATTCGATGCAGAACAAAAATGAAGTTCGAGTGATTGATCGGTTTTATTGAGTTGTAGATTATTTGACTAAGGGCCTGCTTCCGATTGGGAGCAGGCCCTTTGTTGTTCTTTTGAGTTATGCGGCGTGAGTGCCCCCGTCGCCCCTCACCCCAGCCCTCTCCCGAGTGAGAGGGAGCCGACCGAGTTGCCTCAGCTCAACCGTAGACCTGAATGACCGTGGCGATTATGAGTCAACGAAGCTCGTTCAGGTCGGCGTGACTTGACCAAACACCTCGGTCAGTCCCCTCTCCCGCTGGGAGAGGGTTAGGGTGAGGGGCTTTTCATGCCGAGCACCAGTTCCACAAACGCCAACGCCGCCGCGCTGTGATAATTATTCCTGCGCCGCAACAACGCCGCTCCCCGCTGCGGCGCCTCCCCTTCAACACGCAAGCGGCGCAACGCGCGGTCTTCGCTGGCAATCGCCTCGGGCAGCATGGTCGCCAGCGGCGCATGCCGCACCACTTCCAGCAACGTACTCACCGAATTCACCTCGATGCGCACCTGCGGCGTGATCCCGTGCTGTCGGAAATACTCATCCACCAATAACCGCGTAATGAAACCCGGCGCCAGCAAGGCGAAATCCAGTGATGCCAATTCCGCCGGCGTCAACACCGAAGGGCTGCCATAGAGCGGATGCCCAGGCCCGACCATGATCCCCAGCGTCTCGGTAAACGCCGGTATGCATTCGATATCGGCATTGCGTACCGGCGTAAACGCGATCGCGACGTCCAGCGAGTCATCCGCCAGCCCGGCCTCGATGTCGTCCATCGACAGTTCGAAGATTTCCAGATGAATCCCGGGAAACCGCGCCCTGTAATCACGCACCAACGGCCCGACCAGATACGCCATGAACGTCGGCGTCATCGCCAGGCGCAAGGTGCCGCGCGACAAATCCTTCACATCGTGCAAGGCGCGCTGTCCGGCCTCCAGCTCCACCAGCACGCGTCGTGCGCATTCAATGTATGCCGCGCCGGCATCGGTCGGTTTCACCGTGCGCGAGGTGCGATCGAACAGACTGACGCCGAGGGTTTCTTCCAGCTGCCGGATCTGCTGCGACAACGTCGGCTGCGATACATGCAGCGCTTCGGCGGCGCGGGTGAAGCCGCCGTGATCGGCAACGGCGAGCAGATAACGCAAATGTCGCAAAAGCATGGAAACACCATCTATAGGCAGGGCTTATGCGCAGCATTGTATATCGGTCTTGGACGCTATGAATCGACCGGCGCAACATTGCTTCCACACAGCAAGCCAACCCCTGAAAGGAGTGACACCATGCAACAGTCCCACGCCTACAGCGACAACAGCCTGGCCCTGACCACCCGCGTTCTCGACGCCAAGGCGAAAAAAGCTCTGTCGTGGCAGGATCTCGCCGACGGCACCGGCCTCAGCCTGGCCTACGTTACCGCCGCCCTGCTCGGCCAGCATCCTTTGCCGGAAAACGCTGCTCAAGTGGTCGGCGACAAGCTTGACCTCAGCGCAGATGACGTCGCCGCTCTGCAGATCATTCCTTTGCGCGGCAGCCTCAGCGGCGTGCCGACCGATCCGACCATCTACCGTTTTTACGAAATGATCCAGATCTACGGCACCACGCTGAAAGCCCTGGTTCACGAACAGTTCGGTGACGGCATCATCAGTGCGATCAACTTCAAACTGGACATCAAGAAAGTCGAAGACCGGGAAGGCGGCTCCCGCGCCGTGGTGACCCTCGACGGCAAGTTCCTGCCGCTGCGTCCGTTCTGATACGCCCGGCCCGCACCCTGCGTGCGGGCCATCTCATTTCTGCCACGAGGACATGCCATGAAAGCCCTGATCGACGGCTTCCTGAAATTCCAGAACGAAGCCTTCCCGCAACGCAGCGAACTGTTCAAACATCTGGCCACGACTCAGCAACCCGGCACGCTGTTCATCACCTGTTCCGACAGCCGTGTGGTGCCTGAGCTGCTGACCCAGCAAGAGCCCGGCGAGCTGTTCGTGATCCGCAATGCTGGCAATATCGTGCCCTCCTACAGCCCGCATCCGGGCGGGGTCTCGGCGACGGTGGAATATGCGGTGGCAGTGCTGGGGGTGACCGATATCGTGATTTGCGGCCACTCGGATTGCGGCGCGATGACAGCGATTGCCCAGTGCAAATGCATGGATCACCTGCCCGCTGTCAATGGCTGGCTGCAGCATGCCGAATCGGCGAAGGTAGTGAACGAAGCGCGCGTGCATGGCAGCGACACGGCGAAATTGAGCTCGATGGTGCGCGAGAACGTGATTGCGCAACTGGCGAATATCCAGACCCACCCGAGTGTGCGCCTGGCCCAGGAGCAAGGCCGGTTGAATCTGCATGGCTGGGTTTACGACATCGAGACCGGTTCGATCGACGCACTCTCTTCTGATCGTCGTACCTTTGTGCCGCTGGCCGAGCGGCCTGAGACTTGCGCGATCAGCGCGAAAGCCAGCCACGCTGCCTGACTCCCCACCGTGATCGTTCCCACGCTCTGCGTGGGAATGCCTCTAGGGACGCTCTGCGTCCAGTGACGCGGAGCGTCACGGGCTGCATTCCCACGCGGAGCGTGGGAACGATCAACAGATCAGCGTTTCACCGTGAGATCTACCTGAGTCATTCGGCTGCGCACGGTGAACACGCCGTCACCGGAAAGAATCGCGCTGCGCGCAAACAGGCGCCCGCTCTCCCAGTTCGAAAGGCCCAGCTCCGGCTTGTTCAACGCGTACTGGCCATCGACCCAACGGGTGATGCCGTTGCCTACGAACGGCGCATTCACCGCGTTGTAGAAGCGTTCCTGAACCGCCGCCGCCTCACTGATCAACGACACGGTGAATTGCGGGCTGTAACGGTTGAACAGCGCAATCGCCTGATCCAGATCGTCGACAATCATCAGGCTGACTTCCGGGGTTTCTTCCCATTCCCACTCGCGGCCCAGGTCCGACTCGGGCAAGGATTCGGCCAGCGCTTCGGTCCGGTAACCCTCGGCGCGATAAACCTCGACTGTTGCGTTCTGCCATTCGCTTGGCAGGCAACTTTCACTGCCCGCGACGATGTGCAATTTGCAGCCTTGGCCGCGCGCAGTACCGGCGTCTTTCAAAGCTTCGAGGAACAGCGGCACCAGCTCATCGGCGCGTTCGCGCTGAATCAGGCAGACGTTGAGGGTATTGCAGACCTTGCGGTCCAGCGAGTTGCGCACCACCGCCGCGAAGCGTGTGGCGTCGGCGTCACGGTCGGCGATCAGCCACGCGCCGCCGGTGCCGTGCAGGCTGACGGCAGTGCCGGCCTGCTGGGCGATGCTGCCCAACTGACTGACCGCACGGCCCGAGCCGCGCGCCACCGCCAGCGACAGACGCCGATCGGCAAACATCGCCCAACCGGCGGCGTGATTGACACTTTCGACCAACGACACCGCCCCCACCGGCAAACCGGCTTCGGCCAGCGCCGGGTTCAAGGCGTGAGTGACGATAGCTTGCGCAGTGCCCAACGCATCGCTGCCGATGCGCAGCACAGCCGTATTGCCGGTGCGCAACACGCCGGCGGCGTCGGCAAATACGTTGGGACGGCCTTCGAAGACAAACGCGACGATGCCCAGCGGCGAGACGACTTGCTCAACCTTCCAGCCGTCGTGCTCGACACTGCTGATCACTTTGCCACGCGTGGGCGGCGCATCACGCCAGGCGCGCAGCCCGGCGATCATGTCGCGGCGCATGCGTTCATCGGCGAGCAAGCGTGTGGTCGAGCGACCGCGCGCCTTGGCCCGTTCGATGTCGGTGCGGTTGGCGGTTTCGATCTGCGACCAGCATTCAGGGTTTTCCAAGCGCTGGGCAAACAGGTCGAAGAATTGGCTGATGGCTTCATCGGACACCGCCGACAACGCGGTGAATGCTGCAGCCGCACGCTCGATTGCCACCGAGGCGGCCTGTTGATCGGCCACGGGGATCAGCAACAACTCGCCACTGACCTGCTCGACCAGCAAATGGTCACCGGGCTGAAACCGCGCGGCCAGTTCGGGGCTGACCACGGTGACGCGGTTACCAGCGAAAGGGATCGGCGTGCCAGCGACTAGACGTTCGAGCGCAAGAGACATGAAGCGGATTCACCATGCAGAGGGCGGTCGGAAAATGTAGCGGATTACTGGCTGAAATACACCTCCTCAAACACTAAAGAAACCTGTGGGAGCTGGCTTGCCAGCGATAGCGGTGGTTCAGGCAAATTTATAGTGACTGACAGGGCCTCATCGCTGGCAAGCCAGCTCCCACAGGGTCATGTGGTGTTCAGGTGGGTCAGAACACCGACCAGCCAATCCGCGAGCTCAGCAGTTCCAGCGCTGCCATCCCCGCCAGCGAGTTGCCGGCGGCGTTCAACTCCGGCGACCACACGCACACGCTGAACTGCCCCGGCACCACCGCAACGATGCCGCCGCCGACCCCGCTCTTGCCTGGCAAGCCGACGCGATAGGCGAAATTGCCCGCCTCGTCGTACAAACCGCTGGTGGCCATGATCGAATTGACCTGCTGGGTCTGGCGGCGCGTCAGGATCTGCTCGCCGCTGTGCTTGCAGAACCCGTCATTGGCCAGAAAGCAGAACGCCCGGGCCAGATCGATGCAATTCATCCGCAGTGCGCAATGGCTGAAATAGCTGCGCAACACCGCTTCGACATCGTTGTGAAAGTTGCCGAACGACTGCATCAGATAGGCCATCGCCGCATTGCGCGCGCGGTGCTGGTATTCGGAGTCGGCGACCTTGCCGTCGATCATGATTTGCGGGTTGCCGGACAGACGCCGGACGAAGTCGCGCATCGACAGTGTCGGCGCGGCGAAGCGCGACTGGTTGATGTCGCAGATCACCAGCGCACCGGCATTGATGAACGGATTGCGCGGGCGGCCGCGCTCGAATTCCAGTTGCACCAGCGAGTTGAACGGCTGGCCGGACGGCTCGTGGCCGAGCCGTTCCCAGATCGCTTCGCCGGAATGATCGATGGCCTGCACCAGGCTGAACACCTTGGAAATACTCTGCACCGAGAACGGCGTTTCAGCGTCGCCGGCGCAATACATTTCGCCATCGTTACTGTACACGGCGATGCCCAACTGGTTGGCCGGCACCGTGCCGAGGGCGGGAATATAGTCAGCAACTTTGCCCTGCCCGATCAGGGGCCGGACGGCGTCAAGGATCTCGTTCAACAGCGCTTGCATGCCGGGTTCCGAAAGTCTCGCCCCATGGGATCGCGGGGACACTGGGGCTAGACGCTGCGCCCGCCGGTCGCATCACACCGGCAAGCATCCAGCAGAATGTTCTAGGCTGGAGCGGACCATTCAGACACGGGAGAGCACCATGCACCTCGAAGGCTCCTGCCATTGCGGCGAAGTCACGTTCAGCCTCGACAGCGCCCATCCTTATCCCTATCAACGCTGCTATTGCTCGATCTGCCGCAAGACCCAGGGCGGTGGCGGTTATGCGATCAACCTTGGCGGCGACGCGACCACTCTCAAGGTTCGCGGACGCAAAAACATCAGCATCTATCACGCGAAGATGAAAGCTGACGGCGACAAGCGCGCCCATCGCAGCAGCGCCGAACGCCACTTCTGTGCGCTGTGCGGCAGCGGCCTTTGGCTGTTCAGCCCGGAGTGGCCAGAGCTGATTCATCCATTCGCCTCGGCGATCGACACGCCACTGCCGGTGCCGCCGGAACACACGCACCTGATGCTTGGCTCGAAAGCGCCGTGGGTTGAGGTCGAGGCGAAGCCGAAGGATCAGCAGTTTGATGTATATCCCGAAGAATCAATCGCCCAGTGGCATGAGCGACTCGGTGTGACTCGCTGATCACCGCGCCCTTCGCGAGCAGGCTCGCTCCCACATTTGGATTGCGATCACCTGTCGGAGCGAGCCTGCTCACGAAGGGGCCGGGTCAGGCAATATCAATCAGTCCAGATGCGCCCAGGTCATCCTGAACAACGCCCCGCCCCACACCGAGTCGCCAACCTCAACCTGCCCGCCATGGGACTGCGAAACCCGCCGCACCAGCGCCAGGCCCAGCCCGAAACCGCCAGTACGCCGATCCCGGCTGGCATCCAGTCGGGAAAACGGTTCGAAGATTTTCTCCCGTCCCTCCAGCGGCACGCCCGGCCCGTCATCGCTGACCCGCACTTCATAGTCATCGCCGTTGCGCAGCAGCGACACCTCGACGCGCTGCTCGGCATAGCGAATGGCATTGCGTAAAAGGTTGATCACCGCCCGCGCCATGAAGCGCGGTTCGATGCTTACAGTGTCGACCTGGCAATCGGTGATCGACAGCTGCACGCCCACTGCTTCGGCCTCAAGCGCCACACTGCCGACAACGCTGTCGAGCCAGTCGGCCGCATGAATATTCTCCCGTTTGATCACTGTCGCGCCGTGCTCGAGGCTGGCGTAGGTCAGCAATTCCGAGACCATCTCCTCCAGCTCACCGAGGTCGGCGTACATGTCGGCGATCAGCTCGCGATTCTGGCTCGCGTCGGGTTGCTGTTTGAGCTGATCAAGTTCGAACGACAGCCGCGCGATCGGTGTGCGCAATTCGTGCGACACCGCATTGGTCAGCTCGCGCTGATTGGCGATCAAGCCCTCGATGCGCGCCGCCATCAGATTGAAGTGCTCGGCCAGATCGCGGATGTTCGAGCGCCGCGACAACTGAATGCGCACCGACAGATCGTTGTCGCCGAAACGCTCGGCCGCCAGCCGCAGCTTTTCCAGATCGCGCCAGTGCGGGCGCACCCAGAAAAACAGAACGATGCCGATCAGCACTGCGAGCATCATGTACGCCGCGGTGATGTAGAACGGCATCAGGCTAGGCTCCGGCGGCAGCTTGATGCTGAGCAATTGCGAGCCACCATCGATGTTGCTGATGAACTGCGTGTAATCGTCGCGGATCACCAACAGGTTCCGCGCGAGCTCGGCATTTTCCTGCGGTGTCAGGGCCAGTTGATCGGCCTCGACCAGACTCAGCGACAGACCGTAGTGCGCACGCAATGAATCGAGTTTCTGTTCACGCTCGGCGCCCTGGCGGCCTTGCAGATGATCGACCAGCGACCACGCCTGACCACGCACGGCTTCACGGTTGTAATCCTGCGTCTGGCTGTCGAGCAAGGCGTTGAAGGTGTGCTCGACCGCCTGCAAGGCCAGCACCAGACCCACCGTCATCACCAGAAACAGCCCGAGGAACAAACGCAGCATCTACAACTCCCACGCGAACGGATTGAACAGATAGCCCTTGCCCCACACGGTCTTGATGCACACCGGCTCGCGGGGATTGTCCTTGAGTTTGTTGCGCAATTTGCTGATGTAGACGTCGACGCTGCGGTTGAGGCCGTCGAAAGCGATGCCGCGCATGCGATTGAGAATGTCATCGCGGGAAAGAATCTTGCCTGCCGCGCTGGCGAGCAACCAGAGCAATTCGAACTCCATGGTGGTCAGCTCGATCAGCTCACCGGCCAAGCGCACTTCCCGGCAACTGCGGTCGATGCTCAATTGCCCGAACTCAAGAAAACTCACCACGCTGGTGTCCGGCGTCTGCCGCCGTTGCAGCGCCCGTAGCCGCGCAAGCAATACCGGCGGTTTGATCGGTTTGATCACGTAATCGTCAGCGCCGGACTCCAGACCGAGGATGTGATCGAGATCGTCTTCCTTGGCGGTGAGGATCACGATCGGCGTGTCCGAGACACTGCGAATTTCCCGACAGACCTGCAAACCGCTCTGCCCCGGCAACATCAGGTCGAGCACCAGCACTTTCGGCTTGAATTCCAGGAATGCAGCCATGGCGAGATCGCCGCGATGCACCGTGCGCACCTCGTAGCCGTGTTGTTCAAGAAAGTATGCGATCAGTGCGGCGAGACGCTCATCGTCTTCGACCAGCAGGACTTTGCCAAAACCCAGGTTATCCATAACAACCGTTGCCAAGCCAAACGTGAAAGGGCCGATATTATGCTGGCATTCATCGAACAGGCGATGACGGCAGACAGCAAAAACCGGCCACTTGGGCCGGTTTTTCGGTGATGTTTCATACTCTTAAGAGTTTTTTACAATCCGACAATGATGTCCGATTGAATTGCGGACCTCTGTAGGAGCTGCCGAAGGCTGCGATATTTTGATTTTCGATTTGTAACAACAAGATCAAAAGATCGCAGCCTGCGGCAGCTCCTACCCGATCATGCGGCGACCGGCACGCCGCTGTGGAAGCGGAACTCCTCGTCCGGCGACTCGATCAGTTCCTGCTCGGCCACACGGACGCGCTCGATCACCTGCGCGACATCCTTGGCATCACCATACTGATAGGCCAGTTTCAGATAACCCTGAAAGTGCCGCGCCTCGCTTTTCAGCAGGCCGAAATAGAACTTGCCCAGCTCTTCATCCAGATGCGGCACCAGTGCTTCGAATCGTTCGCAACTGCGTGCTTCGATGAACGCGCCAACCACCAGCGTGTCGACCAGTTTTACCGGTTCGTGGCTGCGCACCACTTTGCGCAGGCCGGAGGCGTAGCGGCCGGCGTGCAGCTGACGCAGTTCGATCTTGCGCCGCTTCATGATGCGCATGACTTGCTCGTGGTGCACCAGTTCTTCCCGGGCCAGGCGCGACATCATGTTGATCAGGTCGACGTGGGCGTGGTACTTGGCAATCAGGCTCAGCGCCGTGCTGGCAGCCTTGAACTCGCAGTTCTTGTGGTCGATCAGCAGGGTTTCCTGGTCGGCCAATGCCGCCTGGACCCAGGCGTCGGGGGTGCGGCAGCCAAGGAATTCGTGGATTTCGGGAAGGATCATGGGGCTCACGGTAAAAGGTGTTCGAGCGAAGGGCGCCGATTATACCGGCCTGTCCGCAGACCACCAGCGGGGGCTGTTGATATGCATCAAGTCGCAGACGTTCGGGTAGCAACTATAGTTGTGCAACGCCGTGCCTTTTCTTTGCTGGAGACTCCGCTCATGCAAGCCATTCGCAGCATTCTGGTGGTCATCGAACCTGAACATGCAGAAAGCCTGGCGCTCAAACGCGCCAAGCTGATCGCCGGTGTCACCCAGGCCCATCTGCATCTGCTGGTGTGTGACAAGAAGCATGACCACGCCGGCCTGCTCAGCGTGCTCAAGGCTGCATTGCTCGCCGAAGGGTACAGCGTGACCACCGAACAGGCATGGAACGAGAGCCTGCACGAAACCATCATCGATGTGCAGCAGGCCGAGGGTTGCGGCCTGGTGATCAAACAGCACTTCCCCGACAGCTCGCTGAAAAAAGCCCTGCTGACCCCGGCCGACTGGAAACTCCTGCGCCACTGCCCTACCCCGGTGCTGCTGGTAAAAACCGCCGGTTCGTGGAAGGACAAAGTGATTCTCGCCGCCGTCGATGTCGGCAATGCCGATGGTGAGCATCGGCATCTGCACAGCACCATCATTGATCACGGCTACGACATCGCCAGTCTGGCCAAGGCGCATCTGCATGTGATCACCGCGCATCCGTCGCCGATGCTCTCGGCGGCTGACCCGACGTTTCAGCTCAAATCCACCATAGAAGCCAGATATCGCGAGCAATGCCGGGCGTTTCAGGCGGAGTTCGATGTCGATGACGAGCACCTGCACATTGAGGAAGGCCCGGCGGATGTGTTGATCCCGTTCATGGCGCACAAGCTGCAGGCGGCGGTAACGGTAATTGGCACGGTAGCGCGCAGTGGCTTGTCAGGCGCGTTGATTGGCAATACCGCTGAAGCGGTGCTGGATACGCTCGAAAGCGATGTGCTGGTGCTCAAGCCACAGGAGGTTGAGGATCATCTGGTGGAACTGACGGCAAAACACTGAGGATAGCCATGTCTGACTGGCGCTTTCGCGAGCAGGCTCGCTCCCACATCTGGAATGCATTTCCCTGTGGGAGCGAGCCTGCTCGCGAAGCTTCTAGGCGCCGAAGGCGTCTTTCAGAAAGCCCGGGGCGATATAGCGCTGATAATGCGCTTCCGACAGCAGGAAGAATTCCCGATCAATGGCATCGCGCAGTTCCGGCAGGTTCCAGTCGCGGAATTCCGGCAGCAACACCATCCCGTACGCCTCGAGATTAATGATCACCCGCGCCCCCCTGGCGATCAGCTGGTAGGCCCAGCAATATTCCGACTGATGCGGTACGAAACGGATCTTGCGCTGTTCGAGCTGCTCGCGCAGGCGCGCCGGATCGAAGATCTCGACTTTGCTCGCCATCACTTGTGACAGCAATTGCTCCAGACGCAGCCACACCGCACGTTTTTCCTCCTCGTTGTATCCGTTCCAATGGATCACTTCGTGATGGAAACGCTTGCAGCCACGGCACACCAGGTCACCGTAAACGGTGGAGCAGAGGCCGACGCAGGGGGTCTTGATGGTCTGATTGGGCATAAATGGGCAGAACACTGAAACGCGGAACAGGCCGGCATGTTAGCCCTTTGTCGGGCATTGATCACCCCTCAAACAACAGGGTCTCGCCAGCGTCGCAGGTTTGCTCCGGCCGCGCTGATTGCCACGAAAGTCCAATAGAGCGCGACTTACCTTTAAATTTTTTTTGCCGTAGAATCAGCCAGCCTTTTAAGGCGCCAATGTCCGTTAGAAGCTGTTTTCAAAGCGTCACGAGCACAGTCGTTCCTTCAGAGCGGTGTTGGCGAAGGGTTTTTCCAGCGGGGAAAAGCCCAACGCCAACCCTCATCAGCTCCCCGTTCTGCAGGCGTAAAACTTTGAAAGCAGCTTCTGTAAGGAATTGCCGGTAATTCTGGCCGAACGACCCACAACGTCGTGAGGCGCATGAGTACGGCAATTTCGGGATGAGCGTCCCGGACACCCATTTGGGACCACTGATGAGGGTAATAACTGTGCTTGAAGCCTACCGCAAACATATCGAAGAGCGTGCAGCCCTGGGTATCGTTCCCCAGCCGCTTAACGCCGAACAAACAGCAGGCCTGATCGAGCTGCTGAAGAACCCTCCGGCTGGCGAAGAAGCTTTCCTCGTTGACCTGATCACCAATCGCGTACCGCCTGGAGTGGACGAAGCCGCCTACGTCAAGGCCGGTTTCCTGTCTGCCCTGGCCAAGGGCGAAGCCACCTCCCCTCTGCTGGACAAGAAACGCGCTGTAGAACTGCTCGGCACCATGCAGGGCGGCTACAACATTGTCACCCTCGTCGAACTGCTGGACGACGCCGAGCTGGCGCCAGTCGCCGCCGAAGAACTCAAGCACACCCTGCTGATGTTCGACGCCTTCCACGACGTCGCCGAAAAAGCCAAGAACGGCAACGTTCACGCCAAGGCCGTGCTGCAATCCTGGGCTGACGGCGAGTGGTTCAAGAAGCGCCCGGTGCTGGCCGACAAGATCAGCCTGCGCGTATTCAAGGTTACCGGCGAAACCAACACCGACGACCTCTCCCCTGCGCCAGACGCCTGGTCGCGTCCTGACATCCCGCTGCACGCCCTGGCCATGCTGAAAATGGCCCGTGACGGCATCGTTCCGGACGAGCAAGGCAAGACCGGCCCGATGAAGCAGATCGAAGAAATGCGCGGCCAGGGCTTCCCGATCGCCTACGTCGGTGACGTGGTCGGTACCGGTTCCTCGCGTAAATCGGCCACCAACTCGGTGCTGTGGTTCTTCGGCGACGACATCCCGTACGTGCCGAACAAGCGCGCTGGCGGTTTCTGCTTCGGCAGCAAGATCGCTCCGATCTTCTACAACACCATGGAAGATGCCGGCGCCCTGCCGATCGAGTTCGACGTGTCGAACATGAACATGGGCGACGTGATCGATCTGTACCCGCACGCTGGCAAAGTCTGCAAGCACGGTACCGACGAAGTCATCACCACTTTCGAAATGAAAACCCCGGTGCTGCTGGACGAAGTCCGTGCCGGCGGTCGTATCCCGCTGATCATCGGCCGTGGCCTGACCGAGAAGGCTCGCGCCGAATTGGGTCTGCCGCCGTTCGACCTGTTCAAGAAGCCGGAAGCTCCGGCTGAAAGCACCAAGGGTTTCACCCTGGCGCAGAAAATGGTCGGCAAGGCTTGCGGTCTGGCAGAAGGCCAAGGCGTGCGTCCTGGCACCTACTGCGAACCGAAGATGACCACCGTGGGTTCTCAGGACACCACAGGTCCCATGACCCGTGACGAACTGAAAGACCTGGCGTGCCTGGGCTTCTCCGCTGATCTGGTGATGCAGTCGTTCTGCCACACCGCGGCTTATCCAAAGCCGATCGACGTGACCACCCACCACACCCTGCCTGACTTCATCATGACCCGCGGCGGCGTTTCCCTGCGTCCGGGTGACGGCATCATCCACTCGTGGCTGAACCGCATGCTGCTGCCGGACACCGTCGGTACCGGTGGTGACTCGCACACCCGTTTCCCGATGGGCATCTCGTTCCCGGCCGGTTCCGGTCTGGTCGCGTTCGCCGCTGCCACTGGCGTCATGCCGCTGGACATGCCGGAATCGATCCTGGTGCGCTTCAAAGGCAAGATGAAACCTGGCATCACCCTGCGTGACCTGGTTCATGCCATTCCGTACTTCGCTATCCAGAACGGTCTGCTGACCGTCGAGAAGAAAGGCAAGAAAAACGCCTTCTCCGGCCGCATCCTGGAAATCGAAGGTCTGGAAGGTCTGACCCTGGAGCAGGCGTTCGAACTGTCCGACGCCTCGGCCGAACGCTCGGCTGCCGGTTGCACCATCAAGCTGTCGAAAGAGTCGATCACCGAGTACCTGCAGTCCAACATCACCCTGCTGCGCTGGATGATCGGCGAAGGCTACGGCGATGCGCGTACCCTGGAACGTCGTGCTCAAGCGATGGAAGCCTGGATCGCCAATCCTGAGCTGATGGAAGCCGATGCCGACGCCGAATACGCCGAAGTCATCGAAATCGATCTGGCCGAGATCAACGAGCCTGTGCTCTGCGCGCCGAACGATCCGGACGACGCCCGTCTGCTGTCCAGCGTTGCTGGCGAGAAGATCGACGAAGTGTTCATCGGTTCGTGCATGACCAACATCGGTCACTTCCGCGCTGCCGGTAAACTGCTGGATCAGGTCAAGGGTCAGCTGCCAACCCGTCTGTGGCTGTCGCCGCCGACCAAGATGGACGCTCACCAACTGACCGAAGAAGGCTACTACGGCATCTACGGCAAGGCCGGCGCACGCATGGAAATGCCAGGCTGCTCGCTGTGCATGGGTAACCAGGCACGCGTTGAGCCGAACAGCACCGTGGTCTCGACGTCGACCCGTAACTTCCCGAACCGTCTGGGCGACGGCGCGAACGTCTACCTGGCCTCGGCCGAGCTGGCGTCCGTTGCTTCGATCCTCGGTCGCCTGCCGACCGTCGAGGAGTACATGGAATACGCTGGCAAGATCGACAGCATGGCGGCCGATGTCTACCGCTACCTGTCCTTCGACCAGATCGCCGAGTTCCGTGAAGCTGCTGCGAACGCCAAGATCCCGGTCGTTCAAGCCTAACGCTGCAAGGCCATAAAAAACGCCGCCCATCGTGAGATGAGCGGCGTTTTTTTATGCCTGCCGGGCAAGCATTCTGATCGTTCCCACGCTCCGCGTTGGAACGCAGCCCCGGACGCTCTGCGTGCCCAAGCGTGACGCAGAGCGTCACAAGAGGCATTCCCACGCAAAGCGTGGGAACGATCAGTCATCAGTGACAGGTCACACAGCCAGCTTGTAAACCAGCGCCGAAATCGCCACCAGACCCACCGCCGTAACAAACACGTTCGACGCCTGCCCGCGATAGCGCGCCATCGCTGGCACTTTGCGAATCGCGTACATCGGCATCAGGAACAGGATTGCCGCAATCACCGGCCCACCGACGGTTTCGATCATGCCCAGGATGCTCGGATCAAGCGTTGCGACGATCCAGCAGATCACCAGCATGAACGCCGCCACGATGCGATCCAGCGCTTTGGCGCCCGGACGCCTGCCGCTCTTGACGATCAGGCCCTTGAGGCCTTCGCTGGCCCCGATGTAATGACCGAGGAACGACTTGGAGATCGCCACAAACGCAATCAACGGCGCCGCAAACTCGATGGTCGGGTTGCTGAAGTGGTTGGCCAGGTACGACAGGATCGAAAGATTCTGCTCTTTTGCCTCAGCCAGTTGCTCTGGCGACAGGGTCAGCACGCAACTGAATACGAAGAACAGCACCAAAATGACCATCAATGCATGAGCGCGCGCGAGGATCTGTGAGCTGCGCTCGTCGGCGTGCACACCGTAACGACGCTTCTGGTCCATCGCGAACGCCGAGATGATCGGCGAATGGTTGAACGAGAACACCATCACCGTAATCGCCAGCCACAGCGTATGCAGCAGCGCTGACGGCGCCGGCACTTGCGAGGCGGTGGCGAGGATGCCGCCGTTCCAGTGCGGAATCAGGTACACGGCAAGGAACAGCAGCGCGACGATGAACGGATAGACCATCAGGCTCATGGCCTTGACGATCGCCTGCTCACCGCAACGCACCACGGCCAGCAGGCCGAGAATCAGCACGAACGACAGCAGCGCGCGCGGTGGCGGCGTGATGTGCAGTTGGTGTTCGAGGAAACTGGCGACCGTGTTGGTCAGACCGACGCTGTAGATCAGCAGGATCGGGAAGATGGCAAAGAAGTACAGCAGCGTGATCAAGGCACCGGCCTTGATACCGAAATGCTGCTCGACCACTTCGGTGATATCGGCGCCTTCGCGACCGGACAGGACAAAACGGGTCAGGCCACGGTGAGCGTAAAACGTCATCGGGAATGCCAAAAGCGCGAGGATCACCAGCGGCCAGAAGCCACCCAATCCTGCGTTGATCGGCAAAAACAGGGTGCCGGCGCCAATGGCCGTCCCAAACAGTCCCAGCATCCAGGTGGTGTCCTGGCGATTCCAGCTCGAAAGTTCAGCGGGTGCTGCTGAGTCGAAGCGCTTTTCGAGGCTATTGGCCTGATCATTCATCCGGTCGGATCTCCGCATTCCGGTCACTTGCCACTCGGTCAGGACGCGTCGGAAAAAACCGACAGACATGCTCCGGCCGAAACAGGGGCGCGATTCTCCGTGATAAATCAATGCAAGCAAAGACTTAGCTGAGGAATGGTTGTGCGGAGCAGATCCAAGGATGGTCGTTTATAGAAAAAACAAGGTCGTTTATGGATACGTCGGATGCCGCAAACGGATACGTTTTGCACCCACCCATGCGTCATCGAATGCGCCTAGAGCGATATGCCGAGCATGAAACCCAATAAAACGCAGTACAGCCCGAAGCCGAAAAGCAACCAGAGCTTGCCATTTTCGCGCTTGTCTCTATTGCGCACCGCTTCGTCATATTCTGCGAACTCTCGCTCAATTTGCTCCAGTCGTGCCTTACGGTCATATGTGCTCATACTGATTAACCTTTGAATAATGCGCCTGACGGTCGTGAAGCATGAAGACTCACAACTTGAAGAAAAACCCTGCCACTGCGGTGATTGCAGTCAAGACTCCACCAAACACTGCAATTGGATAGAGCTTCGTCTCCCTTGATAACTTTTTCTCTTCAGCCTGAAGCTTTTTCCATTCAGCCACGAGTTTCCTTGATTCGTTTTCCAGCCTGTCTAGCTCCAGATTTTCGCGATCGTTATGGAACATTTGCCCTCCTTGGCTGCTGGCGGATCGGTGTCAGCATTTGCATGCACATCGACGGCTATCGTCATGCCCTTATCATCAAACTGTTCCATTCACGCTGACCAGCAGACGCATCTGCCATCCCCGTAGGCAAAATCCGCGATTCACGTAAGCCTCCTCATACGAGTGGTCCGCAATATTCCAGACCAACTACCTGCCAGAACTCCGCCATTGATCTAGCGTGAGAGAAGCCATAACCCAAGGAGCCTCCCATGCCACTGGTCCGCGTCGACATCCAGCAAAACCCAGACCCCACTTTCGCCAGGCGCATCGGCGAACAGATCTACGCCGCCCTGCGCACCTGTATCGATGTGCCCGAGCACGACAACTTCCAGATTCTCAACGAGCACGACGGCCAGCACTTCGTGTACGACCCGCAATACCTCGGCATCGAGCGCAGCGACGGCGTGGTGTTCATCCAGATCACCATCAGCGAAGGGCGCAGCGTGGAAAAGAAACAATTGCTGTTCAAGACCATTGCCGAGAGCCTGCATGCGCAACTGGGTATTCGCCTGGAGGATGTGTTCATCAATCTGCTGGAGGTAAAGAAAGAGAACTGGTCGTTTGGCAACGGCATTGCGCAATACCTCAGCTGATTCGCAGCGTCCATGCCTGCGTGCTTGCTTGTTCCACGAACCCGTCCAGAATCAAAGCACCACTGCGCGAATGCAACGATTGCCAAGCCGCTGCGGATTCAGCACTCTGAGTCGACTTTCGCGACCCACCCGCCGCCAATCACAGGAGCCGCGCAATGCCCGCAACCGTTCTGGTACTGGTTGAAACGATCAATGACTATCTGCCGATTCTTGAGCATCAGGGATTCCACCTGATCCTCGCACCAACGCCAGCCGAACGTGCGCAAGCCATCGCCACCCATGGCAGTCGCATCGATGCCGTGCTCACTCGCGGCCCGCTGGGTCTGACCGCGCAAGAGATCAGCGCCCTGCCCGCCTTGAAAATCATCACGGTGATCGGCGCCGGTTACGAACAGGTCGATCTGCAAGCGGCCAGTGACCGTGGGATCACCGTCACCAATGGCGCCGGAGTCAACGCCTCGTCAGTGGCCGATCATGCGATGGCGTTGCTGCTGGCATTGGTCCGCGATATCCCGCGCTGCGATGCAGCCGTGCGCCGCGGTGAATGGCCGAAAATCATGCGCCCGTCGCTGGCCGGCAAGCGTCTGGGCATCCTCGGACTGGGCGCGGTGGGCATGGCGATTGCCAAGCGTGCGGAGCTGGGTTTCGACATGCAGATCAGCTACCACAACCGCCAGGTGCGCAGCGAAGTCGCTTATGCGTTCTGCTCGACACCCACCGATCTTGCGCGAGCCTCGGACTTCCTGGTCGTTGCCACGCCCGGCGGCATTGGTACGCAACATCTGGTGACGCGAGCAGTGCTCGATGCGCTCGGCCCCAAGGGTTTTATCGTCAACATCGCCCGCGCCAGCGTTATCGCAACGGCAGACCTGATCACCGCACTTGAGCAACGTCGTATCGCCGGCGCAGCGCTGGACGTGTTCGATCACGAACCGGAAGTGCCCGACGCCCTGAAACACCTCAGCAACGTTGTGCTAACCCCACACGTCGCCGGGTTGTCCCCTGAAGCCACGCAAGGCACCGTTGAACTGGTGGGGAAAAACCTGATGGCGTTTTTCTCCGGGCAACCGGTGCTGACTCCCGTCGCCCTGCCGCCCAAGCTGAACAACCAGCGCGTGCATTAACGCGCGTGGCATCGTCGAACCGCGCCGATCTTTGCCCCATTCTCAAAGTTGATTATCCAGCAACACGCTAACCTATAAGACCGACCCGCGCTTGTGAGCACCCGAGCGCGCCATTAGATTAGCCAATGATGTCTGGCCTCCAAAATAAGCAGAAGGGATAAGCATGGCGCTTACTGACCAGTCCACCCGGATCCGTGCAGGCGAAGAACTTGATGCCAGCCTGATCGATCCGTACCTCAAGGCGCACATTCCCGGCCTGACCGGCACGCCGCAGATCAGCCAGTTTCCTGGCGGCGCGTCGAACCTGACCTACCTGCTGGAATACCCCGAGCAAGAGTTCGTTCTGCGCCGTCCGCCGTTTGGCCACAAAGCCAAATCCGCCCACGACATGGGCCGTGAGTTCCGCATTCTCAACCAACTGCGCGACGGCTTTCCGTATTGCCCGAAGGCCTACGTGCATTGCACCGACGAAGCCGTTATCGGCGCCGAGTTCTATGTGATGGAACGGGTCAAGGGCATCATCCTGCGCGCTGAACTGCCGCCGGAGCTGGGCCTCGATTCGGCGAAAACCGAAGCGCTGTGCAAAAGCTTCATCGACCGTTTCGTCGAACTGCATCGGGTCGATTACAACGCCTGCGGCCTCGGCGATCTGGGCAAGCCTGAAGGCTACGTCGCCCGGCAGATCAAGGGCTGGAGCGAGCGTTACGAAAAAGCCCTGACCCCGGACGCGCCGCACTGGAAAGCGGTCAAAGCCTGGCTCAACGACAAGATGCCGGCCGACCACCCGACGTCGAGCATCGTCCACAACGACTACCGCTTCGACAACGTCATCCTCGACCCGGCCAATCCGATGCAAATTATCGGCGTGCTCGACTGGGAACTGACCACCCTCGGCGACCCGCTGATGGATTTGGGCAACACCCTCGCCTACTGGATCGAAGCCGGCGACCCGGCACCGGTGCAACTGATGCGCCGCCAGCCAAGCCACGCGCCGGGCATGCTGACCCGCCGCGAATTCGTCGACTACTACGCCGAGCGCTCGGGCATCCGCATCGACAATTTCGATTTCTACTACACCTACGGCCTGTTCCGCCTGGCCGGCATCGTGCAGCAGATCTACTACCGCTTCTACCATGGCCAGACGCAGGACAAACGCTTCGCGCAGTTCATTCACATGAACAAACTGCTGGAGCAGATGAGCCTGCAGGTCATTCAGAAATCCAGCCTCTGATCCGGGCCAATAACAAGACTTTCAACAAGGGAAACCCATGTCCAAGACTCAGTTGTTCGACCTCGACGGCAAAATCGCTTTCGTCTCCGGCGCCAGCCGTGGCATCGGTGAAGCCATCGCCAAACTGCTGGCCCAGCAAGGCGCCCACGTGATCGTCTCGAGCCGCAAGCTCGAAGGCTGCCAACACGTCGCCGACGCCATCATCGCCGCCGGCGGCAAGGCGACAGCCGTGGCCTGCCACATCGGTGAGATGGAGCAGATCAGCCAGGTCTTCGCCGGGATCAAGGAACAATTCGGCCGCCTCGACATCCTGGTCAACAACGCCGCGACCAACCCGCAATTCTGCAACGTGCTGGACACCGATCTGGGGGCGTTCCAGAAGACCGTCGATGTGAACATTCGCGGCTACTTCTTCATGTCGGTCGAAGCCGGCAAGCTCATGCGCGAAAACGGTGGCGGCAGCATCATCAACGTCGCGTCGATCAACGGCATCTCGCCGGGCATCTTCCAAGGCATCTATTCGGTAACCAAAGCGGCGGTCATCAACATGACCAAAGTCTTCGCCAAGGAATGCGCGCAATTCGGCATCCGCTGCAACGCCCTGCTCCCCGGCCTGACCGACACCAAATTCGCCTCGGCGCTGGTCAAGAACGATGCGATTCTGAAACAGGCACTGACCCAGATCCCACTCAAACGCGTAGCCGATCCAAGCGAAATGGCCGGCGCGGTGCTGTACCTGGCCAGCGATGCGTCGAGCTACACCACTGGCGTGGCGCTGAATGTGGATGGCGGATTCCTGTCCTGATATCCAAGGCAAATTGCTAACCCGTGTGGGAGCGAGCCTGCTCGCGAAGGCGTTGTGTCAGTCAGCTATGTTTTGACTGATACCACGCATTCGCGAGCAGGCTCGCTCCCACAGGGGCGGTGCCGAAATCCAGAACTCCTGCATCCGCGGGATTGGCCGGCTTATTGGGTTATGCAACGCGTAGTGGTGATGTGACGCGTCACCTGCCCATCCACATACACATCCCCGGCAACCTCAGTATTTTCCAGCACCTCACACCGACGTTCCGGCGGTGGCGGCGGCGCGACAGGCGCAGGGGGTGGAGGACTGGCACAACCGGCCAACAGCACAGCAAGAAAAGCCAACGGCAATACGCGTTTCCCAGGATTATTCATAGGACGACCCGCGGTAAAGAGAGACAAACTCCCGCAACCCAACCGGCCACGGAAGACCTGACCACTCATTCTTTATAGCTGAGCGCCTTGTTAGCGCCAGTGGATTGGGGAGATTGGTTGGGATTGGCTGTCGGTTTTGCGGGGATTGTCCGGCAGAGGGCTGGATTGAGATGATGGTTGTCGGCGAGAGCCTCATCGCGAGCAGGCTCACTCCCACAGGTTTGATCGAGTGAGTTCAGTAACAACCAGGTCGGCTGTCAGGCCGCCTTCGCGAGCAGGCTCGCTCCCACAGAAAATCAAAATCAAAATCAAAAGATCGCAGCCTTCGGCAGCTCCTACACACGATGAGCGTTAGCTCGAGTACCGCTTTTGATCTTGATCTTGGAGCCCGTCGGCAGGCTGAGTGGAGGGATTGATCCGGGCGTGGGAGCGCAGCGACCGTACGACGCAGTCGTACACAGCGAGTGTAGGTGCAGCGAAGCAAACCGGAGCCGCTGCGCCAGGATCGATCCCGGAGCGAAGGAACCCCGAGCCTAAGCGAGCGGGCCGAACGTCAGGGCGAAGACCTTTTGGTTCCTTTTGGGGCGTTTGCCAAAAGGGACTCGCCGTAAGGGCGAAACCGCCAGCCGCAACACCCANGCGAGCGGGCCGAACGTCAGGGCGAAGACCTTTTGGTTCCTTTTGGGGCGTTTGCCAAAAGGGACTCGCCGTAAGGGCGAAACCGCCAGCCGCAACACCCAAAAAAACGGATATACACCCAAAATCCCCAGAGCATGGCCGGCCCAAAGGCCGCCAAGACCAAAGCGCGCTTAAGCCAAATCCGGATCCCGCGAAGAACGCAAGGAATTGCTCTCAAGCTCATACCGCAACTCATCCACCAACGCCTCAACCGCCCCAGGCGTACGCAGCGAAGCCAGATCCAGCCCGCTGATCACCAGATCCACCTGCCCCGAATCCCGGTGATACAACTTGACCGTCAGCGAATGATCACCATCCACCGAACACTCACAAGCCAGCGGCGCAAAACTGTGCTCGAGCCGAGCGCGCAACTGCGCAAGATTCATCATTGACGTTGTTCCTATGACTGTTTCAAAAGGGGCACGATCGCAGGCCCGAAATGGCCCACACCGCACCCCACCAGCCTAAGAACACAACGCCTTGGCCAATACATGAATTTGCACCCTTGTAATTAGTGCATTTGCACCCCTCAGCGCTAGCCCTTGGTGCCCCACTCTCCCGAAAACAAACCGCGCTCTCGAGCCCAGACGATCGCCTCGCTGCGGCTATGCACATCGATTTTCGAGTACACGGTGGCCACATGATTGCGCACGGTATTGGGCGCCAGCTTCAACCGCGCAGCGATCTCCTTGTCTGCCAGACCTTCACAGATCAAGCCCAGGACATCGCGCTCACGGGCCGTCAGGTCAGTGAATGAGGCACTGGGCAGCTGCGGCGAGTTGATCTTCTTCACGTTGGCCAGCTTCTCGATCAGCGTTCGGCTGAACCACGACGCATCCTTCATCACCTCTTCAATCGCCGCGACCAGCTCAAGCTCAGTGCGCTTGCGCTCGGTCATGTCCATCAACACCAGCAGATAGCAGGACGTGTCGTGAATGTTCACGGTGTCAGCCGAGACCGCACACTCCAGCAACTCCTCGTCCTTCTTGCGCACGGGCACGTCGACCCGATCGACCCGACCGTTCTTCGCCAGCGCCGACAGCAGGCGCGTGCGCGCGCTGTCATCGTGGATGAAGCTCAGCTGCGTCACGGTTTTGCCGAGTACGTCATCGCTGTCATAGGCCAGGGTATCGAGGAACGCCTGATTGACATCGATGACCTCCTGCTTGTCAGCGGTGCAGATCAAAATCGGTACCGGAGTCAGACGAAAAGCCTTCGCAAAGCGCTCCTCGCTCTGACGCAAGGCCACTTCGACCCGGCGCCGAGGCTCCATGTCGACGAAGGAGAACAACATGCAATTCTCGTCATTGAGCAGCAGCGGCTGACCGGCAACGATCACCTGTTTACTGCCACCGTCGGGGAGGCGCAACTCCGCCTGCATTTGCGGAATGGTCGCGACATCGCGCAAGCGCTGGACAGCCAGATCGCGCTGATCCGCCTGCTCGAAGATATCGATTTCGTAAGCCGAAGTGCCGATCACCTGATCGCGGGTATATCCGGTCATTTCCAGAAAGCCCGGGTTGACCTTGATGTAGCGCAAATCGCTGAGTCGGCAGATCACTGCCGGTGCAGGGTTGGCATTGAAGGTTTTTTCGAAACGCAGCTCAGCGTTGGCCCAATCGGTGACGTCGCTCATGATCAGCACCAGCGACTCGGGCTGGCCGACGCGGTCGGTCAGCACCATGCTGCGCACACTGTGCACCCAGACCCGCTCCGGGTCGTCCACGGACGAAACTTCAATCAGCACATCATTGAACGCCTCGCAGCGGGCGACGCGGCTGATCGGGTAGTTGTCCGGCGGCAAGACATGATTATTGCGATAGCGCAGCGTGAAGCGTCTGGCGTACTCGTCGGCGTTACTGCCCAGATCACCGATGGTGCTGACACCGTGCATGGTCAGCGCCGCTTCGTTGGCCCAGAGAATGCTTTTGTCGAGTTCCAGCAGAATCACCCCGTCCGACAGCCCGGCAATGATCTGCTGCAACTGGCGACGGTTGGTTTCGGTGGTCAGGACTTCCTGGCTCATTGGATCTCCACACTGTGATGCGGCTAGGTGAAGAGTACGACCGCAGCGGCTCGGGATCGTGCCACAACCCCAAAATCGCCAAAAAACCCCTGTGGGAGCGAGCCTGCTCGCGAAAGCGCTGGGTCAGACAGACCATTCGGTGACTGACCCGGCGCATTCGCGAGCAGGCTCGCTCCCACAGGTTTACTGGGTGTGTTTACCTTAGGCGGCACGCTCGCTGGCCGCCACCATCGCCGACGCCGCGAGCATCGCCCGCAACAACACCGCGCACCCCGCTGCCAGATCATCCGGCGCGGCATTCTCGATTTCGTTGTGGCTGATCCCGCCCTCGCATGGCACGAAAATCATTCCCGCCGGGCCGAGCTCGGCGAGGAAAATCGCGTCATGCCCGGCACCACTGACGATGTCCATGTGCGACAGACCCAGCCCTTTCGCAGCACCGCGCACCGCTTCCACGCAGCCTTTTTCGAAGTACAGCGGCGGGAAGTCGGCGGTCGGGGTCAGTTCGTAGGTAAGGCCGTGCTCTTCGCAGGTCGCCTCGATCACTTGTTTCACTTCGGCAATCATCGAATCCAGCCGCGCCGGCTCCAGGTGGCGAAAATCCAGAGTCATGCGCACTTCGCCGGGAATCACGTTGCGCGAGCCGGGATAGGCTTGCAGGCAGCCGACCGTGCCACAGGCGTGGGGCTGATGGCCGAGGGCGGCGCGGTTGACGGCGCCGACGATCACCGAGGCACCGACCAGGGCGTCCTTGCGCAGGTGCATCGGCGTCGGGCCGGCGTGGGCTTCGACGCCGCGCAATTTCAGGTCGAACCACTTCTGCCCGAGCGCGCCGAGTACCACGCCGATGGTTTTCTCTTCGTCCTCGAGAATCGGGCCTTGTTCGATGTGCGCTTCGAAATACGCGCCAACCGCGTGCCCGCTAACCTTGCGCGGGCCGGCGTAGCCGATCGCATTCAGTGCCTCGCCGACCGTAACGCCGTCGGCATCGACCTTGGCGAGGGTTTCTTCGAGGGTGAATTTATCGGCGAAGACCCCTGAGCCCATCATGCACGGGGCGAAGCGTGAGCCCTCTTCGTTGGTCCAGACCACCACTTCCAGCGGCGCTTCGGTTTCCACTCCGAGGTCGTTGAGGGTGCGCAGCACTTCGACGCCGGCGAGCACGCCGAAGCAGCCGTCGAACTTGCCGCCGGTGGGCTGGGTGTCGATGTGGCTGCCGGTCATGACCGGCGGCAGGTTCGGGTTGCGCCCGGCACGCCGGGCGAAAATGTTGCCGACGGCATCGACCGTGACGTTGCAACCGGCGTCCTTGCACCACTGCACGAACAGGTCGCGCGCCTGGCGGTCGAGGTCGGTCAGGGCCAGGCGACAGACGCCGCCCTTGACCGTGGCGCCGAGTTTCGCCAGTTCCATGAGCGAGGCCCAGAGGCGATCGCGGTTGATGTGCTGATGGGTGGATTGCAGAACGTCTACGGCTGCGTTCATGGGGATCTCCTCAATGCTGATGCCGATAGTGCCCATGCTCTGCGTGGGCATTCATCCATGGACGCTCTGCGTCCGCTGTTGGGACGCGGAGCGTCCCGGGCTGCATTCCCACGCAGAGCGTGGGAACGATCAGTTTCGGCGGTGTATGGAGCATCGCCTTCGCGAGCAGGCTCGCTCCCACAGTGAGAATGCATTTCCAATGTGGGAGCGAGCCTGCTCGCGAAAAGGCCCTTGCTCACACCGCTGTTTTCACGGCAGAAGGCTGCGCCCGCATCACGCACAACCCGTAATAAATAATTCCGCCCAACGCCGAGCCGGTGAACCAGCCATAGCTGTAGAACCAGCTGAACGCGTCGCTGCCCAGCGACAGCAGAGTCAGCGCCACCGGCACGCCAAAGGCGAGAAAACCGGCCCAGTTCCACGCCGGATACACGTCATCGCGGTACAGCCCGGCGAGGTCCAGTCGCTGTTTCTTGATCAGGAAATAATCCACCACCATGATCCCGGCGATCGGCCCGAGCAGGCTCGAGTAGCCCAGCAGCCAGTTTGAGTACACGGTTTCCAGGCTGATGTCGGAAACGATCAGGCCAAGCTTTTTCAGCAGTTCATGGCCCATCAGCACCAGCCCGACCAGACCGGTGAGCAACACCGCTTTGGTGCGGTTGATCACCTTCGGCGCGATGTTCTGGAAGTCATTGGTTGGCGAGACGATATTGGCGGCGGTGTTGGTCGACAGTGTGGCAACGATGATCAGCGCCATGGCCACCGCCACCCACACCGGGCTCTGGATATGGCCGATCAGCGTGACCGGGTCGGACACGGTGACGCCGACCAGTTTCACCGATGCGGCGGTCATCACCACGCCCAGCGCAGCGAAGAGGAACATGGTCAGCGGCAGACCGAAAATCTGCCCGAGAATCTGATCCTTCTGGCTCTTGGCGTAGCGACTGAAGTCGGGAATGTTCAGCGACAGCGTGGCCCAGAAGCCGACCATTGCCGTCAGCCCTGCCGCGAAATAACTGACCACGCTGGCGCCTTCCGGACGCTTGGGCGGGATCGCCAGCAATTCAGTCATCGACACATTGGGCATCGCCCACACCAGCAGGCCGATGCCCACCGCCACCAACAACGGCGCCGACAAGGTTTCCAGCCATTTGATCGACTCGGCGCCGCGAATCACCACCCACAGATTCAGCGCCCAGAACACCATGAAACCGATCACCTCGCCGGTGCCGCCGAGGGATTTCCAGCCCTCGAACACCGAGCCGAGAAACAGGTGAATCGCCAGTCCGCCGAACATGGTCTGGATGCCGAACCAGCCACACGCCACCAACGCGCGAATCAGGCACGGCACATTGGAGCCGAGAATGCCGAACGACGAACGCAGCAGCACCGGAAACGGAATGCCGTATTTGGTGCCCGGGAAGGCGTTGAGGGTCAGCGGAATCAACACAATGACGTTGGCAAACAGAATCGCCAATAGCGCTTCGCCGACGCTCAAGCCGAAATACGCGGTGAGCACGCCGCCGAGGGTGTAGGTCGGCACGCAAATCGACATCCCGACCCACAGCGCGGTGATGTGCCATTTGTTCCAGGTGCGTTCACGCACCTTGGTCGGTGCCATGTCGTGGTTGTAACGGGGACTGTCGAGGACGTCACTGCCGGCTTCGAGCTCGAACAAGCCGTCGCGCTCGGTCACTTGTGATCTGATCTGTTGCATGGCCGCTCCACTGTTCTTCTGATTATTTTTTGCTCATCAGGCGGTTGGCGCGCACCACGCCAGCCGGACGATGGCCGGAGGAACTGACAACTTTCATGCACCGGCCATGGTGTCAGCGGCGGCATCAATAAACGTGCCGATTCTCGCGCTGAACGCTTGGGCGGTGCACTGGACGCTTTGCAACTTTCTGATATTCATCAGTTTTAATTGAATATTCGATGAGTCCGGGAAAACTTGTCTGAACGCTCAGGCTAAACGTCGGGCAAGTTGTCCGAAGTGTCAGGACTCAAACTGGTGCACTGCATTTATTTTTGTCGGTGAACTAGCAACCGCAGCACAACTTCAAGCGGCTGATTTCACATAGGAAATCTTGCTCATATTTCCATCCTGTCAAGTGCGTCAAAATGGTGAGCGCCCTACCCATTTTGGTGATTTCTCGTTTTTATCTTTATTTATCAATAGCTTGAAACAGCTATAAGCTTATAAAAAATATTCTTGATCATTCTTGAAATCGCGACTAGTTTCTATTCCTGACAGCGATGACAGGAATACGAACTGCGCCGCTGTACTTCAATAAAACATTTAGAACCGGCACAAGTCGGTCATGCCTGCGAGGAATCCGGAATGTCTCTGTTGATCCGTGGCGCCACCGTTGTTACCCATGATGAAAGTTACCGCGCCGACGTCTATTGCGCTGACGGCGTGATCAAAGCCATTGGTGAAAACCTCGACATTCCCGCCGGCGCAGAAGTGCTCGACGGCAGTGGCCAGTACCTGATGCCCGGCGGCATCGATCCGCATACGCACATGCAGTTGCCGTTCATGGGCACCGTTGCCAGTGAGGACTTCTACAGCGGCACTGCAGCCGGCCTGGCCGGCGGCACCACCTCGATCATCGATTTCGTGATTCCCAATCCGCAGCAATCGCTGATGGAAGCGTTTCATCAGTGGCGCGGCTGGGCGCAAAAGTCTGCGTCGGACTATGGCTTCCACGTCGCGATCACTTGGTGGAGCGAGCAGGTGCGCGAGGAAATGGCCGAGTTGGTCAGCCACCACGGCATCAACAGCTTCAAGCATTTCATGGCCTACAAGAACGCGATCATGGCCGCCGACGACACTCTGGTGGCGAGTTTCGAGCGCTGCCTGGAACTCGGTGCGGTGCCGACCGTGCACGCGGAAAATGGCGAGCTGGTCTATCACCTGCAACGCAAGCTGATGGCTCAGGGCATTACCGGGCCGGAAGCGCATCCGCTGTCGCGACCTTCGCAGGTCGAAGGTGAAGCCGCGAGCCGGGCGATCCGTATCGCCGAAACCATCGGCACGCCGTTGTACCTGGTGCACGTTTCCACCAAGGAAGCCCTCGACGAAATCACCTACGCACGCAGCAAGGGCCAGCCGGTTTACGGCGAGGTGCTGGCCGGGCATCTGCTGCTCGACGACAGCGTCTATCAACACCCGGACTGGCAGACCGCTGCCGGCTACGTGATGAGCCCGCCGTTCCGTCCACGCGGCCATCAGGAGGCGCTGTGGCATGGGCTGCAGAACGGCAATCTACACACCACCGCCACCGACCACTGCTGTTTCTGCGCCGAGCAGAAAGCCGCCGGCCGCGACGACTTCAGCAAGATTCCCAACGGCACCGCCGGTATCGAAGACCGCATGGCAGTGCTGTGGGACGAAGGCGTCAACTCCGGACGATTGTCGATGCAGGATTTCGTTGCGCTGACCTCCACCAACACAGCGAAGATTTTCAATCTCTATCCACGCAAAGGTGCGATCCGCGTGGGCGCCGATGCCGATCTGGTGCTGTGGGATCCGCAAGGCACACGGACCATTTCCGCCAAGACCCACCATCAGCAGGTGGACTTCAACATCTTCGAAGGCAAGACCGTGCGCGGTGTGCCGAGCCACACCGTCAGCCAGGGCCGCGTGGTCTGGGCCGACGGCGACCTGCGCGCCGAACGCGGCGCCGGACGCTACATCGAACGGCCGGCCTATCCGGCGGTGTTTGATTTGTTGAGCAAGCGGGCGGAGTTGCACAAGCCGAGCGCTGTTAAACGCTGAAATCCAGGCCTTCGGCCTTCGCGAGCAGGCTCGCTCCCACAGGTGAGCGCATTGCAAATGTGGGAGCGAGCCTGCTCGCGAAGAGGCCCTCCCTGACGCCATAAAACCACTGCCCACCAGAGGCAGCACCTCAATTAGCCATGAGGCCATGAACCGTGATCGAGACCCTGAACCACCTCCCCCACCCGCACGAAAGCGCGGCCGCCCTCGCCGGCCATTTCACTGATCTGGCGCCGCCGCTCAATGCCCGGCAGGCGCATCTGGAAGCCTCGCGCTGCCTGTATTGCTACGACGCGCCTTGCGTCAATGCATGCCCCAGCGAAATCGATATCCCGTCGTTCATCCGCAACATCCATCAGGACAACGTCCAAGGCGCGGCGCAGAAAATCCTTTCGGCAAACATCCTCGGCGGTAGTTGCGCGCGGGTCTGTCCAACGGAAATCCTCTGCCAGCAGGCCTGCGTGCGCAACAACGCGCAGGAATGCGCACCGGTGCTGATTGGTCTGCTGCAACGTTATGCCGTGGACAACGCGCATTTCGCCGAACACCCGTTCCAGCGCGCCCCGGCCACGGGCAAACGTATCGCCGTGGTCGGCGCCGGGCCGGCCGGGTTGTCTTGCGCTCATCGCAGCGCAATGCACGGGCATGACGTGGTGATTTTCGAAGCACGGGAAAAAGCCGGCGGGCTCAACGAGTACGGCATTGCCAAGTACAAACTGGTCGACGATTACGCGCAGAAGGAGCTGGACTTCCTTCTGCAGATTGGCGGGATAGAGATCCGCCACGGCCAAAAACTCGGTGCAAACCTCACCCTGAGCGAACTGCATCAGCAGTTTGACGCGGTATTCCTCGGCCTCGGCCTGAATGCCAGCAAGCAACTCGGTCTGGCCCACGAAGACGCGCCGGGCCTGCTCGCCGCCACCGATTACATCCGCGAACTGCGCCAGGCCGATGACCTCACGCAACTGCCCTTGGCTGAACGCTGCATCGTTCTCGGCGCTGGCAACACCGCGATCGACATGGCGGTGCAAATGGCCCGCCTCGGCGCGCGCGACGTCAATCTGGTGTATCGCCGTGGTGCGGCAGACATGGGCGCCACCCACCATGAGCAGGACATCGCCAAAGCCAATCAGGTGCGATTGCTGACCTGGGCGCAGCCGGAGCAGGTGTTGCTCGATGATCAGGGCCGCGTGCGCGGCATGCGTTTCGCCCGCACCGATCTGGTTGAAGGGCGTCTGCAAACCACCGGAGAAACCTTTGAGCTGGCTGCCGATGCGATCTTCAAAGCGATCGGCCAGAGCTTCGATGACAGCGTTCTCAGCGATCCGTTGGCGCGCGAACTCAAGCGTCAGGGCGAACGCATCGCGGTCGATGAACACCTGCGCACCAGCGTCCCCGGCGTGTATGCCGGCGGCGACTGCACCAGCCTCGATCAGGACCTCACCGTGCAAGCAGTGCAGCACGGCAAACGCGCCGCCGAGGCGATCAACGCTCAACTGATGCTCAACGTGGAGGCTGCGTAAATGGCCGATCTCTCGATAGTCTTCGCCGGTATCAAAGCGCCCAACCCGTTCTGGCTGGCTTCCGCGCCGCCCACCGACAAGGCCTACAACGTGGTCCGCGCCTTCGAAGCGGGCTGGGGTGGCGTGGTCTGGAAAACCCTGGGTGAGGATCCGGCGGCGGTCAACGTTTCCTCGCGTTATTCGGCGCATTACGGTGCCAATCGCGAAGTGCTGGGCATCAACAACATTGAACTGATCACCGACCGCTCACTGGAAATCAACCTGCGCGAAATCACCCAGGTGAAGAAGGATTGGCCGGATCGCGCGCTGATCGTGTCGCTGATGGTGCCGTGTGTCGAGGAGTCGTGGAAACACATCCTGCCGCTGGTCGAAGCCACCGGCGCCGACGGCATCGAACTGAATTTCGGCTGCCCCCACGGCATGCCCGAACGCGGCATGGGCGCGGCGGTCGGCCAAGTGCCGGAGTATGTCGAACAGGTGACGCGCTGGTGCAAGACGTACTGCTCGCTGCCGGTGATCGTCAAACTTACCCCGAACATCACCGACATCCGCGTCGCTGCCCGGGCGGCGCATCGTGGTGGCGCCGATGCGGTGTCGCTGATCAACACGATCAACTCGATCACCAGCGTCGACCTGGACCATATGGTCGCCCTGCCCACCGTCGGCAGCAAAAGCACCCACGGCGGTTATTGCGGTTCGGCGGTCAAGCCGATTGCGCTGAACATGGTCGCGGAAATCGCCCGTGATCCGCAGACCCAGGGCTTGCCGATCTGCGGCATCGGCGGCATCGGCAGCTGGCGCGACGCGGCGGAGTTCATGGCGCTGGGCAGCGGCGCGGTGCAGGTGTGCACGGCGGCGATGCTGCATGGTTTCCGCATTGTCGACGAGATGAAGGACGGCTTGTCGCGGTGGATGGACAGCCAGGGCTACGCCAATATCGCCGAATTTTCCGGGCGCGCCGTGGGCAACACCACGGATTGGAAGTACCTCGATATCAACTACCAGGTCATCGCAAAGATTGACCAGGAGGCGTGCATTGGTTGCGGGCGTTGCCACATTGCTTGCGAAGACACGTCACACCAGGCGATCGACAGTTTGAAACAGGCCGACGGTACGCATAAATATGAAGTGATCGATGAGGAATGTGTGGGCTGCAATCTGTGCCAGATCACCTGCCCCGTGGCCGACTGCATCGAGATGGTACCGATGGACACGGGCAAGCCGTTTCTGGACTGGAATCATGATCCGCGCAACCCCTATCACGTTGCAGTCTGAAAAAAACCCTCACCCTAGCCCTCTCCCAAAGGGAGAGGGGACTGATTGGGGGATGCTGACAAACTTCGCCGACCTGAAAGAGTTGTTGTGAATCCATAATCGACACGGTCTTTCAGGTCGATGTACCTCTCAATACACCTCGGTCGGCCCCCTCTCCCTCTGGGAGAGGGCTGGGGTGAGGGTAAGCCCTTGATGGTGCTCTTCAAGGCTCCAGCCCGATCCCGCGCAAAATCACACCTGTCACGGTCTGCACCGCCCGCTCGAACTGCATATCCGACAACGGCTGGTGATCATTGAGAATGTTCACCTGATGATCAAAGTCGGCGTAGTGCTGGGTCGACGCCCAGATCATGTACAGCAAACCCGAAGGCTCCACCGGCAGGATCCGCTTGTCCTCGACCCACTGACGAATCTTCGCTTCCTTCATCTTCGCCCAGTCATACAGGCTCGCATCCAGCGCTTCGCCCAGGGTCGGCGCGCCGTGGATGATCTCGTTGGCCCAGACTTTCGAGCCATAGGGCCGGCTGCGCGAATGATTCATCTTGGCGCGGATGTAACTGCTCAGCACCACGCGCGGGTCGTCGAACATCTCGAAGCACAGCGCGTCCTGCTTCCACACTTCCAGCAGATCGAACAGCACCGCGCTGTACAGCTCGCTCTTGGTGCTGAAGTAGTAATGCAGATTGGAACGCGGCAACTGCACTTCGGCAGCGATGTCCGCCATGGCGGTGCTGCCGAAGCCTTTTTCGGCGAAAACCTTTTCCGCCGCCAGCAGGATTTTCTCGACGTTACTGCGGCGAATCTCGATCTTGTGATTGCCCATGTGGGCTCCCTGACAACAGCGTTGCGCAAGACTAGCATCCGCTCTGATCCGGGCGCGACCGCCGCCAACAAAACTTCACAGGTGCAGGCGCTATGGCACAGCGCTCACACCGATAGGCGTTGGTTCACTCACGCCCAAATTGCCTTCGACCTGCCCGGCCATGTGCAACGTGCCGGCCATCACCCCAGTGGTCGGGTTCTGCAGCAGCTTCTGCCAGGCCTTGTCGAAGGTGTTGCCCAGGCTGCTGCGGATCAGCGCTTCGCTGTCGGGGCGGTCGTTGGCCTGGATGATTGCGCGTATGCCGGCCACGCCGACCGAAATCATCGCCCCGGCGAGTTTACCCGCCGCTGCCGCCACCGCACTGGCGGCGCCGCGCGGGGCCATTTCGGCTTCGATGCGCTGGCTGGCGCGCTTGGCCACCGGGGCCATGGCTGCTTCGGTGGAGGAAATGCCCTTGGCGCCGCCGTCGGTGTGGATCTTGTCGATCAGTGCGGCGTACGCCGGGAGGGTGTTCAGCGGCTCGGTGCTGATGACTTTGAACAGCGAAGCATCCCGCGCCGGCGGCGGGCCGAGGGCGATGGCCGGGATCTTCTGCAAGCGTCCGTTGAGCTGCGCAATCGGCACACCGTGACGCTGGGCGATGAGCGGCATCTGCTGCGCCATCAACTGCGCATAGAACGCCGTGGCCTGCGCCAGAATCGCATCCGGATCGATCTCCACTGCTACCGGCGCGAGGACTTTTTCCTGATATTGCTCAAGCAGATACGCCGCCAGCCGTTTCGCCGAAGCATCCTGCTCACCGCCGGCGCTGATCGTGTACCAACTGACCTTCATCGACAGCCATTCCTGGGTCCAGTAGCTGCTGAACCAGGGGATGAAATTTTCTTCAGTTTGCTGATAGACCCGAGTGCGCCAATGTTCCATCGAGCCACGGGCGAACAGCTTGACCTGCTCGGTGGCCTGTTGCGATGCGCTGAGGATCTCGCGGTCGATCTGCTGCCAGGTTTGCGCCGACACCACCACCGCCTGCGGCGCACTCACTGGCGCCCGGGCCGAAGTGGCGCAGCCGGCCAGCAGAAACAGTGCGGCAACGACCAGCGCGCGCGGGTTCACGGTGGCGGTGTCCTTTGGCTTGGGGAGGTGCTGGTTTGAGTATAGGCAGGTCAGTCGATTTCGATGCTGAAGGTTCCGGCCTCTTCGCGAGCAGGCTCGCTCCCACATTTGAAATGTGTTGCACCTGTGGGAGCGAGCCTGCTCGCGCAGGCGCCAACAGCAGCACCACAAACCTCAACCATCACCACCATCGATATCCACCATCGCCACGATTGCCTTCCGCCCTCCCATGATGAAAGGCACGATTGACCCATCCGAAACACAACGAGGCGTTCACATCATGATCCACACCCAAGTCACCCTCTCCGTGAGTTTCCCGGTGTTCGGCAGCAACTACTACCAACAGCACGTCGTGCCGCGCAAGGCGCAGACGCTGGTGTTCAACGAAGATTTCGACGATCTGCTGATGCCCGCCGCCAGCAACCATTTCAGCAATGAAGTGGTCGGCCTCAACGATCAGTTCCGTTTTCTGAGCGACATACTCGCCACCCATCTGCTCGATCACGAGGCCTCGGTGCCTGCGCGATCCCGCGTCCAGGCGAACGCTCGTTTTTTCAACTGAGGCTGATGCACAGAGGGCGTTCCTTTGATGGGAACGCCCTCTTCATTCAATCAGTCATCATCGCGATCACGGTGATAACGACGGCCATCGCGGCGGTCGTCATCGCGGTCGTCCCAGCGCCGGTCATGGTCGTAGTAACGGCCATGGTCGCGGTCGTAATGCCGGCCATGCCGGTGGTCATCATCAAAATCCGCAATACAGCCGCTGAGCAATACGGCGGCGGTCACAGTGAGCAGCATGGTTGTCGCTTGCTTCATTCAACACTTCCCTAAAACCCAAGGTCTTGACGACGGAAATCGCCACGCTGCCCGCGTCTTCGGGACGCAGTACGCGCAGCCGCAGATACGACCGGGCAAAAACGCGTTGATTCAGTGGCCACTATCGACCGTTTGTCGGCTTGTTCGTCGCAGCCGAACAGCCGCGTAACGCCACCTATACTGCTTGCAACCTACCCCCATGCAATGGATCTGCACCCTCAATAACAATAAGCAGAGGTGGATCATGGTCTGGCAGCAAATCTACGACCCGTTCGGCAACCCGGTGCTCTCCACGCTGATGGCCGCCGTGCCGGTAGTGGTGATGCTCGCGGCGCTGGCGTTCTTTCACGTCAAGGCGCATCTGGCGGCGCTGTTGGCGCTGGCCTCCGCCCTGCTGATCTCGATTTTCGCCTTCGATATGCCAGCAGGCATGGCCGGTTCGGCGGCGCTGTTCGGCGCGGCGAATGGCTTACTGCCGATT
This sequence comes from Pseudomonas sp. Leaf434, assembly GCF_001425545.1. Taxonomy (NCBI): domain Bacteria; kingdom Pseudomonadati; phylum Pseudomonadota; class Gammaproteobacteria; order Pseudomonadales; family Pseudomonadaceae; genus Pseudomonas; species Pseudomonas sp. Leaf434. The sequence goes on along the minus strand of NZ_LMQZ01000009.1, from coordinate 339,089 downwards.
GGCTGGATTGTGCTCAACATCATCTTCCTGCATCGCCTGACCACGGAGAATGGTTCGTTCAAAGTGCTGCAGGATTCCCTCGCGCGCATCACCGATGACCGACGCTTGCAGTTGCTGCTGATCGCCTTCTGTTTCGGTGCGTTCTTCGAAGGCGCGGCAGGCTTTGGCACGCCGGTGGCGGTGACCGGTGCGATTCTGATCGGCCTGGGTTTTTCGCCATTGGCCGCATCGGGTCTGGCGCTCATCGCCAATACCGCGCCCGTCGCTTTCGGTGCACTGGGCACACCGATCATCACCTTGGCCAAAGTCACCGGGCTGGACGAGATGGAGCTGTCGATGATGGTCGGGCGGCAGTTGCCGTTCTTCTCGGTGCTGGTGCCGTTCTGGTTGATCTGGGCCTTTGCCGGGTGGCGCAAGATGCTCGAGGTGTGGCCGGCGATTCTGGTGGCCGGGGTGAGTTTCGCCATCCCGCAATTTCTCGTGTCCAACTACCACGGGCCGATGCTGGTGGACGTCATCGCTGCGCTGATTTCCATGGCCTGTCTGACGCTGTTCCTCAAGGTGTGGAAACCGGCGACCATCCACACCTCGGCGGCGCTGTCCGGGCGCGTCGACAACTCCAAGGTCGACGAAGAAACAGTCACCGCCAGCGCCGCGTTCAGCGATCAGGCGCGTCCGGCAGTGATGCGTGCGTGGATGCCGTGGATCATCCTCACGGTGTTCGTGTTTGCCTGGGGCACCCAGGGTTTCAAGAACATGTTCGATACGCGCCCGGTGATCGACCCGGTCACGCAATCGGCCAAGCTCGACCCGCAAGGCAAACCGGTACGCGAGGCCAATCCGATCTTCGCCCCGGCGGTGACCTTCACCGGTCTGCATCTGCAAATAGAAAAAGTACCGCCGGTTGTCGCAGCGCCGAAAGCCGAGGAAGCGATTTACAAGTTCACCTGGCTGACCGCGACCGGCAGCGGGATCTTGCTGGCGGCGATCGTTGGCGGCTTGCTGATGGGTTATTCGATCCCGCAATTGATCAAGCAGTACCTGCGCACATTGTGGGTGGTGCGGTTTTCGCTGATCACGATTGCGGCGATGCTCGCGCTGGGCTTCCTCACCCGCTATTCGGGACTGGATGCGACCATGGGCCTGGCGTTTGCGGCGACGGGGATTTTCTACCCGATGTTCGGCACGCTGCTCGGCTGGCTGGGGGTGGCGCTGACTGGTTCCGATACCGCGTCAAACGTGCTGTTTGGCGGATTGCAACGGGTAACGTCGGAACAGCTGGGTATCAGCCCGGTGCTGATGGCGGCAGCGAACAGTTCCGGTGGGGTGATGGGCAAAATGGTCGACGCGCAGTCGATCGTCGTCGCCTCCACCGCGACCCGTTGGTATGGGCATGAGGGCGAGATCCTGCGTTACGTGTTCTTCCACTCGATCGTGCTGGCGATCCTGGTCGGCGGGCTGGTGACGTTGCAGGCGTATGTCGCACCGTTTACCTCGATGGTGGTGGGTGGGCCATAACTGCAAAACACAACTCCACTGTGGGAGCGAGCCTGCTCGCGAAGAGGTCGGCACATCCAGCAGCGGCTGGGTCTGACCCGACGCTTTCGCGAGCAGGCTCGCTCCCACAGGCCAATTGATGAGTTCAGCACATAACTCTTTAGCGCAAATCCGACAAAACCTTTTCCCTCCCGCTGCGGTCACTCCTTTTACGAGACTGGCATGCATGCCGGCGCGCCCGTTTGGGCCTTTTGCAATCCTGCCGCCCGATGAGAGACAAGGAATCGAACCATGCCGATTTCCCGACGCAACTTCATGATCCTCGGCGCCGTAACCGCGACGGCGTTCGCTATGCCCCCCTTTATCAGCCTCAAGGCCTACGCGGCCAGTCTGGAGCAACCGGCCATGAGTCAAGTTACCCTGCAAGTCAACGGCAAACCGCAAACCCTCGAAGTCGACACCCGCACCACGCTGCTCGACGCCCTGCGCGAACACCTGCACCTGACCGGCACCAAGAAAGGCTGCGACCACGGCCAGTGCGGCGCCTGCACGGTGATCGCCGACGGTCGGCGGATCAACTCCTGCCTGACCCTGGCGGTGATGCACGACGGCAGTGAGGTGACCACCATCGAAGGCCTCGGCATGCCGGACAAGCTGCACCCGATGCAGGCCGCGTTCATCAAGCACGACGGTTATCAGTGCGGCTATTGCACGCCGGGGCAGATCTGCTCGGCGGTAGCGGTGCTCAAAGAGATCCGCGATGGCATTCCCAGCCACGTCAGCCCGAGCCTGACCGAGCCGCCGAAACTGATCGCCGCCGAACTGCAGGAGCGCATGAGCGGCAATATCTGCCGTTGCGGCGCTTACTCGAACATCATCGAAGCCATCACTGAAGTCGCGGAGGTGCCGGCATGAGAGCCTTCAATTACAGCCGCGCCGACTCACCTGCCGCAGCCGCTTCCCAGGCTGCGCACATCGAAGGCGCCAAGTTCATCGCCGGCGGCACCAACCTGCTTGACCTGATGAAACTCGACATCGAAACCCCAGTCCACCTGATCGACATCAACCACCTCGGCCTGGACCAGATCGAAGCCACACCCGAAGGCGGACTGCGCATCGGCGCGCTGGTGCGCAACACCGATCTGGCCGCCGACGCGCGCGTGCGCAAGGACTACGCCCTGCTCTCCCGCGCCTTGCTCGCCGGGGCTTCCGGGCAGCTGCGCAACATGGCGACCACCGCCGGCAACCTGCTGCAACGCACCCGCTGCCCGTACTTTTACGACACCCACCAGGCCTGCAACAAACGCAACCCCGGCAGTGGCTGCGCGGCGATCGGTGGCGTGACTCGGCAACTCGGAATCATCGGCGTCAGCGACGCTTGCATCGCCACCCACCCGAGCGACATGGCCATCGCCATGCGCGCACTCGATGCGCAGATCGAAACGGTCAAGCCTGACGGCAGCACGCGCAGCATTCCCATGGCGGATTTCCACCAATTGCCGGGCAATACGCCGCACATCGAAACCAGTCTCACGCCCGGTGAATTCATTACCGCCGTGACCCTGCCGGCGCCGGTTGGCGGCACGCACATTTATCACAAGGTGCGGGATCGCTCGTCTTACGCGTTTGCTCTGGTCTCGGTCGGTCTGATCCTGCAAAAGGACGGCACGGGTCGCGTCGCTGTCGGCGGCGTTGCGCCGAAACCGTGGCGGGTCGAAGCCGCTGAAGCGTTGCTGCCCAAGGGTGCCAAAGCAGTCAGTGAACGCCTGCTTGAAGGCGCGACGCCCACCGATGACAACCAATTCAAACTGACACTGGTCGAGCGCACACTGGCCTCGGTGTTGGCGCAAGCGAGGGAAACCGCATGAAATTCGACACGCCCGCCACCACCAATCCCATCGACCGCCTGAAAGTCGTCGGCCAGCCCACTGAGCGCGTCGAAGGCCCGCTGAAAACCAGCGGCCAGGCCACTTACGCCTACGAACAACATGAAGCGGCGGCCAATCAGGCCTACGGCTTCATGGTCGATTCGGCGATCGCCAAAGGGCGGATCAAAGCCATTCATCTGGGCGAGGCCAAAGCGGCGCCCGGCGTGCTCGCGATCGTTACTGCCGAGAATGCCGGCAAGCTCGACAAGGGTGATTACAACGCTGCGCATCTGCTCGCTGGTCCCGAAGTGCAGCATTACCAGCAAGCCGTTGCATTGGTGGTTGCCGAGACCTTCGAACAGGCCCGCGCCGCCGCGCAATTGGTCAGGGTCGATTACGAGACCAGCGAAGGCAAGTTCGATCTGGCCAGCGTCAAAGACCTCGGCGTCGAGCCGAAAGACGAGTTGCCCGACGTCAATCACGGCGACTTCGACAAGGCCTTCACCGCCGCGCCGGTGCAGTTCGATCAGACCTACACCACGCCAGACCAGTCCCACGCGATGATGGAACCGCACGCCACACTGGCCGCGTGGAAAGGCGATCAACTGACCGTGTGGACGTCGAACCAGATGGTCGCCTGGAGTGTCGGCGACATTGCGAAAACCCTCGGCCTGCCGAAGGAAAAAGTGCGTTTGGTCTCGCCGTACATCGGCGGTGGTTTCGGCGGCAAGCTGTTTATTCGCGCCGACGTAATCCTCGCCGCTCTCGGCGCGCGCATGGCGGGGCGGCCGGTGAAAGTCGCCCTCGCCCGCCCGCAAATGGCCAACAACACCACCCATCGCCCGGCTACGATTCAGCGCATCCGCATGGGCGCAACGGCGGACGGCAAGCTGACCGCCATCGCCCATGAAGGCTGGTCAGGCAACCTTGCTGACGGCAAGGTCGAACTGGCCGCGCAACCGAGCCAGTTGCTCTATGCCGCAGAAAACCGCCGCGTCAGCATGCGCCTCGCCCCGCTCGACCTGCCTGAAGGCAACGCCATGCGCGCGCCGGGTGAAGCGCCGGGGCTGATGGTGCTGGAAATTGCCATGGACGAAATGGCCGAACAGCTGAAGATGGACCCGGTGCTGTTCCGCATCGCTAACGACACTCAAGTCGACCCGGTGAAAACCGAGCGGCCGTTCTCCCAGCGTCAACTGGTCAAATGCCTGCAGATCGGCGCGGAGAAATTCGGCTGGGATCAGCGCAAGGCGCAACCGGGCAGCCGTCGTGAAGGCCGTTGGCTGATCGGCATGGGCGTGGCGGCGGCGTTTCGCAACAACCTGCTGGTCAAGTCCGGAGCCCGTGTGCGCCTGGAGCGTGGCGGCAAAGTCGTTGTCGAAACCGACATGACCGATATCGGCACCGGCAGTTACACGATCATCGCGCAGACCGCTGCCGAGATGATGGGCGTTGGTCTCGATGATGTAGTCGTGCGTCTGGGTGATTCGGACTTCCCGGTTTCGGCTGGTTCTGGCGGTCAGTTTGGTGGGAACTGCTCGACCTCCGGCGTCTATGCCGCCTGTGTGAAACTGCGTGAAGCGGTGGCGCAGAAGCTGGGACTCGCGGCGGATCAGGCTGAATTTGTCGACGGCCACGTGCGCGTTGGCGACAAGAGCCTGCCGCTGCGCAACGCGGCTGAAGGCGGCGCACTGGTCGGCGAGGACAGCATCGAATTCGGTGATCTGGCCGAGAAATATCAGCAATCGACCTTCGGCGCGCACTTCGTCGAAGTCGCCGTCGATGCTGCCACTGGCGAAGTTCGCGTACGGCGCATGTTGGCGGTGTGCGCTGCGGGGCGGATCCTCAACCCGACGTCGGCGCGCAGTCAGGTCATCGGCGCGATGACCATGGGCGTCGGCGCCGCCTTGATGGAAGAGCTGGCGGTGGACAAGCGTCTGGGCTTTTTCGTCAACCATGACCTCGCCGGGTATGAGGTGCCGGTGCACGCCGACATACCGCATCAGGAGGTGATTTTCCTAGAAGAAACCGACCCGATTTCATCGCCGATGAAAGCCAAGGGCGTGGGTGAATTGGGGATTTGCGGCGTGAGTGCGGCGGTGGCGAATGCAATCTACAACGCCACCGGCGCGAGGGTGCGGGAGTATCCGATTACGCTGGACAAGATTCTTGATTCGTTGCCGGAGATGATCTGAAGCGAAAAGCCCCTCACCCTAGCCCTCTCCCAAAGGGAGAGGGGACCGATCCGGGTATATTCAGGATGTGCAGCGACGTGAAAGTCTTTCTGTGTATCCATAATCGCAACGGCAAGTTCAGGTCGATGCACATCGCAAGACACCTCGGTCGGCTCCCACTCCCCCGGGAGACGCCTGGGGTGAGTCGCATGCTGTTAGCGCACCTGCATGGGGTGCTAGGGGTCGAGTGGATTCACCACCACGTTTGCAGAATGCCGAACGTCTCGAGCATCCCCCAATCGGCTCCCTCTCCCTCGGGAGAGGGCTGGGGTGAGGGGCGCGGTTTCACTCGGTCTTCGGATATTGCTCATCACCGACCTGCTCCATCCAGTCCACCACCTTGCCATCCAGCACTTCGGCAATCGCGATATGACTCATCGCCGTCGTCGGCGCTGCCCCGTGCCAATGCTTGGCGCCCGGAGCAATCCACACGGTATCGCCCGGCCGGATTTCCCGCACTGGCTGCCCCCACTCCTGCACGAACCCTGCCCCCGAGGTGACGATCAGTGTCTGCCCCAGCGGATGGGTATGCCACGCCGTTCGCGCGCCAGGCTCAAACGTTACGGTCGCACCACTGACCCGCGCCTCGTCGGTACCTTTGAACGGCGCATCCACCCGCACCGTGCCGGTAAACCAGTCAGCCGGGCCTTTGGCCGACGGTTGCGAGCCATTCGGTGTGACCGTGACACGCGGATTTTCAGTGGCATACACCTCGCCAGCCAGCAGCGAGAGCGTCAGTGCAGAAGCAGCAATCGGGTTCATGGCATTTCCTCCAATAAATGATGCAACCACTGTAGCGATCCGCACTCTTTGGATAATCGACTAGAATCCGAAAAAACTTATGCAGGACGATCATCAATGCTCCGGGAAAACGCCACCGACCTGCTCGCCTTTCTCGCCGTCGCCCGTGAACGCAGTTTCACCAAGGCCGCAGCCAAACTCGGCGTGTCGCAATCGGCGCTCAGCCACACCATTCGCAGTCTCGAGGCGCGACTCGGCCTGCGCCTGCTGACCCGCACCACGCGCAGCGTGTCGCCGACCGAGGCCGGCGAACACTTGCTGCAAACCATCGGCCCGCGCTTCGACGAAATCGAAGTGGAACTGGCCGCCCTGAGCAACCTGCGCGAAACCCCGGCGGGAAAGATCCGCATCAGCGCCACCGACCATTCGCTGAACTGGATCCTGCGTCCGGTGTTGCAGGATTTCCTGCCGCAGTACCCGGATGTGTCCGTCGAGGTTTGCTGTGACTATGGCTTCGTCGACATCGCCGGCCAAGGCTTCGATGCCGGTGTGCGCCTGGGCGAAGACGTCGCCCAAGGCATGATCGCCACCCGTATCGGTCCGGACATGCGCATGGCGGTGGTCGGCTCACCCGCCTACTTCGCCCGGCGCCCTGCGCCGCAAACCCCGCGCGACCTGACCGACCACGCCTGTAACAACCTGCGCCTGCCAACCAATGGCGGACTGTATTCGTGGGAGTTCGAAAAGGATGGTGAAAGCCTCAAAGTGCGCGTCTCCGGCCAGGTCACCCTGAATGGCGTGTACCCATTGCTCGACGCCGCGCTGGACGGTTTCGGTTTGAGCTACATCCCGGAAAACGTCGTTGCGCCGTTTCTGGCGGACGGTCGCCTGGTCCAGGTGCTGGGAGACTGGTGCCCGGCATTTTCCGGTTATCACCTGTACTACCCGAGCCGACGCCAGGCAGCGCCGGCGTTTGCGTTGTTGCTGGAGGCGTTGCGCTATCGCGGTTGACCCGGCTCAGCCCAGCAACGCAATCAACTGATGCCGCTGCGCATCGGTCAGCATCGGCCCAAAACCGGCTCCGGCGTTGTCAGCCATGTAGCGCGGATTGCTGGTCCCCGGAATCACACAGGTCACCGCCGGGTGCGCCAGGAGAAATTTCAGTGCCAGTTTCGGCCAGCTGTTGACCTGTACATCCGAGACCCAGGCCGGCAGCGGCTTGCCTTTGAGCCGGGCGAGCAGATCACCGCCGCCAAACGGCCGATTACAAATCACTGCCACGCCACGCTCGCGGCACAGCGGCAGGATGCGTTTCTCGACCGCGCGATCATCGAGGGCGTAGTTGATCTGCAGAAAATCCAGCTTTTCGGCTTTCAGCACGGCCTCGACCTCGTCATAGGCCGACGAGGTGTAATGGGTGATGCCGATGTAGCGAATCCGCCCCTGCTCCTGCCATTCGCGCAGGGTCGGCAAATGGGTTTGCCAGTCGAGCAGATTGTGAATCTGCATCAGGTCGATGCGTTCGGTTTGCAGCAGACTGAACGACTGCTCCATCTGCGCGATGCCTTCCTCGCGCCCGCGCGTCCACACCTTCGTGGCGAGAAACGCCGGCGAGCGCGGTTCGTGGATCGACAGCAATTCACCGGTGGTCTGCTCGGCGCGGCCGTACATGGGTGAGCTGTCGATCAGCGTGCCGCCCTTCCTGAACAGCGCCTCGAGGACGGCGGGCAATTGCCGGTAAACCGGATCGCCCGGCGCGACGTCGAAACCGCGATAGGTGCCCAACCCGACCATGGGCAGTGCCTCGGAGCTGGAAGGGATGGCGCGGGTCTGCATGGTCTGGTCTCCTGCCGTGGGCGGCGCAGTGGCGGTCGGCGGTACGCTGCTGGCCAACGCCCGATCAATGGTGAACAGCGCCGCAGCCTGGGCAGCCAGGGTGAGCAAGCGGCGGCGGGAATAACCCTCAGTGTGGCGCATGCGAGTCCTCCTGCTGCGCGGATCTGTTGCATGGTGTGTGCGCCGGCTGTCAGGCACAGTCGCTGAACTACACTGCCACAGCCAACCTCTCTCCCCGTTAAAAGTAGCCGAATGTCCCGAACCCTGATGTCACTCGTCGTTTTCATTGTTGCCGTTTACCTGGTGCTGTGCGCCGCGCTGTTCGTGTTTCAGCGCTCGCTGATCTGGTTTCCCCAGCCTGCCGCCGTGGTTGCAGCGGATTCGCGATTGAAACTGTCGATGCCGGATGCCGAGGTCTGGGTGACTGACCGAGAGCGCAGCGGAACGCGGGCGCTGATCTATTTCGGCGGCAATGCCGAGGACGTCTCGCGAAATCTGCCGGAATTCGCCGAGGCGTTTCCCGACTACGCGCTGTATTTCCTGCATTACCGGGGCTTTGGTGGCAGCACCGGCTCGCCATCGGAAGCCGCGATTGCCGAAGATGCGCTGGCGCTGTTCGATCAGGTGTATGCCAGCCACCCGCAGATTGCAGTCATCGGACGCAGCCTCGGTTCGGGGGTGGCGGTGCGCCTGGCCAGTCAGCGGCCGGTGCAGAATCTGATCCTGGTGACGCCGTTCAACAGCCTTGAGGAAATCGCCGAACGGCAATACCCGTGGGTGCCGGTGAAGTGGTTGCTCAAGGATCGTTTCGAATCAGGCAAATACGCGGCGCATATTCGCGCACCGACGTTGCTCTTGGCGGCCAGTGATGACGAAGTGATTGGACGCAGCAGTACGCAGCGGCTGTTCGAGCGTTTTCCTGCGGGCGTGGCGACGCTGAAGGTGGTGCCGGACTCGGGGCATAACTCGATTTCCGAGCGCGAGCAATATTTGCAGTGGATTGTGGATGTGTTGAATCGCTGAAGGATGTAGCGATCAAACGGACGCCATCGCGAGCAGGCTCACTCCTACAGGGGGAACGCATTTCAAATGTAGGAGTGAGCCTGCTCGCGATGACGCCGGTACAGACAACACCATTTCCAGCTACTGTCCAAAGCTAAGGCTGACTGCCGCTCCGGGCATTTTCATCGCCAGAGGTGGCCGAGCGCGGCGTGACGTGCTGATGCCCGGTCGGGTCGTTGAGCTGCACGGCGTTGCCCTTCTGCCACGCATCAGCCCCCGTTGCGACAGGCGCCGGTTTGATCCCGGCACGAGCCTTTTTCTTTTCGGCACTGTCGATGCCCAGACGCTGATCGCGCTGGCGGACCATTTGTGCATCGGCCTGACCGTCAGCGGTAAAGCCCATCATCAACTGCGGCACGCCCAGCGGCAGTTGCTTGTCCTGATCGGTGTGCCAGGTGTGCCAAGTCTTGCCGTAAGTATTGGCGAGTTTTTCCATCAGGCGCTTTTCCGCCACTTGCGGGATGCCCGGCGCGACCAACTGGCCAGAAGTCACCTCGTGAGCATGGCTGTGCCACAAGGCTTTTTCTTTTGCCGGCAATTGCGTAAACAGGCGCTGACTGATGATGTATTCCACGCCCATCAACTTCGCTTCAGCCGTGTTGCCGTCGTAGATCACGCACTGGAACACTTCCTCATTGAGCGCCGAGCAGTAATGGTGCGCTTCCATCTGCGCGCCGGGATGACCGTTGTAAAAATGAAAGCCATCAAGGTACATGTTCAACGCGCGGATCGGCGGTTTGTCCTGCAACCACTGCGCGCCGACTTCGAGCATTTCAGTATCGGAGGCCTTGGCCTGACCCGGTGTCTGCACCGGTGACTCGGTGTTGCTCATCGCGCAACCAGTCAGCGCGGCGACCATCAAACCAATGGGAACCCAACGTCCCTGCGAGGTTGTCGTACGCATGTTTCACTCCTCGAACTTCTGTAACGGGCGCATGCTGGCCCTGTTCTGCAACTGAAAGCAGGAGAACGGCGGAGTTCGAAAAAATGCGCGCGGATCAGACTGGAGAGATCGTCGCCAGCACGCCGATCAGAATGGTCAAGGTCAGAAAGCCGCCGAGAAAAATTGCCATCTTGTACATGTCGCGCTCCTTGATGCGGGGTGTGCGGTGCACCGGACGCTTCGGGATGAGGTCGGAGGGTGATTGGCCGCACTGCCGGGGCATTCTGAGCCTGTGGCTGTACTGAATACAGAGGCAGATGAAACAGAAAAATACGGATCAGATGCGCATCTGATCCGCTTCGGGCATGAACAGATATTCAGCCTGAGACTTGGGGATTCACTTTCGGCCCGGTTGATCTACAGTCATTGCCGACCGACAACAATAAAAACCGGAGTGACCATGCCCGACCTCGCCTTACAGCCCAACGTCGCCGCATCCCTCGCGCGCTGGCACGAGATGATCCGCAGCAGCAATCTCAAAGCCCTGCCTGAACTGCTCGATCCGCAAGCTGTGTTCCGCTCGCCCATGGCCCACACGCCCTACCCCGGCGCGCCGGTGGTGGCGATGATCCTCAACACCGTGTTCGAAGTCTTCGAAGATTTCGCCTATCACCGCGAATTGGCGACGGCGGATGGCCTGAACGTGATTCTCGAATTCAGCGCCAGGGTCGGCAGCAAGGAACTCAAAGGCATCGACATGATTCGCTTCGATGAACACGGCAAGATTGTCGAGTTTGAAGTGATGGTGCGGCCGCTGAGCGGGTTGCAAGCACTGGGCGAAGAAATGGGTCGGCGCCTGGGGGCCTACCTGGCGAACGCGAAAGCCTGACCCTACCGATGTAGGAGCTGACGAGTGCAACGAGGCTGCGATCTTTTGACTTTGACGTTTGAAGATCAAGATCAAAAGATCGCAGCCTCGTTGCACTCGTCAGCTCCTACAGGTCCGGCGTATAAAAAAACCCACTGACCGTCGCCGGTTCAGTGGGTTTTGTGTGTCAGGGTTCTGCTTACAGAGCCATGTCACGTGCAGCGTTTTCCTTCGGCGCTACGGCTTTGTCAGCCGCAGGTGCCGCCGGAGCAGCTACCTGACCGATCGCTGGAGGCGTCGGCAGTTCGAGGATTTTCGCGGTGTAAGCCCACTCAGCAGCCACTTTGGCCGGATCGCTGTTCAGCTGGGTGCCGTAGCTCGGCACGATCTGGTGCAGCTTGGTCTGCCACTCAGGGGTTGCGACTTTGTCTTTGAAGACTTTCTGCAGCACGCTCAGCATGATCGGTGCAGCAGTCGACGCGCCTGGCGATGCGCCCAGCAGGCCGGCGATCGAGCCGTCTTGCGAAGCAACGATCTCGGTGCCCAGTTTCAGCACGCCGCCAGCGGCTTCATCACGCTTGATGATCTGCACGCGCTGGCCGGCTTGCCACAGGCGCCAGTCTTCGGCCTTGGCGTTCGGGAAGTATTCCTTCAGCGCGTTCAGGCGGTCTTCATCCGACAGCATCAACTGACCGGCAAGGTACTCGACCAGCGGGTATTCCTTGATGCCGACCTTGGTCATTGGCCAGATGTTGTGGGTGGTGGTACTGGTCAGCAGGTCGAAGTACGAACCTTCCTTGAGGAACTTGGTGCTGAAGGTCGCGAACGGGCCAAACAGAATGACGCGCTTGCCGTCCAGGACACGGGTGTCCAGGTGCGGAACGGACATCGGTGGCGCGCCAACCGAAGCCTTGCCGTAGGCCTTGGCCAGGTGCTGCTCGGCAATCGTCGGGTTCTCGGTCACCAGGAACGAGCCGCCAACCGGGAAGCCTGCGTATTCCTTGGCTTCAGGAATGCCCGACTTCTGCAGCAGGTGCAGAGCACCGCCGCCAGCGCCGATGAACACGAACTTGGCGTCGGTTTCGGTCTTGGTACCGTCCTTGAGGTTTTTGTAGCTCACACGCCAGGTGCCATCGGCGTTCTTGGTGATGTCTTCAACTTCGCTCGACAGTTTCAGATCGAAGTTGGGTTTGGTTTGCAGGTGAGCGGCGAACTGGCGGGTGATTTCGCCGAAGTTCATGTCCGTACCCAGCGGGCTCCAGGTGGCCGCGATTTTCTGGTTCGGGTCACGCCCTTCCATCATCAGCGGTACCCACTTCTTGATCACAGCCGGATCTTCGGAATACTGCATGCCAGCGAACAGCGGGCTCGCCTGCAGCGCTTCGTAGCGCTTTTTCAGGAACTTGATGTTGTCATCGCCCCACACGAAGCTCATGTGCGGAGTGGTGTTGATGAACGAGCGAGGGTTCTTCAGCACGCCCTGCTGAACCTGCCACGCCCAGAACTGACGGGAAACCTGGAACGCTTCGTTGATCTCGACGGCTTTCGGGATCGTCACGTTGCCCTTGTCGTCTTCCGGGGTGTAGTTCAGCTCGGCGAGGGCGGAGTGACCGGTACCGGCGTTGTTCCAGCCGTTGGAGCTTTCCAGGGCGACGCCATCGAGGCGCTCGACCATTTCCATCGACCAGGTCGGTTCCAGCTCATTGATCCACACACCCAGGGTGGTGCTCATGATGCCGCCGCCGATCAGCAGGACATCAACTTTCTTGGCTTCGGCAGCATTGGCAGACGACATCCCCATCGCCAAAGCCAGACCGAGCAAGGCTGTGTTCACTTTCTTAAACATCTGTTGCACCTATGATAAAACGCCTTCCGCCCGTCGTTGTTATCAGTCTGCGTTGCGCTTTGTTGACGCTCAGGCTGGCGTCGCGCAATCCGGCACACTTCAATATTGACGGGTGGGCACACAAGGCCGACATGTGGCATCGACCTCAGTTAATGTCCCTTCTGAACTGACTTCTTATCGTTATTGGCTTCAGCTGCTTGAGCGACAGGGATCCCGTCGGCCCGCCTGAAAGGCCAGCCAACCGAATTAAGTCAAAGCAAATTTGGCGCGGAGAATATCACGTCAGGGCGAACCCGCGCGTCTGTTCCCGACTTGAAAGTCTTTTTCCGCTCTGGGGCTTATCGGCCATGGGCCACCAAACATGACCGTGATCAGGCATTGGCCTGCAAATTTTTTTGCGCGATACACATCGCAACTTGATAAATCATTGCGAACGGCTCGTTGTTCAAGCAGAAAATAACCTGCTACGTTGTACGATGACTGACAAACTAAGCCAGTCATTCCGACCCAATAACAACAAGGAAACAACATGACCAAATCCCGCCTCCTCATCGGTTTGTTCTGCGCCTTCAGCGCCTGCGCCATGGCCGCCCCTGCCCCGGCGGAAAAGCAAGTGGCCCAAGCGGTGGATCACCTGACCCAGGCGATGCTGCACAAAGACATCGCCGAACTGAACGCTCTGACCGCGCCGAACCTGACCTACGGCCACTCCAGCGGCAAGATTCAGGACAAGCAGGAATTCATCGCCGACATCGAAACCGGCCGCAGCGCATTCAAGACCCTGGAGATGCAGAAGCAGACCATTACTCTGTCCGGCGATACCGCATTGGTGCGCCACCACTTCTCCGCGCAGGCGTTGAAAGGGACTGAGGTGATTCCGACCGAGATCGAGAATTTCCAGATCTGGCAGAAACAGGGCGGGAAATGGTTGTTGGTGGGGCGGCAGGCGTTCAGGTTCTGATTAAGGGCACATAGGCTTGATTCAGTGTTGCCCGAGCTGGCCTAATCGCGGGCAAGCCCGCTCCCACAGTGGATGATGGTGTGCACACCGTTGCATTCACAACATCAGACCCTGTGGGAGCTGGCTTGCCAGCGATAAGGCCGTGATAGACACCAGTCCTACCGCTATCACAACCGAAACCGATCCACCGACCGCGCCAGCTGCCCCGCCAGATTCGACAATTCATCGGTGGTCGTCGCGGTCTGCCCGATCACCCGACTGTTGCCTTCGCTCATCCCGGCAATCATCTCCACCTGATGGGCGATCTCGTTACTGGCTTGGCTCTGTTCGCCAATCGTGCGGGTGATGTCGTTGACCAGTTGCGTGGTGTTCAGCGTGGCGTCGAGGATTTCCCGAATCGCCCGCTCGACTTCCGCGGTCACCGCCATGCCCTTGTCGACCTGCGCCACGCCGGCCTCCATGCTGGTGACCGCCTCGCGCGTGCTGCTCTGGATGCGCGCGACCATTGCGGCAATTTCCTGGGTCGAGGCGCTGGTGCGTGCGGCCAGACTGCGCACTTCATCCGCGACCACGGCAAAGCCACGGCCCTGCTCACCTGCCCGCGCCGCCTCGATCGCGGCGTTGAGGGCCAGCAGGTTGGTCTGGTCGGCGATGCTCTTGATCACCTGAATGATGTTGAAGATCGCCTCGGATTCCTGATCCAGCGTGCGGATCACCTGCGCCGACTGCTGTGCCGAGCGGGCGATGTCGTCCATGTCGCTGACCACTTGATGAATCACCCCGCCGCCCTCCTTCGCTAGAGTTTCCGCCTGATTGGCCATGCTCAGGGCACGTTCGGCGTGGCGGGTGATTTCCTCGATGCTGGCGGTCATCTGACTGGCGGCGGCCGCCATGGTCCCAGCGGCAACGCTTTGCTGCTGGCTGCTGTCGGCGACCTGATGGCAGCCCTGACTGAGCTGCTCGCTCATGCCGCTGACACCGTGGGCGTTGCGCCGGACCACGTCGATCATGTTGCGCAAGTCACGTTGCATGGTCGCCAATGTGCGGATCAGCACACTGGCTTCGTCCTTGCCGGCGGGTTCGACAATCGGTTCGCTGAGATTGCCATGGGCAATGCTTTCAGCGATGCGGCTGGCGGATTTCAGCGGCCCCATGATACTCAGGATCACCCAGCGCCCCTGAATCAGCAGCAGCAACAGACTGGCGATCAGCACCACACCAAGAGCCAGATTGGCATTGCTAATGGCCGCTTCGGTGCCTTCGCTGGTTTGCCGAGTATTGCTTTCAATCAATTCGCTGAGCGTCGCCATTTGCTCTTCGAGCTGGCTGAACGCGGCATTGAACGTGCCGAGCTGCTGCTGGGCGGCATCCGGATTGTCCAGCGCCACGCCGACGATCTGCTCGGCGGATTTGATGTAGGTGTCGAGGCTCGGCTTGATCTGCTCCAGCGCCGTGCGCAACTGCGGGTTGATCGGCAGCTTCAGGTTGTCATCCAGCACTTCACGAAAATGCCCTGCGTGCTCGGCCAGCGAATCGCGCACTTCTGTGGCGGTGGCGGTGCTTTTGCCCAGGCCGACCAGCATCGCCGAATAGACATCGGCGCGCAGGGCGTCGTGCATCATGTCCGCTTCCATGTGATTGCGCAGCGCGCTCATGCTCACCGTGTTATCGCCTACCGCCGTGGCCATCCGCAGGTTGCCGACGTAACTGACCAGGCTCACGATCAGCGCCGTCAGCAGGCTGGTCGCAATCAGCAACACCAAACGCAGTTTGATCGACACCGTGGAATCTCCCGTGGGCACGCTGGATTGCGCTTGTCGGATTTCAGTTAAGCCTATGTGCAGGGAACTGCCGACACAGAGCGTATCGGCTGATGTCAGGGGCGACTTGAATCCGGCAAAACTTTTCAAGCGTGAACCCGGTCACACCTTGCAGCGCCGATGGATAACGCCTTCATCGCTGGTTAACCCCGGCAGGCTATCAATCCATGGCTACGAACATTCATGCAGCTGAAGGAAACGCTTATGAAACGCGCACTGTGGTTTGGTCTGCTCGGCACGTTGGCAATCGGCACCGCACAGGCAGCAACGGAGAAAGTCGCAATCAATCTGGTCAGCGCCGACGGCGCGCCGCAGGCGATCGGCTCTGTCACTGTCAGCGAAACGCCGTACGGCCTGCTGTTCACACCCGAGCTGAAATCATTGCCGGCCGGCATTCACGGTTTCCATGTCCATGAAAACGGCAGCTGCGAAGCGGGCATGAAGGATGGCGTCAAAGGCGCAGCACTGGCCGCTGGCGGACACTTCGATCCGGCGAAAACCGGCAAGCACCTTGGCCCTTACGCCGACGGGCATCTGGGTGATCTGCCAGCGGTGTATGTGACGGCTGACGGGGTCGCCAACTATCCGGTGCTGGCACCGCGCCTGAAGAAGATTTCCGAGATCAAGGGCCACGCCCTGATGATTCACGCCGGCGGCGATAACCATTCCGACATGCCCAAGCCACTGGGCGGTGGCGGTGATCGCATGGCCTGTGGGGTGATCTGAACCGACTGAGCGGTGAAAACTCTGACTCACGGCTTTTCACCGCTCACGGAACTCCCGCGCGCCGTTCACCTCTGACGTTATGTAGTCCCTTCCCTTTTTGCTTAGCGCTTGTGGAGGAACACGTCATGCGCAAGTTAGTCCTGATTTCTTCTTTAATGCTTTGCCTGCCGGTCGGTTCGGCGCTGGCCCGCGTTGACGCGGGTGACGTCGCCACCTCGGCAGGTGTCTCCGCGTCGCTGTACTCGACCTTCAAGGACGACAAAATGGTGATTCCGGCCCGTGACGACGTGTCTGCGTTCGTTGCAAGCGGCGGGGCCATTCGTGGGGTTTATCTTGAGTCGGTACTGCAACAGGTGCGCCAGGCAAACCCTGGCTTGAACGCCAGTGATGAAGACCTGGCAAACGCCATTCTGGTGCACTACGAAGGCGTGCAGCAGTAGTCACGAGGGACGCAGCGGCCGATGGACGGCCGCTGAGTGCGCATAGGCAAACATGTCCGACGGCCTCTATGATGGAGGCCATGACGACGACCGTGCCCTTGCGCTCACCCTGCCCTCCCGGCGCCTGCATCTGCGGGCGCGATCCGTTGCTGGAAACCCCCGGAGCCGATCTGCGCATCCTGCGCTTGACCCGCGCTGAGGAAAAAATTCTTCTGGCGCGCCTGGAACAACTCAAAGACCTCGCCGACCTCAAACGCCTGCAACAGCGTATGTACGAGCAACTCGGCATCCGTGTCGACGTCGCCCCCGGTTTCAACGAAGTCCGCACCATGCGCGGCATCGCCATTCAGATCGACGAGCTGCCAGGCCTGTGTCGCAAGACTCGCGCGGCAATCCCGGCGGCGATTCGCAAGGGCCTGGAAAACCACCCGCAAATCGCCTTCGAACTGCTCAACGCCCACGACTTGCTGCGCGACACCTGATCACTTTTTCATGCCGACGCGCTTGCGCATCTCGGCGGTGATGGTCTGACGGGTTTTCTTCATGTCCGCCCAAGGCTCATCGCCGACTTCGGTCAGACGCTCGTGAACGTTGTAGATGTTCCAGTGATTACCACCCTTGATTTCAGCGACTTCCTCTCGGTACAGCGGCACCGACACCGGCATGCCTTCCCGCGCCCGTGCGGCGTAGGCGCAAATGGTGGTGGCACCGAGGCCGTTGCGCAGGTAATCGATGAAGATCCGCCCGACGCGGTTTTTCGGCCCGGACACCGCTGAAATCCGGTCCGGCAGCAACTTGGCCATGTGGCTGACGATGGCGTGGCTGAAGTCCTTCACTTCGTCCCAGCCATGCTTGCGCGTCAATGGCACCACCAGGTGAATACCTTTGCCGCCGCTGGTTTTCAGGAAGGCTTTGAGGCCCAGCTCATCGAGCACGGTGAGGGTCAGCGCGGTGGCTTCAACCATGCTTTTCCATGGCAGCGCAGGATCCGGGTCGAGGTCGAGGACGAAGCGATCGGGCTTGTCCAGATCTACCTTCGTCGCGTTCCAAGTGTGCAGTTCGACGGTGCTCATCTGCACCGCGCCGACCAGCGCTTCGGGATTGTTGATCATCATCACTGGCTGGCCGGTGACGTCCTTGTCCAGAGCAGTGATACCGGGAATGGCCAGGCGATCGGCGTTCTTCTGGAAGAACAGTTCGCCGGCGATGCCGTCCGGTGCACGCACCAACGCCACGGGGCGATCCTTGAGTTGCGGCAGGATGTATTCGGCGACACTGGCGTAGTACTGCGCCAGTTGCATTTTGGTCGTGCCGCTGACGGCGTCGATCACCCGATCCGGGTGCGTGATGCGCACCTTGCCGCCGGCCAGCCCCGCCTGCGACGGTGCGGTTTCGGCTTTGCTGGCGGCGGTTTTCTTCGCCGGTTTCTTCGCGGCGGCAGTAGGTTTTTCGGTTTTTTCAGACTTGTCGGACTTGGCAGCTTTCACAGGCTTCGCTCGCTCCTCGGTAATGTCCTTGGCCGGTTTGTCATCGCGCAAACCATGGAACACGGCATGCCGCACCGAGCCGTCCTTGGTCATCTCGGCGAACGCCACTTCGGCCAGCAGTTTGGGTTTGAGCCAGTGCACGCCTTTGGCCTCGAAACCGCTGGGCGGATTGACCACTGCGGCGGCTTTGGTCTGCAACGGCTTGAGTTGGGCGAGGATGCTTTTCAACGTGGTTTCGTTGAACCCGGTGCCAACCTTGCCGGCGTAGCGCAACTCGCCACTGTCAGCGTCGTGCAGGCCGAGCAGCAAGGCACCGAAGGCACTGCGCGCGCCTTTCGGATCGGTGTAGCCGACGATGACGAATTCCTGGCGATGTTTGCACTTGAGCTTGATCCAGTCGCCGCTGCGCCGCGATACATAAGGCGAGCCGAGCCGCTTGCCGATCAGGCCTTCCATCTGCATTTGGCAGGCGCTGTTGAGCAGCGCGTCCGGGGTTTCTTCGAAGGCTTCGGAGAAGCGCAGCGTTGACGATTCTTTCTGCGCGCCGAGGATGGTGCTCAACGCGGCGCGGCGTTCTTCGACCGGCACGTCGCGCAGGTCGACGCCATTCAGATACGGCACGTCGAACAGGTAATAAACAATATTGCCGCTGCGCCCGGCATCGAAGGCATTCTGCAGCGCTTGAAAATCCGGCACCCCTTGCTCGTTGGCCACGACCATTTCACCATCGAGCCAGGCCGATTCCAGACCCAGCGCCGCCAGCGCTTTGGCCTGCTGCGGCAGTTTGTGCGTCCAGTCATGGCCGTTGCGGGTGAACAGCTGCACCTCATCGTGATCGATCCGCGCCATGATCCGGTAGCCGTCAAACTTGATCTCGTAGCTCCACTGCCCTTCGGGCGCGCTGTCGACCAGCGTCGCCAGTTCCGGCTTGATCAGCGCTGGGAGCTTGGCCTTGCGTGCGCCGGTAAGCTGCCCGGACGCCTGCTTGCGCGGTTTGGCCGGGGCCTTCTTTACCGGTTTGGCCTTATCGGCGGCAGCCGCCGGTTTACCGACAATCGTGCGCTCGCTGAGCACGCTGTCGGGCTCGGCGACCAGCACGTCGAAATCATCCTGCGGGCGCGCGGCGTTGTCCTGATGCTTGATCAGGAACCATTGTTCCTTCTTGCCCGGCATGTGCGTGCGCACCAGATTCCACACGCCGCCGAGCTTCTCGCCTTGCAACTCAAACTTGAGCCGGCCCTTGGCATAGGCCTTGTGCGGATCTTCCAGCGGAATCCACACACCGCGATCCCAGACGATCACATCACCGGCACCGTAATGCCCCTCGGGAATGCTGCCTTCGAACGTCGCGTAATCGAGCGGATGATCCTCAACATGAATCGCCAGACGCTTGACCGACGGGTCCAGCGACGGCCCCTTCGGCACCGCCCAGCTTTTCAGCGCGCCATCGAGTTCCAGGCGAAAGTCGTAATGCAGGTGCGAAGCATCGTGCTTCTGGATGCAGAACTGCAAAGCATGATCCTTGGCCGACTTACGGCCCGAGCGCTTGACTGCGGCCGGTTCCGACGTCGCGGAAAAATCACGCATGCGGTTGTAATCGTCGAGGTTCCTGTTCATGAGCACACCGATGGCAGACGGGTTCTGTTATGCAGAAGAGCGACACGGCGGCGGAAAAATTCAATCGAGGTAAAAAAGCCCCAGACGGATGGAACGGCCGGGGCTGGCAGTGTCAGGGATTTTTACAGCGGGTCAGGCTTGCCCTTTCGCCTGCTGTTCCAGATGCACCTGCAAGTCGGGATCGATGTTCAAGGCGGCGGCCAGCTCATCGAGATAGCTGCGTTCGGCGTCCTGTTGATCGTCTACCAGCATGACGCTGGCCAGGTACATTTCGGCGGCTACGGCCGGATCGCCGTTAGCGGATTGCGCCACTTCGCGGGCATCCAGCGGCTTGGCGACTTCGGCGTCGAACCATTGCTGCAACTGCGGGTCGGCGGTGTGTTTGCCGATTTCGCTGCTGATGAGATGCTTTTCTGCGTCGTCGATGCGGCCGTCAGCCTTGGCGGCGGCGATAAGGGCGCGCAGTACCGCGTGGCTGTGGGTTTCGATTTGCGGGCCGGCGAGCAGGTCGGCGGTTTGTGGCAGCTCCTGCGGCGCGGTGCTGGCCTGGCTGCGTTGCCAGGCTTGATACGCTTGGTAAGCCATCATGCCCAGCGATGCGAGCGCCGCGTAACTGGTCCCGCCGGTACGGCTTCTGCTACCGCCACCGAGGGCGCTTCCCAAGCCACCGCCACCGAGCAAGCCACCGAGCAAACCACCCAGGCCGCCGAGGCCACCCGAAGCAGCCGCGCCACCCGCTCCGGACTGACTGCCGCCGCCCAACAGGCCACCAAGTAAACCGCCCAGGCCGTCACCGGCCGAAGCTCCGCGTTGTTGTCCCGCCGAGGCCTGGCCTCGGAGCAGTTGTTCAAGCAAATCGCTGGTGTTCATGACGTTATCCTCCGAGGCCACGGCCCGATCGCGTCAGGCAACGATAGACCGACGCAGCCATAGCGCCAGCACCGTTGGGCTGACGCCCGATCACCGTTGAATCGCCACGCGAGAAAATTTTCGCCAGCCAGCTAAGATTCAGGGGTGGTGAACCTTATCCCGGCCAAACCGGTCGATAGCTGCAACCCGACCCGGTTTGCCGACGCCCTTTCTGATGATGGGCGATAACCGGCTTGCTTCACTTTCTGGAGAACGCCCCCGTGATATCAACCGTACACATCGCCAGGCTGAAAGCATGGGGCGCCCATGGTTTTACCGCGACCGGCGTGGTGACCGCCTTCCTTGCCACCCTCGCGCTGCTGGAAAACCAGCCGATTCATTGCCTGATGTGGCTGGGCGTGGCGCTGATCGTCGACGGCCTCGATGGCGCACTGGCGCGCAAGGTCAATGTGCAATCGGTGCTGCCGAGTTTCGACGGTTCGATCCTCGATCTGGTGATCGATTACCTGACTTATGTATTCATCCCGGCACTGTTTATCTACCGCTACATTCCCCTGCCCGATTACACCCTGTTGCTGACGGTGTCGGTGATTCTGGTGTCGTCGCTGTTCTGCTTCTGCAACGTCAACATGAAGAGCAAGGACAACTATTTTGTCGGCTTCCCGGCGGCCTGGAACGTGGTAGCGCTGTGCCTGTACATCATTGGCCCGGGGCCTTGGATTACCTTTCTCACCGTGATCGGGCTGGCGCTGCTGACGGTGACGCGGATGAAGTTCCTGCACCCGTTTCGCGTGCGGCGTTTCATGCCAATCAATATTGCGGTGACGGCGATCTGGCTGTTGTGCAGCCTGTCACTGGTGCTCAATCACCCGGTGATCAACCCGCTGGTGATGGGCTTGTGGTTGCTGATGTCGGCTTATTTCCTGGGGATCTGCATCTGGCGCACGGCGCTGGAGTGGTTTGATCGCGGCCATTTGAAATAAGCACATTCCCTGTGGGAGCGAGCCTGCTCGCGAATGCGGTCGTTCCATCAACATCAAGGTTGGCTGGCACACCGCTTTCGCGAGCAGGCTCGCTCCCACAGAGATCTTCATCGATCAGGAGATCCGATGGGGACTAGCGCTTGGTAATCACCACCTCCAGATACTCGCTCGGCACCACCAGCGACGCCTCCCCGGCGCGATTCGATCGGTTGAGCAACTCGGTCAGATCATCCTCCAGCGCCTGCCCGGCCTCCGCCGGCAACACCGCAAAAGCCTTGTGCACCGGCCCATACCAGTGCCGAAAGATGTCAATGAAATGCGCCGCCGAGCGGTAGCGGAAGTTGAAGTGGCTGCGGGTCACGCGCACGACAAAATCGCGGTCATCGAAATGCTTGTGCAGCCACGCATCCGAGCCCCAGTTCGACGGTGGCTGGGCCACTGCTGGCGGTGGCAGATGCTGGCCGAGAGTCTTGAACATCTGGCCGACGAAGCCCTCCGGCGTCCAGTTCGCCATACCGATCCGTCCGCCGCGACGACAGACCCGCCCCAGTTCAGCAGCGGCGGTGACCTGGTCAGGCGCGAACATCACGCCGAACGTCGACAACACGGCGTCGTAGCTTTCATCGGGAAAAGGCAAAGCCTCGGCATCGGCCACCTGAAAAATCACCTCCAGATGCTCGGCCCGGGCGCGATCCTGACCACGCTCCAGCAGTGCCGCCACATAATCGGTCGAAGTCACTACACACCCGCGCCGCGCCGCTGCCAGGGTTGCATTGCCGTTGCCGGCAGCGACATCCAACACCTGTTCATCACAGCGCAGATCGCAAGCCTCGGCGAGGTTTTCCCCAACGATTTGCAAGGTGGTGCCGATCACGGCGTAGTCGCCACTGGCCCAAGCGACTTTCTGACGTTCCTTCAGGGCAGTGAGATCAAGCGGGGTACTCATGACAGCGAGCTCCGTGGCAGAGAGAATGCACAGTCGGCGGCGCAGACTGTGCTTGGTCACTATCGCGCCGAGGCTGCCCGGCGTCCCTGCCAATCGTCCGCCAGCCCCCTAAACCCGGCACTTTGCCGATGAGCGGCGTAAATCTGTCAAGCGCCTGATACACCTTGCGCATTGTCAGCGTTGCGGGATTGGTTTCTGATGCGGGCTCGCCCACGCAAAGGACTCGACCGATGTCACTGCACCTCGACTGGCTCGCCGCGCACATGCAACACAGCGATCGCTACGCGGCGTGGATTCACCAACAATTCCACTACGAATACGCCGACCAGCCCCTGGCTCAATGGCAGCGCGAATTTGCCGAGGGCCAAAGCAATGGTGAATGGTCGTGCCTGATTGCCATGGACGGTGAACGCCTGCTCGGTGGTGCCGCACTGGCCCGCAACGATTTGACCAATCGCGCCGATCTCGGCCCATGGCTCGCCTGCGTATTCGTTGACCCCGAGGCGCGCGGGCGAGGCTTGGCGGAGCAGCTGATTGAAGGGATTTGCGAGGCAGCAAAGCAGCGTGGGGTGTCGCGGTTGTACTTGCACACGCAAGACAAACACGACTACTACGGTAAACGCGGCTGGCAGCTATTGGAGGGTTTCCAGGCGTGGGAAAAACAACAATGGCTCATGGTCCGCGACCTGTGAGCCATTGGTTTTTTTGATCAGGCTGCCGGAGCTTTCGCCTCTTCCAGCAACTGCTTGATCATCTGCTCCTGCTCGGCATAACGACCTTCACCGAAGTGGCTGTAACGCATCTGGCCCTTGGCGTCGATCAGGTAATGCGCCGGCCAGTACTGATTGTCGAAGTTGCGCCAGATTGCGTAGTCGTTGTCGATCGCCACCGGGTAGGTGATACCGAGTTTTTTCACCTGATCCTTGACGTTGTTGATGATGCGCTCGTAGCCATACTCGGGTGTGTGCACGCCGATCACCACCAGGCCGTCCTTCTCGTATTTCTTCGCCCAGTCTTTGACGTACGGCAGGGTGTGCTGGCAGTTGATGCAGTCGTAGGTCCAGAAGTCCACCAGCACCACTTTGCCGCGCAGGGATTCGGCACTGAGCTCTGGTGAATTGAGCCATTGCACAGCGCCCGACAGCGACGGCATCGCGCCCCGCGCCTCGTCCATCATCGAATCGGCGCGGACCTTGCTGACAAAGTAGTCGACCACTTTCGGCACGTTTTCCAGGACGTTTTTCTCGACGCTGGCCACGCCTTCGGAAGAGGTGTTGGCAAGCAGAGTCTTATCGGCGCCCGTGGAAATCACCGCAACTGTAGCAAGCACCGCAACCCCGGCACCGCGACGCAACCAGCCACTGAACGGGATCGACGGTTTCAGCCGATTGACCAGACCGCGCCCGGCGAAGATCAACGTTCCCAGCGACAAGGCACTGCCGACGCCGTAAGCCAGCAGCAACAGGCTGGTCTGGGCATTGGCGCCTTGCAACATTGCGCCGGTCAGAATCACCCCAAGGATCGGCCCGGCACAGGGCGCCCACAACAGTCCGGTGGCGACGCCGAGCATGATCGAGCCCATCGGTCCGGCTCGTTTACGGGTGTCCTGATCGAGGCGATTGCCCAGGGCGACAAACGGCCGGGTCAGCCAGTCACCGACGCGGGCCGAGATCAGCGACAGGGCGAACAGCGCCATGACGAACAAGGCGACGTGGCGGCCGGTGTTGCTCGCCTGAATCACCCACTCGCTGCTGACCACGGCAAGGCTGGAGATCAGCGCAAAGGTCAGCGCCATGCCAGCGAGAGTCAGGAGGATCGAGGAGCGGGTACGGTTGGCGCCAGCGAACAGAAACGGCACCACCGGCAGGATGCACGGACTGAGAACGGTCAGCAGACCGCCGAGAAATGCGATGAGGTACATAACGGGGTCACCTTGAATGTGGGGGGCTGGGCACGCAACCGGGCAGCGAGGGAAACGTCCCTCGCTAGCCTGCTTTATCTACGCCGTGGCTCATGCGGTCTGGCCGTCCAGCAGCTGCCCTTGAGGCGTGCGACTGGCACCGTTTTCCGCGACCAGTTGGCCTTGCGGTGTGCGGCTGGAACCATCAGCGGCAACCATCTGGCCTTGCGGTGTACGGCTCGATCCGTCAGCGGCAACCATCTGCCCCTGCGGCGTGCGGCTGGAACCATCAGCGGCGATCAGTGCATCGCTGCCCTCCTTCGCGACCGTGGTCAGCTGGAAGCAGGTGCTGCTGGCGCAGCTGCTCTGCTCCAAGGCACTGTTGGCGTGGGCGGCGGCACCGGTGAAGGCGAAGGCTGCTGCGGTCAAAAAGCGCGAGACGTTGTTCATGGCAAAACTCCTTGCAGAAAAAGTAGGGATGACTCAGTTCTGGTTGTTGCAGCCGTCAGCGAATTTGCTGTAATCCAGCTCGCGGGTTTTGCCGGCGGAATCGAGGTAGGTCATGCGCGCCTCGGTGATGCCGCAGGTCACGGAAGTGTCTTCAGTCATCGACAGCACTTTCTGGATATCCAGATGGGTGCCGTAGGTGTAGGTTTGCCGGCTGACGTCAGCTTCGGCGTGGGCCGACAGGGTGCAGATGTTCAGAGCGGCGAACAGGCAGGCGGCGAATACGGATTTATTGTTCATGGTGTAGTCCTCAAGGCTTCAGTGGGTTTGAGCCGAGGCGGTCTGTGTGTGTGCCTCGATGGAGCCTATTTGAGGCCTTCGAGGTATCGCGTCTGTGTCAGGAAAGGACGAGAATCACTCGTTGTGTATCCATGCAGTGTGTAGATACAGAGCGATACAAAACCCCGAAAAAATCGTGATTTTGCGTCGGTGTGTATCCGCCGTCGCGACAGATACACTGCAATACAAAGGCAGGCAGGCGTGCGGTCAGCGGCGCTATAGACTGCACGGCATTCCCCCTTTGACAGAGGCTTGAACCGATGGAACATGTCGATCACATTCTCATCGTCGACGACGACCGCGAGATCCGTGAACTGGTAGGCAACTACCTGAAGAAGAACGGCCTGCGCACGACAGTGGTCGCCGATGGCCGACAGATGCGCAGCTTCCTTGATGCCAACACCGTCGACCTGATCGTGCTCGACATCATGATGCCCGGCGACGATGGCCTGCAGTTGTGCCGTGAATTGCGCGTGGGCAAACACAAGGCCACGCCGGTGCTGATGCTCACCGCGCGCAACGATGAGACCGACCGCATCATCGGTCTGGAAATGGGCGCCGACGATTACCTGACCAAACCTTTCGCCGCCCGCGAGCTGCTGGCGCGGATCAACGCCGTGTTGCGCCGCACACGCATGTTGCCGCCGAACCTGGTGGTCACCGAAGCCGGACGCCTGCTGGCGTTCGGTCGTTGGCAGCTGGACACCTCGGCCCGCCACCTGCTCGACAGCGACGGCACCATGGTTGCCCTCAGCGGTGCCGAATACCGCTTGCTGCGGGTGTTCCTCGACCATCCGCAACGGGTGCTCAGCCGTGATCAGTTACTCAATTTGACCCAAGGGCGCGAGGCCGATCTGTTCGACCGTTCCATTGATCTGCTGGTCAGTCGCCTGCGTCAACGCCTGCTGGACGATGCTCGCGAGCCGGCCTATATCAAGACCGTGCGCAGTGAAGGTTATGTATTTTCGCTGCCGGTCGAGCTGCTTGGAGCTTCAGCATGAAACTCAAGCTGCAATGGCCGCGCACCCTCGCCTCGCGCCTGTCGCTGATCTTCCTGATCGGGCTGATTCTGGCGCAGGGCCTGTCGTTCGGCGCGCAGTATTACGAGCGTTACCAGAGCGCGAAAAGCACCATGCTCGGCAACCTCGAAACCGACGTCTCGACTTCGATGGCGATCCTCGATCGCCTGCCCGCCGCCGAGCGCGAGGCCTGGCTGCCGCGACTGGCCCGGCGCAATTACGGCTACCTGCTCAACGAGGGCGAACCGGGCATGCCGGTGACCTCAGCTGAAAAGTCCGTCGCGATCGCCTCGATTACGGCGGCCATCGGCGACACTTATCCAATCGTGTTTACCGAAGTTCCCGGCGGTCCGAGACAACACTTCCAGGGCCACCTGCGCCTGAGCGACGGCAGCCCGGTGACCATCGATATCCGTCCGGCGATGGTGCCGTTGTCGCCGTGGTTGCCGGTGGTGCTGCTCGGCCAACTGGCATTGCTGATCCTCTGCACATGGCTCGCCGTGCGCATCGCCATCCGTCCCCTCACCCGCCTCGCCAACGCCGTGGAAACCCTCGACCCCAACGCTCACCCGATCAAGCTCGACGAGCAAGGGCCGACCGAAGTGGTCCACGCCGCGCGGGCGTTCAACGCCATGCAAACGCGCATCGCCGCCTACCTGAAAGAACGCATGCAACTGCTCGCGGCGATTTCCCACGACCTGCAAACGCCGATCACCCGGATGAAACTGCGCGCAGAGTTCATGGACGACTCGGTCGAGAAAGACAAACTGAGCAGCGACCTGGGCGAGATCGAGCATCTGGTGCGCGAAGGCGTGGCCTACGCCCGCAGCGTTCACGGCGCCACCGAAGAAAGCCGGCGTACCGATCTCGACTCGTTCCTCGACAGCCTGGTCTTCGACTATCAGGACATGGGCAAGGACGTGCAGCTCGGCGGCAAGAGCAAAGCGGTAATCGAAACCCGCCCGCAGGCCCTGCGCCGGGTCCTGGTGAACCTGACCGACAACGCCCTGAAATTCGCCGGCGCCGCGCAATTGCAGGTCGAAGCGCAGGGCAACAGCCTGTCGGTGAAAGTCCTCGATCGCGGCCCGGGCATCGCCGAGGCCGAACTGGCGCAAGTAATGGAACCGTTCTATCGCGTGGAAAATTCGCGCAATCGCGATACCGGCGGCACCGGGCTCGGGCTGGCGATCGCCCAGCAATTGGCAATGGCGCTGGGTGGCTCGCTGCTGTTGAGCAATCGTGAAGGTGGCGGGTTGTGCGCTGAACTGAAGTTGCCGCTGCCACGCTGAGAAAAACACCGGCTAGACTCATTCATTACCCAGTCGAGGGGGCCGCAAAACGTCTGCTGTGCCCTGCCCCAATCCGTGACCACCGCCCGGTGGCGCCTGCCTCGACATTCAACGCCGCCGGACGGTGATCCTGTTTCAGGAGCACACGTGATGAATGAGGCGAAGCTCAACGAATTCATGGGCAAACTGGTCAACGACATGGGCGGCGCGGCGATGCTGGCCAATGTCATCGTCGGCGAAGAACTCGGTCTGTACCGGGCAATGGCCGACAGCCAACCGATCAGCCCCGAAGCCCTCGCAGCAAAAACCACCTGCAATCCCCGCCTGGTGCGCGAATGGCTCAGCGCCCATGCCGCGTCCGGTTACATGGAACACTCTGACGGTCAGTTTCGTTTGCCCGAAGAGCAGGCCTTGGCGCTGGCCGTGGAGGAATCCCCCGTGTACGTCGCCGGCGGTCTCGGCGTGGTGGCGTCGTTTTTCCATGACAAGGACAAACTGGTCAAGGCCATGCGCGGCAATGGCGCCTTGTCTTGGGGCGATCACCATCCGTGCATGTTCAGCGGCACTGAACGCTTCTTCCGCCCCGGCTACAAAGGTCACCTGATTGCCGAATGGCTTCCGGCGCTCGACGGCGTGGTGGCGAAGCTGGAACGCGGCGCCAAAGTTGCCGACATCGGCTGCGGTCACGGCGCCTCAACGGTGATCATGGCCCAGGCGTTCCCCAAATCGCAGTTTGTCGGCTTCGACTTCCACGCGCCGTCAGTCACCGTGGCCACGCAACGGGCCGAAGAAGGCGGCGTGGGCAATCGCGCCAGATTTTTTGAGGGCACGGCGAAAAACTATCCTGGCGGCGACTACGACCTGATCTGCTTTTTCGACTGCCTGCACGACATGGGCGACCCGGTCGGCGCCGCTCGCCACGCTTATGAGTCGCTGAAAGACGATGGCACGGTATTGCTGGTAGAACCGTTCGCCAACGACAAACTGGACGACAATCTCAACGCGGTCGGGCGCCTGTTCTACGCCGCCTCGACGTTTATCTGCACGCCCAATTCGCTGTCCCAGGAAGTCGGCCTCGGGCTCGGTGCGCAGGCCGGGGAAATGCGCCTGCGCAAAGTCTTTGTCGAGGCCGGGTTCAAGCAGTTCCGTCGCGCCACGCAGACGCCTTTCAACCTGATACTGGAGGCGCGCAAGTAACCCGAGCGGATCGCATGCTAACCTGCGGGCACTGCCCATTCTGGAGTGCTGAGCATGCTCGATAGCCCGATCCGCGAACATCTCGATACGCTGTTGCAGGCCATGGCCGACGATAAATTCCTGATATTGACCGGCGCCGGCATCAGCACGCCGTCGGGCATTCCGGACTATCGCGACAGTGACGGCGTGCGTCGCGGGCGGCAGCCGATGATGTATCAGGAATTTCTTGCCGCCCCGGAATCACGCCGGCGCTACTGGGCGCGGGCCATGCTCGGCTGGCCGCGCGTCCGTCAGGCCCGACCGAACGCGGCGCATGAGGCGCTGGCGACGTTGCAGCAGCGCGGCCGGATCAGCGATTTGATCACGCAGAATGTCGATACCTTGCACGATCAGGCCGGCACCCAGGATGTGATCGAGCTGCATGGCAGTCTGCATCGGGTGCTTTGCCTGGATTGCGGGCAACGCAGCGAGCGCGATGCGATCCAGCAGCAGATGGAGGCACAGAATCCCTACCTGAGTGGTGTTGATGCGGTGCAGGCGCCGGATGGCGATACCTTGCTCGACCCGGCATTTGAAGCGCGCTTTCAGGTACCGCAGTGCCCGCATTGCGCGGGTGAGCGGATGAAACCGGATGTGGTGTTCTTCGGCGAGAACGTGGCGCCGACGACAGCGGCACGCGCGCTGGCCGCCGCCGAGAATGCGGCGGGGTTGCTGGTGGTGGGATCTTCGTTGATGGCGTATTCGGCGTTTCGCTTGTGTCGGGTGATCGCCGAGCGTGGCAAGCCGTTGATGGCGATCAATCTGGGCAAGACCCGGGCGGATGATTTGCTCGATTTGAAGATTGAAGGGTCGTGTGAGGAGCTTCTGCCGTGGTTGGTGGAGGAGCTGAGGCGGTGAGATTTTGAGTAATGGGTTCGACTTGAAATCGGCCCCTCACCCTAGCCCTCTCCCGAGGGAGAGGGGACTGACCGAGGTGTTTGTACGGGATTCGTCGACCTGAAATCACTCATCGAACTCAGATCTTTGACTGCCGTGCTGGTGCCGGACTCAATGCGCCCGATCCAGCCCCGCCAGCAATGCGCTGTCGTGGCTGTAGATGTCCGGCGCATAACGCACATGGCCGCTGCTGTCGACTTGCGCCGTCCAGTAGGTCATCAGGATCGGCACCGGCGCCGACAGGCGAAATTCATGGGTGGTGCCGGTCGCCAGCAAAGTATCGGTGCGGGCTTTTTCTGCCGGGGACAGCAGCAGATCGCGCAGTTGCAGCGGGTGCTCGACGCGCACGCAACCGGAGCTGAACGCCCGTGGGCCTTTGTCGAACAGCGCCTTGCTCGGCGTGTCGTGCAGGTACACCGAGAACGGGTTGGGGAAACGGATGACCATTTGCCCCAGCGGATTGCGCGGGCCGGCGTCCTGGCGCAGGAGGATGTTGCCGGGGTTGTCCCAGTCGATATCCGCCGCCGCCAGAGGCTGGCCGTTGGCGTCGAGCACTTGCAGATTCTGGCGGCTGAGGAAGGTCTGGTCCTTGCGGATTTCCGGCAGCTTGTCTTCCTTCCAGATAGTCGGCGGTACGGTCCAGGTAGGGTTCAGCGTCAGGCGGGTGACGCGGGATTTGAGCAGCGGTGTCTGTCGTTCGGCGCGGCCGACCTGGGTGCGGGTCTGCCATACCGGCTGACCGCCCTGATACAGCGTCAGCTCAGCGGCCGCGACATTGACCACCAGACCACTGGGTTCCATGTCCTGGGCCATCCAGCGGAAACGTTCGAGATTGACCCGCAACTGATCGCGGCGGGTCAGCGGGCTGATGTTCAGCTCGGCAATCGTGCCCGGCCCGACCACGCCGTCAGCCTGCAACGAATGGCTGGCCTGAAAGTGCTTCACTGCCTCCACCAGCACGTCATCGTAGGCGTTATCCGGCGTGACCAGCGCATGTGCCAGATAACCTTCGTTGTACAGACGACGGGCCAGTTCCGGCACGCGCGGGTCTTCCATCGCCGGACGCAGCAACGGGCCGTTGCCCACCGGCTGCCATTGCGGCAACGCTTGCAAGCGTTGCGCGGCATACAGCTGACGCAGGCTTTGATATTGCGGCAGATGCGGACGCGCCAGGTCGAACGCCGCAGCAATATCGTTCATGCCCGGCACGGCAATGCTGAGCAATTGCGCCTGACGATCGGTCGGCGGGCCGTCGACACGCCACAGCGGTTCGAAATGCGATTGCAACAGACGGCCGTAATGCAGATCCTGCAAGGCCTGCAGATAGTTGCGGCTGATGTCGATGTCGGCACACAACTCGCCATCCTGCGGCGGTGTCGTCGCGACCGCATAGCGATTCGGATTCAGCCCGTCGTCGGCCAACAGCTGCAATTGCGCGCGCAATGCCGGCAAGCGTGCCGATTCACTTGCCCACACCGGCATCCAGTCCTGCTGTTCATAAAACGCCTGCAACTGGCTCAACGACGGGCCATTGAGACGCGGAGCGATGGCCGGGCACGACTGCGCCAGGCTGATCAAAACTGCCTGCAACGGGCTGCGCGGCTCGACCGGCAATTGCGTTTCAGGCGTCGGCAGGGTTTCGAGCGGGGGCAGCGGCTCATCGGCGCAAGCGACAAACGGCGCAGCGAGCAAACAAATGCTCAAGTAGCATGCGTACTTTTTGAACAACTGCTTTACTCCAATCCATGGCCGTCCAGATGACGGTCAACCTTACATCAGGTGCGCTGAACAGTCAGGCTCGAACCGCGAGCCTGCGGGTATTGACTGGGAGTCAGGAGCCAAAGTGCCGTTTATGTAGCAAGTTGAGGACACTTTATAAAATGTTGACGTTTTTGCGCCGACTTCTGTTGAGCACCGCGACCCTTGTCGCCGTGACCAGCCCAGTATTTGCCGCCGGCAAGCCATCGCCGGTTCTCTACAACAGCCTCGCCCACGCCGCGCCGGAACTCAATCCCCAAGCGCTCAAAGGTGCATTGAACGCCATGCAATGCGCGGTCAACAACGGCGCGAAACCCTCGCGACATCTGGCGATCATCGATTACTCGCAACCGTCCACCGAACGCCGCCTGTGGATCTTCGACCTGAGCAAAAAGAAGCTGGTGCTGCGTGATCTGGTTGCCCACGGCTCCAACTCCGGGGAAAACTTCGCCACGCAGTTTTCCAACCGCGAAGGCAGTTACCAGTCCAGTCTCGGCCTGTTCCGCACGCAGGAAAGCTACGAAGGTACTCACGGCTACTCGCTGCGCATGGACGGTCTGGAGCCCGGTTTCAATGATCTGGCCCGCGATCGCGCGATCGTGATTCATGCTGCCAGTTACGTGAACCCGCTGTGGAGCAAGCGTCAGGGGCGTATCGGCCGCAGTCAGGGTTGCCCTGCCGTGCGGCCGCAGATCGCCAAACAGGTGATCGATCGCCTGAAGAACGGCCAGTTCATGTTTTCCTGGTATCCGGATCAACGCTGGTTGCAGAAGTCACCGTATCTGAACTGCCAGCCGCAGCAGGTGGCGAGCATTCTCAACACCCACGCCAGTTAACGCGCGTCGCCTCCGGCGGGTTTGTAGAACAGGAACCTGCCGGTCTGCGCCGTGTTGCGATAGGCCTTGGCCCAACTCGGGTGCACGCCGCGATCGTGAAAATACAGGGCACCGCGCGTGCGGTCCTTGAGCTGACGGTTCAACGCCTTGCCGGCAATTTCCTTGGCCAACGCGTATTCGGCGTCTTCCTTGACCTGATCGGGCCTGCCATCGCACCACCAGGAAAACTGGCAGTTGCCGCTTTCCGAACCTTGCTTGACCACCGCGCATACCGTGTCGGGAAAGCCGTCATGGCCGAGGCGATTCATCACCACGCTGGCGACGGCTTCCATTTCCGGGGTGTCCTTGCCCTTGGCTTCCCAGTAAATACTGCGCGCCAGACAGGTCAGCGGATCGTCCAGCGGCGCGGCGCCGGCCGGGTCCACCGCCTGCGCTTCGGTCGGGGTGATCGCCTCGGATTTCGGCGCCGGAGCAGCGCTGACTTTATCCGCCGCTTTCTCTTCAAGCACCTCGGCTTTCTGTTCGGCCTTGGCCTCGATCGGCGCCTGCGCCCCGGCCCATGCCGCGCTGGTCAAAAAGATCCACAACAAACCGCCCGCCAAGCCTTTCGATCCCATGTCGATTCTTCCGTCAGCGCCCGCCCGGGGCAAGATGTTACGTCGGTGAGACGCCCGGTTTGCGGGGTCTTCGCAGAGTGTAGCGAGCAAATGCGCGGCCACACCAGCGCAGAAAAAAATCTGCCGCAAAGAAAAACACATTCACTCACCGGGGGCCTTTCGCGCATCATGGGCGCATTCAGCTCAAGGGAGATTTCCATGCGCTTCATGCCGTCCGTTTTGCGTTGTGCCGCACTGTCGCTGGGCGTGGTGTTCGCCACCTCGGCGCTGGCCGCCGATGAACTGCAATTGATCGAGTCGATCAACAGCTATCGCAGCCAGCCACAGCGTTGCGGCACGCAGGCGTCAAACGAGTTGCCACCGCTGTCGGCCGATCCACGGCTGCGCCTGCCGGCCAGCGGCGCGGTTGATCTGCAGCAGGCCATGACCAGCGCCCACTACCCGATGGTCAACGTGCAGGCGATCACCCTCAACGGCCCGCGCGATGCGGCGTCAGCAATGAAGGCGATTCAGGAAAGCTTCTGTCAGGTGGTGCTCGATCCGCAGTTCGTCGATATCGGTGTCAACCGCGTTGACCGCGACTGGCGCATCGTCCTCGCGCGGCCGTTGCTGACGGCGAAACTCGGCGATGCACAAAGCGAAGGGCAAAAGCTGCTGGCGCAACTCAATACCGCGCGCAGCCAGGCGCGCCAGTGCGGCGGCCAGTCCTTCGCGGCGGCAGCACCGCTGGCGTGGAATGCCACGCTGGGCACTGTCGCTCAGGATCACAGCCGCGACATGGCCAACAACAATTACCTCGACCACAAGGACCGCGACGGCCGCACGCCGGGCGACCGCGCCGAACTTTCCGGTTACAGCGGACAACTGGTCGGTGAAAACATCGCCGCCGGGCAAGACACCGTCGGCAAGGTCGTTGACGGCTGGCTCGCCAGCCCAGGCCATTGCGCCAATCTGATGAATCCGCAATATCAGGAACTGGGCGCCGCTTACGCGACCGATCCGAAAAGCAACGCCGGCATTTACTGGACGGCAATGTTTGGCGCACCGTAAGGCGTCATCGACGCCGTCAATCACTCGGTCAGCCAGAGTGATTGGACGGCGTGGCGAGCGCAGCCTACCCTGCGCGATCTGCGCCCGCTGACGGCGTTCCACATCCACGAGGCGAGCCCATGACACAGCGTGAATTGATCGATGGTCACAACCGCCGCGTGGATTATCTGCGCTTGTCGGTGACCGACCGCTGCGATTTTCGCTGCGTCTATTGCATGGCCGAGGACATGCAGTTCCTGCCGCGCCAGCAGATCCTCACCCTCGAAGAGCTGTTCCAGGTGGCGCAAAGCTTCGTCGCCCTCGGCACGCGCAAGATCCGCCTCACGGGTGGCGAACCGCTGATCCGCCCCGGCGTTGTGCAACTCTGCGAACAGATCGCCGCCCTGCCCGGCCTGCGCGAGCTGTGCCTGACCACCAACGGCTCGCAATTGGGCCGACTGGCCAAGCCGCTGTTCGACGCCGGGGTCAAGCGCCTCAACATCAGCCTCGACAGCCTCGATCCGCAGCGCTTCAAAGAGCTGACCCGTACCGGCGATCTGGCGCAGGTCATCGACGGCATCGATGCCGCCCGTGCCGCCGGTTTCACCCGCACCAAACTCAATTGCGTGGTGATGCAGGGCCGCAACGATCACGAGATCAACGATCTGGTCAGTTTCGCCATCGAGCGTGATCTGGATATTTCCTTCATCGAAGAGATGCCGCTGGGCGCGATCGCCGAACACAGCCGCGCCGAATCCTTCTACTCCAGCGCGCAAGTGCGCGAACGCATCGCCGAACGCTTCACCCTGATCGACTCGACCGAATCGACGCAAGGGCCGTCGCGCTACTGGCGCGTGGCCGAGGCGCCGAACATTCGTCTGGGCTTCATTTCGCCGCACAGCCACAACTTCTGCGGTACCTGCAACCGCGTGCGCCTGACCGTCGAAGGTCGCTTGCTGCTGTGTCTGGGCAACGAGCATTCGATGGACCTCAAAGCGGTGTTGCGCGCCCATCCCGGCCACCCGGAACGCCTGGAAAACGCGATCATCGAGGCGATGAAACTCAAGCCGTATCGACACAATTTCGAAGTCAGCGACGACGTGCAAGTGGTGCGTTTCATGAACATGACCGGCGGCTGATTCGCCGCGCAACCGGGACCGCGAGATGATCGTCAGACCGAGACCCAATCAGTTCGCCGTGCTGTTCACCCTTAGAGGCTCGATCGCCAAACGCATCGCCGTGCGCACTTTGATGCTGACACTGCTGGCGGCAGCGATTGTGCTGATCGAACTACTGGTGCCGAGCTACTTCGCCCAGATCAATTCGACGCCGTTCACCCTGCTCGGCCTGTCGCTGTCGATTTTCCTGAGCTTTCGCAACAACGCTTGTTACGACCGTTGGTACGAGGGGCGCAAGGCCTGGGGCGAGGTGCTGTTGCGGGTGCGCGCGGTGATGCGCGAAACCCAAGGCCTCGATGACACCCGCCTGCGTGGACAACTGTTGCGCAACCTGTGCGGTTTCGCCCACGCGTTGAATGCACGGCTGCGTGGAGACAGCGAGGAGCAGGCCAGCACCGACTGGGTCAGCCCACCGATCGATGGGGCTGCGCCGGATCACTGCGGACAGATCCTTCATCAGCTCGGGCGCCAGTGCTCAGCGCTGGAAACGGCCGGTGTGCTGTCGCCATGGCGTTATCAGTTGCTGGCCAATCACCTGACCTGCCTGAGCCAGGCCCAGGCGGTGTGCGACCGGATCAAGAACACGCCACTGCCCTTCCCTTACACTCTGCTGCTGCACCGCACCATCTACCTGTTCTGCCTGCTGCTGCCGTTCGCCATGGCGCAATCGCTGGGTTGGTTGACGCCGCTGTTCACGGCAATTGTCAGCTACACCTTTTTCGGCTTTGACGCGATTGCCGATGAACTCGAAGATCCGTTCGGGCGCGATGAAAACGATCTGCCGACCGATGCACTGGTGCGCACCCTGGAGCGCGATGTGCTGTACGAACTGGGCGTCTCGCCATTGCCCCCCGCGCCGGAGCCGGACGACTACGTGCTGCGCTGAATGGCTCAGCGGCAAACAACGAGATGGCCCGGCGCGTCCGCTCGGGACCGAGATGCGGCCATTCGCGAGCAGGCTCGCTCCCACAGTTGAAATGCATTCTCCTGTGGGAGCGAGCCTGCTCGCGAAAAAGGCAACTCGGTCAATCAGCCCAAACGCCGGAAAGCGCCACCGACGAATCTTCCGTTTACACGCGCGCGAATTCCCCCTTACTATCCGGGCACACCGGTCGCCGGGCCTGCCCTGCCGCCGACGCTTTCCGCCAACGGAAACACGCGTTATGAGTACGTCACCACAACAACCCCAAAGGTTGCACGTCTCTGCTGTACGCGCCCACTGCAACAGGGGCCGCGTATGAACCGCATCGTCAATCTGCCCATGGCCCTGCGCCGCTCCAAGCTGCGTCACTCCGCACGCCCGCCGGATATCGCCGTTCCCGTCTGATCGCGTGAGCTGAAACCGCGACAGTCAATTTCCCGATTTTCCTGATATCCCTGCCGGGACACTTGCGCCTTCTTGTCGCGTCGTGTCCGGCCGAATCTGCGCGCCTGTGCGGCGCCATCGTGAGTGATTTGCCATGAAATTCGCAGCCATCGAAGACGCACGCCTGTTCCTCGAACAGAACCCCGATATCGACATGATCGAACTGTTCATCCTCGACGCCAACGGCGTGCCGCGCGGCAAGCTGTTGCACCGCGAAGAACTGCTCGCCGTATACGAAAGCGGTCGACCGCTGCCGAGCACCATCCTTGGCCTGACCGTACAAGGCGAGGACGTCGAGAACTCCGGACTGGTCTGGGATGTGGGCGACATCGACTGCCGCGCCTATCCGCTGCAAGGCAGTCTGGTGCGCCTGCCGTGGCGACAGATTCCGACCGCCGCCGTGCAGGTCAGCATGCACCCGAGCGAGGGCCTGCCGGCGAGCATCGCTGACCCTCGGCACCTGCTGATCAAAGTCATCGACGGGCTCAAGGCCGAGGGCTATCACCCGATCATGGCGTGCGAGCTGGAGTTCTATCTGCTCGATGCCAAACGCGACCACAACGGCCGCCCGCAACCGGCGCTGGACGCTGACGGCGGACGACCGCGACACACGCAAGTCTACGGTTTGCGCGAGCTGGAACAGATCGAGCCGTTCCTCGCCGACCTCTACAGCGCGTGCAAACTGCACGGCATTCCGGCGCGCACGGCGATCTCCGAATACGCGCCGGGTCAGGTCGAAATCACCCTCGAACATGGCGACGCACTGGAGGCGATGGATCAGGCGGTACGCTACAAACGTCTGGTCAAAGGCGTGGCGCACAAGCACGGCATGCAGGCGACGTTCATGGCCAAGCCGTTCGATGATCTGGCCGGCACCGGCATGCACATGCACGTCAGCCTCGACGATGCCGAGGGGCGTAATCTGTTCGCCTCTGAAGACCCGGCCGGCACGCCGCTGTTGCGCACGGCGATTGGCGGCATGCTCGCCTCCCTGCTTGATTCGCTGCTGCTGTTCTGCCCCAACGCCAACTCTTACCGGCGTTTCCAGGCCAACAGCTACGCGCCACTGGCGCCGACCTGGGGCGTCGACAACCGCACGGTCAGCCTGCGCGTACCCGGCGGCCCGGCCCCTACGCGACACATCGAACACCGCATCTGCGGCGCCGACGCCAACCCGTATCTGGCAGCGGCGGCGATTCTTGCCGGCATTCACCGTGGCATTCGTGAAGAGCTGGATCCGGGGGCACCGGTCGAGGGCAATGGTTATGCCCAGGCGAAAGAACTGCTGCCGACCGATTGGCTGACGTCGTTGCAGGCGCTGGAAAATTCCACGTGGGCACGGGAGGCATTGGGGCAGGAATTCCTTGGGGTGTATCTGGCGGTAAAGCGTGCCGAGTATCGGCAGTTCATGGCTGAAGTGGGTGAGCAGGATTGGCGGTGGTACCTGACCGAGGCTTAACGATCCGACACCGAACCTGTGGGAGCGAGCCTGCTCGCGAAGGCGTCATCACATTCAACATTTTGGGTGACTGACACACCGCTTTCGCGAGCAGGCTCGCTCCCACAGGGAATGCACTTCGAACCTGAATTTTTTGTGGACCCTGACATGACCATTCGCTGCAATTCCTACTACACCGCCACCCTCAACCAGGACACCGACTACCCGACCCTGCAAGGTCGGCACAAGGTCGATGTGGTGATCATCGGCGGCGGTTTCACTGGCGTCGCCACTGCCGTCGAGCTGGCGGAAAAAGGCCTGAAAGTCGCCATCGTCGAAAGCCACAAGATCGGCTGGGGCGCCACCGGGCGCAATGGCGGGCAAGTCACCGGCAGCCTTTCCGGCGACGGCGCGATGCGCAAACAGATGCGCGCGAAACTTGGCGATGATGTGGACGATTTCATCTGGCATCTGCGCTGGCGCGGGCATGAAATCATCCGCCAGCGCGTCGACAAATACGCGATCCAGTGCGACCTCAAACACGGCCACTTGCACGCGGCGTACAAGCCGAGCCACATGGTCGATCTGCGCAAGGATTACGACGAAGCCGTGCGTCGCGGATTGGGCGATGAAGTGAGCCTGCTCGACCGCAGCCAGGTTCGCGACCTGCTGCAAAGCGAGCTCTACCACGGCGCCATCAAGAACACCCGCAACATGCACCTGCACCCGCTCAACCTGTGCATTGGCGAAGCACGCGCAGCCGAAAGCCTGGGCGCGCAGATCTTCGAAAACAGTGAAGTGCTGGAGATCATTCACGGCGACACACCTGGCGTGCGCACCGCTCACGGTCAGATCGACGCCAATCAGGTGATGCTCGCCGGTGACGTCTATCACAAGCTCGAACCGGGTCAGCTCAAGGGCAAGATCTTCCCGGCCATGGGCGGCATCGTCACCACCGCGCCGCTCGGTGATCTGGCGCAACAGATCAACCCCGAAGACCTCGCCGTGTACGACTGCCGCTTCGTCCTCGATTACTACCGGCTCACCGCCGACGGCCGTTTGCTGTTCGGCGGCGGCGCCAACTACAGCGGCAAGGATTCGCGCGACATCGCTGCGGAACTGCGCCCGTGTATCGAACGCACGTTCCCGGCGCTAAAAGGCGTGCCGATCGATTACCAGTGGAGCTGCGCGATGGGCATCGTCATCAACCGCATCCCGCAACTGGGCAAGCTCTCGGACAACGTCTGGTATTGCCAGGGCTACTCGGGACATGGCATCGCCACCACGCACATCATGGGCGAGATCATGAGCCGCGCGATCACCGGGCAAATGGAGCAATTCGACACCTTCGCCGCGTGCCAGCACATCCGCGTGCCAATGGGCGACCTGCTAGGCAATCCGTTGCTGGCGGCGGGGATGTGGTATTACCAGATGCTCGAGCGGTTGCGCTGAATTCACTGGCCCTATCGCGAGCAGGCTCGCTCCCACATTGGATTTGTGCACGACACAACACCCTGTGGGAGCGAGCCTGCTCGCGAAGAGGCCCTCAAACCCCACACAAAATTCAATCCGGCAACTGCTCCACCACAATCCCCAACCGCCGATAATCCTCGACATTCCCCGACCCGGGATGCCGCTCGGTAATCAACCTATGCAGGCGCGTGCACGGCGCGACCACAAACGGCTCCACCGCACCCAGCTTGTCTGCCGTAGTCACCGCAATCACCCGCGTCGCGCTGTCGAGCATCGCCTGTTTGATCGGCACTTCATCGAAATGCAGCGAGGTGATCCCGACCTCGGGATGAATCGCACACACCCCGGTAATTGCCAGATCCGCCTTGATTCCCGCCAGCAGTCGCAGCGCTTCCTGACCACTGGCCGACATCGAATGCGGATTCAATTCACCGCCCGCCAGAATCACTTTCACGCCCTTGTATTCGGACAAGGCAATCGCCGTCAGTGGGGAAGCGGTCACGGCGGTGATGCGAATATCGGACGGTAACGCGCGCGCCACCTGCAAGGTGGTCGAGCCGGAATCGAACAGCACAATCTGCCCATCCTCGATGTGCTGCGCCGCCAATTGCGCCAGGCGCACCTTGACCTCGTCGGTCTCATCCAGACGGGTGAAGTAATCCTTGCCCGAGTCCTTCGGTCGCGGCAACGCCCCGCCATGCACGCGCTGCACCAGCCCGGCGTTGTCCAGTTCGGCAAGGTCGCGGCGGATAGTGTCTTCGGACACCGCGAAATGCTGGCTCAGCTCGGAGGCCATGACCTTGCCGTCACGCTCGAGAAGCAAAAGGATTTTCTGCCGACGCAGGGACGGCAATTCAGCGATGGAGTGATCGTGCATGGTTGTGCCTGTTTGTGCTTGTAGTTGCAGGTTTCAGCCACACTAGCGAAAGTCTCAAGCAAACACAAACGCAGCGGCTATCAATGCTTTCGATCATTGGAATCAACAAGGCGAATTTTTTCTTTGCGCTGCGCCTGTTCACAATGGCGCCAATCTCAAAAGCTCAGGATGAACAGCCCATGAATCTCAATTTTGCCTTCGCCTGGATGATCGTCGTGTCGTTCGCGATTGCCTTGGGCCACGCCTGATAGCGCGGCAAACCGAGGTCAGCAACTGCTCACGAAGCCGTTTATGCGCAGCAGCCGCCCTGGGGGAAAGGGCTGGGCTGAGAGGGATGGATCTGAATGACACGCCGCAATCGCCAGGCAGCACTGGCTTGCTTCAAGTTTCCTGGCGCACCCGCCTGACCTGCACCAACAACGCCGGCGCAAAATGCAGCAACACCATCCGGCTCAAGTGATGCGTCAGGATAAACACCACGTTCAGCCCGCCGCCAAACGCGACAATCGCAATCGTCTCGATCGCGCCAGGCATGTACGCCAGCCACAGTGACAGCGGATCACTGCCCAGCCAGCGCGCAGCCACCTCGGCAAACACCGCTGCAACGACGATCATCAAACCCACCGAGACCAACGCCGTGCGCCCATGCCGCGCCAGCTCTGCGATGCCGAGTCCCTGAAAACGTGAGCCGATGCGCACGCCGAGAATCAGTGCGGCCAGGTTCAGGCTCCACTCCGGCATGTGAAAGCCGTGCAGCCATCCCGACTTCACAAATACAGCGGTTATGAGAATCGCGGTAAGCATGAATGGTGCCGGGACGCCGATCAGCAACAACAGGCGGCCGAGCAATACGCTCAAAGCGATGACTGAGCACGCGGTGAGCGCCATGCCTGTGGTCAACGGATCGCTGGCGACTTCAGCCACCGCTGCTTGCCCGGGAATGAGCAAACTCACCAGTACGGTGATCAACAGCAGCCGCATCAGATGCACGATGATGACTTTGCTCGAAGCCTTTTCCGACTCGAGCAAATCGAACACTGCGGCCAATGCGCCGGGATACACCGCCAGCAGTGCATCGGTGCGATTCCATCCGGCACCGCGTGTCAGCCACCATCCGGCGAGTGCAATTTGTACGCTCAGGCAGATCAGCAATACGCCAAGGCTGGGCAACATTGTTGCGGCCGTTTCGCTGTCCCATGCTTCGAACATCAGCCCGGTGGCGATGCCCAGCGTGACCTGGATGTAGCCCAGTCCATAAGGAGTTGCCGGGGCGATGCCGGTTTTACTGGCAAACAACGCGGTAACGACAATCGAGCCCAGCAGCAAGCCGTGGGGTACGCCTTCAAACTGCAACAACGCGCCAAAACCAGCCGCAAGCAACAAGCACACAATGGATTTCATAGTTCGCCTTCCTGGCTATTTATCTGACACACCACCAGTCCCTGGTAGGAGCTGCCGAAGGCTGCGATCTTTTGGGACGCAGAGCGTCCCCGGCTGCATTCCCACGCAGAGCGTGGGAACGATCAGATCGCAGCCTTCGGCAGCTCCTACAGGGGGATTTGCATTCCTAAGCGCGAAGGCGTGCAATCGCCCGCCGATATTTCTCGATCCGCTCCAGATCCTCCCAACTCGGCGAGGCAATCCGCGAGATATCGCTGTTCTCTTCCAGATCCGCCAGCTTCACCACCCGGCCGATCGGGTTTTGCGCGGCGCGGTCGACAAAATCCTCGTAGGACTCGCCGGGCACTTTGGTCACCGCCGCAATCGCCGCCAGCACCTCTTCGCTGAAACCTTCCCCGCGTAAGTCATCCAGACTTACCCCGCAATCCTCGACCACATCGTGCAGCACAGCGACGATGCGCTCCTCCAGCGTGTGCATGCGCAACATGACTTTCAGTGGATGCAGAATGTACGGCGCCCCGCCCTTGTCCACCTGCCCGCTGTGGGCCGTGGCGGCAATGGCGATAGCGCGTTCGAGGGTTTGGGCCATGGGAATCGAATCCTGCGCTTTATGTTTCTGATTGTTGCGCAGTGTACGCGAAGATCGCGCAGCGCAAAGCGATTGAACCTTGCCCGCCCTCGCCGCCTCGAAACCAGACAAGCGCCAAATCACCGATCAGACGCGGCGCCATTGGAGAGGAATTGCCGATGAAAACCAGACTGCTGCTCCTGATCGCCACGTTCGCCATCATCCCCACCTGCGTCATGGCCGAAGGCTGCGACGTGCAGACCCGCTCCTCCAGCGCCTCGGTGCCGGCGGTGGAAACCCACAGCTGTTACGAATACGACGGCATGCCCGTGGACTCCATCAACTGGTCCTGCAGCAACGAAACCAAGGACACCCTCAACGCCACCAAGAAGAAAGTCCAACGCTGCGACGACCACTACCAGGCCACCTGCACCGCCCGCCTCACCCAGGAATCCCTCGCCAACCCGCACTCGACCAGCAAAGACAAAAGTGCCAAACCGCTGAACATGCCCGACAACGCCAAAGTCACCACGTATTACTACGACGGTGAGCACTTGGCGCAGGCGAAGATTGATTGCGAAAACAGTGGCGGGAACTGGAAGGCTAAATAGTCTCCGTTATCGAGGATTGCCTGACAGAGAGCCCGGCTTGATGCCGGGCTTGCTGCATCTGCAAACAGCCTCAACCTTGACCAGCACCGCTGCTCGTGCCGCTGTCGTTCGATTGCTTCGAACCACTGGGCTTGGAACCCGAAGGTGTAGAGCCGTCATTGTTGGTGGTGTTGCCCTGTGTGCCTTTGGGCACGGTGGCGCCATTGGAATGTATGTCTTCCGGCGCACTCGGGTTGGTCTGGCTATTGCCGTCGTTAGCGGTGGGTGCCGGGGTGTCGCTGGCGGCTGTTGTGTAGAGCGAGGTGGCGGATACCAATGTAGCTAGCGTCAGTGCTGCGATTTTGGATGGGCGCATGTTGGCGGTTCCTTTGCGGGGGTGAGTTATGCATTGGAAGCGCGTGCGCGGGGAAAATGCGGAAGGGGTGACGAATGGCAGGAACAAACAACCCGACACCCCCTAAAAGATGCCGGGTCAACAAACAATATGCGTTATCCGATCAGAAATTCGCCGGCGTATTCGCACTGATAATCTCCGCCTCATCCGCGCCGATATTGCGGAATTTATGCGGCAACGTCGTCGGAAAGTAATAACCATCCCCCGCACTCAACACACTCACCTGCCCGTCCACGGTCAGTTCTACCGTGCCGCGCGTGACCAGTCCGCACTCTTCGCCTTCGGCATGCACGATCGGTTCTTCGCCGGAGCTGGCGCCGGGGGCATATTGTTCGCGGAGCAGGCGCATCTGCCGGCTAGGGACGGAGGCGCCGATGAGCAGCAGACGCAGGCCGTGGCGGCCGAGGTCGGGTTGTTCGTTGGCGCGGAACACGTATTGGTGTTCGCGCGGGGGCTGGTCGAAGGTGAAGAAGTCGGCCAGGGACATCGGTATGCCTTCGAGCAGCTTTTTCAGCGAGCTGACGGAGGGGCTGACGCGGTTCTGTTCGATCAGCGAGATGGTCGCGTTGGTCACGCCGCTACGCCGGGCGAGCTCGCGCTGGGAGAGTTTGTAGCTTTCGCGTACTAGTTTGAGTCGAGAACCCGTATCCATGACAGCCTTATGTTGAGGTACTTAAGGGTAATGGGGGTGGGTGGCGGGTGACGCGCAGGTCGCGCGGATCACGTTGCTCCCGTGTCCCGGAACCGTGAAAGGCGGCTATTAAATCACGTTTGCCGGTGTTGCTCAGCAGGTTCGATGGATGGTGCGGCAAAAGTCCTGTTGGCCTTGGCAATACAGTCACTGTGGGAGCGAGCCTGCTCGCGAAAGCGTAGTGTCTGGCGAATCGATGTCGCCTGATATGGCCTCTTCGCGAGCAGGCTCGCTCCCACAGTGGACATCAGTGGTTTTGCATAAGTGAAAAACCGGCGAGGTCTTTCGGACCGCCGCCGGTGAGGTAAGTCAGACGCCGAAGCGGTCGCGCAGGGAGTAGTAGACCGCGCCCAGAGCGGTAAGCGGTGCGGAGAAGGTGCGGCCGCCGAGCATCGGCATGTGCGGCAGCGAGGC
This sequence comes from Pseudomonas sp. Leaf434, assembly GCF_001425545.1. Classification (NCBI taxonomy): domain Bacteria; kingdom Pseudomonadati; phylum Pseudomonadota; class Gammaproteobacteria; order Pseudomonadales; family Pseudomonadaceae; genus Pseudomonas; species Pseudomonas sp. Leaf434. The sequence continues at coordinate 294,626 of NZ_LMQZ01000009.1, read as the reverse complement.
GAAGGCGTTGAAGCGTTCGGCGTCGCCGCGGATCATTTCCGAGATCAGTTTGCCGGCCAGGTGCGAGCAGGTGACGCCGTGGCCGCTGTAGCCCTGCATGTAGTAGGCGTTCTTTTCGATACGGCCGAATTGCGGCATGCGCGACATGGTCAGCAGGAAGTTGCCGGTCCAGCGGTAGTCGATCTTTACGTCCTTGAGCTGCGGGAAAGTCTTGAGGATCTTCGGCCGGATCAGCTGTTCGATATCGTCCGGCTCCCGCGCGCCGTAAACCACACCACCACCGTAAAGCAGGCGGTTGTCAGCGGTGAGGCGGTAGTAATCCAGCAGGTAGTTGCAATCTTCCACGCAATAGTTGTTGGTGATCAGGCTGCGCGCCTGCTGCTCGGTCAGCGGTTCGGTGACGACGATCTGCGAGCCGCACGGCATGCTTTTCGCGGTGACGCGGTTGTCGAGGCCTTGCGGCAGGTAGGCGTTGCCGGCGATCAGCAGGTATTTGGCGCGGACCAGCCCCTTGGCGGTGCGCACGGTGATCGGCTCGCCGTAGGTAATTTCGACCGCCGCCGACTGTTCGTAGATCTTGCCGCCCAAACGCACGATGGCAGCGGCCTCTCCTAGCGCCAGATTCAACGGATGAACGTGGCCGCCCTGCATGTCCAGCAAGCCGCCAACGTAGGCGTCGGAGCCGACTTCGCGACGAATATCCGCTGCATCGAGCATCTTCAGATTGCGGTTGCCGTAGCGTTCCCAGTTGCGCTTCTGCTCGGCCAGGCCGTTGAGCTGTTTCTTGTTCATCGCCGCGAAAATACCGCCCGAACGGTAGTCGCACTTGATGTCGTAATTCTTGATGCGCGAACGAATGATATCGGCGCCTTCGAAGATCATGCTGCCGAGGATTTCTGCAGTCTTGTCGCCGTAGCGCTCTTCGATGACATCGACGTCGCGGCTGTAGGAATTGACCAGTTGCCCGCCATTGCGACCGCTGGCGCCGTAGCCGACTTTCGCCGCTTCCAGCACGGTGACTTTGTAGCCGGCTTCGCTGAGGAACAGTGCCGAGGACAGGCCCGTGTAGCCGGCGCCGATGATGCAGACATCGCAGTCCACTGCCTCTTCGAGAACCGGGAAGTCGATGACTTCGTTGCGGGTGGCGGCGTAGTAGCTGTTTACGTGTTGCTGTTTCATAGGTTTCTCCGAGGGCCGCCAACCAGGGGCGGCCGCCGCTGTAAAAGAGTCAGAGCTTGATCCAGGTCGCTTTCAGTTCGGTGTACTTGTCGAACGCATGCAGCGATTTGTCGCGACCGTTGCCCGATTGCTTGAAGCCACCGAACGGCGCGGTCATGTCGCCGCCGTCGTACTGGTTGACCCAGACGCTGCCGGCGCGCAAACCGCGGGCGAAGGTGTGAGCCTTGCTCAGGTTGCTGGTCCACACCCCGGCGGCGAGGCCGAAGATGCTGTCGTTGGCGATCTGCAGGGCTTCTTCGGCAGTGTCGAAGGTGATCAGCGACAGCACCGGGCCGAAGATTTCTTCTTGGGCGATAGTCATCGCATTGGTCACGCCGTCGAAGATCGCTGGCTGCACGTAGAGGCCGCCGGTTTCTTCGAGGGTGCGTTGGCCGCCGGCAATCAACTCGGCGCCCTGCTCGCGGCCGATGCTGATGTAGCGCAGCACGTTGTCCAGTTGACGCTGGTCGACCACGGCGCCGACGGTGGTCGCCGGATCAAGCGCATGCCCCGGTTTCCACGCTTGCAGCGCTTCCACCAGCAGCGGGATGAACTGCTCGCGAATCGAGCGCTCGACCAGCAGACGCGAGCCGGCAGTGCAGACTTCGCCCTGGTTGAAGGCGATGGCACTGGCTGCTGCCTGGGCTGCCGCGCGCAGGTCCGGGGCGTCGGCGAACACCACGTTCGGGCTCTTGCCGCCGGCCTCGAGCCAGACGCGTTTCATGTTGCTCTGGCCGGCATAGATCATCAGCTGCTTGGCGATCGCCGTGGAGCCGGTGAAGGCCAGCACGTCGACGTCCATGTGCAACGCCAGCGCCTTGCCGACGGTGTGGCCGTAGCCCGGCAGCACGTTGAACACGCCCTCCGGAATGCCCGCCTCCAGCGCCAGTTGCGCGATGCGGATGGCGGTCAGCGGTGATTTTTCCGAAGGCTTGAGGATGAACGAGTTACCCGCCGCCAGCGCCGGGGCGAATTTCCAGCTGGCCATGATCAGCGGGAAATTCCACGGCACGATCGCTGCGACCACACCGGACGGCTCACGGGTGACGAGGCCGAGTTGGTCGTGGGGCGTGGCGGCGACTTCGTCGTAGATCTTGTCGATGGCCTCGGCGCTCCAGCGGATCGCGTTGGCGGTCGCCGGGATGTCGATGCTCATCGAATCGCTGATCGGTTTGCCCATGTCGAGGGTTTCCAGCAGCGCCAGTTCTTCCTGGTGCTGCAGGATCAGATCGGCGAAGCGGATCAGCACGCGCTTGCGCTCGGCCGGGGCTTTTTTCGCCCAGATGCCGGAGTTGAAGGACTGGCGCGCGGCTTCGACGGCCAGGTTGGCGTCGGCTTCATCGGTGCTGGCGACGGCGGCAAGAAAGCGGCCATCGACCGGGCTCAGGCATTCGAAGGTGTCGCCACTGAGTGCCGGGCGATATTCACCGTTAATGAAGGCGCGGGATTCGATGGACAGAGACTGGAAGCGTTGTTCCCAGTCGTTGCGGGTTGTGGTCATTGTTTTGAGCTCGACAAGGGGGAATTTGGGGGTTGGTCTGGTTGCTTTGTCTGGCCGGGAATCGCTGCCCTCACCCTAGCCCTCTCCCAGAGGGAGAGGGGACCGATCGGGGGATGTCTGGTAACTGCGCCGACCTGAAAAATCTTTGCCGAATCCATCATCGACTGGATCGTTCAGGTCGCCGGATATCTCCAGACGACGCGGTCAGTCCCCTCTCCCTCCGGGAGAGGGTTAGGGTGAGGGGCTTTTGATCTTCAGACCGTATGCAGATACCAGTTGTACTCAAGGTCAGAAATCGAGTTCTCGAACTCGGCCAGCTCGCTTTCCTTGCACGCGACGAACACGTCGATGTACATCGGGTCGATGTAGCGCGCCATGACTTCGCTGTCGTCGAGCTCGCGCAAGGCGTCGCGCAGGTTGTTCGGCAGACTCTGCTCGTTCTGCTCGTAGCTGTTGCCTTCGACCGGCGCGCCAGGCTCGATCTGGTTGGTAAGCCCGTGGTGGATACCGGCCAGCACCGACGCCATCAGCAGGTACGGGTTGGCATCAGCACCGGCGACGCGGTGCTCGATGCGCACGGCGTCCGCTGAACCGGTCGGCACGCGCACGGCCACGGTGCGGTTGTCGATGCCCCAGCTCGGCGAGTTCGGCACATAGAACTGCGCGCCGAAGCGGCGATAGGAGTTGACGTTCGGGCAGAGGAACGCCATCTGCGCCGGCAGGGTCTCGAGCACACCGCCGATCGCGTGACGCAGTGCGGCGTTCTGCTCGGGATCCTCGCTGGCGAAGATGTTGTTGCCTTCTTTGTCCAGAATCGAAATGTGCACGTGCAAACCATTGCCGGCCTGGCCCGGATACGGCTTGGCCATGAAAGTCGTGTCCATCTCGTGGTCGTAGGCGATGTTCTTCACCAGACGCTTGAGCAGGACCGCGTAATCGCAGGCCTTGATCGGGTCGGAGACGTGATGCAGGTTGACTTCGAACTGCGCCGGGGCGCTTTCCTTGACGATCGCATCAGCGGGAATGCCCTGCTCTTTCGCGCCTTCGAGGATGTCTTGCAGGCAATCGACGTATTCGTCGAGATCGTCGATCAGGTAGACCTGAGTCGACACCGGACGCTTGCCGGATACCGGTGAACGTGGCGATTGCGGACGGCCATTCACGTTGTCCTGGTCGATCAGGTAGAACTCGAGTTCGAACGCCGCGCAAATAGTCAGGCCGAGGTCATCGAATTTGCGCACAACGTTGGCCAGTACTTCACGCGGGTCGGCGAAGAACGGCTGACCTTCGATCTCGTGCATGGTCATCAGCAGTTGAGCGGTCGGGCGTTTTTGCCACGGCTCGATGCTCAGGGTGCCGGGGATCGGGTAACAGATGCGATCGGCATCGCCGATATCCAGGCCCAGGCCGGTGCTTTCCACCGTCGAGCCGTTGATGTCCAGCGCAAAGAGCGACGCCGGCAGGTTGATGCCTTTTTCGTACACCTTATGAAGACTGGTGCGTTCGATGCGCTTGCCGCGCACCACACCGTTCATATCCGCAATCAGAAGGTCGACGTACAAAACCTCAGGATATTTCTTAAGGAATGCGTTGGCTTCGTTGAGTTGAACGGTACGCAGAGGGACCGACATGATGCACCTATTTAGCTGTTAATTATTATGTTCACCACTGTGTTGCGCAGCCAGTCAATCCGAAAGGCAAAGTGAAGTCAATAGCGAACACCCTGCCCTGCAGCCTTTATTTTTCGGGCTTTTCTTAACACTCTCGTGCCATATCCGCCGGTAAACCCCGGTAAACCTAAGCGATTTGATGAACCGCGTTTAGAATTTTTTACATGACAGTTGTTAATTAAAATCAACGAAGCTAAGCTCCGGAAAAGCTCGTTCAAGTGACAGACTTCGAGGTGAATAAAAATGGCATTCAAGCCATTGATCGGCGTTACTGCGTGCGTCAAACAGATTGGCCTGCACCCCTATCACATCAGCGGCGACAAGTACGTACGTGCTGTCAGCGTTGGCGCTCAAGGGTTGCCAGTGGTCATTCCTTCCCTCGGCAACCTGACTGAAATCGATGACCTGCTCGGTCAGCTCGACGGTCTGTTGCTCACCGGCTCTCCCTCGAACGTGGAGCCCTTCCACTATCAAGGCCCGGCCAGCGCCCCCGGCACGGATCATGATCCGGCCCGCGACGCCACCACCCTTCCTTTATTGCGTGCAGCCATCGCGGCGGGCGTTCCGGTGCTCGGTATCTGCCGTGGCTTCCAGGAAATGAACGTGGCCTTCGGCGGCAGCCTGCATCAGAAGGTGCACGAGCTGCCCGGCATGCTCGATCACCGTGAAGCCGACAGCCCGGACGTGGCCGTGCAATACGCCCCGGCCCATGCGGTCAGTGTGATCGCTGGCGGCGTGTTCGAAGCGCTGGAGTTGCCCGACGAATTTCAGGTCAATTCGATTCACAGTCAGGGCATCGACCGCCTCGCCCCCGGCCTGCGTGCTGAAGCCGTGGCGCCGGACGGTTTGATCGAAGCGATCTCGGTCGAGCACAGCCCGACCTTCGCCCTCGGCGTGCAATGGCACCCGGAATGGCAGGTGCTGGACAACCCGAACTACCTGAGGATTTTCCAGGCGTTCGGCGCGGCGTGCCGGCAACGGGCGGCGAGGCGCAGTCAGCGCTGACGCAATCCCAGACCAGATAACGATTTACTGCCCCCACGGCTGGSGGGTGTGCGTTTGCACATCCGCCCGTCGTGAACCGCAACACCCGTGATAACAACAAGTACGACCCAGGCAGCCAGGACGGCGGCGCCGAACAAGCCGGATCGGTACGGACAAAGGCCACTCAGGTCAACGCATATCCCCTGTGGGAGCGAGCCTGCTCGCGAAAGCGGTGTATCAGCAAACGATGATGTCGACTGACACTCCGTATTCGCGAGCAGGCTCGCTCCCACAGGTTCTGCGCCAGCTGACAGGCATTCCGGACCGCTCCGCAATCCACTTAAGCCCGGCCACATTGGCCAGGCACACGACAACTGTTGGGAGTTTCACATGGCAAACGCCTCCAGCACTTACCGCAAGGCACTCGAGGGTCAGCAGCAACCGAAAAAGGTGCTGGTGAAAGTCGATCGTGTCACCAAGAAGTTCGACGAAACCGTGGCCGTGGACGATGTGTCCCTGGAGATCCATCAGGGCGAGATTTTCGCGCTGCTGGGCGGTTCCGGTTCGGGCAAATCGACTCTGCTGCGCATGCTCGCCGGTTTCGAGCGGCCGACCGAGGGGCGGATTCTGCTCGATGGCGTGGACATCACCGACATGCCGCCTTACGAGCGGCCGATCAACATGATGTTCCAGTCCTACGCGCTGTTCCCGCACATGACCGTGGCACAGAACATCGCCTTCGGCCTCAAACAGGACCGTTTGCCTGCCAGCGAAATCGATGCTCGCGTCGAAGAAATGCTGCGCCTTGTGCACATGACCCAATACGCCAAGCGCCGCCCGCACCAGTTGTCCGGCGGCCAGCGGCAGCGCGTCGCCCTCGCCCGCTCGTTGGCCAAACGGCCGAAACTGTTGCTGCTCGACGAGCCGATGGGTGCGCTGGATAAAAAGCTGCGTTCGCAGATGCAGCTTGAGTTGGTCGAGATCATCGAGCGCGTCGGCGTGACTTGCGTGATGGTGACCCACGACCAGGAAGAAGCCATGACCATGGCCCAGCGCATCGCGATCATGCACCTGGGCTGGATCGCGCAGATCGGCAGCCCGGTGGACATTTATGAAGCGCCGGTCAGCCGCATGGTCTGCGAATTCATCGGCAACGTGAACGCCTTCGACGGCACCGTGGTGGAAGATCTGGAAGGCCACGCGATCATTCACAGCCCCGACTTGCAGCAGAAGATCTATGTCGGTCACGGCGTCAGCACCTCGGTGCAGGACAAGTCGATCACCTACGCCATCCGCCCGGAAAAAATGCTCGTCAGCACCACCCAACCGGAGTTCCGCTACAACTGGTCCGAAGGCAAGGTCCACGACATCGCTTACCTCGGCGGCCACTCGGTGTTCTACGTCGAGCTGCCCGGCGGCAAGATCGTCCAGTCGTTCATGGCCAATGCCGAACGCCGTGGCGCGCGGCCGACCTGGGACGACAAGGTCTACGTCTGGTGGGAAGACGACAGCGGCGTGGTGCTGCGCTCATGAGAACTTTCAATCAGCAATTCTTGCGCCTGGTGCCCAGCGGACGAAAACTGGTGATCGGCATTCCGTTCATCTGGCTGTTCCTGTTCTTCATGCTGCCGTTCTTTCTGGTGATGAAGATCAGCTTTTCGGAAGCCGCGCTGTCGATCCCGCCGTACTCGGAGATCTACACCTTCGCCGAACAGAAATTCCAGCTGCTGCTGAACATCGGCAACTACACCCTGCTCGGCGAAGACGAACTGTACCTGTCGGCGTATCTCGGCTCGCTGAAGGTCGCGGCATTGAGCACGCTGATGTGCCTGGTGATCGGTTTTCCGATGGCTTACGCGATCACCAAGACCGGCAAGGAAACGCAAAACGTCCTGCTGCTGTTGATCATGATGCCGACCTGGACGGCGATCCTGATCCGCGTGTATGCGTGGATGGGCATCCTCAGCAACAACGGTCTGCTCAACGGGTTCCTGATGTGGACCGGGCTCACCGACCACCCGATCGAAATCCTCAACACCAACACTGCGGTGTACATCGGCGTGGTCTATGCCTATCTGCCGTTCATGGTGCTGCCGCTCTACGCCAACCTCGTCAAGCACGACAATAGCCTGCTGGAAGCCGCGCAGGATCTGGGTTCGAGTAACTTCAACAACTTCTGGAAGATCACCGTGCCGCTGGCCAAGAACGGCATCATTGCCGGCTGCATGCTGGTGTTCATTCCGGTGGTCGGCGAGTTCGTGATTCCAGAACTGCTGGGTGGCCCGGAGACGCTGATGATCGGTCGCGTGCTGTGGCAGGAGTTCTTCAATAACCGCGACTGGCCGGTGGCTTCCGCGCTGGCGGTGGTGATGCTGTTGATCCTGATTGTGCCGATTCTGCTGTTCAACCGCAGCCAGGCCAAAGAGATGGAGGCACGGGGATGAAACGCTTCAACTTTTCCAAGTTCATGCTGATCTTCGGCTTGATGTTCATTTATCTGCCGATGCTGATTCTGGTGATCTACTCGTTCAACGCCTCGAAACTGGTGACGGTGTGGGGTGGCTGGTCAGTGAAGTGGTATGTCGGCCTGCTCGACAACACGCAACTGATGGGCTCGGTGCTGCGTTCGCTGGAGATCGCCTGCTACACCGCGATTGCCGCTGTGGCACTGGGGACACTGGCGGCGTTCGTGCTGACGCGGGTGACGCGCTTCAAGGGTCGCACGCTGTTTGGTGGTCTGGTGACCGCGCCGTTGGTGATGCCGGAAGTGATCACCGGCCTGTCGCTGTTGCTGCTGTTCGTGGCGATGGCGCAACTGATCGGCTGGCCGCAGGAGCGCGGCATCGTCACCATCTGGATCGCCCACACCACGTTTTGTGCAGCCTATGTCGCGGTGGTAGTCTCCGCGCGCCTTCGCGAGCTGGATCTGTCGATCGAAGAAGCGGCGATGGACCTCGGCGCCAAACCATTCAAAGTGTTTTTCCTGATCACCATTCCCATGATCGCGCCGTCGCTGGCCGCCGGCGGAATGATGTCGTTTGCCTTGTCGCTGGACGATCTGGTGCTGGCGAGTTTCGTTTCCGGGCCGGGCTCGACGACGCTGCCGATGGAAGTGTTCTCGGCGGTGCGCCTGGGTGTGAAACCCGAGATCAACGCCGTGGCCAGCCTGATTCTGCTGGCAGTGTCGCTGGTGACTTTCCTGGTCTGGTACTTCGGCCGCAAGGCAGAGGCCAACCGCAAACGGGCGATTCAGGAAGCGATGGATCAGACCGCGAACGAGTCGTGGCAACAGCCGGCAACGGCGACTGCCTGAGCAACACCGATGAACAACTGTGGCGAGGGGATTTATCCCCGTTGGGCTGCGAAGCGGCCCCTGCAGTTCTACCTGAAGACTCCGTATTCAGGTTTTGCGACTGCTACGCAGCCGAGCGGGGATAAATCCCCTCGCCACAAGGTTCAAGTGCACCGAGCTTTTGTGTTTTTGAATAAGAAGAAGGGAGTTGTACCGATGAAAATGTTTGGCAGGACTCTGCTGACACTGTCCTTAATGGGCGCAATGGTCATGGGCGCCCAGGCCAACGACAAGGTGCTGCGTGTTTACAACTGGTCCGATTACATCGCGCCGGACACCGTGAAAAAGTTCGAAGACGAGACCGGCATTCGCGTGACCTACGACGTCTTCGACAGCAACGAAACCCTTGAAGCGCGCCTGCTCGCGGGCAAATCCGGCTATGACATCGTCGTGCCGTCGAACAGTTTTCTGGCCAAGCAGATCAAAGCCGGCGTCTACCAGCCGCTGGACAAGTCGAAGCTGCCGAACTGGAAGAATCTCAACCCGGTATTGCTGAAAAACGCTTCCGCCAGTGATCCGGACAACGCGCATGCGTTCCCGTACATGTGGGGCTCGATCGGCATCGGTTTCAACCCGGCGAAGGTCAAGGAAGTGCTCGGCGCCAACGCCCCGACCAACTCCTGGGACTTGCTGTTCAAACCGGAGAACGCGGAAAAACTCAAAGCCTGTGGCATCAGTTTCCTCGATTCGCCGACCGAAATGCTCCCGGCCGCCCTGCACTACCTGGGCTATCCGGTGAACGACAAGGACAAGGCGCACATCGCCGAAGCCGAAGCGCTGTTCATGAAAATCCGCCCTTACGTGGCGTATTTCCATTCCTCGAAGTACATCTCCGATCTGGCTAACGGCAACATCTGCGTGGCGGTCGGTTACTCCGGCGACGTCCTGCAGGCCAAGGCCCGCGCGGTGGAATCGGGCAACAACGTGGTGATCGACTACAGCATTCCCAAGGAAGGCGCCGGCAGTTTCTACGACATGGTCGCCATCCCCCGTGATGCGGCGAACGTCGACAATGCCTACCTGTTCATGGATTTCCTGATGCGCCCGGACATCATCGCCGAAGTCACCAACAGCATCGGCTACAGCAACGCCAACGCAGCGGCCACGCCACTGGTGGACGAAGCGATCCGCAACGAACCGGGCTCGTATCCGTCGCAAGCGGTGATGGCGACTTTGTATGCAGTGCCGGATCAGCCGATTGCCACACAGCGGATCATGACGCGCGGCTGGACGCGGGTGAAGCTCGGTAAATAAAAACACCGATGATCAAAATGTGGGAGCGAGCCTGCTCGCGAAGGCGTCGTGTCAGGCGATTGAGATGCCGCATGTGCCGACCCTTTCGCGAGCAGGCTCGCTCCCACAATGAAGCAATGCAGTGCTGAAAATTTTCCGTTCACGCAGCGCCTTACCACCGCTGCACCCTGCTCTGAACGGCCTCACCCGGCTCCCTCGGCTCGGGTGAATTTGCAGGCGCCTTCGGGCGCCTTTTTTTGTCCGTTCAGATCAGCGGCCAGTCCTGCACAACTCGATAGCGGCCCTTGTGCGATTCGAATAAGCCGAAGCGTTCAGGGCGCAGGAAAAACTCCGGCGGCGTGCGCGCTTCCGGCTCCGGCGCGCGGTACTCGCGGGCCAGCGTCAAGTGCGGACGGAACTCGTGGGTGGGTTGTTCAAAACCGAACGGCAGCATCGCCTGCTCCAGCGCGTAGACCAGGCGCAACAGCGCCGGCGGTGCCTGCTCGGGCGCCAGCGACAGCACACCGGCGCGATGCCAGACCTGCAAGCGATCCAGCTCAATACGCAACGTTTCGCCGGGAATACGCACACTGCTCGCTGCTTCACAGACGCCATGAATCTGCGCCAGCGGCACCGCTCCAAGAAACAGCAGAGTCAGATGAAAGTTATCCGCCGGCACCGGTTTGCCGCTGCGCAGGCCCAGCTCCGCGCGCCACTGGGCGATTGCCTTGCGCTGCGCCGGCGGGCAATCGAGGGCAAAGAACAGCCGCTTTGCAGGTTCATCCTTGCGCACCCCATCAATCATTGCCCTGCCCCCTTGTTCGTCATGATCACGCCGATTCTACACAGCCTGTGCTGACGACTCGCGACAGGAAGCTATAGTTCAGGGATTGCCATCAACCGGAGGCTGCCATGCGCGAGATCCTCAGCAAAGAACCCTGGTGGGCCCGGCCACCACATCCCGGACAGGACGAAAGTGAACTGGAATGGGGCTGGCTGGTGCATTACAGCGAAGGCGAACCGCGCTTCGAATTCGTCCGCGAACGGCCCAGCGACGAGCAGATTCGCAACCGCAAAAGTTGCCGGGTCACCCCCTCGCCCGAATGAATAGAGCCCCGTGAGCACTAATCCTGTGGGAGCGAGCCTGCTCGCGAAAGCGGTGTGTCAGATAAAGAAATGTTACTGATACGACGCTTTCGCGAGCAGGCTCGCTCCCACAGGGTTATGCATTGATCAGTGGGGTTGGGTGTCGCCGGCGGCGGTGTCGATGCTGACAACAACTGACATCCCCGGCCGCAAGCGTTCTGCTTCCTGCTGATCGGGATCGATGGTGATGCGCACCGGCACGCGCTGGGCGATCTTGACGAAGTTGCCGGTGGCGTTGTCGGCCTGCAGCAAGGCAAATTCCGAGCCGGTGCCCGGCGAAATATGCTGCACATGGCCGGTGAATCTGCGGTGGTTCAAGGCGTCGACGGTGAAGCGCACCGGTTGCCCGACACGTACGTTGGCCATCTGGGTTTCCTTCATGTTGGCGATCACCCATTTCTGGTCCGGGACCAACGCCATCAACTGCGCGCCGGAGTTGACGTAGGCGCCGAGGCGCACGCCGATCTGCCCGAGCTGGCCGTCGCGCGGGGCGACAATCCGCGTGTTCGACAGATCGATCCGCGCCAGTTGCACCGCTGCTTCAGCACTGGCCACGGCGGCTTCCAGCGAGCCGCGATTGACGATCACCGTTTGCAGATCCTGCCGGGCGATTTCCAGATTGGCCTTGGCCTGCGCCACAGAAGCCGTGCTCTGCGCGTTGGCAGCAAGGGTCACGTCGAACTCGCGTTTGGACACCGAGCCGTCGCGCACCAGTTCCTGATTACGCCGCAGATCGGCCTCGCTCTTGCGCAACTGCGCCTGGCTGTCGGCGAGCACCGCCTGACGCAATTTGATCGTCGCTTCAGCGCTGTTGCGTTGCTGCACGACGTTGGCCAGCCCGGCCTTCTGCACCGCCAATTGTGCCAGGGACTGGTCGAGGCGTTGCTGATAAATGCGGTCGTCCAGACGCACCAGCAGATCCCCGGCCTTGACGTACTGGAAGTCCTGCACCGGCACCTCGAACACATAGCCGCTGAGCTGCGGGCCGATGATCGTCACCTGCCCGCGCACCAAGGCGTTTTCGGTGGTTTCGACCGCACTGCTGAACGGCGGCAGTTGCCACGCATACAGCACGATCAGGACACCGACGATGGCGATTGCGGCAAAGCCCAGCGAAGAAATGATCCGCACCCGCAGCGAACGCGGCGCGGTATTGGGTGACGATGGCGGCGCCTCACCTTCAGGCGTGGCGGCAATGGCATTGGTAGTTGTGGTGGTCGGTTCGGTCATGAAGAAGTGGCACCGCTGGGTGGTACGGAAGGTGTCGGTTCAATGGCTTTGGTGGTGCTCATCAGCCACAACGCGCGAATCGAAAGCCAGATCATGGTCAAGACGGCAATGACCGCGATCAGCATGAAGACATCGTTATAGGCCAGCACGTTCGCTTCGCGTGTCGCCGCATTGGCGAGGCTGCGCATGCCGGCCAGATTGCGCAGGCTCGGATCGGCGAGCAAACCGCCGTAGGCCGAACCGCCGCTCTGCACGCGCGCCGCCACCAACGGATCGGACATCACCAGATGATCGACGATGTGGCTGGAATGGTACTTCTCCCGCACGATCTGAAAAGTGCCAAGCAACGCCGCGCCGAGCAGCCCGCCGAGGTTATTGCAGATCCCGAACAGCACGGAAAAGCTCACCAGGTTGCGCGGATTGGTCAGCACGTTGCGCGTGCCGAAGACCATGGTCGGGCCGAGAAAAAACGTACTGCCGAACGCCAGCAGGAACTGGCTGAAGTAGAGATTTTGCGGGCGTGTCAGGTTGTTGGAAAAACTGTCCATCACCGAACCGGTGGCCATCAGTGCCAGCGAGATGATCAACGGCATCAGCAAGTGTTTGGGGTCGATGGTCAGTGCGCTGGTGGCAAGCCCGGCGATACTGCCGATCAGCATCACCACATACAGACTGTGCAATTGCTCATAGCCCATGTTGAGGTTCTGCATGAAACCGACCGCGCCGGTGGATTGCTCCGAGGTGACCATGCGAATCAGGGTCACCGCGAGCGCCAGGCGAATCATCGTTCCGCTGCCCAGCCAGCGGGTCATCAACATCGGGTTGCTGCGATTGTGCTCAATGGCCAGGCCCATAATGATCAGCGCGATCGAACAGGCCAGCGCCACGCCGATCCAGTCCGCCTCCAGCCACCAGTCGATGCGCCCCAGCGACAGCACCGCGCACAACAACGCCACACCGGTGGCGAGAATGGCGAAGGTCAGGAAGTCGAGTTTTTCGAAGGTCTTGAAGCGGTCACCGGGCGGCAACTTCAGCAGCAACACACAGCCGAGTGACAGCAGGGCCATGCCCAATTCGAACAGATAGAGGCCGCGCCATTCGGCGATCTGCAACAGGTCTTCGGAAAACAGCCGCGCCAGCGGTAACGCCAGTTGCGACGTGCCGAGGCCGAGTACCAACGCTTTGAGCCGCCACTTCGCCGGAAACGCCTGCACCATGTAATACAGACCCAGCGAGCTCAGCGCCGCACCGACCATGCCGTGCGCCGCTCGCACCGCCACTGCCGAGTTGAGATCGTTGACGAACAAATGGCCGAAGGTCACCAGCGCATACAGCACCAGAAACACTTCGGTGAACGCGCGCAAGCCGAATTGCTGGCGAAACTTCACCAGCAGCAGGTTCATCGACACGTTGGTCATCACATACGCCGCCGGCAGCCAGGCCATCTCCGCCGTGGTCGCGCCGAGCGAGCCTTGCAGGTAAGGCAGGTTGGCAACCACCAGCGAGTTTCCCAGCCCACCGGTCACCGCCACCAGCACGCCAACCGCCGCGTACGCCAGGCGCTTGGGCGTGGAGTGCAGCGGTGTCGACGGAGAACCGGGCAGGCTGGGCTTTTCGTGGGGTTGCCAGTTGCGCGGGGCGTATTTATCCATGAATCGGCCTGGTGCTGGGGGTGAAGGAAGTTTGCCGCAATTTGACGGGCAATACACGACTCGACAGACACCAAGGAACCCTGTGGGAGCGAGCCTGCTCGCGAAAGCGCTGTGTCAGTCGACAACTTCATTGATTGAAAGTCCGCATTCGCGAGCAGGCTCGCTCCCACATGGGTTCGGCGTCGCATGGGAGGTCATCGTATAACTTCCAGTTGACAATCCCTGAAAATCTGGGAAATATCCGCATCGATGTTGTACGACGACGTATGACAAATAATAAAAACAACAAATGATCCAGGGAGCGTCACAGTGAGCCCACTCGCCCGCAATTCCGTCCGCCCTTCACGTTTTGCCCATTTCAAGCCGCGTTCGACCCTCAGCCTGATCGGTTGCAGCAGCCTCGCTCTGGCCTTGCCCATGAGCGCTGATGCCGAAGGCTTTTTCGACGACAGCAAAGCCACGCTGAACCTGCGCAACGCCTACTTCAACCGCAACTTCGTCAACCCGGCCTATCCGCAGGGCAAGGCTGAAGAGTGGACGCAGAGCTTCATTCTCGACGCCAAATCCGGCTTCACCCAAGGCACCGTCGGCTTCGGCCTCGATGTGCTCGGGCTTTACTCGCAAAAGCTCGATGGCGGCAAAGGCACTGGCGGCACGCAACTGTTGCCGATCCATGATGACGGGCGCCCGGCCGACAATTTCGGTCGCCTCGGCGTGGCGCTGAAAGCCAAAGTCTCGAAGACCGAATTGAAGGTCGGCGAATGGATGCCGGTATTGCCGATCCTGCGTTCCGACGATGGCCGCTCCCTGCCGCAGACCTTTCGCGGCGGCCAGATCACGTCCACCGAGATCAACGGCCTGACCGTTTACGGCGGCCAGTTCCGTGGCAACAGCCCGCGCAATGACGCGAGCATGGAAGACATGTCGATGAACGGCCGCGGTGCTTTCACCTCCGATCGCTTCAACTTCGGCGGCGGCGAATACACCTTCAACGAAAAACGCACCATGGTCGGCGTGTGGTACGCCGAGCTCACCGACATCTATCAGCAGCAGTATTTCAACCTCAGCCACAGCCAGCCGATGGGCGACTGGACGCTGGGCGCCAACCTCGGTTTCTTCACCGGCAAGGAAGACGGCAGCGCTCAGGCCGGCGACCTCGACAACAAGACCGCGTTCGCCCTGCTCTCGGCCAAGTACGGTGGCAACACCTTCTACGTCGGCCTGCAGAAACTCACCGGCGACGATGCCTGGATGCGCGTCAACGGCACCAGCGGCGGCACCCTGGCCAACGACAGTTACAACGCCAGTTATGACAACGCCAAAGAGCGCTCCTGGCAGGTGCGTCACGACTACAACTTCGTTGCGCTGGGCGTGCCTGGCCTGACCCTGATGAACCGCTATATCAGCGGCGATAACGTACACACCGCCACCACCAACGACGGCAAGGAATGGGGCCGCGAATCGGAACTGGCCTACACCGTGCAGAGCGGCCCGCTGAAGAACCTCAACGTGAAATGGCGCAACGCGACCATTCGCCGGGACTTCAGCACCAACGAATTTGACGAGAACCGGATTTTTATCAGCTATCCGATTTCGTTGTTGTAAGGGTTGGCGGTTTGCCCTGTGGGAGCGAGCCTGCTCGCGAAAGCGCCGGACCAGTCGACTTGTTCTGACTGACACAACGCCTTCGCGAGCAGGCTCGCTCCCACAAGGGGATTGCATTGCAAGTCAGGTATAGGGTGTTGAGAAAATGAATCGCCCCTTCCGTCATCTACACCAAAAGTCGCGTTGACAAGATCCGGAAACCCTACCGATACTTCAGCGCAGTCATACGACAACCTACAACAAACCTAATAACAATGTGTTCAGGGATTGCCATGACGTCTACCTCTACCCCCCGCGCTCCTTTCAACCGCCTGCTGCTGACCGGTGCCGCCGGAGGCTTGGGCAAAGTTCTGCGCGAACGCCTGCGCCCTTACGCTAATGTGCTGCGCCTGTCCGACATCGCCGCCCTCGCCCCGGCCGTCGATGACCACGAAGAAGTCGTGCTCTGCGACCTCGCCGACAAGCAAGCCGTGCATCAACTGGTCGAAGGAGTCGATGCGATCCTGCATTTCGGCGGCGTCTCGGTCGAGCGCCCGTTCGAAGAAATCCTCGGCGCCAACATCTGCGGCGTGTTCCACATTTACGAAGCGGCACGCAAGCATGGTGTGAAGCGGGTGATCTTCGCCAGCTCCAACCACGTCATCGGTTTCTACAAACAGGACGAGAAACTCGACGCCATATCTCCACGCCGCCCCGACGGTTACTACGGCTTGTCCAAGTCCTACGGCGAAGACATGGCCAGTTTCTACTTCGATCGCTACGGTATCGAAACCGTCAGCATCCGCATCGGCTCCTCGTTCCCCGAACCGCAGAACCGCCGGATGATGCACACCTGGCTGAGCTTCGACGATCTCACGCAACTGCTCGAACGCTCGCTGTACACCCCAAATGTCGGCCACACCGTGGTCTACGGCATGTCCGCCAACAAAGACGTCTGGTGGGACAACCGCTACGCCAGCCACCTCGGTTTCGAAGCCAAGGACACCTCGGAAGTGTTCCGCGACAAGGTCGAAGCGCAACCGATGCCAGCCGACGATGATCCGGCGCGGATCTATCAGGGCGGCGCCTTCGTCGCAGCAGGCCCGTTCGGCGACTGACCGTTCGACTTGATCCCCTCCAATAAAAACCATGGGAATGAGTATGCAAGCCGAATTGATCGTCGACGCCCGCAACGCGGTCGGTGAAAGCCCGGTCTGGGTGCCGCAGGAAAACGCCCTGTACTGGGTCGATATTCCCAACGGCGGGCTGCAACGCTGGAGCGCTGACACCGGGCACGTCGCCTCGTGGAAAGCCCCGCAAATGCTCGCCTGCATCAGCCGCCACCGCAGTGGCGGCTGGGTTGCCGGCATGGAAAGCGGTTTCTATCGCCTGCACCCGCACAGCGACGGCAGCCTCGACAGCGAATTGCTCGCCACCGTCGGGCACAGCCGCGCGGACATGCGCCTCAACGACGGTCGCTGCGATCGCCAAGGGCGTTTCTGGGCGGGCAGCATGGTGCTGAATATGGGCCTGAACGCGCCTGAAGGCCGGCTCTATCGCTACAGCGCCGGGCAGACGGGCGTGATCGAAGCGCAGCTGGATGGCTTCATCGTGCCCAACGGCCTCGCTTTCAGCCCTGACGGCAAGACCATGTACCTGTCGGATTCGCACCCCAATGTGCAACTGATCTGGGCCTTCGATTACGACACCGAGACCGGCACGCCATCGAATCGCCGAATCTTCGTCGACATGAATCACTTCCCCGGCCGCCCCGATGGCGCTGCCGTGGATGCCGAAGGCTGTTACTGGATCTGCGCCAACGACGCCGGCCTGATCCACCGCTTCGCCCCGGATGGCCGACTGGATTTCTCGCTGGAAGTACCGGTGAAGAAACCGACCATGTGCGCTTTCGGCGGCAGCAACCTGGATACCTTGTTTGTCGCCTCGATTCGCCCCGGCGATGACCACGACCCGCAATCCCTGGCCGGCGGCGTGTTCGCCCTGAAGCCAGGCGTCAAGGGCCTCGCCGAACCGCAATTCAACGATTTGCTTTAAACCCTCTGCTGCACCGCTGCGCCTTGAACACAAAAATAACAAGACTGGAGACTCACCCCCCATGAACTTCAAACGCACCTTGCTCGCCGCTGCACTCCCGCTGATGTTCACCTTTGCTGGTGGCGCTCAGGCAGATATGAAACTCAAATTCGCTGATATTCATCCAGACGGTTACCCAACTGTGGTGGCCGAAAAGAGCATGGGCAAAACGCTTGAAAAGGAAACCAACGGCGAGCTGACCTTCCAGTACTTCCCGGGCGGAGTGCTCGGTTCCGAGAAGGAAGTCATCGAGCAGATGCAAGTCGGCGCGATACAGATGTCCCGGGTCAGCCTGGGTATCGTCGGCCCCGTGGTGCCGGATGTGAACGTGTTCAACATGCCGTTCATTTTCCGCGACCAGCAGCACATGCGTAACGTCATCGATGGCCCCGTGGGCGATGAGATTCTCGACAAGATCACCAACTCCGAATTCAAATTGGTGGCCCTGGCGTGGATGGACGGCGGTACGCGCAACATCTACACCAAAAAACCGGTGCGCAAGCTCGAAGACCTCAAGGGCATGAAAATTCGCGTGCAAGGCAACCCGATGTTCATCGACATGATGAATGCCATGGGTGCCAACGGTATCGCCATGGACACCGGCGAAATCTTCAGCGCCCTGCAGACCGGCGTGATCGACGGCGCGGAAAACAACCCGCCGACCCTGCTCGAACACAACCACTTCCAGAACGCCAAGTTCTACAGCCTGACCGGTCACCTGATCCTGCCGGAGCCGATCGTGATGTCGAAAATCACTTGGGAAAAACTCACTCCGGATCAACAGCAACTGGTGAAAAAAGCCGCCAAGGCTGCCCAGGCTGAAGAGCGCGTGTTGTGGGACAAGAAGTCCGCCGCCAGTGAAGAAAAACTCAAGGCAGCCGGCGTCGAGTTCATCACCGTTGACAAGAAACCCTTCTACGACGCCACCGCTCCGGTACGTGAAAAGTACGGTGCGAAGTACGCAGATCTGATCAAAAAGATCGAAGCCGTTCAGTAACACCTCCCGCTCCGTACTCATGAAAAAGGCCCGGCGCGCCAGCGGTTCAGGCGCGCCCGGTTACGGTGGAACCCGATGAAGAATCTGCTGCTGCGTATCAACGACAAGATCTACATGACGTGCATCTGGGTCGCCGGCCTTTCCGTCCTGGCGATTTCCCTGATGATTCCCTGGGGCGTCTTCGCCCGCTACGTGCTCGGCACCGGTTCGAGCTGGCCTGAGCCCACGGCGATCCTGCTGATGATGGTGTTCACCTTCATCGGCGCCGCCGCCAGTTACCGCGCCGGTGCGCACATGGCCGTGGCCATGCTCACCGACCGCATGCCACCGCAGCTGAAATCCGCAGCAGCGATTTTTTCGCAACTGCTGATGGCGGCCATCTGCATCTTCATGACCATCTGGGGCACCAAGCTGTGCATCTCCACCTGGAACCAGTTCATGGCCGCCCTGCCCGATCTGCGCGTTGGCGTAACGTATTTGCCGATCCCCGTGGGCGGCCTGCTGACGCTGATTTTTGTTCTGGAAAAACTCTTGCTCGGTGACCAGAGCAAACGGCGGGTCGTGCAGTTCGACCTGGTTGAAGAAAGTGAAGGTGCCGCTTAATGGACGCTCTGATTCTGCTGGGCAGTTTTATCGTATTGATCCTGATCGGCATGCCGGTCGCCTACGCGTTGGGCGCCGCTGCGCTGATCGGCGCATGGTGGATCGACATTCCCTTCCAGGCGGTGATGATCCAGGTCGCCTCGGGGGTGAACAAATTCTCGCTGCTGGCCATTCCGTTCTTCGTCCTGGCCGGCGCGATCATGGCCGAGGGCGGCATGTCCCGGCGGTTGGTGGCGTGTGCCGGGGTACTGGTGGGATTCGTCCGCGGTGGCCTGTCGCTGGTCAACATCGTTGCCTCGACGTTCTTCGGCGCGATCTCCGGTTCGTCAGTGGCCGACACGGCATCGGTGGGTTCGGTGCTGATTCCGGAGATGGAGCGCAAGGGTTATCCGCGCGACTTCTCCACCGCTGTGACCGTCAGCGGTTCGGTGCAAGCCCTGCTGACTCCGCCAAGCCATAACTCGGTGCTCTACTCCCTGGCCGCTGGCGGTACGGTGTCGATCGCTTCGCTGTTCATGGCCGGCATCGTCCCGGGCCTGCTGATGAGCGCCTGCCTGATGGTGCTGTGCCTGATCTTCGCGAAAAAGCGCAACTACCCCAAGGGCGAAGTGATCCCGATGCGCCAGGCGCTGAAGATCGTCGGCGAAGCCCTGTGGGGCATGATGGCGATGGTGATCATCCTCGGCGGCATTCTCTCGGGTATTTTCACCGCCACTGAATCGGCGGCCATCGCGGTGCTGTGGTCATTCTTCGTGACCATGTTCATCTACCGCGACTACAAATGGAGCGAACTGCCCAAGCTGATGCACCGCACGGTGCGCACCATCTCCATCGTGATGATCCTGATCGGTTTCGCCGCCAGCTTCGGCTACATCATGACCCTGATGCAGATCCCGGCGAAGATCACCACGCTGTTCCTGACCCTGTCGGACAACCGCTACGTGATCCTGATGTGCATCAACGTGATGTTGCTGCTGTTGGGCACGGTGATGGACATGGCGCCGCTGATCCTGATCCTCACGCCGATCCTGATGCCAGTGATCATGGGCATCGGTGTCGATCCGGTGCAGTTCGGCATGATCATGCTGGTCAACCTGGGGATCGGATTGATAACACCGCCGGTGGGCGCCGTGCTCTTCGTCGGCTCGGCGGTGGGCAAGGTCAGTATCGAAAGCACCGTAAAAGCGCTGCTGCCGTTCTATGGCGTGCTGTTTCTGGTGCTGCTGCTGGTGACCTACGTTCCAGCGATTTCGCTGTGGCTGCCGCACCTGGTGTTGTAACCCGCTGAAAAGATCGCAGCTCCTGCAGGAATCGCATACCCCTGTAGGAGCTGTCGAGTGCAACGAGGCTGCGATCTGTTGATCTTCACGCCCGCACCAACATGTACCCCGCCACCACCAGACAGACACTGGCAAACCCCACCTGCAACGCCCGCGCCGGCACCTGCGCGCACAGCCTGCGACCGATGAGCATGCCAACGATGCTGGCGACAATGAACGCCGCACCCTGGCTGTCAATGCGCACCCCCGCATGAAACGCGCCGATCACCCCGATCGCGGAAATCAGACTGATCACCATCAACGACGTCGCAACGATGCCGCGCATCTGCACATCGGTCAGTTGCTTGAACGCCGGCACAATCAGAAAGCCGCCGCCGACGCCAAGTAAACCCGAAACCACGCCGGTAATCGCGCCCAGTGCAGCAAGGGTGGCGGTGCATTTGGCGGTCCAGTCGAAGCGCCCGGTCTGCTCGTTGAGCATGCAGTTTTTCTGGCCCCAACTGGCGTGGCCGTGATCGCTCGGCCCCGCTTGCTGACGGTCCTTTCTGAACATTCGCCAGGCGACCAAGACCATCAGCAGACTGAACAGCATCATCAGAATCTTTTCCGGCAACTGATGCGCGAAGTAGATCCCCAGCGGCGAAAACACCGCACCCAACGCGGCGATCAACAGCGCCGCGCGGTAACGCACCAGGCCATGGCGCAAACCGTCGATCGCCCCGACCGCTGCCGCGCTGCCGACCGCAAACAAGGCCACCGGCGCCGCTTGCGTCATCGTCCAGCCGAGCCCGAGCACCAGCGCCGGCACCGCGAGAATCCCGCCGCCCGCGCCGGTCAGGCCAAGCACCAGCCCCATCACCACGCCAAACAGACTTGCCAGCAACATAGGAGTTTTCTCAGTCGACCCTGGACAGACGCGTCAGCCACTCGCGGCCCTTGAGCATGCCGTGCCAGTAGAACCACGGCAGCAACGTCGCCTTCAGCCACCATGCCGAACGGCGGGCCACGGTCGGGTCCAGCGGGAAGGTCGGCAGCAGTTTGCCGCCATAGCCGAACTCGGCGAGGATCACCTTGCCCTTCTCCACCGTCAGCGGGCAGGAACCGTAGCCGTCGTACTTGAGCGGCAGCGGCTGTTGTTTGCGCGCGGCCAGCAGATTTTGCGCAACGACGACCACCTGCTTGCGCACCGCTGCGGCAGTTTTCGCATTGCTGGTGCCGCAGATATCGCCCAGTGCGAACACGTCTGGATAACGCGGATGCTGCAGGCTGTGCGGATCGACCTCGCACCAACCGCCGGCATCGGCCAGCGCACTTTGTGAGATGAAATCCGGCGCGACTTGTGGCGGCACGACGTGCAGCAGGTCGAAGGTTTTCGCGACCCGGCTGACATTGCCATCGGCGTCCTTGACGTCAAACCAGGCGGTTTTCGCCGGGCCGTCGACCTTGACCAGATTCGAGTTGAACGCCAGTTGCGCGTCGTACTGTTCGATGTACTTCATCAACGGCGGCACGAAGGTCGGCACGCCAAACAGCGCAGCGCCAGCGAGATTGAATTCAACCTTGATGTCTTTCAGCACGGCGGATTTGCGCCAGTGATCGCAAGACAGGTACAGGGCTTTTTGCGGCGCGCCGGCGCATTTGATCGGCATCGCCGGCTGGGTGAACAGCGCCCGGCCATCGCGCAGTTTCTGCACTTGATCCCAGGTGTACGGGGCGTGTTGATAGCTGTAGTTGGAGGTGACGCCGTGCTGGCCGAGGCTTTCCTGCAAGCCTTCGATTTTCTCCCAGGCCAGGCGCAGGCCGGGGCAGACGATCAGGTTCTGATAGCTGACGGTGCGCTGGTCGTCGAGGGTGAGTTGACGGCTTTGCGGGTCGATGGCGCTGACACTGGCCTGAATCCACGTCGCCTGACGCGGCATGACTTTGCTCATCGGCCTGACCGTGCGCTTCACGTCAAACGCGCCACCGCCGACCAGCGTCCACGCCGGTTGATAGTAGTGCTGTGAACTCGGTTCGATCACGGTGACTTTAAGCTGCGGGTCACGCTTGAGCAGGCTGGCGACAAAACCGATGCCGGCCGTGCCACCGCCGATGACCACGATGTCCGCACTGATGGATAGGCCCCAGTGTTGATCGTTCATTGCTTGTTCCTTTTGCTGCACGCAAGGATTTTTTGGCTCACCACAACAACCAATGTGGGAGCGAGCCTGCTCGCGAAAGCGGTGGCTCAGTCAACTATTCGTCGGCTGACACGCCGCCTTCGCGAGCAGGCTCGCTCCCACAGGAGATGTTTGTGAGGGCTGGCATTTATGGCTGTTCCCAGCTCTTGAGTACCGCTCCGCAATACAGCCCCGAGAGGGTTTTCATCACCTGGATCACTTCGTGACTGGCCAGGCCATAGAAAATGTATTTGCCTTCGCGGCGGGTCGCGACCAGGCCTTCATCGCGCAAGATGCCCAGTTGCTGGGACAGCGTCGGCTGGCGTACGCCGGTCATTTTTTCCAGTTCGCCGACGTTGCGTTCGCCCTGGGTCAGTTGACAGAGGATCAACAGGCGATCCTCATTGGCCAGGGCTTTGAGCAACGCGCAGGCTTTGGACGCCGAGGCGCGCAGTTGGGCGACTTCACATTCGGTCAGACTGGATTGCATTTGCACGAGGCCTTGAAGGTCACTTAAGCTGCGAACATTATGTTTTTACATAAAGTGTTGCAACCCGAAATTACCCAGCACAGGTTTTCGCCATGCCCGCCCTGATTGAAGCGTTCCTCGACCCCGCCTCCTCGACCTACAGCTACGTGGTCTACGAAGCCGACGGCGGCCAGTGCGCGATCGTCGACCCGGTGCTCGATTACGACGGCGCTGCCGGGCGCACCGGCACCGCGCAAGCGGACAAGATCATCGCCTTCGTGCGTGCGCATCGGCTGCAAGTGCAATGGCTGCTGGAAACCCACGCCCACGCCGATCACCTCTCCGCCGCGCCGTACCTGCGTCGAGAACTGGGCGGCAAGATCGCCATCGGTGAATCGATCAGCAAAGTGCAGAATGTGTTCAAGGCGCTGTTCAATCTGGAGCCGGAATTTTGCGTCGATGGCTCGCAGTTCGATCACCTGTTCGCGCCGAACGAGTCGTTCATGATCGGCAACCTCAGGGCCACCGCCCTGCACGTCCCCGGCCATACGCCAGCGGACATGGCCTACCTGGTCGACGGCGAACAGATCCTCGTCGGCGACACGCTGTTCATGCCCGATGTCGGCACCGCGCGCTGTGATTTCCCCGGTGGCAATGCGCAGCACTTGTTCAAGTCGATCCAGAAGCTGTTGGCGTTTCCGGCCAGCGTGAAGCTTTACGTTTGCCACGATTACCCGCCCGAGGGCCGCGCCTCGCAGTGCCAGACCACTGTCGGCGAACAGCGCAAAAGCAATATTCATGTGCATGACGGGATCGATGAAGCGGCGTTCGTGGAGATGCGCACGACACGTGACGCTGGGTTAGGCATGCCGACGTTGCTACTGCCGGCGATTCAGGTGAATGTACGGGCGGGGAATATGCCGGCGCCTGAGGACAATGGCGTGGTTTACCTGAAGATTCCGCTCAACAAACTTTAACGTCAAAAGATCGCAGCCTTCGGCAGCTCCTACATTTGGAATACGGTGCAACTGTAGGAGCTGCCGAAGGCTGCGATCTTTTGATCTTCAGGTTCCCAACGTCAATCCATTAGCCGGCAACGGCAACGCGGTCTTATAACGCACCTGCTTGAGCGCAAAGCTGGAGCGGATGTTCGCCACCCCCGGCACCTTGGTCAGAAAATCCATCATGAAGCGTTCCAGCGACTGAATGCTCGGCACCAGCACACGGATCAGATAATCCGGGTCGCCGGCCATCAGATAGCACTCCATCACCTCCGGCCGATCAGAAATCGCCTCCTCGAAGTGCTGCAGCGCTTCCTCTACCTGCTTTTCCAGGCTGACGTGAATGAACACATTCACATGCAGCCCCAGCAGATCGGCATCCAGCAGCGTGACCTGCTCGCGAATCAGACCCAATTCTTCCATGGCCTTGACCCGGTTGAAGCATGGCGTCGGCGACAGGTTCACCGAACGGGCGAGGTCGGCATTGGTGATCCGCGCGTTCTCTTGAAGGCTGTTGAGAATGCCGATGTCGGTACGGTCCAGTTTGCGCATGAGACAAAACCACCTGTTTTTTATGTTTATGCAGAATTTCTATCTGCAAATGGTCGCCAGCGCAACGAAACACAGAGAAATATTCTTCTTGGCCACGCCTATGATTGTTGTAGGACAAGATTTCCCCTACCCGGGAATGACTGTCAGCTCACTACAAGAAATTCACAAGATCGAGCGTAGAAGCCATGACCCAAGCGTATGAACCGCTGCGCCTGCACGTCCCTGAACCCTCGGGCCGTCCCGGCTGCAAAACCGATTTTTCCTACCTGCATTTGACCGATGCCGGTACGGTGCGCAAACCTCCTGTCGATGTAGAACCTGCCGATACCGCCGACCTCGCCCGTGGCCTGATTCGCGTGCTTGACGATCAGGGCAACGCCCTCGGCCCGTGGGCCGAAAACGTGCCGGCCGAGATCCTGCGCAAAGGCATGCGCGCGATGCTCAAGACGCGCATCTACGACAACCGCATGGTCGTCGCCCAGCGGCAGAAAAAGATGTCGTTCTACATGCAGAGCCTTGGCGAAGAAGCCATCGGCAGCGCCCAGGCGTTGGCGCTGAACATCGACGACATGTGCTTCCCGACCTACCGCCAGCAAAGCATCTTGATGGCCCGGGATGTGCCGCTGGTGGACCTGATCTGCCAGTTGCTGTCCAACGAGCGCGATCCGCTCAAGGGCCGCCAGTTGCCGATCATGTACTCGGTCAAGGACGCCGGCTTCTTCACCATTTCCGGCAACCTCGCCACTCAATTCATCCAGGGCGTTGGCTGGGGGATGGCCTCGGCGATCAAGGGCGACACCAAAATCGCCTCGGCATGGATCGGGGACGGCGCCACCGCCGAATCGGACTTCCACACCGCCCTCACCTTCGCCCACGTTTATCGGGCGCCGGTGATCCTCAACGTGGTCAACAACCAGTGGGCAATTTCCACCTTCCAGGCCATCGCCGGCGGTGAAGCCACGACTTTCGCCGGACGCGGCGTCGGTTGCGGCATCGCCTCGCTGCGCGTGGACGGTAACGACTTCTACGCGGTCTACGCTGCTTCCGCCTGGGCTGCCGAACGCGCCCGCCGCAACCTCGGCCCGACCATGATCGAATGGGTCACCTACCGCGCCGGCCCGCACTCGACCTCCGACGACCCATCGAAATACCGCCCTGCCGATGACTGGAGCCACTTCCCGCTCGGCGATCCGATCGCGCGTCTGAAACAGCACCTGATCAAGGTCGGTCACTGGTCGGAGGATGAGCACACCGCCGTCAGCGCTGAACTCGAGGCCGAAGTGATTGCTGCGCAGAAACAGGCCGAACAGTACGGCACCCTCGCCGGCGGCCAGATTCCAAGCGCCGCGACCATGTTCGAAGACGTCTACAAAGAGATGCCGGAGCACTTGAAGCGCCAGCGTCAGCAGTTGGGGATCTGACATGAACGATCACAACAACAATATTCAGTTGGAAACCGCCATGACCACGACCACCATGACCATGATCCAGGCCCTGCGCTCGGCCATGGATGTGATGCTTGAGCGTGATGACAACGTCGTCGTCTTCGGCCAGGACGTCGGTTACTTCGGCGGTGTGTTCCGCTGCACCGAAGGCCTGCAGACCAAGTACGGCACCTCGCGGGTGTTCGACGCGCCGATTTCGGAAAGCGGCATCGTCGGCGTGGCTGTCGGCATGGGCGCTTACGGACTGCGTCCGGTCGCCGAAATCCAGTTCGCCGACTACGTCTACCCCGCCTCCGACCAGATCATTTCCGAAGCAGCGCGTCTGCGTTATCGCTCGGCCGGCGAGTTCACCGCACCGATGACCCTGCGCATGCCTTGCGGCGGCGGTATCTACGGCGGCCAGACCCACAGCCAGAGCATCGAGGCGATGTTCACTCAAGTCTGCGGTCTGCGTACGGTGATGCCGTCCAACCCGTACGACGCCAAAGGCTTGCTGATCGCCTCCATCGAAAACGATGACCCGGTGATCTTCCTCGAGCCGAAACGCCTGTACAACGGCCCGTTCGATGGCCATCACGACCGCCCGGTAACCCCGTGGTCGAAACATCCGCAAGCCCAGGTGCCGGACGGTTACTACACCGTGCCGCTGGACGTTGCCGCGATCACTCGCCCGGGCAAGGACGTGACCGTGCTGACCTACGGCACCACCGTCTACGTCTCGCAGGTCGCTGCCGAAGAATCCGGCGTCGATGCCGAAGTCATCGACCTGCGCAGCCTGTGGCCGCTGGACCTGGAAACCATCGTCAAGTCGGTGAAGAAAACCGGCCGCTGCGTGGTGGTACACGAAGCCACCCGCACCTGCGGTTTCGGCGCCGAGCTGGTATCGCTGGTGCAAGAGCACTGCTTCCATCACCTGGAAGCGCCGATCGAACGCGTCACCGGTTGGGACACTCCCTACCCGCACGCGCAGGAGTGGGCGTATTTCCCAGGGCCGTCCCGAGTGGGCGCGGCGTTGAAACGGGTCATGGAGGTCTGAATGGGCACGCACGTTATCAAGATGCCGGACATCGGCGAAGGCATCGCAGAAGTAGAACTGTCGCAGTGGCACGTCAAGGTTGGCGATCTGGTGGTTGAAGACCAGGTACTGGCGGATGTGATGACCGACAAGGCGATGGTCGATATTCCGTCGCCGGTACACGGGAAAGTGATTGCGCTCGGTGGTCAGCCGGGTGAAGTCATGGCGGTTGGCAGTGTGTTGATCAGCATCGAGGTTGAAGGTGCCGGTAACTTGAAAGAGTCCGCCGCACCCGCGCCGGTCAAAGAAGCACCGGTTGCGCCGAAAGTTGAGACCGCTGTCGAAAGCAAACCCGCCGCAGCCGCCGCACCACGTCCGGCTGCCGTTTGCCAGGGTCCGATGGTCGCTCGCGAAGCGGATGAACGCCCGCTAGCCTCGCCAGCCGTGCGCAAACATGCGCTGGATCTGGGCATTCAATTGCGCTTGGTGCGCGGTTCCGGCCCGGCCGGTCGCGTGTTGCACGAAGACCTTGAAGCCTATCTGGCGCAAGGTCAGTCGAACGCTTCGGCGCCGGCCGCTGCCGCTTATGCCCAGCGCCACGACGAAGAACAGATTCAAGTGATCGGCATGCGCCGCAAGATCGCTCAGCGCATGCAGGATGCTACTCAGCGTGCCGCGCACTTCAGTTATGTCGAGGAAATCGACGTCACCGCAATCGAAGAACTGCGCGCGCATCTGAATGAAAAACATGGCGCCAGCCGTGGCAAGTTGACCTTGTTGCCGTTCCTCGTTCGCGCGCTGGTCGTCGCCCTGCGCGACTTCCCGCAGATGAACGCCCGTTACGATGACGAAGCGCAAGTCATCACCCGCCTCGGTGCGGTGCATGTCGGCGTCGCCACGCAAAGCGATGTAGGCCTGATGGTGCCCGTGGTGCGTCACGCCGAAGCGCGCAGCCTGTGGGACAGCGCCGCCGAAATTTCGCGTTTGGCCAACGCCGCGCGCAATGGCAAGGCCAGCCGTGATGAGCTGTCCGGCTCGACCATCACCCTGACCAGCCTCGGCGCATTGGGCGGCATTGTCAGCACGCCGGTGCTGAACCTGCCGGAAGTGGCCATTGTCGGCGTGAACAAAATCGTCGAACGGCCAATGGTGGTCAAAGGCCAAGTGGTGATCCGCAAGATGATGAACCTCTCCAGCTCCTTCGATCACCGCGTGGTCGACGGCATGGACGCGGCGCTCTTCATTCAGGCCATTCGTGGCTTGCTCGAACAACCCGCTACCTTGTTTGTGGAGTAAGCCCGAATGCAATCTCTGAACACCACGCTGCTGATTATCGGCGGCGGCCCCGGCGGTTACGTCACGGCGATCCGCGCCGGGCAATTGGGTATTCCGACCATTCTGGTCGAAGGCCAGTCGTTGGGCGGCACCTGCTTGAATATCGGCTGCATTCCGTCGAAAGCGCTGATTCATGTGGCTGAGCAGTTTCATCAGACGCAGCATCACAGCCAGCATTCGGCGCTGGGCATCAGCGTTGCCGCGCCGACCCTGGATATCAGCAAAAGCGTCGAGTGGAAGGACGGCATCGTTGATCGCCTGACCACTGGCGTCGCCGCGCTGCTGAAGAAAAACAAGGTCCAGGTCATCAATGGCTGGGCGAAAATCATCGACGGCAAAACCGTGGAAGTCGCCGATACGCGCATCCAGTGCGAACATCTGGTGCTGGCCACCGGTTCGACCAGCGTCAACCTGCCGATCCTGCCGATTGGCGGGCCGATCATTTCCTCCACCGAAGCGCTGGCACCGACGTCTGTGCCGAAACGTCTGGTGGTGGTCGGCGGTGGTTACATCGGTCTGGAGCTGGGCATCGCTTATCGCAAGCTCGGCGCCGAGGTCAGCGTGGTCGAAGCACAGGACCGCATCCTGCCGGCCTATGACGCGGAGCTGACACAACCGGTCCACGACGCGCTGAAGCAGCTGGGCGTGAAACTGTACCTCAAGCACAGCGTGCTCGGTTTCGACGGCACGTTGCAGGTGCGCGATCCCGAAGGCGAAACCCTCAATCTGGAAACCGATCAGGTACTGGTTGCCGTCGGCCGCAAACCCAATACGCAGGGATTTAATCTCGAAGCGCTGAATCTGGACATGAACGGTTCGGCGATCAGGATCGACAGCCGTTGCCAGACCAGCATGCGCAACGTCTACGCCATTGGCGATGTGAGCGGCGAACCGATGCTGGCCCACCGCGCCATGGCCCAGGGCGAGATGGTTGCCGAGCTGATCAGTGGCAAGAGCCGTGAGTTCAACCCGACCGCCATCGCCGCCGTGTGCTTTACCGACCCGGAACTGGTGGTGGTCGGCAAAACTCCGGATGAGGCCAAGGCTGCGGGGCTGGACTGCATCGTTTCCAGCTTCCCGTTCGCCGCCAACGGCCGGGCGATGACCCTGGAATCGAAAAGCGGCTTCGTGCGCGTGGTCGCACGTCGCGACAATCATTTGATTGTCGGCTGGCAAGCGGTGGGCGTTGGGGTTTCCGAACTGTCGACGGCTTTTGCGCAGAGCCTGGAAATGGGCGCGCGACTGGAAGACATCGGCGGCACCATCCATGCCCACCCGACCTTGGGTGAGGCGGTGCAGGAAGCGGCGTTGCGGGCGCTGGGGCATGCGCTGCATCTGTAGGCCCCTTCGCGAGCAGGCTCGCTCCCACACTTGAAATGCATTCCCCCTGTGGGAGCGAGCCTGCTCGCGAATTCTTGAGGGCAACACTATTTATCTGAGTGTCATCCGATAGTCCGGGCTGCGAAACCGCTCAAGAATGAAGTATTGTTGTGCCCATCCAAAAAAACGTCAGAAGCCTTGAACCGTTTCGGCGGTTGTTCAGTGATAGAGGGTGTCATGGGTAACGAAAGCATCAATTGGGACAAGCTGGGTTTTGACTACATCAAGACCGACAAGCGCTATCTGTCGTACTTTCGCGATGGCGAGTGGGACAAAGGCACCCTGACCGAAGATAACGTCCTGCACATCAGCGAAGGCTCCACCGCCCTTCACTATGGTCAGCAGTGCTTCGAAGGCATGAAGGCCTATCGCTGCAAGGACGGCTCGATCAACCTGTTCCGCCCGGACCAGAACGCCCTGCGCATGCAACGCAGCTGCGCGCGTCTGCTGATGCCGACGGTCGACACCGAGCAGTTCATCGAAGCCTGCAAAGCCGTGGTCCGCGCCAACGAGCGTTTCATCCCGCCTTACGGCACTGGCGGCGCGCTGTACCTGCGTCCGTTCGTGATCGGCGTGGGTGACAACATCGGCGTGCGCACTGCGCCCGAATTCATTTTCTCGATTTTCTGCATCCCGGTCGGCGCCTACTTCAAGGGTGGCCTGACCCCGCACAACTTCCAGATCTCCAGCTACGACCGCGCGGCCCCGCAAGGCACCGGTGCGGCCAAGGTCGGTGGCAACTACGCCGCCAGCCTGATGCCGGGCTCGAAAGCCAAGAAGGCCAACTTCGCCGACGCGATCTACCTCGATCCGATGACCCACACCAAGATCGAGGAAGTCGGTTCGGCCAACTTCTTCGGGATCACCCACGACAACAAGTTCGTCACCCCGAACTCGCCATCGGTCCTGCCAGGCATCACCCGCCTGTCGCTGATCGAACTGGCCAAATCGCGTCTGGGCCTGGAAGTGGTTGAAGGCGACGTGCTGATCGACAAGCTGTCGGACTTCAAGGAAGCCGGTGCCTGCGGTACCGCTGCGGTGATCACGCCGATTGGCGGCATCAGCTACAACGACCACCTGCATGTGTTCCATAGCGAAACCGAGGTAGGCCCGGTAACCCAGCAGCTCTACAAAGAGCTGACTGGCGTGCAGACCGGCGACATCGAAGCGCCAGCGGGCTGGATCGTCAAGGTTTGATCTGACGACTGCTGATGCTCAAAAGCCCTCCACCGAGTGATTGGTGGGGGGCTTTTTTGTAGGGCTGGGCTCTGGTGTCGTATTGAAGAACGTCACCCCCTCACCCCAGCCCTCTCCCCCAAGGGGGCTGAGGGGGAAAGGGAGCCGACTTGTGCGCTTTTCAAAAATCGCGTTCACCTCGGCCATTCAGGTCGATGGAGTTCGCAAGAACACCTCGGTCGGCTCCCTCTCCCTCCGGGAGAGGGCTGGGGTGAGGGTTTGCTTTTGATTTTTGGAGGCAATGCGCTTGCCCGTCCGATCCGAAATCCCGCTCGCCTGCCCATTCTGTTGCTTGCCCATCCGCGCCTGGGTGATCAATCCCGGTATCAACTCCCCCTCCGGCAGATTCTTCCAGAACCGCACCGGCAAATGCCCTTGCATGACCTTCGGGTTCAACCGCGCCGGGTTGAAGATGTGGCTGTAGTAGGTCAACCACAAATCGCCGTGGGGATCGTCGACGTTCTGCGCCAGTTGCTGCCACTCAATCGGGCACTGCCGCTCGTGAATCAATTGCTCACCGTCGTAATAAACGCCGTCACGCGGTGTGGCGATCAACCAGCGATGCTGGCCCATGCGCCCGATAAAGTGCTCGCTGGCGCTGTGCAGAATGTCATGGGCCGGCTCGTGCCACGCCACGTATTGTGGACCGGGCAGATCCTTCGACCGCTGGATGAAACGCACGAATGCATGCAGATGATGGGCCTCGCGGCTGACCTGCTTGATGCGCCGCTGCAACTCACTGCCGAGTTTGTCGCCTGCCATCATCGCCGTGCGGTCGCCGTGACTGACGCGCCAGAGCACTTCATACAACAGGCTCCAGCGCTGTTCGCCGCGATAGCGCGCCGCTTGCTCGAGGGTGGCGAGCAGCGCTCGGGGAATACGCGCCTGAAACGGCCCCTGCCCTTCGGGCATGTGATCATCACTGGCAAACAGATCGCCCACCCCTTCCGCCGCCCAGCTCACCAGACTCGGATCGATTTCATGGCTGAGCAACCAGCGCGCCTGCTGACGCCATGTGTCGAACAGGTCATCGCAATCAAGACTGATCATCCCCACAACCCCATCTGCTGCGGCATCGGTCGGTCGCGCAATTGCTGATAGAGCATGTGGCTGGTGACTTCCGCCTGTTGCGGGTGGTAATCGCTGGTGATGATGAAAGGCTTCGCCTTGGCCAGCACGCAGCGCATCCGCGCCACGTCTTCGTAACGGATTCGCCGCTGACGGCGCAACTCGACCAGGCGCTCGGTGGTGCGCAAGCCAATGCCCGGGATGCGCGCGATCAACGTCGCGTCGGCACGGTTCAGGTCCAGCGGAAACACTTCGCGATTTTCCAGCGCCCAGGCCAGCTTCGGGTCGATATCAAGCGCCAGATTGCCCGGGCCTTTAAGCAATTCGTCAGCGCTGTAGCCGTAGCTGCGCAGGAGGAAATCAGCCTGATACAAACGGTGCTCGCGCATCAGCGGCGGCGCGGCGAGCGGTACGCTTTTCGGGCTGTCGGGGATCGGGCTGAACGCCGAGTAATAGACCCGGCGCAAACGGAAGTTGCCGTACAAGGATTGGGCGCTGTGGAGGATGGTGCTGTCGTCGGTGTCATCGGCACCGACGATCAATTGCGTGCTCTGCCCGGCCGGGGCGAACTTTGCCGAGCGCGGCTCGTTCAATACCGTCTGCACGCCGGTGTAGATGGTGTTCATCGCTTGCTTGATGGAAGTTATGTCCTTCTCCGGCGCCAGTGTCTGCAGGCTGGCATCGGTGGGCAATTCTATGTTGACGCTGAGGCGGTCGGCGTAACGCCCAGCCTCCTCGATCAAGGCCGGATCGGCTTCCGGAATGGTCTTCAAATGGATGTAGCCGCGAAATTCGTGCTCTTCTCGGAGCAACTTCGCCACCCGCACCAGTTGCTCCATGGTGTAGTCCGCCGAGCGAATGATCCCGGAGCTGAGAAACAGGCCGCTGACGCAGTTGCGCCGGTAGAAATCCATGGTCAGCGTCACGACTTCTTCCGGGGTGAAGCGCGCACGCGGCACATCGCTGGAACGGCGGTTGACGCAATATTGGCAATCGTAAAGGCAGAAGTTAGTCAGCAGGATTTTCAGCAACGACACACAGCGCCCGTCCGGCGTGTAGCTGTGACAGATGCCCATGCCATCCGTCGAACCGAGCCCGCTCTTGCCCTCGGAGCTGCGCTTGGGCGCACCACTGCTGGCGCAGGAGGCGTCGTACTTGGCGGCGTCGGCGAGGATGCTGAGCTTGTCGATGATTTGCATGGCACGGACTCTTTACTGTGTGCATATACAGTATAGGCTCGCCCGCCGCGAAACAAGTTGATGGATGACCCCTCGTCGGCTGGCCAGCTGAATTGTGGCGGCCCGCGAAAACCTGTGGGAGCGAGCCTGCTCGCGAAGAGGCCCTGCCAGTCACCGCAACTCAGCGATCAAACCGCCCACTGCAATATCAACCAACTGTTCGCCCCGCTGATCAACACAAACAGCCCCCAAGCCAGCACCCGCGTGGGCCAGCGGTTGACGAACGGCCCCATCAACTGCCGGTCGTTGGTCATGCGAATCAGCGGGTACAAGGCAAACGGCAGTTGCAGGCTGAGCACCAC
Source organism: Pseudomonas sp. Leaf434 (assembly GCF_001425545.1). Classification (NCBI taxonomy): domain Bacteria; kingdom Pseudomonadati; phylum Pseudomonadota; class Gammaproteobacteria; order Pseudomonadales; family Pseudomonadaceae; genus Pseudomonas; species Pseudomonas sp. Leaf434. The sequence continues at coordinate 260,882 of NZ_LMQZ01000009.1, read as the reverse complement.
CTGGCTCAACACCAGCAACTTGCCGATCGCGTTATCGCCCATGAGCCAGACGCCGATGAACGCCGGAATCAGCGCCAGCCCGCGGGTGATCAAACGCCGCTGCCAGCACGGGATGCGCAGGTTCAGATAGCCCTCCATGATGACCTGCCCGGCGATGGTCCCGGTGAAGGTCGAACTTTGCCCCGACGCGAGCAGCGCCACGCCGAACAGCACACTGGCCAGCGCACCGCCAACCAGCGGGTCGAGCAGGTGATACGCGTCCTGAATGTCGACCACATCGGTGTGTCCGGACTGGTGAAACGCCGCCGCCGCGAGAATCAGGATCGCAGCGTTGACCAGCAGCGCCAGGGCCAGCGAACCAATGGTGTCGATACGCGCCAGTTTCACCGCGTCCTGCTTGCTCGCCAGGTCCTTGCCGATCATCCGCGTCTGCACGATCGAGGTGTGCAGGTAAAGGTTATGCGGCATTACTGTGGCGCCGAGGATGCCAATGGCCAGATACAGCGGCGCGGCATCGCCGATGGCCGCCAGCGAAGGTTTGAAGCCCAGCGCCACGTCTGGCCAGTACGGTTTGATCAACAACAACTCGACGAAGAAACACACACCGATGGTCGCGACCAGCACCAGCATGATCGCTTCGAGACGGCGGAAGCCCCGGTTTTGCAGGGCCAGCACCAGCAACGTGTCGAACGCCGTCAGGGCGATGCCGAAGGTCAGCGAGCAACCGAGCAGCAAGTGAAACGCGAGAGCGCAGCCAAGCACTTCGGCGAGGTCGGTGGCGATGATCGAGATCTCCGCCAGTATCCATTGCACGCGCGCGGTCGGCGTGCTGTAGCGCTCGCGGGACAGCTGCGCCAGATCGCGCCCGGTGGCGATGCCCAACCGCGAGCACAGACATTGCACGACCATGCCGGCCAGACTCGCCAGCAACACGACGAATAAGAGACTGTAGCCAAAACGCGAACCGGCCTCGATCGCGGTCGCCCAGTTGCCCGGGTCCATGTAGCCGATCGACACCAGCAAACCGGGACCGGCGAAACGCAGCACACGTTTGAAGAACGAGGCAGTCGGATCAACCGCGACACTGCCGGCCACTTCCGGCGGGCAAAACGGCGCGGTGGCGATTTTGGGCAGACTGAATTTCACGCACACATCCAGAAACAAAAACGGGAGCCCGGCAGCTTAGTCGTTTCGCCTGATGCCTTGAAGCGCAAAGATCACTGAACCTATGGGTTCACGCCCAGCAACTGCTCGCGCAACTCGGGACTGCGTGTTCGCGGATCCAGCCAGATATCGAAAAACGCCTTGGCAAACTGTGGATCCTCAATCTCATGCTGGAGCTTCTGGCCGACAAAAAACCGCGCGCCCTGCCCCGGCAGATACACGCCGGTAATCCGCGTGCCGGCCTGAACGTCGACAAACGATTGCTGCATCTGCGTCTGCCAGCCGGCCAATTGCGCTGAAGTGACCCGGGGACCGGCAAGGCGTTTGATCTCATCGACGCTGGTGCTGACCAGATCGTCTCGCGAGATGTTGCGCCGGTAGATCAGCTCCAGAGCAAACGGCTGGCCATCCGCCAGAGGCCACGCGGCACTCCACAAGCGCGCGCTGTAAACGTCGAAGCCGAACACGCTGAAATCGCCGCTGCCGATAATTTGCGCGCCCGGGACTGCGTCCTGCCAATTGGCCCATGTCGGTGTGAGCAACAGCGCCCATAAACCGATGCCACAACAGCCACGAACGAGCTTGGGTGTTCTGTTCATCGCCGTATCGTCTCCGCTGCATTCTGATGATCAAAGCATAGCCGGATTCGCGCCTGAATTTTTGTATACAAAAATTGCGAACATAGGCAGCAATCTTCAATCGGCAGTGCTAACGTGGCTCATCCTGACCCGATGGAGACACCCGCGTGCTGATCCTGAAATTGCTGCTGATTCCCGGTTTTCTCCTGCTGATTTCCCTGGCGGGCAAACGCTGGGGGCCGAGCGTGGCCGGGTGGCTGTCGGGATTGCCGGTGGTGGTCGGGCCGATTCTGTTTTTTCTGGCGATCGAACAAGGGCCGCAGTTTGCCGCGCAATCAGCGGTCGCGGCGCTGTCGGCAATGTTCGCGATGATCGCTTTCTGCATCACCTATGCGCAGGTGGCGCAGCGGGCGAACTGGCCGTGGGCGTTGACCATTTCACTGGCGGTGTGGGCCGCGCTGGCGGCGGTCTTGTCGGTGATCCCGGCGTCCTTGCCGTTCTCGGTGATTGCGGCAGCGGTGGCACTGCTCGCTTCGCCTTATCTGTTCCCCGAGGTGCAGCCGGTGTTGAACGGGCCAGCACCGAAGTCGGACAAACTGATCTGGCGGATGATCGCCGGTGCGGCGCTGACGCTGGTGGTGACGATGCTCGCCAGCACCGTCGGCGAACGCTGGAGCGGCCTGCTCGCGGTGTTCCCGGTGCTCGGCAGCGTCATGGCGGTGTTCTCGCAACAAACCCGCGGCCCGGCGTTTACCGCTGCGTTATTGCGCGCAACGGCAACCGGCATGTATTCGTTCTCGGCGTTCTGCCTGGTGTCGGCCTTGACGCTGCCGACCATGGGCCTCAGCGGCTTCGCCGTGGGAGTGGCAGTGTCGGTGGCGATGCTCGGGGTGACCCGGCGTCTGCTGGCGCGGCCAGTGGCCAAGGCGCAAGCGCAATAACCGCCCGGACGAATCGCGCTGGAACGCCCGGCACGCTCCGTGGGATGATCGCCCGCCTCGCGCGACCATTTCCCGGAGATTTCAGATGTCATTGTTGAGCAAAAAAGCCGTCGTCCTGATGCTGGCGGCCATCGCTGGTTTCGCCGCGATCAACGCGCACGCCGCCAAGGAAAAAGTCAAAACCGAGAAGGTCTCGCTGCTCGACGGCAAGTTTGCCTTTGTCCTGCCCAAAGGCTTTGTCGCCGACCCGCTGCCCGCCAGCCCGAGCGGGGCCAAGGGCACGATGTACACCAACCAGGCCACCAAGACCGTGGTCATCGCCGCCGAAAACCAGATCCCCGCAGGGCAGAACGTCAAGGACAACGACGGTGAGTTTCTCGACGGCAGCGTGTCGAGTTTCATCGACGATCAGCGCAAGGCCCTGCCGGACTTCAACAAGCTCAGCGAGAAAAGCCTGACCCAGAAAGGCACCGGCCTGGGGCTGCGTCAGGTTGACAGCACCGCCACTCAGGGCGGTGGCCAAACCCTGAACACCACGCTGCTGGCCGGCTCGGGGACGAAGATGGCGCTGGTGCAGGTGATTTCCCGCGCCAGCGACAAGAAAGCTCACGATGCCTTGATCAAAGCCATCGTCAAGGATTGAGCCGCTGCAACCAGCCATTCAGATCGCGCAATTCGGCCGCACTGATGCTGTGGCCGACGCCCGGATAAGCGTGAAACTCGGGCTTGTAATCGAGTTTCTGCAATAGCGCGTTGGCCTCGGTGCCGTGACGGTAAGGCACCGGATCATCAGCGGTGCCGTGGCCGATAAAAATGCTCAGCGGCAGCGGCGCTTGCCCAGGCTTGAGTTCGGCTTTGAGCACCGGCAACAAGCGCCCGCTCAACGCGGCAAACCCGCCCACGACCGCTGGCGCGCGCAGGCCCACTTCGTAGCTCATCATCGCGCCCTGGCTGAAGCCGATCAGGTACACCTTGTCCGGCGCGGCGTGATATTTCTTCGCCGCCTGGGCGATAAAGTCGCGCAGCTTCTGGCCGCTGACCTTCAGATCATCGGTCTCGCCGTTGTAGGCGCCTTCACCTTTCTTGCGAAACCACTGGAAACGTCCTTCACCCAACGTCATCGGCGCGCGCACGGAAAGGTAGTTGTACTGCGCCGGCAGCTGAAATTTCATGCCGATCAGATCGGCCTCGTTACTGCCGTAACCGTGCAGGAAAATCACCAGCGGACGTGGTTCAGAGTCGGCGTGGACCTGTTCGAGGTATTTGAGCGGCAAGTCGGATTGCAGGGTGGTTTGCGCGTGGACGGCGGTGGATGCGAGCAGGGTCAGCAGGGCGAACAATTTGAGCATTGCAGCGTTCCTTCACAGAGTGTCGGGTTCGCGGGGGAGCCTAACATTCTCGGCTGAGGATCCAAATTTTGTGGAGTGGCTGATGGCCCTTTCGCGAGCAGGCTCGCTCCCACCGTTGAAATGCGTTCGTCTGTGGGAGCGAGCCTGCTCGCGAAGAGGCCCGCACCTTCACCGCAACCTATCAGTCGTTGGTCAGCTTGCCGGTACGAAACGGCACCCGCCCCGCCACTTTCGCCTGCCAGATCCCCGGCTCGGTATAACGCCCGCGATCAATCGCAAACAGCACCCCGCTGGTGCCGGCGCGCACGGTGGTCACGCGATCCTGCAACGGGTCAACAACCTCGAACAGCGCATCGCCCTGCTCTACCCACTCGCCGGCATTGCGCAAGAAACTGACCACGCCATGGTGCGGGGCGAACAGGTATTCAGTGCCTTCGAACGGCAGACCTTCACAACATTCGCTCGGCGCCGCCGGCCATTCGCCGCTGATGAAACCCTGCTCGGCGAGAAAGCCCAGAATCGCTTCGCAATTGGCCTGAGCCTGATCGACGCGGGTGTCGCCCATGCTGCCCAGCTCCAGCGTTGTCGCCAGATTCGCCGCCGGAATCGACGCGTTCGGGAATGCTTTGGCCAGACGCAACCATGGCGTCGAGCAGGACTCATCGAACGAGCTGCCACCGGAGTCTTCGCAGAGCAATGCCACGCCCGCCTTCAGCCGCGCCGCCAGCGATTGCCACTGCGGCCAGTGTTGCGGCAGCGCATAGAGGTGAATCGCAGCGTCGAAGTCGCAATGCAGATCGAGGGTGATGTCGGCGTCGCACGCGTGGCGCAGCAACAAGCGGTGCAAGGCCTCCAGTTGCGAGGCCGGCGCCGGCAATTCTTCGAAGACTTGAGCCATGGCCTGGCGAATCAGCGCGACGTTGGCCTCGGCATCCGCGCCCAGACGCTCGCCAACCAGCGCCGCCACCGGGGCGCTAAGCTCGACGAATGCGCGGTTGAAATTCTTGCCGCTGCCCAATTCGAAGCGGCCCATGTGATTGCCTTGCAGATGCTGATCCAGGCCGATCGGATTGGCCACCGGCACCAGCTCGATAACGCCCTGCAAACGGCCCTGCTGTTCCAGTTCATTCAAGCGCAGCTTGAGTTCCCATGCGGTGCGCATGCCCGGCAATTCATCGGCGTGCAGGCTGGCCTGGATATACACCTTGCGGCTGCCGGCGCCGTAGCGGAACACGCTGAGAGAGCGCTCGCTGCCCAAATGGCTCCAGGGCAGAACGTGGTCGATGCGTTGCATGAAAAACTCCTGAATAGCTGGGTTACGTAAAACCCTGTGGGAGCGAGCCTGCTCGCGAATGCGTCAGGTCAGACGATGACGATGTCGAATGTCAGACCGCATTCGCGAGCAGGCTCGCTCCCACAGAGAATTTCCATCAATAAAAAAGCATAAAAAAAGTGGCCACCGCGCAAACGGGGCCACTTTTTTTCACGGCGTATTAATGGCCGTACACGTCAAAGTCGAAGTACTTGTCCTGGACTTTCTTGTACTCGCCATTGGCGCGGATTTCGGTGATGGCTTTGTTGAATTGCTCAGCCAGTGCGGTATCGCCCTTGCGCACGGCAATGCCAGCGCCGCCGCCGAAGTACTTGGCGTCTTCGTAGGTCGGGCCGACGAATTCGAAGCCTTTGCCGGCGTCGGTTTTCAGGAAACCGTCGCTGAGGTTGACCGAGTCAGCGAGCATCGCGTCGATACGCCCGGACACCATGTCGAGGTTGGCTTCCTGCTGCGAGCCGTAGCGCACCAGTTCGATCCCGGCCGGAACCAGCACTTCGGTCGCGTAGCGGTCATGAGTACTGGCGCGCAGCACGCCGACTTTCTTGCCCTTGAGTTCGGTCAGCGGGTCTTTGACGCCGGAGCCTTCCTTCATCACGAAGCGTGCCGGGGTGTGGTAGTACTTGATGGTGAAGTCGACGTTCTTCTTGCGATCGTCAGTGATGGTCATCGACGACAGGATCGCGTCGATTTTTTTCACTTTGAGTGCCGGGATCAGGCCATCGAACTCTTGCTCGACCCACGTGCATTTGACTTTCATCTGCGTGCACAGTGCGTCACCGATGTCCACGTCAAAACCAGTGAGTTTGCCGTCAGGGGTTTTCATCGAGAATGGCGGGTACCCGGCTTCGATACCGATGCGGATCGGCTTGTCGTCTTTGGCCACAGCGGTCAGGGACAACATCGACAGTGCCAGGGCACCGAACATCACTAGCTTTTTCATTTATTACTCCCGTGCGGAGGCTTTTATTGGCAGCTTTCGAGTCAGCGTTCGGTCATGGCGTTCTAACGGCAAAAACCGAAGTGGCCGGCAGTCTATGGCGGCGCGCACGGAGGCAATTGTTTTTAAGCGACAAATACTTACAGAACATCGGCGATCACTTTGACGAGTGTAAACGCGTGCGCCGTGTTGGTGCGAAGGATGTAGGACAAGACTGTTTTCAGAGCAAGAAACGCCGATCCCCCGTAGAGCTGCCGGAGGCTGCGATCTTTTGATCTTGTTTTTTTGAGATCAAGATCAAAAGATCGCTGCCTCCGGCAGCTCCTACAGAAACGTCAGCATTCGCAGGCGACAGGTGTATTGGCGACTGACGCCGCGCTCAGTTCGAAACCTTCATCGAGCCATCCGGTGACGCCGCCGATCATCTCTTTCACCGGATAACCCAACGCCGCGAGCTTCACCGCAGCCTTGTTCGCCCCATTGCAATGCGGCCCGGCGCAATAGACCACGAACAACGTGCTTTTCGGGTAATCGGCCAAGCGCTCCGCCGTGAGCAAGCGGGTCGGGATATTGGTCGCGCCGGGCACATGGCCGCGCTCGAACGCTAATGGGCCGCGCACATCCACCAGAACAAAATCGACCTCCCCGGCCTCTTGGCTACTGAACACGTCGGAACAATCGGTTTCGAAGGTCAGACGATTGCTGAAATGCATCAGGGCAATCGCCGAAGGGGCGGCGGGAATTTCGCGAACCAGGCTGGTCATGCTGTGTTGCTCCTTTTGTCTGAGGGGGATGAACAGACTTTATCGAGACGGCACTTGCCGCTACAGTGGCGCGCAAGACACCGACCGGGAGTTTTCCGCCAAATGCTCACTCAGCCCAATCTGGTTGCCATTCTGGCCTACGATGGCCTCTGCACATTCGAGTTCGGCATTGCCGTGGAGATCTTCGGCCTGGCCCGACCAGAGTTCGATTTCCCTTGGTACGAGCATGCGATTGCCGCAGTCGATCCAGGCCCGATGCGCGCCATGGGTGGCATTCAGGTGCTGGCCGATGGCGGCCTGGAATTGCTCGCCGCAGCGCGCACCATCGTCATTCCGGGCTGGCGCGACCGCAACGCCCCGGTACCGCCTGCGCTGATCGACGCGTTGCGTCAGGCCCATGACCGAGGCGCGCGGTTGCTGTCGATCTGCTCGGGCGTGTTCGTCCTCGCCGCCAGCGGCCTGCTCGACGGCCACCGCGCCACCACACACTGGCGCTACACCGGTGAACTGGCGCAACGCTTCCCGGCGATCGAGGTCGATCCGGACGTGCTCTACGTCGACGCCGGTCAACTGATCACCTCCGCCGGCAGCGCCGCCGGCATCGACGCCTGCCTGCATCTGGTGACACGTGACTTCGGCACGCAGGTCGCCAACGCCGTCGCGCGGCGACTGGTCATGTCGCCACAACGCACCGGCGGCCAGGCCCAGTTCATCCCCACCCCGGTCAGCCCGACGCCCCGCAGCGACCTGTCGCGCGTCATGCAATGGGCCCGCGAACGCCTGCACGAACCGCTGGAAGTCCGCGATCTGGCCAGTGAAGCGGCGATGAGCGAGCGTACCTTTCTACGGCGTTTCACCGAAGCCAGCGGGCAATCGCCGAAAGCCTGGCTGCAACATGAACGCCTGGCGCGAGCGCGGGAGCTGCTCGAGAGCACCCACCAACACACTGAGCAAATTGCCCAGCGCTGCGGCTATCGCTCGGTGGAGAGTTTTCGTGTGGCGTTCCGCAGCGTGGTGGGCGTACCGCCGTCGGTTTATAGGGAGCGGTTTGGGCGAAGCAACAAGCTTTCGCTCCATCCCGCAGCGTTTTAAGCGCTGACGTTGACGGCGAGGCCGGCAGAAACGCTCACGGTGAAAATTGTGAAACGGAAAATGCGGCTTGCTTTATATTGATTCTGATATAACCTGAAAATCACACGGGCACTGGCATTTCTTGCAATAAAACTCACCGTCGCCGCTTACGTTCAGCTATTACGCTTTTCCTTTTGACACAGGACAAGCCGATGCCGAAACACAAGGATGTGGTGTTCGTGGGAAGCGCGTTGAAAGATCTCAAAGCGTTCCCGGTTGATGCCCGAAGAGCGGCGGGGTTTCAGCTGGACCTGTTGCAACAGGGTGATGCCCCACTCGATTGGCGCCCTATGAAAACCGTAGGACGCGGTGTTAACGAAATCAGGATCACCGAGGACTCAGGGGCGTTTCGCGTGTTTTATGTAGTCAATCGACCTGAAGCAATCTATGTGCTTCACGCCATGCACAAAACCACACGTAAAACGGAAATTAGAGACATCGAACTGGCCCGGGCCAGATATCAGGAAATAGGTTAAGCCATGAAGGAACATCAAGACTCATTCCAACGATTTTCCAGTGTATGGGATGCATTGGAGGACACGCCTCAGGAAGCTGCCAACATGCGTCTGCGAGCCAAGCTCATGCGTTCGCTTTGCGAGACCATTCGAGCGTGGGAGCTCCCTCAAAAGGACGCGGCACAGAGATTGGGAATCTCGCAGCCGCGCCTCAATGATGTACTCAACGGGAAAATCGACAAATTCTCGCTCGATGCATTGGTCAACCTGTCAGCTGCTGCAAGGTTGGAGGTGGACATTTGCTTTCCGTCAGGCCCGTTGCAGTGGGCCTGACACTGGCTTTGCGTGGCAATGTCCACCCTGCATTCCGAGTTTTGAAATCGAGGGAGTTGAATAGCATTCAACTTCGCAGTTAACCATCGACATCATCCAGCTGCACAGGAGTTCCGCTGGATGATTCCTCCCCTTCAATCCTCCCGCGTCAAAACCTCCAGCAACTCAATTTCAAACACCAGATTCGAATTCGGCGGGATCTTGCCCATGGTCCGCTCGCCGTAGCCCAGATGCGCCGGTACCAGCAATTTGCGTTTGCCGCCGACCTGCATGCCCATCAGGCCCTGATCCCAGCCTTTGATCACCCGGCCAGTGCCAATCACGCACTGAAACGGTTTGCCCCGGCTCCAGGACGAATCGAATTCAGTGCCGTCTTCCAGCCAGCCGGTGTATTGGGTGGTGATCAGCGCGCCTTTCACCGCGGCTTTGCCGTCGCCCGGTTGCAGGTCGATGATTTGCAGTTCGTCTGTCATGTCGTTGGCTCTCGAGATGTTCGCAGGCGGCGTTTTTCGCAGAATCCGACGGCGATGGCAATCCATGGAACCGAAAACACGCATAGCCGCTCACATGTGTATCGACATCGAATGACGACAAGGATGCTTAGATGACCGACTCTCGATTGCTGCGCAGTTTCATCCCGCCCTACATCCTCAACCGCATCATTGCCCACGGTTCCGAGCCGCAGCGCAACGCCGCGATGCAGACGCTCAATCATGTACGCAGCCTGCTGCCCAACCCCGGACGCCCTTCGCAGCCGCCAGCGCGCGCGATTCTGCCGGAGGCGAGCAAGCCGGGCCTGGCGCGGCGCAGTGTGCATGATGCGCAGAACAAAATGCTCTTGCCGGGCATGCCGGTGCGCCTCGAGGGCCAGCCGGCGTCGGGGGATCCGGCGGTCGACGAGGCTTACGATGCGCTGGGCGCCAGCTATGATTTCTTTTGGAAGGTGCTTGGTCGCGACTCGATCGACAATCAGGGATTCGCGCTGATCGGCAGCGTGCATTACGGGCAAGCCTACGAAAACGCATTCTGGAATGGCGCGCAGATGGTTTTCGGTGACGGCGATGGCGAGATCTTCCAGCGCTTCACCCGCTCGCTCGACGTCATCGGCCATGAACTGGCCCACGGCGTCACCGAAAGCGAAGCCGGGCTGATTTATGCCAACCAGTCCGGCGCGCTGAACGAGTCGCTCTCGGATGTATTCGGCGTGTTGATCAAGCAATACATCCTCGGCCAAACCGCCGAGCAGGCAGACTGGCTGATCGGCGCCGACCTGCTGATGCCACAGATCCAAGGCAAGGGCCTGCGCTCGATGTCGCACCCCGGCACGGCATACGACGACCCGATGCTGGGCAAGGATCCGCAACCGGATCACATGCGCAAGTTCGTCATCACCAGCGAAGACAATGGCGGCGTGCACATCAACTCCGGCATTCCCAACCGCGCGTTTTACCTGGCAGCGCGAGCGTTTGGCGGCTTCGCTTGGGAAAAGGCCGGACGCATCTGGTACGACACGCTGTGTGATGACCGTTTGAAACAGGACGCAACGTTCGACGCGTTCGCGAAACTGACGATCGACCATGCTGGCCAGCGCTTCGGCGCCGAAGCAGCCGACACGGTGCAGCAAGCCTGGGCACAGGTCGGTATCGAATAATCTGAGGAGACCGTATGAAAACGCTACCCGAGCTGGATAAAGATTCCGTTTTGCGTGTATCTCGCCAGGGTGGCGTTGCAGCGATTCACAGCCTGAGCCGCCCACGGGAAATCGAATTCGCGCAATGCGACATCAGTCAGCGTTCGAGAATATGCTCGGTGCTTGAGGGTTGCCTGCCACTGGACAGCAGCGAATCCGGTCGTGGGGATCAGCGCTTCTACCAGATTGAGGTGCGCTACCCGTCAGGGGAAATGGTGTTGAAGGTGCCAGAGGATCGGGCGCCTGGGGAGCTGGTGCAGCTTTGGGACAAGGGGGAGCTTCTGTAAACGCTCCCCCCGATGTTCAGGCTATTTCTCGACGGGATGCATCTCGACAATCGTGCCATTGGTGATCATCACCATCACGTACTTGTCATTGATCTGCACCCACTGCGCCTGCTCGATCGGTGCTTTCAGACCTTTGGCTTTCCAGTTCTTCAGCGCCTTGTCTTCGCGCTGGTACATTTCCGGTGCGCGGTCGTTGACCTTCAGTTGGCGATCGCTGGTCGGCGATTGCACGGCGGGTTCGCTGGAGGTTTGCGCCGCTTGAACAACGGGCGTGATCCCGGCAATGCCGGCAACGAGGGCCAGGCTGGCGATTAGGGTTTTGCTGTTCATCGGTGAACCTCTTTCAGATGAGTAGTACCTGAACTCCGACTGCGTGGCGCGGGAAACATTCCTTGTTTTTTGCCGGAGGTGGCCGTTAGAAGGCTTTGTCCATCAGACCACCATCGCTGGCAAGCCAGCTCCCACAGGGTTTTGTATTACAGCGCAATTATTGACCTGAGCTCCGGTCCTCTCCTAAAAAACCAAGCAAAGCAAAGCAAGATCAAAAGATCGCAGCCTTCGGCAGCTCCTACAGTTGGATCGCGTGAATTCGATGGAAACGGGTTCACCTGCAGGCCGTCGTCGCGATCAGGCTCGCCCCCACCAGAAAAGCAAAGCAGCGCAGCTGCCCGCGGCGAAGCCGCCCCTCTCAACAATGAGCGCAAGCTCGAGTGCTTTTGATCCTGCTTTTGATCCACCGGCGACGTCGGAAGGCTGAGTGGAGGGATTGATCCGGGGGTGGGAGCGCAGCGACCGTCTGGCGCAGCCAGACACAGCGGAAGGAGGTGCAGAACCCGAGCCTGCGAGGGCCGAACGCAGGAGCAAGCGTTTTTTTGCTTACTTTTTTTAGGCGTTTGTAAAAAAAGTGAGTCGCCGTAAGGGCGAAACCCTAAGCGGCCATGACCGCAGCAACGGATATGTACCCGGTCAGCCAGAACAAATCATCGCCCGACGCGACGCAGGCTTGCTCCCACAAATGCGCCAAACACCGAAACCATTGATCCGCCCCACGCATCAATCCATGCCAACAATGCAATTAACAGATTGTTACATCTGCGCCACCATCCACCTCAATAAAAACCGTGCGCCGCCTCTCCGTAGCGCACGTCATAAAAGCGGTGGAGTACTTTTCAATGACAGCCTCAATCCCAACCAACGGCTCGCGAGCCGGTGCCATCTTCCGGGTGACCTCGGGCAACTTCCTCGAACAGTTCGACTTCTTTCTGTTCGGCTTCTACGCCACGCAGATCGCGGCGGTGTTCTTCCCGGCGAGCAGCGAGTTCGCCTCCTTGATGATGACTTTTGCGGTGTTCGGCGCAGGCTTCCTGATGCGTCCGCTGGGCGCCATTGTGCTCGGCGCCTACATCGATGACGTCGGCCGGCGCAAAGGTCTGATCGTCACCCTGTCGATCATGGCCAGCGGCACGATATTGATCGTGCTGGTGCCCGGCTACGAAACCATTGGCCTGTTCGCCCCGGCACTGGTACTGATCGGGCGGCTGCTGCAAGGCTTCTCGGCCGGTGCGGAATTGGGCGGTGTCTCGGTGTATCTGTCCGAAATCGCTACGCCGGGCCGCAAAGGCTTTTTCACCGCTTGGCAGTCGGCCAGCCAGCAAGTGGCGATCATCGTCGCGGCAGCGCTGGGCTACGGTCTGAACCAGTGGATGGAGCCGCAAGCCGTGGCAGCCTGGGGCTGGCGCATTCCGTTTTTCGTCGGCTGCATGATCGTCCCGTTCATCTTCTTCCTGCGCCGCAACCTGGCGGAAACCGAAGAGTTCGCCGCACGCAAACACCGTCCAAGCATGCGCGAAGTGTTCCGCACCCTCGGCCAGAACTGGGGCGTGGTACTCGGCGGAATGTTGATGGTCGCGCTGACAACCACCGCGTTCTACCTGATCACCGTGTACGCACCGACCTTCGGTAAGACCGTGCTGCACCTGAGCACATCCGACGCGTTGCTGGTAACGCTGCTGGTGGGCGTGTCGAACTTCTTCTGGCTGCCGATTGGTGGTGCGTTGTCCGACCGTATCGGCCGTCGCCCAGTGCTGATCGGCATGGCCGTGCTGGCACTGGCCACGACTTATCCGGCGCTGTCGTTCCTGGTGCAGGCGCCGAGCTTCACCAACATGCTGCTGTCGCTGCTGTGGTTGTCCTTCATTTACGGCTTGTACAACGGCGCGATGATTCCGGCGCTGACCGAAATCATGCCGGTGGAAGTGCGCGTCGCCGGTTTCTCCCTGGCTTACAGCCTGGCCACGGCGATCTTTGGCGGTTTCACCCCGGCGATGTCGACCTTTCTGATCCAGTACACCGGCGACAAAGCCGCGCCAGGCTACTGGATGAGCATCGGTGCCCTGTGCGCTCTGTGCGCCACTCTTTACTTGTACCGCCGTGCCGGTGGTCGTCTGCAACCTGTCGCGGCCTGAGGAAAACTCGCCATGAAAAAACTTTTTACTGTCACCGCCCTGCTCGCCGGTCTCGCATTCAACTTCGCGGCCCAGGCCGAAGAACTCAGCGTGATGACCTCCGGTGGTTTCACTGCCGCCTACAAGATCCTCGGGCCGAAATTCGCCGCCGCAACGGGCAACACGCTCACCACCAGCCTCGGCCCGTCGATGGGCAAGGCGCCGGAAGCGATTCCCAATCGTCTGGCACGCGGTGAGCACGCCGACGTGGTGATCATGGTCGGTTACGCCCTCGATGAGCTGATCAAACAAGGCAAGGTCGACCCGGCCTCCCGCGTTGAACTGGCGGATTCGCGGATCGGCATGGTAGTGCGTGAAGGCGCGGCGAAACCGGACATCAGCAGCGTCGATGGCCTGAAGAAAACCCTGCTCGACGCGCAGTCGGTGGCCTACTCCGACAGCGCCAGCGGCGTGTACATCGAGCAGCAGCTGTTCAAGAAACTCGGCATCGAAGATCAGTTGAAACCGAAAGCGAAGATGATTGCCAGGATCCCGGTCGGCTCGGTGGTTGCCACTGGCGACTATCAGTTGGGCTTCCAGCAGGTCAGCGAATTGCTGCCCGTGCCGGGCGTAAGCTTCGTCGCGAAGATTCCGGAATCGGTGCAGTCGGTGACACGTTTTGCCGCTGGCATTCCGGTCAAGGCCGAGCATCCGCAAGAAGCCAAAGCCCTGCTCGCCTACCTCGCGGCACCGGCCGCTCAGGCTGACGTACAGGCCACCGGGCTGGATTCGGTCAAGCGTTGATCGTTGGCGGCTGGACGCGCATCTCCACGACCAGCCGCTCCAGTTCCAGTGCCGCCGGGGTCAACGTGCGATCCCGGCGCTTGATGATGCCGACACTGCGCATCACCTGCGGCTCAATCAGCGGCACCCGCGTCAGGATCGGATGATCCGGCCCGGGCATCGCCATCAACGGCACCGCTGCCACGCCCAGACCCGCCTCTACCAGACCGATCATCGTCGTCACATGCCGCGTCTCGCAGATGCTCTGACGCTGCGGCACCACCCCGCCCAAGGCCTGATCGAGCAGAAAGCGATTACCCGAGGTCTTGTCCAGCGCGATGTAATCCTGCTGATAGAACTCGTCCCAACTGACGCTGCTGCGCCCGGCCAGCGGATGATCGCGACGACAGGCGACAACGTAGCACTCCTGCACAAGCGGTTCGAACTCGACTTTGGCATCCTGCGTGCCGAGAAAACTCAAACCGAAATCCGCCTCGCCATTGACCACCGCACTCAACACATCGTGAGCGCTGGAATCGAGGACTTTGACCTTGATCCGCGGAAACTGCTGGTGATAGCGCGCGACCACGCGGGGCATGAAGTAGTAGGCCGCCGAGGGCACGCAGGCGACGGTGACATGGCCCAGACGGGTCGAGGCGACTTCGCTGATGCCGAGCAAGGCAATGTCGAGATCATCCAGCAAGCGTTCGACGCTGGGCATGAAGCCGCGCCCGGCCTGGGTCAGGCTGACCTTGCGCGTGGTGCGCTCGAACAGTTTCACGCCGAGGGCATCTTCGAGCTTTTCGATGCGCCGACTCAGCGCCGGTTGCGACAGGCGCACGGTGTCGGCAGCCTTGCGAAAACTGCCCTGCTCGACCACCGCGCGAAAGGCTTGCAGGTCGTTTAGGTCGAAGTTGATGGCCATGGCGTTTCCGGAAATTGATGCGCAGGGGTTATAAATGTAACCAGTTGATGCAAATTATTACAGACCTGATGGAAGCTGCCCTTGTGGGAGCGAGCCTGCTCGCGAACGCGGGGCATCAGTCAATGGATAGGTGGCTGACCCGGCGCATTCGCGAGCAGGCTCGCTCCCACATTGGTTCTCGAATGGTCTGGAGACCGCGTAACCCTTATCCTTGTCACCCCCGCCGTAGCCGTAGTCAGGAGTCGTTCCATGCCCCATGAAGGCAATCTGTTGCAAGCCGCCGTCGTGTTTCTGTTCGCGGCCGTGCTCACCGTGCCTTTGGCCAAACGTCTGCAACTGGGCGCGGTGCTCGGTTATCTGTTTGCCGGGGTGATCATCGGCCCGTCGGTGCTCGGCCTGATCGGCAACCCGCAAAGCGTTGCGCATATTTCCGAGCTGGGCGTGGTGTTGCTGCTGTTCATCATCGGCCTGGAGCTGTCGCCGCGACGCTTGTGGGTGATGCGCAAATCGGTGTTCGGCGTCGGTCTGGCGCAGGTGCTGTTGACCGCTTCGGTGATCGGCGTGCTGGCACTGGCGGTGTTCGGCCAGCCGCTGAACAGCGCGATTGTGCTGGGCCTCGGTCTGGCGCTCTCCTCCACGGCGTTCGGCCTGCAAAGCCTCGCCGAACGCAAGGAACTGACCAGCCCCCACGGGCGTCTCGCGTTTGCGATTCTGCTGTTCCAGGACATCGCCGCGATTCCATTGATCGCCCTGGTGCCGATGCTCGCCGGTGTCGATCATCACACCAGCACCGCCGACGATATTCGTCACAGCTTGCAGGTGCTCGGCGGCATTGCCGTGGTGGTGATCGGCGGACGGTATCTGCTGCGTCCGGTGTTCCGCGTGGTGGCAAAAACCGGTCTGCCGGAAGTGTCCACCGCCACCGCGTTGCTGGTGGTGATCGGCACGGCGTGGCTGATGGATCTGGTCGGTGTGTCGATGGCGCTGGGTGCGTTTCTCGCTGGTCTGCTGCTGGCGGATTCGGAATACCGGCATGAGCTGGAAGCGCAGATCGAACCGTTCAAGGGCCTGCTGCTCGGGCTGTTTTTCATCAGCGTCGGCATGGGCGCCAATCTCAGCCTGTTGTTGAGCGCGCCGATCACCGTATTGGGCCTGACCTTGTTGCTGATCGGTCTGAAATTGCCGCTGCTGTTCGTGGTTGGGCGCTTGGCAGGAGGATTGAACAAGATCAGCGCAATCCGCCTCGGCATCGTCCTTGCCGCCGGCGGTGAGTTTGCGTTCGTGGTGTTCAAGATCGGCCGCGATCAGGGCCTGTTCGAGCCGCGTCTGTACGATTTGCTGGTGCTGACCATCACCCTGTCGATGGCGCTGACGCCGTTGTTGCTGTTGATCTGCGCGCGTCTGGTCAGCCCGAAAGTGCAGCCGGTGGAAGTGCCGGAGAAATTCCGCGAAATCGACACCGAAGCGCCGCGCGTGGTGATTGCCGGCATGGGCCGGATGGGCCAGATCGTGGCGCGGATTCTGCGCGCGCAGAACATCAAGTTCGTTGCGCTGGACACTTCGGTGGAAACCATCGAACTGTCACGCAGCTTCGGCAGCGTACCGGTGTTCTACGGCGACCCGATGCGCCCGGAAATCCTTCACGCGGCGAAGGTCGGCGAGGCGGAATATTTCGTCATCGCCACGGACGATCCGGAGACCAACATCAAGACTGCCGAAGTGGTGCACAAGCTGTATCCGCACATGAAAATCATCGCCCGCGCGCGTAACCGTCAGCACGTGCATCGCCTGGTGGATGTCGGCGCGGAAGCGATTCGTGAGACCTATTACTCGAGCCTGGAAATGAGCCGGCGCACGCTGGTCGGCCTCGGTCTGACCCAAGCCCAGGCCGATGCGCGGATCAAGCGTTTCAAGCATCACGACGAACAGGTGCTGGAGGCGCAACACGCCGTCTACGACGATGCCGCCAAAGTCCTGCAGACCGCCCAGGAAGCCCGGGCGGAACTGGCCAAATTGTTTGAATCGGATCAGCTCGAAGAAGAAGCCCGAAAATCCTGATCGTGCCTTGCACAGATCCAACTGTGGGAGCGAGCCTGCTCGCGAAAGCGTCGTATCAGTCACCCAATACTTCACTGACAGATTGCATTCGCGAGCAGGCTCGCTCCCACAGGGGATTGGGTCAGACCAGTTCCAGCGCGGGTGCTGGCTCGACGGCTGCCACCGCAAACCGATCCGCCAGAAACGGCGTGATATCCAGCGGCAAGGGCTCGTCATTCACCAGTTTATCCAGCAGCACACCGGTAATCGCCGAGGTCAGAATGCCGGTGCGGAAGTGCCCGCAAGCATTCAGATAACCCTCGACCCCACGCATCGGGCCGAGGATCGGCAACTCATCCGGCGAGCCCGGGCGCAATCCCGCCCAGGTGCGCTTGAGGTTGACGTCCGCCAGCTCCGGCAGACAGCGCACCGCGCCCTGCACCAGCCCGGCGATTTCCGGGTAGGTGGTGGTGACGTCGAAGCCTTTGTCTTCGGTGGTGCTGCCGATAAGGATTTCGCCGTTGTCCTTTTGCGCCACGTAGCAATCGCTGGTGGTCAGGCAGCCGTTGAGGATTTTCGGCATGCGTTCGGTCAGCAGAATCTGTCCTTTCACCGGTTTCACCGGAATGCGAATCCCCGTGGCCCACTCACTCAGATCCGCCGCCCAGGCACCGGCGGCGTTGATCAGCGTCTTGCAGTGGAACACCCCCGCCTCCGCCGTCTGCACGCCGGTCACGCGAGTGCCGTGATGCAGCACGCCGGTGACGTTGGTGTTGACGAAGATATCGACGCCGTTCTGCCGCGCGCCTTCCATATAGGCATCAGCGAGGCGGAACGGGCTGACCTGATGGTCGCAGAGAAACTCCAGCGCCCCGCGCGCCTCATGGCTGACGCTCGGCTCCGCCGCGCGCAACGCCGCCTGATCGAGCCAGCGCACTTGATCAGCCAGATGCGGAATGCAGCCGACGATGTGCTCGGCGTAGAGCCGGTCTTCATCGTCATAGATCACGAATTTCAGCCCGGTCTTCTCGAACTTGCAATCCATGCCGTGATTGTCTTTCAACTCGCGGTGCAACGCCGGATAGAGCGCGTTGGACTGCAAGGCAAAATCGAAAAACGACGCCGGCAAGATATGCGGCGTACTGGCGTCGACCGCCACCGCTGCGCCCTGGGTTTCGCGCTTGCGGTTGGCCGACATCATGCGAAAGAAAATCACCCCGCAGCCGAGGCCGACCGACTCGCCGATCGCCCACAAACCGCCAGCCGAAGCGCGGGTCGCGTTGCCGGGGCGCTTGGCGTCGATCAGCGCAACTTTCAGATTTTTGCGCTTGGACAATTGGTAGGCGCAGGAGGCGCCGATCACTCCGCCACCGGCAATGACCACGTCGTAGAACTTACTCATGGCAAGCGCCCTCCTTGCCGAGGGACTGGAACGCGGAAAACGGCACCGGATCAATCGGGAAGCGCGGGCGCAACCAACCGACATCATGACGTCCGGTGGCCTGGCGCAGGCGATCGCTGCAATAGCCGACGCACATCCGCCCCTGGCAATCGCCCATGCTCACGCGGGTGCGCATTTTCAGACTGGCGATGTCTTGCACACCCTGCTCCAGCGCCAGATCGATGTCGGCGCGGGTCGCATGTTCGCAGCGGCAGATCACTGTGTCGGCCGCAGGCAAAGCAATCTGCCCGACACCGCGCTCGGTGTAGCGATCCACCGCCGCACGAAAGCGCACGATGGCTCTGAGCTTGCTCGCGTAACGATCGCGGCGCACCCGGGCCAGCTCGGTGTCGAGCACACCGCGTTGCAGCAGGATCGAAGTGGCGGCGATCTTGCCGGCGAGCATCGCCGCTTCGCCGCCGCGGATCCCGCCCATGTCGCCGGCCAGATGCACATGCGCCACGCTGCTTTGCTGCCAGACATTGGCATTGGCACGCAGGTAGCCATCGGCGCTGAAGCCGTGATCAAGGCCCATCTGCTGGCTCAATTGCGTGCGCGGAATAAAACCGTAACCCACCGCCAGCGTCTGCACTTCGAAACGCTCGACCCGCGACAGATCCGCCTCCCACGTCGACGAATACGGCGCGACGCTGACGCTTTTCAGCTCGCCGTCGCCATGGGCTTCAACCACGCCCCAGCCATAGTTCATGGGGATGCCGTGCAGCTTGAGGTAAGCGAGCATGCTCAAGCCGTCGAGGAACAGCTGCGGTTTGTTCAGCAGCGCCAGACTCTCGCGGGCGATCTTGCCGAACGCACACGCCTCGTAGACGCCAGCGACACGCACGCCGGAGGCATGCAACTGGGTCGCAACCAGCGGCAGCAACGGCCCGGTGCCGGCGATGATCACCGGCCCCCGCGGCTTGACCACACCACTCTTGATCTGCAATTGAAGACCACCGAGCAGAATCACTCCCGACAACGTCCAGCCGGGGAACGGCACACTGCGTTCGTGACATCCAGCGGCTAACAGCAGTTGCGGATAAGCGATCTCGTGCAGTTGCTCATCACCGTCGAGCACCACCAGAGCGCGAGTGCCTTCGGCGCCGACCACGCGATGGTTGAGGCGCACGTCGATCAGCCCTGACTGCTGCTGAAATTCACCGTGCAGTTTGTCCAGTACTTCCGAGTAACGCGGACCGAGATAATCCAGTTGCACACCATCACGCAACGGCCCGCGATAGACCACGCCGCCGAGGCGCGAAGCCTCTTCGAGCAAGGTGCAGCGCACGCCGTGGCGCGCCAGTTCGATGGCCGCCGCCATTCCCGCCGGCCCGCCGCCGACAATCAACGGTTGCAGGCTCATACGACCTCCTGCCCGACGACGCGGTTGACTTGGGTTTCAATCAGCATGCCGTCGCGCACTACGGTCTGGCAGGCGCGGCGCTTGTGCCGACCGTTGATTTTCACCAGACAGCACTGGCATACGCCCATGCCGCAATAGGCGCCGCTGATTTGATCGTGATCGTTGCGTGCGATCTGGCGCACGCCGAGGGACTGGATGACGCTCAGAACGGTTTCACCGATGGCGGCGCTGACTGCTTGGCCATTGATGTGCACGGTCATGTCCGCCTGCACCAAGGGCTGGATATCGAAGGTTCTTTCTAGGCAGTTCATTACGGTATTCGTCCGTGAAGATTCAGTTGAGGTTGTGACAGCTCCTTGCTGCACTACGCCTCGTCGACGCTTTTTTATTGCTGTGTTTTCAACGTCGACGCGGATACTTCGTCAGCGCAACAAGGTGCGCGACAAGCACTGTAGCTCATACCTCAGCAAAGGCCTGGATCATTTACGGTAGGCGATATCGCCAGGCGAAATATTGATCCAGGCCAGTGAAAATGGCGGGATGGAAACGGTTAGTTGGAGAAAACGAACTGGCCCCGCAGAAAGCAAAAAGCCGCTTTCACCCGAAGATGAAAGCGGCAGAGGCATCCTGCCTCAGAGGGATCAGTGTACGAACAGGGCGATCAGGATGATGATCGGGATCGGTACGCCGAGGAAGAACAGCAGTAATGAGCGCATGGTGACTCTCCTTTTTAACGGACCGGAGTGGTAGTGGTGTAGGTGTCGACTTCAACGTACTCGACTGCATCGCGACGACGACCGCCGAAGGTGGCTGCCAGGCTGGCGAAGAACGCACCGGCCAGCAGCGCGACGAACATCCACAGCGAGGTGTAGGCCGCGACTTTGGCGGCGGTATCGGCCGCTTGCTGAGCTTTCAGTTTGGCGTCAGCGATGGCTTTCTGGGTGTTGGCGTAAATTTCGTCGACACGACGTTCAGCATCGGCCTGGCTCAGATTGGTACGTTGCGATACCAGTTGTGCGAGGTAGGTACGGTCTTCGGCGCTGAGCTGACCGTTGGCCAGGCTTTGCGTGAAGATGCGGGTCACAGTGCCGCGTGCAGCGTCATCGCTGACGGCAGCAGGACGATCATCGCGGAACAGGCTGTCGACGAAGTAGCCGTACTGATCGCTGTCAGTATTGGCTGCGGCAGAGCCGGCGGCCTGGCTCATCGCACCGGCAGCACCGCCGACTACGTTGGCACCCGCCTGCACACCGCCACTGACGACGCTGCTGACCGAACCGACCACCAGCACAGCGGTCACCAAAGTAGCGACGCACCAGGCGAGGAAACCATGTGCGGTGTCGCGGAAGTAGACTTCGTCACCGTGCATGTTGGCCCACTTAACGCGCAGACGGCCGGCAATGTAGCCGCCCATGCCGGAAGCGATGATCTGCGTCACCGCCAGCCAGACGATCGTTGAAATGCCCAGGCCCTTGGCGCTGACGCCTTCTCCGGCCCACGGTGATACAGCCGAAAAGCCCAGGCCAAACCCGAGCAGCACCAGAATCATCGACAGCGCGGCGGCAGCCGCAGCACCGGCGAAGATCGCGCCCCAGGACACGCCTGACACGCTGCTCGACTCTTCCAAGGCAGGATAATAGCCATCAGGGGATCTATTCATTGTTGTAGTGCTCCAGGCATGAAAAATGGTGTTACAAGTCGTCGGGTGAGGAATTGCAGCGACCGTGCCAGTTGCAGCAACTAAATAAATCCATGCTTTTCAACAATTTAGAAAGTTTGAACTTCCCTGCTCCGTGCAATTTGCAATAAACGCTTAACACCTGCGGGTTTTCTGCATTGGTGAACGAGGACCAGATTCGATCAGTTCTGGTTTGCCTGAGCGACGAAGATGAAAGTTAATTTAAAGCGCCACGGCAAAATCTTGGCAAAATGCTGCCATTCCGTTTGAACCGATCAGCAGGCCTGCCTATGACTCGTATCTTGACCATCGAAGACGACGCCGTGACCGCGCGGGAAATCGTTGCCGAACTGAGCAGCCACGGGCTGGACGTCGACTGGGTCGACAATGGCCGCGAAGGCCTCGACCGCGCCGTCAGCGGCAACTACGACCTGATTACCCTCGACCGCATGCTGCCCGAGCTTGATGGTCTGGCCATCGTCACCACCCTGCGCACCATGGGCGTGGCGACGCCGATTCTGATGATCAGCGCCCTCTCCGACGTCGATGAGCGCGTGCGCGGCTTGCGCGCGGGTGGCGATGACTACCTGACCAAGCCGTTCGCCACCGATGAAATGGCCGCGCGGGTCGAAGTGTTGCTGCGCCGGCAGAACAGCGTCGCCACCCAGGCCACCACGCTGAAAGTCGCCGACCTCGAGCTCGACCTGATCAGCCACGAAGCCCGTCGCGCCGAGCAGGTGCTGACGCTGTTGCCCACCGAATACAAACTGCTGGAGTTTCTGATGCGCAACAGCGGCCAGATTCTCTCGCGGATGATGATTTTCGAAGAGGTCTGGGGTTATCACTTCGACCCGGGCACCAACCTGATCGACGTGCATATCGGCCGGCTGCGCAAAAAGATCGACGCGGCCGGCAACGTTCCGCTGATCCGCACGGTACGGGGCTCGGGCTATGTCATTGCCGAACCCGTCTGACGGCTGGCGCTCCTCCAGCAGCCGCTTGCTGGCGCTGTACAGCTCGCTGTTCGTGGCGTGGAGCGCGATCCTCATGGGGGTCATGTATTACGAGGTGTCCGGCTACCTCGACAAGCTCGCCAAACATTCGTTGATGCAACGTCAGCACCTGTTCTCGCATTTTCGCGGCGAGCAACTCGAAGACGCGCTCGCGGCCAGCATGACCTTCGATATTCGCGGTATCGACGCCTATGGTCTGTTCAGCGCTGACGGTGTTTACCTGGGCGGCGCACTCCAGCAAATTCCCGAAGGACTGCCGCTGGATGGCAAGATCCATATGCTCGCCGAGTGCGCCGATTCCGATGACCCGACCCTGCCGAGCGACAGCTGCGATGCCGTAGCCACGCAAACCCGTGACGGGCGCTGGCTGGTGCTGCTGCGTGACAATGGCTCGCTGTTCGCGGTGACGCGGATCATTTTGCACGCGTTGTTCTGGGGCGTGTCGTTGACGATTATTCCCGGGGTCGCCGGTTGGCATCTGCTGCGGCGTCGACCGTTGCAGCGCATCCGCGCGATCCAGAACAGCGCCCAGGCCATCGTTGCCGGCGACCTGACGCACCGCTTGCCGCTGTCCAATCGCCGCGATGAACTGGACATGCTCGCCGCCATCGTCAACGCCATGCTTGAGCGCATCGAGCGCTTGATGAACGAGGTCAAAGGAGTCTGCGACAACATCGCCCACGATTTGCGCACGCCGCTGACCCGCCTGCGCGCGCAGTTGTATCGCATGCAGCAACAGGCCGGCGAAGGTTCGCAAGAAGCGGCGCAACTGGACTTGGTACTGGCTGAAGCGGATACGCTGATGGCGCGCTTTCGCGGTTTGTTGCGGATTTCCGAGCTGGAGGATCGCCAGCGCCGTTCAGGTTTCGTCGAACTTGATCCGGTGCGTTTGCTGGAGGAGTTGCACGAGTTCTATCTGCCGCTGGCCGAGGAAGGCGATCTGCGTTTCCAGTTGAACATGCCGGAGACGCTGCCGCCGCTCAACGGCGACCGCGCGCTGCTGTTCGAAGCGCTGGCAAACCTGCTGAGCAACTCGATCAAATTCACCCCGCCCGGTGGCACGGTGATGTTGCGTGGGGTCAATGCCGGTGGGCAGACGCGGATCGAGGTGCACGATTCAGGGCCGGGGATTCCCGAGGCGGAACGTGAGGCGGTGTTCCAGCGCTTTTACCGCACCGAGGGTGGCCAGCCGCAGAGTGGTTTTGGTCTGGGGTTGTCGATCGTTGCGGCGATTGTCAGCTTGCACGGCTTCAGTCTTGAAGTCGGCAGCAGCGATCTGGGCGGGGCGAAACTGGTGCTGGATTGTCGGCAGAGTTTGATTAGCCAGTCCTGACGTCTCGCGCCGATCGTTCCCACGCTCCGCGTGGGAATGCCTCAAGGGACGCTCCGCGTTCCGGCTTTCGAAATGGGACGCAGAGCGTCCCGGGCTGCATTCCCACGCAGAGCGTGGGAACGATCTGCGTCTCAGGTCGGATAATTCGCCCGCAAGGCTTCGAGCCCGCCCTGGTAGATGCCGTTGAACAGCGCCACCACTTCTTCATCGCTCACGCCGAGCGCATTGAAGCGCCCCGACCACGTCACACGCGAGCCCTGCCCCTGGGCTTCAACCTTGATCGTCGCCAGGTAATCGCTGGCCGGAAACGGTGCCTGTTCGATCGAATAGCTGTACGTTCGGGCAGCGTTGTCGAAAGTCTGCAGACGTTCGACCACTACGCCGCCGTCAGCGGTGTGCAGGGTGCGTACGCGCCCGCCTTCGCTCAGTTCGCTGTTGGTGATCAACGGCAGCCAGTCCGGCAGCGTGTTGAAGCCGCCGATCAATTGCCAGACCTGATCGGCCGCGGCCGGGATGTCGATGGTTGCGGATGCAGTTGGCATAAAACCTCTCTTTTGGAAAATTCAGATCGTCAGGCTGTCGACCACACCGCCATCAACGCGCAACGCTGCGCCAGTGGTGGCCGAGGACAGCGGTGAAGCAATGTAAGTGACCAGATGCGCCACTTCCGAAACATCCGCCACGCGCTGAATGATCGAAGTCGGACGGGCCTTGCGCACAAAGGCGTCGGCTTCGTCGCGCAGATTGCGCCCGGACTCGGCGGCCGCGTCCTTGAGCATGTCCTGCAGGCCATCGGTGAAAGTCGGCCCCGGCAGGATCGCGTTGACCGTAACACCGGTACCAGCCAGACGTTTGGCCAAGCCGTGGGACACCGCCAGGTTGGCGCTTTTGGTCACGCCGTAATTGAGCATGTCCGCCGGCGTCGCCACCCCGGATTCCGATGACAGAAAGATCACCCGGCCCCAACCCTGCTCAACCATCGCCGGCACATAATGCCGCGCCAGGCGCACGCCGGAAATCACGTTGACCTCGTAGAAGCGCGTCCACTCGCTGTCGGGAGTCTCGAAGAAATCGACGTCGTTGAAGATGCCGAGGTTGTTCACCAGAATGTCCGCGCGCGGTTCGGCGGCGAACAGCTTTTCCGCGCCCTCGGCCGTGCCCAGATCGGCGGTCAGACCACGCAACTGCGCGCTTGGCACGGCTTGGCGAATGCTCGCCAGTGCCTGCTCGACCTTGGCCGTGTCGCGACCGATGACCACCACCGTCGCCCTGGCTTCGGCCAGCGACTGGCTGATGCCCAGACCGATGCCGCCGGTACTGCCGCTGACGATGGCCAGTTTTCCACTCAGATCGATCTTCATGCGTTTACCTCATTAGCAAGGAGTTCCACCGCGCTCGACTTTGGCGACGATTTCACAAGCATGGATCAGCGTAGTTGCGATATTGCCGGCATGGTTGAGCTGCCGACCGGTGACGGGGATGTTGTTTGATCGACGATCCCCTGTGTCTGGCAGACCGTAGCCCCTCACCCTAGCCCTCTCCCGGGGGAGAGGGAACCGATCGAGTTGTGCTGAGTTTGCCCTCGACCTGAAAGACCATAGCGATTATGGATTCAGAGAAGACCTTTCACGTCGGCGTATTACCTGAATATCCCCCGGTCAGTCCCCTCTCCTTCCGGGAGAGGGCTAGGGTGAGGGGCATTTCGGAACAGATCAGATTTCCGTCAGACGAAGCAGACCATCGGCGCCGACGCTGACGCTGATCGCATCGTAACTGGCCAACGTCGCATGCGCCGTTTCGATCGGATGCTGGTGCGTGGTGGTGATGATCATCAACGCGGCGCCCGCCGCTTCCGCAGCCTGAATACCAACCGTGGCGTCTTCAAAAATGAGGCAATCCGCTGGCTCGACACCGAGCTTTTTCGCCGCCAGCAGATACCCCGCAGGATCAGGCTTGCCAGCCTTTACATCTTCCGCCGTGATCATGACCGCCGGCTCGGGGATACCCGCCGCCGCCATCCGCCGCAACGCCAGATCGCGAGGCGCCGACGTCACCATTGCCCAGCGATCTTTCGGCAGACCGTTGAGAAATGCCGCCGCCGAAGGAATCTCGACAATGCCTTCAACGTCATTGATTTCCGCTGCGGTGATGAACGCCGCTTGTTCCTCAGCATCCAGCCCCGGCAGATTCAGCCGGGTGATGGTGTCGATCGCACGTGCGCCATGGATGGTCGGCAAAAACGTCTCGACATCAACACCATGACGCACCGCCCACGCTGACCAGATGCGCTCGGCGGCGGCGATGGAATTGAGGACGGTGCCGTCCATGTCGAACAGGAACGCGCCGAATGCGCGATCAAAAACCGATGCTTGTGCAGACAAAAGAACAAATCCTCTGACAGTTGGCCGGGCAGCCTGGCCCGGCAATGTAGCACTTGTCAGTGCAACTGCGGGGCCTTGGATTTGAACGCACTTTCCACACAGTCGAGCAATTGACCGATCGCCCACGGCTTCTTGATGAACGCCACCGAATGCTTGACCCCGGAGGTCTCGGGCGTCTCGTAGCCGGACATGACCATCACCGGTTTTTCCGGCCAGCGATCGCCGACCAGATTCGCCAGGTCCGCGCCGTTAAGCGTGCCGGGCATGGTGATGTCGGTCAGCAATAGCGCGACGTTCGCCGCGTGTTCTTCCAGATACAGTGAGGCGGCGTCGGCGCTGGTTTGCGGTTCGACCTTGAACCCTTCCTCCTGAAGAATTTCGCAAAGAAACTCCAGAATCAACGGATCGTCCTCGACAACCAGAATCAACCCGCCAGGAAGGTGCGCGCTCGACGTAGGTGTAGGGCACATGAACAGCACTCCCCCGAATTACATTTTTGATAAGCGGTTTTGAATCCGCTGCTTATCTGGTATGAGCAGCGCGCCCTGTAGAAATTCATTTTTGATACAGAGGATTTCGCCAAGGTGTTGTTTTTCGAAGCGCAGCGCCCATCGAATCCCCTCATTTGTGGTTAAAATGCCGGCCCTTTGCCTGGCCGATCCTGATCCATGAACCCTGAAGCCCTCGCTACCCTCCACGCTCATTTGCTGCCCGCACTGGCGGCGGCGCCCAGCGAAACCCGCCGTTTGTTTCACGGGCGCGGGCGCTGCTGGCCGGGGTTGGAGCAGTTGACCGTGGACTGGTTGCAGGGCGTGGTGCTGGTGTCGCTGTTCAAAGAACCGGCGCCTGAGCAACTGCAGGATCTGCGGGATTCGCTGCTGCAACTCGCCGCCTCGCCCCAATGGCAGCAGTCCGGTGCACATACCCTGCTGATCCAGCACCGTTACCTGCCGCAAAGCACGGCCGAATGGCTGATCGGTAAGGAAATCGAAGAAATGACCATCGTCGAGGGCGGCTTGCAGTACCGCGTCGACCTGGGACGCAAGCAGAACACCGGACTGTTTCTCGATATGCGTTACGGACGCAACTGGGTGCGCGAACAGGCAGCGGGCAAGCGGGTGTTGAACCTGTTCGCCTACACCTGCGGCTTTTCCGTGGCGGCAATCGAGGGCGGCGCCAGCCATGTGGTCAACCTCGACATGTCCCGCGCCGCGCTGAGCCGAGGTCGCGACAATCACCGTTTGAACGGCCACGACCTGAGCAAGGTCAGCTTTCTCGGCCACGACCTGTTCAAATCCTGGGGCAAGGTGATCAACAGCGGCCCGTACGATCTGGTGATCATCGACCCGCCGTCGTTTCAGAAAGGCAGCTTTTTGCTGACCAAGGACTATCAACGGGTGCTGCGCCGCTTGCCGGAACTGTTGACTGAGCAAGGCACAGTGCTGGCGTGCATGAACGATCCGTCGTTCGGTTCCGACTTTCTGATTGATGGCGTGACCCAGGAAGCGCCGAGCCTGCGCTTCGATCATCGGCTGGACAATCCGCCGGAGTTTCCCGATATCGATCCAGAGAGCGGCCTGAAAGCCCTGGTCTTCCAGCGCAGCCACTAACACAGCGTAAGTTCACCTGTGGGAGCGAGCCTACTCGCGAAAGCGCAGTGTCAGATAACAATTTTGTTGACTGATACACCGCTTTCGCGAGCAGGCTCGCTCCCACACAAGTTCTGCGTTGATCAAAAAGCCGTCGGCCGCAGCACCAGTGCAAACAACTCACCATGCCCGGTGACGTTGAGCTTGTGATAGAGATTGCGTCGATGCACTTTCACGGTCTCCGGCGAAATCCCCATCTGCTGGGCCATCGCCTTGCTGGAAAAGCCCTGCAGGATCAGACGCGCCGTGTCGATCTCGCGCGCGGTCAGCCGGGCATCGAAACGGTCCAGCAGCGTCGCCAGATCGCCTACCACCGCGTCAGCCACCGGCCCTTGCGGCGGCAGCAACTGCATGTGGCGATGCATCGCCGCCAATACCCAGTCACGAATGCACAACAGTCGGCCCTGCTCGGCCATGCCAAACGCGGTCGAGCGGCCCAGGGACAAGCCGAGTACCGCGCCTTCGACGTTGATCAGAAACTGCAATTCATCCTCGCCCACCACGGCACGAAAGTAGCTCTGGTAATACTCGCTGTGCAGAAACTGATCCGGCGCAACGGACGCCAGGCTGTGCAGGCCGTCGCTGATCCCGCTGACGGCGGCTTGATAGAACGGATCGAGCAGGTACATGCCGGCGGTATAACCGGCCAGCTCCTGCTGGTCGTCCACGCCCCCCTTGCTGTCGAAGTCGATCAGCAAACGCGGCGGCTGGCCGGGCTGCATCAGGGCGACGAGGGCATTGTCCAGCGGCACCAGCAGGCGCAGGGTGTCGACCAGCGCGCGCCAGAAACCGTCCTGCCCGAGGTGGGAAAATACCCGCGCCAGACTCTGATGCACCGGCAATTCCTGCAACAACGCGTCCACGCACTACCCCTTTCGAGTAACCCATGATGGGAATGGGGCTGGTGTGACCGGCCCGTTAGCCTGACCACTCCAGTTCCTCACCGGCCTGCGACAGGCCAGGAGTGCCGCATCATGCGTCGTCACCGTGGATCTATCAACCCGGGCCTGCTGGCCTGTTTTTGTCTCTCCTCGGTCGCCATGGCGGCAGACGTACCGAGCGTGCATGTCTACAACTGGTACGACTACATCGGGCCGAACACGCTGCACGATTTCCAGCGCGACAGCGGCATCCGGCCGGTGTACGACACCTTCGACAGCGCCGAAGTGCTCGAAGGCAAACTGATGACCAGCCGCAGCGGCTACGACGTTGTCGTGGCGAGCAACTTCAGCCTGCCGACCCTGATCAAGGCCGGAGCCCTCGCTCCATTGCCTCGCGATCAACTGCCAGGCTGGCAAAACCTCGACCCAGAGCTGTTGAAGAAACTCGCGGTCAACGATCCGGGCAATCAGTACGCCGTGCCTTACCTGTGGGGTACCAACGGCATCGGCTACAACGTCGAAAAAGTCCGCGCCGCGTTGGGTGACAAAGCGCCGGTGGATTCCTGGGAGTTGCTGTTCGACGAAGCCAATCTTGCCAAACTGAGCGAGTGCGGCGTGGCGATGCTCGATTCGCCGTCGGAGATGCTGCCGGTCGCCCTGCATTACCTGGGTTTGCCGCCCAATAGCACCGATCCCGAGGACTACAAAAAAGCCGAAGCACTGCTGCTCAGGCTGCGCCCGCACATCGCCTACTTCAACTCTTCGAAGTTCATCAGCGATCTGTCCAACGGCAATATCTGCGTGGCGGTTGGCTGGTCCGGGGCGATGCTCGAAGCCAAGACCAACGCCGAGCAGGCCAATAACGGCGTAAAGATCGCCTACAGCCTGCCAAAGGAAGGCGCGCCGGTGTGGTTCGACACTCTGGTACTGCTCAAGGACGCGCCCAATCGCGCCCAGGGCCTGGCGTTTATCGATTACCTGCTGCGACCGGAGGTGATCGCGCCGGTCAGTGATCACTTGTCGTACCCGAATGGCAATCGGGCCGCGACAAAGCTGGTGGCAGCAGCAACTCGCGACAACCCGGCGGTCTACCCGTCCCCTGCCGCCATGGCCACCCTCTACACCCTCGAACCCTTGCCCAAAGCCGCCGAACGCGTGCGTACACGGGTGTGGAGCAAGGTCAAGAACGGCCAGTAACCCGCGCAAGAAATCTGCCTGCCTCATCCGAGCGGTAAGCCGCCCGACCTTTTGAATCAAGAGACTGAATCTATGAATCCGCGTGCCCGTGATCTCGATATCCTGATTGGCCAGATGCAACCCGGCCCGCTCAACGCCATTACCGATGTGCCGGGGGTGCGCGTCGGTCACAGCAATGTACGTGGTCGCAGCAGCAGCGGCCGTGACATCTGCACCGGCGTCACGCTGATCGAGCCGCGCCCCGGCTCGACCTGCCAGCAACCGTGCTTTGCCGGCGTGCATGTACTCAATGGCAACGGTGATGCGACCGGCCTGGAATGGATTCGCGAGGCCGGTCTGCTGACCAGTCCGATTGCCTTTACCAACACCCACAGCCTGGGTGTGGTGCGGGATGCGCTGATTGTGCTGGACCGTGAGCAACAGCCGGATGATGGGCGGCTTTACTGGAATATGCCGGTGGTGCTGGAAACCTTCGATGGACTGCTCAATGACATCAACGGCTTTCACGTTAAGCCCGAGCATGTCGCCGAGGCACTGAACGGCGCCGTGGATGGGCCGGTAGTCGAAGGTGCGGTGGGTGGTGGCAGCGGCATGATCTGCCATGAATTCAAGGGCGGTATCGGCACCGCATCGCGCCGTTTGAGTGCTGCCCAGGGTGGCTGGACCGTTGGCGCGATCGTGCAGGCCAACCACGGCATTCGCAGTGAATTACGCGTCGATGGTTACCCGGTCGGACGCTATATGGAACAGAAGGATTCACCGTTTCTGCGGGCAGCGCTGCCGCACCCGGGCATGGGCTCGATCGTCGTTTGCCTGGCGACTGATGCGCCGCTGCTGCCCCATCAATGCACGCGCCTGGCACAGCGTGCCAGCCTGGGCCTGGCGCGTACCGGCGGCGGTAACGAAGACCACAGCGGCGACATCTTCATTGCCTTCGCCACCGGCAATGATCACGTCCCGCCCGCCGCTTATGAGGCTAAACGCGCAGCCACCTGCGACGGCTTGCGCATGGTCAACAACGACCACATCAGCGAGCTGTTTCTGGCCGCGACCGAAGCCGTTGAAGAAGCGATCATCAATGCCCTGCTCGCCAGCGACAGCAGCGAGGGCAACGGCCATTCGGTGCCGGGCCTGGATGCGCAGACGCTTCTGGCAGCGCTGAAAAAATCCGGTTGGCCGGGGTCGCGCCCGGCATAAACCGGCATTGTGCAAGGACGACTGGCGGTACTTGAGTCGTCCATTGCACGCTCCCAGGATGAAGCTACGCGGTGCCTGGATTGATCCGGCGCTGCGTAGGCGTGGGTGTGCTGACTCCCAATCAAGCCCAAGTTCTGCTTCACACGCCTCTTGAGCCTCACGGGCTCTACTTCCTCCCCATCAATGAGCTTGGAGGCTCTTTTTTTGTCTGCGTATTTCAGTTCTCGGCGAGACCTTCGGCGCGAATCGACCGCCATGCCGCCTGCGCAAGCACTTCGCGATAAGCCATCGGACTGCCCTTAACTCGCCCTGCCAGCCAGGCCCGGCAGTAACTGTCCGCCTGGCCGATGATCAGCGATGGCAGCAACTCCGCAGGCAAATCCTTAATCTCAGCGGCGCGACCCGATTCGGCCAACCACTGGCCCAAGCGCAGGTTGCGCGTCTTGTTGCGCTCGGCCAGCTCTTCCTTGAACGGGCCTTTGGTCACTGCGAATCGTGCGTGGTACTGAAAACGCGCCCACTGCGGCTGCTGCTCGACCCAGTCGACATAGCTGAAGACCAGCGCCTGCACTCCTTCCTCCGTGGTATTGGCCGCGTCCAGATACGCATCACGCAGACGCGCCTGATCCTCCAGCGCGGTGAAAAACAGCGCCGCGACCAGCCCTTCCTTGTTGCCGAAATGGTGGTAGATCGCGCCAACGCTGGTGTCGCACTCGGCACGGATCATTTCGATGGTGGTGGCTTCGATCCCCTGTTCATTGAACAGGCTCAGGGCCTTGCGAAAGATATCGCGTTTGAGTTCGGCGCGGCGGCCGGGGTAGCTGCGTTCCAGTAGATCGGCGGTGTCCATGCTGCTCGGGTCCAAAAACGGAGGTTGATAAAGGCGTCACGTGCCCGTGAACAAATCGCGCCTAGGTTGACAGATTTGCCGCGAACAGAATACCGTTCCGTTACAGAACATTATTCTGTAACGGAACATAATTCTGCAAACCACCCAGTGAGGCTTCCATGAGTCAATCTCTCAGCATGTTCAACAGCGTCGGCGCGGATGCATTCAGCAAAATGGCCTGTCAGTTCGCCCCGTACTTCAGCACCATCAATCCGCTGATCAGCGAATTGCGCCCGAACGCCGCCACCGTACAAGTGCCGTTTCGCAAGGAAATTACCAATCACCTTGGCACGGTGCATGCGATCGCCCTGTGCAACGCGGCGGAACTGGCCGGCGGAATGATGACCGACGTCTCGATCCCGCCCGGCGCGCGCTGGATTCCAAAGGGCATGACCGTGGAATACCTGGCCAAGGCGAAAACCGACGTCACCGCCGTGGCCAGCGCCGAAGGTGTGGATTGGCAAAGCGATGGCGACAAGGTGGTCAACGTCGACATTCACGATGCCGAGGGCAAAAAAGTCTTCACCGCGCGCATCACCATGAACGTCAAGATCGGTTGAAATTGCAGGCACAAAAAAGCCCTTGCTGCGCAATGCGCAGCAAGGGCTTTTTACTGGCCGGGTCAGTGCAGAGTCAGGCGCTGACGGACAAACTCTTCTACGTGGCGGCTGGTCTGGTCCAGATGGCGGTCGCGTTGTTTTTCCGCATCGAGCATCGCGCGCTTGCCGTTTTTCTGCAGCAAGTAAGTATGAATCTGCTGCACTTCCAGCGAGCGGTAGATCGGCGTGGTGTCGATGAACCCGCGCAAGCCGTTGCTGCGGTAATGCCGCGTGCTCATCAGCACCTGAGTCTCGCGCTGGCCGATCACTTCAAAACCCAGCGCCTCGAAATACGGCACCTTGCCAATGCTGCAGGCCAGTTCCGCATGCGGATAGCGCCCGACCATGTCCGCGAGCATCGCCCGCGCCACACCTTGGCGCCGATGGCCTTCACGCACCGCCATGTACGCGACGCTGCACGCCTCCCAATCGCCCTGCACCGGCAGACAGATGAGAAATCCGATGACTTGCTCTGGATCCTCATCGTCAGTGGCCACCAGCAATTCCACCTCGGTGCCCTTCTGGCCGTTCAACGCCTCGAGGTACAGATGCACCTCGAAACCCACCGCGTACTGATAAACGTTGTACAGCAGATTGCTCGGGCCGAGGCCGACAGCACTGATGTCGGTCAGGTAATCGACGACCATTTGCAGGATCTGGCTGTTGACGCTTTCCGGGCATGGGGAGGTGTAGTGGGTGATGCGTGGCATGGGCAAACTCCGGCGATAAAAAACGTTGCCGATGATCAGAGCCGTCGACGAACCGCGACATCATACCGCGCCGAATCTATCGAACCGTCACTGT
This sequence comes from Pseudomonas sp. Leaf434, assembly GCF_001425545.1. Lineage (NCBI taxonomy): Bacteria > Pseudomonadati > Pseudomonadota > Gammaproteobacteria > Pseudomonadales > Pseudomonadaceae > Pseudomonas > Pseudomonas sp. Leaf434. The sequence goes on along the minus strand of NZ_LMQZ01000009.1, from coordinate 227,306 downwards.
TGTGGCGCCACCACCCTGAATTTGATGTAGATGTCCTTCGACACCACGCTGTCCGCCCACTCCCCTGCGCCGAGGCCGAACTCCTCACGGTTGAGCACCAGCTCGCCGTCGAAAATGCCAATGGCGTTGTCCGGTTTCAGCTCCACCGGCACCTCGACATCGCGAGTGATGCCCTTGAGCGTGAGCTGACCGGCGACCTGGTAACGATGCTCGGCCACCTGGGTGAAGCGGCGGGACTCGAATACCGCGAGCGGGAATTTTTCAGTATCGAACCAGGCGGGTTTCACCAGCTCGGTATTGGCGTCTTCGCTGCCGGCGTCAATGCTGCTCAGGTCGATATGCAAGGTGGTGCGGGCGTTGGCAAGGTTTTCGGTATCTAAATCCAGAGCCGCCTCGAACTTGCCGAAGGTGCCGTACATTCGCGAGCCCATCTGGTTGTAGGTGAAACTGATCTGGCTGGCGCTGGTGTTGACCCGGTTATATTCAGCGGCCTGCGCACCGGCCATGACAAAGGATGTAAACGCGGCAACCAGCAGCAATCGCGACGTCATGAAATTCTCCGGGCGGCGTGTGTCGTCGAGGGCCTTGGTTGACTTAAGCAAACAGCCGAGCGTTATGCCAGTTCACGCTCACTCACAGGGAATACAATTTTCTCGGCGCTCCCCGGTTGAACCGGCCTTTCCTTCGCCCTGCCGCGCAGGTGGTGACGCAACTTCAGCGCCGGTCGCTCGACGCAGTAATACGTCAGGCCACTGCAGAAAAATGACAACGCCAGCACCGCTCCGACAACGTAGGCGTCATACGCGACGGGCCAAAAACCCCGCAGTAGATACATCACCACAAAGTGGTTAAGAAACACGCCATAACTGATATTGCCCAGGAACTCGTCCATCCGGTGGAACTTGAGTTTGGTCAACAGGTAGACCAAGGGAATGCCCACCGCGATACCGAGAGTGACTTCGGCATTGAACGGATGACGCTCAATCCATCCGACCATGATCGCTACAAACATCAGTCCCGCCGCAACGGCTGTGCCGGTGACAACGACCATTGCTCTGATATTGCGTTGGTACAGATAGCAGCCGCACAGGAAGATGAACAACACACCCGGCAGCAGACGATATCCATAGACGTCGGTATTGATAAAGCCAAGGCAAGCCAGCAAAAAAATCCCGACCGAGACAGCAAAGGCGACACCCTGCGTCTTGAAAATCAGCAGAAATGGGATCAACAGATAAAAACTCATTTCCAGCCCCAGCGACCAGCCCGGTGGCAGGATCTCGGTCCCGCCGACGCCGAACATGTAATAGCCAAGCGGTAGCATGAGCAAACTGGTGGACAGGGTCTTCCATGTCAGCTCAGCCGCTTGGGGCGTACCGGGCAACAGAAAATGAATAACCAGACACGAGGCGACGAAGTAGACCAGAAATTGCGGATACAACCTCAGAGCCCTGTCGATATAGAACAGACCGATCTTCCTCGGCTCACGGTAGTTTCGCTCGATGAGCGAAGCCATGACGAATCCACTGATGATCAGGAACGAGATGACGGCGATCACACCAGGATTCAGTACGGCGAACTTTTTGCCCATATGAGATACAGCGACCAACACCGCCAACAGCAGTCGAAAAGCTCCCACTTGAACCCTCGTCATTCCCTTATTGTTGTGGGCGCATACGCTACGATGCTTTCGTCTCGGGGGACAGAGAAATGTTTGTCCGCCGTGCCTAAATCAACCGCTCGATCTTCTGGTGTTTCCAGACCAGTTTGTAATAGAGCGTCTGCAGTATCAGCATCCCCAGATAGGCAACCGGCAAAGCCATCCACACACCCTGCAAACCGAACTGCCCATCGAGCCAGTACGCCGCCGGCAACTGCACGCCGACCACGCAGACAATCGAAATGACCACCGGCACCAGGACGGTGCCGCTGGCGCGCATGATCCCGCCGATGATGGCCTGGAAGCCGAACACCAACAGGCTCCAGAGCATGATGTGCAGCAGATGCTCGGCCATCGCCCGGGTCGAGTCCTCGGTCAGGAACAGGCCCAGCAACCAGTGCGATAGCAGATAACCCAGCACAATCAGGCCACCGGTCAGGCACACGTTGATCAACAGCCCGGTGCGCAGGATCGGCCCCATGCGTTGCAAATGCCCGGCGCCGATCGCCTGGGCACCGAGGATCGATGCGGTGATCGCAATCGACAGCGCCGGAAACTGCACATAGTTGACGATCTGCGTTACTGCGCCATAGGCCGCCGTCGCTTGCGAGCCGTGCTGGTTGACCAGTGCCAGGATCACCAGCTCCGATAACGACAGCACGATCATCTGTACGCCGGTGGGCAGGCCGATGCGCAGGACCTTGCCGAGAATGGCCCGATCCAGTCGCAGCGCGGCAAAGAACTCTCGATCCGGCGCCAGCGGATGGCCCTTGCGGATCAGCCGCCAGGCCAGCCACGCCATTGCTGAGAGATTCCCCGCCAGCCCGGCATACGCCGCGCTCTGAATGCCCAACGGTGGCAAGCCCAGCCAGCCGCGAATCAACGCCGGCGTCAGCGCCAGCCCCACGGTGGTGGAGACGATCAGCGCGAGTAGTGGCGACAGCGTATCGCTGACACCACGCAGCAATTGGGTGAACAGCACGAATACCAGTAGCGATGGCAGAATCCACAACATGACGTGGGCATAGTCCACCGCGTCGTCGAGCACATCCGCCGGCGTGCCCAACCCCGTCAGTGCCTGTCGCGCAAACACCGTGCCCAGCACTGCCGCGACCAAACCGATCAACACACCCAGTAGCAACGTCGCTCCGGCAATCGCCTTGACCATGTGCGTTTCGCGCGCGCCCCACGCCTGACCGATCAACACGCCCGCGCCAGCTCCAAGGCCGATGACCAGGGCGATGAAAAAGAACACGACGGGAAACATGCCGGATACCGCCGCCAGCGCCTGGGTGCCGAGCATCTGGCCGATGTAGATGCTGTTGACCGTCCCGGACATCGATTGCAGGAAGTTCGACAGGACCATCGGCGCGAGAAACAGCAGATAGGTTTGCCAGAGCGGCTTGGCGAAGGTGGCGCTTTGCATTGAATGGAGGTCCATCTCGACGGCGGCAGGCCTGATTGACGATAGCTTCGGTGAGTTGCGTGCAGCGTGCAATCAACATTTCCCATCGGCGTTGATTGCCTGTTTTGCATTTGTGTAAATGCCAGGCATCGCTTTGTGTCAGTGTGCGGCTGTGGTAAATCAGCGATTCTGTCGACACGTAATATTGAGGCTCGGTTCATGCGTAACGTTGCAAATTTTCTGCTTGGCTCCCTCCTCGCTCTGTCGGCCGCCTACGCTCAAGCGGCCGCACCCGCAGCGGCGCCTGCTTCATTGAAACCGCTACTGGCCACTTTGAATGAACGCCTGAGCATCGGCGATCTGGTTGCGTTGACCAAGTGGGACAGCGGCAAGCCGATCCAGGACAGCCCGAGAGAGGCGCAGGTCATCGCCAATTCCCGAACTCTGGCCGCCGAACATCAACTCGACGCAGACGATGTCGCGCAACTGATCGCCGCACAGATGGAAGCGAACAAACTGGTGCAATACGGCCTGCTCGCGCAATGGCAAGCGGCAGGTGCTGCACCGGACACACCGCGTCCGGATCTGGGCAAACAGATCCGCCCGCGCCTGGATGAACTGCAAAAGCGCTTGTTGCAGCAGTACGCCGCCTTCGCGCCCTATCGCCAGGATCCGAATTGCCCGGCATGGCTGGCCAATGTCCGCAACGGTCTGGCCGCTGATTCGCTGCATGACATGGCGCTGATTCGTGCCAGCGGCGAGTTGTGCATTCGGGCAAAAGCCCTCTGAATCGCCGCTCATGGCAAACATCATCGGCGTCGATGTTCACCATCACGTCAATGAAGTTCTCATAAAAACTGCGCGGCGTAACATCGGCTCCAGACAAACAAACAACTTCCTGGAGCACACGATCATGAAACGCCAAACCCTTCTCGGCATCGCTTTCTCGGTTTTCGCAGTTAACGCTTTTGCAGCAACACCTGCTCACACCCTGGTCGCTGAAGGCGGCTCGGACAAGTTGATCGAAAGCCGCGTCGCTGAGGGTGGCTCTGATCGTCTGATCGAACGCCGCGTCGCTGAGGGTGGTTCGGATCGTCTGATCGAACGCCGTGTTGCCGAGGGTGGCTCTGATCGTCTGATCGAACGCCGCGTTGCCGAGGGTGGCTCTGATCGTCTGATCGAACGCCGTGTTGCCGAGGGTGGCTCTGATCGTCTGATCGAACGCCGTGTTGCCGAGGGTGGCTCTGATCGTCTGATCGAACGCCGTGTTGCCGAGGGTGGTTCTGATCGTCTGATCGAGCGCCGCGTTGCANTGTTGCCGAGGGTGGCTCTGATCGTCTGATCGAACGCCGTGTTGCCGAGGGTGGCTCTGATCGTCTGATCGAACGCCGTGTTGCCGAGGGTGGTTCTGATCGTCTGCTCGAACGCCGCGTTGCTGAAGGTGGCTCTGATCGTCTGCTCGAACGCCGTGTTGCCGAGGGTGGTTCTGATCGTCTGATCGAGCGCCGCGTTGCATGAATCTACTGCATGACCGCAACACCCATGAAAAAGCCCGGCCTGATCAGCCGGGCTTTTTTGCATTCAACCGTCGCTTACTGCGCGGTTTTCAGCTTGACCACATCACCGGAGATGGTGGTGGTGTAACCGGTCAGGACCCAGGCCCAGAACCAGTTTTCCTGAACCTGCGTGTTGATCATTGCATCGCCGCCCTTGGCTTGGATGGCCGCGTTTTGCGCGCGCACAAATCGGCTGTTCTGGCGGATAGGGATGATGCCAAACAGCAGCAGGCCGGTGGCCGATGCTTCGCTGTGGCCAACCACGGTGTATTGGTTGCTGTCGTAATGGGCGGTTTTCATCGGGGCGCCGGTGCAACCTGCCAGAACCACACCGAACAGTGCGGCGGCGACTACTTTGCTGAGGTATTTCACGGTAAAACTCCATGGGAAAACGCCCGGGATCCGTCTCTCGGGCGGCGCGCATTCTAACCAAAATGATGGCTCATTAACATCAATCTTCTTTATATTTACATGAACCCGTTCGCTGGCCGCCCATCGGCGATGTCGCATACCATGGCGCCACTTCAATAAAGACAGACACCCGCCTCCATGTTCAAAGCCAGTCTGCGTAGCCATCTCACCCTGTGGTTCGGCGGTTTGTCCCTGCTGACGTTATTGAGCGTCGGCTTTTATGTCGGTCATATCGCCACCGAACAAATGAAGCAGGCCAGCGGCAACGCCTTGCTGAACACCGCGCGTGCAGCGGCGACGCTGTTGGGCGAACAACTGCGCGAACGGCAACTGGAGGTCTACCTGCTCAGTCGCGCACCGCATCTGGAGCGCGGAGATCTGGACAACCCAGCCATCCTCAAGTCGATGCAGTTGCGCACCCAGGCGCGCGCCGAATATGCGTGGATGGGCGTCACCGACGCCGAGGGTAATGTGCGCCAGGCGGTCAATGATCTGCTGGTCGGTCAATCGGTGCAGAAACGCCCGTGGTTCCAGATCGGCTTGCGCCGGCAATACACCGGCGATCCCCACGAAGCAGTGTTGCTGGCCAAGTTGTTGCCGGGCCTGCCCAATGGCGAGCCGCTGCGCTTCATCGATTTCGCCGCGCCAATCCACAATGCCGAAGGACAGGTGATTGGCGTGCTGGGCGCACATGCACACTGGAGTTGGGTAACGCGCATCGTCGAGTCGGCGGCGTTTTCCCACAAGAACTCGGCGCCGGATATCCAGGCGCTGATCGTCGACCACGACGGCAAGGTGCTCTACCCCGAAGCGCTGATGGGCCAACAGCTGGCGACCAACGATCCGGTATTGTCGGGCTGGACGGCGGCCAACGGTTACCTGACCAGCATGGTCACTGTGCCGACGCCATCGGGCACGGCGCTGTCGTGGTCGATCGCCATTCGCCAGCCACTGGAGACCGCGCTGCAACCGGCGCGAACGCTGCAATATGAACTGTTGATACTCGGCGTTTTCGCCGCCATCGTTTTCGGTCTCGTGGCTTATTACCTGGCGCTGTACCTGAGCCGGCCGATCGAACAACTCGCGCACTCGGCCAAACAGGTGCAGAACAACCAGTCCGGCGCGCAGTTTCAGCTGCAGCATCCGGTACTGGAAATCGCCCAGCTCGGCCAGTCCATCGACGCAATGACGCAGTCACTGCTCGGCAAGGAACGCGAGCTGCAAGAAGCCAACGCCTCGCTGGAAGCCACCGTGGCGCAACGCACTGCCGCACTCACCGAGGCCAACGCCGAACTGCTGAGTCTGGCCACACACGACGGCTTGACCGGCGTTTACAACCGTCGCCGTTTTGACGAAAAAATCACTGAATACTCGCTGCTGTCCCGACGCACCGGACGCCCGTTCGCCCTGCTGCTGATCGATGCCGACCACTTCAAACGCATCAATGACAGCCACGGCCACGCGGTCGGTGATGAGGTCCTGCAACAACTGGCGACCTTGATCCAGAACAGCGTACGCAGCACCGATTTCGTCGCCCGCTACGGCGGCGAAGAGTTCGCCGTACTGCTGCCGGAAGTCGCGCAACCCGACACCCCGGAAGTCGTCGCCGAAAAGATTCGCACGGCAGTCGCCGAAGCGCAGTTTCCGGGCGTCGGCAACGTCACGGTGAGTATTGGCCTTGGCCTGGCAGATCCGGCAGACAACAACCACACGGCCCTGATCAAACGCGCCGATCAGCAGCTGTACCAGGCCAAGGCTGCGGGGCGCAATCAGGTGGCGTTCCATGCTCACTGACACCGGCGTATATCAACCAGAGACAGGCTGCCATCGCTGGCAAGCCAGCTCCCACAGGGATGGGGTAAAACCGGAAATATGGGTCGGCTGGAGAACCGCTTTCGCGAGCAGGCTCGCTCCCACAAAAAAGCAAAGCAGCGCAGCTGCCCGCGGCGAAGCCGCCCCACTCCACAATGAGCGCAAGCTCGAGTACCGCTTTTGATCTTGATCCACCGGCGACGTCGGAAGGCTGAGCGGAGGGATTGATCCGGGCGTGGGAGCGCAGCGACCGTCTGGCGCAGCCAGACACAGCGGAAGGAGGTGCAGCGCCCGGATCGATCCCGCAGCGAAGGGACCCGAGCCTGCGAGGGCCGAACGCAGGAGCAAGCCTTTTGGGTTACCTTTTTGGCGTTTGAAAAAGGTGACCCGCCGTAAGGGCGGAACCCTAAGCAGCCGTTACCGCAGCAATGGATATGTACTCAATCAGCCAGGAAACCATCGCCCGACTAGGGCTCAGCACTGAACCTCTGCAGATAAGCCAACAAATTATTCAACTTCTCCTCATCACTCAGCCCCCAGAAAATCATCCGCGTCCCCGGCACCACCCCTTTCGGATCCTTGAGATAAGCCTTCAACGTCGCCCGATCCCAAGTAATCCCCGAGTTCTTCATCGCAGCGGAATAAACATAATTTGCCGAAGTCCCCGCAGCCCGGCCAACGATGCCGTTCAACTGCGGACCAAACCCCGAACGAGCCGACTCGCCAACCTGATGGCAACCGCCGCACAGACGCGGAAAGATTTTCGCCCCGGCTTCAGGATCGCCCTCAGCCTGAGCGCTGGTGCTGAAGATCAAGGCGAGATGCAGTGCTGTGGTGAATTTCATTAAACAGTCCAAACCTGGCTTTTCATGGCGTGAACGCAGTTTACAGATAAGCGCCGACAATCGTTCTGACAGTGATCAACGCCTGACGCAACACGTGCATGTCCACCGACCCGAGAGCCAGACGAATCGCATGGGGCGTATTGGCCGACAGCGAAAACGGCTCGGCGGTGGTGACCGAAATCTGCTGCTGCATCAACTCGACCACGATCTGATCGGCACGCACATCTTCGGGCAACGGCAACCACAGAAAATACGAGGCCGGATGAGCAATGTAGCGCAGCCCTTTCAGCACCTCGGCCGCCAACGTCTGCCGGGCCATGGCATCACTACGCTTCTGCTCCTCAAGCACGGTGACGGTGCCGTCGTCGAGCCAACCGCACGCAATGGCGGTCATCACCCCGGGCGTGTTCCACGTTGTCGCGCGAATGATTCGTTCCAGTGCGGGCACTTGAGGCAGCGGCGCCGCGATGAAGCCGACCCGCAATCCGGTGGCGATGTTTTTCGACAGGCCCGATACGTAAAACGTCCGTTCCGGTGCCAGATCGATCAAGGTTCGCGGCGGATTTTCCACCAGAAACGCGTAGGCCGCATCTTCGATAAGTGTCAGATCATAGCGCCGGGCAATCGCCACCAATTGCTCGCGCTGTTCCAGTGGCATGACCCAGCCCAGCGGATTGTGCAGCGTCGGCATGCTGTACACGGCGCGCACCGCACGCTGGCGGCAGAGCCTGTCCAGTGCCGGCAAATCCGGGCCGTGCTCCGTCATCGGGATCGCCAGCACTTCCAGATGCAACGCGTCGGCCAGTACCTTGAACCCGGAATACGTCAGCGCATCGGCGGCGATCACATCACCGGGTTTGAGCAGGGCCATCAGCGTCACCGCCAAACCTTGCTGAGCGCCATTGACGATCAGCACTTGGTCGGCTCCAACGGTCACGCCGCGTGTCGACAAATGTCGCGCCACCGAGGCGCGTTCGTGGGCACGTCCGGCGTGGGGTTGATAACGCAGCAACGCTTCGAGATCGCCGGACAACGCCAGTTGCCGCAACGCCGTGCGCAACAGCTCAGCCTGACCGGGCAACGACGGATAGTTGAAATTCAGGTCGATCATGCCGACCGCTACGTCTTTCTGATCGATGCCCTGCCCCGGCGCCAGCGACGTTTCCCGCACAAAAGTGCCGCGCCCGGCTTCGCCACTGACCAGGCCCATCGCCTCAAGCTCGGCATAAACACGTGAAGCGGTAACCAGCGCCAGTCCTTCCTGCGCCGCCAGTTGCCGATGCGTAGGTAATCGCGTGCCCGGTGGCAGTCGTCCGCCACGAATATCCGCTGCATAGCGGTCAACCAAGGTCTTGTAACGGGATCGGGGCATGCCGGCTGTATCCATGACAATTTTTTGATTGTGCTGATTGTCCACCCTAGGATCACGGCGATACAAGCCACTCTTTGAGCGCGACCGACATGCACACAACATCGACTGCGGCCAACCCGGCGCTGGAAAAAACCAGCGGCTGGATCAACGGTTTTATCGGCGTGCTGATTTTCAGCGGTTCGCTGCCGGCCACACGTTTGGCGGTGCTGGAATTCGATCCGGTGTTTCTGACCGTGGTGCGAGCAGCGATTGCCGGCGCACTGGCGGTCGGACTTCTGCTGTCGTTCAAGCAACCGCGACCGTCGCGCCATCAGTGGCTGTCGCTGGTGATTGTGGCGCTGGGCGTGGTGTTGGGTTTTCCGCTGTTGACCGCGCTGGCATTGCAGCACTTAACGTCAGCGCATTCGATCGTGTTTGTAGGATTGCTGCCGCTGGCCACGGCAATGTTTGGTGTCTTGCGTGGCGGTGAGCGGCCACGGCCGGTGTTCTGGATCTTTTCGGTGCTGGGCAGCGCATTGGTGGTGGGCTTCGCTCTGTCCCAAGGCCTGAGCGCGTCGCCGACCGGGGACTTGCTGATGCTCGCGGCGATTCTCGCCTGCGGCCTCGGTTACGCCGAAGGCGCGAAACTGTCACGCAGCCTCGGCGGCTGGCAGGTGATCTGCTGGGCGCTGGTGTTGTCGTTACCGCTGATGGCAGTGCTCAGCCTGTGGCTGGCGCCCGCCTCGTTCGGCAACATCAGCTTGCCTGCGTGGATGTGCCTGGGCTACGTGTCGCTGTTCAGCATGCTGATCGGCTTCGTGTTCTGGTATCGCGGCCTGGCCCAGGGCGGGATTGCGGCGGTCGGGCAGTTGCAGTTGCTGCAGCCGTTTTTCGGTCTGGCGCTGGCGGCGACGTTGCTGCATGAGCAGGTCAGCGTCGGCATGCTCGGCGTAACGCTTGGGGTGATTCTTTGCGTGGCCGGAGCGAAGAAATTCGCCAGGTAATGTTCAGTGTCCGGCTTTCCATTGCCGAGGACTCAGCCCGGTCTTGCGCCGAAACGCCCGGGCCAGCGCCGACGGACTTTCGTAACCGACCTCTTCGGCAATCAACGCAATCGGCCGGCCTTCGCGCAGGCGTTTCTGCGCAAGACTGACGCGCCAGCTCAGCAGATAATCGGCCGGCGTCTGCCCGACCACCCGGCGAAACTGCTCGGCAAAACCGGCGCGGGACTGGTTCGCCGCCGCCGCGAGATCGGCCACACTCCAAGGCTTGTGCGGCTGCTCATGGATCAGGTTCAAAGCGCGAGACAAGCGCGGGTCAGCCAGCCCGGCCATCATGCCCGGTTGCTGATCTCGAAAGCCGATGAGATGGCGCAGCAACAGAATCACCAGCAATTCGAACAGGCGATCCATCACCGCCACGCGCCCGCAATGCCCTTCAAAGGCTTCATTGAACAGCCAGTCAAGGGTGCTGCGCAGTTCCGGGATGTCGGTGAGCTTCAATACCAGATAGTCGGGTAGCGCGGCGGCCAGGGCATTGCCCGAGCCACCGTCGAAGGTCAGCGAGGCACAGACAATCTGACTGGCCATGGCTTCGTCGGCAAACATCCGATGGGTAAACGGCCGGGGAAAGAAAATCAGTGACGGTTCGTCCAGACGGATCTCCCGCTCGTTGCCCGGTTTGAGCAGCAACGCCCCGGCTTGCAGAACATGCACGTGCCCGACCGGCTCGCCTTCGTGAACGCTCACGCCGCAAAACGCGCCGCTATGAAAGGTGCCGGCGTTCACGCCGAAATGACTGAGTAATGTGGAAAGGCGATCCATGGCTGACTCCCGAAGGCATATCTGGACGATCTGCCGCATATCCTCGACGATTTGCCGCCAAAGCGCCATTGGCAGCCCCTAAGATCTCTCCATCGCCGCTGCACTTCGCTGCGGAATTTCGGAGAATCACCATGAGCCGCATCCCCGCTATCAGCCTCGACACCGCCACCGATGCCACCCGTCCTGCACTGGAAGGCGTGAAGAAAAAAATCGGCTTCCTGCCCAACGTCTTCACTACCCTCGCCCAAGCGCCAGTTGCATTCGACACTTACCTGCAAGCTTCGGCGATCCTCGGCAAGACCTCGCTCAGCGCCCAGGAAAAAGAAGCCGTCTACCTCGCCACTTCGCAAGTAAACGGCTGCGACTACTGCCTGTCCGCACACACAATGTTCGCCGGCAAGGCCGGGCTCTCGCCACAGGACATCGTCGCGGCCCGTCAAGGCGAACTGAATGCCTACGCCGCCCTCGCCCGCCAACTGACCGAAACCCGTGGCCACTTGAGCGATGAACAGTTGGCCGCTGCTCGCGCTGCCGGTATCGATGACCGCAAGATTATCGAAGTGATTGCCCTGGTGGCCGTGCAGACATTGACCAACTACCTGAACAACACGGCGTTGACCGAGATTGATTTCCCGGCCGTCGAGGCCTGAGCAGTCGCTCACGAACTGAAGAAAAATCCGCTGGCGAAAAGATGCTCTTTTCGCCAGCGCTGTTTTTTGCTGCCATGATGTAGGTCAGAATAATTCGCAGCGCAAACAGTGTCTGGTGCGCTGAAACCAAACACCCTGCGCGCAGGTCTTTGTTCTCAGACAAATGCCCGGAAAGATACGAACCCCATGACAGACTGGTTGCAAGACAACGGCGAGATGGCCGGGCAGATCCGCCGTCACGACTGGGCGAATTCGCCCCTCGGCCCGTTGGAAAACTGGCCCGATGTACTCAAGACCACTGTCTCGCTCAGTCTCGCGTCGCATTTCCCTCAGGCGATCGTCTGGGGTCCGCAACTGATCACCCTTTATAACGACGCCTTCGTGCCGATTCTCGGCGACAAGCCGCATGCGCTGGGACGTCCTTTCAGCGACATCTGGAAAGAAGCCTGGCATGAGATCAGCCCGATAGCCGAGGCGGCCTATGCCGGCCAAGCCACCTACATCGAAAACTTTGCCCTGAAGATCGAACGCGGCAACGGTCCGGAGCAGGCGTTCTTCACTTTCTGTTACAGCCCGATTCGTGACTCCCACGGCAATGTCGTCGGCATGCTCGACACGGTCACCGAGACCACCCAGACCGTTTATCTCAACCAACGCCTGGCCGTCCTCGATGCCATCGGCGAAGCGGTGACCAATGCCACCGATGCGCAAGCAATCCTGGCGGCGAGCACCCGGCTGATGGTCGAGCAGTTGCAATTGTCCAACTGCGCGTACGCCGACATGGATGCCGACGAGGACGGCTTCACCATTCGCGGCGACTATGCGGCACCGGGTTCGCCAAGCATCGTCGGCCACTACCGCCTGCGCGATTTCGGTGAGAAGGCAGTGCGTCTGCTGCGCGCCGGGGAACCGCTGGTCATCCATGACAACCGCAGCGAGCTACCACCGGAAGAGTCGGCGACCTTTCAGGCCATCGGTATTACCGCGACCATTTGTGTACCACTGATCAAGCAGGGCCGTCTGACCGCATTGATGGCCGTCCACGACAAAGTGCCGCGGGTCTGGTCGCAATTTGAGCAGGCATTGATGAGCGAAGTGACCGAACGGTGCTGGGCGCACATCGAGCGGGTGCGCGCCGATGCCAATGTGCGCGAAGGCCTGCTGGCGCTGGCTGAGCTCAACGCCACGCTGGAGCAACGGGTCGAAGAGCGCAGCTTGCGCCTGGCCCAGGCCGAGTCGGCGTTGCGCCAGTCGCAGAAGCTCGAAGCCATCGGCCAATTGACCGGCGGCGTCGCCCACGACTTCAACAATCTGCTGACGATCATTCGTTCGTCGGTGGATTTTCTGCGCCAGCCCAACCTGCCGGAAGAACGCCGTCAGCGCTACATGCGCGCGGTTTCCGACACCGTCGAGCGCGCCTCCAAGCTGACCAGCCAGTTGCTCGCCTTCGCCCGCCGTCAGCCGCTCAATCCGCAGGTAGTCGACGCCGGCGAACGTTTGGCAAACATCGGCGAGATGCTCGAATCGGTCACCGGCGCGCAGATTCATGTGTGCGTCGAACGTCCGGATCACCCCTGCTACATCCGTGTCGATCTGAGTCAGTTTGAAACCGCGTTGATCAACATTGCGCTTAACGCCCGCGACGCCATGAATGGTCAAGGTGAGCTGAAATTGCGCCTGGAGTGCCACAAAGCGCTGCCGCCGATTCGCGGTCACGCCGGGTCCAGCAGCCATTTCGTGTCGATAGCCTTGGCCGATACCGGTGCCGGCATCGACGCGCACACCCTCGAACACATTTTCGAGCCGTTCTTTACCACCAAGGCGGTCGGCAAAGGCACGGGGCTCGGGCTGTCGCAGGTGTTCGGCTTCGCCAAGCAATCGGGCGGCAACGTCGATGTTTCCAGCGTCCTTGGCCAAGGCACCGAGTTCACCTTGTATTTGCCGCAAGTATCGGCGGACGAGGCTGAACAGGACAACACCGAGGACGATGGCGAGGTGCAGCCGGCCTGCGAAAAACGCCGGGTACTGGTGGTCGAGGACAATCTCGATGTCGGTCGTTTTGCCAACCAGATCCTCCAGGATCTGGGCTATGAAACCGCATGGGCAACCAACGCTGAAGAAGCCCTGCAGTTGGCGGGCAGCGATGCCAGCGCGTTCGATGCGGTGTTTTCCGACGTGGTCATGCCGGGCATCACCGGCGTCGCGTTGGCCAGGGAGCTGCGCCAGCGCCGCCCCGATCTGCCGGTGATTCTGACCTCCGGCTACAGCGAAGAACTGGCCCGCAGCGGTTACGAAGGTTTCGAGTTTCTCGCCAAGCCCTACTCCGCCGAACAGGTCTCACGGATTCTCGGCAAGACCTGGCTCAAGGACGCAAAACCAGCGGCGTCAGTCGTGATCGACGCCGGCGCGCTTGAGTAATTTCTTGCAGCGTTCCGACAGATGAAACACCTGTAAATGCTTGCCAGCCTTGGCGTAGCGTTCACGCAGGGTTTTCAACGCGGCAATCGCCGAGTAATCGACAAAGCTCAGGTGTCGGCAGTCGAGAGTGACTTTCGCCGGATCGTTGGCCGGATCGAACTGATTGAGAAACGGCGTGGTCGAGGCAAAGAACAGCGTGCCGTGCAGGCGATAGAGCTTGCTGCCGTCGGCCTCCAGGTGTTCATCGGCGTACAGTTCGCGCGCCTGCTGCCAGGCGAAGTTGAGCGCGGCGATGATGATCCCGCACAGCACGGCCGTGGCCAGATCGGTGAACACGGTGATGGTGGTTACGGCGATGATCACCAGCACATCGTGCAGGGGCACCTTGTTGATCACCCGCAACGACGCCCAGGCGAACGTCTGCTGCGATACCACAAACATCACCCCCACCAGTGCGGCCAGCGGAATACGCTCGATCAGCGGTGACAGAAACAGAATGAACAACAGAATCAGCACACCGGCCACAACGCCGGACAAGCGCCCGCGCCCGCCGGAGCTGAGGTTGATCACGGTCTGGCCGATCATCGCGCAACCGCCCATGCCGCCGAACGCACCGGACACCATGTTGGCCGCGCCGAGCGCCACGCACTCACGATCCGGATAGCCACGGGTCTCGGTGATTTCGTCGGTCAGGTTCAGTGTCAGCAAGGTTTCCAGCAGGCCGACCATCGCCATCAGGATCGCGTACGGAGCGATGATGCGCAGCGTTTCCAGGCTCCACGGAATGTCTGGCATGGCGAAAGTCGGCAGACCGCCGGCAATGTGCGCCATGTCGCCGAGGGTGCGGGTCGGCAGGCCGAAGAGGTAAACCAGCAGGCCGACACCAAGGATCGCCACCAGCGCCGGCGGTACCGCTTTGGTCAGGCGCGGCAGAATGTAAACGATGGCCATGGTCAGCAGCACCAGCCCGGTCATCAGATACAGCGGCGTACCGCTGAGCCAGTGCTCGCCGCTTTTGAAGTGCTCCAGTTGCGCCAGGGCAATGATGATCGCCAGGCCGTTGACGAAACCGAGCATCACCGGATGCGGCACCATGCGCACCAGTTTGCCCAAGCGCAACAGCCCGAACGCCATCATGATCAGACCGCCGAGCAGCACCGTTGCCAGCAGATATTGCACGCCGTGTTGCACCACCAGCGCGACGATCACCACCGCCATCGAGCCCGCCGCGCCGGAAACCATGCCCGGCCGGCCGCCAAACAACGCTGTCAGCGTGCAAATGATGAACGCGCCGTACAGGCCCATCAGCGGATTGAGATGCGCGACCAGGGCGAAAGCAATGCATTCGGGCAACAGGGCGAACGAGGTGGTGAGTCCGGCGAGGACATCGGCGCGCAGACGAATCGGTTTCATGGCTTACCTGACTGAGCGGCCGCTGGGCACGGCTGCTGTTTTCGCGAAAAAAGAGGGAGGCGAATGTTACGGAATTGTTCGGCCTCGGGCCAGTGAAACGCTGACATGGAGTAGCGCGGACCTTATCCTTGCAGGCTTGTCCATCGAATCGAGTCGCAGCATGTCAGCGTTTTTGTCCGCCCGGGATGTGTGTCAGCGTCTGCGCGAAGCTGCGCTGGGCGTGCTTGCGTTCGAAGTCTGCGAGGTAATGTCCCAGTCCGGGCTGATTGCCGTTTACATCGAGGGCTGGCATCTGCTGTTGGACTTCGCCGACGGACATTTGCATCACTGTGAATACGCGCGCAACTGCGCCGGGGATGAAGCGACGCTGGACACTTGGCAGCGTTATGGCACGGACCCGGTGAGTCTGCTCAGCACATGGGAACTGGCGCAGATCGAGCGGTTGCTGTGTGAGGCGAATCGTGTCCAAACCTAGTGCATCGTTTCCGACTGCGGTGCTCTCTGATGTTGAGACCGACCAAACGCCTGTGGGAGCGAGCCTGCTCGCGAAGGCGGTATATCAGTCGGTTTGATCTTGGCTGTCATAGCGCTTTCGCGAGCAGGCTCGCTCCCACAGGGGGTTTGTGTGAGTTCAGAAGGTGATCTCGGCTGCCGGTTTGACGTCGATCCGTGCCACGGAACTGGTCAGGGCGGCGAAGTCCTTGTTGTGTTGGGCAATGATGTCTTCAGCGCTCATGTTGCCGTTATCGACCGTCGAATGCGCATCCCGCGCAACGACGATGTCGTAGCCCAGTGAATGCGCGCTGCGCACCGTGGCGTTGACGCAGTAATCGGTTTGCAGGCCGCAGATGATCAGGCGTTCGAAGTCCTCGCTGGGCAGCAGCTTGCCGAGATCGGTCTGGTAGAAAGAATCCCCGGTAGTCTTGCCTACACGCAGGTCTTTCGTCGAAGTCAGCAAACCTTCGGCCAGTTGCCAACCGTCCGCGCCATGCACGAACGGACCGTCCTTTTCTTCGTGCTGAATCAACACCACCGGAACGCCAGCCGTGCGGGCGCGTTGGCTGAGATCATTGATCGTGGCGATCACGCGGTCGATTTCAAAACACTGATATTCACCAGCACACAGCGCCTGCTGGACGTCGATGATCAGTAATGCGGTGGTCATGTCGAGCCTTCCTTGATCAGTCCTTGAGATGGGGCGGACCTGAGCCCGCCCCTTTTTACTCCGCTCAGTAACCCAGTGACAAGCCGGTATTACGCCGTGGATCATTGGCGCCGTAGAAGCGATTCTTGCCAACCGGTTTGCCGTCCAGTGACGGCGCGCCGACCAGAATCGCGGCGATGTGGTTGGGATCCTGCGGGCCGGCAAACTTGTGGCCCCAGCTCTCGAGGAGCTTTTTCGTATCCGGGCTGGCGGCGAAGTCTTCGAGGTTGGTTTCCTCCGGCATCCACTGCTGATGGAAGCGCGGCGCGTCGACCGCTTCCTGCAGCCCCATGCCGTAATCGATCACATTGAGCATGGTCAGCAAGGTCGCGGTGATGATCCGGCTACCGCCCGGCGTGCCGACCACCATCACCACTTTGCCATCCTTGGTGACGATGGTCGGACTCATTGACGACAGCGGCGCCTTGCCCGGCGCGATGGCATTGGCTTCCCCCTGAACCAGACCGTACATGTTCGGCACGCCGACCTTGGAGGTGAAGTCGTCCATTTCGTCGTTGAGGATCACCCCGGTCTTGCTCGCCATCACGCCAGCGCCGAACCAGTCATTAAGGGTGTAGGTGACCGAAACGGCATTGCCCCACTTGTCGACGATCGAATAGTGCGTGGTGTTGCTGCCTTCATGCGGCGCTACACCGGGTTTGAGCTCAGCCGACACGCCGGCCTTTTGCGGCTGGATGGCGTTGCGCAGTTTGGTCGCATAGTTCTTGTCCAGCAGGTGCTCGATCGGATTCTTCACGAAATCCGGATCGCCGAGGTAGCTGTTGCGATCAACGTACGCGTGGCGCATCGCTTCGATCTGGTAGTGCATGCCCTGAGCGGAATGGAAGCCCAGGTCCTTCATCGGATAGCCTTCGAGGATATTCATGATCTGGCAGATCACCACCCCGCCGGAGCTGGGCGGTGGCGCCGAGACCACGTGATAGCCGCGATAATCGCATTCCACCGGAGCCAGTTCGCGAGTCTTGTATTTGTCCAGGTCGGCCTGGCTGATGATGCCTTTGTTGGCCTGGCTGGAAGTGACAATGGCATCGGCGACCCAACCTTTGTAAAAGCCGTCGGCGCCCTTCTCGGAAATCGTCCGCAGGGTTTTCGCCAGATCCTTCTGCACCAGTTTCTGCCCGACCTGCATCGGCTCGCCGTTGCTGAGGAAGATCGAGCCGGAATCGCGCATGTCCTTCTTGAACACATCCGTCGCGTATTCGAGCAGCTCGACATCGCCCTGCTGCAGCTCGAAACCGTCTTCGGCCAGTTTGATCGCCGGGGCAATCATGTCCTTGCGCTGTTTGGTGCCATATTTGCTCAGCGCCAGCTCCATGCCGGACACAGTGCCCGGCACCCCGACGGCCAGATGGCCGCGCGTGCTCAGTTCCGGAATGACGTTACCGTCCTTGTCCAGATACATGTTGGCGGTCGCTGCCAGCGGGGCTTTCTCGCGGAAGTCGAGAAAGGTCTTGCGTCCGTCCGCCAGTTGAATGGTCATGAACCCGCCACCGCCAAGATTGCCCGCAGCCGGGTAGACCACCGCCAGCGCATAGCCCACGGCCACTGCCGCATCCACGGCATTGCCGCCGTTCTCCAACACATCGACGCCGACATGGGTCGCCAGATGTTGCGCGGTGACCACCATGCCGTTTTCCGCCGCCACCGGCGCCACCGATGCCGCGTGAGCCATAAGACAGCTGAGCGCCAGGGAGGTCGCAATGAGCGATCTGGCCAAAGGTTCGTACTTCATGAGTCGATCTCTTTTTGTTTTTGGGGACTGCGCAAAACGCAGGGCAACGCTTCAGAAGCAACAAGCAGTATGGTCGGCTTTGCGTATTGCGCCTCCCCGTTCAGCCAGTATGCTGAGCCATCGCAGCCGTTGGCAGCTCCTGCCCGAATCAAGCGAAGAGGTTATTCATCGCTGCGTACTGCAACAGCATGATGGTCTTGGCATCGCAGATCTCGCCGCGTTGAAACGCTGCCAGTGCCTCAGCGAATTGCCACTCGAGCACTTCCAGTTCTTCGGTTTCCTCTTCCAGCCCACCACCGTCGCTGACTTTGGACGCGGCGTCGTATTCGGCGATAAAAAAGTGCAGCTTCTCCGTCACCGAGCCGGGGCTCATATACGCCTCGAATACTTTCTTCACGTCATGCACGCGATAACCGGTTTCCTCCTCGGCTTCGTCACGAATGCGTTGCTCCGGCGCGGCACCTTCCAGCAACCCCGCCGCCACCTCGATCAACAATCCATCGTGGCCGTTGACGAACACCGGCAAACGAAACTGGCGGGTCAGCACCACCGTGCGCTTTTCGCGGTTGAACAGCAGAATCGCCGCGCCGTTGCCCCGGTCGTAGACCTCGCGGGTCTGGCGCTGCCATTCACCGTTGTTGCGGTGGTAGTCGAAAGTGATTTTCTTCAGCAGATACCAGTCGTGGGACAACACCTGAGTGTCGACGATGTTGACCCGTTCGGCTGTGTTGGACATCGCGTCTGATCCTGTTTTCATGGGGGACTGCCATGGTCGGACAATTGCGCCGACAAAAAAAGCCCGGCAGCGCTACCGGGCTCGTTCAGCTTGGGTTGTTACTGGAAGTCGACGTCGAAGGCCTGGTAGAAGGCGTTGCCGGTGTTGGCGACGATCCACATCAGCACAATGACGTGATGACCCTTCTTGTTCGTCGGCAGTTGCACTTGGTGATCAACCTTGGCCTTCAATTCGCCGGCATGGCTGTAATACGGCACTTGCAGGTAGAAGTCTTCGAAGAACGGCTGGGTTTCGAGCTGCGCACGGCTGATGCGTTGCTGTGGATCCCAGCCGTCTTTGGTGATCAGCCAGCGATAACCACGGGTGGTGTGCGGCGCGGTGTACGCCCAGCTGACCTCGAGAATCTGCCCCGGATCGACATTAAGCAGCGGCCAGTTGAATGAACGGCCGAGCTTCTTGCTCATCTCGTCGTCGGTGTAATTGACGCAATCGCGGGCATCGGTCTTGCCGCCGCTGAGAATGTAGCCATCGGCCGGCGGCGCGACGCTGTCCGAGTCGGTCTCGAAGGGTTGCGGGAACGGCCCGGCATTCACGGCCGGAAAGTTTTTGCCGCCCTCCATTTCATTGACTTGCCAAGCGCCGAGCAAGCCGAGGTCAATGGCCACTGCGCCGCGACTTGCTGGCGAGATGACACGACCGTGTTTGAGTTGGGTTTGTGGGATTGCCTGATTCATCATGTTCACTCCGTTGATTTGAGAACTCTCCTTCCCGAGGAGAGGCCTTCAAGCTAACGGAGGTGAATTTTTTGTCCATCGGCGCTTTTGTCACAGTCCCACCGTGCAAGACGTAAAAAGCCCGGAAATACTGGATGCATAACCAGTGCTCGACGACGCATCGCACTCAACGTGTAGCTGAACACCTACACGCCGAGTCGCCTTTGGTCATTCAGACAGTTGCGCCTGATACTCCTTTTCGTACTGCCCGGCGAGTTGCGTTTTCTGTTTATCGTCGAGCAGTTTGCCGGCCATTTGGAAGAACTTGTGCTCTTCTTCCTCGAGGTGATGATGAACCTTGTCGGAGAGCTTCTTGGCCGTGGCCAGCCACGCCGGACTGGACATTTCGGTCTCGTCGAGTTCTTCCATCATTTCGTCCATTTCGTGGTGCTCGGCGATGGCGTGGCGGCTCAGGTCAACGCCTTCGTCGATTTCCATCAACGGAATGTAGAAGTGTCGCTCTTCAGCGGTTTCATGCGCTTGCAGTTCTGCTTTTAGCTGCTTGTAGGCCTCGACCCGCTCAGGGCTGTCACCGCTGGTCGCGATCAGAGCCTTGGCGTAAGTGCGCTGGCGCTCGTGGCTTTCGCGCAGGGCTTCAAAAATATTCACGGGAATTCCTCATCAATCGCGCTCAGGGAAAGACGCGATAAAAGCCTAGACCGCAACGCTGGTTTGACGGTTCCGCTTGTTCGATCGAAGGGCTTGGAGGCGTTTGCCCGGACGGGTTAGGCTGGGCGTTCAATCACACAAGGAAGTCATGCATGAATTTGCGTATCGAGTTGACGGACAATCCTACCGAGGAACAGCGTCAGGCCATTCTCCAACCGTTGATTGAATACAACGATACGAAGACCGGCATATCGAAAACCGAACCGTTCGCCTTGATGGTAAAAGATGAGTATGGCGCGATACTGGGCGGGTTGTACGGGCGAGTGACTTTGCGCTGGATGTTCATCGATTTGCTGTCAGTACCGGAACAAAGTCGCGGACTGGGGATTGGTTCCCGGTTAATGGCACAGGCAGAAGCGTTGGCCGAAGATAGAAACTGCTACGGAATCTGGCTCGACACCTTCGATTTTCAGGCGCCGGAGTTCTACAAGAAGCTGGGCTTCAGCCAGTTCGGTGAGATCGTTGACTATCCACCGGGGCACAAGCGGCATTTTTTCCAGAAGCGGCTGATCGACTGACTGTATCGCCCTTTGCGCGAGCAGGCTCGCTCCCACACTGGAAAGCATTCAACCTGTGGGAGCGAGCCTGCTCGCGACAGCGCCAGCCGCCTCGACACACAATCAGAGGCAGGTCGCCATCGCCGCCATGCGCCGCATCGCGACAAAATCACTCTGCTGTGCGTAGTAATTCAAAGTCGTACCCGAGGCTTCGGTAATCACATCGACAAACGACTCCGCTGAACGCGTGTAGACCGTCGTGCCGCCAGACTCGCGCGGCTCCAGATAGGCCGCCGCGTCGACGCCGAAAACCGCTTCATCCTGCCAGGCGAATTGCACGCACCGGGCGACGTCTTTCTCCGGCTTGTCCGAGGTCAGGACCTTGTCCGGGCTCTTGCTGCGAGCATCGTTCATCACCGAACCGGCGCACCCGGCCAACAGGGCCGCCGCCAGCACTACCATCAGCATTCGCATTGCATTTGCTCATCGAGAAAAAAGCGGACTGTAGCACTGCAACGCGGCAAATCGTTCTGCTTTACTGTTTTTATGCGCGACACGCGTGAGCAGCTGCGGCACTCTGAGATCTTCAGCCACACAAGGACATTACATGGCGCCTAGCGACCAACGACATGAACACGCCTTGAAACTGTTTCTCGATGCGCGACCCGAACTGCGTGAGACTCTCGACCACCTCAATCCGCTGTTGGCTCAGGCCAAGGGTGAAACCCAGGCGCAGTACCGCGAAGAACGCTTGCATGAAGCATTCGAGGCTGAGGCAGAAAGCCAGGGGTTGTTTGCCTGGGAGCTGACGTTGCAGCTGACCGCTGATTCACCGGAGGACTATCAGGCGCAACGCCTGGAAGTGCATCGGGAAGTGGCGGAAATGGCGGGGATGGACTGGATCGAGTATTGCGATCTTTACGGCATCACCCCGTAATCGATGTAGGAGCTGCCGAAGGCTGCGATCTTTTGATTTTGCTCTTCAAGATCAAAAGATCGCAGCCTTCGGCAGCTCCTACAAAGGTATCTGCGTAAAACTCGGGTTTCGCGGCACGAGCGATAAAGCTTTATCATGGCCGCAGTTTCGCTGATCGAGTCCATCATGAAGTTCGCCATCGCGCTGTTTTCCGCCGCCCATGCGCCCTCCTCGCGCCGTGCCCTGCTGTTTGCCCAGGCCGCGCTGGCCGGCGGCCATGAGATTGTCCGGCTGTTCTTCTATCAGGACGGCGTGTTCAACGCCTCCGATGCAGTGGTGACGCCGCAGGATGAACAGGATTTGCCCAAGCAATGGCGCGCCTTCATCAACGAAAAGCAACTGGATGGGGTGGTCTGCATCGCCGCCGCTCTGCGCCGTGGTGTGTTGAACGAAGAAGAAGCCAAGCGTTACCAGCGTGAAGCGATTTCGCTCAGCGCGCCGTGGGAATTGTCCGGTCTGGGTCAATTGCACGATGCCGTGCAGGACGCTGACCGTCTCATCTGTTTCGGAGGCGCTTGAACATGGCCAAATCGCTGTTGATCATCAGCCGCCAATCGCCATGGTCCGGCCCCGGTGCGCGGGAAGCGCTGGATATCGTGCTCGCCGGTGGCGCCTTTGATCTGCCGATCGGTTTGCTGTTTCTCGATGACGGCGTGCTGCAACTGGCCGCCGGGCAGAACGCCAAGGCCTTGCAGCAGAAAGACCTCAGCGCCAATCTGCAGGCGCTGCCGATGTTTGGTGTCGAAGAGCTGTTCTATTGCGCCGAAAGCGCCAATGCTCGCGGTCTTGGCAAACTGTCGCTGGACGAAGCGCAGCCGCTTGCTGCTGAACACATCACCGCCCTTATTGACCGTTACGATCAGGTGATCACCCTCTGATGTCGACTTTGCATGTGTTGTCTCATTCCCCGTTCGGCGACGATCGTCTGAGCAGTTGCCTGCGCCTGCTCGGCAGCGCCGATGCGGTATTGTTGTCCGGCGATGCGGTGTATGCGCTGCAACCGGACACTGTGCCGTTCTCAACCCTTCAAGAGCGAGCAATCAGACTGTTTGTATTGATTGAGGACGCACAGGCGCGTGCGATCGAGATTCCAGACTGGGCCGAGGCCATCGACTACCCGGCGTTTGTCGAACTGTCGATCCATCACGCCAAGGTCAACAGCTGGCTATGAATTCAATGACCGTCGGCGCCCGCGCCATCGAACTGGACAAGGACGGCTTTCTCGTTGACCTCAGCGACTGGTCGGCTGAAGTCGCCAGCGCCCTCGCCGCCGCAGAAGACATCGAGTTGACGCCTGAACACTGGGAAGTCCTCGAGCTGCTGCGCAGCTTCTACGCCGAATTCCAGCTATCGCCGGCCACGCGGCCGCTGATCAAGTACACCGCGTTGAAACTCGGCGCCGACAAAGGTAACAGCCTGCACCTGAACCGACTGTTCAAAGGCACCCCTGCCAAACTCGCCGCGAAACTGGCGGGCCTGCCCAAACCGACGAATTGCCTATGAACGACTTTCCAGCATTGACCCTCGAAACGCCTGCCGAGCATCCGTTCGCGCAATTCGTGCGCATTCTCGGCAAGGGCAAGCGCGGCGCCCGCGACCTGACGCGCGAAGAAGCCCGCGAGGCCATGGGCATGGTGCTCGATGACAAGGTCGAAGATACGCAACTGGGTGCCTTCCTGATGTTGCTGCGCCACAAGGAAGAAAGTGCCGAGGAAATGGCCGGTTTCACCGAAGCCCTGCGCGCACGCTTGCAGGCGCCGTCGCTGAATGTCGACCTGGATTGGCCGACCTACGCCGGCAAAAAACGCCATCTGCCGTGGTATCTGCTGGCAGCCAAATGCCTGGCGCAAAACGGCGTGCGCATCTTCATGCACGGCGGCGGCGCGCACACGGCCGGGCGTCTGTACAGCGAACAACTGCTGGGCGAACTGAACATTCCCCTGTGCCGTGATTGGCAGCAGGTCGGCACGGCACTGGGCAACGGCGGCCTGGCCTTTATGCCGCTGGTGGACTGGGCGCCGCAACTGCAGAAGATGATCGACCTGCGCAATACCTTGGGCCTGCGGTCGCCGATCCACTCGCTGGCGCGGATTCTCAATCCGTTGGGCGCACGCTGCGGCCTGCAAAGCATTTTTCACCCGGGTTACCAGGCGGTTCATCGCGATGCCAGCGGCTTGCTCGGCGACACGGCAATTGTGGTCAAGGGCGATGGCGGTGAAATCGAGATCAACCCCGACGCCACCAGCCACCTTTATGGCACCAGCGGCGGTCAGAGCTGGGATGAAGAATGGCCGCAGCTGTCAGCGCAGCGCCACGTCAAACCCGCTTCGCTGGAAATCGAGCACTTGAAAGCCGTGTGGCGTGGCGATGTGGTCGACAGTTACCCGCAAATGGCCTTGATTGCGACCATGGCCCTCGCCCTGCGCGGTCTCGGTCAGAATCGCGAACAGGCGTTCGCAACCGCCGAGCAGTATTGGGCGGCGCGCAACACATCGATCTAACCGATCATTAGCGCCCGATCTTTGCGCTTTTTGTTCGAACTCATCGGAATAGACTCGACTCCAACGAATATTGGTTTAGGGAGTCTTGATCATGGGTTTACTCGTCGACGGCCACTGGCAGGACAAGTGGTACGAAAGCAGCAAGGACGGCGCGTTCCAGCGCGAACAAGCGCAACGCCGCAACTGGGTGACCGCCGACGGTCAACCAGGCCCCAGCGGTGAAGGCGGTTTCACTGCTGAAGCCGGGCGCTATCACCTCTATGTTTCCCTCGCCTGCCCTTGGGCGCATCGCACGCTGATCGTGCGCAAACTCAAAGGGCTGGAAAGTCTCATCGACGTGTCGGTGGTCAGTTGGCTCATGCTGGAGAACGGCTGGACCTTCGACAAGGCGCTCGGTTCGACAGGCGACAAACTCGATGGCTTCGATTTCATGCATCAGCGATACACCGCCGACACGCCTGATTACACCGGGCGCGTGACGGTACCAGTGCTGTGGGACAAGAAACTCAAGCGCATCGTCAGCAATGAATCGGCGGAAATCATCCGCATGTTCAACAGCGCCTTCGACGGGATCACTGGCAACGATCTGGACTTTTATCCGGCGCCGCTACGCAACGAGATCGATGCGCTGAACGAGCGGATCTACCCGGCGGTGAACAACGGTGTCTATCGTGCCGGGTTCGCCACCTCGCAACAGGCATACGAACAGGCGTTCGATGAAGTATTCGCCGAACTGGATCATCTGGAGCAACTGCTGGGTGCCAATCGCTACCTGAGCGGGGAATACCTGACCGAGGCCGACGTGCGCCTGTTTACCACGATGATTCGCTTTGACGCGGTGTATCACGGGCACTTCAAGTGCAACCTGCGGCGGATTGCCGATTACCCGAATCTGTCGAACTGGCTGCGCGAGATGTATCAATGGCCGGGTATTGCCGAGACGGTGGATTTCCAGCACATCAAGCATCACTACTATGGCAGCCACAAGACGATTAACCCGACGGGAGTTGTTCCGAAAGGGCCGCAGCAGGATTTCAGCGTAGCGCATGACCGGTCGCGGTTGATCGGGAAAGGGGTTTGGTTAAAGCGCTAACAGCAGAAGCAAAAGATCGCAGCCTTCGGCAGCTCCTGCATGAGAATGCGTTCCTCTGTAGGAGCTGCCGAAGGCTGCGATCTTTTGATCTGACTCAGACCTGCGCTTGAGCCCCTTCAAACCACGCCAGCTTCTCGCGCAGCTGCACCACTTCGCCGACGATCACCAGAGTCGGCGCATGCACTTCATGCTCCGCCACCATTCGCGGCAGATCCGCCAGCGTGCCGGTGAAAACCCGCTGATTGACTGTAGTGCCCTGCTGAATCAACGCCGCCGGGGTATCCGCCGCGCGACCATGCTTGATCAACTGCTCGCAGATAATCGGCAGGCCCACCAGGCCCATGTAGAACACCAGCGTCTGCGCCGGAGCCACCAGGTCAGCCCATGGCAGATCGGTGGAACCATCCTTCAAGTGGCCAGTGACAAACCGCACGGACTGCGCATGGTCACGGTGGGTCAGCGGGATCCCCGCATAAGCGGCGCAACCGCTGGCCGCCGTGATGCCTGGCACCACCTGGAATGCAATACCGTGGGCCGCCAGTTCTTCGATCTCTTCGCCACCGCGGCCGAAGATAAACGGATCGCCGCCCTTCAACCGCACCACACGCTTGCCAGCCTTGGCCAGATCGACCAGTTGCTGGTTGATCTGATCCTGCGGCACGGCGTGTTCGGAGCGCCGCTTGCCGACATACACCCGCTCGGCATCGCGACGGCACAACTCGAGAATCGCCGGCGCCACCAAGCGGTCATAGAGCACCACATCGGCTTGCTGCATCAGACGCAGTGCGCGGAAGGTCAACAGATCCGGATCACCCGGACCGGCACCGACCAGATAAACCTCGCCAGTGGTGACCATTGGCTCGCCATCGACCTTGGCCTGCAACAGGCGCTCGGCTTCAGCGCCCTGCCCGGCCAGTTGACGATCGGCGATCGGGCCCTGGAAAACGTCTTCCCAGAAGCCGCGACGCTGCTGAACATCCGGAAACAGGTTTTTCACCTGATTGCGAAAACGCGCAGCCAGCCCTGCCAATTGACCGTAGGTCGAAGGAATCCAGGTTTCGATTTTCGCGCGGATCAGACGCGCCAGTACCGGCGCATCGCCGCCGCTGGACACGGCGATGATCAACGGCGAGCGATCGACGATCGCCGGGAAGATCACGCTGCACAAGGCCGGCGCATCGACCACGTTGACCGGCACGCAACGGCGGTGGGCGTCGGTGGAGACTTGCGCGTTGAGCGTTTCGTCGTCGGTAGCGGCAATGATCAGCCCGCAACCGTCCAGATCCGTTTCGGCGTAACCGCGCAACAGGCATTCACCGCCGCTGGCAGCGACCAGTTCGGCCAGTTGCGTTTCGATTTCAGGTGCGACCACCCGCAGCAGCGCACCGGCATCGGCCAGCAGGCGGGATTTGCGCAAGGCAATTTCCCCCCCACCGACAACCAACACACGACTGCCGCGCAGGTTGTGAAACAGCGGCAGATATTTCATTTAGCCGATGACCTCAAGGCCACCCATGTACGGCTTCAGCACGTCCGGCACGCGGATCGAACCGTCGGCCTGCTGGTAGTTTTCCAGTACCGCAACCAGAGTACGACCGACCGCCAGACCAGAGCCGTTCAAGGTGTGCACCAGCTCAGGCTTGCCGGTTTCCGGGTTACGGAAACGCGCCTGCATGCGACGCGCCTGGAAGTCGCCGCAGTTGGAGCACGAGGAGATTTCGCGGTATTTGTCCTGGCTCGGAATCCACACTTCCAGGTCATAGGTCTTGACGGCGCTGAAGCCCATGTCGCCGGTGCACAGCGCCAGGGTGCGGTAAGGCAGGCCGAGCAGTTGCAGAACCTTTTCGGCGTTGGCAGTCAGGCTTTCCAGCGCTTCCATCGATTGCGACGGCTCGACGACCTGGACCATTTCGACTTTGTCGAACTGGTGCTGGCGGATCATGCCACGCGTGTCGCGACCCGACGCGCCGGCTTCGCTGCGGAAGCATGGGGTGTGGGCGACAAACTTGATCGGCAACAACTTCGAATCGACGATTTCGCCGGCAACGATGTTGGTCAGCGACACTTCGGCGGTTGGAATCAGGTACAGATCGGCTTCGCCTTCGCGGGCAATCTTGAACAGATCTTCTTCGAACTTCGGCAGCTGGCCGGTACCTTGCAGCGCCGGAGCCTGAACCAGATAAGGCGTGTAAGCCTCTTCGTAGCCATGTTCGGTGACATGCAGGTTGATCATGAACTGCGCCAGTGCGCGATGCAGACGCGCGATCGGGCCACGCAACAAGGCGAAACGAGCGCCGGACAGCTTGGCGGCGGTTTCGAAGTCCAGCCAGCCGAACTTCTCGCCGAGGGCGACGTGGTCTTTCACTTCGAAATCGAACTGGGTCGGGGTGCCCCAACGGCGCACTTCGACGTTGTCGTCTTCGTCCTTGCCGACCGGAACCGATTCGTGCGGCAGGTTGGGGATACCGAGCAGGATCGAATCGAGTTCGGTCTGGATCGCGTCCAGCTCGACCTTGCCAGCGCTCAACTCGCCTGCCATACGCTCGACGTCCGCCATCAGCGGCGCGATGTCTTCGCCGCGCTGCTTGGCCTGCCCGATGGATTTGGAACGCGCGTTACGCTCAGCCTGCAGTGCTTCGGTGCGGGTCTGGACGGTCTTGCGCTGTTCTTCCAGCGCTTCGATGCGCGCGGTGTCCAGGGCAAAGCCACGGGAAGCCAGGCGGTCCGCTACGTCCTGAAGGTTGCTACGTAACAGTTTGGAATCGAGCATGTCGGTTTCTCGTTATCAAAGTTTGGTCAGGGACAGGCCGGCCCACGTCGCGAGCAGCCCGCCGAATACGCTGAGTGCCGCGTAGCCCAGGGCCAGCAACACTTGCCCGCTTTCCAGCAGGCGCACCGTATCCAGTGAAAAGGATGAAAAAGTCGTCAGCCCCCCGAGGAAGCCGACCATCAACCCGGCGCGCACCTCGATCGGCACCTCCGGGCGTATCAGAAACAGGCCGTACAACACGCCAATCAGCAGGCAGCCCACGATATTAACGGCCAGCGTCGCGGTATAGAAGTGCCGCGGCCAATTGGCGCTGACCCAATTACCGGTGGCGAAGCGCAACAAGGTGCCGGCAACACCGCCGACCGACACTGCGAGTATCAATGGAACCACTATTTTCTCCGCTGCCGAGGGCTCAGACGATCGAGTTGAGCGAGGTGATTGAGCTTTTCGCCGATCTTCAACTCCAGGCCACGGGGCACTGGCTGATAGAACGGAATCGGCTCGAGTTCTTCCGGAAAATAGTCTTCGCCGGCGGCATAGGCGTCCGGCTCGTCGTGGGCGTAGCGGTATTCGTCGCCATAACCCAATTGCTTCATCAGCTTGGTCGGTGCATTGCGCAGGTGCAGCGGGACTTCCAGCGAGCCGTTCTCAGCCGCTGCGCGCAGCGCGGTTTTGAAGCCCATGTACACCGCATTGCTTTTCGGTGCGCAGGCCAGATAAGTAATGGCCTGGGCGACTGCCAATTCGCCCTCGGGGCTGCCGAGACGCTCCTGCACTTCCCACGCCGCCAGGCACAGGCTCAATGCACGCGGGTCGGCGTTGCCGATGTCTTCGCTCGCCATGCGCACCACGCGTCGCGCCAGGTACAGCGGATCGCAACCGCCGTCGATCATCCGCGCAAACCAGTACAGCGCGCCGTCGGGATTGGAGCCGCGCACGGATTTGTGCAGCGCCGAGATCTGGTCGTAAAACGCTTCACCGCCCTTGTCGAAACGTCGGCGCGTATCGCCGAGCAGGCTTTGCAGCAACTCGGTGCCGATTTCGCTGTTGTCTTCGGCCAGATCAGAGGCGTTTTCCAGCAGATTGAGCAGGCGCCGGCCATCGCCATCAGCGGCGGACAGCAACATCTGGAAGCCTTCATCGCTCAGGGTCAGGTTGCGCTTGCCCAGGCCGCGCTCTTCGGTGAGTGCGCGGTGGACCAGTTTGCGCAAGGCCGCTTCGTCTAGGCTTTTCAGCACGTAGACGCGGGCCCGCGATAACAAAGCGTTGTTCAGTTCGAACGAAGGGTTTTCGGTGGTGGCGCCGATGAAGATCAGCGTGCCGTCTTCAACGTAGGGCAGAAACGCGTCCTGCTGCGACTTGTTGAAGCGGTGCACTTCATCGACAAACAGGATCGTGCGCTTGCCGTACTGGCCGGCCTGCTGCTTGGCAATTTCAACGGCCTGGCGGATTTCCTTGACCCCGGCGAGCACCGCCGAAACCGTTTCGAAGTGCGCATCCGAGACTTCTGCGAGCAAGCGCGCCAGGGTGGTCTTGCCCACGCCCGGCGGCCCCCAGAAGATCATCGAATGCAGCGCGCCCTGCTCCAGCGCCTCACGCAGAGGCTTGCCGCGAGCGAGCACGTGTTCCTGACCGACGTACTCATCCAGATTGGCCGCACGCAGACGGGCGGCCAAGGGCTGGGCAATCGGTGCACTGCGAAACAGATCCATCACGTAGCGTTGAAACCTCTGATTTTCTGAAATCTGCTGAAGAAACTGTGGTGAGGGGATTTATCCCCGTTGGGCTGCGAAGCGGCCCCAAAAGCGACGTCTGCTGCGCAGCCGGACGGGGATAAATCCCCTCGCCACAATACCCCCTCAATAGCAGGCCCTCACCACAAAGGCCCTGACACAAAGGGCCGGTGTTTATTCCTGGATAACGTCGGCACCCTTGGGAATGTCGAATTTGAATTTGGACGCTGGCACCGCTTCGTTGGCCTTGACCCCGGTAAACAGGATATTCGTGCGCTGGCCGACGCTGTCAATCAGTTGCATGTCATTGAGCAGGCCGTTGCGGAACGACAGGCGCAGGTTGTCGAAGAGAGTGTCTTTGGTTTTCGGCTTGAGAGTGAAGTCGATCACGCCGCCCGCCTCTTTTGCGCTGATATCGAAGCTCTGGCTGATCTTCGAGACATCGCCGGACAACAGCAAGGCCGGCGTCTGGGTCAGACGCTCATCGAGCTTCTTGATGGTTGCCTGCTCCAGATCCGGGTCCCACAGGGTGACTTTCTTGCCATCGGAGACCATGGTCTGCTCGGCCGGCGCATTGGTGTGCCAGTAGAACAGGCCCGGACGCTGCAGGGTCATGTTGCCGGTGGTTTCCTGCAACTGGGTGCCGCTGCCATCGAGGGTCAACTGCGAAAAGTTTGCCGACAGGGTTTTCGATGTTTCGAGCAATTGGGTCAGACGCGCCACGTCCTTTTCATCGGCGTGGGCCGTGAGTGTGGTCAGCGCCAGTACTGGCAACAGCATGCGGATAAGGCGCATGAGAGTCCTCTTGAATACTCGTGGGAGAGCGAGTGGCGCGTCATTGCGCCACTCGAGTCGTTGCGTTTCAGTCGCGTACCGGGCCCGGGGCCAGGACTTCACGCGAACCGTTGGTGTTCATTGAGGTAACGACGCCGGCCATTTCCATCGCCTCGATCATACGCGCGGCGCGGTTGTAGCCGATCTTCAGCTTGCGCTGCACAGCGGAAATCGACGCACGACGACTTTCGAGGACGAACTGCACCGCTTCGTCATACAGCGCGTCGGCTTCCGGATCATCACCGTCGCCACCACCGCTGCTGCCTTCAAAGCCGCTGCCCGCCTCTTCGACACCGTTGAGAATGTCGTCGTTGTACTCAGGCGCACCGCGCAATTTCCAGGCCTCGACCACGCGGTGAACCTCATCGTCGGAGACGAACGCGCCGTGAACCCGGATCGGCAAACTGGTGCCGGGCGGCATGTAGAGCATGTCACCGTGACCGAGCAGTTGCTCGGCACCACCCTGGTCGATGATGGTTCGCGAATCGATCTTGCTCGATACCTGAAACGCCATACGTGTCGGGATGTTGGCTTTGATCAGACCAGTGATCACGTCCACCGACGGGCGCTGGGTGGCAAGAATCAAGTGAATCCCCGCCGCACGCGCCTTTTGCGCAATACGCGCGATCAGTTCTTCAACCTTCTTGCCGACGATCATCATCATGTCGGCGAATTCGTCCACCACTACGACGATGGTCGGCAGTTTCTGCAGCAGCGGCGCTTCGTCGTGAATGCTTTCGCGCTTGTACAGCGGATCGCTCAACGGCTCGCCGGCATCCTGGGCTTCCTTGACCTTGGCGTTGAAGCCGGACAGGTTACGCACGCCCATTTTCGCCATCAGCTTGTAGCGACGCTCCATCTCGGCAACGCTCCAGCGCAAGGCGTTGGCGGCGTCCTTCATGTCGGTCACTACCGGGCAAAGCAGGTGCGGAATGCCTTCGTAGATCGACAGCTCAAGCATCTTCGGGTCGATCATGATCAGCTTGGCATCGTCCGGGCCGGACTTGAACAGGATCGACAGGATCATCGCGTTCACGCCCACGGACTTACCGGAACCGGTGGTACCGGCCACCAGCAAGTGCGGCATCTTCGCCAGGTCGGTGATGACCGGCTTGCCGCCGATGTCATGACCGAGCGCCAGGGTGACCGGCGATTTGAAGTTGTCGTACTCGGGGGTCGACAGCACCTCGGAGAAACGCACGATCTGGCGGTCTTCGTTGGGAATCTCGATACCCACAGTGGTCTTGCCCGGAATCACCTCGACCACCCGCACACTGGTCACCGCCAGCGAACGCGCCAGGTCTTTGGCCAGGTTGGCGATGCGGCTGACTTTTACCCCGGCGGCAGGCTGGATTTCGTATCGGGTAATCACTGGACCCGGATGGATCGAATCAACGGTGACTTCGACGCCGAATTCCTTGAGCTTGATTTCCAGCAAGTGGCCGACCGCTGCCAGGGACTCAGGCGAATAGTTGAGCTGTTTCTTTTCCGCAGGATCAAGAATGGAGATCGGCGGCAAGGTGCCTTCGACCGCGCTGTCGACGAACAACGGCGCCTGCTTCTCTTTCTGCACGCGCTTGCTCGGCTCCGGCGCCTTGGCTGGTGCCGGCGCGATCACCGGTGGCACCTGCTTCTCGCGGTCGGACATGTGCTTGCTCAACGCTTGCTCACGCTCGATCAGGCGTTCCTTGACCTTGGCCTGTTCGCGTTTGTCGGTGACAGTCGGTGCGACCACATCGTGGACGCGGTCATCAACCTCACGCAGTTGCGCAACCAGTTGCTTGCGTTCAGTGCGCGCCGACCACCAGCGGTTGAGCGCGCCCTGGAACAGCTCGAACAGATCGAGGGTGATCTTGCCGGTGACGTCCATCACCTTGAACCACGACAGGTCGGTGAATACGGTCAGGCCGAACAGGAACAGAGCGATGAACAACAGCGTGCTGCCCTGGATGTTCAGCGCATTCTTCGCCAGATCGCCAAGGCTTTCGCCCAGGGCACCGCCAGCACCGGCCGGCAGACCGGTCGCGGCATGGAAATGAATGTGCGCCAGCGCAGCACCGGAGAGCACGAGGAATACCAGGCCGATCAGACGCCAGGAAAACAGCCAGCCGCTCCACTGCCATGGTTCGTGGCGTTGACGGAAGATCTGGTACGCCTTGACCGCCAGCAGCAACGGAAAGATATAGGCGAAGTAACCGAGCACCATGAACAGGATATCGGCGCTGTACGAGCCGGCCGGGCCGCCGAAGTTCTGCACATCGTCGATCTTGCTGTTATGGCTCCAGCCCGGGTCGTCCTTGCCGTAGGTCAGCAAAGCCATCATCAGGAACAGGCACAAAGCGCCAATGGCGATCAATGCACCTTCCTTGAGCCGGTAGTGCAGTTGCTGGCGCCAGAGCGGAACGACTGTTTTGGGTGCTTCGGTGGTCTTCTTCAAAACGCTTCTTTTCCTGCGCCCGAGGCGCGTCCATCTATTGAATGACGATAAAAAACTGCCCAATCCAGGCAGGTAAAAAAGGTGAAAAGCTCAACTGGGACTACTTTTAACACTGTGCCACTGGTTTTATAAACACAGCCATAAACACTGTGCGCAGCGTATAGCCTGTCACAACCCGGCATTGTACGGGTTTGTGCGTCCGATGCCATGTTTCAGACCCCAGCCTTGAGCATAGCCAAACGTACATGCATTGCGTTGCAATTGGAGCATGCATTGTCTTTTGTGACAAAGGCTTATGAGCTGTATTTGATGAACGTAGCGAACCTGGCCGGATCAGGCTCACAGGAATGCTCGACAGCATCGACACGGCGACGCTTACGACCACGGGCGACACATCAAGTTGCAGCTCAATGCTCTCTGCAGCAGACAACTGTGCAGGACAGCGGCGCCGTTTCGCGGCAAACTCTTTCGCGGGGCCTGCACGCCCCTGACCGCCCTCCCCTTCTGCAAGCCTGGATGCCATGCTGACTTGGTTACAACGTAACTCCCTGACCTTTCCGCCACTGGAAAAAGCCATGCGCGAGCCGAACGGATTGCTCGCTGCCGGCGGCGATCTTTCCGCCGATCGACTGATCCAGGCCTATCGCCATGGCTGCTTTCCCTGGTTCTCCGAAGGCCAACCCATTCTCTGGTGGTCGCCAGACCCTCGCACCGTGCTGTTTCCCGACGAACTGCACGTCTCGCGCAGTCTCGGCAAGCTGCTGCGCAAGCAACGCTATCAAGTGACCTTCGATCAGGATTTCGACGCCGTCATCCGCGCCTGCGCTGCCCCGCGTGACTACGCCGACGGCACCTGGATCACCGAGGCCATGCAGGATGCTTACGTAGAATTGCATCGGCGCGGTTTCGCTCATTCGGTTGAGGTCTGGGACGAGGGAGAGCTGGTCGGCGGCCTGTACGGCTTGGCGATGGGTCAACTGTTTTTTGGCGAGTCGATGTTCAGCCGCGCTGACAACGCGTCCAAATATGGCTTTGCCACGCTGGTCCAGCATTTGAAAGCCGCCGGATTTGTGCTGATCGACTGCCAGATGCCGACCGATCACCTGCACAGCCTCGGTGCGCGGTCGATTCCGCGCGGCGAATTCGCCGACTATCTGCGGCGCCATCTCGATCAACCGAATTCAGCGACCTGGGTTTGCTGAGCGACTTTTGCGCAGGTGGCTTACACTTAATCCACCAGCTTATCCCGAGGGTTGATTCATGACCGAGTTGGCGCGTTTGAAGTTTTATGCCACTCAGCCCCACTCTTGCAGTTATCTGCCCGAGGAGCAGGCCACGACGCTGTTTCTCGACCCGAGTCAGCCCATGGATGTGCATGTCTACGCAGACCTGTCGGAAATGGGCTTTCGTCGCAGCGGCGATCATTTGTACCGGCCGCATTGCCAGAATTGCAATGCGTGCGTGCCTGCGCGCATTCCCTCCGCACAATTCATCACCAATCGCCAGCAAAAGCGCATCTACAAACGCAACGCGGATTTGCAGGTGCAGCCGGTCAAACCGCACTTCAGCGAAGAATATTTCGACCTGTACCAGCGCTACATAGAACAGCGCCATGCCGACGGCGACATGTACCCGCCAAGCCGCGATCAGTTCTCGACGTTCCTGGTGCGTGACCTGCCCTTCTCGCGCTTCTACGAGTTTCGACTAGACGGACGGTTGCTTGCGGTGGCGGTGACCGATCTGCTGCCCAACGGTTTGTCAGCGGTGTACACCTTCTACGAACCGAACGAAGAACGCCGCAGCCTCGGCCGTTACGCAATCCTCTGGCAAATCGCCGAGAGCCAGCGTCTGGGCCTTGAGGCCGTGTACCTGGGTTACTGGATCAAGAACTGCAAAAAGATGAACTACAAGACGCAATATCGGCCCATCGAATTGCTGATCAATCAGCGCTGGGTCATCCTGAACTGAACCCGCGGCCTAAACCCCTTGGCGTAAACACCATTTTTCGGGCACAATGCACGCCGCTTTTGCCTGGCGCAGTTGCACCGGGCCATTCATTGGATACCGAGGGCTTTACTGCATGTCGAAAGAAGACAGCTTCGAAATGGAAGGCACTGTCGTCGACACCCTGCCCAACACCATGTTTCGTGTGGAGTTGGAAAATGGGCACGTCGTAACCGCGCATATTTCCGGCAAGATGCGCAAGAACTACATTCGTATTCTTACCGGTGACAAAGTGCGCGTCGAGCTGACGCCCTATGACTTGAGCAAAGGGCGGATCACTTACCGCGCTCGTTAATCAAGTCAATACAGAACGCCCGGGTTATGCCGGGCGTTTTTGTGTCTGCGTTTTGAGGTTTGGAGGCTGGGGACTTAATCGTTGCTGCGGGTGTTGCCGCTGGCGGTTTCGCTCTACAGCAAGCAGATCAAAAGATCGCAGCCTTCGGCAGCTCCGGTTGGATCGCGTGAATTCGATAGAAACGGGTTGACCTGCAGGCCGCCTTCGCGAGCAGGCTCGCTCCCACAGAAAAGCAAAGGCAAAGGCAAAGGCAAAGGCAAAGGCAAAGGCAAAAGATCGCAGCCTCCGGCAGCTCCTACACAATGAGCTTTAGCTCGAGTACCGCTTTTGATCTTGATTCACCGGCGACGTCGGAAGGCTGAGTGGAGGGATTGATCCGGGGGTGGGAGCGCAGCGACCGTCTGGCGCAGCCAGACACAGCGGAAGGAGGTGCAGCGAAGAGCCTGCGAGGGCCGAACGCAGGAGCAAGCGTTTTTTTGCTTACTTTTTTTAGGCGTTTGTAAAAAAAGTGAGTCGCCGTAAGGGCGAAACCCTAAGCAGCCGTAACCGCAGCAACGGATATACACCCAAAACTATCAAACAACGAGCAACAAAAAGGCGCCCGAAGGCGCCCTCTTGATATACGACCGTCAGGCCATCTCAGCCGTGGTTTCGAAGTCGAACGTCAACTCCCCATCCTTGATGTCGATGTGCACCACACCGCCATGCTCGGCCAGCTCGCCAAACAGAATCTCCTCCGCCAGCGGACGCTTGATCTTGTCCTGGATCAGACGCGCCATCGGACGTGCGCCCATCGCCGAGTCATAACCACCCGCCGCCAGCCAGCTGCGTGCCGCATCAGTAACCTCAAGCAACACACGCTTGTCTTCCAACTGCGCCTGAAGCTCGGTGAGGAACTTGTCCACCACACTTTTGATGACCTCATGGCTGAGGCGACCAAACTGGATAATGGTGTCCAGACGGTTACGGAATTCCGGCGTGAAGCTCTTCTTGATCACTTCCATCGCATCGGACGAGTGGTCCTGATGGGTGAAACCGATCGAAGCCCGCGCTGCCGTCTCGGCACCGGCGTTGGTGGTCATGATCACGATCACATTGCGGAAGTCCGCCTTGCGCCCGTTGTTGTCGGTCAGCGTGCCGTGATCCATGACCTGCAACAACAGGTTGAAGACTTCCGGATGCGCCTTCTCGATTTCATCGAGCAGCAATACGCAATGTGGCTGCTTGGTGATCGCTTCGGTCAGCAGACCGCCCTGATCGAAACCGACATAGCCAGGAGGCGCACCGATCAGACGCGATACGGTGTGACGCTCCATGTACTCGGACATGTCGAAACGCACCAACTCGATCCCCAGCGCCTTGGCCAGCTGTCGCGCGGCCTCGGTTTTACCGACACCGGTAGGCCCGGCAAACAGGAACGAACCGACCGGCTTGTCCGGCGATTTGAGCCCGGCACGGGACAGCTTGATCGCAGTCGACAGCGAATCGATCGCCGCGTCCTGACCAAACACCGTCAGCTTCAGGTCACGCTCCAGATTACGCAGCAGCTCTTTGTCGGAACTGGTGACATGCTTCGGCGGAATCCGCGCGATTTTCGCGACGATGTCCTCGACCTGCGGCACTTCGATACGCTTGACGCGCATCTCCACCGGTTGCAGACGCTGGTAGGCGCCCGCCTCGTCGATCACGTCGATGGCCTTGTCCGGCATGTGCCGGTCATTGATGTAGCGCGACGCCAGTTCGGCAGCGGCACGCAACGACTCATCGCTGTATTCGATATTGTGATGCTGCTCGAAACGCCCTTTCAGGCCACGCAGGATACCGATGGTGTCTTCCACCGACGGCTCGACGACATCGACCTTCTGGAAGCGACGCGCCAAGGCACGGTCCTTCTCGAAGATGCCGCGAAATTCCTGGAACGTGGTCGAACCGATGCAGCGAATGTCGCCAGACGACAGCAGCGGCTTGAGCAGATTGGATGCATCCATCACGCCACCGGACGCTGCGCCCGCACCGATGATGGTGTGGATCTCGTCGATGAACAGGATCGCCTGCGGACGTTTCTTCAGCTCATTGAGCAGCGCCTTGAAGCGCTTCTCGAAATCACCGCGATACTTGGTACCCGCAAGCAGAGCGCCGAGGTCGAGCGAATAAACAACCGCATTGGCCAGCAGATCCGGCACCTGATTGTCGACGATGCGCTTGGCCAGGCCTTCGGCAATCGCGGTCTTACCCACGCCTGCCTCACCCACCAGCAGCGGATTGTTCTTGCGCCGGCGCGCAAGAATCTGCGCGACACGCTCGACTTCCGACTCACGACCAACCAACGGATCAATGCGACCCTGGCGCGCGAGTTCGTTGAGGTTGCTGGCATAAGCATCCAGAGGATTGCCTGAAGAAGAAGACTCACCGCCCTCGTCGTCCTGCATATCTTGTTCACCTTCAGAGTGATCGCCGTGCCCCGGTACTTTCGAAATGCCGTGGGCGATGTAGTTGACGACATCGATGCGCGCCACGCTCTGCTGTTTCAGCAGGAACACGGCCTGACTCTCTTGCTCACTGAAGATGGCGACCAGCACGTTGGCGCCGGTCACTTCGCGCTTGCCCGAGCTCTGTACGTGAAAAACAGCACGCTGCAGGACACGCTGGAAGCCCAGGGTTGGCTGGGTTTCGCGATCCTCGTCATGGACGGGGATCAATGGCGTGGTGGAGTCGATGAACTCCTGCAAATCATGCTTGAGTTTGTCGAGGTTTGCGCCGCAGGCACGCAAAACGGTGGCGGCAGCCTCATTATCCAATAGGGCCAGCAGGAGATGTTCGACGGTCATGAACTCATGACGCTTCGAACGAGCCTCCTTGAAGGCAAGATTGAGGGTGACTTCGAGCTCGCGGTTTAACATAGCTTCACCTCATACCCAAGTGGTCGGCGATTAACCGTCCTTCTCGATTTCACAGAGTAGCGGATGCTGGCTTTCCCTGGCGTACTGGTTGACCTGCATGGCCTTTGTCTCGGCGATGTCGCGGGTAAACACTCCACATACTGCCCGTCCTTCTGTGTGGACGGCCAGCATGACCTTGGTCGCCAGCTCGCGATTCAGGTTAAAAAACACCTCGAGCACTTCGACGACGAAATCCATCGGTGTGTAGTCATCGTTGAACAAAACCACCTTGTACATCGGCGGCGCCTGTAACGCGGGCTTTGCTTCCTGAACAGCAACGCCTGCCGAATCGTCGTCGTGCTCCTGTGGAAGATCCTTTTGGAGAAGCGGGCGATCCTGATTGAATGTTAGTCGAATCTGGCTGATTGCATGCATGGAAAAAAAGGTTCGTCAGTTGTGCGAATACAGTGGTGGGGGCGGTTGCACACGTTTTCAACTACGACTGCCCGGTCACCTTGACTATCGGGAAAACGGTGTTACAACCAATAGAGCCCACAGTGGGTAAAAAAGATCCGCGGAGTCAATTCTTTTATCGAATTCGATTGCGGATGTCGTGGATGATACTCCAGCGATGGAGTCTGTTGCAGAGGGATTTGAGCATGGCTGTCGGCAAGGTGAAATGGTTCAACAATGCCAAGGGATTCGGCTTTATCAATACCGACGCCCGGGAAGGTCGCGATGAGGATGGCAAGGACATTGATTTCTTTGCCCACTACTCGGCCATTGAAATGGATGGGTACAAGACCCTGAAAGCGGGTCAGGCGGTGAACTTCGAGATCGTTCAAGGCCCTAAAGGCTTGCATGCCGTGAAGATAACTTCGGTCGAAGTCGCTTCGGCGTCGAGCTCGATTGCCACGGAAAAACAAACGGCAACCAGTTGAAGCCTCAAAACATTCGGTCATAAAAAACCGCCTGACTCAACCCATCGAGCCAGGCGGTTTTTGCGTTCCTGCAACTTTTACATATGCGAAATCAGCGCATCTCCGAACCCGGAGGACGAAACCAGCTTCGCGCCATCCATCAAACGCTCGAAATCATAAGTAACAGTCTTCGCGCCGATCGCACCGTTGGTGCCCTTGATGATCAGGTCCGCCGCTTCAGTCCAGCCCATATGACGCAACATCATCTCGGCCGAGAGAATCAGCGAGCCCGGGTTGACCTGGTCCTTGCCGGCATATTTCGGTGCGGTACCGTGGGTCGCCTCGAACATCGCTACGGTGTCGGACAGGTTGGCACCCGGCGCGATACCGATACCGCCCACTTCCGCCGCCAGCGCGTCAGACAGGTAGTCACCGTTGAGGTTAAGCGTAGCGATGACATCGTATTCGGCCGGGCGCAGCAGGATCTGCTGGAGCATGGCGTCGGCGATGGCGTCCTTGACCACAACGTTCTTGCCGGTTTTCGGGTTCTTGAACTGCATCCACGGACCGCCATCGAGCAGCGTCGCACCGAATTCTTCGGCCGCCACTTCGTAGGCCCATTCCTTGAAGGCACCTTCGGTGAACTTCATGATGTTGCCTTTGTGCACGATGGTCAGCGAGTCGCGATCATTGTCGACCACGTATTGCAGAGCCTTGCGCGCCAGACGCCTGGTGCCTTCGCGGGAGACCGGCTTGACGCCGATGCCGCAGTTTTCGTCGAAACGGATCTTGGTGACGCCCATTTCTTCTTTAAGGAATTTGATGACCTTGGTGGCTTCCGGCGAACCGGCCTTCCATTCGATACCGGCGTAAATGTCTTCGGAGTTCTCGCGGAAGATGGTCATGTCGACATCGCCGGGCTTTTTCACCGGGCTTGGCACGCCTTCGAACCAGCGCACCGGACGCAGGCAGACGTACAGGTCGAGCTGCTGACGCAGGGCCACGTTCAGCGAGCGGATGCCGCCACCGACCGGAGTGGTCAGCGGGCCTTTGATCGAAACCACGTAATCCTTGACCGCGTCGAGGGTTTCCTGCGGCAGCCAGGTGTCCTGGTCATAAACCTGAGTGGCCTTTTCGCCGGCGTAGACTTCCATCCAGGAAATCTTGCGCTTGCCGCCGTAGGCCTTTTCAACAGCAGCATCGACAACCTTGATCATCACCGGACTGATGTCGACACCAATACCGTCACCTTCGATGAAGGGGATGATCGGGTTATCAGGAACATTGAGAGAATGGTCTGCATTGACGGTGATTTTGTCGCCGACGGCTGGAACCTGAATCTTCTTGTAACCCATGCTGAACTCCATTGTTTGGATTGAACACCTGGCTTGCTTCGAGCGTAACCCAGTTGAATCAACACGCAAACCCTATGTTCCTGCGCCGCGCACATCTCGTTTCCTACAAGCCTGAAAGCAAAGGGAAAA
Source organism: Pseudomonas sp. Leaf434 (assembly GCF_001425545.1). Classification (NCBI taxonomy): domain Bacteria; kingdom Pseudomonadati; phylum Pseudomonadota; class Gammaproteobacteria; order Pseudomonadales; family Pseudomonadaceae; genus Pseudomonas; species Pseudomonas sp. Leaf434. The sequence continues at coordinate 186,404 of NZ_LMQZ01000009.1, read as the reverse complement.
GCGCCAAACTCCAGCATTCGTAACGAGTCTTTGCCCGGTCGCGCCCTGCGACCTTTAGACCAATGGACGAGAATCGTTGCATATGAACCATCGGCAGATTGCCAGCTACCTATGTATAATGCCGCCCGCTGACCACAGGGTCACGACGGTTGGCCTCTCTAGCACGAGACTTTCCGACTGATTGGTCGGGTTGTTACCGCAGCCTGACTGCTTGACGCTCTACTGATGCACCCAACATCACCGCGAAGAATCTCGACATTCGGTTCATGGATGACTTTGAACGAACGCGCTTACCCGGCGCCCCTCGAGTTTCTGCGCACGCTTTAGCAAAGAAGAGAGAGTTAATCCGAATATGCCCACCCGCTCGAAGATCATCTATACCTTCACCGACGAAGCTCCTGCCCTCGCCACCTATTCCCTGCTGCCGATCATCGAGGCTTACACCGCCTCGGCCGATATCGCCGTGGAAACCCGCGATATCTCTCTTGCAGCGCGCATCCTGGCAAGCTTCCCCGAGCAACTGGGCGACAAAGCCGTAGCCGACCACCTCGCCGAACTGGGCGACCTGGCCGTTACGCCTGAAGCCAACATCATCAAGCTGCCGAACATCAGTGCTTCGGTGCCACAGCTGCAAGCCGCGATCAAAGAGCTGCAGGCGCAGGGCTACAACCTGCCGGACTACCCGGAAACCGTGACCAGCGACGCCGACAAAGACGCCAAGGCGCGTTACGACAAGGTCAAGGGCAGCGCCGTGAACCCGGTTCTGCGTGAAGGCAACTCCGACCGCCGCGCTCCGCTGTCGGTGAAGAACTATGCGCGCAAGCACCCGCACAAAATGGGCGCCTGGGCCAAAGACTCCAAGTCCCACGTCGCTCACATGAGCACCGGCGATTTCTACGGCAGCGAAAAAGCTGTCCTGATCGACGCCGCTGACGCCGTGAAGATCGAACTGATCGCCAAGGACGGTGCCGCTACCGTTCTGAAAGAAAAGACCACCGTTCAGGCTGGCGAGATCCTCGACTGCGCCGTGATGAGCAAAAACGCCCTGCGTGCGTTCATCGCTGCCGAGATCGAAAACGCCAAGGCCCAGGGCGTACTGCTCTCGGTTCACCTGAAAGCGACCATGATGAAGGTCTCGGACCCGATCATGTTCGGCCAGATCGTTGCCGAGTTCTATAAAGACGCACTGACCAAGCACGCTGACGTGCTGAACCAGATCGGCTTCAATCTGAACAACGGCATCGGCGATCTGTACGCGCGCATCAAGGCCCTACCGGCCGAGCAGCAAGCGCAGATCGAAGCCGATATCGCAGCGGTCTACGCCGTTCGTCCTTCGCTGGCGATGGTCAACTCCGACAAAGGCATCACCAACCTGCACGTGCCGAGCGACGTCATCGTTGACGCCTCGATGCCAGCGATGATCCGTGACTCCGGCAAGATGTGGGGCACCGACGGTCAGCTGCACGACACCAAGGCTGTGATCCCGGATCGTTGCTACGCGACCATCTACCAGGCTGTGATCGAAGACTGCAAAGCCAACGGCGCTTTCGACCCGACCACCATGGGCAGCGTGCCGAACGTCGGTCTGATGGCGAAGAAAGCCGAAGAGTACGGCTCCCACGACAAGACTTTCCAGATCAAGGCTGACGGCGTTGTTCGCGTCACCGACAGCAAGGGCAAGCTGCTGATGGAACAGGCTGTCGAAGCCGGCGACATCTTCCGCATGTGCCAGACCAAAGACGCGCCGATCCAGGACTGGGTCAAACTGGCCGTCAACCGTGCTCGCGCGAGCAGCACGCCGGCGATCTTCTGGCTCGACCCGATGCGCGCTCACGATGGCGTGGTGATCGAGAAGGTTCAGGCCTACCTGAAGGACCACGACACCAGCGGTCTGGACATCCAGATCATGGCGCCGGTCGACGCGATGAAGTACACCCTGCAGCGCACCCGCGAAGGCAAGGACACCATTTCGGTGACCGGCAACGTACTGCGCGACTACCTGACCGACCTGTTCCCGATCATGGAACTGGGCACCAGCGCCAAGATGCTGTCGATCGTGCCGCTGATGAACGGCGGTGGTCTGTTCGAAACCGGCGCCGGCGGTTCGGCTCCGAAGCACGTGCAGCAACTGGTTGAAGAAAACTTCCTGCGCTGGGATTCGCTGGGTGAGTTCCTTGCCCTCGCCGCTTCCCTTGAGCACCTGGGCGTGAACTACAACAACCCGAAAGCACTGGTGCTGTCGAAAACCCTGGACCAGGCCACCGGCCAGTTCCTCGACAACAACAAGTCGCCATCGCGCAAGGTCGGCAACATCGACAACCGCGGCAGCCACTTCTACCTGGCGATGTACTGGGCTCAGGCCCTGGCTGCCCAGACCGAAGACGCTGCACTGCAAGCGCAGTTCGCGACTCTGGCCAAAACCCTGACCGAGAACGAGGCAACCATCGTTGCCGAGCTCAACGCCGTTCAGGGCAAGCCAGTCGACATCGGCGGTTACTACCACGCCGACGCCGAGCTGATCAGCAAGGCCATGCGTCCAAGCGCAACCTTCAACGCGGCGATTGCTGCGCTGGTTTAAGGTTGTAATGCGGTAAACAAACCCCGGCCGAGTGCCGGGGTTTGTGTTTCTACTGACAACATAAATCCCTTGTGGGAGCGAGCCTGCTCGCGAATGCGGTTTATCATTCAGCACCTTCGTTGACTGACCCACCGCTTTCGCGAGCAGGCTCGCTCCCACAGTTGACCGCGCTACCGTCGAGGAAATCTTATGGAATGGCTCCCCCACATCACCGTCGCCACCATCGTCGAGGACAACGGTCGCTTCCTGATGGTCGAAGAGCACAAAGGTGGGCGTAATGTGCTCAACCAGCCCGCCGGCCATCTCGATCCGGATGAAACCCTGATCGATGCGGCCATTCGCGAAACCCTCGAAGAAACCGGCTGGGACGTCGAACCGACAGGCGTGATCGGCATTTATCTGTACACCGCACCGAGCAACGGCGTGACTTACCAGCGCATATGCTTCAGCGCCAAAGCCGTGCAGCATCACCCGGATTACCGGCTTGACGACGGCATCGTCGGCGCCAAGTGGCTGACCCGCGACGAATTAATCGCCCAGCGCGATAACTGGCGCAGTGAACTGATCATCCGTTGCATCGACGATTATCTGGCCGGTCATCACTTCAGCCTCGAACTGATCCGCCCTTCTCTTTAGCCTTGCGGCCGCGAGCCTGATAGAATCGCGCCCTTTTCCAAGACACTCATTGAATCCCTATGCGTGATCCAGCCCCTTCTGACACATCCAAGAAGCGCGTCATTGTCGGCATGTCCGGCGGCGTGGACTCTTCCGTTTCTGCCCTTCTGCTGATCGAGCAGGGTTATGAAGTGGAAGGCCTGTTCATGAAGAACTGGGAAGAAGACGACGGAACGGAATACTGCACCGCCATGGACGACCTGGCGGATGCTCAGGCTGTCTGCGACAAGATCGGCATCAAGCTGCACACCGCCAACTTCGCCGCCGAGTACTGGGACAACGTGTTCGAGCACTTCCTCGCCGAATACAAGGCCGGGCGCACGCCGAACCCGGACATCCTGTGCAACCGCGAGATCAAGTTCAAAGCGTTCCTCGACTACGCGATGATGCTCGGCGCCGACCTGATCGCCACCGGCCACTACGTGCGCCGCCGTGATATCGATGGTCGCACCGAACTGCTCAAAGGCCTCGATCCGAACAAGGATCAGAGCTATTTCCTGCACGCCGTCGGCGGCGAACAGATCGCCAAGACCCTGTTCCCGGTCGGCGAACTGGAAAAGCCTGAAGTGCGCGCGATTGCCGAGAAATACGAACTGGCCACCGCCAAAAAGAAGGATTCCACCGGAATCTGCTTCATCGGCGAGCGCCGTTTCAGCGATTTCCTCAAGCAATACCTGCCGGCACAACCGGGCGAGATCAAGACCACCGAAGGCGAAGTCATCGGCCGTCACCACGGCTTGATGTACCACACCATCGGCCAGCGTCAGGGCCTCGGCATCGGCGGCTTGAAGGATGCCGGTGACGAGCCGTGGTACGTGCTGCGCAAGGATCTGCAGAGCAACGAGCTGATCGTCGGCCAAGGCAACAACCATCCGTGGCTGTTCTCCAGCGCCCTGCTCGCTTCGGAAATTTACTGGGTCAACCCGATCGACCTGAGCCAGCCGCTGCGCCTGACGGCGAAAGTGCGCTATCGCCAGAGCGATCAGGCCTGCACCCTGGAAAAAACCGCCAGCGGTTATCGCGCCGTGTTCGACGAACCGCAACGCGCGGTGACGCCGGGCCAATCGGTGGTGTTCTATGACGGTGAAATCTGCTTGGGTGGCGGCGTGATCGAAGTGGCCGAGCCGTGGAGCGGCCAGGCATGAGCCCGACTCAGGAGCAACTGACGGCGCTGGGCGGCGTGTTTCTCGCCGCCGTGCTGGTCGATCGCATCGCCAAGACCGGCCAGACCAACGAGGCCGGCCTGAGTTGCATGCTCGGCAGCCTGCTGGTCCGCGACCCAAAAGATACGCTGGACGTCTACGGCGGCGACGACATCAATCTGCGCGAGGGTTATCGCGCGCTGATTGGCGCCCTTGAGCGCGATCCGAGCACCTTGCAGCGCGAGCCGTTGCGCTACGCGCTGTCGATGCTCGGTCTGGAGCGGCAACTGGCCAAGCGTGACGACATGCTTGAGACGATTGCCAAACGCCTGCCGCAGATCCAGTCGCAGGTGGAGCATTTTGGCCCGGCCCACGAAAACGTCGTGGCCGCTTGCGGTGCGTTGTACCAGGACACTTTGAGCACTCTGCGCCAGCGCATTCAGGTGCACGGCGACATGCGCAACCTGCAACAGCCGAGCAATGCCTCGAAGATCCGCGCCCTGCTCCTCGCCGGTATCCGCTCGGCGCGCCTGTGGCGTCAGCTCGGTGGTCATCGCTGGCAGTTGGTGATCAGCCGCCGCAAGTTGCTTAAAGAGCTTTATCCGTTGATGCGCAGCGAGTAAACGCCGCGTCACGAAGGCTTTGTAGTCTGTAACGCGTAATACGCCGGTCAGTTGGCGACGGACCGGCGGATTTTTTCATGTATGATACGCGCCCCATTTCGTTGCCCGACTGTCCGAGAACACCCCATGCAGCTCTCTTCGCTCACTGCGGTTTCCCCTGTTGACGGCCGCTACGCCGGCAAAACCCAGGCCCTGCGCCCGATTTTCAGCGAGTACGGCCTGATCCGTGCCCGCGTTCTGGTTGAAGTGCGCTGGCTTCAGCGCCTGGCCGCCCATGCTGGCATCCCTGAAGTGCCAGCCTTCTCCGCCGAGGCCAACGCCGTTCTCAATGAACTGGCTGAAAACTTCTCGCTGGAGCACGCCGAGCGCGTCAAAGAGATCGAGCGCACCACCAACCACGACGTCAAAGCGATCGAATACCTGCTCAAAGAGCAGGCGGCCAAGCTGCCGGAGCTGGCCAAGGTCAGCGAATTCATCCACTTTGCCTGCACCAGCGAAGACATCAACAACCTGTCCCACGCCCTGATGCTGCGCGAAGGTCGTGACGACGTGATGCTGCCGCTGATGCGCCAGACCGCCAACGCCATCCGCGAACTGGCGATCCGTTTCGCCGACGTGCCGATGCTGTCGCGCACCCACGGCCAGCCGGCTTCGCCGACTACTCTGGGTAAAGAACTGGCCAACGTGGTTTACCGTCTCGAGCGTCAGATCGCTCAAGTCGCTGCCGTGCCGCTGCTGGGCAAGATCAACGGCGCTGTCGGCAACTACAACGCACACCTCTCGGCCTACCCGCAGATCGACTGGGAAGCCAACGCCCGCGCCTTCATCGAAGACGAGCTGGGCCTGGGCTTCAACCCGTACACCACGCAGATCGAACCGCACGACTACATCGCCGAGCTGTTCGACGCTATCGCACGCTTCAACACCATCCTGATCGACTTCGACCGCGACATCTGGGGCTATATCTCCTTGGGTTATTTCAAGCAGCGCACCATCGCTGGTGAAATCGGTTCGTCGACCATGCCGCACAAGGTCAACCCGATCGACTTCGAAAACTCCGAAGGCAACCTGGGTATCGCCAACGCATTGTTCCAGCACCTGGCGAGCAAGCTGCCGATCTCCCGCTGGCAGCGCGACCTGACCGACTCCACCGTCCTGCGCAACCTCGGTGTCGGCTTCGCCCACAGCGTGATCGCTTACGAAGCCAGCCTCAAAGGCATCAGCAAACTCGAGCTCAACGAGCAGAAGATTGCCGCTGACCTCGATGCTTGCTGGGAAGTATTGGCTGAGCCGATCCAGACCGTGATGCGTCGCTACAACATCGAAAACCCGTACGAAAAGCTGAAAGAACTGACCCGCGGCAAGGGCATCAGCCCTGAAGCGTTGCAGACTTTCATCGATGGCCTGGACATGCCAGCCGAAGCCAAAGCCGAGCTCAAGCAACTGACGCCGGCCAACTACATCGGCAACGCAGTGGCACAAGCCAAACGCATCTGATCGACCGTTTGCTCCGTTTGAGACGCCCGGCCGCGCCGGGCGTTTTTATTCCCGTCTGAAAAGTGCTTTTTTTCAATAGGTTACATATGAATTCCGATATTCCTCTTCAACTTCTGGGCGGCCTCACAGCACGCGAATTCCTGCGTGACTACTGGCAGAAAAAACCGCTGCTGATTCGTCAGGCGATTCCTGACTTCGAAAGCCCGATCGACGCCGACGAACTGGCCGGCCTGGCCCTGGAAGAAGAAGTCGAATCGCGCCTGGTGATCGAACATGGCGAGCGTCCATGGGAACTGCGTCGCGGCCCGTTCGCCGAAGACGAGTTCAGCAAATTGCCAGAAAAAGAGTGGACACTGCTGGTGCAAGCGGTTGATCAGTTCGTGCCGGAAGTCAGCGAACTGCTGGAAAACTTCCGCTTCCTGCCGAGCTGGCGCGTCGATGACGTGATGATCAGCTTTGCCGCACCGGGTGGCAGCGTCGGCCCGCATTTCGACAACTACGATGTGTTCCTGCTGCAGGGCCATGGCAAGCGCAACTGGAAAATCGGCCAGATGTGCGATTCCGAGAGCCCGCTCCTGCAGCACGCTGACCTGCGCATCCTCGCTGAATTCCACGAGACCGAAGAATGGGTGCTGGAGCCAGGCGACATGCTCTACCTGCCGCCGCGTCTGGCCCATTGCGGCGTCGCAGTCGACAACTGCATGACCTACTCGGTCGGCTTCCGTGCGCCGAGCGCTGCTGAAGTGCTGACCCACTTCACCGACTTCCTCAGCCAGTTCCTGACCGACGAAGAGCGCTACACCGATGCCGACGCCAAGCCGGCGGTCGATCCGCACCAGATTCAACACGATGCGCTGGATCGTCTGAAAAGCCTGCTCGCCGAACACATGAGCGATGAGCGCCTGCTGCTGACCTGGTTCGGCCAGTACATGACCGAGCCGCGCTACCCGGAACTGGTGGTCGGCCCGGAAGACGTCGAAGAAGAAGACTTCCTCGCCGCCCTGCAGGACGGCGCTGTGCTGATCCGCAACCCGAGTGCGCGCCTGGCCTGGTCGGAAGTCGACGACGATCTGCTGCTGTTCGCCAGCGGCCAGAGCCGTTACCTGCCGGGCAAGCTGCGCGAACTGTTGAAGCTGATCTGCGCCGCTGACGCCCTGCACGCCGACAACCTCGGCGAATGGCTGAGCGATGAAGACGGCCGCAGCCTGCTCTGCGAACTGGTCAAGCAAGGAAGCCTGGGGTTCGCCGATGAATAAAATTCGCGTTCGTGTCGCAGACTGGCAGAAGGATATCGCCGAGATCCGGCGCATTCGTGAAACGGTGTTCATCGCCGAACAATCGGTGCCACCCGAGCTTGAGTGGGACGCCGATGACGCGACCGCCGTGCATTTTCTGGCGTTCGAAGGCGACTTCCCGATCGGCACGGCGCGACTGCTGCCCGATGGGCATATCGGTCGGGTTTCGGTACTCAAAGACTGGCGCGGAATGAAGGTCGGTGACGCGTTGATGCAAGCGGTCATCGCCGAAGCCGAAGCGCGCGGCTTGAAGCAACAGAAGCTCAGCGCTCAGGTGCAAGCCACGGCGTTCTATGAGCGCTTGGGCTTCAGCCTGGTCAGCGAGGAGTTTCTCGAGGCCGGCATTCCGCATGTCGACATGGTTCGGCATTCGGCCTGATTCCGAGACCTCTAGATCCCTGTGGCGAGGGGATTTATCCCCGCTGGGCTGCGAAGCAGCCCCAAATCCAGAAAACTCGGTGAGTCAGTTAAATCGAGCGCGCTGGGTCGGCGACTGCTGTGCAGCCGAGCGGGGATAAATCCCCTCGCCACAATGGCCGCCAGCACACCACAAAACGCCCCGCCATTTTCGGATGCCGGGGCGTTTTGCTGTCTACGATTCAACTTGCCCCACCCCGGGCCGACAAACTGGCAATATCAAGCCTTTCGAACGCGGAGATAACGGACATGTCCCTACGCACCCTGCTCACCACCCTGCTGCTCGGCTGCAGTTTTTCGGTGCTGGCAGCCACAGAAATCGTCCCCCTCAAATACCACACCAGCGCTGACATGTTGCCAGTGGCGCAGGATTTCATCGGCCAGGACGGTCAGGTCAGCGCTTACGGCAATCAGCTGATCGTCAAAGCCGAGCCGGGCAAGATACAGGAACTGAAAGATCTGCTGGCGCAACTCGATACCGCACCGAAGCGCTTACTGATCACCGTCGACACCAACGAAAACAATGGCCGTGGCGACGAAGGTTATGCGGTCAACGGCGCCCAGCCGAACCAGACCCGGATCATCAGCCGCAGCACCACCAGCCGCAATGGCGGCGTTCAGCAAGTGCAGACCAGTGAAGGCACTCCGGCGCTGATTCAGGTTGGCCAGAGCGTGCCGATCACCAACACCCAGAGCGACTCCTACGGCGGTTACAGCAGCGAGACCCAATACCGCAACGTCACCCAGGGTTTCTACGTCACCGCCAGCGTCACCGGCGAGACCGTTCATCTGGCGATCAGTACCAACCGTGACCGCATGAGCCAGGAACGTCCCGATGTAGTGAACGTGCAAAGCACCGACACAACCGTCACCGGACGCCTCGGCGAATGGATCACCCTGGCGGGCGTCAACAGCCAGACTCAGGCCGACAAACAGGGGCTGACCCGCAGCTACTCGACTCAAGGCCGGGATGACATGACCTTGCGGGTGAAAGTCGACACACTGGACTAAAGCACCGAAAACTGACTGATTAGTCGTATTAGACGAAAGATGTAGTGCCTTAAAAAAAGCACTACAAAACGTTTGACGAGGCCAAAAAGCGAAGGCATGATGGCCTCGCTCCCGCTAATCAGAGGCCCTGGCAAGGGCCTTCGAAGCGCCGCTCGCACCTACCCCGCGAGCCGTTTCGTGTCTGTACCGCCCACAAGGTGTGTTTGACGAGGTTGCCGACTGGAACGAAGTTGTCCCGAGGGACGGAAGCGTATTTAGGTAACCCGGCTTCACGCTGCAGACCGTATAAAGGCCCACGACGCCGGAATGCGCCCGCACCGCGCCACTACCTGCTCACTTCCCCTCGAGCCCATCGTTCATCCCGTCGCCTACCCCGCCGAATCCGACTTGACCACCTAAGCTTCTGGTCAGCGAGCGCAGGAATTTTCCACCGCAGAACAACTTTTCATAAAAGACGCGACGAGGTTTATCTCCATGGCACTGACACGCGAACAGCAAATTGCAGCCCTCGAAAAAGACTGGGCCGAGAACCCGCGCTGGAAAGGCGTGACTCGCACTTACTCCGCTGCTGACGTGGTCCGCCTGCGTGGCTCGGTTCAGCCTGAGCACACCTTCGCGAAGATGGGCGCCGAGAAGCTGTGGAACCTGGTTACCCAGGGTGCCAAGCCGTCCTTCCGTCCAGAGAAAGATTTCGTCAACTGCATGGGCGCCCTGACCGGCGGCCAGGCTGTTCAGCAGGTCAAGGCCGGTATCCAGGCGATCTACCTGTCCGGCTGGCAGGTGGCTGCGGACAACAACTCCGCCGAATCGATGTACCCGGATCAGTCGCTGTACCCGGTTGACTCGGTGCCAACCGTGGTCAAGCGCATCAACAACTCGTTCCGTCGTGCTGACCAGATCCAGTGGAAAGCCGGCAAGAACCCGGGCGATGACGGCTACATCGACTACTTCGCACCAATCGTGGCCGACGCTGAAGCCGGTTTCGGCGGTGTACTCAACGCCTACGAGCTGATGAAAAGCATGATCGAAGCAGGCGCCGCCGGCGTTCACTTCGAAGACCAACTGGCTTCGGTGAAGAAGTGCGGCCACATGGGCGGCAAGGTTCTGGTGCCAACCCAGGAAGCCGTGCAGAAGCTGACCGCTGCCCGTCTGGCCGCTGACGTTGCCGGCACGCCGACCATCATTCTGGCCCGCACCGACGCCAACGCGGCTGACCTGTTGACTTCCGACTGCGACCCGTACGATCAGCCATTCGTGACCGGCGAGCGTACTCAGGAAGGTTTCTACAAGGTACGTGCCGGCCTGGATCAAGCGATCGCCCGTGGCCTGGCTTACGCACCGTACGCCGACCTGATCTGGTGCGAAACCGCCAAGCCGGATCTGGAAGAAGCCCGTCGCTTCGCTGAAGCGATCAAAAAGGAATACCCGGACCAGCTGCTGTCGTACAACTGCTCGCCTTCCTTCAACTGGAAGAAGAACCTGGACGACGCGACCATCGCCAAGTTCCAGCGCGAACTGTCCGCCATGGGCTACAAGCACCAGTTCATCACCCTGGCCGGCATTCACAACATGTGGCACAGCATGTTTAACCTGGCGCACGACTACGCCCGCAACGACATGACCGCCTACGTGAAGCTGCAAGAGCAGGAATTCGCTGACGCTGCCAAGGGTTACACCTTCGTTGCGCACCAGCAGGAAGTGGGCACTGGCTACTTCGACGACATGACCACCGTGATCCAGGGCGGCTCGTCCTCGGTGACCGCGCTGACCGGTTCGACCGAAGAAGAACAGTTCCACTGATTCGGCCTCACCTGAGCAAACGGCCTTTGCGGATCGAATAAAAAGCTAACCGCAAAGCCGCATGACTGACGCCCCGACTGGATCGGGGCGTTTTTTTGCCTGTTGGAATCTCAAAGACACTACAAATCCCCTGTGGGAGCGAGCCTGCTCGCGAAGGCGATAAGTCAGCTTGCACATCTGGAGGCTGATCCACCGCTTTCGCGAGCAGGCTCGCTCCCACAGGGCTACCGTCAGCCGAGAGATGGAACATTGATCTGAAGCGCTACAAGCGTCAGAAATTTCCGCTAAAACGGTAGGCTTCGCTACTTGCAGTAACGCGCAAGTAAGACAACTTCCCAGCCACTCACTCGTTAAACAGTTACAAAACCACTCCAAACGATATCAATTATCATTTAGCGGCAACTATGTTCGTTACAAAGCCTACAAAACATAATTGACGGAAACCCGGCTAATGCCCGCAACGCATGGGCCGCAGCGCCTTCAGGAGGCGCTATGTCCTTAATCCGGTAAATAATTTCGCCTTTGGAATTTTACTTGCCGGGTGTTTAGCCATAAAATCAGCCCGATTGATTGCTGCGACATATCGTCACTGCCTTATTTCTTTATCAAGCTCAGAGACCTTTGCTCTCTGTTAAGGATTACCAGCATGCCCGAAGCGACAGGACTCATGGCCCACAACTGGGGCTTTGCCATTTTCCTTCTGGGTGTCGTCGGCCTGTGTGCCTTCATGCTTGGCGTCTCCAGCCTCCTCGGGTCAAAAGCCTGGGGTCGCAGCAAAAACGAACCGTTCGAGTCGGGCATGCTACCTACCGGTGGCGCCCGCTTGCGGCTCTCAGCCAAATTCTATCTGGTCGCGATGCTCTTCGTGATCTTCGATATCGAAGCCCTCTTTCTCTTTGCATGGTCTGTGTCCGTCCGCGAAAGCGGCTGGACCGGATTCGTCGAAGCTCTCGTTTTCATAGCAATTCTGTTGGCAGGTCTTGTCTACCTGTTCCGAGTGGGCGCCCTTGACTGGGCTCCGGAAGCTCGTCGCAAGCGGCAGGCGAAGCTGAAACAATGAGGCTTTGGCAATGCAATACAATCTCACCAGGATCGACCCCGATGCTCCTAACGAGCAGTATCCGATTGGCCAGCGGGAAACCGTTGCCGATCCGTTAGAAGATCAAGTCCACAAAAACATTTTCATGGGCAAGCTGGAAGACGTGCTGAGTGGCGCGGTCAACTGGGGACGTAAGAACTCCCTGTGGCCGTACAACTTCGGCCTGTCGTGCTGCTACGTGGAAATGACCACCGCCTTCACGGCGCCCCACGACATCGCGCGCTTTGGCGCCGAAGTCATCCGGGCCTCGCCGCGTCAGGCCGACTTCATGGTTATCGCCGGTACCTGCTTCATCAAGATGGCGCCGATCATTCAGCGTCTCTACGAGCAAATGCTCGAACCGAAATGGGTTATCTCCATGGGTTCGTGCGCCAACTCCGGCGGCATGTACGACATCTACTCCGTGGTTCAAGGGGTGGACAAGTTCTTGCCCGTGGACGTCTACGTACCTGGCTGCCCGCCCCGTCCGGAAGCATTTCTGCAAGGCTTGATGCTGTTGCAGGAATCGATTGGACAGGAGCGTCGTCCGCTTTCCTGGGTCGTTGGTGATCAAGGCGTGTATCGCGCCGACATGCCATCGCAGAAGGAACAGCGCCGCGAACAGCGAATCGCAGTCACCAATCTGCGCAGCCCTGACGAAGTCTGATCCAGTTCTGTTCCAAGTAACGAGAAGCTGGCTTCATTCTTTACGTTGACCGAAAGCGAAAAAATAACCATGACTACAGGCAGTGCTCTGTACATCCCGCCTTACAAGGCAGACGACCAGGATGTGGTCGTCGAACTGAACAACCGTTTTGGCGCCGAAGCGTTCACCGCGCAGGCAACCCGCACCGGCATGCCGGTGCTGTGGGTGGCCCGTGCCAGACTGGTTGAAGTCCTGACTTTCCTGCGCAACCTGCCCAAGCCGTACGTCATGCTCTATGACCTGCACGGCGTGGACGAGCGTCTGCGCACCAAGCGTCAAGGGCTGCCGACCGGCGCCGATTTCACCGTGTTCTATCACCTCATGTCGCTGGAGCGTAATAGTGACGTGATGATCAAGGTGGCCTTGTCCGAAGGCGACCTCAGCATGCCTTCCGTCACCAGCATCTGGCCCAACGCCAACTGGTACGAGCGCGAAGTCTGGGACATGTTCGGCATCGACTTCAAAGGCCACCCGCACCTGTCGCGCATCATGATGCCGCCGACCTGGGAAGGTCACCCGCTGCGCAAGGACTTCCCGGCGCGCGCCACCGAATTCGATCCGTTCAGCCTCAACCTCGCCAAGCAGCAGCTTGAGGAAGAAGCCGCGCGTTTCCGTCCGGAAGACTGGGGCATGAAGCGTTCCGGAGCCAACGAGGACTACATGTTCCTCAACCTCGGCCCGAACCACCCTTCGGCGCACGGTGCGTTCCGCATCATCCTGCAGCTGGACGGTGAAGAGATCGTCGACTGCGTCCCGGACATCGGATACCACCACCGTGGCGCCGAGAAGATGGGCGAGCGTCAGTCCTGGCACAGCTACATTCCGTACACCGACCGTATCGACTACCTCGGCGGCGTGATGAACAACCTGCCGTACGTGCTCTCGGTCGAGAAGCTCGCCGGCATCAAAGTGCCGCAGAAGGTCGATGTCATCCGCATCATGATGGCCGAATTCTTCCGGATCACCAGCCACCTGCTGTTCCTCGGTACCTACATCCAGGACGTCGGCGCCATGACCCCGGTGTTCTTCACTTTCACCGACCGCCAGAAGGCGTACACGGTGATCGAGGCGATCACCGGTTTCCGTCTGCACCCGGCCTGGTACCGCATCGGTGGCGTCGCCCACGACCTGCCGCGCGGCTGGGAAAAACTGGTCAAGGACTTCGTCGAGTGGATGCCCAAGCGTCTGGACGAATACACCAAAGCCGCCCTGCAGAACAGCATCCTCAAGGGTCGTACCGTCGGCGTCGCTGCCTACAACACCAAAGAGGCCCTGGAATGGGGCGTCACCGGTGCCGGCCTGCGGTCGACCGGTTGCGATTTCGACCTGCGCAAAGCGCGCCCGTACTCGGGCTACGAGAACTTCGAATTCGAAGTGCCACTGGCCGTCAACGGCGATGCCTACGACCGCTGCATGGTCCGCGTCGAAGAGATGCGCCAGAGCATCAAGATCATCGATCAATGCATGCGCAACATGCCGGAAGGCCCGTACAAGGCGGATCACCCGCTGACCACGCCGCCGCCGAAAGAACGCACGCTGCAGCACATCGAAACCCTGATCACGCACTTCCTGCAGGTTTCGTGGGGCCCGGTCATGCCGGCCAACGAATCCTTCCAGATGATCGAAGCGACCAAGGGCATCAACAGTTATTACCTGACGAGCGACGGCGGCACCATGAGCTACCGTACCCGGATCCGTACTCCGAGCTTCCCGCACCTGCAGCAGATCCCTTCGGTGATCAAAGGCAGCATGGTCGCGGACTTGATTGCGTACCTGGGTAGTATCGACTTCGTTATGGCCGACGTGGACCGCTAAGCATGAACAGCACGCTTATCCAGACAGACCGTTTCACCTTGAGTGAAACCGAGCGCTCGGCCATCGAGCACGAGCTGCATCACTACGAAGACCCGCGCGCGGCGTCGATCGAAGCCCTGAAGATCGTCCAGAAAGAACGCGGCTGGGTGCCGGATGGCGCCCTCTACGCGATCGGCGAGATCCTCGGCATCCCGGCCAGCGACGTTGAAGGCGTGGCGACGTTCTACAGCCAGATCTTCCGTCAGCCGGTCGGCCGCCACATCATTCGCGTCTGCGACAGCATGGTCTGCTACATCGGCGGCCACGAGTCGGTGGTCAGCGAAATCCAGACCAATCTGGGCATCGGCCTGGGTCAGACCACCGCCGACGGTCGTTTCACCCTGCTGCCTGTTTGCTGCCTCGGCAACTGCGACAAGGCACCGGCGCTGATGATCGACGACGACACCTTTGGCGACGTGCAGCCTGCTAGCGTGGCCAAACTGCTCGAGGGCTACGTATGACCCTGACATCTTTTGGTCCAGCCAACCGCATCCAGCGCTCGGCCGAGACTCACCCGCTGACCTGGCGTCTGCGCGATGACGGCGAAGCCGTGTGGCTCGACGAGTACCAGTCCAAGAACGGTTACGCCGCTGCGCGCAAAGCCTTCGCCGAGATGGATCAGGACGCCATCGTCCAGACCGTCAAAGACGCTGGCCTCAAGGGTCGCGGCGGTGCCGGCTTCCCCACTGGCGTGAAGTGGGGCCTGATGCCCAAGGACGAATCCATCAACATCCGCTACCTGCTGTGCAACGCGGATGAAATGGAGCCGAACACCTGGAAAGACCGCATGCTGATGGAGCAACTGCCCCATCTGCTGATCGAAGGCATGCTGATCAGTGCCCGCGCGCTGAAAACCTACCGTGGCTACATCTTCCTGCGCGGCGAATACACCACCGCCGCCAAGCACCTCAACCGCGCCGTGGAAGAAGCCAAGGCGGCCGGCCTGCTGGGCAAGAACATTCTCGGTTCGGGTTTCGATTTCGAGCTGTTCGTCCACACCGGCGCCGGGCGTTACATCTGCGGTGAAGAAACCGCACTGATCAACTCCCTCGAAGGCCGCCGCGCCAACCCGCGCTCCAAGCCGCCCTTCCCTGCCGCCGTCGGCGTGTGGGGCAAGCCGACCTGTGTGAACAACGTCGAAACCCTGTGCAACGTGCCGGCGATCATTGCCGACGGCGTTGACTGGTACAAATCGTTGGCCCGCGAAGGTTCCGAAGACATGGGCACCAAGCTCATGGGCTTCTCCGGCAAGGTCAAGAACCCGGGCCTGTGGGAACTGCCATTCGGCGTCACCGGTCGTGAACTGTTCGAAGATTACGCCGGCGGCATGCGCGACGGCTTCAAGCTCAAGGCCTGGCAGCCAGGCGGCGCCGGTACCGGTTTCCTCCTGCCCGAGCACCTCGACGCACAAATGTATGCCGGCGGTATCGCCAAGGTCGGCACCCGGATGGGTACCGGTCTGGCGATGGCGGTGGATGACAGCGTCAACATGGTCTCGCTGCTGCGCAACATGGAGCAGTTCTTCGCTCGCGAATCCTGCGGTTTCTGCACCCCGTGCCGCGATGGTCTGCCATGGAGCGTCAAGCTCCTGATGGCCATCGAACAGGGCAAGGGCCAGCCGGGCGACATCGAGACCCTGCTGGGCCTGGTCGGTTTCCTCGGCCCGGGCAAGACCTTCTGTGCTCACGCACCGGGTGCCGTGGAGCCGCTGGGCAGCGCGATCAAATACTTCCGTCCAGAGTTCGAAGCCGGTATCGCGCCTGTCAGCGCCGCCGTCCCGCCTCTGGCAAGGCCGATCGTAGTCGGCGCTTAAACGCTTAAAAAGGCGAAGGGTCCGTGCCCTTCGCCTTTCGTCCGATGACGCCCTCCGGGGCTGTTTGGATTCGGACGCATAACAAGATTCCATTAGCCACGCCCGCTGACACCGGGCCAACGAAGACCTTTGAACCATGGCCACTATCCACGTAGACGGCAAAGCGCTCGAAGTCGACGGGGCAGACAACCTGTTACAGGCATGTCTGTCGCTGGGCCTCGACATTCCATATTTCTGCTGGCATCCCGCGCTCGGTAGCGTCGGGGCCTGCCGCCAGTGCGCGGTCAAGCAGTACACCGACGAGAACGACACCCGTGGTCGCATCGTCATGTCCTGCATGACCCCTGCCACCGACAACACCTGGATCTCCATCGACGATGAAGAATCCAAGGCGTTCCGCGCCAGCGTTGTCGAATGGCTGATGACCAACCACCCGCACGACTGCCCGGTGTGCGAGGAAGGCGGTCACTGCCACCTGCAAGACATGACAGTGATGACCGGCCACAACGAGCGCCGTTATCGCTTCAGCAAACGCACCCACCAGAACCAGCAACTCGGCCCGTTCATTTCCCACGAAATGAACCGCTGCATCGCTTGCTACCGCTGCGTGCGTTTCTACAAGGACTACGCCGGCGGTACCGACCTCGGTGTATTCGGCGCCCACGACAACGTGTACTTCGGTCGCGTTGAAGACGGCACCCTCGAAAGCGAGTTCTCCGGCAACCTCACCGAGGTCTGCCCGACCGGCGTGTTCACCGACAAGACTCACTCTGAGCGCTACAACCGCAAGTGGGACATGCAGTTCGCCCCGAGCATCTGCCATGGCTGCTCGAGCGGTTGCAACATTTCCCCGGGCGAGCGTTACGGTGAACTGCGTCGCATCGAAAACCGTTTCAACGGTTCGGTGAACCAGTATTTCCTCTGCGACCGTGGCCGTTTCGGTTATGGCTACGTGAACCGCACTGACCGTCCACGTCAGCCGCTGCTGGCCGATGGCACCAAGCTCAGCCTAGACGCTGCGCTGGACAAAGCCGCCGACCTGCTGCGCGGACGCAACATCGTCGGCATCGGTTCGCCACGCGCCAGCCTCGAGAGCAACTACGCGTTGCGCGAACTGGTAGGCGCCGAGCACTTCTATTCGGGTATCGAAGCCTCCGAGCTGGAGCGCATTCGTCTGGTCCTTCAGGTGCTGAACGACAGCCCGCTGCCAGTGCCGAACATGCGCGATATCGAAGACCACGACGCGATTTTCGTCCTCGGTGAAGACCTGACCCAGACCGCTGCGCGCATGGCGCTGGCTCTGCGTCAGTCGGTCAAGGGCAAGGCTGAAGACATGGCCGAAGCCATGCGCGTCCAGCCTTGGCTCGACGCGGCGGTGAAGAACATCGGCCAGCACGCGCTGAACCCGCTGTTCATCGCCAGCCTCGCCGAAACCAAACTCGACGACGTTGCCGAAGAATGCGTACACGCCGCTCCCGACGATCTGGCGCGCATCGGTTTCGCCGTGGCTCACGCGCTGGATGCCAGCGCGCCGGCCGTTGAAGGTCTGGACACCGAAGCCCTGGAACTGGCGCAGCGCATCGCCGATGCCCTGCTCGCCGCCAAGCGCCCGCTGATCATCGCCGGTACTTCGCTGGGCTCCAAAGCCTTGATCGAAGCTGCCGCGAACATCGCCAAAGCCCTGAAGCTGCGCGAGAAGAACGGTTCGATCAGCCTGATCGTGCCGGAGGCCAACAGCCTCGGTCTGGCCATGCTCGGTGGCGAGTCGGTCGACGCCGCGCTGCAAGCGGTCATCGATGGCAAGGCCGACGCGATCGTCGTGCTGGAAAACGATCTGTACACCCGCACCGCCAAAGCCAAGGTCGATGCCGCACTGAACGCTGCAAAAGTGGTGATCGTTGCCGACCATCAGAAAACCGCCACCACCGGTCGCGCGCACCTGGTTCTGCCAGCGGCGAGCTTCGCCGAGGGCGACGGTACGCTGGTCAGCCAGGAAGGCCGCGCCCAGCGCTTCTTCCAGGTTTTCGATCCGCAATACATGGACGCGAGCATTCTGGTGCACGAAGGCTGGCGCTGGCTGCACGCCCTGCGCGCGACCCTGCTGAACCAGCCGATCGACTGGACGCAACTCGACCACGTCACCGCTGCCGTTGCCTCGAGCACCGCGCAACTGGCGCGCATCGTTGATGCTGCACCGTCGGCTGCTTTCCGCATCAAGGGTCTGAAACTGGCCCGTGAGCCGCTGCGTTACTCCGGTCGCACCGCAATGCGCGCCGACATCAGCGTTCACGAACCACGCACTCCGCAAGACCAGGACACCGCGTTCGCCTTCTCCATGGAAGGTTACTCGGGCTCCGCCGAACCGCGTCAGCAGGTGCCATTCGCCTGGTCGCCGGGCTGGAACTCGCCACAAGCGTGGAACAAGTTCCAGGACGAAGTCGGTGGTCATCTGCGCGCTGGCGATCCGGGCACGCGCCTGATCGAAAGCACTGGCGACTCGCTGAACTGGTTCGCTGCTGCTCCGCGCGCATTCAATCCGGCGCCGGGCACTTGGCAGGCCGTGCCGTTCTACCACCTGTTCGGCAGCGAAGAAAATTCTTCGAAAGCCGCGCCGGTGCAAGAGCGCATTCCGGCTCCGTACGTGGCTCTGGCGAAATCCGAAGCGGATCGCCTCGGCGTCAACGACGGTGCCCTGCTGAGCCTGAACGTGGCCGGCCAGACATTGCGTCTGCCGCTGCGCATCAATGAAGAACTGGGCGCCGGTCTGGTGGCATTGCCTGCGGGCATCGCCGGCATTCCACCGGCATTCGCCGGCGTATCCGTCGACGGTCTGCAGGAGGCAGCGCAATGACCTGGTTCACCCCTGAAGTGATCGATGTGATCCTGACGGTCATCAAAGCCATCGTGATCCTGCTGGCCGTGGTGGTCGCGGGCGCCTTGCTCAGCTTTGTCGAACGTCGCCTGCTGGGCTGGTGGCAGGACCGTTACGGTCCGAACCGCGTTGGCCCGTTCGGCATGTTCCAGATCGCCGCCGACATGCTGAAGATGTTCTTCAAGGAAGACTGGACCCCGCCGTTTGCCGACAAGGTGATCTTCACCTTGGCACCGGTGGTGGCCATGTCCGCCCTGCTGATCGCCTTCGCGATCATCCCGATCACCCCGACCTGGGGCGTGGCGGATCTGAACATCGGCCTGCTGTTCTTCTTCGCCATGGCCGGTCTGTCGGTGTATGCGGTGCTGTTCGCCGGCTGGTCGAGCAACAACAAGTTCGCCCTGCTCGGCAGCTTGCGTGCCTCGGCGCAGACCGTGTCCTACGAAGTGTTCATGGGCCTGGCCCTGATGGGCATCGTGGTGCAGGTCGGCTCGTTCAACATGCGCGACATCGTCGAATACCAGGCGCAGAACCTGTGGTTCATCATTCCGCAGTTCTTCGGCTTCTGTACCTTCTTCATCGCTGGCGTCGCCGTGACTCACCGTCACCCGTTCGACCAGCCGGAAGCGGAACAGGAACTGGCCGACGGTTACCACATTGAATACGCCGGTATGAAATGGGGCATGTTCTTCGTCGGTGAATACATCGGCATCATCCTGATCTCGGCGCTGCTGGTCACCCTGTTCTTCGGTGGCTGGCACGGTCCGTTCGGCATCCTGCCGCAACTGTCCTTCGTCTGGTTCGCACTGAAGACCGCGTTCTTCATCATGCTGTTCATCCTGCTGCGCGCTTCCATCCCGCGTCCGCGTTATGACCAGGTGATGGATTTCAGCTGGAAATTCTGCCTGCCACTGACCCTGATCAATTTGCTGGTGACCGCTGCGGTTGTGTTGTTGAACACGCCTGCGGTTGCGGTTCAGTGAGGATTTGACCCATGTTCAAATATATTGGCGACATCGTTAAGGGTACCGGTACCCAGTTGCGCAGCCTGGTCATGGTCTTCGGCCATGGCTTTCGCAAACGCGACACCCTGCAATACCCCGAAGAGCAGGTCTATCTGCCGCCGCGCTACCGTGGCCGCATCGTCCTGACCCGCGACCCCGATGGCGAAGAACGCTGCGTAGCCTGCAACCTGTGCGCCGTGGCCTGCCCGGTGGGTTGCATCTCGCTGCAGAAAGCTGAAACCGAAGACGGTCGCTGGTACCCGGACTTCTTCCGGATCAACTTCTCGCGCTGCATTTTCTGCGGTCTCTGCGAGGAAGCCTGCCCGACCACCGCGATCCAGCTGACCCCGGATTTCGAGATGGCCGAGTTCAAACGTCAGGACCTGGTGTACGAGAAAGAAGATCTGCTGATCTCCGGCCCCGGCAAAAACCCTGATTACAACTTCTATCGTGTTGCAGGTATGGCAATCGCTGGCAAGCCGAAAGGCGCTGCGCAGAACGAAGCCGAACCGATCAACGTGAAGAGCTTGCTGCCTTAAGGAAGAACGATGGAATTCGCTTTCTATTTCGCATCGGGTATTGCTGTGGTGTCCACGCTGCGTGTGGTCACCAACACCAACCCCGTGCACGCCCTGCTCTACCTGATCATCTCGTTGATTGCCGTGGCCATGACCTTCTTCGCCCTCGGCGCGCCGTTCGCCGGCGTGCTGGAAGTGATCGCCTACGCCGGTGCCATCATGGTGCTGTTCGTGTTCGTGGTGATGATGCTCAACCTCGGTCCCGCCTCGGTGCAGCAGGAACGCACCTGGCTCAAGCCCGGCATCTGGGCAGGACCGGTGATTCTTGCCGCGCTGCTGCTGGCCGAACTGCTGTATGTGCTGTTCGCTCACCAGAGCGGCCAGGCCATCGGCCACACCACCGTAGACGCGAAAGCCGTGGGCATCAGCCTGTTCGGCCCGTACCTGCTGGTGGTCGAACTCGCCTCGATGCTGCTGCTCGCCGCAGCCGTCACGGCGTTCCATTTGGGCCGTAACGAGGCGAAGGAGTAAGACATGCCTGCTATCCCTCTCGAACATGGTTTAGCCGTTGCCGGCATCCTGTTCTGCCTTGGTCTGGTCGGCCTGATGGTCCGCCGCAACATCTTGTTCGTGTTGATGAGTCTGGAAGTGATGATGAACGCCTCTGCCCTGGCCTTCATCGTTGCGGGCGCCCGCTGGGCGCAGCCGGATGGACAGATCATGTTCATCCTGGTGATCAGCCTTGCCGCAGCCGAGGCCAGTATTGGCCTGGCGATCCTGCTGCAACTGTATCGCCGCTTCCACACGCTCGATATCGACGCTGCCAGTGAGATGCGCGGATGAACCTACTCTTTCTGACTTTCGTATTCCCTCTGATCGGGTTCCTGTTGCTGTCGTTCTCGCGCGGCCGCTTCTCGGAAAACCTCTCGGCGCTGATCGGTGTCGGTTCGATCGGCCTGTCGGCCATCGTCACCGCTTACGTGATCTGGCAATTCAACGTCGCGCCGCCGGAAGGTGGCGTGTACACCCAGGTGCTGTGGCGCTGGATGTCGGTGGAAGGTTTCCAGCCGAACTTCGCGCTGTACCTGGATGGCCTGTCGGTGACCATGCTCGGCGTGGTCGTCGGCGTCGGCTTCCTGATCCACCTGTTCGCGTCCTGGTACATGCGTGGCGAAGACGGTTACTCGCGCTTCTTCTCGTACACCAACCTGTTCATCGCCAGCATGCTGTTCCTGATCCTCGGCGATAACCTGCTGTTCATCTACTTCGGCTGGGAAGGCGTGGGCCTGTGCTCGTACCTGTTGATCGGTTTCTACTACAGCAACCGCAACAACGGTAACGCGGCACTCAAGGCGTTCATCGTCACCCGCATCGGCGACGTGTTCATGGCCATCGGCCTGTTCATCCTGTTCCAGCAACTGGGCACGCTGAACGTCCAGGAACTGCTGGTACGTGCGCCGGAGCACTTCAAGGTCGGTGACTTCTGGATCGTTCTGGCAACCCTGATGCTGCTCGGCGGTGCTGTCGGTAAATCGGCGCAACTGCCGCTGCAAACCTGGCTCGCGGATGCGATGGCCGGCCCTACCCCGGTTTCGGCACTGATCCACGCCGCGACCATGGTGACCGCCGGTGTCTACCTGATTGCCCGTACCCACGGTCTGTTTGCGCTGGCGCCGGACATCCTGCACCTCGTCGGCATCGTCGGTGGCGTGACCCTGGTACTGGCCGGTTTCGCCGCGCTGGTGCAGACCGACATCAAACGTATCCTCGCCTACTCGACCATGAGCCAGATCGGCTACATGTTCCTGGCGCTGGGCGTTGGCGCCTGGGAAGGCGCGATCTTCCACCTGATGACCCACGCCTTCTTCAAGGCCCTGCTGTTCCTTGCTTCCGGTGCGGTGATCGTCGCCTGCCACCACGAGCAGAACATCTTCAAGATGGGCGGTCTGTGGAAGAAACTGCCACTGGCCTACGCCAGCTTCATCGTCGGTGGTGCCGCGCTGGCCGCTCTGCCACTGGTTACCGCAGGCTTCTACTCCAAGGACGAAATCCTCTGGGAAGCGTTCGCCAGCGGCAACCAGGGTCTGCTTTACGCAGGTCTGGTCGGTGCGTTCATGACGTCGCTGTATACCTTCCGCCTGATCTTCATCGCGTTCCACGGTGAAGCCAAGACCGAAGCCCACGCCGGCCACGGCATTGCCCACTGGCTGCCGCTGTCGGTACTGATCGTGCTGTCGACTTTCGTCGGCGCGATGATCGTGCCACCGCTGCACGGCGTACTGCCGCAAAGCGTCGGGCATGCCGGTGGCGAAGCCAAACACAGTCTGGAAATCGCCTCGGGCGCCATCGCCCTGGCCGGTATCCTGCTGGCAGCGCTGCTGTTCCTCGGCAAGCGTCGCTTCGTCACGGCGATCGCCAACAGCGGCATCGGCCGTTTCCTTTCGGCCTGGTGGTTCGCTGCCTGGGGCTTCGACTGGATCTACGACAAACTGTTCGTCAAGCCGTACCTTGCGATCAGCCATGTACTGCGCAAAGACCCGCTCGACCAGACCATCGGTCTGATCCCGCGTATGGCCAAGGGTGGTCACACT
The DNA here is from genome assembly GCF_001425545.1 of Pseudomonas sp. Leaf434. Lineage (NCBI taxonomy): Bacteria > Pseudomonadati > Pseudomonadota > Gammaproteobacteria > Pseudomonadales > Pseudomonadaceae > Pseudomonas > Pseudomonas sp. Leaf434. The sequence goes on along the minus strand of NZ_LMQZ01000009.1, from coordinate 162,930 downwards.
GCCCTGAGCCGCACCGAGACCGGTCAACTGCGTTGGTACGCCGCCTCGATGGCTGCTGGTGCCGTGCTGGTGATCGGCGCCATCGTGCTGGTAGCGGTCTGATATGAACCTTGCGAATTTGCGAAAGGAAACGAGCCCGTCATGATTCTGCCTTGGCTAATCCTGATCCCCTTCATCGGCGGCCTGCTGTGCTGGATGGGTGAGCGCTTCGGCGCTACCCTCCCGCGCTGGATTGCGCTGTTGACCATGACCCTGGAACTCGCGCTCGGCCTCTGGCTGTGGGCCCACGGTGACTATTCATTCGCACCGGCGCCGGGCGCCGATCCGACCTGGGCGCTTGAGTTCAAGCATGTCTGGATCCAGCGTTTCGGCATCAACGTGCACCTGGCCCTCGACGGCCTGTCGCTGTTGATGATCCTGCTGACCGGTCTGCTGGGTATCCTCTCGGTACTCTGCTCGTGGAAAGAGATTCAACGTCACGTTGGCTTCTTCCACCTGAACCTGATGTGGATCCTGGGCGGTGTGGTCGGCGTGTTCCTCGCCCTCGACCTGTTCATGTTCTTCTTCTTCTGGGAAATGATGCTGGTGCCGATGTACTTCCTCATCGCGCTCTGGGGTCACAGTTCTTCGGACGGCAAGAAAACCCGGATCTACGCAGCGACCAAGTTCTTCATCTTCACTCAGGCGTCCGGCCTGATCATGCTGGTGGCGATCCTCGGTCTGGTGCTGGTCAACTTCAACAATACCGGCGTGATCACCTTCAACTACGCCGACCTGTTGAAAACCAAGATGTCGATGACCACCGAGTACATTCTGATGCTCGGCTTCTTCATCGCCTTCGCGGTCAAGCTGCCCGTCGTACCGTTCCACTCCTGGCTGCCTGACGCTCACGCCCAGGCACCGACTGCCGGTTCCGTCGACCTCGCCGGTATCCTGCTGAAAACTGCGGCCTACGGTCTGCTGCGTTTCGCCCTGCCGCTGTTCCCGAACGCTTCGGCGGAGTTCGCGCCGATCGCCATGACCCTCGGTCTGATCGGGATCTTCTACGGCGCGTTCCTGGCGTTCGCACAAACCGACATCAAGCGTCTGATTGCCTTCTCTTCCGTTTCCCACATGGGCTTCGTGTTGATCGGCATCTACTCCGGCAGCCAACTGGCGCTGCAAGGCGCAGTGATCCAGATGCTGGCGCACGGCCTGTCGGCAGCGGCGCTGTTTATCCTCAGCGGTCAGTTGTACGAGCGTCTGCATACTCGTGACATGCGTGAGATGGGCGGTCTGTGGTCGCGTATCGCTTACCTGCCGGCGATCAGCCTGTTCTTCGCTGCGGCGTCGCTGGGCTTGCCGGGCACCGGTAACTTTGTCGGCGAGTTCCTGATCCTGATCGGTTCCTTCGCCAGCGCTCCATGGGTCACGGCGATTGCCACGTCCGGTCTGGTGTTCGGTTCGGTCTACTCGCTGATCATGATTCACCGTGCCTACTTCGGCCCGTCGAAATCCGACGCGGTGCTGCACGGCATGGATGCGCGCGAACTGATCATGGTGCTCGGTCTGGCGGTGTTGCTGATTTACCTCGGCGTCTACCCGCAACCGTTCCTCGACACCTCTGCCGCCACCATGCATGGCGTGCAGCAGTGGCTCGGCACCGCCTTCTCTCAACTCGCTTCGGCCCGGTAAGAGCGCTATGGAATTCACGATTCAACACTTTATTGCGCTTGCGCCACTGTTGATCACCAGCCTCACCATTATCGTGGTGATGCTGGCAATCGCCTGGCGCCGCAACCATTCGCAGACCTTCCTGATTTCGGTGGCGGGTCTGAACCTGGCCCTGCTGTCGATCCTGCCTGCGTTGAAAGTCGCGCCTCTGGCCGTGACCCCGTTGCTGCAGATCGACGCGTTTGCCTGCCTGTACATGGCGATGATCCTGGTCGCCACCCTCGCCTGCGTCACCCTTGCCCACGCTTATCTGGGTGATGGCGGTTCGGGCTACCCGGGCAATCGCGAAGAACTGTACCTGCTGATCCTGATGGCCGCCGCCGGTGGTCTGGTGTTGGTCAGCGCGCAGCATCTGGCCGGGTTGTTCATCGGTCTGGAACTGCTCTCGGTACCGGTCTACGGTCTGGTCGCTTACGCCTTCTTCAACAAGCGTTCGCTGGAAGCCGGCATCAAATACATGGTGCTGTCGGCCGCCGGTTCCGCGTTCCTTCTGTTCGGTATGGCGCTGCTCTACGCAGACGCCGGTTCGCTGAGTTTCGTCGGCATCGGTCAGGCCCTGGCTGCAACCGGCCTGCCAAGCCCGCTGGCGCAACTGGGCCTGGGCATGATGCTGATCGGTCTGGCGTTCAAGCTGTCGCTGGTACCGTTCCACCTGTGGACGCCCGACGTCTACGAAGGTGCTCCGGCACCAGTGGCGGCGTTCCTCGCCACCGCTTCGAAGGTCGCGGTGTTTGCGGTGATGGTGCGTCTGTTCCAGCTCTCCCCTGCTGCCAGCAGTGGTGTGCTGAGCGATGTGCTCAGCGTTATCGCGGTCGCCTCGATCCTGTTCGGTAACCTGCTGGCCCTGACCCAGAGCAACCTCAAGCGTCTGCTCGGTTACTCGTCCATCGCGCACTTCGGCTATCTGCTGATCGCACTGGTGGCGAGCAAGGGGCTGGCGGTAGAAGCCATCGGCGTCTATCTGGTGACTTATGTCATCACCAGCCTCGGCGCGTTCGGCGTGATCACCCTGATGTCCTCGCCGTACAACGGCCGCGACGCCGACGCCCTGTACGAGTACCGCGGCCTGTTCTGGCGCCGTCCGTATCTGACCGCCGTGCTCACCGTGATGATGCTGTCCCTGGCCGGCATTCCGCTGACCGCTGGCTTCATCGGCAAGTTCTACATCATCGCCAGCGGCGTCGAAACGCGTCAGTGGTGGCTGGTCGGCGCACTGGTACTGGGCAGCGCCATCGGCGTGTTCTACTACCTGCGCGTGATGGTCACCCTGTACCTGATCGAGCCAAACCTGCGTCGCCACGACGCCCAATTGCACTGGGAACAGAAGGCAGGCGGCGTAATGCTGCTGGCCATCGCCCTGGTCGCTTTCTTCCTGGGCGTGTACCCGCAGCCATTGCTGGTGCTGGTACAGCAGGCTGGTCTGGCGGGCTGATTGCTCGGCTGATCTGGCTACACATGAAAACGGCACCTTCGCAGGTGCCGTTTTTTTTGTCCGGGATTTGTTGCACAGCAAACTACCCTCGACGAGTACCGCGCCTCACTCCCCTTGTCGACGCTTGCTCAGCCACTACTTTCCATAGCGGTTACGAATGGTCAGGCTTGCAGACTCTCCGTCGTAGTAGCTGATAAATATCCAGCCATCGCGAGCAGTAACATTTTCCATGGTTGGCTTGCCAGTCACCGCGACGGTCACCGGCACTCCCCCCGCCGGCAGCCCCGTGAAAGTGGAAACCGCGCGAATGCCATATCTCCAGAACGAGGCCGAACCTCCCATTTGCTGAGGGCCGAATCTTTCAGATACCTCAGCACTGTTATGCGCCAGCGACATGGGCAACTCCAGCGAACTGAATTCCAGCGCCGGCACCTTCAACCAGACTGCGAAATCGCCGGCACTGGTACTGTCGACGCAGTTCAGCAACCAGCTCACCCCGTCCTCGCCGAGCGTTTGCGGGATGCTCGGACTCAAGGTCACGCCTAGATCGGCCGCTTGCGCACTCAACTCCAGAACCACGTCCTGGCCGAGCAAAAAACTGCTGTCCTGGGGTCGCAAAGTCAATGTATGCGTGGCCCCAAGGCAGGGGTACGCCGGGGCACCACCGAACACCTGGGGCAACCCATCCAGATCAAACCTCACGGCGTCAGCCAAATCCCCCGCTTCCACTCGCCCGGGCAGCTCCCAGTCGCGCAGTATCGAACTGGCCAGACTCAAACCATAAAAACCACTGTTCGCCTCTTCGGTAGAAATATACCAATGGATTGACGATCCTTTGTTTATAGTCAGTGGCGTGCCCAGATCAGGGTTGAAAGTCAGGCCTCGTTCCTTCGCGCCCCAGAAGTTCTGCAAAGTGACGGTAGAGCCAATCAAAACACTGTCGTCGGCAATCTTCAGCTCCAGCTTATAGGGCAGGTTTTTTCTCAACAGCACGAGTTCGCTTGCAGGGTCGACGCGCTCACCGTCCAGATAAAGCTCTGCTGCCTGCGCCCAGACATCGTCCAGTACGGCATTCACTTCATAGAGTTCGGTCAAAATCACACCGGCGTTATCCTGAGTGACGTCCGCCAGAATGTCATGCTTGCCGACTGTCTCAGGTGTATAGCGATAACTGGTCCAGCCGTTGACGTCGGTCTGCGTTGTCGCCAGCAATTCCTCCTTGCCATTGACGCGCCACTTCACCTCCACGCCAGCCGCTACCTCCCCGCTGACACCGGAGATGACCTGGATTCGCAACAGCACGCTCTGCTCGGTGCCCACCACCGGTGTACCGATGGCGGGTGTAGCGTCGCCAATGGCATACCGCGATTCGCTGACCTTGAAGGAGCGAGCCTCAGTCCAGTCGGACCAGTCGCCGTCGAATGTCTGCCGGGCCTGCACGGCGTAGTCTCCGAGGGGCCACGCTTTTTCTGCGGTCCAATTCCACCGGGTTGAACCGTCGACGATGGCAAACTCTTCCTTGGGATCAAGCGCATGACGCAGGACAATCTCACCTCCCGTTGCTCCTGTACCTCGAATCCTCGGATAGCGTGATGTTTCGGAGTTCGCCCGTGGCGCTTCGATCGATGGAGTTGACGGGGCAGCCTTGACCGTAAACCGATGCGGCGCGCTCCAATCCGAATCAGTCCCACCGCTGGCCTGTTTAGCCTCAAGGATAATGGTGCCTGGATCCAACGGTTCCACCACTGTGAATGTCAGGATCCCGTCTGCACCCGCTGTCTCTTCGTGCAACGTCGCGCCGTTCTCAAAACGAACGGTTTGCAGCGCGCCTGGCAGGCCGGCGATCTTGAGGGTGGGATACCTTGAGGTTATGCCTCCCGCCTGTGGCTGCCGGAATTGAGGGGCGTCGGGCCGGTCCTCCACCTCCACGGTGAAAGTGCACAAGTCACTGGGGTCAGAGTCCACGCCGTTTACTGTCTGGATGACGTAGACGGTGTTTTCGCCGGACGACCAATCCGCCGCCGGTGTGAAGTGGCGGTTGGCTCCGTTGCTGGCGAATTCGCCAGGCACAGCTCTATCGGGTTGGGTGAACATTTGCAGGGTGACGACGCCTGACGCGACACCGGTGATTTTCAAAGGCTGTTTCGGTGTTGCCGGGTCGGTTGGCGGCTCGATGTCAGGCGTAGCTGGCTTGATGTAGAACTCGAGGACAGCGGTTGCTTCAGACGTATCTCCATTCACACTCTGCTGCGCCTTGATATGTTTAGGACCGGGCAGCCACAGGTACTCGAAAGACCATGTCGTTGCATCGTAGGTCAGGTCGCCTTGCAGAGAGGTGCCAGCGGCACTTTGCAAGGTGATCGTCGCTCCCGCAATGCACGTTCCTTGCACCCTGACATCGGCATGATGAACGGTGTGGGGTAGAGGCTGAATGATTACGGGGGCGGGAGGCTTCTCTATTACCGAAACAGTGACCGGATCGCTTGGATCCGAGACCATCCCGTTTATCGTTTGCACGGCCCAGACGTCCGTACTGCCTGGCTTCCAGCCAGTTTTTGATACAAAGGTACGCTCCGTGCCACTACCGGCGAACTCGCCCTCTATCGGCGCACCTCCGGTGGTGGACATTTGTAGGACGGCAACGCCCGAGGAAACACCGGTAATGATCAACGGCTCTTTCGCTGCAGCCGGACTGGGTGGTGGTGTAATGGTTAGTTTGGACGGCTTCACTGCAATAGGAACCGGGGCGCTCGGGTCGGAGGCTATACCGTCAACACTCTGCACAACCGTGACCACGGTGATGCCCCCACCCCAGTTGACCGCTGGATAAAAAATGCGAGTATCGCCATTGCCGGTAAAGCTGCCAGCTACAGGGGCATTTGCGGCGGTATACATTTGCAGGCTGACCACAGCGCTCACCACACCGCTTATTTTTAGCGTTTGATTGCCCAACGCCGGTTTCGGTGGTTCGGCAATGCTTGGTCTGGAGGGTTTCACTGGCACAGAAACCGGTCCACTCGGATCAGAATGCATACCGTCTACAGTCTGCACGACCTTGACGCGGGTGATACCCGCAGCCCAGTTCGCCGTTGGGGTGAAAGTACGTTTGCTGTCACTGCCGGTAAAACTGCCGGCCACCACGCCATCGGCGGCGTTAGACATCTGCAAAGTAACGTCGCCGTTCGCAACACCGGTAATTTCCAGTGACTGGGTACTGGAAGACGGGTTGGGCGGGAGTGAGATGTAGGGTTTGAATGGCTTCACTCTAACGGAGACCGAAAGGCTTGGATCGGAAGACACACCGCCCAGGGTCTGCACAACAGATACAACGGTCGTGCCACCGCGCCATCTCTCTGTGGGCGTAAATACGCGAGTTGCGCCACTACCGGTGAAACTGCCAGCGACAAGTGCGTCTGCCTCGGTAAACATTCGCAGCGTGACGTCACCTGTCTCTACGCCGGTTATGTTTAGCGTTTGATTACCCATGGCCGGGTTCGGTGGCCAGTCAATGCTTGGTCTGGATAGCCCCACTGAAACGGAAACCAGATTGCTCGGATCCGAAGCCATGCCGTTCAGGATCTGCACAACCTTGACCCGAGTGGTACCTGCAACCCACTCCGCTGTTGGCATGAAAATGCCTGTGTTGACAACGTAAATGCCAGGCACCGGTATGTCTCTGTCGGTGTACATGTGCACCTTGGCATTAAGCAAAACGCCGCCAATGCCCAGTGACTCTCTTACTGATGCCGGCTTGGGTGGCGGATAAATGGTCGGTTTTGGCGGTTTGGCCGGATCGGGCGGTACAGGTTGCGGCACATACAAATTGTGACATTCAGCCCATTCACTCCAGACCCAGACCTGCTTGTACCTGACTTTGAAATTGAAGTACGCACCAAAGCGATCAAAAGACGTATCAGGTACCCAATGCTCCAGCTTTGCCCACTCATCTTCTGAACCATGATGGTCAGTTGCTTCTCCCCAGCATTCGATTTTCCAACTATCAGTGACTCCTCCAGGAGATAGAGCGACGATATTGAACCCGCCTGGCGAGACTGTAGAGTTGCTTAAAGGTGACAAAATCAAAGGCGCCGGCCACAGGCCATTCGGTTGCAGCTTGTTTTCGTCATCCATATCCATCGCTCCCGTTATCCCGGCGCAATTGCCGATCTTCAGATGCGATTCTTGACGTCGTGCATTCCTTGCGGCTACCTGTCAACTGTGACAGTTCGGACGGACGGTCATGCTTGAGCATGGAAAAGTCAGCATTTGCAAATTGCATAACAGCAATTCAATTGATTTCCATAAGGCCTAAAAAACTGTTGAAAACCTGTCAGGTTTGACAGGTTACCCAAGTTCATTTTGTCGTTACTTTGTTCCTGCCCAGGCATTTTTCCAATGCCCCCTTCTGGCAGGAGATCCAAAGTCATGGCCGACACCCCCTCCCTGATGAACGCCCTCATCAGTTCCGACGCCAGATTGAAGACAGACCGCAACGACTTCCCCACCGCCATGCAGCAAATGGGCTTCACGTCAGTTTTCGACATCGTCCGTCTATCCAAAGCAGCGTTCGCTCGCCAGCTCGCCCTATACAGCGACGCGAACGCCGATGTGGCCTACGACAATGCGATGAAGTATGCGGCGCTCATTTCGCGCCTGTATCGGGAATACCAGACCTCTTCCGGCACGTTGCAGCAAATGGCTCAACGCAGTGGTGTGAGCTCGCTGGTTTCGCTGGGCGCTACCTATCAACGCATGTTCAATGAAAACTGGGACGAGTTCACCAAGGTCGGAGCCATTGCCGCCAACGATAGTCCGGTGGCCTACCTGACTGAACTGCGGAGATTCTCCCTTCAACTGGAAGCCACCAGTGAGGATCCCAAGCGGCTGTTGATGGATCAACGCCGTCCTGACCTCAAGGACCTGTTGATCAGCCAGGAGAGCACCTTCACACCGAGGCCAATGCTGGAAATTGTCACGCAGGTATTGGAAAGTCATCTGCGCACCTATCTGGATGGCAATCTTCCCGACAAAAGCAAATCCACCTATCAGGTACTGGCCGAACGGAGCTACCCCTTCGAACTGCCCTACAACTTCTATCATCACCAATGCCAACTTGGGCTCGCTGATAATAAGCCGCGTCTGGGCGAGTTGAATTACCGGGCCAGTCTGTTGCTACCGATCAAACAGGTGGCAATCAATGACTATGGGCAATTGCAGCAACCGGCGCTACAGGCACAACGGTTGCTGTGCGGGTTGAGCCCACAACAACAGCAATTGCTGCTCGCCCCCCCGGTGTTCAGCCATTTTTATCTGACCCGCAGCAATCTCATCAACGGCTGGCAAAACCCTCTCACTGCCTACCTGCGGCCACATACCACACCAAGCAGATGTTACTTGCTCCTGTCCGGGCAGCCCGACGACGTGGTCGCGACTCCGTTGGCGGACGCACCAACCAATCAAGGCGGCTCCAAAACCGTTGTCTCACTGACCTTTCGTAAAGACGACAAGACCGTGCCTGCCAGTATCGATCTGAGCTCTAACGTGCCGGACCTCACAGGGACTGGCTGGCTGATAAATCGTCTGCACGCTGCGATAGATAAACCCATCGTTGTGCATTTCCAGGCTGCCACCCTTCCCACGCCGACCGAGCAGGAATACACAGCCAGATTCGATCTGATCACCGCCACCGGGACGGTGGAGCAACCGGTCCGTCTGGCCAGACAGCGCTTCGCCTTTACGCTGGATGAGCAGTACCGCCTGACGACGACAGAAAAGAACTTTTTCAAAGGCGCCTACGGTGTCGAAGTCACCAGCGATGCGCCTGTGCAGCAATTGACCTTGTTGACCGACTTCATGCAGCACACTGGCCTCACCGCTGAACAGGTCGAGCAACTTGTGGCCCGCCGCAGCTTTGCAGTGCGATTGTCGCCCAATTGTCCATACCTGCAGCCGACCCCGAACAGGATTGACCTGCTGACCGGGTCTTTTCCAAATCACTACGGTGCCTGCTACGTCAATGGCATCGGTCCCGGTGCTGAACTGTCCGACAACGCGCCGGAACCGGCCCCGGAAACAGACCTGAGCGATGAGTCAGACCACGCCATAGGACTGGAGCGGATAGCGTCGGGTGACAACACACAATGGCGTCTGACCAAAACCTCACTTGATCGTCTCGATCGTCTTCAGCGGATGATCCGCCTGCAACGCTGGAGCGGCATTCCTTTCGCCAGGCTCGACACGTTGATCTGCAGTGCCATCCGCGCCGAGGGCGAATCAAACCTGGGCATGGAACTCAACGCAAACACCCTGCGTGCGCTGGGCGTCTATCGCTACCTGAACCAGCGCTACAGCATCGAACCTGAAGAGTTCGCGGCGCTGCTGCACGACCTCAGCCCCTATGCCAGCGGCAAGGACGAGGTGCCGTTGTTCGATCAAGTGTTCAACCATGTGCAACTGTTCGACACACCGCTGATTCTTGATCAAACACCCATCGATTTGACCACCCTCGATGCCGCGACGCAGAAAACCCTGCTGCAACTCTGTGCCGGGCTCGGTGTGCAACCCACCGAAGACTCTTTGCTGTTGATTGCCCGTCAGACCGAAAAGCACGTGGGCGCGCTCAAGCGTGACTTGCCTACCGTTTCCTCGTTGTACCGCCAGGCGCGGATAGCCCGGTTGTTCGGTCACTCGGTCGAAGAACTGCTGGCGTTGGCGGGACTTCTCGGAGGCTCGTCTTACAAAACCGCACTGGCCAGCGGCCGCTTGAGTGCAACGACCGCGGATGCGAATCCGGACATCCTCGATGTGCTGATGCAACTGGATTGGGCCTTCGACTGGCTCAAAGACAGTCAGCAGACCGTGACGCAGGTATTGCAACGCCTGGGCATCGATGCCCCGCCAAATCCCGAAGAGCAGGAAAATGAACAGCAGATCAGATTGGCCGAGCAAGCTCCCCTGCCCGATGAGTTGCGGGCGCGTCTGACCACGCTGCAGAGTGATACGCGCCGCAGCCTGGCGACCGAGGCGCAAGTCAATGCGCTGGGTCTGCCACTGCAAGAGGATGGCAAACGCAAGCGAGGAGAAATCAACTGGTTTCAGTTGCTGATCGAACACCATCTGATCACTGCTGACGGCCTGCTGTCTGGCCTTGATCGCACACTGACCCTGACAGATGAACCCGTTGCCTGGTTACAGGCCGATGTCGCGCAAGCGCTCAAAGGTCTAGGGCTGGCCCAACCTGTCAAAGATGCTTGCGCAGACAGACTCGTCAAGTTCCTGCTCGATGTGCATGACCGTCAGGCCCAGTTGCTCGAAGGGCTTTTCCAGGAAACCGCGAAACTCGCGCCGGATTGCTGCCGGGCGGTCATTCACTGGGCGTGGGCCACGCCCTATAGCATTTTGCAGCAAGCACTCAAGACCCCGCTGCCCCAAGCGTTGATCGAGGATTATCAACGGGTGGCTCGCCACGCCGAGATCGCCAGAGAGCTGCGTTTGAGCAATAGCGCTCTGCGCCTGTTTGCAATCAATCCGATGTGGCTGGGTGGCGCGGCATACGAGGAAGGCAGTAACAGCATGCCTTCGCTTTCCGATCTCTATCTGCTTGAACGCTTCAGTCATTGGTTCCACAGCCAGAGCCAGTCCGAAGACCATGTCCTGAGTTATTTCAGCTGCGCCAATCCAGCCAAGGCCCAATTGAAAAACAAGGCCCTGCGCCAGCTCGCCAGCGAAACGGCCGATGCTGCCCTTGCTCGTTTGCTGAACTGGCCGCAGGCGCAAGTTGCCGAGCTGACCAGCTCGCTCCCCGATAAACGCGCCACCTCGATGGCTCAAGTCGACTGGGTCCGTCGTTGCCAGGCCGCTTGTCAGGCCAGCGGCTTGGCCGCCAAAACCCTATTGCAAGCCACCGCGCTGGGCGAACAAAGCGATCTGCTGGCCTGGAAAGCCGTCGGTGAGGGAGTCATGGCCGCCCACTCTAACGCCGCCCCATCACGTGACAATGGTTGAGGAACGATCATGACGACTGCCTTCGATGCGCCGCTTAACGAAGCACTGCGTGACGCGATGCTCGCCCTGTATCTGCACGAAGCAATACCCAGCGATCCCTACCTGATCGAGCAAGGGCTGGCTCAAACGATCAAGACCGCCAACGACCTTTATGAATTCTGGTTGCTGGATGTACTGGTCAGCCAGGATGTCCCGACCAGTCCGGTGGCCTGCGCCATTGCCAGCTACCAACAGCAAATCAACAGCATGATGCTGAACCTGGAGCCCGGTTACAGCGATGACAGCTTTACGCCTTTGCAAACCAGCACCTGGCGCGACGGCCTCAATCGCTACTCGATCTGGCCCGCCCTCCAGCAGTTGCGCACGTTCCCGGACATCTATCTGGACCCGACCCTGCGCCTGACCAAGAGCGCCAGTTTCGAGCAACTGGAGAATGACCTCAACCAGGCGCAGATTCAGCCCGAAACAGTACAAACCGCAGTGCTGGCTTACCTTGCCAGGTTCGAAGAAATTGCCAACCTGAAAATCTGCAATGGCTACATTGACGGGGAAGATTTTGCCAACAGTACTTATTATTTCATCGGCAAATCCCCTGCCGAAAATGCTTATTACTGGCGCTCACTGGACATGTCGCAGCGCGCGGTCAAAGCGCCCGCGAGTGCAGCAGGCGAAACCCCGGTCAAATATGACAAGCCGCTGCCCAATGCCTGGTCGGATTGGCAAAAAGCCAACGTGCCCATTTCGGAAAAGGCGCTGGAACACACCATTCGCCCGTGCTGGTTCAACAATCGTCTGTTCGTGATCTGGGCCGAGCTGGAGCTTCAGGATGCGGACGCCATGCAGGCCCCCGTTGACGGCAAGGCCGACCAGAGCGTCAAGGTCAATCCCAGGTTCCGCCTATATGCCAGCTACAAGAAATATGACGAGACCTGGAGTACGCCGCGGGTTTACATCGAGAGTTACTGCCAGACCAAAGCGCTGATCGAAAAACCGCAGGAAGAAATTGCGGAGCAAACCCAGACCATTGCGGTGTATGACCACTCGACGTCACCTGAGTCGATGGTGCTCATGCTGTATTCGAACTATCAGGGCGTCCCTTCCGAGATTCCGGGCGATGCAGATACCTATGATTTTCTGCGAACGGTACAGATAGACAAGAACTTCAATGTTACACCGCTGCCACCGTCATTCGGCATGGCGCCGGAGGTCAGACCGGCCTCACCTCCCTCCGTCGAGGTCCTCAAGAACGGCGAAGCCCACGTGAGGCTGATCGGCAATATTTTCGCCAATGGCAACGCTGGTCGTTTCCAATACTGGCTTCCCTCTGGCACGCCAATGTTTGGTGCAGTGGAGTACCAGACACCGGATAGCGAAAAGACCACCTGGGATTATCAGGGGTGGCAGTCGCGAATCGAGACCAGCGTGAAAGACGTCGACTTTGTCTATAACCGGGCGGCGTCCAATATCGAGTTGACCGCAAGACTGGCGGCAGGATTCAACAACCTCCTGATTTTCAAACTTTCCGTCTTCGACAAACACGACGAAAACAAGGAGCTCATCAAAGTTACGCTGGTGTTCGATCCTTCGGAAAATCACCTTGAAGTTCCGCTACTTCCAGGCTCCATCATTGAACCTGTTGGTACCGACTTCATGGATGTCGCAGATACGGCATTCTGTTTCAAGGGGTACCCTGATCGGCTGCGTAGCTTGATCGCCGACCCTGTCGGGAATCCGACCGAATTTACGGTACCCGCCACCAAGCAAGGAGAAACGGCGTGCCTTGCAGGTAAACATGCAAATCGAAGGGTGCTCTATGAACTGATCGGCTCCAGCATGGTTTTGTTTACGTCCTTTTGGCGTTCTACCACCGATCACAATGAAATCGATCTTCATCCTTCAGCAGGGCGCTATAACAGCAGCGTGGGCTACCAGTTTTTCATCGCACACCCGCTGAATGTTCTGTCAACAAAGCCGCCTGAAACATTCAGCGCAATGCGCAAGCTGGCGTCTACAGCCATCGTCAATAGCCTGTCGAAGGACTCCTCGCTGACTTATTCGTTTTCGGTCGATCAATCCACCCTCCAGCCCGACGGCTGGCCAGTGGAGTGGCCTGAGGATCCAAAGGAACTGAAAATCCCGCTGATCTATGGTGTTCTGGTTTATCACGCAGGCTCCTTGGCAACCACGCTGATTGGCGGAGCACTCAAGGCGCTGACCGTTGAATGGGCAGAAGTGCCTCCCTCAAACTTGCAAATAGCGCCCAGCATCAACAGCATGATCGACCCGTCTCTGGGGGACAGCCCTTCTTTGGGCAAGGCGCAATTCATTGACTTCAGCGGCTCCGGCATCGAGTTGAGCGACGGGCAGGAACCCGAAGGATCACGTCGGGCCGCTGTGCGCATGAACACCACCTTCGCCCGGCAACTGATCAACCTTGCCGAAGGCGGCATGGAACCTCTGCTGAGCTGGGAAACCCAGACCCAGCACACAGAACCACCTATCCCGGACGGTCAGGGATCGCAAGCCATGGATTTCTCGGGCGCTTACTACCTGTATTTCCTGGAACTGTTCCTGTACCTGCCCTGGCTGGTGGCCTACCGCTTGAACGAAGAGCAGCAGTACGACGAAGCGAAACAGTGGCTTGCGTATCTGTTTGACCCGACACGACAAAGCGCGGACCCGGGACACCCCGGTTACTGGCAGGCCGTACCGTTGGAAGAGCCGGTATGGCCCGGTCCGGTCGACCCCAGCCTGGCCATTCTGTACCCGGACGATCCGCATCAGATTGCCTTGAGTTTTCCGGTGCACTTTCGCAAGGCGCTGTGGAAACTGTTTATCGAGATCGAAAGCCGCCAGGCTGATCTGGCGTATGCAGAGTTGACGCCGGACGGCCTGGCTGAAGCCAAGATGCGCTACGTCCACATCATGGATCTGCTGGGACCGCGCCCGGATGTACGCCAGATCGACGAATGGTTGCCGCTCACGCTCGACGAATTGAGTTCGTCGAAGAATGTGCAACTGCGTCAATTCGAACAGCGCCTGATCAGCGCCCACCGGCAGCTGCAACAACAGCCACCTTTGCGTATCGGCAGGGCCCCGGCTTCGCAGCCTGCACCACTATTGTGTCTGCGGCCTGACGGCCATGACCCGCTACTGGCGAGCGCGGACACTGAGTATTTCCGTCGGCCCTTCAACCCCGAACTGATCATGCACTGGGATCGAGCCGAAAGCCGCTTGTTTAACCTGCGACATAACCTCGATATGGCCGGCGCTCCGCTGAACCTGCCGTTATTCGCCACGCCGCTGGATCCGCGCGCACTGCTCGCCGCTTGGGGCCAAGGCTTGTCCGGGGCAGCACTCAGCCGCTTGTTGAACCCGCAGATTCCCCATTGTCGCTTCAGTTTCATGTTCGCACTCGCGCAGAACGCGGTGGACAGCGTGATCGCGTTCGGCGCCACGCTACTGTCGCTGATCGAACGCAAGGAGCAGGCGCAGTACCTGGAACTGCAACAGCAGCAGGCGTGGAACCTCGCGGAGATGGCGGTGCAAATACAGGTTCAGGCCGAGAAGATTGATGAAAAAAACAAGGAGGCGTTGCTGGCGAGTCAGGACACCATTCTGGACCGAGTGAGTTATTACGAGAAATTGCTGAAAGACGGTGTCAGCACCTTGGAAATCGGCGCGGGAGCTTCTTACCTGCTGGGAAGTCTCGGCCAGACCGGAGCGACGATTGCCCACGGAATCGGCCAGGCAATGACTGTAGCACCGAACATATTTGGCATGGCGGCCGGTGGCGCACGCCTGGAAGGTGCTGCCAACGGCTTCGCGGCCCATATGCAAGCGTTTTCACACGTTGCGTATGGCGCAAGCCAAACCATGGATCGCATCGAACAATACCGGCGCCGCGCCCAGGAATGGACCCAGGCCCGCGACCAGGCAAAACTCGAAGCCGAGCAAATCAAGGCCCAGCTTGCCGTCTCCGACGAACAACATAAAGCCACGCAACTGCAACTGCGCCAGGCGCGAGCAGCACTCAACCAGGCCAAGGCCACCCACGATTTCCTGCTGAGCAGCAATCGTTTCAGCCGATCGCAGACCTACGACTGGCTCAACAGCAAATTCGCCGGTTTCTACCATACCGCCTTCACCAACGCACAATCGCTATGCCAGGCCGCTGAGGCCTGCTGGCAATACGAAATGGGCGATTTCACCCGAACCTTTGTCCATCCCGGCGCGTGGAATGCCACGTACCGCGGCCTCGGTGCCGGGGAAGAGTTGAAGATGAGCCTGCAACAGATGTACAGCCAGTACGTGCAGCACAACCGCCGCGATCTGGAAATCAGGAAAACCGTGTCACTGAAGGATTTGACCGGCAAGGACCCGAGTTCAACCATCAATAAACCGTGGGCACAGATCAAGCAATCGCTGATCGACAACGGCACGTGTGAATTGGAACTGACTCAGCAAATGTTCGACGATGATTACGCCGGGCAAAATCATTACCTGCGCCGGATCAAGACTATAAGCGTGACGCTACCGGCCGTGCTTGGGCCTTATCAAGATATTCGAGCGGTGCTGAAACAGACCTACAGCAAAGTTGAAATGGCCCCCACGGTCGGCAGCAGCGTCAAAGAAAACCTGCGATCCAGTCAACAGATCGCCCTGTCGAGTTCGCTGGAAGACAACGGCATGTTTCAGCTCAACTTCCAGGACGAACGCTATCTGCCATTCGAATACACCGGCGCGATTTCACGCTGGATCCTGACGTTTCCCAAGGGTCAGGAGCACATACTCCAGCGCTTGCCCGACATCATCCTGCATGTGTGCTACACCGCGAGATGCGAAGGCGGTTCGCTATGAACGAACAGCCGCCGCCGCAACAGTCGACAATGCAGATCAACACACCGAGCCTGCCCAAGGGCGGCGGCGCCATCCAGAGTATTGGCAAGGGATCGGCCGGCGTGGGTACCAAAGGCACTGCGTCGCTGGAACTGTCGTTGCCGATTTCCACCGGAC
The DNA here is from genome assembly GCF_001425545.1 of Pseudomonas sp. Leaf434. Taxonomy (NCBI): domain Bacteria; kingdom Pseudomonadati; phylum Pseudomonadota; class Gammaproteobacteria; order Pseudomonadales; family Pseudomonadaceae; genus Pseudomonas; species Pseudomonas sp. Leaf434. Next base: position 146,765 of record NZ_LMQZ01000009.1, on the reverse strand, counting down.
GCGGTTTTGCCCCGCCATTGGGTCTGGGCTATAGCAGTGGCACGGGCAACAGTTCCTGCGGGATTGGCTGGCAGTTGACGGTTGACGCGGTGACCCTGCGCACGGTCAATGGCGTGCCGACTTATGACGGCACTGACCAGGTCGTGGGGCCTGACGGTGATGTATGGCTGCCCGAGCGCAATGAAAGCACCGGTGAATTGATCTTCCGCACTACTGAGCAATACAACGGCTTGCCCCTGACGACAGCGTATGACGTCGTTCGCCACTGGCCACGGGTCGAGGGTGCATTCGCCTTGATCGAACATTGGTCGAACGAGACCGACAAAGCCGGTTTCTGGCTGATTCACGGTGCCGACGGCAGCCTGCATATCTATGGCACCACCGCCAATTCACGCCGGGCCGACCCTGCCGACCCGCAGCGCGTCGGCGTCTGGATGATCGACGAAAGCCTCAATACCCGCGGCGAACACATCATCTACGAATACAAGGCGGAAACCGAGCTGCCAGTCGCTCCGCAGTATCGCGACTATCGCGCTCAGCGCTATCTCAAACGCGTGTGTTATGGCAACGAAAAAGCCTCCGCGCACCTGTATGCCTGGGACAGCGGTAGCCGGGAAAAACAGTTGTGGCACTTTCAACTGGTGTTCGACTATGGCGAACGCAGCAGCGATCTGGAACAAGTGCCAACGTTTGAAGAACAACAGCCATGGGCCGAGCGCAGCGACCCTTACTGGATCTACGCCTACGGTTTCGAGCTGGGCAACCGACGCCTGTGTCGACAAGTGCTGATGTTTCATCACTTCCCCAAAGAGTTGGGTGACCATCCGGTTCTGGTGCAACGCCTGCTCCTGCAATATCGCCTCAGCCCACTGGGTTACAGCCATCTGAGCGCGGCGCATCAGCAGGCCTATGACGGCCTCGGCCAGATCGAAAGCCGACCGCCAATGGAGTTCAGCTACAACACGTTCGACCTCGCCCCGCAGCCGCAGGGCTGGAAAGAATTCACGGCCATGCCCGGCCTCGACGATGGTCATCAATATCAGTTGGTTGACCTGTACGGTGAGGGCCTGGCGGGTGTGCTCTGCCGTTATGACCACGGCTGGTATTACCGCGAGCCGATGCGCGCAGAGACCGGCAGCGACCAGGTCGAGTACAGCGAGTGGAAACTTCTTGAAGGCGTGCCGATGTCCGACGCCGGCAAACCCGTGCATCAGTCGCTTACCGATCTGACCGGCGACGGCAAGCTCGACTGGGTGCTCGCCGCGCCGGGCATGTGCGGATTTTTCACCCTCGACCCAGATCGCAACTGGTCAGGGTTCGTGCCCTTCGATGCATTTCCCGGCGAATTTTCCCACCCGATGGCGCAGATCGCCGACTTGCTGGGTGACGGCCTGAGCGACCTGACGCTGGTCGGCCCGCGCAGCGTGCGTTTGTATGCCAATCGTCGCGCGGCCGGTTTCGCCGAGAGCGTCGACGTGCCGCATGCGGAAAAAACCGCCGCAGGCGATGATGATGAGCTGCCTGTGCTGAGCAATACACCGAGCGAAATCGTTGCATTCGCCGATCTCATCGGCAGCGGTCAGCAACATCTGGTGCGGATCCGTCATAACGAAGTCAAGTGCTGGCCGAATTTGGGACATGGTCGTTTCGGCAAAGGCTTTGTGCTGTGCACCCTGCCCTTCGCCTACGATGAATTCAACGCCTCACGGGTCTTGCTGGCGGATCTCGACGGCTCGGGTGCGGCTGACCTGATCTACATGGAAGCCGAGCGCCTGCGTATTTTCATGAACCATGCCGGCAGCGGTTTCGCCCAGACATCCATTGATCTTCCCTGGCCTGAGGGCCTCGCCCATGACGCGCTCTGGCAGGTCACCAGCGCAGATCTGCAAGGCCTGGGTTGCTCGAGCCTGGTGGTGACATTGCCGCACATGTCGCCCAGGCACTGGCGTTACGATTTCGTCGACGCCAAACCCTATCTCCTCAACAGAAGCTGCAACAACATGGGTTGCAGCGCCAGCGTGAATTACCGCAGTTCGGCGCAGGAATGGCTGGATGAAAAACGTGAGCAACAGGCAGCCGGTGTTGAAAATCCAGTGTCCGGTCTACCAATGGCCATGCACCTGGTACACGAGCAAATCCAACATGATGAGATCACCGGCAACACACTGACACAGCTCTTCAGCTATCGCGGCGGTTATTACGACCGTTTCGAGCGCGAATTCCGTGGTTTTCGCCTGCTGCTGCAAAGCGACACCGAAGCGTCAGCAACCGAGTTCACCGCGCCGATCCTCAGTAAGACCTGGTTTCACACAGGCGAAACCATCGACCCGTCAAGAACCGGTTATTACAGCCGTGACGGTGATGCGGTCGATCTCAAATCCACACTGCTGCAGCTCTATCACTTCAATGATCGCATCGCGCAACCTTTCACCGAAGCCGATGAGGAGACTGCGCGAGAGATCGCCCGCACCCTGAGCGGCCGAGTGATGCGCTCGGAAGTGTTCGCCGCCGGTGACGACGCGGCGACCGCAGTCCCCTTTGTGGTCCAGGAACATCGCTATGGCGCACGGGTGCTGCGCCCCAAAGGCAAGTACCAGCCTTATGCAGTGATCTTGCCCCTGGACGCGGAATCCATCAGTTATCAGTACGAACCGGCAATTGCCGACGATCCGATGTGCCAGCACCAGTTGAATCTGGAATGGGACCCCTACGGCCGTGTGGTGCATGCTTTCACGGTGAACTACGCGCGACGCAAAACCAGCAGCGATGCGCCGCCGTTCACTGAAGAGCATCAGCAGAACTGGTGGAAGGATGCTCATGACGATGCGCAGCAAAAATGGTACCTGACGCAGCTCCGGTCAGAATCGATTCATTTGCCCAATGACGAGGCCTGGCGCCTTGGATTGCCCTGCCGCTTGCGCAGCAATTCGCTGGTGCTGGAAAAAGCGGCGCTGAGTGCCGCAACGATCCACCATGAACATATTTTGCTAATGGCCCGCGAGGATGGCGAATGGGCGCAGCAAGCAGTGTTGTCTGCATTGACGCTGCAGCGCTACATCGACCCTCGCAGCGGTGCAACGCTGGATCCGGGCGACGCGACTTTCGAGGGTTTGCCCGCCTACATGGAGACGGCCGAACTGGACGCCGTCGCCCTCAGCGCATATGACAAACTCGAGGTGGATGGCCAATTACCCTTCAACCTGAAAGAAAAACTCGAATCGCAGGAGGTCGGTTACCACATCATGCCGCTGTTCCTGCCCGAGCAAGATCACGGTCCGATCGATGATCCTGACGATGCGAAGAACTATCTGTGGTCAGTGCACAGAGGTTTCTCCACCTACCACGCACTCGACGGCTTTCATAACGTGCAGAAATACCGTGAAACCCGCAGTCACGGCGAAACCCTGATTACCTATGACGCGTATTGGTGTGTGACAACCGCTGTGACCTTACCGGACGGCTGCACTACCCGCAGCCTCGACGTGGACTACCGCACCTTCCTCCCTGCGGCCATTGAAGATGCCAACCGCAACCTGCAGGAAGCGCGCTACAACGCTTTCGGCGAGCCGCTGGTGAGCAGTTTCCACGGCACCGAACTTGGAGAACCGGTGGGTTTTGACCCGCTGCAAACCTACGTCCCGCCGGCAGACCGCGACCCGGCCATTGCCATCGCCGATCCGAAACAAGCCATTGGCAACTTCGCCCGTGCCGCTTTCTGGGATACGTTCAGTTGGATGGGTTGCATCTCCCGCACGTCCTCACGCTCCCAAGAGTGGTGGGACTGGGCGAAAAGCCAAGGCTACATTCTGCCCGAAGGACACATTTGCGATCGCGCCCGACAGTACCTTGCCGCTGTGGAAAATCCCGATCTGAATGAAACCGAACTCCAGCAGCAAATCGATAATGCACAGCGTGAGCCCGTGTATGCCGTCTCTCTGGTGGCCGACCGCTATCCGCTTGATCCCGATCTGCAAGTGCGAGTCAGCATTGCTTGCCTGGACGGTTTCGGCCGCACTCTGCAAACCAAACATGAGGTCCCCCCGGGCGTGGCCTGGCAGGTCGATGACAACGGTGAGTTGGTCCTCGACGACAATGGCAAACCAATAGACGCCCAGGCCCAGCGACGCTGGCGTGTCAGCGAGCCAGTGGAATACAACAACAAAGGCCAGACTGTGCGGATTTACCGGCCCTACTTCGCCGATCAACCGCGCTACATCAATGATCGCTCGATGCGCAAGCATGCTTTTCACGACCAGCAGTTCTACGACGCGGTGGGCCGACCGACCGCAACCGTGCTGGCGAAGCAAATGCTGCAAGGCAATCCACCGACGCTCAAACCCCTACGCCGGGAAGTCTGGTACTGGATCTGGTGTAACGTCGCCTTCGACGAAAATGACCTGTTCGACCCGCCACCGGAACAACGGCGACGCAACTGGTGGACAGGAAGGTGAGCAAGCATGCGCAGACACCGCATCTTAGCGTCACTGATGCCCGAGGCTTACCGGTGCGGCAGGTTGCCTACTGGCGCGAAGATGGCAGCGAATCTGAAGCGCGCATCACCGCGGTTCAGCATGACGTTGCCGGGCGACGGGTGGCGCAGCGCGATCCACGATTGTTCGCCGACGCATCAGCCCCCGCCAATCTCAGGACGGTTTACTCACTGACCGGTCAGGTGCTGATCACGCTCAGCGTCGATGCCGGATGGCACGTCAGTCTGTGGGGCGAGGCGCGTCAACCGCTGCACGGTTGGGATGGCCGGGGTAGCGTGCGCAGCATCGAGTATGACGAACAGCTGCGACCACTGGCTGTGTTCGAACACGCCGATGACGGAAAACCTTTGTGCACGGAGCGATATGGTTATGCCGGCAGCAATCCGACATTTGCCACGCGGAATCAGTGCGGACAGATCATCCGCCTCGATGATCCGGCCGGCACGCAGTTGTTCGAACAGTTCGGATTGACCGGTGGAATCATCGCGCAGTCTCGACGCTTTCTGCGCTCACTCGACCCTCCTGACTGGCCGGTATCGCTCAGCGAGCGTGACAAATTGCTCGAAGACGCGCCTGCCGCCACGAGCTACTCGCGTTTCAACCCGCTCTCGGAAACCATCGAACAAATCGACGCCAGAGGACACCGACAGCTTTTCAGCCAGACCCTGGACGGCCAGTTGCGAGACGTTCGACTGCAATTGATGGGTTCCGCGCCGAAAACCCTGGTCGGCGCCATCCAGTACGATGCCCAAGGACATACCCTTCGGGAAACCGCTGACAACGGAGTGATCACCACATTGGACTACGCCGCCGAGGATGGCAGGCTGATCAGCCTGCAAAGCCAGCGCGGCAATGACATCCTGCAAGACCTGCGTTATGTCTACGACCCGGTAGGCAACGTGCTGAGTATTGAAGACGCCGCCCTCCCGATTCGATACTTTGCCAACCAGCGCATCGAACCGGTCAACCGCTACCGTTATGACAGTCTCGATCAGTTGATCGAGGCCACGGGTTGGGAGGCCGGTCAGACATCGAAGTTTTCACTGGCAGATCCCGCAGCGATCGCCAATTACACCCAGACCTATCACTATGACTGCGGTGGCAATTTGCTCAAATTGATCCACGACGGCCCACAAGGCCACGGTCACCGCCTGGTCGCCGCCAAGCACAGTAACCGCTGCTTGCCGGTGCGCGATGGCATGGACCCGGGCGAGGAAGATTTGCGCAACGGCTTCGATGCCAATGGCAATCTGCTTGGCCTGCAACCAGGACAGACTTTCAACTGGGACTTGCGTAACCGATTGCGTGAAGTCCGGCTGGTTTTGCGTGAAGACCGTTCGGCTGATAACGAGCAATACCGATACGCCGCAGACGGCATGCGCGTGCGCAAAGTGCGGCTGATGCAGACCAACGCTAAAACGCTGATGAACGAAGTGCGTTATCTGCCGAATCTGCAAATCCGTACCCACAGTGGTACGGGAGAAATACTGCAGGTGATCAGTGTCCAGGCCGGGCGCAGCAGCGTGCAGGTGTTGCACTGGGAATCCGAACCGCCCCAAGGCATCGACAACGATCAAGCGCGTTACAGCCTCAACGACCATTTGGGTTCCTGCACCCTGGAACTCGACGCCACGGGCAAGCTCATCAGTCAGGAGCGATACCACCCTTTCGGCACCACCGCGTGGTTTGCCGGGCGTAGCGAAATCGAGACAAGCTATAAAACGCTGCGCTATTCGGGCAAAGAGCGGGATGCGACCGGGCTTTATTATTACGGGTTCAGGTATTACGTGGCGGGTTGGCAGCGATGGTTGAATCCGGATCCGTCCGGGGCGATTGATGGTCTGAATCTGTTCAGCATGGTGAAAGGCAATCCGTTGGCCTACTTCGATACTGATGGGCGAATTCGTGAAGGCGTCAATGAGGAGTACCCGACTCAAGCGACCATCGGATCTTCGCCTTCGCCGCAATCATCAACGCCATTTTCAGCAAACTCTGTCATTAACGAAAGCACGAGATTTGGATTTCCTGATACACCACCATTGTCTCCAGAAGTAAAGAGCGCAAGCCACTCCATCGAAATGTTGATGGAGAAAGTGCAATTGACCGATTCTTCGCTGAAGAACAAGCCAACGTCGATTGCCGATGATATTGGTGGTCGCCCTGCTATAGGCGGCGGGGGCGAAGGAGAAATATACGAAAGCGCCGACGGAAAACATGTCTACAAAAAGTTCAGAGGAGCCGACAAGCGAAACAGTATTCCGGGGTATGTAAAAACCGAAGCCGAGGTTTTCAATGCTTACTATGGAGCAGGCTCGGCGACGGCACTTATTGAAGACAATCAGAGTTACCTCAAGATGATAAAACTCGATGGCATCCCCCTCGGCGACATCAAGAAAGGTTCCATTCCGGCAAGCGGCGCCAATGCACTTTTGGAGATGTTTAATGAAATGGAAGCAAAGGACCTATATCACCAGGATGTACAGGACCATAATTTCCTCTGGTCCGAGAAAGATACGAAAGTTTACCCCGTCGATATGGAGGCGCACCCTTTTGAGCTTGCTCAGTATTCGATAGACGTATACGACCGAAAGAAAACTACGTTGCTCAAGCAATTTGCCAACAACGTAAAACGCTGATTGCAATCCCCCGCAACTCTTCGATGGGAATTCGCGGTGTGCGAAATGCGCGCACCACGAAACACAAGGGAGCCAGACCGCTGTCGATTCAAATAAATGGGGAGAAAAGCAAACGGCACCTTCCGGTGCCGTTCGCTTCTTACATTTCCGACATCACTTGCGCGCATCCGCCCAGGACTTCAGCAGTTCGCTATAGCTCACGGTTTCGCCCTTCGGCTTCTCGTTGGCCAGTTTCGGCTTCGGTGCGCCCGGTTGATCGAACCAGTATTGCGCATCGCGTTCCGGGTTCATCTTCGGTGCGCAAGTGGCCTGGGCCTTGGAGCGTTCGAGGCGTTCCATGATGCGGTCCTGATCCTTGGCCAGGCCATCAAGCGCTTGTTGCGGTGTTTTCTCGCCGCTGGCGGCTTCGGCGATATGGCTCCACCACAGCTGAGCGAGACGTGGATAGTCGGGCACGTTGGTGCCGGTCGGCGACCATTGCACGCGGGCCGGGCTGCGATAGAACTCGACCAGACCACCGAGTTTCGGCGCCAGATCGGTCATGGCCTGCGAGTTGATGTCCGACTCGCGAATAGGTGTCAGACCGACGATGGTTTTCTTCAGCGAAACAGTTTTCGACGTGACGAACTGCGCGTACAGCCACGCCGCAAGTTTCTGTTTCTCAGGCGTGGATTTCATGAACGTCCACGACCCCACATCCTGATAGCCGAGCTTCATACCCTCTTCCCAATACGGGCCTTTAGGCGACGGCGCCATGCGCCATTTCGGCGTGCCGTCGGCGTTGACCACCGGTAGACCGGGTTTGGTCATGTCGGCGGTGAACGCGGTGTACCAGAAGATCTGCTGGGCGATGTTGCCCTGCGAGGGCACCGGGCCGGACTCGGAGAAGGTCATGCCGGCCGCTTCCGGTGGCGCATATTTCTTCAGCCAGTCGACGTATTTGGTGGTGGCAAACACCGCCGCCGGGCCGTTGGTGTCGCCGCCACGGGTCACGCTGGAACCGACCGGGTGGCAGTCCTCGACGCGGATGCCCCACTCGTCCACCGGCAAGCCGTTGGGCAGTCCCTTGTCGCCGCCACCGGCCATGGAGAACCAGGCATCGGTGAAACGCCAGCCCAGCGACGGGTCTTTCTTGCCGTAATCCATGTGGCCGTAGACGCGTTTGCCGTCGATTTCCTTGACGTCTTCGCTGAAGAATTTGGCAATGTCTTCATAGGCCGACCAGTTCACCGGCACGCCTAATTCGTAGCCGTATTTTTCCTTGAACTTGGCTTTCAGATCGGCGCGCTCGAACCAGTCGGCGCGGAACCAGTACAGGTTGGCGAACTGCTGGTCGGGCAGTTGATAGATTTTGCCGTCCGGCGCGGTGGTGAAAGAGATGCCGATGAAGTCCTTGATGTCGAGGGTTGGCGAGGTGAAGTTCTTGCCTTCGTTGGCCATCAGGTCGGTGATCGATTCGGTCTTGCCGTAGCGAAAGTGCGTGCCGATGAGGTCAGAGTCGTTGACCCAGCCGTCATAGATGTTCTTGTCCGACTGCATCACCGTCTGCATTTTCTCGACCACGTCGCCTTCCTGCAGCAGGTCGTGGGTGAGTTTGATCCCGGTGATTTCGCTGAAGGCCTTGGCCAGCACCTTGGACTCGTATTCGTGGGTGGTCAGGGTTTCGGAAACGACCTTGATGTCCATGCCGCGAAACGGCTCGGCGGCCTTGATGAACCACTTCAGTTCTTCGAGCTGCTGTTCGGCCGTCAGGGTCGAGGGCTTGAACTCGCTGCCGATCCATTTTTTCGCCGCATCTTCATAGGCGTCGGCCCAGGCAGATGCGCTCAGACCGCTGAGTGCCAGCATGGCTGCCAATGAAATGCTATGTCGCAGCTTATTGTTTTTATCGAACATAGAGACCTCCTGTTTAAGTTGTGGAGCCGCGTTGCCGAACGATTCGACTAGCCCCAACGCATCACAGCCAACAGCCACACCAGGGACAACGCGGACGCCACCCAGATGCTCCAGTCGGTGACGCCGATTACCAGCAAATGCAGGTAGGCGCTGCCGAGAAGACCGATAAACAAACGATCGCCACGGGTGGTGGCAATCGGCAGAAACCCGCGCCGCAGAATGCTCGGCGAGCGCAATTCCCAGGTGGTCATGCCCACCAGAATCAGACCGATGCCGATGAAGAACGCGGCGGTCGGTGTCGTCCAGCTCATCCATTCCATCATCAGCTCCTCAGACTCGACCGAGGGCAAAGCCCTTGGCCACGTGGTTGCGTACAAACCAGATCACCAGCATGCCCGGCAGGATGGTCAACACCCCCGCCGCTGCCAGCACGCCCCAATCGATCCCCGACGCCGACACCGTGCGTGTCATCACCGCCGCAATCGGTTTGGCGTTGACCGAGGTCAGCGTGCGCGCCAGCAGCAGCTCGACCCAGGAAAACATGAAGCAGAAAAACGCCGTGACGCCGATACCGGAGCCGATCAACGGGATGAAAATCTTCACGAAGAACTTGGGGAAACTGTAGCCGTCGATGTAGGCCGTTTCGTCGATCTCCTTGGGCACGCCAGACATGAAACCTTCCAGAATCCACACCGCCAGCGGCACGTTGAACAGGCAGTGCGCCAAAGCCACGGCGATGTGCGTGTCGAACAGGCCGATCGACGAATACAACTGAAAGAACGGCAGCAAGAACACCGCCGGCGGCGCCATGCGGTTGGTCAGCAGCCAGAAGAACAGATGCTTGTCGCCGAGGAAACGATAGCGTGAAAACGCATAAGCCGCCGGTAACGCCACGCTCAGGGAAATCACCGTGTTGAGGCTGACGTAATACAGCGAGTTCAAGTAGCCGGTGTACCAGCTCGGATCAGTGAAGATCACCTTGTAGTTCGCCAGCGTGAAGTCCTGTGGGAAAAGCGTCAGGCCGCCGAGGATTTCGGTGTTGCTCTTGAACGACATGTTCAACAGCCAGTAGATCGGCACCAGCAGGAACAGGATGTACACCAGCAACGGAATAAGCTTTTTCTTGCTCATGGCCGGGCCTCAGCGGTTGGCGTCGGAGTGCGTCATGGCGGTATAGAACAGCCACGACACCAACAGGATGATCAGGAAGTACACCAGCGAAAACGCCGCTGCCGGACCGAGGTCGAATTGCCCTACGGCCATCTGCGTCAACGTCTGACTCAAGAAGGTCGTGGCATTGCCCGGCCCGCCACCGGTGAGCACGAACGGCTCGGTGTAGATCATGAAACTGTCCATGAAGCGCAGCATCACCGCGATCAGCAGCACGCTTTTCAGCTTGGGCAACTGAATGTGGCGGAACACCGCCCACGCCGAGGCGCGATCGATGCGCGCGGCCTGGTAATAGACGTCGGGAATCGCCCGCAGGCCGGAGAAACACAGCAGCGCGACCAGAGAAGTCCAATGCCAGACGTCCATCACCAGCACCGTCACCCAGGCGTCCATGGTGTTGGCCGCGTAGTTGTAGCTGATGCCCATCGCGTTGAGGCTGGAACCGAGCAGACCGATGTCGGCGCGGCCGAAGATCTGCCAGATGGTGCCGACCACGTTCCACGGAATCAGCAGCGGAATCGCCAGAATGATCAGCACCACCGAAGACCAGCGGCCCTTGGTCGGCATGGTCAGCGCGACGGCGATGCCCAGCGGGATTTCGATCAGCAGCACGCACGCCGAGTAGATGAACTGGCGCAGCAGCGAGTCGTGCAGACGCGGATCAAGCAGCACTTGCTTGTACCAATCGGCACCGACGAAGTAGCGGCTGGACTGGTCGAAGATGTCCTGCACCGAATAGTTGACCACGGTCATCATCGGGATCACCGCACTGAACGCCACCAGCAGGAACACCGGCAACACCAGCCACCAGGCCTTGTTGTTCTGCACTTTGTTCATGGCTGCGCCTCCTCGTCGCTGACTTCCAGGAGAAATTCGTCGGCATAGACCATCAGCCATTGCGCCGGGAAACTGATGTACGCGGTGCCCTGGGGTACCGGCTTGTCTTCTGCCAGGCGCACTTTCAAAGGCGCGCCGTCGAGATTGAGAGTCATGATCTTGTAGGTGCCGAGGTCTTCGACGTGTACGACTTTGGCCTGCATCGCATCGTCAAACGGCTCGTCCCACACATGAATGAACTCCGGGCGGATGCCGACCTTGAGATTTTTCCACTGGCCGTGCTCGATATGGCGCTGCAAGGCGTCGGACAACGGCAAGTGCGTCGAGGCGAAACCGACGCCTCCGGGCTGCGGCTGCACCTCAATCAGATTCATCCCCGGGCTGCCGATGAAATAGCCGACAAAGGTGTGGCTCGGCCGTTCGAACAATTCCCGTGGCGTACCGAACTGGACGATCTGGCCGCCGTACATCACCGCGATCTTGTCAGCGAAGGTCGAGGCTTCCAGTTGATCGTGGGTGACGTAGACCATGGTGATGTTGAATTGCTCGTGGATCTGCTTGAGCTTGCGCCGCAGCTTCCACTTCAGGTGCGGGTCGATCACCGTCAGCGGCTCATCGAAGAGGATTGCCGAGACGTCATCGCGCACCAGGCCACGACCCATGGAGACTTTCTGCTTTTCGTCGGCGGTGAGATTGCGCGCCTTCTTGCTCAGCAGATTCTGCAGGTCGAGCACTTCGGCAATTTCCTGCACCTTGCTGTGCACTTTCGCCTCGGCCATGCCCTGGTTTCGCAGCGGGAAAGCGAGGTTGTCGAACACGGTCATGGTGTCGTAGACCACCGGAAACTGGAAAACCTGGGCGATGTTGCGCTTCTCCGGCGTGAGGTCGTTGACTGCTTTGCCGTCAAACAACACGTGGCCCTGGGACGGGCTGAGCAGGCCGGAAATAATGTTGAGCAAAGTCGACTTGCCGCAACCGGACGGGCCGAGCAAAGCATAGGCGCCACCCTGCTCCCAGACGTGATCCATCTCGCGGATCGCATAATCCTCCGCGCCGCTCGGGGTTTTGCTGTAGCTGTGGGCGAGGTGTTGCAAACGGATTTCGGCCATCAGGCAACCCTCGCGACACGCCGGCCCGGTGCTTGCACCAGACGGCCCTGCGCATCGAAAACGAACAGTTTGTGGGTCGGGATATAGATGCGGATCGGCGCATCGACGTCGTATTCATGAACACCCGGCAAGTGCAGCACCAGCAGGAAATGCTCGTTGCGCACATGCAGGAAGGTTTCCGAACCGCTGATTTCGGCGACCTCCACGGTCACGGCCAATTCGAGATCGTCATCGTTGCTCGGCACCAGCGAGATATGACTCGGGCGCACGCCGAAGCGGAACTCGCCCTCGCCTACCGGGCGCAGATCGACGTTCAGCGGGAAGTGGACGAAGTTGGCAAAGCTGACTTCGTTGCCGGCAATGCGTCCCGGCATCAGGTTGATCGGCGGTTCGGAGAACAATTCAGCGGCGAGCACCGACTGCGGCTGGTGATAGACCTCGGTCGACGGCCCGCTCTGGATCACCCGGCCTTCGTGCAGGATGGTGGTGGTGCCGCCGAGGGCCAGCGCTTCGTTGGGTTCGGTGGTGGCGTAGATGGCGATGGTGTGGCGGGCCTTGAACAGCTCGCGCATTTCCTGACGCAGCTCTTCGCGCAGCTTGTAGTCGAGGTTGACCAACGGCTCGTCGAAGAGGATCAGCTCAGCATCCTTGACCAGCGCGCGGGCCATGGCCGTGCGCTGTTGCTGGCCGCCGGAGAGCTCCAGCGGATAGCGCTGCAAGAACTTCTCGATGCGCAGCATGCGTGCGGTTTCCTGCACCTTGCTGTGGATGATCTCTTTCGAGATGCCGGCCTGACGCAGTGGCGAGGCGATGTTCTCGAACACCGTCATGGTCGGGTAATTGATGAACTGCTGATAGACCATCGACACGTTGCGCAGCCGCACCGGGCGCTGGGTGACGTCGACGCCGTTCATCAGCACGCGGCCGCTGTCAGGCTTGTCGAGGCCGGCCATCAGGCGCATGAGGCTGGTCTTGCCGGACAGGGTGCGCCCGAGCAGAACGTTGAAGGATCCGGGTTCGAATTTCAGGCACGCATCGTCGATCCAGATCTGGCCCTCGACGGTACGGCTGACGTGCTCCAGGGTGAGTGACATGGCTCGGCCTTTTTTATTTTTGGAGTCAAGCGACCGGAGCAACAGAGCGACATTCGTGCCAGAAATGGCAAGTGCTTGATTTGTCTTGAGAAGCAGTGTTTACGGGGGCAAGCGGCGTTCACAGCTGAACACTTTTGAACAGTCGGGGTGATTGACAATGAACAATAGTGAACAACACTCTATGCACGCTTTTGCCCAATCCTGAATGCAAAATGGATCCCCTGTGGGAGCGAGCCTGCTCGCTCCCACAGGGGATCTGTGTAGTTTTGAAGATCGGGCTCATAACAATAATAAAATCGCTGCACTCAGAGGCTCGCCCCCATGGCCGCACCTGCTTCGCCGCTGTCCCACGACGCGATCGTCCAGACCTCCTGGCAACGTTGCCGCGCGTTCGGCCTCGACCACCAGAGCGCCCCGGCCTTCGATCAATTGCCCGCCGCCGGCATTGCGCGGTTGCTCGACAGCCATCATTCGCTGGTGCAGACCACGCATCAGGAAGTCCTGCCCTACTACGAAAACATCCTCAGCAATTCCAACTGCCTGATCATGCTCGCCGACAATCAGGGCCAGGTGCTGACCTCATGGGGCACACAGCGCTTTATCGAACCGAATCTGGCCCGGGGCTTTCAGGCCGGGGCGAGCTGGATGGAGCGCAGCAGCGGCACCAACGCGATCGGCACCGCACTGGCCTGTGAGCAGGCGGTGCACATCGAACACGATGAACACTTCCTCAAGGCCAACCGCTTCATGACCGGCTCCGCCGCGCCGATTTTCGACGCCGAGCGCAAGGTCATCGCCGTGCTCGATGTCTCCAGCGACAGCTACCTGCCGCCCTCGCACACTCTGGGCATGGTCAAGATGATGAGCCAGACCGTGGAAAACCGGCTGATCCTCAACCTGTTCCATGGCCAGCATTTTCAACTGACTTTCAACACCGGGTTGAACAACCTCGACAGCCAGTGGGCCGGGTTGTTGATTTTCGATGAGAGCGGACAGGTGCTGTCGGCCAATCGCCGCGCCGATAATTTGCTCGGTGTGCGTTTGTCCCGAGTCAGCGTTGAAAGCCTGTTCAAGGTGTCGCTGCTGGAGTTGATCAATCAGCCCGAGGGTTTGCCATTCGCCCTGCAGACCTCTGGACGCAACCGTTTCCAGTGTTTGCTGAAACGGCCGAAACAGGCACTGGTGCAGGCGCGGGTGTTTGTCGCCGAGGACAAGCCTGCGTCAGCCAGTGCGATCAGTCTCAATACGCTGCATTTCGGCGACAGCCGCGTGGAAAAAGCCGTGCGCCAGGCCGAGCGTTTGCTGGAGAAAGACATTCCGCTACTGATTCACGGTGAAACCGGCGTCGGCAAGGAAGTGTTCGTCAAAGCCTTGCACCAAGCCAGCTCCCGGCAAAAACAGGCATTCATCGCGGTGAACTGTGCGGCGATCCCCGCTGAACTGGTCGAGTCTGAGTTGTTCGGTTACGAGAAAGGCGCGTTCACCGGGGCCAACCAGAAAGGCAGCATCGGCCTGATCCGCAAGGCCGACAAAGGCACGCTGTTTCTCGACGAGATCGGTGACATGCCGCTGCCGACCCAGGCGCGTTTGTTACGTGTGTTGCAGGAGCGCTGCGTGCAGCCGGTGGGCAGCAGCGAGTTGTTCCCGGTTGATTTGCGGATCATTTCCGCGACCAACCGTTCGTTGCGCGAGCAGGTGCAACTGGGCCGATTCCGCGAAGATTTGTACTACCGCATCGGCGGCCTGACCCTGGAGCTGCCGCCGTTACGCGAGCGCAGTGACAAGCAGGCGCTGTTCAAACGGCTGTGGGAGCAGCATCGCGAGCCAACGCAATGGGCAGGGCTGAGCCCGGAGGTGTTGGAGCTGTTTGAAAAGCATCCGTGGCCGGGGAATTTGCGTCAGGTCAGCAGCGTGATGCAGGTGGCGCTGGCCATGGCCGAGGAACAACCAGTGCGACCGGAGCATTTGCCGGATGATTTTTTTGTCGATCTGGAGATGGAGCCGGTGGAAACAGCGGCGCCGCTGGGGCTGGATTTGAATGATGTTGAGGCGTTGAACAGGGAGTTGAAGGCGGCCGGGGGGAATATTTCGCATCTGGCGCGGCGGCTGGGGGTTAGCCGCAATACGCTGTACAAGCGGTTGCGGCAGGCTGAATGACAAGTTGTCTGGACGGGCCTCTTCGCGAGCAGGCTCGCTCCCACAGGGGATCGATCGTTCCCACGCTCCGCGTGGGAATGCAGCCCGGGACGCTCCGCGTCCCTACAGAGCCGAACGCGGAGCGTCCGTTGAGGCATTCCCACGCAGAGCGTGGGAACGATCATGGTAGGGGCTCTGGGCCTTAGTCAGCCAGACGCCAGGTAGTCCCACCCTTGCCGTCTTCCAGCACGACACCCATCGCCGTCAGCTGATCACGGATACGATCGGACTCAGCCCAATCCTTGCCCGCCCGAGCCGCCAGACGCGCCGCGATCAGCGCATCGACTTCAGCCGCATCGACACGCCCTTCAGCGCCCGCCTGCAGGAAGTCATCGGCCTCAAGTTGCAACACCCCCAGCACACTCGCCAGTTCTTTCAGACGTGCCGCCAGCCCCGCCGCTGCATCAAGATCGCTCTCGCGCAGACGGTTGATCTCGCGCACCATCTCGAACAGCACAGCGCACGCTTCAGGGGTGCCGAAGTCGTCGTTCATCACCGTGGTGAAACGCTCGACGAACGCCTCGCCACCGGCCGGCGCCACGCTCGGCAGGCCTTTCAGCGCATGGTAGAAACGCTCCAGTGCGCCCTTGGCGTCCTTGAGGTTGTCTTCCGAATAGTTGATCGCGCTGCGGTAGTGGCTCGAGACCAACAGGTAACGCACCACTTCCGGGTGGTACTTGTCGAGCACGTCGCGGATGGTGAAGAAGTTGTTCAAGGACTTGGACATCTTCTCGCCATTGATGCGAATCATGCCGCAATGCATCCACGCGTTGGCGTAGGTCTTGCCGGTGGCCGCTTCGCTCTGGGCGATTTCGTTTTCGTGGTGCGGGAACTCCAGGTCGCTGCCGCCGCCATGAATATCGAAAGTCTCACCGAGGCAGCAGGTCGACATCACCGAGCACTCGATGTGCCAGCCCGGACGCCCGGCGCCCCATGGCGATTCCCAGCTCGGCTCGCCCGGCTTGGCGGCTTTCCACAAAACGAAATCGAGCGGGTCTTGTTTCGACTCGTCGACCTCGATGCGCGCACCGATGCGCAAATCTTCGATCTTCTTGCGCGACAGCTTGCCGTAGCCCATGAACTTGGCGACGCGATAGTACACGTCGCCATTGCCCGGCGCGTAGGCGTAGCCCTTGTCGATCAGGGTCTGGATCATCGCGTGCATGCCAGCGATGTGATCGGTGGCGCGCGGTTCCATGTCCGGCTTCTGGATGTTCAGGCGCGCTTCGTCTTCGTGCATCGCGGCGATCATGCGCTCGGTCAGCGCTTCGAACGACTCACCGTTCTCGCGGGCGCGATTGATGATCTTGTCGTCGATGTCGGTGATGTTGCGCACGTAGGTCAGGTCATAACCGCTGAAGCGCAGCCAGCGCGTCACCAGGTCGAACGCAACCATGCTGCGGCCGTGGCCGAGGTGGCAGTAGTCGTACACGGTCATCCCGCAGACGTACATGCGCACCTTGTTGCCATCCAGCGGCTTGAAGACTTCTTTGCTCTTGGTGAGCGTGTTGTAGATCGTTAGCACGTTAGTTCCTTGACTCACTCACTGGCCCCACGAATCACGCAGGGTCACGGTACGGTTGAATACCGGCTGACCGGGTTTCGAGTCCTTGAGGTCCGCGACAAAGTAGCCTTCGCGCTCGAACTGGAAACGGTCTTCCGGCTGTGCGTTGCCGAGCGATGGCTCAGCGCGACAACCGGTCAGCACTTGCAGCGAGTCAGGGTTGATGTTGTCGAGGAAGCTGGCGCTGTCTTCGGCCTTTTCCGGGTTCGGCGAACGGAACAGGCGATCGTACAGACGTACTTCGCACTCGACGCTGGCGGCGGCCGGCACCCAGTGGATCACGCCCTTGACCTTGCGCCCTTCCGGGTTCTTGCCCAGGGTATCCGGGTCGTACGAGCAACGCAGTTCGACGATGTTGCCGTCGGCGTCCTTGATCGCTTCGTCGGCGCGGATCACGTAGCTGCCACGCAGACGCACTTCACCGGCCGGTTCCAGGCGCTTGTAGCCCTTCGGCGGCTCTTCCATGAAGTCTTCACGGTCGATGTAGATTTCCCGAGCGAATGGCAACGCGCGCACGCCCATGTCTTCTTTCGGATGGCGTGGCAGTTCGAGGTTTTCGACCTGGCCTTCCGGGTAGTTGGTGATGACGACTTTCAGCGGACGCAGCACGCACATGGCGCGCGGGGCGCTGTGGTCGAGGTCGTCACGGATGCTGAATTCGAGCATGCCGAAATCGACCACGCCGTCGGACCGGTTGGTGCCGATCATTTCGCAGAAGTTGCGGATCGATTTCGGCGTGTAGCCACGGCGGCGGAAGCCCGACAGCGTGGACATGCGCGGATCGTCCCAGCCATTGACGTGCTTCTCGTCAACCAGTTGCTTGAGCTTGCGCTTGCTGGTGATCGTGTAGTTCAGGTTCAGACGGCTGAACTCGTACTGGCGCGGGTTCGCCGGCACCGGCAGGTTCTCCAGGAACCATTCGTACAGCGGGCGATGGCTTTCGAACTCGAGGGTGCAGATCGAATGCGTGATGCCTTCGATGGCGTCCGACTGACCGTGGGTGAAGTCGTAGTTCGGGTAGATGCACCACTTGTCACCGGTCTGGTGGTGATGGGCGTGGCGGATGCGATACATGATCGGGTCGCGCAGGTTCATGTTCGGCGAGGCCATGTCGATCTTCGCCCGCAGCACGCGGGCGCCGTCCGGGAATTCACCGGCCTTCATGCGCGCGAACAGGTCGAGGTTTTCCTCAACCGAACGGTCACGGAACGGGCTGTTCTTGCCCGGCTCGGTCAGGCTGCCACGGTATTCCTTGGCCTGTTCCGGCGTCAGGTCGTCGACGTAGGCCTTGCCGGCCTTGATCAGCTCGACGGCCCAGTCGTGCAACTGGTCGAAATACTGCGAGGCGTAGCGCACTTCACCGGACCATTCGAAGCCCAGCCATTTGACGTCGCTTTCGATGGCGTCGATGTATTCCTGATCTTCCTTGGCCGGGTTGGTGTCGTCGAAACGCAGGTGCGTGACGCCACCGAACTCCTGGGCCAGGCCGAAGTTGACGCAGATCGACTTGGCGTGGCCGATGTGCAGATAGCCGTTAGGCTCCGGCGGGAAGCGAGTCACGATCTGGGTGTGCTTGCCCGAGTCCAGGTCTGCCTGGATGATCGGCCGCAGGAAGTTGACCGGCACGGCAGGGCCGGACTTGGCATTCGAGGTAGGGTCGACAGTGGGCTTGCTCATAGGATCCTTGACGTACAGGTGCGCGGCCGCAAAGAGGGGCCAGACAAAACAAAGCCGCTATCATAGCCGATGCTGTCAAGGGCCTGACAGAGCAGCTCTTATAAAGGCATGCATTTAATCGCCGGGAAATGAAAAACCGCCTCGAAATTCGCGCCTGTCACGCTAAACTGCGCACCTTGGCCGAAGCAGGCTGAACCGGTTGTGGGGCTCAATGTCCCAGAACCACGAATTCCTCAGAAGAGTAGCGATCATGACTCAAGTCAAACTGACCACCAACCATGGCGACATCGTCATCGAACTGAACGCTGAAAAGGCACCGATCACCGTTGCCAACTTCATCGAGTACGTCAACGCCGGTCACTACACCAACACCGTATTCCACCGCGTCATCGGTAACTTCATGATCCAGGGCGGCGGTTTCGAGCCTGGCATGAAAGAAAAGAAAGACAAGCGTCCAAGCATCCAGAACGAAGCGGACAACGGTCTCTCCAACGACAAATACACCGTCGCCATGGCCCGCACCATGGAGCCGCATTCGGCTTCGGCGCAGTTCTTCATCAACGTCGCCGACAACACCTTCCTCAACCACAGCGGCAAGACCACTCAGGGCTGGGGCTACGCGGTATTCGGTAAAGTCACCGCCGGCACCGACGTTGTCGACAAGATCAAAGGCGTGTCGACCACTTCCAAGGCCGGCCATCAGGACGTACCAGCAGACGACGTGATCATCGAGAAAGCCGAGATCATCGCAGCGTGATATTGCTGATTTCAGACTTGCATCTGGAAGAGGAGCGCCCGGACATTACCCGGGCGTTTCTGGATTTGCTCGCCGGACGCGCCCGCTCGGCGAGTGCGTTGTACATCCTCGGCGACTTCTTCGAGGCGTGGATTGGCGACGACGCCATGACGCCCTTTCAGCGTTCCATCTGCCAGGCCCTGCGCGATTTGAGCGACAGCGGCACGGCCATATTCCTGATGCACGGCAATCGCGACTTCATGCTCGGCAAGGCCTTCTGCAAACAGGCCGGCTGCACCTTGCTGAAGGACCCGAGTGTCGTGCAGTTCTACGGCGAGCCGGTGCTGCTGATGCACGGCGACAGCCTGTGTACCCGCGACGTTGGCTATATGAAGCTGCGGCGTTATCTGCGTAACCCGATCACCCTGTTCATCCTCCGTCACCTGCCACTGCGCAGCCGCCATAAACTGGCGCGCAAGCTACGCAGCGAAAGCCGCGCACAGACGCGGATGAAGGCCAATGACATCGTCGATGTCACCCCGGAAGAGATTCCGCGAGTGATGCAGGAATTTGGCGTGAAGACTCTGATCCACGGCCACACCCACCGCCCGGCAATTCACAAGCTGCAGCTTGGTGAACAAGCGGCGAAGCGGATTGTGCTGGGAGATTGGGATCGTCAGGGTTGGGCGTTGCAGGTGGATGAGAGCGGGTATGCCTTGGCGCCATTCGATTTCGCCCCGCCGCTGGCATTGCCGCACGGCTGAAGAGCTTTACCCCCTCACCCCAGCCCTCTCCCCCAGGGGGGCGAGGGGGAAAGGGAGCTGATCGCATGCAGTTCAAAACCTGAGTTCGACTCGGTATCGCAAGTCGATGTACCTCGAACATGCACCGCGGTCAGTCCCCTCTCCCTCCGGGAGAGGGTTAGGGTGAGGGGCTCTTGATTCTAGTGCCCCGAAGCTGCCGGCCCGGCCTTGGCGGCAAACGGCGGTTTCGCCAGCCATACAATCAAAATCAGCCCCATGAATCCCCACCCTAGCAACGTGAAGTAATCCACGGTCGAAAGCATGTACGCCTGGCTGGTGAGGATCTGGTCCATCTGCGCATACGCCGACTGACTCGCTCCACCCAACTGATTCAAGGTCTCGCGGGTGGCAGGCTCAAACGTGCTGATGCTTTCGCTCATATACGCATGATGCTGATCGGCCCGGCGAATCCAGATCCAGGTGGTCAACGACGCCGCAAAGCTGCCGCCCAGTGTCCGCAGGAAAGTCGCCAGGCCTGCGCCATCAGCGATCTGGCTCGGCGGCAAGTCCGACATCAGAATACTCAGGGTCGGCATGAAGAACAGCGCCACACCGATACCCATGAACAACTGCACCAGAGCGATGTGCTGGAAGTCGACCTCGTTGGTGAACTCGGCACGCATGAAGCAGCTCAGGCCAATCGCCAAAAACGCAATGCCGGCGAGCAGACGCAGGTCGAACTTGTGCGCGTATTTGCCGACAAATGGCGACAGCAACACCGGCAGAATCCCGATCGGCGCCACGGCAAGTCCCGCCCAAGTCGCGGTGTAACCCATTTGCGTTTGCAGCCACTGCGGCAGGATCAGGTTGATGCCGAAGAACCCGGCGTAACCCAAGACCAGCACCAGCGTGCCGATGCGGAAGTTGCGATGGGCGAACAGGCGCAGGTTGACCACCGGATGGCGGTCGGTCATTTCCCAGATCACGAACACCGCCAGCGCGACCACGGAAATCGCCGCGCCGACGATGATGAAGTTCGATTCGAACCAGTCCAGGTCATTGCCCTTGTCGAGGATCACCTGCAACGCGCCGACGCCAATGATCAGGGTGATCAGGCCGACGTAATCCATCGGCTGGCGACTGGTCACCACCGGCCGTTTCGCCAGTTGCGAACGCACCACCATCACCGCAAAGATGCCGATCGGTACGTTGATGAAGAAGATCCACGGCCAGCTGTAACTGTCGGTGATCCAGCCGCCGAGAATCGGCCCGGCAATCGGCGCGACCACCGTGACCATCGCCAGCAATGCCAGGGCCATCCCGCGTTTCGCCGGCGGATACACCGCGATCAACAGGGTCTGCGTCATCGGGTACAGCGGCCCGGCCACCAGGCCTTGCAGCACACGAAAGCCGATCAGCTCAGGCATCGAAGTGGAGATACCGCAGAGAAACGACGCCAGCACAAACAGCATCGTCGCCCACAGAAACAGCTTCACCTCACCGAAGCGGCGGCTGAGCCAACCGGTCAGCGGCAGCGCAATCGCGTTGCTCACGGCAAACGAAGTGATGACCCAGGTGCCCTGCTCCGAACTCACCCCGAGGTTGCCGGAAATCGTCGGCAGCGCCACGTTGGCGATGGTCGTGTCGAGCACTTGCATGAACGTCGCCAGCGACAGGCCGATGGTGCTGAGCAACAGGCTGGGCGGCGTGAAAGAAGCGTTATTGCTCATTGTGAATCCTATGAAACCTGATGGTCGCTGCGGTCTGATGAACACAGCAGGCCCTGTGGTAACAGGCCCTTGTGGCGAGGGGATTTATCCCCGCTGGGTCGCGAAGCGGCCCCTCTTTTGGCTCAGGAAAAACGGGCCTGCTGCGCAGTCCAGCGGGGATAAATCCCCTCGCCACAGATAAATCCCCTCGCCACAGATAACCGCTCACCACAGAGCCTACTTCTGATCCGGTGTGCTCTCAGCGCTGCGCGGTCTTGCCTGCTGCTGCGCTGTTGTCGTGAATCAACTGGGCAATCATCGCGTCCGCTTCGGCCAGTTGGCGCTCGTAGACGTTGGTGCTGAACGAGGCCTTTTGCGGCGGTTGCTGGGCCAGCACCGGGCCGCTCTGGTCGTGCAGATTGACCTCGACATTGGTCGACAGACCGACACGCAGCGGGTGCTTGGCCAGCTCTTCGGCATTGATGTGGATACGCACCGGCACACGCTGAACAATCTTGATCCAGTTACCGGTGGCGTTCTGTGCCGGCAGCAGAGCAAACGCGCTACCCGTACCGGCACCGAGGCTGTCGACGGTGCCGCTGTATTTCACGTCGCTGCCATAAATATCGGCCTCGATATCGACAGGCTGACCGATGCGCATGTCACGCAGTTGGGTTTCCTTGAAGTTGGCATCGATCCACAGCTGATCCAGCGGAATCACCGCCATCAACGCGGTGCCCGGCTGCACGCGCTGACCGAGTTGCACGGTGCGCTTGGCGACGTAACCGGTGACCGGCGCGATCAAGGTGCTGCGCGCATTGGTCAGGTAGGCCTGACGCAGATCGGCAGCCGCCGACATTACGTCCGGATGGGACGAGACCACGGTGTCGTCGACCAGTGCGCTGGTGGTTTTCAGTTGCTGTTTGGCGTTAGCCAAGGCGTTCTGCGCCGAGGTCAGGTCGTCGCGGGCGTGGGACAGCTCTTCCTGGGAAATCGCCCCGCCTTGGGCGAGATTTTTCCGTCGGTTGTAGTTGTCCTGGGCTTTCTGCACTTCGGCCTGCTGCGCGTTGACCTGCGCTTTCATGCCGTCGACGTTGCTGTACAAACCGCGCACCTGACGCACGGTGCGGGCCAGTTTGGCCTTGGCACTTTGCAGGCCGACTTCGGCATCGTTGGGGTCGAAGTTGACCAGCACCTGGCCTTCCTGGACCAGATCACCGTCGTCAGCGCCGATGCTGACCACGGTGCCGGTGACCAGCGGCGTGATCTCCACGACGTTGCCATTGACGTAGGCATCGTCGGTGCTTTCGTTAAAGCGCCCGATGAACTCGTGATAGGCCCAGACGCCGGCAATGGCGAGCAGGACGACCACGGCGAGGGCCAGCAGCATCACCTTGCGTTTGCGCGGGTTGCCGGTGTCCGGGGTGTTGTCTTGAGCTTGGGTGTTTTCGGCAGTGGCCATGACAAATACCTTGAATTATGGGTGCGACGAGGCGGGGCTGGCGTTGGCTGCGCTCAGGTTTTCACCCTGAAAGCCGCCGCCCAGCGCTTGCATCAGTTGAATCGACAGGTCGATCTGCTCGGCATTGAGGGTCGCCAGCTGACGCTGTGCCTGGAGCAATTGCTGCTCGATGCTGAGCACGTCCAGGTAGTTGCCGATGCCGGAACCGTAACGCTGGACGACGGTGTTGTAAGAATCCTGAGCGATGTCGGTGGCATGTTGCTGCGCGCCGATCTGCCGGCCGATATCGCGTAACTGATTGATCGTATCGCCGACATCGCCCAGGGCTTTGACCAGACTCTTGTTGTACTGCGCCACCGCCAGATCGTAATCGGCGTCGCGGGCATCAAGGTTGGCGCGCAGGCGGCCGCCATCGAAAATCGGCAGCGATACGGTCGGCGCGATGTTGAAGAAACGGCTGGCCGAACCGAACATCGCATCACCCAGCAACGACTCGGCGCCGGCCGAGGCCGACAGGTTGAGGTTGGGATAGAAGCGGGTTTTCGCCGCATCGATGTCTTTGCTCGCCGCCTCGACCCGCCAGCGCGCCGCGACCAGATCCGGGCGGCGGCCGAGCAGTTCCGCCGGCAACACCGACGGCACCGCCACGGCGCTGGCTTGCAGAACTTTCGGTCGAGCGATTTCGTTGCCACGATCCGGGCCTTTGCCGAGCAATACCGCCAAGGCGATTTTCGCGCTGTTCAGGCGTTTTTCCGCGTCGATCAGGCTCGCTTGAGAACTGGCTTCCAGACTCTGGGTTTGCTGGAACTGGTACTGGCTATCGATCCCCGAACTCAAGCGGCGCTGACTGAGGTCGAGCATTTGCCGGGTGCGCTTGAGGTCTTCGCTGGCAAGGTCGTGAACGATGTGCGCCTGACCGAGATCGCTGTAAGCACGAGCGACGTCAGCGGCGAGGGTCAGCTGCGCGGCCTGACGGTCGACTTCAGCAGCACGAGCCTCGCCGAGTGCGGCTTCCCAGGCATCGCGCTGACCGCCCCACAAATCGAAGTTGTAATTGAAGCCGGCGCTGACATTGCGCACCGTCGCGTAAGCCCCGCCCTGCCCCAGCGGATCCTGATCACGAGCCAGCCGCGAACGGCTGATGCCGGCGCTGGCGTCGAGGGTCGGATAACGCTCGGCGTCGGCGGCATAGGCGGCGGCACTGGCCTGATGGGCGCGGGCTGCGGCGATCTGCATGTCCGGGCTGTCGTGCAGGGCTTCGCGGATCAGGCCGTCGAGCTGCGGATCGCCGAGGCTGCTCCACCAATCGCTTTTCGGCCACGCCGCTGGCGACAGGGTGACGCCGTCCAGAGACTGCGCTGTCTTCAGGCTCTTCGCGTCGAGGCGCTGGCCTTCGGTGTCGAGGCCGCTGTAATTAGCGCAACCGGCGAGGATCATCGCCGACAGCAACAGCGTCAGGCTGCTGCGCATGACTTTAGCGTTCATTGTGTTCACCCAAACGCTGGACGGTGATCGGGTCACCGGCGGCCAGGAGGATTTTCTTCAGGATGTATTCCAGGGTTTTCAACTCTTCGCGGGAGATCGCGCCGGCCAGCTCATTCATCGCATCGGCACCGATGTGCGGCAGACGATCAGCCAGTTGCTGGCCCTGCTCGGTCAGCTTCAACTGCACCTGACGCCGGTCGCCTTCGCTGCGCTGACGAAGCAGAAAAGCCTTCTGCTCGAGACGATCGAGCATGCGCGTCATCGACCCGCTGTCCAGCGACAGATGGCGGCACAGCTCGGCCGGGGTGTCGACGCCGAACTGGGCCATGATGATCAACACCTTGAACTGCGCGGCGGTGATGCCGTGGGGTTCCATGTGGGTATCGATGATCCGGTCCTTGAGCAACGCGGCACGACCGAGCAACAGGCCGAGGTGGCAATGTTTGAATTCTTCCGGGGTGAAATGCTTCATGGGTCGACCTGATGACTGCCTAGGCAGTGAATGTATGTCGAGATGTTACTGCTTAGGCAGCGAATGTCAACGCAATAGTTAGGGGGCTTTGTAATTAATCACTGACCGGCCACGCGGGATCGTTCCCACGCTCCGCGTGGGAATGCAGCCGGGGACGCTCTGCGTCCGTTTTTTTTGAGAGCCGGGACGCAGAGCGTCCCTTGAGGCATTCCCACGCAGAGCGTGGGAACGATCATTGGAGAGAACGCGCTCTAGAAATCCCGCTTGTAGAAAATATCCAGCGAACTCGCCACGCCGCTCGCCGCTTCGACGTAGACCTTCTTGCTCAGCTTGTAGCGCAAGGCGATGGTGCTGGCCGGTTCGAAGACGCCGACGCCGTAGCGCAGGCTGAGTTTCTCGGAGATGTTGCCGCTGGCGACGACGCTGGTGTCGTTGCCGCTGCCTTGGGTGTCGAGCTGGAAATCCTCAATGCCCAGATCCTTGGCCAGACCACTGGTGACCCCGGCGCTGCCCATCAGGCCCAGGCCCAGCGCGGCTTGCGCGAGCATGTTGTTATCTTCGCCGCTGGTGCTCAGCGGACGGCCCAGCACCAGGTACGACAGCGCCTGTTCCTGACTCATCGCCGGTTCGGAGAAGATCTGCGTGGTCGGCTGTTCGGCGCTGCCGCTCAGGCGAATGCCGGCGATGACGTCGTCGGTCTGGCGGATCGCTTCGATGTCCAGATACGGCTGGTCGATGGGACCGGCGAACAACAGACGCGCGCGACGCACGGTCAGGCGCTGGCCGTAGGCGCGATAGCGGCCGTCGTTGAGCCAGAGTTCGCCACGGGTGTCCATGTTGTCGCCGATGTGCACCTGACCCTGCAGATTGGCGGTCAGGCCGAAACCGGCAAAGCTCAGCTTGTCCTGGCCGACGATCACGTCGATGTCCATTTTCATCGCGATCGGTGGTTTGCCCTCTTCGGTCTGTGCGCCGACGATGATCGTGTCGTCGGAGACTTTTACCGTTGATGGCGGCAGTTCGCGCACGGTGATTTCGCCTTTCGGCACCAGCACCTTGCCGGCAACTTTCAGCTCATCGCCGGCCATGGAAATCTTCAGATCCGGGGCCATTTCCAGTTTGGCGTAGGGCTCGACGCTGACCGGCAATTGCGTGCCCTCGAGCGCCAGATCGACCACCAGCGCCTGCCCCCAGGCGACGTTGCCGTTGAGGCTGCCCTTGCCAGTCTTGCCGCTGTTCCAGCCACCGTCCAGGCGCATCGATTCGCCGGCGATCGCCGCAGTCAGTTGCAGATTCTGCAGCTCCATCGGCAGTTCGGCGCCGGACACTTCGCCATCGCTGAGCTGCACGGTGCCGTTGACCAACGGTGCGAGCAGGCCACCGGAAATAGTGCCGCTGCCGTTGAGCCGGCCGGTGAGTTTTTCCACCATCGGCACGAACGGCCGCGCCACCGACAGATCGAGGCCGGAAAGGCGGAACGAGCCGCTCAGCGGTTTGTTCTTCGGCAGCGGATTGAGCTGCGCCTGTACCAGCAATTCGCCGAGTTTGCCGCCGACAAAATTGAGCTCGGTGTCGACGCGCTTGGGCGTGAGCTTGCTGCTGAGTTTGAGGGTCTGGTAGGGGAAATCCAGCCAGCGATCCTTGTCGCGCACGCGCAGGGTGCCGCCGCTGGCGTCGACACTGACCACGCCGTTCGGGCCGCTCGCCGGCAAGTCCAGTTGCAGATCGGCGTTGAGCCGGCCCTGCCAGGCGAAGTCTTTGGGCAGCCATTGCGCAAGGCTTTCGATCGGGAATTGCTTGAGGTGATAACGCAGCTTAGGCTCGGGCATCAGGCGCTGATCTTCGCCACACAGGCTGGCATTGCCGGACAGCCAGCAATGCGCGCCGAAATTGATCTGGCCGTCCGCCAGGCGCTCCATTCTGGCCGGGCTTTGCAGCTTCCAGTCCTGACCACCGGCCTGAATGTCGCCACTGGCCAAGCGTCCGCGCCAGTTGCCCTTGTCGAGATTGCCGTCCAGCCCCAGCGCCAGTTTCAGCTTCGGTCCGATCAGGTCGAGGTTGAGTTTCTGGCTTTTGATATCGCCCTGAGCACTGGCGGTCAGGGTGCCCAGCGAGGTGTCGCCGGTCTGAATGCCGCTGCCTTTGAGATTGATCTTCGCTCGTTGCGCGCTGTCGAGCGTGGCGTCGAGGTTGAGGCTTTGCAGGCGATTGTCCTGGAAGGCCAGTTGCGAACCTTGCAGATCAAGCTTGCCCTGTGGCGCCTTCAGCGTACCGGCGACGTTGATCTGGCCGTTGATCTGCCCGCGCAATTGCGGCCACAACTGGGCCAGACGCGGCAGCTTGATGTCGATCTGTCCGCCGAGTTTGTCCTGCAGTCTGCCCTTGCCGTTGATGCTGTTGTCGCCGAGGCGGATCTGCAGAGCGTTGAGGTTCCAGCGCTCGCCCGCGCCGTCAGCCTTGGCCTGCAGGACCGCCGGCTGACCGCGCAATTTGCCTTTGAGATCGAGGTCGGCGCTGAGGCTGAGCTGATCATTCTTCATCTCGCCTTTGCTCTGCAAAGGCCCGGCCAGGGTGCCCGGCAGTTCGGCGACCCAGTACGCCGGGTTGAGCGCCGACAGGTCCAGCGCGGTATCCCAGGCGATGCCGTCGGCGAAGCGCACATTCACGTGCCCTTCGGCCTTGCCCTGCCCGGCCTGCATGACCAGTTGCGGCAAAGCGATCTGTTCCAGACTGCCGCTGAACGGACTGCTCAAGGTGAACGCCCCCGCCGGGCCATCCAGCGCGGCGTCGAAATTACCGAGGTACTGGCCGTCGGTGTAGGACACTTCGCCGGTGAAGGTGCGCAACGTCACTTGCAGCTCGTCGATTTCCGGATAGAGCCGGTGCCACGGGAAGTCTTGCCAGTTGATATTGGCCTGAGCGCTGAGGCCTTTGCTCCAGTCGACATTGCCGGTGAGCTTGAGGCTTTGCTTGTCGTTGGCATTAAGGTCGAGCCCGGCGATCTGCGCGCCGTTGGCGTCAACCTTGCCCTTGAGCAGCAGCGCCACCGGTGATTTCTCGGCGGGCAACGATGCGTTGCCGAGCAGTTGGTAACCGTTTTTCAGGTCGCCTTCGCCCGTGAGCACAAGCTGATTGAATTGCAGGGTGTCCGGCAGATCGGCGCTCGGCTTGAACGCATCGCTGGTGATGCGCAGCTTGGCCGGCAGGTTTTCCGCCAGCGCTTGCAGCTCGCCGTTCAACTGGCCGTCGAGGTAGCCGCGGCTGTCGGCGTGCAGGTTGAGGGTTTTCAGCAGATCACCTTCAACTTTCAGCGCCAGCGTCCACGGCTCGCTGCCGGGAGACGGCAAAGTCAAATCGCCCTGAATCGTCAGCGGCCAGTTGCCGCTCGGTTGCAGCAGGCCGGACAGGTTCAGGCTGAGCTCGTCGCGCTGCAATTTCACGCTGTCGATCTGCAGGCCTTGTGCGGTCCAGTGCGCCGCCAGTTGCAAGCCCTTGAGCTGTTCGCTGCCGTTGAACAACAGGCTGCCGACCTCGACGTCGCCCAATTCGATGGCCAACGGCAATTGTAGGTCCGGCAGTTTGATCGGGCCGCTCTCGGTGGTTTCTTCGCTCGGCGGGAATTGCAGGATCACCTGATCGGCCTTGAGCTGATCGATGCACAAGGTCATGCGCGTCAGGCACAGCGGCGACCAGGCGAAGATTGCCTTGTTCAGCTCGACGCGGCTGGTGTCCTGCTGCCACACCAAGTGATCGGCACTCCACTGCCCAGCGAGGCGACCGTGGAAATTCTCCACGCTCAAGCCAGGTACAAGGCCCAGCGCCCAACGGCTGCCGGCCTGCGTGCCAAGCAGTGCGGCCAGGCTCAAGACAATCAACACGACCAGCGCCAACAGCGTGAGCGCCGTTATTTTCACACCACGCTTCACAGCTCAGGCCCCATGGAAAAGTGCAGCCGGATGCCGCCGTCGTCGTCCAGCGCATGGGCCAGGTCAAGGCGGATCGGCCCGACCGGAGAGACCCAGCGCACACCTACACCGACCCCGGTCTTGAGGTCGGGCAGTTCGAGTTTGTTGAAAGAGTTGCCTTGGTCGACGAAGGTCGCGACCCGCCATTTCTCGGCGATCGAATACTGATACTCGACGCTGCCGGCAATCATGTAGCGGCCACCGATGCGGTCGCCGTCAGAGTTTTTCGGCGACAGGCTCTGATAGTCGTAACCGCGCACGCTCTGATCGCCACCGGCAAAGAAGCGCAGCGACGGCGGAATCGAGTTGTAGCCGTTGGTGGCGCTGCCGCCGACCTGCACGCGACCGAGCAAGCGGTGCTTGTCGAACACCGTAGTCAGGCCCTTGACCAGCGCGGTGCCATATAAAAGGTTGTTGTCCGAACCGAGGCCTTCCTTGGCCACTTTGCTTTCGAAGCTCAGGCGATAGCCGTTACGCGGATCGATGCGGTTGTCGCTTTTCAGATAGGAATAACTGATGCCGGGCATGAGCAACGTGCTCAGGCCGGAGTCGTCGCCGAGTTCGTATTCTTCACGTTGCCATTTCAGCGAGATCACCCGCTGCCAGCCGCTGGGCAACTTGCTGTGCCATTCCGGGCCGAAAGTCAGCAGCTTGCTGAGGGTGTCGGAGCCTTCGATGTCTTCGAACTGATAGCCGCCGGCCCAGCGCAGTTTGTCGGTCAATGGCGGGTCGAGCGGGATGTCGTAAAACAGCCCGACGTTCTGCCGGGGCGCCGAGAGCTCGGCCTCCCAGCCATAGCTGTCGCCCTGCGGGTTGACCCAGTGACGCGTCCAGTTGGCCTTGATCCGTGGGCCGACGTCGGTCGAATAACCGAGGCCCAGACCCATGGTGCGCGGCTTGCGCGTGTCGAGTTTGACGGCGACCGGAATCACATCGTTCTGCGCTGCCGTCGGTGCCGCGTCGACGCGCACGCCTTCGAAATAGCCGCTCGATTGCAGATCGCGATTGAGTTCGGCGATCAGTTCCGAATCGTAAGGCTCGCCTGCCTTGAACGGCACCATGCGTTGCAGCAGGTCTTCGTCGAACGGCGTGTCGCCCTCGAAACTGACTTTGCCCAGCGCATAGCGCGGGCCGCTGTCGTAGATCAATTCGATGTCGGCCACGCCCGCGCGGGGATCGACCATGAGTTTCTGGCTGGTGAAATGACCGCTGAAGTAACCGAAGCGCGAGGCCTGATTCTGGATCACCCGTTTGGCGTCTTCGTAACGGCCATGGTTGAGCACGGCGCCGGACTTGAGCAGGTCGCTTTTCGGTACGCGAAAGGATTTCAGCGAGGCTGCCGGGCCGTCGACGCGCACGGTGACGTTGCGCAGGCGAATCGGCTCGCCGGGATCGATGTTCAACACCAGACGCGGTTTTTCCCCGCCCTTGACGTCACTGTCGATCTGCGGCTGGTAGTAGCCCAACGCCTGCGCCGCTTTGCGCGCCTGCTCTTCGGCGCCGCGACTGAAACGCAGCAAGGCTTCTTCGTCGCGATCGCCGAGGCTGCCGATATAGCCTTCTATATTGGCCTTGAGTTCATCGTTGGACGGCTTGATCCGTACATCCAATTCACTTTGCGCCAGCGCCGCGCAGCTGGATAACAGCATCAGCACGCCGCTGGTAAATCTTCGTGGAAACTTCATAGGCGCGGATGCTATCACGGGCTCGGGAGCCTGATAGAACAGGTAATTTGTGAAGAAGTTCGATCGTTATCCCGTTGCTGTTTGTAACACCTGCGGATTGGCGTGGAAAAATACGTGTTCGCGCACCGGCCCGACGGCAACCTCGCCGATCTCCTGATAACCCTGCCTTTTATAGAATTCCAGGTAGCGCGGGTTGCCGGTGTCGAGCACCACGCCTTGCGATGTTTCATCGACGGCGCACCAGTTGTGCACGGCAGTGAGCAGCTGTTCGCCGTAATGCTTGCCCTGAAACTGCGGGTGCACACCGAGCAACGGCAGCATGTGCACCGAGTCACCCGGCACGCATGCAGCAACGGCATCGTGGTATTCCAGATAACGCCGGGTGCAGCGAAAACCGGTGCTGAGCACCATGCGCAAGCGCCACGCCCAGCTTTCGGTAACGCCCAGGCGCCGTTGCGGCGGTGCGATCAGGGCGATGCCGATCAAGCGATCGTTGACCAACAGGCCGATCGCCGGCAGGTCCTGGAGAAAATGCTGTTTGACCAGCTCGCGCACCGTGGCGCGTACGCGTTGTTCATAGCCGGGACGTTCGGCTTCGAACAGGTAGCCGAAGGTCGGCTCGTGGCGATAGGCCTGATACAGCAACGAGCGGGCTTCGCGCGAATAGCCGCGGTCGAGCATGTGGATGTCGGCAACGGCGGTCTGGGTTTCAGGCATTGCAGTGATTCTCCCCGGGGGCGCGCTCGGAGGCTGGCGCGCTTGTTGGTACGAACCTTGGGCGGGTGATGTGGTTCCCCTCACAGGTATAGACCAAGTCGGGATCTTCATCGATCTTGCCGGCCTCTTCGCGAGCAGGCTCGCTCCCACAGAGGCGCTGCATAGGGCATCACAAATCCCACAGGTGAAATTGATTTCTCCCACACTGGCCCATCTCCCCCATGTCAGCTAGCATCGCCCTTTTGCCAGGACTGCCGACCATGAAGATTGTTTCCTTCAACATCAACGGACTGCGTGCCCGTCCGCATCAGCTGGCAGCGCTGATCGAAAAACATCAGCCCGACGTGATCGGCCTGCAGGAAACCAAGGTCCACGACGACCAGTTCCCCCTCGAAGACATCCGCGCCCTCGGCTACCACGTGCACTTCCATGGCCAGAAAGGTCATTACGGGGTCGCCCTGCTCTCGCGCAACGAACCGATCGCCATCCATAAAGGCTTCGCCACCGATGAAGAAGACGCGCAACGGCGCTTTATCTGGGGCACTTTTGCCGATGCCAACGGCGTGCCGGTGACGATCATGAACGGCTATTTCCCACAAGGTGAAAGCCGCGATCACCCAACCAAATTCCCTGCCAAGGAGCGTTTCTACAGCGATCTGCAAGCGCTGCTGGAAAGCCAGTTCCACAACGAACAGCCGCTGGTGGTGATGGGCGATGTGAACATTTCCCCGGAAGACTGCGACATCGGCATCGGCCCGGACAACATGAAGCGCTGGCTGAAAACCGGCAAATGCAGCTTCCTGCCGGAAGAACGCGAGTGGATGGCGCGCCTGAAAAACTGGGGCCTGACCGACAGCTACCGTCACCTCAATCCCGACGTGAGCGACATGTTCAGCTGGTTCGACTACCGCAGCCGTGGCTTTGAAGATGAGCCCAAACGCGGCCTGCGCATCGATGTAATTCTGGCGTCCCATGGCCTGCTGCCACGGGTCAAGGATGCCGGCGTGGACTACGAACTGCGCGGCATGGAAAAGCCATCGGACCATGCGCCGATCTGGCTTGAGCTGGCCTGAGGGAATTTTCATTGTGGGAGCGAGCCTGCTCGCGAATGCGGTGGATCAGCGACGAATTTTTCGACTGACACGGCGCCTTCGCGAGCAGGCTCGCTCCCACAGGTAATCCCCTGTCATATTTCGGTCACGCGCCTGACTTAATCTCCCCGGCAATCCCCTTGGCTTGATTCGGTGCCGGCATGACCCTGCGTGTTCTCTGCGTTTTCCTGTTGAGTGGCTGGCTGTCGATCTACGCCGCCGCCCTGCCGATCCCCGAAAACGGCCCGGCATTGCGCATTCAGGGTTCCAACACCATCGGTGCCGATCTGGGTCCGGCGCTGGTCGAAGGCCTGTTGCAGCAACAAGGCCTGCTGAAAATCCACCGCGAAACCCCGGACACCGCCAACGAACAACGCATCGTCGGCCAGACCGCACAAGGGCAACGCGTGATCATCGAAGTTGCCGCTCACGGTTCCAGCACCGGTTTCGCTGCGTTGAAAAACGCCAGCGCCGATCTGGCCGCCTCTTCTCGTGAGATCAAGGACAGCGAACTGCTTGCCCTGCAAACCCTCGGCGATCTGAAAAGCCCGGCGGCCGAGCAAGTCATCGCCATCGACGGTCTGGCGATCATCCTCAACCCTTCCAATCCGTTACAGCAGTTGAACACCGAGCAACTGGCGCGGATTTTTGCCGGCGAAGTGAAAACCTGGGAAGAACTCGGTGGCCGTGGCGGCGCCATTCATTTATATGCGCGGGATGATCAGTCGGGAACATACGACACCTTCAAGGAACTGGTCCTGAGCCGGCGTGGGAAAAGTCTGAGCAGCGCGGCGAAACGTTTCGAATCCAGCGAGCAATTGTCCGATGCAGTCAGCAACGATCCGCAAGGTATCGGCTTCATCGGCTTGCCCTATGTGCGTCAAGCCAAAGCCGTGGCGATTGCCGACGGCGCGTCGCAAGCGATGCTGCCGCTGAACAGCCTGATCGCCACCGAAGACTATCCGCTGTCGCGGCGCCTGTTCTTTTATCTGCCGCCTGACACACAGAATCAGTGGGCGCAGGCGTTGGCCAGCTTTGCCCAGAGCCCAGAGGGTCAGGCGATCGTCGCGGCCAGCGGTTTTGTCAGCCAGACCGTACAAGCCATGAGCGTGGCGCCGAATGCGCTGATGCCCGAGGGTTACCAATCCCTCAGCCGGCATGCCCAGCGTCTGACAGTGAATTTCCGTTTTGCCGAGGGCAGCGCCAGTCTGGACAACAAGGCGCGGCAGGATCTGGCGCGGGTGCTCGACTATATAAAGCGCCATGGCAAGACCGAACGGGCGGTGACGCTGGTGGGGTTTGGTGATTTGAAGGATGACCCGGCGCGGGCCGATCTGCTGTCGAAGCTGCGAGCGATGGCGGTGCGGCGCGAGCTGGTCAAAAACGGTGTGGTCATGCGCGAAGTCCGTGGCTTTGGTGCGCTGATGCCGGTGGCGACCAACAGTGCGGATGAAGGGCGGATCAAGAATCGGCGGGTTGAGGTTTGGGTGTATTGATCCTGATGTCGATGTGCTGAGTGTACAGGCCCTTTCGCGAGCAGGCTCGCTCCCACATTGGATCTGTGGCGTGCACAAATCTTGTGGGAGCGAGCCTGCTCGCGAATGAGGCGACGCGGTGTTACTGGCCGCTACGCATCATCTCCTTCGGCACATACTTGCCGATCTCGAACTTGCCGATCGCCGCGCGGTGCACTTCGTCCGGGCCGTCGGCCAGACGCAGGGTGCGCTGCATCGCATACATATAGGCCAGCGGGAAATCGTTCGACACCCCTGCCCCGCCATGCATCTGGATAGCGCGGTCGATCACCCGCAGGGCGACATTCGGCGCGACGACTTTGATCTGCGCAATCTCGCTTTTCGCCACTTTGTTGCCGACGGTGTCCATCATGTACGCCGCTTTCAACGTCAGCAGGCGCGCCATGTCGATCTCCATCCGCGAGTCGGCGATCTTGTCGATGTTGCCACCCAGACGCGCCAGCGGTTTGCCGAACGCGGTGCGGCTCACCGAGCGTTTGCACATCAGTTCCAGCGCACGTTCGGCCATGCCGATCGAACGCATGCAGTGGTGAATGCGGCCTGGGCCAAGGCGACCCTGGGCGATTTCGAAGCCGCGTCCTTCACCGAGCAGGACGTTTTCGTACGGCACCCGAACGTTGTCGAACAGCACTTCGGCGTGACCGTGCGGTGCATCGTCGTAGCCGAACACCGGCAGCGGACGGACGATTTTCACCCCGGGGGTGTCGACCGGCACGAGAATCATCGAGTGCTGGGCGTGACGCGGCGCGTCGGGGTTGCTAAGGCCCATGAAAATCAGGATCTTGCAGCGCGGATCGCAGGCGCCGGAAGTCCACCATTTCTTGCCGTTGATCACCCACTGATCGCCATCACGCACAGCACGGGCGGCCATGTTGGTCGCGTCGGAAGATGCCACGTCGGGCTCGGTCATGGCGAACGCCGAACGGATCTCGCCGCGCAGCAGCGGCTCGAGCCAGCGCTGTTTCTGCTCTTCGTTGGCGTAGCGCACCAATACTTCCATGTTGCCGGTGTCCGGCGCCGAGCAGTTGAACGGCTCCGGCCCCAGCAGGGAACGGCCCATGATTTCCGCCAATGGCGCATATTCGAGGTTGCTCAGGCCGGCGCCCAGCTCGGACTCAGGCAGAAACAAATTCCACAGCCCTTCAGCCTTGGCCTTGGCCTTGAGCTCTTCCATGATTGCGGTCGGCTGCCAGCGATCGCCCTCGGCGACCTGGCGTTCGAAAACCGCTTCGGCCGGGTAAACGTAAGTGTCCATGAACGCAGTCACGCGCTCACGCAGTTCCTGAACCTTGGGCGAATAAGCGAAATCCATGGGTAGTTACCTTCTCGGGCAGAGGTTGTTCAAGTCATGCAATCGATGCTAGAACAGCGCTGATCATTTACCTAGCCTATTCTCGGCGTGTATAAACATTCATCACCAATATATGATCCGCTGATCGTCAGCCCCAAAACACTTGCACTTAATAACAAGAGAAGCCGCGTTATGAATCTGAGCAAGGTCGACCTGAACCTTTTCATCGTCTTCGACGCGATCTACACCGAAGCCAACCTGACCCGTGCCGGGCAGATTGTCGGCATCACCCAGCCGGCGGTGTCCAATGCCCTGGCGCGGTTGCGCGAAACCTTCAACGACCCGCTCTTCGTGCGTACTGCCCAAGGCATGGTGCCCACGCCGATGGCGCAAAACATCATCGGCCCGGTGCGCAACGCCCTGTCGCTGCTGCGCGTGTCGGTGCAGGAAAGCCGCATTTTCAACCCGGCGCAGGCGGCCAAGACTTACCGCATCAGCATGACCGACCTGACGGAGGCAATCATTCTGCCGCCCCTGTTCCAGCGCCTGCGCCGCCTGGCGCCGACGGTGATCATCGAAAGCTTTCTGTCCAAACGCCGGGAAACCACCAAGGAACTGGCCGCCGGGCGTCTGGATTTCGCTGTGGATGCGCCGCTCAACACCGACCCGCAGGTGCGCCACGTCAAGCTGATGGACGACCGTTACGTCTGCGCCATGCGCAAGGGCCATCCGATGGCGGGCAAGGAAAAACTCAGTCTCGATGACTATTTGTCGCTGACTCACATCCATATTTCCAGCCGCCGCAGCGGGCTGGGCTATGTCGATCTGGCGCTGGGCAAAATGGGCATCCAGCGCAAGATCGCCCTGCGCTCGCAGCACTATTTGATGGCTTCGCAAGTGATGCAGCAGACCGACATGGTCATGACCGTGCCGGAACGCTTCGCCCGCCGCCATGATCTGCAATCGTTCAATTTGCCGGTGAATGATGTGCCCTCGGTGGAAACGCACCTGTATTGGCATGAGAGCACCGACCAGGACCCGGCCAACCGCTGGATGCGCGAGCAGATGATCGAGTTGTGCCAACAGGTGACGGCGCAGGAGAAGAAGCTGGAGAAGGTGTAGGGCTTATTACCGCGTTATCGTTCTTCGCGAGCAGGCTCGCTCCCACAATGAATTGCATTTCATCTGAAGGAACGCGGTCGAATGTGGGAGCGAGCCTGCTCGCGAAGAGGCCTGTACAGACACCCCAAAACCATCCCGCTTGACGTAAACGTAAACCACCGATTAGCTTAGCGCCATGCCCCTTTTCCGAGCGCTTTCATGAGCAGTCAGACCTATAGCATTTCCGACCTCGCCCGCGAGCTGGACATCACCACCCGGGCGATCCGCTTTTATGAAGAGCAAGGCCTGCTCAGCCCCGAGCGTCGTGGCCAGGAACGTATCTATTCGCCGCGCGACAAGGTCACTCTGAAGCTGATCCTGCGCGGCAAGCGCATCGGTTTTTCCCTGGCCGAATGCCGCGAGCTGATCGAACTCTATGATCCGTCCGGCGGTAACACCAAACAGCTCAACAGCATGCTGGCAAAAATCAGCGAACGCCGCGAACAGCTCGAACAGCAGTTGCTGGATATCGAACAGATGAAACTCGAGCTGGACACTGCTGAAGAGCGCTGCGTGCAGGCATTGGAGCAGACGCTCAAGAGCCAGCAGGCGGTCTAACGAATCGCCACTTCCCCTGTGGGAGCGAGCCTGCTCGCGAATACGGTCTGACATTCAGAATATCTGTCACTGACCCTACGCTTTCGCGAGCAGGCTCGCTCCCACAAGGTTCTTCGTGAACTCAAAAAAAAACAGGCAGGTCCCACCCATGTCCCTCCCCTCCCAAGTACGCCTGATCGAAGTCGGCCCGCGCGATGGCCTGCAGAACGAAGCCCAACCGATCAGCGTCGCTGACAAGGTGCAACTGGTCGATGCCCTGAGTGCCGCCGGGCTCGGCTACATCGAAGTCGGCAGTTTCGTTTCGCCCAAATGGGTGCCGCAGATGGCCGGCTCCGCCGAGGTGTTCGCGCAAATTCAGCGCAAGCCCGGCGTGACCTACGGCGCGCTGGCGCCGAACCTGCGCGGCTTTGAAGACGCGCTCGCCGCCGGGGTCAAGGAAGTCGCGGTGTTCGCCGCCGCCTCCGAGGCGTTCTCGCAGCGCAACATCAATTGCTCGATCAACGAAAGCCTGGCGCGGTTTGCGCCGATCATGGAGGCCGCCAAACAACACGGCGTTACCGTGCGCGGTTACGTTTCCTGTGTGCTGGGCTGCCCGTATGAAGGCACGGTCGCGCCGGAGCAAGTGGCGATGGTCGCGCGCGAACTGTACGCGATGGGCTGCTATGAAGTGTCGCT
Source organism: Pseudomonas sp. Leaf434 (assembly GCF_001425545.1). Taxonomy (NCBI): domain Bacteria; kingdom Pseudomonadati; phylum Pseudomonadota; class Gammaproteobacteria; order Pseudomonadales; family Pseudomonadaceae; genus Pseudomonas; species Pseudomonas sp. Leaf434. The sequence continues at coordinate 108,811 of NZ_LMQZ01000009.1, read as the reverse complement.
GGGCGACACCATCGGCACCGGCACGGCGGGCGCGACCCGGCGCCTGTTCGAGGTGGTCTCGGCGCAGGTGCCACGGGACAGACTCGCCGGGCATTTCCACGACACCTATGGCCAGGCCATGGCCAACATCTACGCCAGCCTGCTCGAAGGCATTGCAGTGTTCGACAGCTCTATCGCCGGCCTCGGCGGCTGCCCGTACGCCAAAGGCGCGAGCGGTAACGTTGCCACCGAAGACGTGGTGTACCTGCTCAATGGCCTGGGCATCGAGACCGGTATCGATCTGAACGCCTTGATTGCCGCGGGCCAGCAGATCAGTGCAGTGCTCGGCCGCCCGAGCGGTTCGCGAGTGGCCAAGGCACGCAGCGCGCAGTGAGGTGTTACCGCTGGATCAGTGAAGTGGGCAAAAGCGAGTAACACGGAAACAAATTGTCTGGCTTTGCCCTGGGGTGAAAAAGCCCGAAAAACTTAAATCACTGATTTATAAGACTTTTTAAAAGTTGGCACGACACCTGCTATCTCTATGGCATAACAAGAATAAAAAGCCGCAAACCAATAAAAACAAGACGAAACGACTCTGACATAACAAGAACAACACGGCAGAGACGCAGCTAACAGATTTTTTTGGAGAAGGTGTGCTTTTCAGGGTGCTCTCAGGAGTGACCCGCAACCGGGCAGAGAACAATAAAACTACCTTCAGGTAGCTCCCGAATCGGTTGGATCGTTAAACGAGAAAGCAGATCAGCGCTCAAAAAAATACGTTTGCTCTTGACCCCGGATGGGGGTCGCCAAAAAGCTGTACAGGGCCACGGTTGCCAAAAACAACAACAGACCGACCCTCAATAATAAAAAGAGCACGCAACGACAAATTAAAGGGGAGCTTCGGCTCCCCTTTGTGCTTTCTGCAATTCGTCTCTCTATCACTGCATCCCTGTGGGAGCGAGCCTGCTCGCGAAAACGGTGTGCCAGACACATTTGCGCTGAATGACACACCGCATTCGCGAGCAGGCTCGCTCCCACAGAAATTTTGTGATTATCCCTCGATTGTTTTCAGCTCCTCGATACTGATCTCACGCATCCTGAATTTCTGGATCTTGCCCGTCACCGTCATCGGAAACGCGTCGACGAATTTGAAGTAACGCGGTGTCTTGAAATGGGCGATGCGTTCCTTGCACCAGGCTTGCAGCTCCAGCTCCGAGGCGCTGTGGCCGGGGTGGAATTTGATCCAGGCGACGATTTCCTCACCGTAGCGCGAGCACGGAATACCGATCACCTGCACGTCCGCCACCGCCGGATGGGTGAAGAAGAATTCCTCCAGCTCACGCGGATAAACGTTCTCCCCGCCACGAATGATCATGTCTTTGTTACGCCCGGCGATGTTGACGTAACCCTCATCGTTCATGCTCGCCAGGTCGCCGGTGTGCATCCACCCCGCCTCATCGATGGCTTCGGCGGTGGCCTGCGGATTGTTCCAGTAGCCGAGCATCACGCTGTAACCGCGCGTGCACAATTCGCCAATGGTGCCGCGCGGCACAAGGTTGCCGGCGGTGTCGATGATCTTGCTTTCCAGTTGCGGCTGGGTGCGGCCGACGGTGGTGACGCGCAACTCCAGCTCATCCGCTGGCCCGGTCTGCAGCGACACCGGACTGGTTTCGGTCATGCCGTAGGCGATCTGCACTTCGCTCATGTGCATTTCGTTGATGACCCGGCGCATGACCTCGATCGGACAGGTCGCGCCGGCCATGATCCCGGTGCGCAGGCTCGACAGGTCGAAGGTCTGCCGCTGCGGCTGATCGAGCATGGCGATAAACATGGTCGGCACACCGTACAGCGCCGTGGCTTTTTCTTCGGCGACCGCTTGCAGGGTCAGCGCCGGATCGAAAGCGTCGTTGGGGTAGATCATCGTGCTGCCATGGGTGACGCAACCGAGGTTGCCCATGACCATGCCGAAGCAGTGATACAGCGGCACCGGAATCACCAGACGATCGGCAGTCGTCAGGCCGAGGCTTTCGCCGACCATGTAGCCGTTGTTGAGAATGTTGTAGTGACTGAGGGTCGCGCCTTTGGGGAAACCGGTGGTGCCGGAGGTGTACTGGATGTTCACCGGTTGATCGAAATGCAGACTGGCGCTGCGTTCGCGCAATTGATCGGGCGAGACGCTGACGGCCAGATCGCTGAGCTGCGACCACGGCAGAAAACCCGGCGGCGGATTGGCATCGAGGCTGATCACGCCGCGCAACTCCGGCAGGCGTTCGCTACGCAGCTGACCGATGGCGTGCTCGGCCAATTCTGGCGCCAGGCCCTGGAGCATTTCATGGTAATTCGAGGTCTTGAACGCTCCGGCACAGACCAGCCACTGGCAGCCGGATTGCTTGAGCACGTACTCGAGTTCGGAGCTGCGGTAGGCGGGATTGATGTTGACCAGAATCACGCCGATCTTCGCCGTGGCGAACTGGGTGATGCACCACTGCGCGCAATTCGGTGCCCAGATACCGAGGCGATCACCGGTCTGCAAGCCCAGTGCGAGCAAGGCCCTGGCCTGCTCATCCACCGCCTCGGCCAGTTGCCGCCAGGAGTAACGCAACTGTTGATGGCGCACCACCAAAGCCTCGCCGTCCGGGTATTGCGCGACAGTCTGATCGAAGCGCTGACCGATGGTCATCGCCAGCAGGGCTTTGTCCTGAGAGCCACGGGTGTAGCTGCGCTGCGGGTTTGCACTGGGTTGATCCATGACGACCCCTATTGTCTTTATTAGTGGGTTTTCCCGGTTTTGAATCCCTGTGGGAGCGAGCCTGCTCGCGAATACGCTGCGTCATTCAGCCTTGAGGGCGACTGATACAGCGCTTTCGCGAGCAGGCTCGCTCCCACCAGAAACAAACCGATATCTGATCCTGAACTGTCCTTACTCTCGCCCAAGTTGACGCTAACGTAAAGCCGATTGACAGTCGAACTGTGGAAGCTTTACGTTAACGTAAAGCTGAACGCCGATTCGTCGTGCGCTCCACCCGATAAAAAAGCCAAAAGGTGCCTCATGAGCTATCCATCCCTGAATTTCGCCCTCGGTGAAACCATCGACATGCTGCGCGATCAGGTGCAGTCCTTCGTCGCCGATCAGATCGCCCCGCGCGCCGCGCAGATCGACCACGACAACCTGTTCCCCGCCGACATGTGGCGCAAATTCGGTGACATGGGCCTGCTCGGCATCACCGTGCCGGAGGAGTACGGCGGCGCAGGTCTGGGTTATCTGGCGCATGTGGTGGCGATGGAAGAAATCAGCCGTGGCTCGGCGTCGGTGGCGTTGTCCTATGGCGCGCACTCCAACCTTTGCGTCAACCAGATCAACCGCAACGGCAACCACGAACAGAAAACCAAATACCTGCCGAAGCTGATCAGCGGCGAGCACATCGGCGCCCTGGCGATGAGCGAGCCCAACGCCGGTTCCGACGTGGTCTCGATGAAGCTGCGCGCCGACAAACGCGGCGATCGCTTTGTACTCAACGGCAGCAAAACCTGGATCACCAACGGCCCTGACGCCAATACGTACGTGATCTACGCCAAGACCGATCTGGAAAAAGGCCCGCACGGCATTACTGCGTTCATCGTCGAGCGTGACTGGAAAGGCTTCAGCCGCAGCAACAAGTTCGACAAGCTCGGCATGCGCGGCTCCAACACCTGCGAGCTGTTTTTCGATGACGTCGAAGTACCGGAGGAAAACATTCTCGGCGTGCTCAACGGTGGCGTGAAAGTGCTGATGAGCGGCCTCGATTACGAACGCGTGGTGCTTTCCGGTGGCCCGACCGGGATCATGCAGTCGTGCATGGACCTGATCGTGCCCTACATCCACGACCGCAAGCAGTTCGGCCAGAGCATCGGCGAATTCCAGCTGATCCAGGGCAAAGTCGCCGACATGTACACCCAGCTCAATGCCAGCCGTGCCTATCTGTACGCGGTGGCCCAGGCTTGCGAGCGCGGCGAAACCACCCGTAAGGACGCTGCCGGGGTGATCCTCTACACCGCCGAACGCGCCACGCAAATGGCCCTCGACGCGATCCAGATTCTCGGCGGCAACGGCTACATCAACGAATTCCCCGCCGGCCGCCTGCTGCGCGACGCCAAGCTCTACGAAATCGGCGCCGGCACCAGCGAGATCCGCCGCATGCTGATCGGCCGTGAACTGTTCAACGAGACGAAATGAATTTCGTCAGCTGCAAGCCGCAAGCTGCAAGAGAACCACGCTCTTGCCCCAACCTGCAGCTTGCCGCTTGTAGCTAGAAGCTGCTTACGGAGTAAGCCCCATGATTCTGCACACTCAGCTCAACCCGCGTTCAGCGGAGTTCGCCGCCAACAGTGCGGCGATGCTCAAACAGGTCGACGCGCTGCACACCTTGCTCGCTCAAGTCGCGCAGGGTGGCGGTGTCAAAGCGCAGGAACGCCACACCTCGCGGGGTAAATTGCTGCCGCGCGAGCGCATCAATCGCTTGCTCGACCCCGGCTCGCCGTTTCTCGAAATCAGCCAACTGGCGGCTCACGCCGTGTATGGCGAAGACGTCCCGGCTGCCGGTGTGATCGCCGGGATCGGTCGCGTTGAAGGCGTCGAGTGCATGATCGTCGCCAACGATGCGACGGTGAAAGGTGGCTCGTATTACCCGCTCACCGTGAAAAAACACCTGCGCGCGCAGACCATCGCCCAGCAGAATCGCCTGCCGTGCATTTATCTGGTGGATTCCGGTGGGGCCAATCTGCCGCGTCAGGACGAAGTGTTTCCGGATCGCGAGCATTTCGGGCGGATATTCTTCAATCAGGCCAACATGAGCGCCATGGGCATCCCGCAGATCGCCGTGGTGATGGGCTCGTGCACCGCTGGCGGCGCGTATGTGCCGGCGATGGCGGACGAAGCGATCATGGTGCGCAACCAGGCGACGATTTTCCTCGCCGGCCCGCCGCTGGTAAAAGCCGCGACCGGCGAAGTGGTCAGCGCCGAAGACCTCGGCGGCGCCGATGTGCACTGCAAGACCTCCGGCGTGGCTGACCATTACGCCGAGAACGACGAACACGCCCTCGCCCTCGCCCGCCGCAGCGTCGCCAACCTCAACTGGCGCAAGCTCGGCGAGGTGCAGCAACGCACGCCGATTGCGCCGCTGTACGCCAGCGACGAGTTGTACGGCGTGGTTCCGGCTGACGCCAAGCAGCCATTCGATGTGCGCGAAGTGATCGCGCGGCTGGTCGACGGTTCGGTGTTCGATGAATTCAAAGCGCTGTTCGGCACCACGCTGGTCTGCGGTTTCGCGCACTTGCACGGCTACCCGATCGCGATTCTGGCGAACAACGGCATCCTCTTCGCCGAAGCCGCGCAGAAAGGCGCGCACTTCATCGAACTGGCCTGCCAGCGCGGCATCCCGCTGCTGTTTCTGCAGAACATCACCGGTTTCATGGTCGGCCAGAAGTACGAAGCCGGCGGCATCGCCAAGCACGGCGCGAAACTGGTGACCGCGGTGGCCTGCGCCAAAGTGCCGAAATTCACCGTGATCATCGGCGGCAGCTTCGGTGCCGGCAACTACGGCATGTGCGGTCGCGCTTACGATCCGCGTTTCTTGTGGATGTGGCCGAACGCGCGGATTGGCGTGATGGGCGCCGAACAGGCTGCCGGTGTGCTGGTGCAGGTCAAGCGCGAACAGGCCGAACGCAGCGGTCAGGCGTTCAGCGCCGAGCAGGAGACCGAGATCAAGCAGCCGATTCTCGACCAGTACGAAGAACAGGGTCACCCCTACTATTCCAGCGCGCGGCTGTGGGACGACGGCGTCATCGATCCGGCGCAGACCCGCGACGTACTGGCCCTGGCCTTGTCCGCGTCGCTGAACGCGCCAATCGAACCGAGCCGCTTCGGCGTGTTCCGGATGTGATGTTTTTTTGTGGGAGCGAGCCTGCTCGCGAATGCGCTCTGTCAGGCAGCGGATAGATCGACTGATACCCCGCTTTCGCGAGCAGGCTCGCTCCCACAAGAACCGTGGAGACGGATGAATATGAGCGACTTCAATACCCTCGAACTGCAAAACGACCCACGCGGTTTCGCGACGCTGTGGCTAAATCGCGCGGAGAAAAACAACGCGTTCAACGCCGAGATGATCCGCGAACTGATCCTCGCCCTCGACAAGGTCGCCAGCGATTCGAACCTGCGTTTCCTGCTGCTGCGCGGGCGTGGCAAGCATTTCAGTGCCGGTGCCGACCTGGCCTGGATGCAGCGATCGGCAGAACTCGATTACCACACCAATCTTGACGATGCCCGCGAACTGGCCGAGCTGATGTACAACCTCGCCAAGCTGAAAATCCCCACTCTGGCTGTGGTTCAGGGCGCGGCGTTTGGTGGCGCGCTGGGCTTGATCAGTTGCTGTGACATGGCGATCGGCGCCGATGACGCGCAGTTCTGCCTGTCGGAAGTGCGCATCGGTCTGGCGCCAGCGGTAATCAGCCCGTTCGTGGTGCAAGCGATCGGTGAGCGTGCGGCACGGCGCTATGCGCTGACTGCCGAGCGCTTCAGCGGGCAGCGGGCGCGGGAGATTGGCTTGCTCGCCGAAAGCTATCCTGCGGCGGAACTGGAGCAACAGGTCGAACAGTGGATCGACAACCTGTTGCTCAACAGCCCCGCGGCCATGCGCGCCAGCAAGGACTTGCTGCGCGAAGTCGGCAACGGCGCGCTGACCCCGGCCCTGCGGCGCTATACCGAAAATGCCATCGCGCGGATTCGCGTCAGCGCCGAAGGCCAGGAAGGCTTGCGCGCCTTCCTGCAAAAACGCCCACCGAACTGGCAAGCCGCATCCACCAAGGAGTCGCGTTGATGAGCGCACCTGTGATTACCACTCTGCTGGTGGCCAACCGCGGCGAAATCGCCTGCCGCGTGATGCGCACCGCCAAGGCCTTGGGCCTGACCACCGTCGCCGTGCATAGCGCCACCGACCGCGATGCGCGGCACAGCCGTGAAGCCGATATCCGCGTGGATCTGGGCGGCAGCAAGGCTGCCGAGAGTTATCTGCAAATCGATAAATTGATCGCCGCCGCCAAGGCCAGCGGTGCCCAGGCGATTCATCCCGGCTATGGCTTTCTCTCGGAAAACGCTGGATTCGCCCGCGCCATCGAAGCCGCCGGACTGATCTTCCTCGGCCCGCCCGCCTCGGCCATCGATGCGATGGGCAGCAAATCCGCCGCCAAAGCGCTGATGGAAAAGGCCGGCGTGCCACTGGTGCCGGGCTATCACGGCGAAGCGCAGGACCTCGACACCTTCCGCGAAGCCTGCGAACGCATCGGTTATCCGGTGCTGCTCAAGGCCACTGCGGGTGGTGGCGGCAAAGGCATGAAAGTCGTCGAGGATGTCAGCCAACTCGCTGAAGCCCTCGCCTCGGCGCAGCGCGAAGCGCAATCGTCGTTTGGCGACTCGCGGATGTTGGTGGAAAAGTATTTGCTCAAGCCACGTCATGTGGAAATTCAGGTGTTCGCCGATCAGCACGGCAACTGCCTGTACCTCAACGAGCGCGACTGCTCGATCCAGCGTCGGCACCAGAAAGTCGTCGAAGAGGCCCCGGCGCCGGGTCTGACGCCCGAGTTGCGCCGGGCAATGGGCGAGGCGGCTGTGCGTTCGGCGCAGGCGATCGGTTATGTCGGCGCCGGCACCGTGGAGTTTTTGCTGGATGCGCGCGGCGAGTTTTTCTTCATGGAGATGAACACGCGGCTGCAAGTCGAGCACCCGGTAACAGAAGCAATCACCGGGCTCGATCTGGTCGCCTGGCAGATTCGCGTCGCCCGTGGGGAAGCGCTGCCGATCACCCAAGCGCAGGTGCCACTCAATGGTCACGCGATCGAAGTGCGTTTGTATGCCGAAGATCCGGCGAATGATTTCCTGCCGGCCACCGGGCGTCTGGACTTGTACCGCGAATCGGCGCAGGGACCGGGGCGGCGGGTAGACAGCGGCGTTGAGGAAGGTGACGAGATTTCGCCGTTCTACGATCCGATGCTCGGCAAGCTGATTGCTTGGGGTGAAGATCGCGAGCAGGCACGCTTGCGTCTGTTGAGCATGCTCGACGAGTTTGCGATTGGCGGGCTGAGGACCAACATCAATTTCCTGCGCCGGATCATCGCGCATCCGGCGTTTGCGGCGGCAGAGCTGGATACCGGGTTTATCCCGCGCTATCAGGAGCAATTGCTGCCAGCACCAGCCGCGTTGACCGATGAGTTCTGGCAGGCGGCGGAGCAGGCGTTTGCGCAGAGTCTGCCGAAGCGTGCGCGGGCGGATGATCCCGCCTCCCCCTGGTCTTGCAGCAGTGGTTTGCGCGCAGGTTTGCCGGCGCAAATCACCGTGCATTTGAGTTGCGAGGGACAGGATCGCGCGTTGACCTTGAGAACTGCGGCCCATGCAGAACTGCTGGGCGAGGCGCTGACCATCGAGCATGACGGCGTGCGCCGCACATTGCGGGCGATTCGTCAGGGCGGCGCGTTGTATCTGGAATGGGAGGGCGAGTTGCGGCGCATCGAAGCGTTCGATCCGATCAGTGCCGTCGAAGCCAGCCACAGCCATCAGGGCGGTCTGACCGCGCCAATGAACGGCAGCATCGTGCGCGTGCTGGTCGAAACGGGACAGTCGGTTGAGGCCGGGGCGCAACTGGTGGTGCTTGAAGCCATGAAGATGGAACACAGCATCCGCGCGCCGCACGCCGGTGTGATCAAAGCGCTGTATTGCCAGGAAGGCGATATGGTCAGCGAAGGCAGCGCTTTGGTTGAACTGAAAGAGGGATGAAATAAAAGGATCGATCCTGGCCTTGAGCGAGGATCGATCCGTTCAGTAACGCGCCGTCGCCTGAACCACCACGCCGATAATCCGGCATTCATCGGTGAGCAGGGTTTTCGGCCAGGTTGGATTGAGCGGAACCAGGTAACGCTGGCCGGCCTGTTCGTCGAGTTTGCGGAAAATCGCTTCTTCGCTGTCCGGCCACTGGGCGATCACCAGTTTGCCGGGCACTGCCTCCAACTCCGGATCGACCAGAATCAGCATGCCCTCGGCAACGCTCTGGCCGCTCGGCGCGGTCATCGAATCCCCCGTCACCGTCAGCCAGAACGCCGCACCGCCGCGAGCGTGGTAATCCGTCAGTTCGAAGCGCTGCTTCGCTGATGCTCCGGGATAGCTCGCCACAGTGTCACGCACTTCGCACGGTGCACGCCAATCGCAGACCGGATAACGGAAGTACGGGTTGTACTTCTGCGCCAGCGGCATCTCGTCTTCCGGCGTCGGCTGCGGTTCGCGGATCACCAGAACGACTTCGAGGAAGTCCATTCCCAGCGCCTTGAGCACGCGGTTCATTTCGGTAACACCGGGTTCGCGACGCTTGTTCAGCCAATGACCGATCCCGCCCTGGGACATGCCGACGCGCTCTCCGAGCTCTGTTTGAGTGACTTTGAGTTCACTCATCTTGGCCTTGACCAACTCAATCCATTTATCCATGTGCCGCACCTTACGCGGACGTCTTCGACCGGCAAAACACATATTGTAGTATTTAAATCCTAGTCACAAATACAGGCGGTACTATCCTAGAGTAACGGACTTTCAATCGAACATGGAGTGACGTTTCATGATGAACATCAGCAGCAAAGACATGCCCGATCTGCAAATTGACACCAGCTTCACCTCCCCTCAGGGCAATGCCGCCGCACAGCGCGCGCTGGACTACTACTTGAAACCGACTGTTTCGAAATCCGAGACGGACGAACGTTTTTTCAATGTCAAAGGCCATCTCAGCGGCGAGGAAGCACTGGTGCATGCCTCGGATCTGTTGCGATGTGCGGCCGCCACCGCGTTCAAGGCCGCAGAAAACCTGCAAGGCACCAGTCGCGATCTGGCCTTTTCGGTGGTGCACATGGTGGATATGGCGCGGGCGATGGTCGACCATTCGATCGACAACGATGAAGTCACGGCGGACAAGGTACGGGCGGACAGGAAAGAATTTTCCCATCGCGCAGATAAAAACATTTGACTTGCAAATGATAATGATTATTATTGCAAGCAGCTGGTCGCGAGATCAGTCGATGGACCAGAGACCTTAGGTCGGTCTTCTGGACTATCTCCTCATCAGGCTAATCACGGTTTTTGACCCGGCTTTTTGCCGGGTCTTTTTTTGCCCGTTTTTCGGGCTTGTGTCTTCAGGCTAATGAAGTCTTTGGGTGCTGCAAATTCGATGGCGCGGATAATATCAAAAGAATATTGATTGGCAAGCCGAGCCCAGCCACATTGGGCGAAACTAATGGCAATCAGCACTTGAGAATCAATCGCATAGCCTCTAAGCTGCTGGCGCGTCACGGAAGACGCCCCCCGCTACACCCGCGATTCCCCTCGGTTTCAGCCCTGCCTGCGTGTAAAGTACCGGTCATAAAAATCCTGATCAGGAACCGACCATGACCGTGGCCAAATCTTCGTTCGACATCAGCGCCAATTTCGACAGCGGCAATATCCAAGTCATCGATATCAGCAACCCGCTCAGTCCCGTCCTGGCCATCCGCCCGGACACCCGCAGCGCTCATTTTCAGTGGTTCCACTTCAAGGCCAGCGGCCTGCATGTGCACCAGGAACACTGGTTTCGCCTGGTCAACGCCAGCCAATCGACCTACAGCAAAGGCTGGCCGGGCTATCAAGCGGTGGCGTCGTATGATCACGTCAACTGGTTCCGCATCCCCACCAGCTTCGAAGGCGACAGCCTGCGCTTCTGCCTCGAAGCGGAACAGACCCACGCCTGGTTCGCCTACTTCGAACCCTACAGCCGCGGCCGCCACGACTGGTTGATCGAGCAAGCGCTAAGCAAGGCTGGCACCGAATTGCTGGCGACCGGCAAAAGTGTCGAGGGCCGCGACATTCAGCTGCTGCGCAAAGGCACCGGTGCCGAAGGCCAGCGCAAAATCTGGATCATCGCCCAGCAGCATCCGGGCGAGCACATGGCTGAATGGTTCATGGAAGGTGTGATCGAGCGTCTGGAACGACAGGACGATCCGGTATTGAACAAACTGCTGGCCAGCGCCGATCTGTATCTGGTGCCGAACATGAACCCGGACGGCGCGTTCCACGGCCACCTGCGCACCAATGCCATGGGGCAGGACTTGAACCGGGCCTGGCAGAACGCCAGCCAGGACATCAGCCCGGAAGTGCTATTCGTTCAGCAGCAGATGCAAAAGTATGGCGTCGATGCGTTTATCGACGTACACGGCGACGAAACCATACCTCACGTTTTCACCGCCGGCTGTGAAGGCAATCCTGGTTTTACGCCGCGCATCGAAAAGCTTGAAGAGCATTTCCGCAGCCACTTGAAGCACACCACCAAAGACTTCCAGACCACCTATGGCTACACCCGCGACGAACCGGGACAGGCCAACATGACCCTGGCCTGCAACAGCGTCGGACAGAAATACGACTGCCTGTCGCTGACCCTGGAGATGCCGTTCAAGGACCACGACGACCACCCGGACAAGATCACCGGCTGGTCGGGCAAACGTTCCAAGCAACTGGGTAAAGACGTGTTGACCACCCTCGCCGACATGGTCGACACCCTGCGCTGATCCCCTTCCCTGCAACAACAAAAGATCGCAGCCGGCCTGCGATCTTTTGCGTTATAGGGTCAGCCGCGATCGCGCCCGCGCAACATGCTGTCGAGCACTTCGTCACGACGCACCCAGCCATGGAACAGCGCCGCCGCCAGGTGCAGCAGCACTGTCAGAAACAGCAGATACGCCAGATAGCCATGGGACTTGCGCAGCAACGCAAACAGTTGCGCATCGGCCGGCACAATCGACGGCAGATGCAGCGACGACGTCAGCATCACTGGCTCGCCCGAGGCACTGATCATCGCCCAGCCGAGCAACGGCAACACCAGCATCAACGCATACAACAAGACGTGGGAAGCCTTGGCTGCGAGCACCTGCCAGCCCGGCAGATCATCCGGCAGCGGCGGTTGGCGCGTGGTGAAGCGCACCAGCAGGCGCACGATCACCAGCGCCAGAATCGCGATGCCCAGCGGCTTGTGCAGATGAATCAGCCATTCATGGCGAGACGACACCGAAGTGACCATGCCCGCGCCGATAAACAGCATGGCGATGATCATCAGCGCCATCAGCCAGTGCAGCAGGCGCGCCAGCAAAACGAAATGCGTCGGTTGCTTGTTCATGGACGAGCCTCCTGTTTGGCGGCGGGCAACTGGCTGACTTCGCTGGTGCGACGCAGGTAGGAATCGGCATAGCCGGCAGAACGCGCGGCCAGCAGTGGATCTTCCGAGCCTTGAATCCCGGCCGGCAGCACCAGCGGATCGTAGTTGATGTCACGGCACTCGCCACTGAGTTGCGGCTGGGTCTTCTCCAGCACCAGGGTTCCGGCGTTCAGCACTTTGCGATCTGCGGGCCAGGTCTTGCTGGCATCGTTCACCGGGTCACCGGCGTTGGCCAGGGTGATGTTCAACTGAAAGCGCAAGGGTGCGGCGGCCAGGCGTTGCACCAGATCCTTCTCGAGAAAGTCCGCGCCTTCAGGAGCCGTGGCACCCGCCGCGTCCTGCGCCAGCGGCGTCATGCTCCAGCGTACGGCCTGTTTTTTACCGTTGCCATCGACCAGATAGAACGCATTGATGCTGTTATAGGTTTCGGTGGCGTAGCTGGCCGAAGGCTTGGCGGTCTTCACCCACGTCAGAAACGGCACGGCTTCCGGATGTGCGGCAAAAAACGCCGGCACCTTCGTCGGGTCTGGCTTGCCGGTGGCTGGATCCGGCGACTGCGCCTGCTGCAATTGGTAGAACGCTTCGGGCGTGCCCACCGGAAACACCGGCATGCTGTTCATCCCGGTGCGCCATTGCTGACCGTTCGCCTGGGTGAAGCGCAGCGCCAGGCTGCGGATCGGTACGGCGCTGTCCGGCGCGTAGGGATTGCCGGCCGGCAAGGCGAAACGCCCCACCACCGGTGTCTGTGGCAGGTTGAACAGCTGTGCCGTGGAGAACGCGCGCGCCTCGCCGCTGCTTTCGAAATGGCCGATCACGCAGACACCCTTGGCGTGATTGCGACGAAAGCCGGGATGCACGCCGTTGTTCTTTTCCAGCACATCGACCAACGCTTTTGGCGTCAATCGTTGCGGGTCAAGGTTGCCATGCACGTAGGCAAACGCCCCGGCCACGGCGGCGACAATCACGGCAATGCCGCCCAGACGTAAAACCAGGCTCGCGGAGCTCAGTGTCTCGCGCGGCGGCCTGCCGGGCGGTGCAGCGTTTGGGGACGAGCGATCAACCATGAATATCTCCAGGCCATCGGCCACAAGTGGAAAGAGTCAGCAAGACGCACCCCGTCCGGGTTTATTCCACGGCGCGGTATTTATTTTTGCGCACGGGGAATAACCTGCGCTGACGGGCGTCTTCCTAGTCCACAGCGTAGCGACCAGCAGACATTCATGAGCGAATTCGACGAACAGTTGAGAGAAATCATTCCCAGATTGCGCCGCTTCGCCGTGTCGTTGACGCGCAACAGCAGCAGCGCTGACGATCTGGTCCAGGCCAGCCTCGAGCGGGCACTCTCGGCGTGGGGCGAAAAACGCGCTGACGGCGACGTGCGCGCCTGGCTGTTCGCGATCCTCTATCGGCAATTTCTCGATGCGCACCGTCGTTCGCGGCGCTATGCGCGGATGCTGGAATTTTTCACCGGTCGCGACGATGCCGAGCCGTCTGTGGAACGCACGGTGATTGCCCAGTCGACCCTGCAAGCCTTCGAACGCCTGCCGACCGAACAGCGCGCTTTGCTGCTGATGGTCTCGGTGGAAGGCCTGTCCTATAAAGAGGTCGCCGAGATCCTCGGCGCCCCGATCGGCACCGTGATGTCGCGCCTGTCCCGCGCCCGCCAGGCCTTGCGCCAACTCAGCGACGGCGAAATCAGCAGCCCTTCCTTGCGGATACTCAAATGATCAGCCTGCCTCCCAACGAACGTGATTTGCACGCCTACATCGACCACCAGCTCAGCGACGCCGATCGGCGCGTGCTCGAAACCTGGCTGGCCAGCCACCCTGAAGAAGCGGCGCAGGTTCGCGCCTGGCAACGCGACGCCCAGCAATTGCGCGCAGCGCTGAGTGGCGCGTTGCAGCAACCGGCCAATCCGGCGCTTGACCCGATGATGATTCGCCAGCGCCGTCGCCAGCAGTCCCGTCGGCACCTGGCCAGCGCGGCGGTGTTGCTGATTGCCGTGAGCATTGGCGGTTTCAGTGGCTGGCAGGCGCGGGAAATGACCCTGGCGCGCCCTGCGCAATTGCCGATGACTGACGCGTTGCAAGCCTATCGCCTGATCGCCCAGCAAGGCGTACTGCCCGCCGATTACAAGGTCGACAGCGACGGCGACATGCAGCGTTGGCTCGACCGCTACTTCAGCGGCGCCGGGCGCTTGCCGGACTTGAAAGCTGCCGGATTCGAGCCGGTCAGCGGGCGTTTGCTCAGCACCGATGAAGGCGCGGCGGCGATGGTGATGTATGAGGATGGCAGCGGTCACAAGGTCAGTTTCTACCTGCGTCCACCGGGGCCGAAAAACACCCTGCTGCCGCGCGGTTCGCGCAGCGATGGCGATCTGCAGGCCGATTACTGGTCAGGGCCGGGCTACAACTATGCGGTGGTCAGCCCGACCGACTCGCCGGCAGCAGAGTTGCTCAAGCAATCGCCACCGTTCTGAAATCCGCCTCTGGTAGGAGCTGACGAGTGCAACGAGGCTGCGATCTGTTGGCGGCAACCCAGATCAAAAGATCGCAGCCTCGTTGCACTCGTCAGCTCCTACAGGGGACCGTGCACATATTTCATGGAGCCAGCCCCTGAGCTCTGGTTACACTTGGGCCACCGCGCTCCCGGTGGAGCCCGCCCGATCAACCAGGAGCCTTTCCCGCGTGCCCGCCCGAACGCCGAAACGATCACGACTGAGCCAACGCTGGCCGTTGTTGCGCCGCCTGTTCGGCAAAAGCCTGCCCGTCAGCGCCGGGCACGATGCTCATGCCGCGACCATCCGCGATTATTTCCGCGACAAGGCCAAAAGCCAGGGCTACACCCTCAGCCGCAGTCAGCAGCACGTCATCGACTGCATGGCGCAGCAGGCCAGCGTACTGCTGGGCGACAGCGGCCACACACCGCCGAGTCTGTACCTGTACGGAGCCGTCGGGCGCGGCAAGAGCTGGTTGCTCGACGGTTTTTTCCAGGCGCTGCCGATCACGCGCAAACGTCGCCTGCACTTCCATCAGTTTTTTGCCCGGCTGCACGACGGCATGTTCCGTCACCGCCTGCAGGAAGACGCGCTGGAAATCACCCTGGATGAGTTGCTGGAAGATTGCCAGGTGCTGTGTTTCGACGAATTTCATGTGCACGACATCGGCGACGCGATGCTGATCACGCGGCTGTTCAAAGCCCTGTTCAAACGGCGGATCATGTTGCTGGTAACCTCCAACTACGCGCCGGAAGGCCTGCTGCCCAATCCGCTGTATCACGCACGCTTCAAACCGGTGATCGAGCTGATCAACACGCGCATGCAGGTGATGGAAGTCGGCGGCGCCCACGACTACCGCACGCTGAACCGCCAGCATTCGCATCAAGTGTTTACCCAAGGGCATTACGTCTGGCCGGCTACAACAGCCCAGCGCCAGGCCCAGGACCTGCCACCAGCCGATGCGCCTGCCCTTGCCCTCGAAGTTGGCAAACGCCAGCTTCAGGCCCGTTTCTGCCAAGGCCGGCGAGTCGGGTTCACCTTCAACGACCTGTGCGAACAGCCAACGGCAGTGATGGATTATCTGCAACTGTGCCAGCGTTTCGACCAGTGGATCATCGATGACCTGCCGCCGCTCGGCGAGTGTCCGATCGCCGTGCAACAGCGCTTCATCAATCTGATCGACGTGCTCTACGATCAGGACAAGCACCTGACCCTGCTCGGCCAACTGCCGCTGGGCCAGAGCCTGGAAGGTCACGCCATCGACCTGGCGCGCACGCGCAGCCGGTTGGGGCAATTGCAGGAAATCCACGCTCCCAACTGACACCCTACCCTGTGGGAGCGAGCCCTGTGGGAGCGAGCCTGCTCGCGAAAGCGGTATGTCAGTCAGGGTTCATTTAACTGATACACCGCTTTCGCGAGCAGGCTCGCTCCCACAAGGTCCCGGGACAACTCAAAATCCGTTCAGCATCCGCTTTACCGCTATCATGTCGCCCATTCCCGCGCCCCCGCGTCGCTCCACCGATCAATAGCGAAACCAGACATGCACACCCTTGCTCAACTGCGCGCCGGCAAGCTGTCAGGCATTACCCGCCTCGACCTGTCCTGCGGGCTGACCGAATTCCCCCGCGAAATATTCCAACTGGCCGACACGCTGGAAGTGCTCAACCTCAGCGGCAATGCGTTATCCAGCCTGCCCGATGACCTGCATCGCCTGACCCGCCTGCGCGTGCTGTTCTGCTCCGACAACCAGTTCAGCGAACTGCCGGCGTGCCTCGGCCAATGCACCGCGCTGACGATGGTCGGCTTCAAGGCCAACCGCATCGTCAATGTCCCTGGTGACGCTCTGCCGCCGCAGCTGCGCTGGCTGATCCTCACCGATAACCGCATCGCAAGCCTGCCCAGCGAACTCGGTGAACGGCCCGCCCTGCAGAAGCTCATGCTCGCCGGCAATCGCCTGCAATCGCTGCCAGACTCCCTGCGTCACTGCCATCGGCTGGAATTGCTGCGCATCGCCGCCAACCAGCTCAACGAGCTGCCGCAATGGCTGCTGACCTTGCCGAGCCTGACCTGGCTGGCCTATGCCGGCAATCCGCTGGAGACCGAAGCCGATGCCGCTGCCCTTGAGGCCACGCCGCTGATCGACTGGTCGACGCTGCGCATGGAACAGCAACTGGGCGAAGGCGCTTCCGGGGTGATTTCCCGGGCAGTCTGGCAGCGTGACGATGGCACGGCGCAAGCGGTTGCGGTGAAGCTGTACAAAGGCGAGATGACCAGCGACGGCTCGCCGTTGCATGAGATGAACGCCTGCATCACCGCCGGTTTGCACCCCAACCTGATCCGCGTCGAGGGCCGCATCAGCGGCCACCCCGATCAGCAGCAGGGATTGGTGATGCAGTTGATAGATCCGAGCTTCGGCAATCTCGCCGGCTTGCCGAGCCTGGTCTCGTGCTCGCGGGATGTTTATGCCGAGGACTGCCGGTTCACGGCGGAGGTTGCCCTGCGCGTCGCCCAAGGCATCGCCTCAGCGGCCGAGCACCTGCACCACCAAGGCATTACCCACGGCGATCTGTATGGCCACAACATTCTGTTGAACGATCAGGGCGATTGTCTGCTGGGGGATTTCGGCGCGGCGTCGTTTCATGCCACCGGCGATGATGTGCAGACGCGCGCATTGCAGCGCCTGGAAGTCCGTGCGTTCGGTGTGTTGTTGGGGGAATTGCTGGAGCGTGTCGACTCAGGATTGAGTACGGAGCGGCGCGCGCACCTGGAGGCGCTGGAACGACGCTGCTGTCAGGCCGATGTGCTGGGGCGGCCGGGGTTCAGTGAAGTCATCGAGATGCTGGAGAATCTGTGACCGCTGCGCGGTCATTCGCGAGCAGGCTCGCTCCCACATTGGAATGCATTGCAAATGTGGGAGCCAGCCTGCTCGAGAAGAGGTCATTACTGGCGCGACGGATCAGCCAGCCAGACCAACAAACATGTCCTGCACGTCATCATGGTTGTCGAGGCCTTCGAGGAACGCCTCGACTTCAGCCATCTGCTCGTCGCTCAAGCCGCTGACCGGGTTCTTCGGCTGGTAGCCGAGCTTGGCCGAGAGCACGGTGAAGCCTTGTTCCGGCAGGGCTTTCTGCACAGCGTCGAGGTCGGTCGGGTCGGTGAGGAACAGCGTCGCGCCCTCTTCGCCCGGCTCGAAATCCTGGGCACCGGCTTCGATCGCAGCCATTTCCGGATCGGCTTCCGGGCTGTCCGGCGAGGCTTCGATCATGCCGACGTGGTTGAACATCCACGCCACCGAACCCGAAGCGCCCAACTGGCCCTTGCGGAACGCCACACGAATTTCCGCGACGGTGCGGTTGATGTTGTCGGTGACGCATTCGACGATCAGCGGCACCTGATGCGGCGCGAAGCCTTCGTAGGTCACGCGATGGTATTGCACGGTTTCACCCAGCAGACCGGCGCCTTTCTTGATCGCGCGATCGAGGGTTTCTTTTGGCATCGAGGCTTTTTTCGCCTGTTCGACCACCAGACGCAGGTGTGCGTTGGTGGCGGTATCGGCACCGTTGCGCGCAGCAATGGTGATTTCCTTCACCAGTTTGCCGAAGATCTTCCCTTTGGCGTTGGCTGCCGCTTCTTTGTGTTTAACCTTCCACTGTGCGCCCATTACTCACTCTCTTGATCTGTGGCGCCGAGACATCTATTGGCCGACGCGTGGCGGCAAGTTTATACGGCCTAAAGTCGGCAATCGACCAAAAAAACAGCCGACGGAATCGACATCTTCACCAAAGCATGTAGGGGGATTCTGAAAAGCGCCTTTGACATGACCATTCAGCCCGACGGTTTCGTACCCTTGAAACCCCGTATCGCCTGACAGGGCCTGCTCGAATGCTCAATGACAAGGAAAGTCCCTTCACCCTTACGCTGACCGACAGCGGATTGCGCCTGCCGGTGGTGCGTTTTCGCGGCGAGGAAGCGCTGAACCAGCCTTACCGTTTCGACATCGAACTGCTCGGACTGGCCCCGGCCATCGTCCCGGGATCCTTCCTGCACAGGCCAGCCTTTTTGCGGCTCAGTGAGCAGCACGGGTTCCACGGCGTCATTTCCAGCGCCAGCTGCGAACATCGCGGGACGCATCGGGTCGGCTATCGACTGATTCTGGTGCCGCATCTGCAACAACTGGCGCAAACGCATAAGCGCCGCGTGTTTACTCACCTGAGTGTGCCGCAGATCATTCAACAACTGCTCGAAGAACATGCCCTGCCAGCGCACAGCTACCGCATTGAAATGAGCGTCGGTCACTACCCGGCAAGGGCGTTTTGCATTCAGTACGAAGAAAGCGATCTGGCACTGGTGCAGCGGCTATGCGAAGAAGAAGGCATCCACTATCACTTCGAACATGGGCCGGACGGACACGTCGTGGTGTTCGCTGACGACAGCCTGAGCCTGCCGCAGGAACCGGTCGAAATCCCTTTCAGTGCTGATGAGCAACCACCGTCGCCCTGCGTCAGCGCGCTCTATCAACAGCATCGCGCGGCGCCTGTACCGATGCTGCATGCGGTGCGCAATCGCGGTCAGCCAACCGGCAATGCCGAAGCCGCCAACGAGGTCTCGACCGAGTTGCCGATGCCCGCGCGATCGCCGGAACGTCTGCACGCCGAACAACGCAGCCGACGTCATCTGCAACGCCAACGCTGCCAGTTGCGCTCCATTCACGGGCGCAGTGATTGCAGCGATTTGCTCAGTGGACGACTGCTGCTTGTGGCCGACCACCCGATTCATCATTTCAACGAACAATGGCTGATCAGCGCGGTGCGCCACCACGGGCAGCACCCTTCGATCCTTGATCCGGCGCCAAGCGTTCAGCGTTATCACAACGACTTCACTGCGCAGCCCTGGTCGACCGATTTCCGTCCGCCACTCAAACAAACTCGCCCGAATATTGCCGGTTATCACTTGGCGAAAGTGGCGGGTGCGCCTGGGCAACCTGCGCAAGTGGACGAAAACGGCTGCCTCGCTGTAAGCCTGTGGCCGGCTGAGGATAAATCCGCCAGCGACGCCCTGTGGCTGCCGATCGCCATGAGCCGGCTCAGCGGCCCCGTCGCCGTCGATCAATTACCGCGCGCCGGAAGTGAAGTGTGGGTGAGTTTCCTCGACAGCGATCCGGACCGACCGATCCTGTGCCTCAGCCACGCACGCCAGCCGCCGGAGCGCGAATCAGAGCCCGTGCGCGACAGCCTGTTGCTCGACTGGCTGAGCCACCGCGCCGAGCATTGATCGGCGCCTCAGCCTTTGTCCGCCTTGCCCGCCGCCGCCGCGAACCTGGCCAGGCGCACGTCCAGATGCCGAGGCCGGCGCCCGTGATCTTCGGCGCGCTCCTTGCGGCGGATGGCGTTGCGCACCATCAACGAGCCGAGGTAGCGGATGGGTTCCGGCGGGAAATAACCCAGCGGCCCGTTGACCAGCGGCGAGCGGGTCCACGGGTTATCCAGGCCTTGCACCAGCGCGGCGAGAATCTGCCCGCCCATGTGACACGGGCCGACGCCGCTGCCGGAATAACCGAAGCCGTAAAACACATTGCCCGCCAAGCTCATCTGGCCGAAGAACGGCAAACCGGTCACCGAACGATCCGACGGGCCGTTCCACGTCGCGTCGATTTTGACATCGGCGAACGCCGGGAAAAAATCCGCGAGACTGCGCTTGAGCAATCCGGCATAAGGCGACGGCTGATCGAACACCGGCAGCATCCGCCCGCCATAGGCAAAGGTGTTGCCGCCCTTGCCGAGCATGATCCGGCCGTCCGGGGTGTTGTGGTAGTAATGCACGAAAATCCGCGAATCGAGGACGGTGACGCCGCTGGTCAAACCGATTTGCTGCAACAGGTCCGGGCGCGGTTCGGTGATCAGCATGTCACTGGAAACGATCGCCACACTGCGCTCGAACTGAGGAAACGCGCGGGCCATCCACGCATTCATCGCCAGCACCACGCGGTCGGCGATGACCTTGCCGCCGGGCGTGTGGATGCGTGCCGGGCGGCCCTCTTCCAGCCCGGTCATCGCCGTGCCTTCATGGATCTTCACGCCCGATTGCAGCGCCACCCGGCGCAGGCCGCGCACCAGTTTGCCCGGTTGCACGCTGGCAGCCGCCGGGGAAAACCAGCCCTCCAGGTGTTTTGCTGAGCCAGCCATGCGCTGCACATCGGCGAGCGGTCGCTGGCTGAACGAGTTGATGCCGTTACGCTCCAGCGCCGCGATCACCGCGTCAGTTGCGCCGACCTGGGCGCGATTGGTCGCGGTGTACAGCGTGCCGTCGAGGCGGTAGTCGGCATCGACGCCGTACTGCTCGCAGAACTCGCCGATCGCATGGATGCTGCGCTCGGATTCCTTGACCAGACGCACCGCTTCTTCGACGCCGAACAAGCGCTCCAGGGTGAAATACTTGGCCGACCATGACAGTGCGCAACCACCATTACGGCCACTGGCGCCGGCACCGCAGATGTCAGCTTCGATCAGCAACACCTCCAGCTCGGGGTTTTGCTGCTTGAGCATGATCGCCGTCCACAATCCGGTGTAGCCGCCGCCAACGATGCACACATCGGTGCGCACCTCGCCTTGCAGCGGTGGACACTGCTCGGATGGGTCGGCCTGCAAGGCTTGCTCGAGCCAGAACGGTCGCATGGGAAATCTCCAGTCAGAAGGTCACGACGCAACCTGCCGCGCACCGCGCAGCAGGCGACGGGGCGAAGGGTTTCAGGAACGCAGCGGTTTGACGCTCAGCGGGCAGTTGGGGATCGTTGCGCGCGGCTCCATCACGCCGACCGGCCGACTGTTCCAGTGCGGAATCAGCACCAGCGCCGAGAACAGCGCGCATCCGGCGAAGACGATGAACACCGTCACCGAGTCGAAGTAGCCCGGTAGCAAACCGCCGAGCACCGCGCCTACGGAGCCGCAGCCGTTGACGAAACCGGCGGCGGTGGCACCGGCCTTGGCCTTGCCGAAATCGATGGCGGCCGCACCGCTGATCATCGAGTCCGGGCCGTACAACGTCAGGCCCATGACGAACAGCAACGCGACGACCAACAACACGCTGCCGGTGTTCAGCGCAGCCATGAACAGCGCCAGCGTTACGGTCAGCGCCAACAGACTCAGCACGCAGGCCGGCATGCGTCGGGCGCCGAAGAGTTTGTCCGAGGCCAGGCCGATCATGATCGGCCCGAGCAATC
Organism: Pseudomonas sp. Leaf434; assembly: GCF_001425545.1. Lineage (NCBI taxonomy): Bacteria > Pseudomonadati > Pseudomonadota > Gammaproteobacteria > Pseudomonadales > Pseudomonadaceae > Pseudomonas > Pseudomonas sp. Leaf434. Next base: position 86,874 of record NZ_LMQZ01000009.1, on the reverse strand, counting down.
CGGCCAGTTCAAACGCGGTTGGAATGATCGCCGCGCCGACCTTGCCGACACTGGGCATCTGCTCGAAAACAATCACCGGGCCCCACAACAGAATCGCGTAGCGCGCCGGTTTCAGCAGGAAATACGCCAGGCCCAGCACCAGCACCGTGCGGTTGCGCAGGATTTCCTTTAACGGCTCCCACACGCTGAGTTTGCTGTTGGCTGCGGTTTCCTCGGCGGTCAGTTCCGGCTCGGGCTCCACCGCCGGCAAGCCGACGTCTTCCGGTTTGTTGCGCTGGAAGATAAAGAACAGCACGGCCACCACCGCGACCACCGCCGCGCTGGAAATGAATGCCGCGTGCCAGGTGCCGACCAGCGTGTAGGCCCACCAGCCGGCGAACGGCGAGGCGACCAGGCCACCAAACGCGTAACAGGAACTCCACAAGCCGAGCACCCGCCCGCGCTGCTCTGACGGGAAGAAGCTGCCAAGGTTTTTACACAGCCCGGACCAGCCAGTGGACTGCGCCAGACCTTGAATCAACATACACGTGGCGAAGATCGGCAATGTAGCGAAACTGCCCATCACCAGCGCCGCAGCGGCGGATATCAGCAAACCGCCAAGCACCACCACTCGCGGGCCAAAGCGATCGGCGAGCATGCCCCAGGTGAACTGTCCGAGGGCATACGCCGCCAGATAGATCGCGTCGAGGTTGGCCATGGCCATTTTGTCGAGGGTGAAATCAGGGTCTTCGGCGATGCCCAGTTTGGCCACCGAAAACGCTTTGCGGGTGAAGTAGAACGCGGCGTACGCGAGCCAGGTAATAGCGAAGATCTGCACGCGCCAACGCGCCAGGGTGCCGATGTGCTTGTTCATGGTGGTTCTGACCTCAGGGTGTGAGTGTGCCGGCAGAATCGTTAAGAAAAACGCCTGTGTTTTTTATTGTTGAGCACTGCGATACCGCCCCTTCCCTTCGGCGATAACGGTCAGATGAGTCTGCTGTTGCACGCACAGGCTCATGGGCCGGCGCCGCTGCTCGACCGAGCAGTCAGCGATGGCGTGAGCCGATCAAACCAATTACTGTTTAATAAATAAAATCGATTTATCGTATTTCACACATAAGCTGAGCTTGTTACTGGAGCCACCATGTCTGTCTCTCACGCCCAACTCAAAGCGTTCCACGCGGTGGCCGTCCATGGCAGCTTCACCTGCGCCGCCGAGCGGCTTTATCTGACGCAACCAGCGATTTCCGACCAAGTACGCAAACTCGAAGAACGCTTCGGCGTGCTGCTGTTTCACCGCAATAAACGTTCCGTACGCCTGACCGATCTCGGCGAGCGCCTGCTGGCGATCACTCAGCGCCTGTTCGTGATCGAAGCCGAAGCGCAGGAATTGCTGCAAGAATCCCAGGCCCTGCAGACCGGCAGCCTGATTCTCGCGGTGGACGCGCCGATCCACGTGTTGCCGCAGATCGCACGGTTCTGCGAGCGCTACCCGGGCATCAGCGTGAAAATCGAGACCGGCAATACCGATGAATCGCTGTTTCGCCTGTTCAACTATCAGGCCGATCTGGCGCTGCTCGGCCGCGACGTAACCGATGAACGCTTGCTGTGTGTGCCGTTGCGCAACGATCCGATGGTGGCGTTCGTTTCGCGCAATCATCCGTGGGCCGAGCGCGAATCGATCTGTCTGGCCGATCTGGATGACACGCCGCTGGTGCTGCGTGAGATCGGTTCGGTGACACGGCAGACCCTGGAAGAGGAAATGGCCCGCGCAGGTTTGCGCATCCGCCCGGCGATTCAGGTTGAAGGTCGGGAAGCGGCGCGCGAAGCCGTGGTGGTGGGGATCGGGGTTGGTGTGGTTTCAGCGGCGGAGTTCGGCGCCGACTCACGGGTCTGCGCGTTGCCGATCACCGATTGCACGAGGCGCCTGACCGAAACCCTGGTGTGCTTGCGCGAACAGAGTTCGCGGCGGGTGGTGGCGACGTTTCTCGATATGGTTCGCGAGAGTCTTGCGTAAACAGTATCGGCCCCTTCGCGAGCAGGCTCGCTCCCACATGGGACCGCGCTCTGCAATGTGGGAGCGAGCCTGCTCGCGAAAAAGTCGCCACGGTTTTCAGGCTGGTGCCAGATCAAAAAACGCCTGAATCAAGCGCAACTCGCGCCGGCGCTCCATGCAGCCAATCATGTGCCGGTTCATCAGCCCTTCCCCGGCAATCGGGATCGCCACCACGCGCGGGTCATGACTGACCTCCACCGATGACACCACACCGACACCCAACTCGGCCGCGACCGCTTCGGTCACCGCCTCGCGACTGTCCAGCTCCAGCAACACCCGCGGCTGAATCGAGGCCTGCGCACACGCTTGATCAAAAGTGCGCCGGGTAATCGAACTCGGCTCGCGCAGGACCATGATCACTTGGTCCAGCTCCTTGAGTTTCACGTCAGCGGAGCGATTCGCCCAGCGATGCCCCGCCGGCACCAACGCGCAGATCCGCGATTCGCTCAGCGCTTGCAGATGCAGGCCCTTGCGCGGCTCGACCTCGGTCAGCACCGCGACATCGGCGTGCTCCGACAACAGCGCCGCCAGGGTTTCCTGCGCGTTGCCCAGACGCAGGTTGACGGTGATCCCCGGATAGCGTGCGCGCAAACTCGCCAGCATCGGCATGACCATGTGCGGCCCATCCGCCGCCACCTCCAGACGCCCGGTCAGTAACTGCCGATTGGCCTCGAGCAGCGTCTGCGCTTCTTCCGCCAGGCCGAACATGGCGCGGGTGATCGCCGCCAGTTTGGTGCCCTCCTCGGTCAGTTCCACCCGTCGCGCGGTGCGCCGCAGCAAGGTGATCTGGTAGTGCTCTTCCAGTGCCTTGATGTGTCCGGTGACCGCCGGCTGGCTGATGAACAACCGCGCAGCCGCGCGGGTGAAGCTGCCTTCGCGGGCCACGGCATCGAAGGCGCGCAGCTGAAACAGATTCATGGATAACCCTCACTGATGGCTGGCATAACAACAAACAATTTGATTGATGCAGCGGCGAATTGCAACGTAGGCCCCGTAGCTTCATCCCACAGCGTTTTCGCGAGGACACCCGAATGAGTACCGCCGCACCGATTCTGCTCACTCCCGGCCCGTTGACCACTTCGGCCCGCACCCGTCAGGCCATGATGGTCGATTGGGGTTCGTGGGATGACCGCTTCAACCAGCTGACCGCCAGCCTGTGCGAGCAATTGCTGGCCATCCTCAACGGCGCCGCCAGCCACCATTGCGTACCGTTACAGGGCAGCGGCACCTTCGCCGTCGAAGCGGCGATCGGCACGCTGGTACCGCGTGATGGCAAAATCCTCGTGCTGATCAACGGCGCTTACGGCAAACGGCTGGCGAAGATCTGCGATGTGCTTGGGCGCTCGTTCAGCACCTTCGAAACCGCGGAAGACGAACCGACCACCGCCGCCGACGTCGACCGTTTGCTGCGCGCCGATGCTGACATTACGCACGTGGCGCTGATCCACTGCGAAACCAGCACCGGCATTCTCAATCCGCTGGCCGAGATCGCCGAGGTCGTTGCGCAACATGGCAAACGTCTGATCATCGACGCCATGAGCTCATTCGGCGCGTTGCCGGTGGATGCGCAAAAAGTACCGTTCGACGCGCTGATCGCCGCCTCCGGCAAATGCCTGGAAGGTGTACCGGGGATGGGTTTTGTCTTCGCCCGCAAGGAATCGCTGGCCGCATCTGCCGGTAACTCGCACTCGCTGGCGATGGACCTGTACGACCAGCACGCCTACATGATGAAAACCGGGCAATGGCGCTTCACCCCGCCCACCCATGTGGTCGCGGCGCTGCACGAAGCGCTACTGCAATACAGCGAAGAAGGCGGTCTGCCGGCGCGGCATGCGCGTTATGCGGCCAACTGTCAGGCGCTGATGGAAGAGATGAACAAGCTCGGCTTGCGCAGCTTCCTGCCGGCGGCGATTCAGGCGCCGATCATCGCCACTTTCCATGCCCCGCAGGATCCGCGTTACCAGTTCAAGGACTTCTATGAGCGGGTCAAGGCCAAGGGTTACATCCTCTACCCCGGCAAGCTGACCCAGGTCGAAACTTTCCGCGTCGGCTGCATCGGCCACGTCACCCCGGACGAAATGCGCCAGGCCGTAGCAGCAGTAGGTGAAGTGCTGCGCGAGATGGAAGTGCTCGATATCTGAGCCTCACCAAAAATCCCCTGTGGGAGCGAGCCTGCTCGCGAAAGCGTCGTCCCAGGCGACACATACGCTGATGTCAGACCGCTTTCGCGAGCAGGCTCGCTCCCACATTTTGATCTCATATTCAAATCAGGAATTCACGCCATGAACTACACCAATCCAAGCAAGCTGCAAGCCGCGATCCTCGACTGGGCCGGTACCGTGGTCGATTTCGGCTCGTTCGCGCCGACGCAGATCTTCGTCGAAGCCTTCGCCGAGTTCGATGTGCAGGTGTCGATTGAAGAGGCCCGTGGGCCGATGGGCATGGGCAAGTGGGATCACATCCGCACCCTCTGTGATCAGCCGCAAGTGGCCGAGCGTTATCGCAAGGTATTCGGTCGCACGCCGACCGACGATGATGTTACCGCTATCTACAACCGCTTCATGCCGTTGCAGATCGAGAAAATCGCCGAGCACTCGGCACTGATTCCCGGCGCGCTGGACGCCATCGCCCAACTGCGCGCGCAAGGGATCAAGATCGGTTCCTGCTCCGGCTACCCGAAAGCGGTGATGGACAAAGTCGTCGAACTCGCCGCCAGCAATGGCTACGTCGCCGACCACGTGGTCGCCACCGACGAAGTGCCAAACGGTCGTCCATGGCCGGCGCAAGCGTTGGCCAACGTGATCGCTCTGGGCATCGACGATGTTGCAGCGTGCGTGAAGATCGACGACACCGTGCCGGGCATTCTCGAAGGTCGCCGGGCCGGCATGTGGACGGTTGCGCTGATTTGCTCGGGCAACGCGCTGGGTCTGGATTATGAGGGTTTCCGCGCGCTGGGCAGCGACGAACTGGCCAGCGAGCGCAAGCGCATCCACGCGCTGTTTGAAAGCTCGCGCCCGCATTACATGATCGACACCATCAGCGATCTGCCGGAAGTGATCGCCGACATCAACAAGCGTCTGGCCAACGGTGAGATGCCGCAAAACGCCTGAGGCCGATAACCGGAACACCGCTGATCCATGACAATCAGCGGTGTTTTTTTTGCACTGTCTTGAATAAATATATTGCCCGGTTATTACTTACTCTGAAACAAGGTTGCCCTCTGCGTCGTACGCACTACCATCGGGATGTTTAACGCTTCCGTCAGGCAACTGTTCAGTTCCATCTTCCCAGACAATACGGCCATCCGGATATTCAACGGTATTATCAGACCATACGATCCGCCCGTCCGGATACTCTACCCGGCCGTCGTCATATTGAATGATGCCGTCGGGACGCTTGATCGAAGTCTTATCAACGTCAACCACGCTACCGTCAGGCAGTGTGGTCGAACCATCGACATTGACGGTCGCACCGAGTGTTTGAATCAGCGTAATCAAGGCCACCGGATCGATGTTGATGTTAAGGGTCGGCCATGGCATTGGCGGACGCTTGGTATCGACCGGCGCTACTGGTGCGGTCGGCGCAACTGGTTTGGTTGGGGCTACCGGTTTGGTTGGCGCCACTGGTTTGGTCGGTGCTACTGGCTTGGTTGGCGCCACTGGCTTGGTCGGCGCTACCGGTTTGGTTGGTGCCACTGGCTTGGTCGGCGCTACCGGTTTGGTTGGTGCTACTGGCTTGGTTGGCGCTACCGGCTTGGTCGGCGCTACCGGTTTGGTTGGTGCTACTGGCTTGGTTGGTGCCACTGGTTTGGTCGGTGCTACGGGTTTGGTCGGTGCTACGGGTTTGGTTGGCGCCACTGGCTTTGGTGTAGTGGTAGTGGGGCGAGGCTTGGAGATCGGACTTTTCATATTCACACTCAAATTTACAAATATAATTATGATCTTTAATAACAAACTAAAGAGCCGAACCAACAATAATCACGCACAACAAACTATTCAAACCAAAAGAACCTACAAGATATAAGCAACATAGAGTTACGCCCACAGTTCAACGCACACCAACAACTTTAAATAAGCAGAAATAATAAACCGTACAAATAAGACTTTTGTGTGTTGCAAATATCATTACGCCGAAACGCTGGCATGTACTGATCGCGTCCATCGGCTATGTCATTGCAAATCCGCGTCGCCCCTGCAAGCCCCCCGTGTGGATAAAGATCAGACGCGTGCCGATGGCAAATTCGCCTGCTTCGACATGCTGCTTGAGCGCCAGCAAGGCCTTGCCGGTGTACAGCGGTTCCAAAGGGATGCCGCTGGTTTGCTCGGTCTGATCGATGAAGGTCAGCAACGCCTCGTCAACTATGGCGAAACCACCACGGCTGGCGTCGATCAGTTGATAGTCCGCCGCAGGCTCGGTGGCGGGCGCGAGGATCGACTCGATGTTCGGCGCTACGCCGTGATCATCCGGTACCGCCAGAGCACCGTACACCGCGCGCTTGCCTTGCTCGGCGAGCGCCAGCCCGGCCAGTGTCGTGCCGGTGCCACAGGCCAGCCACCAGGCGTCGAAATCATCCCAGCCCAGCTTGGCCAATTGCTCTTCGGCTTGCTGCCTGATCGCTGCGCAACCCAGTGCGCCGGCCAGTCCACCACTGCCCTCGGGCACTGCACGCAGCGTCGGATATTGCGCTTGCCATGGCGTCCAGAATCCCGCTTCGTGCCGCGCGCGATAGCCGGCGTAACCCAGCCAATGCAACTGCATGCCGAACGCTTGCAGATCCCGCACTGTCGGCGTGTCCTGCGGGTGCCCGCGCAGCAGTCCCACGGTTTTGAAACCCAGCCGTTTGCCCGCCGCCGCCAGCGCGTGCAGGTGATTGGAATGTGCACCGCCGAGGCTGATGATACCCTCGGCGCCGGCACGCTCGGCGGCTTTGAGGTGTTCGACGAGTTTGAACCACTTGTTGCCGCTGATCAGCGGGTCGATGCGGTCCAGGCGCAGGATCGCAACCTCGATGCCGGCAGCTGCAAGCCAGTCCAGATGGAGCGGTTCGAGAGGGGCCGGGGGTAGCCAGTTGGGGGGAGGCAAAAGCATGGGCACTGCACAGTCTGGAAAAGACCACATACTAGTAGGAGCTGCCGCAGGCTGCGATCTTTTGATCTTGCTTTTGAAATCAGGATCAACAGATCGCAGCCTTCGGCAGCTCCTACAGAATGTGTTTACAACTCAGCCGCCAGCCGCGAACCCTGATTGATCGCGCGCTTGGCGTCCAGCTCCGCCGCCACATCCGCGCCGCCGATCAAGTGCACGTTCTGCCCGGCTTCAACCAGACCATCGTGCAACTCACGCAACGGATCCTGCCCCGCGCAGATCACGATGTTGTCCACTGCCAGCAGTTGCGGCTCGCCGGATTCGCCGATGCGAATGTGCAAGCCTTGGTCATCAATGCTCAGGTATTCGACGCTGTTGAGCATCTGCACCTGTTTGTTCTTCAGACCGGTGCGGTGAATCCAGCCGGTGGTTTTGCCCAGACCGTCGCCAACCTTGGTTTTCTTGCGCTGCAACAGGAACACCTCCCGGGCCGGCGCATGCGGTGCCGCTTTGATTCCCGCCACACCACCACGGGCCTCCAGTTGCGTGTCGATGCCCCACTCTTTCCAGAACGCCGCGCGATCCAGACTGGTGGCTACGCCTTGATGAACGAGAAATTCCGAGACATCGAAACCGATCCCGCCTGCACCGATTACCGCGACACGCTTGCCGACCGGTTTGCGCTCGAGGATCACATCCAGATAACTCAGCACCTTGGCATTTTCGATGCCCGGAATCGCCGGCACGCGCGGGGCGATACCGGTGGCAAGGATGATCTCGTCATAACCGCCTTCGACCAGTTTCGCAACGTCGACACGGGTGTTCAGGCACACCTCGACATTGGTGGTTTGCAGCTTGCGGTTGAAGTAGCGCAGGGTTTCGAAAAATTCCTCCTTGCCCGGCACGCGCTTGGCAATGTTGAACTGGCCACCGATCTCACTGGCCGAATCGAACAACGTCACCTGATGACCGCGCTCGGCGGCCACGGTGGCGGCAGACAAGCCTGCAGGGCCGGCACCGACCACGGCGATTTTCTTGATCTGCTGCACCGGCAGGTAATTGAGTTCGGTTTCGTGGCAGGCGCGCGGGTTGACCAGGCAACTGGTGAGCTTGCCGCCAAAGGTGTGGTCGAGGCACGCCTGGTTGCAGCCGATGCAGGTGTTGATTTCGTCGGCGCGGCCTTCGGCGGCTTTGTTGACGAAATCCGGATCGGCGAGGAATGGTCGGGCCATGGAGACCATGTCGGCATCGCCCTCGGCAAGAATCTGCTCGGCAATTTCCGGGGTATTGATGCGGTTGGTCGTGATCAGCGGGATGCTCACCGAGCCGCGCAACTTGGCCGTAACCTTGCTGAACGCTGCACGCGGCACCTTGGTGGCGATGGTCGGAATCCGCGCTTCGTGCCAGCCGATACCAGTGTTGATGATGGTCGCACCGGCCTGCTCGATGGCTTTGGCCAGCATGACGATTTCATCCCAGGTGCTGCCACCTTCGACCAGATCGAGCATCGACAGGCGGAAGATGATAATGAAATTCGGCCCGACCGCTTCGCGCACACGACGGACAATTTCTACCGGCAGGCGCATGCGGTTTTCGTAGCTGCCACCCCAGCGGTCGGTGCGGTGATTCGTGTGCGCGGCGAGGAACTGGTTAATGAAGTAACCTTCCGAGCCCATGATCTCGACGCCGTCGTATTCGGCGGTTTGCGCCAATACCGAGCAGGTGACGAAATCGCTGATCTGCTTTTCGATGCCCTCTTCGTCCAGCTCTTTGGGCTTGAACGGGTTGATCGGCGCCTGAATCGCGCTCGGTGCTACTTGTTTCGGGCTGTAGGCGTAACGCCCGGCGTGAAGAATCTGCATGCAGATCTTGCCGCCCGCCTCGTGCACCGCGCGGGTGACGATGCGGTGCTTGAGCGCCTCTTCTTCAGTTGTGAGCTTGGCCGCGCCGGAATACACCCCGCCCTCGTCATTCGGGCCGATGCCGCCAGTGACCATCAGGCCGACACCGCCACGGGCACGTTCGGCGAAGTACGCCGCCATGCGCTCGAAGCCACCCGGCTTTTCTTCAAGGCCAGTGTGCATCGAGCCCATCAGGGTACGGTTGCGCAGCGTGGTGAATCCCAGGTCCAGCGGGGCCAGCAGATGCGGGTAATGAGCGGCGGTCATCGGTAACTCCACAACGAGCGATCACGGAAAAATTGCGGGAGCTCTGCGTCCCCCGTCAGTCATGTTCGACAGACTAAGAGTCGCACCGCTGTCACTCAATGACCGTAACTGACAAGTTATTGATCCAAATGCGCAGCGCCCCTTGGCAACCCGGGCCATGAGCCCTACCCTAGTCGCCACATCCTGTACCCGGCTGTTGTTGGTTTTCATGCGCAAACTTCTGTATCTGTTTTTCTCCATGGCCCTCGTTGCCGCCCTGACCACCTATGCCATGTGGGCGGCAGACCGGCCGGCGGGACATTACCTGTCGGACCTGCGCATCAAGCTCGCCGTCAATCAGGGCACGCCCGGCGACCGTGGCAATCTGCTCGGCATCCAGCCCGAACTGTTCCCCACCGATTACCAAAGCTCCGCACGCCTGCACCGCAAACTCGCGGCGTATCTGCAGCAGGCCCGCGATCAGGGCTTGCTCAACGAAAAAACCGTGGTGGTGTTGCCCGAGCACGTCGGCACCTGGCTGATGATCAGCGGCGAGAAAGACGAGTTGTATCAGGCGCCAACGCTGGCGGAGGCAATGAACTGGCTGGCGGCGAGCAATCCACTGCTGTTTGCCCGAGCGTGGCTGCGGGCCAAGGGCGAGCAACGCCTGGATGACGCTTATCTGCGGATGAAAGCGAAGGCCATGGCCAAGGATTACCAGGCGCTGTTCGGAGGTCTGGCCAAGGAGTTCCAGGTCACCCTGGTGGCCGGTTCCATCGTGCTGCCGGAGCCAAGCATCCGCGACGGCCGGCTCAAGCCCGGCAGCGGCGCCCTGTTCAACAGCAGCGTGGTGTTTGGTCGCGACGGCGTACCGTTGGGCCAGCCGCAGCGGCAGATGCATCCGATCTTTGATCAGCAAGGTGTGATTCAAGCCGAAGACAAACACGCCATACAGGTCGTCGACACACCGGCCGGACGCCTGGGCATCCTGATCGGCAGTGACAGCTGGTACCCCGGCAACTACCGCACCCTCGATGAGCAAGGCGCGCAACTGGTGGCCGTGCCGGCGCAGGTTATCGGCCAAGGCGCCTGGGACAAGCCATGGCGTGGCTACAAGGGCTCGAGCACGCCGGGCTCGGTCAGCCTCAAGCCCGGCGACCTCAGCGAAGGTCAGGCCTGGCACCGATTGACCCTCACCGCACAACCACCGAGCAGCCGCGCGATTGCCGGGGTCAGTGTGTTCATGCGCGGGCAGTTCTGGGACAAGTCGAGTACCGGCACAAGCTTCCTCAGCAGCAACGGCCAGCAGTTCGCCGATGGCGAGGCCCGTGGTGCGCGCTTGCTGAACGTCTGGCTGTAAACCATGAAGCCGCAGCCGATGCGCCTCGGGGATCTGTCGGTGGGTTTCGTCCATAGTCTGGCCGACGCCGTGCGCAGCCACGACGTCGATCCGCTGCCTCTGCTTGAACAATATGGCCTTGATGCAGCGCGACTGGCCGAGGCCGGGGCGCGATTGTCGATCCCGCGTTACATGCGCCTGGGCCATGCGGCGATTCAACTCACCGGCGACCCGGCCCTGGGCCTGCGCATGGGCCGAATGATCCGCTTGAATCAGGCCGGTCTGGCCGGCATCACTGCGGCGCAAGCACCCACCGTGCGTGAAGCGGCCCGCTGCCTGACGCGCTTCGAGCCGCTTTACGGCTCGAACTATCGCGGGCAGTCCAGTTTCCACGAAGACGCCAACGGTGCGTGGCTGCGCTTCTACTCGATCAGCCCGTACAACGCCTATAACCGCTTCGTGGTCGACTCGATCCTCGCCGGCTGGCTGCATCAGTTGTCGAGCCTGTGCGGCGAAACGTTGCGCGCCGAGCGAATCGAAATCGAATTCGAAGCGCCGGATTACCGCGACGCCTACACAATGCTCGGCGACTGCCCGATCCAGTTCAGCGCCGAGCGCAACCAACTGCGCCTGAGCCTGAGCAGCCTCGCCCTGCGCAACCCTGAACATTGCCCGAGCACCTGGCGACATCTGCTGCAATTGTGCGAGCGGGAGCTGGAACAACTGACCCGCACCCGCAGCCTGCGCGAGCGCATCACTCAGTTGCTCGGCCCGCTGCTCAACGGCGGTCGCGAGCCGGATCTTGAGGAAGTCGCGGCACGCCTGAAACTGCCGACCTGGACCTTGCGGCGCAAGCTCACTGAGGAAGGCACGCAATTTCGCGCGATCCTCAATGACACACGCCGCGATCTGGCGATGACCTACATCCGCGACACCGAACTGGCATTCGGAGAAATCGCCTACCTGCTGGGCTTCGCCTCAGCTGAAGCCTTCCAACGCGCATTCAAGCGCTGGAGCGGGCAGACGCCCGGCGAATCCCGACGAAATTACCGCTCGGGAGCTTGAAGTTCAGAGCTCCGTGGCGTCGTCAGCCGGCTCTGGTTGATCCAGTTCAAAGGCCTGGTATTCGAGCAGTTCTTCCTGATACTCATCCATCGTATAAATCCCCCAACTGCTCGCTATGAAAATGGCCTGATCAATCGACCTGTGCCCCGAGCATAAAGTGCCCGTATGAAGGAAAAGTGAAACGCGGCCTTCATGAATAAAACGTAGCAGGTGGTTGGGGATTTATCGCGGCGATGATGCCGCAGGTGTGTAACCAGATTTTAAGCCAACCCGAAAACCACTGTGGGAGCGAGCCTGCTCGCGAAGCGGTGTGTCAGTCTAATCATCTGTCGACTGATACACCGCTTCGCGAGCAGGCTCGCTCCCACAGGGTTTCGCTTGGTTTCTTATTGGCCCGACGCAGGCATCGCCGGAATCGGCTCGGATGGTGGCGGAATATCCGGGTTGGTCGGCGGGGTGATGGTTTCGCTGGCCGGCGCTGGCTCTTCCACGGGCGCTGGCGCAGGCGTAATCGGCGTCGACTCCGCTGGCGGTACGACCGGCTCGGAACTCACTGGCGCGGCTTCAACCGGGGCCGGTGCAGGTTCCGCAGCCGGCGCGGGGGCCGGTTCTGCTGCAGGTGTCGGCGCCAGAGGCGCAGGTGCAGGTGCAGGTGCCGCTTTTGGTTCTGGCACACCAAGATCGGCTTTCGGCTTTTCTTCGATGTGTGCAGCTTTCTTCGCATCGGCGGGCAGGAACTGCTCCACCAGTGTGAAGAAACGCTCGTAGAACTTCTGCGCAATGACCGTCTCACTGGCGACCTTGACCATCGAGTCGTCCGAGGAGCCGATCGGCATCGACACCGAGCCCAACACACCAACCCCGAGGCTGGCCGAGTTGTTGGTCTTCTTCAGCGCATAACGGTCCTGCAAGGCGTTGGCGAACACGGTCGCATGATGCCCGGCGCTGCCATCTTCGGCGCAGACCACGTTGAAGCTGATCTCGAGGTGCGTCTCGCCGGTCTGCTGGAAGCTCTTGTGCCCGCTGACCAGTTTGGGATCACTGCTGGTAATGATGTAGCCCTGACTGAGCAACGCGCGCCGGGCCGCTTCGCAACTGGCGGTGTCGGTTACCGGGTAATTGCGCGAAAAGGTGCCGGAGTCATCGAAGTTCTCATGCTCATAGATCGGCTTGTCCTTCGAACAACCGGCCACCGCAGTCAACAAAAGCGCCAGCCCGACAACACGCATGGGAGTGGAAATCAACATTGAACATCCTGAGGGAAAACAGTCCGGGGCGTATTGTGCAACAGATCGTCGCCCCATGGCGCATGGAATAGTGTCAAGAATCGGTTACAACTTTACCGGTCATGAGCGCCGGGAAAAAGCCGCGTGGACAAATGATCGATCAACGCGCGCAATTTCGCCGTGGCTTGTCGGCTCGACGGCCATAACACCCTAGCCGCCCGAAGTGTTCTAAACGCCAAGGGACGGTGTACATCCAAGAATCAGGTCGGCTGTCAGGCCGCTTTCGCGAGCAGGCCCGCTCCCACAGAAAAGCAAAGCAGCGCAGCTGCCCGCGGCAAAGCCGCCCCACTCCACAATGAGCGCAAGCTCGAGTGCTTTTGATCTTGCTTTTGATCCACCGGCGACGTCGGAAGGCTGAGCGGAGGGATTGATCCGGGCGTGGGAGCGCAGCGACCGTCTGGCGCAGCCAGACACAGCGGAAGGAGGTGCAGCGGAGGGATTGATCCGGGCGTGGGAGCGCAGCGACCGTCTGGCGCAGCCAGACACAGCGGAAGGAGGTGCAGCGAAGCAAACCGTAGCCGCTGCGCCCGGATCAATCCCGCAACGAAGGAACCCGAGCCTGCGAGGGCCGAACGTAGGAGCAAGCCTTTTTGGGTACTTTTTCGGCGTCTGGAAAAAGTGCCTCGCCGTAAGGGCGAAACCGCCAGCCGCCGCACCCGAAGAACCGGATATTCACCCAAACCACCCAGAGCATGGCCGGCCCAAAGGCCGCCAAGCCACCAAAAACAAAAAAGCCCCGACCAACCAGGCCGGGGCTCCTTCAAACGTCAGTCAAAAGATCAGAACCGCTCGATCTCCGCCTCAGCTTCCAACTGCTTGCGATACGCCGCAAAGTCCTGCTGCCCTTCACGGGAAGCCAGGAAGCGACGATATTGCGCCTTCTCTTCATCAGTCGGCGCGGCAGCTTCGTTAACACCGTTGAGTCGCACAACCATCAGACTGCCATCCGGCAACGTAACACTGGAGAACGTCGGCTTGTCCTTGGCAGCCGGCTTCGGCATACGGAACAGTGCCTGCAGCACAGCCGGATCAACCCCTTCCTGACCACGGGTGGCCGCTTCGGTGATCTTCCAGTTCTGGCCATCGATGGCCTTGTCCAGCGGCGCCTTGCCGTCGCGCAGATCAGCGATCAGCTTCTCGGCACGGGTCTTGGCCTCGGCACTGGCGTGCTCCTTGGTCAGTTGAGTACGGATCGCCGCGCTCACACTTTCCAGCGGCAGTTGCGCAGGCTTCAGGTGCTCCTTGGAACGCAGCACGATCACGGTTTCCGGATCCAGCTCGATGGCGGTGCTGTTGGCACCTTCATCAATCACTTCCGGGCTGAACGCGGCAGTGACCACGGCACGGTTGGCGGCAACACCTTCGCCACCTTCACGGCCGAACGGCTTGGAAGTGTGCACGGTCAGTTTCAGATCCGCTGCTGGCTGCGCCAGGTCAGAGGCTTCGAACGCCGAGTCTTCCAGTTGCTTGGTCGCCTCAACAAAACGCTGCTCGACCTGAGCGGCTTTCAGCTCGCGGGTCAGCTTGTCTTTCAGGCTGGCCAGGGTCGGCACTTCAGGCGCTTCCACGCCCAACAGCTTGATCAGGTGATAACCGAAGTCGGTACGAATCGGCTCGGACACCTGGTCTTTCGACAAGGAGTACAGCGCTTTTTCGAAAGCCGGGTCGTAAACGCCAGGACCGGCATAACCGAGGTCACCACCATTGTTGGCGGAACCCGGATCCTGCGAGAACTCCTTGGCCAACGCTTCGAACTTCTCGCCCTTGGCCAGACGCGCCTGGACTTCGTCGATCTTCGCCTTGGCCTGCGCTTCGGTAGTCTTGTCGTTCACTTCGATGAGGATGTGCGCGGCACGACGCTGTTCCGACAGGTTGGCGATCTCTTTCTGGTAAGCCGCCTCAAGATCTTCATCCTTGACCGCAACCTGATCGAAGAACGACGATTTCTTCAGCTCGACGTAATCGATGATCACCTGATCCGGCGTCATGAATTCCTTGGCGTGCTCGTCGTAGTAAGCCTTGACCTCGTCATCGGTCAGCTTGACCGCAGCCGGGTCGGCCTTGACGTTCAGAGTGGCGAAATCACGGGTCTGTTTTTCCAAACGGGCAAAAGCCAGCACTTCGGCGTCGGTGACGAAACCGCTGCCGGCAACACCAGCGCGCAACTGGCCGATAAGCATTTCCTGAGCCAGCATCTGACGGAACTGCATGCGGCTGTAGCCCAGTTGACGGATCACCTGGTCGAAGCGCTCGGAGCTGAACTTGCCGTCGACCTGGAATTCAGGCGTTTGCAGGATCACTTGATCCAGCGCGGCTTCGGAGAACGAAAACTTCGCCTGTTCGGCGCCTTGCAGCAGCAACTTGCGGTCGATCAGGCCTTTAAGCGCCGATTCGCGCAGCATCTTTTCGTCGAGCAAGGAGGCATCGAAGTCCTTGCCCAGCTGTTGCATCAGCTGCCGGCGTTGCATATCAACGGCCTGGCTCAGCTCGTTCTGGCTGATTTCGTCACCATTGACCTTGGCCGCCTCGTTCTTGTGAGTCGTGGCCTGGAAAATGGCATCGAAACCGGTCAGGGCCATCAGTGCAACGATGACCCCGATAATGGTCTTGGCAATCCAGCCTTGTGAATTGTCCCTGATATTCTGCAGCATGCGTCCCCCAGAAACGGTTGAACTTCAATTTAGGCAACCGTGGAGCGTGGGTAGAATCCGGATAGAAGAAAGGCGCATCCGAGGATGCGCCTTCTCGTAACTGGCGGAGCGGACAGGGCTCGAACCCTCGATCCCGGCGTTACAGGTGCCTTTTTCAGCCACCTGCTCTACCGCTCCGCTGCCAAGTCAGGCTTGACCCCGACCCGGATGGGTAAAAACCTGGAAACTCAGTTAACAGCTTCTTTCAGCGCTTTACCGGCTTTGAAACCTGGCTTCTTGGCAGCCGGGATTTCCAGAGACTTGCCAGTTTGCGGGTTGCGACCGGTACGAGCCGGACGGTCAGTCACGGAGAAGGTACCGAAACCAACCAGAACAACGGAGTCGCCAGCCTTCAGAGCGCCAGTGACGGATTCGATTACAGCGTCCAGCGCACGGCCAGCAGCAGCTTTCGGGATATCAGCGGATGCAGCGATAGCATCAATCAGTTCCGACTTGTTCACTCTAAGTCCCCTTATATCTATTTTGAGATGTTTCTAAGTTTTTTGGTGAAAGCAAAAACGAGTGCTGAATGGCCTACAGACACTTAAGAGCCGCTTTATAACAAGGGCTCTAAAATGCTGTCAAGGAAAGCCCCCCAGGCTAAAACGTATTAATGCGTGCTAATTCTTTCCTTGGCATCAGACTCGCGTTTTTCGTCCTTGGCAACTATCTCCGGAGCCACATCCGGCAAGGGCTCCGGCGCGTATTGCAGCGCAATTTGCAGGACCTCGTCAATCCATTTAACCGGCTTGATCTGCAGATCCTGCTTGATATTGTCAGGAATCTCCTTCAGATCGCGGACGTTTTCTTCCGGAATAATCACAATCTTGATTCCGCCACGATGTGCCGCCAGCAGTTTTTCTTTCAAACCGCCAATTGCCAGCACTTGCCCACGCAGAGTGATCTCACCGGTCATGGCGACATCGGCGCGCACCGGAATACCGGTCAAAGCCGAGACCAGCGCCGTGCACATACCGACGCCAGCACTTGGGCCGTCTTTCGGCGTAGCACCTTCCGGCATGTGAATGTGCGTGTCGCGCTTCTCGTGGAAGTCCAGCGGAATGCCCAGGCTTTTCGCCCGGCTGCGCACCACGGTCTGTGCGGCAGTGATCGATTCGACCATCACATCACCCAGCGAACCGGTCTTGATCAGTTGCCCTTTACCCGGAATCACTGCGGCTTCGATAGTCAGCAATTCGCCGCCAACCTGAGTCCACGCCAGGCCAGTCACCTGCCCCACCTGATCCTGTTGCTCGGCCAGGCCGTAGCGGAACTTGCGCACGCCGAGGAAATGCTCGAGCAGATCAGCTGTCACTTTTACCGAGAAGCGTTTTTCCAGCGCATGCTCTTTGACTGCCTTGCGGCAGACCTTGGCGATCTGTCGCTCGAGGCCTCGCACGCCCGCTTCACGGGTGTAATAACGGATGATGTCGCGGATCGCTTCCTCATCGAACTCCAGCTCGCCCTTCTTCAAACCGTTAGCCGCGATCTGCTTCGGCGAGAGGTATTTCACGGCGATGTTGATCTTCTCGTCTTCGGTGTAACCCGGCAGACGGATGACTTCCATCCGGTCCAGCAGCGCTGGCGGGATATTCATCGAGTTGGAGGTGCACAGGAACATCACATCGGAGAGGTCGTAATCGACTTCCAGATAGTGATCGTTGAAGTTGTGGTTTTGCTCAGGATCAAGCACTTCCAGCAACGCCGAAGCAGGATCGCCACGCATGTCGCTGCCCATTTTGTCGATTTCATCGAGCAGGAACAGCGGGTTGCGTACGCCCACCTTTGTCATCTTTTGAATCAATCTTCCCGGCATCGAACCGATGTAGGTCCGGCGGTGACCACGAATTTCCGCTTCGTCACGCACGCCGCCCAAGGCCATACGTACGAATTTGCGATTGGTGGCGTGGGCAATCGATTCCGCCAGCGAGGTTTTACCCACACCTGGAGGACCGACCAGGCACAACACCGGGCCACGGATTTTCTTCACGCGCTTCTGCACGGCGAGGTATTCAAGGATGCGTTCCTTGACCTCTTCGAGGCCGTAGTGATCGGCGTCGAGAATGTCTTCTGCACGGGCCAGGTCGAGGCGTACTTTGCTTTGCGCCTTCCACGGCACCTGCACCAGCCAGTCGATGTAGGAGCGCACCACGGTGGCTTCAGCCGACATCGGCGACATCTGCTTGAGCTTGTTCAGCTCAGCGGTGGCCTTGGCCAGCGCGTCTTTCGGCAGGCCGGCAGCATCGATGCGCTTTTTCAGCTCTTCGATTTCGTTGTGACCTTCGTCGCCGTCACCGAGTTCTTTCTGAATGGCCTTCATTTGCTCATTCAGGTAGTACTCGCGCTGGCTGCGCTCCATTTGCTTTTTGACGCGACCGCGAATGCGTTTTTCAACCTGGAGCAGGTCGATTTCGGCATCCAGCAGTGCCAGCACGTGCTCGACACGGGCCGACAGATCGATGATCTCGAGGATTTCCTGCTTCTGCTCGATTTTCAGCGCCATGTGCGCGGCCATGGTGTCGACCAGACGACCGGGCTCATCGATGCTGTTGAGCGACGACAGGACTTCAGCCGGAACCTTCTTGCCCAGCTGGACGTATTGTTCGAACTGCGACAGCAGCGTGCGCACGAAGACTTCCGACTCGCGCTCGGCGGCGTCGACTTCTTCGATCAGAGAAACTTCGGCGCGGCAGTGGCCATCGACTTCGCTGAAGCGCTCGACAGTACCACGCTGCTCGCCTTCGACCAGAACCTTGACGGTGCCGTCAGGCAGCTTCAGCAGTTGCAGAACCGTGGCAATTGTACCTACGCGATAGAGAGCGTCTTCACCGGGATCATCGTCAGCCGGGTTTCGCTGGGCCAGCAGCAGAATCTGCTTGTCACCCGTCATCGCTGCCTCGAGGGCTTCGATGGATTTCTCGCGCCCCACGAACAGCGGGATAACCATGTGCGGATAAACCACGACATCACGCAATGGCAGGAGAGGCAATTCGATGGTTGTCTTCATGATTTCGCCTCTACGGCGGCCGTATGGCCGTAATCAGATGGAATTAAGCTTGAAACCAAGATGGGGGCTGCCTCGAAAAAAAACAAGCGCAAAGCGGAGGTAAAAAACGACTTAAAAAAAAAGAGGCCCGAAGGCCCCTTCTTTGTTGCGGCGCTGTGAACGCTTACGCGTCCGGCGCTGCCTTGGCCGTCGGCTCACTGTTTTCGTAGATATACAGTGGCTTGGACTTGCCTTCGATTACGCTTTCATCGATCACGACTTTGCTCACCTCGGACTGCGAGGGGATCTCATACATCGTGTCGAGCAGCACACCTTCGAGAATCGAACGCAGGCCACGGGCACCGGTTTTACGTTCCAGGGCACGCTTGGCGACCGATTTCAGCGCGTCGGACCGGAATTCCAGATCCACGCCTTCCATCTCGAACAGCTTGGCATACTGTTTGGTCAGAGCATTTTTCGGCTCGGTGAGGATTTGCATCAGCGCAGCCTCGTCGAGCTCATCCAGTGTCGCCAGGACCGGCAGACGACCGACGAATTCCGGGATCAGACCGAACTTGACCAGATCGTCAGGCTCGACTTCACGCAGGGATTCACCAACCTTCTTGCCCTCTTCCTTGCTGCGCACTTCGGCGTTGAAGCCGATGCCGCCTTTGGTGGAACGGTTCTGAATGACCTTTTCCAGGCCGGAGAACGCACCACCGCAGATGAACAGGATGTTACGGGTGTCGACCTGCAGGAATTCCTGCTGCGGATGCTTGCGGCCACCTTGCGGCGGTACCGAAGCGACCGTGCCTTCGATCAACTTGAGCAAGGCCTGCTGCACGCCTTCACCGGAAACATCGCGGGTGATCGACGGGTTGTCGGACTTGCGGGAAATCTTGTCGATTTCATCGATGTAGACAATGCCCATCTGGGCTTTCTCTACGTCGTAATCGCACTTCTGCAGCAGCTTCTGAATGATGTTCTCGACATCTTCACCCACGTAACCGGCCTCAGTGAGGGTGGTTGCGTCGGCAATGGTGAACGGAACGTTCAGCAAGCGGGCCAGTGTTTCGGCCAGCAGGGTTTTACCGGAGCCTGTCGGGCCGATCAGCAGAATGTTGCTCTTGCCGAGTTCGACGTCGTCAGCCTTTTTGTCACGCTGGTTCAGGCGCTTGTAGTGGTTGTACACCGCTACGGCCAAAACCTTTTTCGCACGCTCCTGACCAATGACGTACTGGTCAAGGATGCCGCTGATTTCTTTAGGCGAAGGCAATTTATGCGCGCTGCTTTCGGCCTGTGCTTCCTGCACCTCCTCGCGGATGATGTCATTGCACAGGTCGACGCACTCGTCGCAGATAAAGACCGAGGGGCCGGCAATCAATTTGCGCACTTCATGCTGGCTTTTGCCACAGAAGGAGCAATAGAGCAGCTTGCCGTTGTCCTCGCCGTTGCGGGTGTCAGTCATTCGTTCGATCCAAATCCGATAGGCTTGCAACACAAGATGAAGGCTATTGCGGGCTTTTTCAAGCCCGCCGCTGATCGGACATGCCGATCAGGCCTGTTTTGCGCTGCTTATATTAAGCTGGACGCTGGTTGATCACTTCGTCGATCAGGCCGTATTCCTTCGCAGCTTCAGCACTCATGAAGTTGTCGCGATTGGTATCGCGCTCGATTTCTTCCAGAGTACGGCCGCTGTGCTTGGCCATCAGCATGTTCAGACGCTCGCGGATGAAGAGGATTTCCTTGGCGTGGATTTCGATGTCCGACGCCTGGCCCTGGAAACCGCCCAGTGGCTGGTGAATCATCACGCGCGAGTTCGGCAGGCAGAAACGCTTGCCCGGTGCACCTGCGGTGAGCAGAAATGCGCCCATGCTGCAGGCCTGACCGATGCAGGTGGTCGATACGTTCGGCTTGATGAACTGCATGGTGTCGTAGATCGACATGCCGGCAGTCACCGAACCGCCCGGCGAGTTGATGTACAGATGGATGTCCTTGTCCGGGTTTTCCGCTTCAAGGAACAGCAGTTGCGCACAGATCAGGTTGGCCATGTAGTCCTCTACCGGGCCCACCAGAAAGATCACTCGCTCCTTGAGCAGGCGCGAGTAGATGTCGTAGGCGCGTTCGCCACGAGCGGACTGCTCGACAACCATCGGGACCAGGCCGCCGGCGGCCTGGATATCAGAGTTCTGCTGAATATAAGAATTACGGAACATGCTCTGCAGTCGCTCCCAAATAGTTATGTCTTGAATACGCATAAGCCAGCTCGAGAGCTGGCTTATGGTGTGCACTTCTAACGCAAAATCAATCAGTCGGCTGCTGGAGCTTCTACCGGCTTGACTGCTTCTTCGTAGGAGACCGATTTGTCGGTCACACTAGCTTTCTGCAGAACAGTATCCACAACTTGTTCTTCCAGCACAACCGAACGCACTTCGTTCAGTTGCTGCTCGTTTTTGTAGTACCACGACACGACCTGCTCTGGCTCCTGGTAAGCGGAAGCCATTTCCTGAATCATTTCGCGAACGCGAGCTTCATCAGGCTTGAGGTCGAACTGCTTGACTACTTCAGCAACGATCAGGCCCAGTACGACGCGGCGCTTGGCTTGCTCTTCGAACAGCTCGGCCGGGAGTTGGTCTGGCTTGATGTTGCCGCCGAACTGCTGAACAGCCTGCACGCGCAGACGGTCAACTTCGTTGGACAGCAGAGCCTTTGGCACTTCGATCGGGTTGGTGGCCAGCAGACCGTCCATTACCTGATTCTTGACCTTGGATTTGATCGCCTGACGCAGTTCACGCTCCATGTTCTTGCGAACTTCGGTGCGGAAGCCGTCGATGCCGCTTTCCTTGATGCCGAATTGAGCGAAGAACTCTTCGTTCAGCTCAGGCAGCTTAGGCTCGGACACAGTGTTGACGGTCACGGTGAACTCGGCGGTTTTGCCAGCCAGGTCCAGGTTCTGATAGTCCTCAGGGAAGGTCAGGTTCAGAACGCGTTCTTCGCCGGCTTTAGCGCCAACCAGGCCTTCTTCGAAGCCCGGGATCATACGGCCGGAACCCAGTACCAGCTGAGTGCCCTTGGCGGAGCCGCCAGCGAACACTTCGCCGTCAACCTTGCCAACGAAATCGATGTTCAGCTGGTCTTCGTTCTGGGCAGCGCGGTCGGCCACTTCGAAACGGGTGTTCTGCTTGCGCAGGATGTCGAGCATCTTGTCCAGATCAGCGTCAGCCACTTCAGCGCTCAGACGCTCAACGGTGATGCCTTCGAAGCCAGCAACGGTGAACTCAGGGAAGACTTCGAATACAGCAACGTATTCCAGATCCTTGCCCGCTTCGAGCGACTTTGGCTCGATCGAGGGCGAACCGGCAGGGTTGAGCTTCTGCTCGACCACAGCTTCGTAGAAGGAAGACTGAATGACGTCGCCTACCGCTTCCTGACGCGCATCAGCACCGAAACGGCGCTTGATTTCGCTCATTGGCACTTTGCCTGGACGGAAGCCAGCAATTTTGGCCTTTTGGGCAGTCTGCTGCAGACGCTTGTTGACCTGAGTCTCGATGCGCTCTGCCGGCACGGTGACGCTCATGCGGCGCTCGAGAGCAGTAGTATTTTCAACAGAAACTTGCATGGATATTCCTCGTTGCACAGACGTTAGCCGGCCGTTTCCGACCCCAGAATCAAGGGCATGCATTCTAGTGGGTCAAACTCAAGAAGTCACCCTACTGGAAACGGGTAAAAAAACAGCAGGCAATTTATAGGGAGCGCCGCACGAATGCCGCGCACTCCACTGGCGAATACAAGCGATCACGTCAGGGCTCTGCAACAACGCTTCTATATATAGAAGCAACTACCAGATAGGCCCCGACAGACGTTCCAGCAAAACCGGAACGACGAGCAGTTCAGCGTCATCCGATCCTTTAAAAGCGATGAAGTGCCCTGCCCAGCGCCTCGAAATCGGCCATGGCCGGATTTCGAAACCGCTAAAACAAAAAAGGCGCCAGACTGTTAAATCTGGCGCCTTTCGAAATATGGGGTGGACGATGGGGATCGAACCCACGACAACGGGAGTCACAATCCCGTGCTCTACCAACTGAGCTACGCCCACCATATNTGGCGCCTTTCGAAATATGGGGTGGACGATGGGGATCGAACCCACGACAACGGGAGTCACAATCCCGTGCTCTACCAACTGAGCTACGCCCACCATATTGCGTAACAAAAAAGCCAAACAACTTCTTTGTCGAAACTTCATCAGGCCCTAGGCACAGATGAAGCTTTATTTGGTGCGGATGAAGAGACTCGAACTCTTACGCCTCGCGGCGCTGGAACCTAAATCCAGTGTGTCTACCAATTCCACCACATCCGCGGATGAAGCTTTTAAAGCAAAGGCGCCAGACCGTTAAATCTGGCGCCTTTCGAAATATGGGGTGGACGATGGGGATCGAACCCACGACAACGGGAGTCACAATCCCGTGCTCTACCAACTGAGCTACGCCCACCATATNTGGCGCCTTTCGAAATATGGGGTGGACGATGGGGATCGAACCCACGACAACGGGAGTCACAATCCCGTGCTCTACCAACTGAGCTACGCCCACCATATCGCGTTACTTGTGCCAAAGCTGCCTAATGGCGCACCCGGCAGGACTCGAACCTGCGACCATCCGCTTAGAAGGCGGATGCTCTATCCAGCTGAGCTACGGGCGCCTTGTTAATCTGTACTCTTAAAGGACTACAAACTAAGTGCTTTCCAGTGTCGCAGAACCTTGATTCCGCCTCACCTTCTTAACCAGTGCTAGGCTGTGCCCGACAAGTGCGACGAATAGTATAGAGGGCTCCAAAGGTCGTCAAATCCTTTTTGAAAAAAATTCATTTAATTAAAGGAGTTAGAGGAATTTGCTGACCAAGCGCCTTTGCCCTCACCGCTCGACATGCGAGAATGCGTTCTCATTTTTTCCCCTCTCGATGGTTAATCACGCGCAATGACTGCACAACTAATCGACGGCAAATCGATCGCCGCCAGCCTGCGCCAGCAGATCGCCCAACGAGTTGCCGAGCGTCGCCAGCAAGGCCTGCGCACCCCCGGCCTCGCGGTGATCCTGGTCGGCAGCGATCCTGCCTCTCAGGTTTATGTCTCGCACAAGCGTAAAGACTGTGAAGAGGTTGGCTTCCTCTCTCAAGCCTACGACCTGCCCTCCGACACCACTCAGGACGCCCTGACCGATCTGATCGATCGCCTCAACGACGATCCGGCTATCGACGGCGTTCTCCTGCAGTTGCCTCTGCCCGAACACCTCGACGCGTCCAAGCTGCTGGAACGCATCCGCCCGGACAAAGACGTCGACGGTTTCCATCCCTACAACGTCGGCCGCCTGGCCCAGCGTATTCCGCTGCTGCGCCCCTGCACCCCGAAAGGCATCATGACCTTGCTGGAAAGCACTGGCGCTGATCTTTACGGGATGGACGCGGTAGTCGTGGGCGCCTCCAATATCGTCGGTCGCCCGATGGCCATGGAATTGCTGCTGGCCGGCTGCACCGTCACCGTGACTCACCGCTTCACCAAGGATCTGGCGGGCCACGTCGGCCGCGCTGATCTGGTGGTCGTTGCCGCCGGCAAGCCGGGCCTGGTCAAGGGCGAGTGGATCAAGGAAGGCGCGATCGTGATCGACGTCGGCATCAACCGTCAGGACGACGGCAAACTGGTCGGTGATGTCGTTTACGAAACCGCCCTGCCCCGCGCCGGCTGGATCACCCCGGTACCGGGCGGCGTTGGCCCGATGACCCGCGCCTGCCTGCTGGAAAACACGCTCTACGCCGCAGAAACCCTGCACGTCTGATCGAATTTTTCCGCTGCACCAGAACCCCGCCTCGTGCGGGGTTTTTAGTGCCTGAGAAAAAACTTCAACCGTTCGCCGGAAACCGCTCTTTTTACAGGCCTTTTCACGAGATTTTCAGGTCTTACAAACAACCATCGACAGTTCTTCAGCCATACTCCTAAAATGCGCCGGTTTTGAGAAATAACCCGTTACAAACTAACGGTATATCCAACCTTTTAGAGTTCGCCCGCGTGAAAATTCTGCTCTCGATTCTGAGCCTGTTGTTTGCTGTTACAGGCACATTCATCACGCCAACGATCAACGCTGCGGAAACCACCGCTGCTCCACGTGACGCTTCGACATTGAAGATCGCGTCTGGCAGCGCCCTGCTCATGGATATGCAGACCAACAAAGTCATTTATTCCAGCAACCCTGACGTGATCGTACCGATCGCTTCCGTCAGCAAGCTGATGACTGGCCTTGTCGTGGTGGAAGCTCGACAGAACATGGACGAATGGATCGATGTCGATATCAGGAACACCCCGGAAATGAAGGGTGTGTTCTCCCGCGTCAAACTCAAGAGTGAGCTGCCGCGCCGCGAGATGCTGCTGATCGCCTTGATGTCTTCGGAAAACCGTGCCGCCGCCAGCCTCGCGCACCACTATCCAGGTGGCTACGCTGCTTTTATCGCGGCAATGAACGCCAAGGCCAAGGCGCTTGGCATGACCAGCACGCACTTTGTCGAGCCGACCGGGCTGTCAGAGCGCAACGTTTCCACCGCCCGCGACCTGAGCAAATTGCTGGTGGCCGCGCACAAGCAACCGCTTCTGGTGCAACTGACCACCACCAAGGAAAAGACCGTGGCGTTCCGCAAGCCCAACTACACCTTGGGCTTCCGCAATACCGACCACTTGGTCAATAAGGCCGATTGGGACATCAAGATTACCAAGACCGGTTTTACCAACCCGGCCGGCCATTGCCTGGTGCTGGTGACGAAGATGGGCAACCGTCCGGTCGCCCTGGTGATTCTCGATGCGTTCGGCAAATACACGCATTTTGCCGACGCCAGCCGTATCCGCAGCTGGGTGGAAACCGGGCGCAGCGCCAACGTGCCTGCCGTGGCACAGCAATACAAAGCCGACAAGAACCTCAAGAGCCGTCAGAGCGGCGTGGTCGAAGCGGCAAAGTAGATCCGGCAATCATGAAGAAGCCCCGAATGTTCGGGGCTTTTTTTCGTCTGCGCGTCAGTCGTTGGGCAGTGGCATCTTGTCGTCATCAGGAATGCCATCGCCCGAGCTCGGCTCTGGCGAAACGTCCGGCGTCAGCACATTTGGCCGCGCCATCGGGTCGCGCATCGGGCTGTCCGGGTCCAGCACCGGATCAACCTCCGGCTCCGGCGTGGTCGGTACGCTGTCAGGTTTGTGGTCATCGAAGCTTGAATCGGTACTCATACGCACCTCACATCAAGGTTTCAGATCGGCTAACGGATCATAGGGCTTGGCCGGTTTCTTCGGATCTTCACCGGGCTCGACATCCTGCGGGGCCTTAGCCGGACCGACCGGATCAACTTGCGGATCCTCGAGGTCCGGCGAATCCGGATCGAAGCCCAGATCATCGCCCGAGGAATGTTCGGACGAGTGTGGGCCTTTCGGGGTTTGGGAATCTGCCATGTTGCCTCCTTGATTCACCCGCGAAGCACGGGCATTAATCTTCAGAGGCCGGCCCGGCGCAGTCGTGCCCGGCAGATGACGAACGGAGGTTTATTGCGCCGCCAGAGCCTTTCGCGCCTGCGCCGCAGCGTTTTCTTCACCGGCCTGCGCCAGTTCATCGGCGGCTTTCAGCCAACGGGAGCGGTCGACGGCTGCCGGGATCTGCGACGGTTTCTGAATCAGGATCGCCCAGCCACCGGCCTTTTCGAGCGCTGCTTGAAAGCTGCCGAAATCCATCAACTGCCGACGATTCATGCCGGCGCGCAGCAGGACCTTCTGTTTGTTGCGGTCGTAGCCGGACAGGATCGCGTAACGCGGCTCGGCCCAGAATGCCGAACCTTCACTGAAACGCACCATGACCGGGTAGCCCGCCGCGACCTGGGTCAGCAAGGCTGGCAGCTGGCTGTCGAGCGGATAAACCACCAGGCCATATTCGCGGGCGAGGTTCTGCATGTTCTGCTGCAGCTTGTCCTCAGCCCCCGGCAAGTGCAGCGGTTTTTCCAGAAGGCCCGGGGTGATGACGATGCCTTGTTGCGACAGCAGACTGGCCAGCACCTGTGGCCCACTCTGGTTGGCTTCGCCACGATAGAAGGTGCCGCTGAGTTCAACTCGCTCTGGCAAGCGTTTGACTTCTGGCGCTACGTTGCCCGCACATCCGCTCAGCAACACCGCGCAAGCGCCGGCAAGCAACGCTCCACGCACTCGAGAAAATACCTGAACCATCAATCACTCTCTTCCAGACGCCGGTCATCGTGTTCCGGCAACGCCAGCGATCATAGAGCCGCACCCGCCTGCGGTATAGCCTTAAACCGCAGAGCGGGCGATTGCATAGAGCAAACTGATTGGTCACTAACGACCTTTGGTCAATAGCTTGAAACACCCCATTGACTAGACTGTCACTGAAATAGAGCGAATTGCGAAAAGCGAGCGCCCGATGCAGGGCGAAGAGGAGGCACCAATGAGCCTGACCATGACCATTGTGATGTTGATAGCCGGCTGGCTGGCCGTGGCGACTGCCATGTTGTGGGGTGTGCTGCGGATTTCGCGGCGGCATCATCCGGTGCAGACGATGCCGGTTGAGAAAACAGAGAAGCATCCAGTGCGGCACGCTGCTGCGCATTGAAGATCAAGAGCCCCTCACCCTGGCCCTCTCCCGGAGGGAGAGGGAACTGACCGGCCCCCTCTCCCTCGGGAGAGGGCTGGGCGGGCGGCGTTCCGATGAGGGGCAAGCTCTAAACCACACCCCCAACATCAAAGCGAAAAAAAACCGCCTGAGCTCAACAGCCCAGGCGGTTTTTTGTGTTCTCAGCGATTACGCCTGCTGAACAACCTTCTTCTGCTTCGCCCGGCGCGACAGCATGTTCAACACTTCGATACCGGCCGAGAACGCCATGGCCGCGTACACATAACCTTTCGGAACATGGGCGCCGAAGCCTTCGGCGATCAGCGTCATGCCGATCATGATCAGGAAGCCCAGCGCCAGCATGACCACGGTCGGGTTGTCGTTGATGAACTTGGCCAGCGGATCAGCCGCCAGCAGCATCACCAGCACCGACACCACCACCGCGATGATCATGATCGGCAAGTGTTCGGTCATGCCGACAGCGGTAATGATGCTGTCGATCGAGAACACCATGTCGAGCATCAGGATCTGACCGATGGCCGCGGCAAAACCCAGGGTTACGGTCGAAGTCGCGGTCTTCGGGTCTTCCGGCGACGGGTCCATGCTGTGATGGATCTCGGTCGTGGCTTTCCACACCAGGAACAGGCCACCGGCGATCAGGATCATGTCCTTCCAGGAGAACGCCTGACCAAGGATTTCGATCACAGGCTCGGTCAACTGCACGATGAACGCGATGGTGCTCAACAGGGCCAGACGCAGAATCAGGGCCATGCCGATACCGATACGACGCGCCTTCTGCCGATGCTGTTCGGGCAATTTGTTGGTCAGGATCGAAATAAAGATCAGGTTATCGATGCCGAGCACGATTTCCATTACCACCAGTGTGGCCAAAGCAACCCAAGCGGTGGGGCTGGCGGCGAGTTCTAACAGATATTCCATGGGTCAGTCCTGACTCTGTGTAAGACGGTTTAGATGGTCTTGGAGGAAGATTCGGATTCTTCCGCCTGTTTTTCCGGCGTTTCTTTTTTCTCGATCAAACCACCGGTGGCATCACTGAGCGCTTGCTCGGCGGCTTTATGGGTGTCGTCGATTGCTTGTTTGGCGGTTTCAGCCGCCGCGCCCATCAGTTGCTGGGCGCTTTTTTCCGCCTGATCACAACCGGCCAGAACCAGTAAAGACGCAAACATCACTGCGGGAAATGTGTATTTCATAAGGTTTCCTTCGAATGAACAGACAGGCGCACACACCGGCCGTCGATGGCTGGGCATTCTAGGGAGATGAACACTTCAGGAAAATTCGTATTTTTAGCGGCTATACTTCGGTTTTCACGAAGTGGCCATCACTATGCTCAATTACCGACAACTGCATTACTTCTGGGTTGTAGCCAAAACCGGCAGCATCGTCCGGGCGTGCGAGCAGCTGAACCTGACGCCACAGACGATCAGCGGACAGATTTCACTGCTCGAACAAACCTATGGCGTGGAATTGTTTCGCCGGGTTGGCCGACAGCTGGAGCTCACGGAAGCCGGGCGCCAGGCCCTGCCCTACGCCGAGCAGATGTTTCAACTGGGCGGCGAGCTGGAGCTGATGCTGCGAGCGCAGCCCAACGAGCAGCAGATCCTCTTTCGCGTCGGCGTGGCCGACGTGGTGCCCAAATCCATTGTTTATCGCCTGATCGCGCCGACCATGGAATTGAGCGAGCCGCTGCGCATCACCTGTCGCGAAGACAAACTCGAACGTCTGCTCGCTGATCTGGCCATCCAGCGTCTGGATCTGGTGATTTCCGACAGCCCGATGCCTTCGCATCTGGACATCAAAGGCTACAGCCAGAAGCTCGGTGAGTGCGGGATCAGCTTCTTTGCCACCGCCGAACTTGCCGCGCAGTATGGCCAGGATTTCCCGCGCAGCCTGCACGGCGCACCGTTGCTGATTCCCGGCGCGGAAACCGTGGTGCGCAGCCGTTTGCAGCGCTGGTTCGCCGAACAGCAGATCCAGCCGCAGATTGTCGGCGAGTTCGATGACAGTGCTTTGATGCAGGCCTTCGGCCAATCCGGCAGCGGGATTTTTATTGGCCCGAGCGTGATTGCCGAGGAAGTGAAGCGCCAGTACGGCGTCGAGTTGATCGGCCAGACCGACGCCGTGAGCGAGTCGTTCTATGCCATCTCGGTGGAGCGCAAGGTCAAGCACCCTGGCATCGTAGCGATTACCGAGGGCGCCCGACGCGAGCTGTTTACCGGGTTATGAAGCGCAGACTTCACGCGGCTTCAGCGTCATCAGCACCATGGCGAGGAACACCGAAAGCAAAATGAAGCCGGCAGCGGCAAAGCCGAGAAAGCCCAGCCCGGCACTGTCGATCACCCGGCCGCCGACCATCGCGCCCAGGCCGATGCCGAGATTGGCCCCGGCGATGTTCAGCGACGCGGCGAAGGCCGGCGCTTCCGGCGCGGCTTTCATCAGGCGCACATGGCTGACCAGGAACAACGCCGCCTGGGTCACGCCCCAAATGCCCATCGCCACCGCCAGGCCGACTGGCGAATGAATGTTCGGCACCAGCGAGACCATGCCCGCGATCATGAACGCACAGAACAACACCGACGCCCCCAGCGGATGCCGATCCACCGCACGCCCGCCAAGCGAGTTGCCGATCAGCCCGACTGCGCCAAACGCCATCAGGCACCAGCCGACCACGGTGCCGTTGAATCCGGCAAGTCGTTCGAGGATGTCGGCAAGGTAGGTGTAAGCGGTGAACATGCCGCTGAACACCAGAATCGACAACAAGATATGGCCGAGCATCAGCGGGCTGCGCAGGATCTTGAACTGCGAACGGAAGCTGACCTGATGCTGGTGCAGACTGGTTTTCGGCAGATAGACAAACAGCAGCAAGGCTTTGGCAAACGCGATCAACGCCAGAATGCCGAATGCGCTGCGCCAGCCGAACGCATCGGAAATCAGCGTGCCGACCGGAATGCCAAACACCGTGGCGCAGACAATACCGAAGCCGATCTTGGCGATGGCGCGGCCGGCGAAATCCGGGCCGACGATGTCCACCGCCGTCTCACTGGCCAAAGCCCAGAACACCGGCAAACCCAACGCTGGAATCAAGCGCGCGATGGCCATCACCCAGATATTCGGCGCCAACGCTGCAACGGTATTGGCCAGACCGAACATGATCAGAATGCTGATGAACAGTTTGCGCCGTTCGAAACGGGCGAAATACGCGGTCAGGAATGGGCCGAACAGCGCCACGGTAAAGGCGAACAAGGTCACCAGCAGCCCGGCTTGCGGGATGCTGACTTCGAGGTCTCGGGCGATCGCCGGCAACAGGCCGACAATGACGAATTCCGTGGTCAGCACCGTGAACCCGGCGGCGGACAACAGAAGAATAGGCAACAGCATGCGCAACTCCAGCAAAACGACGACACCAGCGATGACCCGGAGGCCCGCTGGCAGAACTTGAAAATGAGGATGGCGAAGCTTAACAGACTGCGTCCGCACTGAGTTGCCCAAAACTGCCGATCTGCCGGGCCGATCCGGTGGCAGATCGTCACAGGCCTGAAGGTTCACGCCTACGCTGTGATAAAGTCCGCGCCCTGAAAATCGTACAGCTGTTCAACGTGCCGTTTGGCGGCGTTGATGTCACTTCGACAGGCGTTTCGTGACTGCCCACGACGCTTCGCACCCTATAAAAAACAGAGATGCCGCTATGACCGCTTCATCCCCTTCGTTACTGCAACGCCTGAAACGCCTGAGTCTGGTCAGCCAGATCGTCATTGGTCTGATCGCCGGTATTGCCCTGGCCCTGATTGCACCGGAGCTGGCGAAGTCCACCGCGTTCATCGGCAAAGTGTTTGTCTCGGCGTTGAAAGCCGTGGCGCCGATTCTGGTGTTCGTGCTGGTGATGGCCTCGATCGCCAACCACAAGCACGGCCAGGAAACCCACATCCGGCCGATCCTGTTCCTGTACCTGCTGGGCACATTCAGCGCTGCGGTGGTGGCCGTGGTCGCCAGCATGGCGTTCCCGTCGAATCTGGTGCTATCGACCGAAAACGTTGCCGTGACTGCGCCTGGCGGCATCGGCGAAGTCCTGCAAAGCCTGTTGCTGAGCGTCGTCGATAACCCGGTCAGCGCGCTGATGAATGCCAACTTCATCGGCATTCTGGCCTGGGCGATCGGCATGGGCATTGCCATCCGGCATGCCGGCGACACCACCCGCGAGGTACTGGGTGACTTGTCCAATGGCGTCACCGTGATCGTCCGCGTGGTCATTCGCTTCGCGCCGCTGGGCATCTTTGGCCTGGTCGCGTCGACACTGGCCACCTCCGGTTTCGGCGCGCTGCTCGGCTATGCGCACCTGCTGGCAGTGCTGCTGGGCTGCATGCTGTTCGTCGCGCTGGTGATGAACCCGCTGATCGTGTTCTGGAAGCTGCGCCGCAATCCGTACCCGCTGACCCTGATGTGCCTGCGTGAAAGCGGCATTACCGCGTTCTTCACCCGCAGCTCGGCGGCGAACATTCCGGTCAACCTGGAATTGAGCAAGCGCCTGGGCCTGCACGAAGACACCTACTCGGTATCGATCCCGCTGGGTGCGACCATCAACATGGCCGGTGCGGCGATCACCATTACCGTGCTGACCCTGGCGGCGGTGCACACCTTGGGCATCGCTGTGGACATTCCGACCGCAATCCTGCTCAGCGTCGTCGCAGCCATTTGCGCCTGCGGCGCGTCCGGTGTGGCCGGTGGTTCGCTGCTGCTGATTCCGCTGGCGTGCAGCCTGTTCGGCATCCCGAGCGAGATCGCCATGCAGGTCGTGGCGGTGGGCTTCATTATTGGCGTGCTGCAGGATTCGGCGGAGACCGCGCTGAACTCGTCGACTGACGTGCTGTTTACAGCGGCGGCTTGCCTGGGCGAAGAAGAGAAGGCTCAGCGTACGGCGTAACCGCCTTACCTTGTGGGAGCGAGCCTGCTCGCGAAAGGGGCGAGACATTCAGTATTAATATCGCCTGATACGCCGCATTCGCGAGCAGGCTCGCTCCCACAGAAAAACAAAAGCCCGCCAAGGCGCGAACCTTGGCGGGCTTTTCGTATCCGGGCGTTTAGAACGCGCCCATGTAATCGCGCTTGCCCACTTCAACGCCGTTATGACGCAGCAGCGCGTAGGTGGTGGTGACGTGGAAGAAGAACTGCGGCAAGCCGTAAGTCAGCAGATACGCCTGACCACTGAAGCGCTTCTCCTTCGGCGTGCCCGGACGGGTCACGATTTCGATGCCTTCCTTGCCGTCGATCTGCTCTGGCTTGATCTCGCCAATGAAGGCCAGAACCTTGGTGATCAGCGCTTGCAGTTCGGCAAAGGTAGTTTCAGTGTCGTCGTACTTCGGCAGTTCGACTTCGGCCAGACGCGCCGACACGCCTTTGGCGAAATCCACGGCGATCTGCACCTGACGCACCAGCGGGAACATGTCCGGGTACAGACGCGCTTGCAGGAAGACGCTCTGGTCGATGTTTTTCGCGCTGGCGTGGGCTTCGGCCTTTTTCAGCACATCGCTCAGGGCGTTGAGCATTTGTTGAAAAACCGGGACGGATGCGGCGTACAGTGAAATGGTCATGGCAGTCTCATGTGATGGCTGGGTAATACGTGGTGGCGATTATAGCCATGCTTGATGAGCACACGGCTTGCCTTTTGTTTGGCAAGGATTAGGCTAGGCGGCTTCGACTGCAGAGGGAACGCGCGATGAGCAACGAACAAGAATCCACCTCCGAACAGCCACGGTTAAATGCCACGGAAATCCGCATTCTCGGTGCGCTGATCGAAAAACAGGCCACCAGCCCGGAAACCTATCCGCTGACCCTCAACGCGCTGGTGCTGGCCTGCAATCAGAAAACCAGTCGCGAGCCGGTGATGAACCTCAATCAGGGTCAGGTCGGGCAGAGCCTGCGGGCGCTGGAAGGTCGAGGTTTCACCCGGCTGGTGATGGGCAGCCGTGCCGACCGCTGGGAGCACAAGGTCGACAAGGCGCTGGAACTGGTGCCAGCACAGGTGATTCTGACGGGTTTGATGTTTCTGCGCGGTCCGCAGACCGTCAACGAACTGCTGACCCGCAGCGGACGCATGCACGAGTTCGAGGACGCCGAGCAGGTGGTTCATCAGCTTGAACGGCTGATCGCACGCGGTCTGGCGGTATTGATTCCGCGTCAGGCCGGGCAGCGTGAGGATCGCTACACCCACGCCTTGGGCGATCCGGCGGATATCGAGGCGATATTGGCGGCGCGGCAAAATCCTGGGGAGCGCTCGAGCGCTGGTGTTTCCCTGGAGCGTATCGAAGAACTGGAAGCGCGGATCGCCGCACTGGAAGAACGCCTGGCCCGCCTCGAATAACCACCGCAAAGCCCTTGTGAGAGCGAGCCTGCTCGCGAAAGCGCAGTGTCAGTCACCACGATGTTGAATGACCCGCCGCCTTCGCGAACAGGCTCGCTCCCACAGGGGGGCATCCGCAAATTTCAGATTTTATTCCCCGTCCCAATAATCCACCCCATCCACCTGCCGCGCGACAGCGACAAAACCCGAGGCATTGCCGTCGGCATCCACCGCGAAATTATCCATCACCGCATACTTGTTCGAGTCCGGATACTCGCAGATCTCCGGCTGCTGCTGAGTGCTCACCGCCAGATAACGCAGTTCGCCCGCGCTGGTATTGATGATCTGATGTGCCTTCTCCGGTCCGCCCGGTGGGCAGGCGATCACATCACCGGCGCGGATCGGAAAACGCTCGCCTCCCAGGCGTACCTCGCCCTCCCCGGCCACCACGTAGAACATCTCCTCATTGACCCGATGGCTGTGGAACGGACTGCCGCGCATGCCCGCTGGCAGCGCATACAGGCGATAACCGAGTTTCTGCGCACCCAGTTGCTGACCGATCCGCGCGATACGCTGCTGATAACGCCCGGCGGTGTCGCCTTCAGGGGCCAGGGCTTCGGGAAGGGCTTCGAGTTCGACCTCGTTGAGATTGAGGATGGGCGGATGCATGGGCGGCCTCGGTTATGGTTTTTGTGGTGGGCACATCTGTGCGTGCTGGCGAGGATTATAGATAGTGATCCAGAACCGCAGCGCCGCCTTCGCGAGCAGGCTCGCTCCCACATTCAATCGCATTCCAGCTCAACCTGTGGGAGCGAGCCTGCTCGCGAAGAGGCCAGCCCAGCCACTAAAAGATCAATCAGCTACGCGCAAAATCCACCGCCGCCGCAAACTGCGCCTCATTCGGGCGCACCCCGGTGTACAGGACAAATTGCTCCAGCGCCTGAATCGCAATCACCTCAAGCCCGGTAATCACTCGCTTGCCCTCGGCCCGCGCCCGCACAATCAGCGGCGTCTCCGAAGGGATCGCCACCACGTCGAATACAGTCTCAGCCGCTTTGATCACTTCAGGATCGAACGCCAGTTGCCCCGCCTCCGGCCCGCCGTCCATGCCTACCGGGGTGACATTGATCAGCATCTGAGGGCGCTCGTCACCCAGCTCGGCCTGCCAGCGATAACCCAGCGAATCCGCCAGGGCGCGGCCGGCCCGCTCGTTACGGGCGACAATCAAACCGTTCTTGTAGCCACCATCGCGCAGGGCGCTGGCCACCGCTTTGGCCATTCCGCCGCTGCCACGCAGGGCGAAGGTGGAATCCTTCGGCACCGCGTGGCTCTCCAGCAATTGCGCGACGGCGATGTAATCGGTGTTGTAGGCCTTGAGGTGGCCGCCAGTGTTGACGATGGTGTTGATCGACTGGATCGCCGCCGCCGACGCATCCAGCTCATCGACCAGCGCAATGCAGGCTTCCTTGAACGGCATCGACACGCCGCAGCCACGAATGCCCAGTGCCCGGATGCCGCCGACCGCGCCGGTCAGGTCCTGGCTGCTGAACGCCTTGTAGTAGAAGTTCAGGCCCAGCTGTTCATACAAATGGTTGTGAAAACGCAGACCGAAATTCCCCGGCCGCCCGGACAGGGACATGCACAATTGGGTGTCTTTGTTCGGGTTCATCTGCATGAAACTTCTCCTTCAAACGCACTTTCGGATGGACGGGATTGGCCAGCCCACCGGGTTCTGAATCATCATTTGGGCTTGTTTGTGGCGCCGCGTAGCCGGGTAAAGAAGCCGGTACAGACCTTACACAAAATTTACCCAGCGGCTGTGCTGAATTTCGCAAATTTGCTGTCTTAGCTGTATCCCCGCGACAACTGTGGGCCTGATTCAGGCCGCGGCGCCGGGTCGAAGAACCGAGGACTTATCATGATTCGTAAACTTCCCATCATGGCTTTGTTGATTGGCGCACTTGCCGTCACCGGCCAGGCTGAAGCGGGTGGTGGCCATGGCTGGCAGGGCCCTGCAGTGTTTGGCGCGATCGTCGGCTCGGCCATCATCGGCTCGGCACTGATCAACCAGGATCGGCCGGTGTACGTGCAGCAGCAGCCGGTTTATGTACAGCCGCAACCGGTCTACGTGCAGCAACCGCCGCCACCGGTCTATTACCAGCCGGCGCCGGTGTATGTACAACAACCGGTCTACGTGCAGCCGGCCCCCGTCTATTACGGCCCGCCTCGTGGTTATTACGGTCGCCCCCACGGCTACTACGGCGGCCCGCATGGCTACTACGGCGGTCCACGCTGGTAAGCGCAACACAGAGCCCCGTTTTCAAGCGGGGCTTTTTTATGACCACTGGTCGGCCAACGTCTGAAAAAATCTCGCCAAGGTCGCTGTGAGAACAGTTTGAGCAGCTAAAGTCGGCATGATGGAATCGACCGTCGGGCTTTTTTCATCAAACGGTCACCGCTTTGTCATGACGGAACCGCAATCTGAATCCGTCCGCAAACAACAGATCGATAACAACAAGGACGACTGTATGCCCACACAAAACCCGCACCGCATCGTCGGTCTGTGCACCTCGAACAAGGTGTACAGCGCGCTCACCGAGCTCAAGCACCTGGAAGGCCATCGCTGCGCCAAGCTGCTGTCCCTGCTCGCCGAAAACCTCGTGCACAAGGGCCTGCTCAATGAGCGCGAAGTCATGCACATGCTCGATCAAGTGGTCGAATGACGCCAGACCTCACTGGCATCAATGACCACTATCGAAAGCGTTGATTGTCCGTCGTGCCGGCAAATCCCTAAGGTAGCCCCATCAGTTTGATGGAGGTTTTCCCATGGCACAGGTTCAAATCATGTCGGTCATCGGCAGCGCAGTTCCCGCTTCGCTGCGTGCATCCGGTTTGCTCGCTTGCTGGTATCTGGTGCGCGATGGCGAGCCGATCAGCGGCCCGCTCACCTCGTTACCAGCAGCGCAGGCCTTGTCGCAACAGGTCGCCAGCAGCACATTTCATGCTTAAGGCAGTTGC
Organism: Pseudomonas sp. Leaf434; assembly: GCF_001425545.1. Taxonomy (NCBI): domain Bacteria; kingdom Pseudomonadati; phylum Pseudomonadota; class Gammaproteobacteria; order Pseudomonadales; family Pseudomonadaceae; genus Pseudomonas; species Pseudomonas sp. Leaf434. The sequence continues at coordinate 50,232 of NZ_LMQZ01000009.1, read as the reverse complement.
ACCTTGGGCTTGGTCTCGACGAACAGCGCCCAGCTCGACAGGAACAATGCGGCAATCAGCGGCCCGATCACAAAGCCGTTGAGGCCGAAGACCGCGAGGCCGCCGAGGGTGGAAACCAGAATCAGGTAATCGGGCATCTTCGTATCCTTGCCCACCAGAATCGGGCGCAGCACGTTATCGACCAGGCCGATCACGAATACCCCGAACAAGCCCAGCACCACACCCTGCCAGATCATGCCGCTGAGCAGGAAGTACACCGCCACCGGCGCCCAGACAATCCCCGCGCCCACCGCTGGCAACAGCGACAGAAACGCCATCAGTACCGCCCAGAGCAATGCGCTGGGAATGTCGAGAAACCAGAAAATCAGCCCGCCCAGCGCACCTTGGGTCACGGCCACCACCACGTTGCCTTTGACTGTCGCGCGCACCACGCGGTTGAACTTCAGTTGCAGGCGGCGCTTGTGGTTTTCTTCCAGCGGCACGGCAGTGCGCATCTTGCGCGCCAGCTCGGGGCCGTCACGCAGAAAGAAAAACAGCAGATACAGCATGATGAAAAAGCTCACCACGAATTCGAACGTGCCCTGACCGAAACTGAACGCCTGAGTCGCCAGCGCCTGGCTGCCCTGCATCGCCGCTTTGACGATCTTCTCGCGCAAGCTGTCGAGTTCGCCCATGCCAAAGCGGTCGAGCAAGTGCTGAAAGTACGGCGGCAGGCTGTGCTTGAACTGCGCCAGATACGCAGCGATGTCCAGCTCGCCACTTTCGATGTTCTTGTAGACAGTCGCGCCTTCCTGCACCAGCAGGATGCTGACGATGATCACCGGTAGAATCGCGACCACCAGGCACAGGCTCAAGGTGCACAGCGACGTCACGTTGCGTTGCCAGCCGAACTTCTGCTGCAACCTGCGCTGTACCGGCGCAAACAGAATGCCGAGGATGACAGCCCAGAATACCGCGCCGTAGAACGGCAGCAGAATCCAGATAAAGGCCACCGTGACCAGCACCAGCAGCACTGTCAGGGATTTGAATTGCAGACTCTTTTCGTTCATATCCGGTCCATGTCAGTCAGGCGTCACGCACGCCCGCCCCACTTAGTCAGCCGCCGAGCGCGCGAGTGCCATGTTTATTCATGGAGCATAGATCCAGATCAATGAACCCTCGCAACAGCTGCCCTACCCTGCGCGGCTTTTGCGACCGACATCCAAATGCCAACTCTCATCGCCCCCGAGCTTCTCGCCCCCGCCGGCACCCTGAAAAACATGCGCTACGCCTTCGCCTACGGCGCCGATGCGGTCTACGCCGGCCAGCCGCGCTACAGCCTGCGGGTGCGCAACAACGAGTTCGATCATGCCAACCTGGCGCTGGGCATCCGTGAGGCGCAGGCGCAGGGCAAGCGCTTCTACGTCGTGGTCAACATCGCCCCGCACAACGCCAAGCTGAAGACGTTTCTCAAAGATCTGGCGCCAGTGATCGAGATGGCCCCGGATGCGCTGATCATGTCCGACCCGGGCCTGATCATGCTGGTGCGCCGGCATTTTCCGCAAATGCCGATTCACCTGTCGGTGCAGGCCAACACGGTGAATTGGGCGAGCGTCGAGTTCTGGCAGCAACAGGGGCTGAGCCGGATCATCCTGTCGCGCGAACTCTCGCTCGAAGAAATCGGTGAAATCCGCGAGCAGGTGCCGGGCATGGAGCTGGAAGTGTTCGTGCACGGCGCGCTGTGCATGGCCTATTCCGGGCGCTGCCTGCTTTCCGGTTACATGAACAAGCGCGATGCCAATCAGGGCACCTGCACCAACGCCTGCCGCTGGAAGTACACGGCGCAAGAAGCGACGGAAAACCAGCTCGGCGAGATCGTCCAGACCTTTGAACCCGAGCCGACGCTGGGTCTCGGCGCACCGACCGATCAAGTCTTCCTGCTCCAGGAAGCCAATCGCCCCGACGAATTGATGCCGGCGTTCGAAGACGAACACGGCACCTACATCATGAACGCCAAGGACCTGCGCGCGGTGCAGCATGTCGAGCGGCTGACGCGCATGGGCGTGCACTCCTTGAAAATCGAAGGCCGGACCAAATCGCATTTCTACTGCGCACGCACCACCCAGGTATATCGCCGGGCGATCGATGATGCCGTGGCCGGGCGCGAGTTCGATCGCAGCCTGATGCTGGATCTGGAATCGCTGGCCCAGCGCGGCTACACCGAAGGTTTTCTGCGCCGACATGTGCACGACGAATATCAGAATTATCAACACGGCAGTTCGGTGTCGGAGCGGCAGCAGTTCGTTGGCGAGCTGACCGGCGAGCGCCGGGATCGCCTGGCCGAAGTAAAAGTGAAGAATCGTTTTGCCGTGGGCGATCATCTGGAACTGATGACGCCCAAGGGCAATTTCCATTTTGATCTGCATGAGTTGCAGAGTGTCAGCGGGCAAGCGATCGAAGTGGCGCCGGGGGACGGGCATACGGTGTACGTGCCGATTCCGGATGCGGTGGATTTGCGCTTTGGGTTGTTGATGCGGGATTTGCGTGTTGGTTGACTGGCGATCTTGTCTGGCACTCGCAGCATGGCCGTAATTTGCTGCGAAGCCGATGCCGTCTTCGCGAGCAGGCTCGCTCCCACAGGGAGTTTGTGTCATCCACTGTGAGAGCGAGCCTGCTCGCGAAGAGGCCGGCCCACTCAATGAATAATCCAGACCTCAGCGCAAATCATCCGACAACGGCGTCGGCTCGTCCGCCGGCGGTACATTGTCGTCATCCGGCGGATCCTTCCAGTCATCCGGCCGGTCGGCATCGCTCAATGGGTCGCGGCCCGGATCCATGCCCGGCGGTGCGTCGTGATCGCTCAGGGTCGGCTCGTCAGTGCCGGATACAGGGCGGGTCTGCCCGGTGGGCGCCATGCCACGGGGAACAAGCGAGTCATCAGCCATGCTGCACCTCACAATACTGGCCCGGATTATCCGGGGCCTATTACTTGGAAGCGCGGGTGCTAAGGGCGTGCGGTAGATCAGACCAGCGGCATCAGCCTTGGGCGGTAAAGCGATCGCGACTGTTGGTCAGGTGCAACCACATCGCGGCACGGGCGGCATCGGCGTCCTGACGCTTGATCGCATTCAGAATCGCCTCGTGTTCCAGATTGGCCAAGTGGCCGAGCTTGCTCAGATCCGCCGCGCCGCGCTCGGCGGCATTCAGGCGATTGCGCGGGATCATCGCACTGCCCAGGTGCTGCATGATCTCGCTGAAACAAGCGTTGCCGGTGGCCTCGGCGATCAGCAGATGAAAACGCCGATCGGCCTCCACGCAGCTGTCGTTGTTCGCCAGCAGCCGTTGATAGTCATCCAGCGCCTGACGCATCTGCTGCACCTGCTGCTCACTGCGCCGCTGCGCCGCCAGCGCCGCCGCTTGCGTCTCCAGGCCCATGCGCAATTCGAGAATGCTGCGCACGCCGAGCGCCGTATCGACGTTCAGGCGCAGGCCCTGCTCCGCTGCACGCTCGATGACGAAAGTGCCGATGCCATGGCGCGTCTCCACCAGCCCCGAGGCCTGCAACTTGGAGATCGCCTCGCGCACCACCGTGCGGCTGACCCCGTGCTCCTGCACGATGGAGTTCTCCGAAGGCAGCTTGTCACCGGGCGACAGTTGTCCGAGCAGGATGCTCTGGGTGAGCTTTTCCACCAGGTCATGAGCGAGGTTGTGCGTGCGTTTGCGCGCGGGCGCGTCGAGGTCTTCTTGCATGATCGGTTCCGGTGATCGGGGCTTGCCGATCGTAGCACTGCGGGATGACGGTTGAGATGGATTTTAGCGGTCGATGGGTCGTCAGCTTGTATGACAACACTCCATTACCTCGAATATTTTCGATAGCCAGCCATCACGCATCATCATTCATATCTCAAAAAGGCGCTGCGCTCGACTGGCGAAATGTTCAATGAATACGAGCTAGAATCCGGTTTTCGCATAAAAAACCGAACAATCAGAAGAATTTGATCGCCCTCCCCACTTGTAGGACAAAAAATTACAGTTGTATGATGTCTAGCAACAACGCAGCACCCAGTCCTACCCGCATAAAAATAATCAGTGGGAGAAACATCAGTGAAAACCTCCATCTCCGGGATGCAGGACAGCGTCGATCCGACGCTCGCCTCTGCCATATCCAAAGTCAAACGCCATGTCCTGCCGCTCTTCGTGATCATGTTCATCGTCAATTACATTGACCGGGTGAACATCGGCTTCGTCCGCACCCACATGGAAACCGATCTGGGCATTGGTGCTGCCGCCTATGGCTTCGGCGCCGGGCTGTTCTTTATCGGTTACGCGCTGTTCGAAGTGCCGTCCAACATGCTTTTGCAGAAAGTCGGCGCACGCATCTGGCTGACCCGCATCATGTTCACCTGGGGCATAGTCGCGGCCTGCATGGCCTTCATCCAGAACGAAACCCACTTCTATATCCTGCGTTTCCTGCTCGGTGTCGCCGAGGCCGGGTTCTTTCCCGGGGTGATTTATTACTTCACCCGTTGGCTGCCTGGCGTCGAGCGCGGCAAGGCGATCGCGATCTTCCTCAGCGGCTCGGCCGTGGCCTCGCTGATCTCCGGTCCGCTGTCCGGCCTGCTCCTGCAGATCAACGGACTGGGCATGCACGGCTGGCAGTGGATGTACTTCATCGAGGGGATGTTCTCGGTGTGCCTGTGCGTCTTCGTCTGGTTCTGGCTGGACGCCAAACCCCACGACGCGAAATGGCTGAGCCGCGCCGAACAGGATGCACTGGTCAGCGCCATCGACGACGAGCAAAAGGCCCGCGAAGCCGCGACGCCGATCCGGCCGTCGCTGGGCAAACTGCTCAAGGACCGGCAGATCATTCTGTTCTGCCTGATCTACTTCTTCATTCAACTGACTATCTACGCCGCGACCTTCTGGCTGCCGAGCATCATCAAGAAGATGGGCGAACTCAGCGACGTGCAGGTCGGCCTGTTCAACTCGATTCCATGGTTGCTGTCGATCGTCGGCATGTACGCCTTCGCCTCGCTGTCGGCGAAGTGGAAACATCAACAAGCTTGGGTCGCCACCGCCCTGTTGATCGCCGCAGCGGGGATGTTCATGTCCACCACTGGCGGGCCGATCTTTGCCTTCGTCGCGATCTGCTTTGCGGCGCTGGGTTTCAAATCCGCCTCGTCGCTGTTTTGGCCGATTCCCCAGGCTTATCTGGATGCACGCATTGCGGCGGCAGTAATCGCGCTGATCAACTCGGTGGGCAACCTCGGCGGCTTCGTCGCGCCAACCACCTTCGGCCTGCTCGAACAACACACCGGCTCGATTCAGGGCGGCCTCTATGGTCTGGCCGCGACCTCGATCATCGCCGCAATCATCGTCTTCGCCGCGCGCACCACGCCGAAACCCGCTGCAGAAAAGGCTGTGGCCGACGCCGCGCCGAAACACGCCTGACTTCGTCTCGACAAGGAAAACAATAATGACTGTTCACGACACCGCCAAAGCTCCGATCATCACCGACATGCAGGTCATTCCGGTGGCCGGTCACGACGGCATGCTGCTCAACCTGAGCGGCGCCCACGGGCCGTTTTTCACCCGCAACATCGTCATCCTCAAGGACAACGCCGGCCATACCGGCGTCGGCGAAGTGCCCGGTGGCGAGCGCATTCGCCAGACCCTCGAAGACGCGCGCAGCCTGGTGGTCGGCAGCCCGATCGGCACTTACCAGAAAATTCTCAATCAGGTGCGCCAGACCTTCGCCGACCGCGATGCCGGCGGCCGTGGTCTGCAGACATTCGACCTGCGCATCACCATTCACGCGGTCACCGGCCTGGAAGCCGCCCTCCTCGACCTGCTCGGCCAACATCTGGACGTGCCGGTGGCGGCGCTGCTCGGTGAAGGTCAGCAACGCGACGAAGTGAAGATGCTCGGTTATCTGTTCTACGTCGGCGATCAACACGAAACCGATCTCGCCTACCGCAGCGAACCGGACGCCGACAACGACTGGTTCCGCGTGCGCCACGAGAAAGCCATGACCGCCGAAGCGGTCGTGCGTCTGGCGGAGGCGGCGCACGCCAAGTACGGCTTCAAGGATTTCAAACTCAAGGGCGGCGTACTCAGTGGCGATGCCGAAATCGAAGCGGTCACGGCACTGGCCGAGCGCTTCCCCGACGCGCGGATTACCCTCGACCCGAACGGTGCATGGTCATTGAAAGAGGCGATTCGTCTATGCCGCGATCAGCATCACGTACTCGCCTACGCCGAAGACCCGTGCGGCGCGGAAAACGGCTATTCCGGTCGCGAAGTCATGGCTGAATTCCGCCGCGCCACCGGGCTGAAAACCGCGACCAACATGATCGCCACCGACTGGCGCGAAATGGGCCACGCGATTCAGTTGCAGTCAGTGGACATCCCGCTGGCCGACCCGCACTTCTGGACCATGCAGGGTTCGGTGCGCGTCGCGCAGATGTGCCACGAATGGGGCCTGACCTGGGGTTCGCATTCCAACAACCACTTCGATATCTCTCTGGCGATGTTTACCCACGTCGCCGCTGCGGCACCGGGCGAGATCACGGCCATCGACACCCATTGGATCTGGCAGGACGGCCAGCGCCTGACCAAGGCACCGCTGCAAATTGTCGACGGCTGCGTGCAAGTGCCGCAGAAACCGGGACTGGGCGTGGAGCTGGATCTGGATCAAGTGGCCAAGGCCCACGAACTGTACAAAGGCATGGGCCTCGGCGCGCGGGATGACAGCGTGGCGATGCAGTTCCTGATTCCGGGGTGGAAATTCGATAACAAACGGCCGTGTCTGGTGCGGTGATCCAGCAGGCGCCGCTGATTTCAATTGTGGGAGCGAGCCTGCTCGCGAAGGCGTCAGGTCAGTCGATAGTGCTGTCGCTGATGCACCGCTTTCGCGAGCAGGCTCGCTCCCACAAGGGGGGGGTTTGTGTCAGGCAGAAACTTGCAGTAACCACGCCTTGAACGCGTTCATCGCCGCCGTTTCCGCTCGCGACTGCAACCGCGTCAGCCAGTAACTGCCGGTGGTGATCTCGATCGCGAACGGCTGGCAAATCGCATCAGCCGCCAGTTGCCGGGCGAACATCAGCGGTGGTGCCAACGCCACGCCGCCGCCCTGCAACGCCGTTTCCATCATCGCCAGTGAAGAGTCGAAGACGATGCTTTGCGGTGGCGCAGCCTGGGTCGCCAGGCCCGCCGCCTGAAACCACTGCGGCCATTCATCAGTGCGATAGGAACGCAGCAAGGTCTGCTGCAACAGGTCCGCCGGCGCGTGCAGTTGCCGGGCAATCTCCGGCACGCATAACACCGACAACGGCGCATCGAGCAAGCGTGTCGCCTCAATGCCATGCCAGGCGCCAGCGCCGAACCGAATCGCGTAATCCAGCCCTTCCGCCGCCACATCGACCCGGTTGTTGTGGGTCGACAGGCGTAAATCGATCAGCGGATATTTCGCCCGAAAGTCCGCCAGCCTCGGCAACAGCCAGCCCACGGCAAACGTGCCCACCGCGCCGACCGTCAACATGTCGCGATACTGCCCACCAGCCAGACGCTCGAGCATCTGCGCAATGTGGTCGAATGAGGTGCTGAGCACCGGCAGCAAGGTTTCGCCCTCACTGGTCAGCATCAGCCCACGGGGCAGGCGTTTGAACAGGGTCAGGTTGAGCTGCGCTTCCAGGCTTTTGACCTGATGGCTGACCGCTGCCTGCGTTACGCACAGTTCGACGGCGGCGCGGGTGAAGCTCAGATGACGTGCCGAGGCTTCAAACGCGCGCAGAGCGTTGAGCGGCAGTTGCGGTCGAATCATGGGTTGTCCCAAATTTTTCTAAGGCTTCGTGCGAGTTTTCATCGTTTGTCGAAGGTCGGCAAAGTGCCTAAATTAACCGCGCTGATCAGCCGCCCGATGAAAAAATCACCCGCAGTGTAGCGGGATACAACAAACGACACTCATGGAGAGTGATTCACTCATGTGTTCCTTCAAACCGAGCAAGGTCTTTTCCTACAGCGCTTTCGCACTGTTCTTCGGCAGCGTTGCCTGCCATGCCGCGACGCCGACCGATGGGCAATTGCAGGCACTGGTCAGCCAAGCCGTCACCCCAGTGATGCAACAAAACAACATCCCCGGGATGACCGTGGCGATCACCCTGAACGACAAGGTGCATTACTTTAATTACGGAGTCGCTGCCAAAGACACCGGGCAAAAAGTCAGTGAAAACACCCTCTTCGAAGTCGGCTCGGTGAGTAAAACCTTCACCGCCACCCTCGCCGGTTACGCCCAGGCCACCGGCAAACTCGACCTGTCGAGCAAGGCCAGCCAGCTCTGGCCTGAGCTCAAGGGCAGCGCCTTCGACAACATCAGCGTGCTGCAACTGGGCACCTACAGTGCTGGCGGTCTGCCGCTGCAATTTCCTGCCGAGGCGGATTCTTCCGACAAGATGCTCGGCTATTACCAACAGTGGAAACCGCAATTTCCCGCCGGCAGCCATCGCCTGTATTCCAACCCGAGCCTGGGCCTGTTCGGCTACCTGACGGCGAAAAGCCTCGGCCAACCGTTCGAGCAGTCAATGACCCAATCCCTGCTGCCGAAACTCGGTTTGCAGCACACCTTCCTCAGCGTGCCGTCAGCGCAGTCGAAGCTTTACGCCCAAGGCTACGACAGCGCCGACCAACCCGTGCGCGTCAGCCCCGGCGCCCTTGACGCCGAGGCCTACGGTATCAAAACCAGCGCCGCCGACCTGCTGCGTTACGTCCAGGCACAACTGAAACCGGCCAGCCTTGCGCCTGATCTGCACCAAGCCATCGCCAACACCCACATCGGTTATTACCGCGTCGGCGACATGACCCAAGGCCTGGGCTGGGAACGCTACGCCTACCCGATCACTTTGGAAAAACTGCAAAACGGCAACTCGACCCCCATGGCCATGGAACCTCACAAAGTCGAGTGGCTGACCCCACCGCAAGCTGAGCCGGCCAATGTGCTGTTCAACAAAAGCGGTTCTACGCGGGGCTTTGGTGCGTATGTAGCGTTCGTGCCGTCGCGGGACATGGGCATCGTGATTCTGGCCAACAAGAATTACCCGAACATCGAACGGGTGAAGATTGCGCATGAGATTTTCAGTCAGTTGACCGAATAAAGATCAAAAGATCGCAGCCTGCGGCAGCTCCATTGACCGAGTGAAAACCCGATCCTGTAGGAGCCGCCGCAGGCTGCGATCTTTTTCGTTTCAGCGCTTAAAGCTGCGCCTGCAAGCGCCAGCCAATGACATCCATCAAGTCACAGCTATCGCGCAACGGAATCGCCAGCACCTGGGCGAAATCCTGCAACAGCAATGCATCGTGTCCCTTGCCCTCGTCCAGCGAAAGGCTCTCCATCAGCTGCGTCACACAGCGCAAGCGGTAAGCCGCGGTGCCGTGCAACACGTCGATGGGGGCTTCGCTGTCGATCAGCAGACAAGGAATCTTGCAGTCGATCCCGGTGATCGGTATGTAGCGCGCCATGGTAGAACCTCCCTGTTCAATGTTGAGTCGCCGTTGCGGGTGAATCGAGATTGTCCAGCGCGCGGTTGACCAGCAGTTCTCCGACTACCGCCAATTGCTGGATCGACAACGTCAGGCTGCGCTGCGCACCGCTCAATTCACAGGCAAGGTCGGTGGTCAGTACGTTCAGTGAGGCAAGGGTTTCGCAGGCATGGCTCAGCAGTGTCGCCGTGTCGATGTCGGGGAGAATGGTGAAAACGTGGCTGATGGGATCGGGTTGGCCGGGGTGGCGCAGACGCGGGTTATTGGAGTCGACGGAGCTTGAATCCATGGGGGATTCGGGGGGATTTGGAGTGTGTTTTTTCATTAATAAATCCTCGGGACATTTAAAGAAAAAACTGCCGAACTCACTTCCACGAGAGGGTGGCAGCTTTGCGCAGGTGTGGAAGTCCGGGGAAGCCCGAGGAACCCGGTGCACTCGAGAGTGCTCCTGCGCATAGCTGCCATAAGCAAACAATGTTGGCATAAAAACCACCAACATGTGTCTACAGGCGCAATGCGCGCTCGGGAATCACCGGACTTCCACATCCGACCACTGTGTTTTTCAGCGGCCGAAAGAGGTTATCCCCCTGCGCCACAACGCACCAGTTCACCACGGCCGCCGCGTCTTGCAGGAAAAATCCACTGGGTTTGAAGGGTGTTGGCGTCAGACGTTTCGGCAGGCACACCCTGCAACGAGTTTTGATTAGCGGATAAATTCGTTGTATCTACACTGATCGATTCAATCCGGGGACGGTGATGACATAATGCGCATAACTTCATATCGACAGAATCTAAGGGTGACGCATTGCAAGTTTTCAGCCTAAGCCTTACCGATGTCGGCCGGTTCGCCGATCTGACGATCTACTTGGCACCGACCTCCAAGAATCCATCCAATGTGACAGTGTTGGTGGGGAACAACGGGGCTGGCAAAACCACGGTTTTGAAATCGCTTGCGACATCCTTGAGCTGGCTGGTCGCCAGGATCCGTTCCGAAAAAGGTGTCGGAAGTCCCATAACTGATGATGTTATTCGTAACAATAGTTCTATTGCGATGATTAACGTCGCTGTGATCGACACATGCAATGCGCAGTCCGAAACACTTGAGGAATGGGCAAAAGAAATTTTGTTTAGCTGGACAGTTGCCCGCGGCAAAAGAGGACGAAAGTCTGCGTCTCATAGCGTGTTGGCGGACGCTACCTTAGTAGCCGATCACTATCGCACTCAACTTTTAGGCGACGACAGCGCTTCCCTACCACTGATTGCCTACTACCCAGTTGAACGCTCCGTTCTTGAAATACCGCTAAAAATTCGCACCAAACATTCCTTTGACCAACTCGATGGTTACGATAACTCACTCAATAGAGGCGTTGATTTTCGCCGTTTTTTCGAATGGTTTCGCCAGCGCGAAGACAGTGAGAACGAGACAGGTATTTCAGATACCGCACTGACCGAAATTTCTGAAATATTCGGTTCAAACAGTGACGTATGGAAGACTCTTGCCGAGTTAAGGGCATCCACCAGAGATCGCCAACTAATAGCGGTACGCTCAGCCATAAGCGCATTTATGCCAGGCTTTAGCAATCTGCGCGTCAAACGCAAACCACGACTACACATGGCAATAGATAAGGACGGCGTCACTCTAAACGTCGCCCAACTCTCTCAAGGTGAGAAATCGATAATGGCACTCGTCGGCGATATTGCTCGTCGTTTGGCGATGATGAATCAATCGATGGAAAACCCACTGCACGGTGACGGCATCGTGCTCATCGACGAGGTCGATTTGCACCTGCATCCGAAGTGGCAACGCAGCCTGATCCGTCAGTTGAGCGAAACGTTCCCGAACTGCCAGTTCGTACTAACTACCCACTCCCCCCTCGTCATCAGCGATGCTAAGGAGGTGCTGGTTTACGTACTCAATGACGGCGAACTCCACGAACACAACGGCCTTTACGGACTCGACGCCAATCAGATACTGCTGGAAGTCATGGACACCGACATCCGCAACAGCGACGTGCAGAAGCGCCTGAATCAGCTGTTGAAGGAAGTACAGGATGGAAATCTGGATAAAGCCAAATTGCTGTTCGCTGAGCTTTCCTCAGAGCTCCCCGAAGGTCATATCGAACTAGCGAAAGCCGCTCTACTGATCCGCAAGCTGGAGTTGCGTCGTGCGTAAGATAATCAAAGGAGCTGAGCCGGACTCATTTGCGAAATGGAAGCTGAAAAACAAGACCGCCACCTACCCTGACCTTCCGCACGAAGAACGTCAAACCGTCAGGGCCGCTTGCGTCACCGAGCAGTTCGGACTTTGCGCTTATTGCTGTCAGTCCATCACGGTCGATGGTTCCCACAATGAGCATGTTGAAGCTCAGAATCGCGTCCACAACCGCACATTGGATTTCACCAACATCGTAGCCAGTTGCGAGAATCGCCCTCATTGCGGGCACGGTCGAGGAACGCAGCCGTTGGGGCTGACTCCTTTCATGGATGAGTGTGAAACCGAACTCAAGTTTTACCTTTCAGGCTTGGTCGCGGGAAAAACTGCACGCGCAAAAGATGCCATAGAAACGTTGAATCTGGGCCACACCGAAGAGAGCAATCGCGCTCTTATCGGCAGAAGAAGAACCTTGGTTGAAGCGCTGATTTATAAGGTTGGGGTCCAACCCGGCGAATTGCCGGAGATTGAGGATAAGGAAATACTCGACCTGCTCCTGGATGATTTACTTCTGCCGAAAGCGCAAAAGCTCGAACCCTTCTCGCCCGTGCTAGTAAACATCATTCGCCAGATGCCAGCGTAAAAAAGGGGCGAGAAGATAAATCTTCTCGCCCCTTTTTTACGCTTATGAAACATCTCTCAAAAACCGATCAATCATCCGGCATCTGCGGCGGTTTGCTCGGTTTTGCCGGTTTGCTGCCCTTCGCGCCTTTGGCCGGTTCCGGCTCGGTGGCGGCAGGCGTTTGTGCGGCGGCGGCCGCAGCGGCGGCTTCTTTTTCGGCCATGGGCATGGCGTCGATGGTTTCGAAGATTTTCGCCAGGCTCAATGCCTTGGCTTCGTCACCCGAGGCGGAGAGCTTAGTTTCGCCGTCCTTGCCCACCAGGAACACTTTTGGATAAGCGCCGGCGCCGAGCTTCAGCGAGCGCAGCAGGGCCATGGTGTCCTGCTGGCCCATGTCCTTGCCGTCGAGCTGGCCGGACATGCTGAGGATGGTGTAGACCTTGATGTTGCGGTCGGTGACGCCCTTTTTGTTGGCCGGGTCTTCCAGTGACTTTTTCAAGCTCAGCCAGACCGGGTCGACGGTGCTTTGCGCAATCACGATCAGCGGACGGGCGCGGCCCACGTCCCCGGCCAAGGGTGAATCGCTGTCGGCGGCGAACAAGGGGCCGGCGATTGCCAGCAAGAGGGTCAGGGTCAGGGACCTGATGAGCATGCGCATCTCCTTTTGATATCCACGCACTACTGATTGCGCATCGTGGCGATTGTTCCGGCGGCGTCTGGCAAAAAGGCATTGCCCTGTCAGAAGCTTAGGTCAGGGAGAACTTTGCGCAACATGACGTAAGCGATCATCGGCACCCCCTACGGCCGCTGCACAGGAACTGTTTTCTCCAGGCTGACTCAGAACGCCAACTTGTAACCAATCAACACCAGCATCGTCGCCAGGCACGGGCGCAGGACTTCGTCGGAGATGCGTCCGGTCAGGTGGCTGCCGAGCCAGATGCCCGGCAGCGAGCCCATCAGCAGGAAGCCCAGCACGCCCCAATCCATGTTGCCCATGCTTGCGTGGCCGAGGCCGGCGACGAGGGTCAGTGGAACGGCGTGGGCGATTTCGGTGCCGACCAGGCGGCGGGTTGGCAGTAGCGGGTAGAGGATGAACAAGGCGACGGTGCCCAGTGCGCCGGCACCGATCGAGGTCAGGGCGACCATGGTGCCGAGAATCAGACCGGTGATCACCGTCATCACGTTAAGCCGCGAACCGCTCGGGTTGTAGTTGCCGCCGGCGCGTTTGTGGGCAAATTCGAGCAAGCGTTTCTTGAAGAAAATCGCCAGGGCGGTGGCGAAGAGGACGAAGCCGAGCGCCTGCTTGATGATGGCGTTCATCGCGTCCGGCGCGGTGTGCAGGGTGCTGAGGAACCACAGGGTCATGGCCACGGCTGGCACGCTGCCGAGGGTCAGCCAGCCGGTGATCGCCCAGTCGATGTTCTTGTTTTTTTTGTGAACGAGGACGCCGCTGGATTTGGTGATCGCGGCGTACAGCAGGTCCGTACCCACCGCCGTCGCCGGGTTGATGCCGAACCACAGCAGAATCGGCGTCATCAACGAACCGCCGCCGACACCGGTCATGCCTACGATAAACCCCACCACCAGCCCGGCAATCACCAAGCCGAAATTTGCCAATTCCATTCAAACGTCCAGAAAACGACAGGAAAATCTGGCCCGCAGCATAGCGATTTTTCTTATAACCACATATATCGATGCGGTCTATGGTTATGCCATATCGAATTTACCGCAGATCCCTGTGGGAGCGAGCCTGCTCGCGAAGGGGGTGTCAGCCGACCGATGAGTTGAATGATGCAACGCTTTCGCGAGCAGGCTCGCTCCCACAGTGGATCTTTGCGCTACAGAAAACCTGCCGTGCTCACTGCACCGGCAGGAAATTCAGAAACAGCAGGCTCTGCGCGTAATTCAGTCCGATCCTGCGATAGCGCTCATCGAGCATCTGCGTGAGCAGGTCGAGGCGTGCGACGATTTTGCTGAATTCGGTGGCGAAGCTGAGGTTGCTGCCCTCCTCCGAGATTTCGTTGGAGAACAGCAACGGCTGGCCTTCCTTGTTTTGTCGTTGCGACAAAATCCACATGGCTTTTTCGATGTTGCGCGCGGCGTTGTGCACGAAAGTCGGGTTGATCGCGTCGGTCATGTAGAACTCGGTGCGATTGCCGTGAGCGGTAACCAGCATGCTGCCGATCGCATAGATGAAGGCGCCGACGCGGTCGCCGAGGAATTCCGGACTCATCGCATAGCTCAGTGCCGCCAGATCCTTGCGTCCGCCCAGCACGGGCAACGGCTGCTGTTGCTCGACAGCGAGACGCACCTGTTTCACGGCGGCGTTGACGGTGAGGAAACCGGATTTGCGCAGTTCTTCCGGGTTGCGCAGGTAGAGCTTGCCCATCAGCCGGTAAAGGCTGTCGAGGTTGTCGCGCATCGCCAGGGTGGCCATGCGGTCGACGCTGGTCTGCAGAAATTCCTGCGGCTGCCCTTCTCGTATCTGATTGAAAAATCCATTGCCGTTCTGGTGGCTGCAGCCGCTGAGCAACAGCGACAACAGGCAGGCCAGCAGCAGGCACGGGCGGCGGTGAGCGACGGTGATCAGGGCAAAAACACTCGGCATGAAATCTCGGACAGGCACATTCCTGTGCGGCGGGAGTCACCGCATCCTGGCCATGCATAGAGCCGCCGATTACGAAAAAGTGCAGTGCTCCGGCGGTGAAGCCGACCTTCGGCGCTTTTCGCCATGTCAATTAGTCGGACTTTATATTTGCCAACAGCGGTAAATCCGCTATAAATCTTCTTTCTCGACTCAAATAGCATGACTAGTGACATATAGGAGCAGCCTTCGGCAGCTCCCACGGTCAATACGAAAACAACAACAAAAAGGAAGGTCAACCATGCTTCAATCCCGTCACCTGCTCTCCGGCCTCGGACTGTCCCTGATGATCGCTACCCTTTCCGCCAACGCGGCGGGCCTGACCGCCGAACACAAAGCCTTCGGCAAAACCAATGACGGCACGCCCGTCGAACAATACATCCTGCGCAACAGCCACGGCATGCAGGCCACCGTGATCACCTACGGCGCGACCCTGCAAGCGCTGAAAGTCGCCGACAAGCACGGCAAGTTCGACGACATCGTCTTGGGTTTTGACGATGTGCAGGGCTATCAGAAAGGCACCGCGTACTTCGGCGCGACCATCGGCCGTTTCGGCAACCGCCTGGCCGAAGGTGCTTTCGAACTTGATGGCAAGCGTTATCAAGTGCCGCAGAACGACAAATCCAACGCCCTGCACGGCGGCCCCGAAGGTTTCGACAAGAAAGTCTGGAAGGCCAAAGAAACCAAGGACAAGGATTCGGTTGGCGTAACCCTGACCTACCTCTCGGCCGACGGCGAGATGGGCTTCCCGGGCAATCTGACCACCGAAGTCACCTATCGCCTGACCGACAACAACGAGCTGCGCATCGACTACAAGGCCAGCACCGACAAGCCGACCGTGCTCAACCTGACCAACCATAGCTACTTCAACCTGGCCGGCGCCGGTAATGGCGATATTCTCAAGCAAGTCGCCATGATCAACTCCAGCCATTACACGCCAGTCACCGCCAAACTGATCCCGACCGGGGAGCTGGCGGCTGTCGCCGGCACGCCGATGGACTTCAGCAAACCGACGGCAATCGGCACGCACATCAAGGCTGATCATCCGCAGCTGAAATTCGCCGAGCCGAAACAGGGCGGCTTCGATTTCAACTGGGCGCTGGACACCAAGGGCGATGTCAGCAAGCTCGCCACCGAAGTCAGCGATCCGCAATCCGGACGGGTCCTGCAACTGTTCACCAGCGAGCCGGGCGTGCAGTTCTACACCAGCAACTTCCTCGACGGCACGGTCAAGGGCAAGGGCGGCAAGGTCTATCCACACTGGGGCGCATTCACCCTCGAGACCCAGCACTATCCGGATTCGCCGAACCAGCCAGACTTCCCGAGCACGCGGCTTGATCCGGGGCAGACTTACGCCCACAGCGTGATCCTGAAGTTCTCCACCAAGTAACCTGCCATGCTCCCCCTGTGGCGAGGGGATTCATCCCCGTTGGGATGCGAAGCAGCCCCGATCCTGCAACACGCGCTGTACCAGACAGCGTTCTATTGCAGGTTTTTGGGGCTGCTTCGCATCCCAGCGGGGATGAATCCCCTCGCCACAAATCCCCTCGCCACCAGATCCCGTCGCCACGATTGACCGGTTTCATCCTTGACTCCTCCTTCCTTCCGGGAACCCTTGCTCTATCCTGCTGCCCACTAAAGATATCGACTCTTTAAGGCAGGAGGTTTGAATGCGTACCCTTGAGTTGGCCGGCGTGCAGGTTCCCGTGATTGGCCAGGGCACCTGGCGCATGGGCGAAGATCGTTCGGCGCACAGCCGTGAAGTGGCGGCGCTGCGCACGGGCATCGAGCTCGGCATGACCCTGATCGACACCGCCGAGATGTACGCCGAGGGCGGTGCCGAAACGGTGGTCGGCGAAGCCATCGCCGGTCTGCGCGATCAAGTCTTTCTGGTCAGCAAGGTCTACCCGCACAACGCCAGCCGCCAGGGCATCCCGCAAGCCTGCGAGCGCAGTTTGCGTCGGCTCGGTACCGACTACATCGATCTGTATCTGCTGCACTGGCGCGGTCAGTATCCGCTGGAGGAAACCGTCGAAGCCTTCGAACGCCTGCGCGAGGACGGCAAGATCGGCCGTTGGGGCGTGTCGAATTTCGATGTCGACGACCTCGAAGAACTGTCCAGCTCGGCCTGCGCCACCAATCAGGTGCTGTACAACCTCGAGGAGCGCGGCATCGAATTCGATCTGCTTCCGTGGTGCCAGCATCAGCGCCTGCCGTTGATGGCTTACTGCCCGATCGGCCAGGGCGGCGCGATGCTCGCCGAGCCGGTCCTGCAAGACATTGCCAGCCGTCACAACGCCACCCCGGCGCAGGTTTCGCT
Source organism: Pseudomonas sp. Leaf434 (assembly GCF_001425545.1). Lineage (NCBI taxonomy): Bacteria > Pseudomonadati > Pseudomonadota > Gammaproteobacteria > Pseudomonadales > Pseudomonadaceae > Pseudomonas > Pseudomonas sp. Leaf434. Next base: position 32,981 of record NZ_LMQZ01000009.1, on the reverse strand, counting down.
GGCGTGGCTCCTGCGCCAGGACGGCGTGATTGCGATTCCCAAGGCTGTGCGCCCGGAGCATGTGCAACTCAATGCCGAGGCGGCGCAGTTGCAACTGGACGCCGGGGATCTGGCGGCGCTGGACAAGGTGTTTCCGGCGCCACAACGCAAGCAGCGACTGGCCATGGTCTGAGCTGCCGACTGCGAGGGCTTCGCCATGAGAAGCACAGATCTGCACGACCCGTACAACCTGCAACGTTTTGTCCAGGCTCAGGACCCGGTGTTCGAACGGGTCCAGCGTGAACTCGAGACGGGCCGCAAGCGCAGCCACTGGATGTGGTTCGTCTTCCCGCAGTTCGCCGGGTTGGGCGGCAGCGAGATGGCCCGGCGCTTTGCCATTGGTTCAGCCGAGGAAGCCCAGGCCTATCTGGCCCACGAGCTGCTCGGGGCGCGGCTGCGCACTTGCACGCAACTGGTGCTGAATGTGCCGCAGCGCTCGATTGCAGACATTTTCGGCCATCCCGATGACCTGAAATTTCATTCTTCGATGACTTTGTTCGCCCAGTTCAGCGCCGAGGACAGCCTGTTCCATCAGGCACTGGAGCGCTACTTCCACGGCATTCTCGATGAATGGACGCTGCAATTGCTCGACTCAAAACAGGCCCAGTTGCCCACCGATCAGGGTTGAGAAGTCGTCGTCGACAAACGGCAGAATCGCATCCGCCACTGGTTGCAGCTGCCGAGTGATGTAGTGGTCGTAGTCGATGGCGGCGCGGCGCACCTCCAGCGGCTCCGGGCCGGCCAGGGTGATGACGTAGCTGATCCAGCCGCCGTTCTGATATTGCCGTGGCCGCCCGTGCTCGGCATTGTATTCGTCGGCCAGCCGCGCCGCGCGGACGTGCGGCGGCACATTGCGTTCGTAGTCGTCGAGGGTGCGGCGCAGGCGCTTGCGGTAGATCAGCCGATCGTCGAACTCGCCAGCGAGGGTCTTGCGCACGTAGTCGCGCACGTAATCCTGATACGGCTTGCGCTGGAAAATCCGCTCATACAGCTCCTGCTGAAATTGCCGGGCCAGCAGCGACCAGTCGGTGCGCACGGTCTCCAGGCCCTTGTAGACCATTTCTTCGCTGCCATCGGCGCGGGTAACGAGGCCGGCGTAGCGCTTCTTGCTGCCCTCCTCGGCGCCGCGAATCGTCGGCATCAGGAAGCGCTTGTAGTGAATCTCGAACTGTAATTCCAGCGCGCTTTCCAGCCCGTATTGCTCGCGCACATGCGCGCGCCACCAATCATTGACGTACTTGACCAGCGCATGGCCGATCTGCGCTGCTTCATCCTGACCGTGCAGACTGCGCAGCCAGACGAAGGTTGAATCGGTGTCGCCGTAAATGACGGCGTGGCCCTGTGCTTCGATCAACTGGCGAGTGCGCAACATGATTTCGTGGCCGCGCAAAGTGATCGACGAGGCCAGCCGGGTATCGAAAAAACGGCAACCGCTGGAGCCGAGCACGCCGTAGAAGGCGTTCATGATGATCTTTAACGCCTGGGACAGCGGCGCGTTGTGTTCGCGCTTGGCGGTTTCGCGCCCTTCGGCCACCCGCGCCACGATGGACGGCAGGCAATGGCGGGTGCGCGAGAAGCGTGCGCCACGGAAACCTGGTACCGAGTCAGCGTCGTCCGGGTGTTGCAGGCCCTCGATCAAGCCCACCGGGTCGATCAGAAAGGTGCGGATGATCGACGGGTAAAGGCTTTTGTAATCGAGGACCAACACCGATTCGTAAAGCCCCGGGCGTGAATCCATGACAAACCCGCCGGGGCTGGCCTGCGGTGGATTGGTGCCCAGATTGGGTGCAACGAAGCCCTGGCGATGCATCAACGGCATGTACAAATGGGTGAACGCGGCGACCGAACCGCCGCTGCGGTCGGCCGGCAAACCGGTGACGCTGGCGCGTTCAAGCAAAAACGTCAGCAGTTCGGTCTTGGCGAAGATCCGCGTGACCAGTTCGCAGTCCTTGAGGTTGTACTTGGCCAGCGCCGGTTTGTCCTCGGCGAACATGCGGTTGATCTCGTCCATGCGCTGGTATGGGTTGTTGATCGCCTTGCCTTCGCCGAGCAGGGTCTGCGCGACGTTTTCCAGGCTGAACGAGGGAAAACTCCAGGTCGCCGAACGCAACGACTCGATGCCATCGATGATCAGCCGCCCCGCTGCCGAGGCGAAGTAGTGATTGCGGCTGCCGTGCTCGCGCCACTGCATTTCTTCGCCGCCACGACCGATCTTCAGCGGCACGCCGAGACGCCGTGCGTGTTCGTGAAGGATGCGCAAGTCGAACTGCACAACGTTCCAGCCAATGATCGCGTCAGGGTCGTGGCGGGCGAACCAGTCGTTGAGCTTCTTCAGAATGAGCGTGCGCGAATCGCAGTATTCAAGGTCGAAATCGACAATGCTGGCGTCGCCGTTCGGCGCGCCGAGCATGTACACCTGGCGCTCGCCACAGCCTTCCAAAGCGATGGAATACAGCTCGCCGTTTTCGGTGGTTTCGATGTCGAGTGAGACCAGGCGCAGTTTCGGCCGGTAAGGAGGGTCGGGTTTCAGTTGGGCGTTGATCAGTACGCCGTCAGCATCAGGCGTGCCGCCAAACAGCACCGGCGCGGTGATGAAGCGCTCCATCAGATAGCGTTCCGGTGGGCGCACGTCGGCTTCAAAAACATCGATGCCGGCGCGGTTCAGCGCGGTTTCGAGGCGCATCAACTGGCCGTGCTGCTGGCAATACAGACCAAGCACCGGACGATGCTGGAAATCCAGCAGCGCCAACGGTCGCAGCTCCACATTCTTTTCATCGTGCAACAGCCGTTCGGCCGCTTCCCGCTGAGCGGCGGGAATAAACGCCACCGATGGCTGAGGCGCCAGACGCACGCGGCGCGGCCCGGCGTCCGTTGCCAGCCAGAACTCGACTTCGGTGCCGGCCGGCGTATCGCGCCAATGCCGGGTCAGGACGAAGCCCTGCTGTAAATCCACCACTGCGACCTCAACGTTTCAATCAGAACGCCATTCTACGCAGGATCTGTGGCGAGGGGATTTATCCCCTTTGGCCTGCGCAGCAGGCCCTTTCATTAAAAGCGGGGCCGCTTCGCGGCCAGCGGGGATAAATCCCCTCGCCACAGATAAATCCCATCACCACAGATAAATCCCATCACCACAGATAAATCCCATCACCACAGATAAATCCCATCGCCACAGAAAATCCTCTGCCACAGATAATCCCCCTTGTTACAGATAAATCCCTTGGCCACAGATGCTTCATTCACCGATACAAAGATGTTTTTTCCGGCAAATGGCGTTTTTTGCACGCTAACTGCCGCTTTGCCACCTTGCTCTGCGCGGCTGCGTCTACGATGCTTGATGAACAACGACAACACCTGAGTAACCGCCATGAAGACCGTCGCCCAACTGCTCAAGCTCAAAGATCAGAAAAATCAGGAAGTGCACCAGATCAAACCCGATCACATGGTGCTCGAAGCGCTGATGAAGATGGCCGAGAAAAACGTCGGCGCCTTGCTGGTGGTCGAAGACGACAAAGTGGTCGGCATCATCAGCGAGCGCGACTACGCACGCAAACTGGTACTGCACGGACGCTCTTCGGTGGGCACGCCAGTGCGCGACATCATGGTCAAGGACGTGATCACCGTGGATACCCGACAAACCGTCGACACCTGCCTGGGCATCATGTCGGACAAACGCCTGCGCCACTTGCCGGTGGTCGAGGACGGCAAGTTGATCGGCCTGTTGTCGATCGGCGATCTGGTGAAGGAAGCGATTGCCGAACAGGCCGAACTGATCAAACAGCTGGAGCAGTACATTCGCGGCGACTGAGCCCACCGCCGTGATCCCCTTGTGGGAGCGAGCCTGCTCGCGAATGCGCCAGGTCAGAGATGATCGTTCCCACGCAGAGCGTGGGAACGATCTCGCCTGTCAGGCCGGCCAATGCCGCTCAAACACCGGTGCCAGCACCGGGTGTCGGTCGATCCTTTGCAGCCACGCATAAAAGCCCGGGCGGGTCTGGCGCAGGTGTTCGCGGCTGCCGGCCCAGCGGCTCACCACGGCCGCCAGCACATCCAGTGCACCGGGCGTTTCATCATCCAGATACAGCTCCCCGGAAAACTGATCGGCGAATACCTCCCAACTGAAGTGCAGGCGCTGGCGGGTGCCGGCGATCAGGTTTTGCCGTGCGCTCTCGTCGGGCGTGCTCAGCCAGCGCTCGGGGTAATCGATGATGCCGACCGCCGCGTAGCAATTGCTGACGATATAGGCGAGGCCGCGAATCGCCTGATCACGATCGGCTGCCTTGCTCGGCAGCAGGCCGGACTTGGGAAACGTCAGGCCCAAGTGAATCAGGATCGCCGCACTTTCGGTCATGGCGCTGCCGTCCGGCGGTTGCAGGGTCGGTATCTGTTTCAGCGGATTGAGTTTGCCCAGCGCCTCGTCGGCCTCGGCGCTGGCTTCGGTATCAATGAAGCGATAGGCGATCTGGCACAACTCCAGTGCCGCCTCGATGGCAGCCGCGCCGGAATTCTTCTGCCCGTAGAGCTGGTACATGTCCGTTCCCCCGATAAGGCCTTTGCACAGGGTAGATGGCTGGCTTGCCTGACGTAGAAAATTCTGCATATGTGTCGTGATTGGCACGTTTTTCCCATGCACTGCCGACTTGCGAAATCAACCTTCGCCAATCAGCGCTGGCGGTGCCCATCCCGCACCAAGAGCATTCATCGAACGCTATCCGCGTTCTTGTAAGGTGCGACAGCGAACCAAAAGTTCGCCTGTCCGAGCTGGCAATAAGGAGTTCACCCGTGAATCTTCAAATGCTCCGCCGTACGACATACCCGACTTACTCGCAAATCCAGCCCCAAGTTCAGCCGAGCCTATTCAGCCTGGCGCGTTTCTCCTTTATTACCTGAAACCCAATGCACACTCTGCGTGCCTGGCGATCGAGCGATCGCCGGGCGCCAAGTGTTATTTATTTTTTAAATACGGGAATTAATAAAAGGCACAACAACAAGATTGTCGAACAATGACTACCCGTCATTGAAGCTGCACCAAAAGCGCACGCCCGAATGTGATGCAGTTACCAATACTCCAGAATCAAAATAAGGAACTTGTCCCGTGAGCCGCTGAATGATTGACCTGCACCAAATCGATTCGCTACGCACCGATAGGTGCTAAGCCTGATCACCGAGCAGCCGCTCTATCCCGCCGATTGGCGTGATACAGCGTTCCCTCTGACTCGCTCTGGAAAAAGCCCTTCTGCGAGGACTTGAGGACCGCTTCGCGCCGAATAAACAGTGGGCGAAACTGAAACTTATATAAATGCGACATCAGTAACACCGAAGATATGCGTTCAACCCGTTTCAGCAACATCTGGCACACCTGTTGCAAACTGTAACAAACCTGAGACAGCTCACGACTCCACACAACAACAAGCCACGGAATGGATAATGAACAATCGATATAGATGCTACTAAGCCATTAAGTTTGTTCGAGGCCGTTTAAACAGATAGTCCAACTATCGGCTCGCGTACACCTTGAAGAAAGTTGCACCCACTCACTCGAACATCAGCCATATGTTCGGACGGCACCTTATTGCCCTTCATCTGACCCGAGGGAGCTTTAATGAACGATGCGGTAAAGCACAAAACCCTGCCGGGGCCGTTGCGGCAAGCGCCGGTCCCGCCGGCAACGGGCAGGCCGGCGTTTACAGCCAATACGTCACGACCCGGCGGGTTGAACAAACCACAGATGCTCTTGCTGATCGCCGTGTCGGCGCTGATACACGGCGGCGCGTGGTGGTTCTTCCATCAGGCGCGGCCGGAGCCACTGCCGACGCCGCCGGAAATTCCGGAAATGACCGTCGAGCTGACCAGCCCGACGCCTCCGGCCCCGCCAACACCGGAACCACCACCGCCGCCCCCGCCTCCACCGCCGCCGGAACCCGAGCAGCCGGTGGAAGACGAGGACGCGGTCAAGCCGCCGCCCAAACCGGTGGAGAAGCCCAAGCCAATCGAAAAACCAAAACCGGTCGAGAAACCCAAACCGGTGAAGAAAGTCGAGCCACCGAAAGCGCCGCCGGCCCCGGCGCAACCTGCCGCACCTGCGGCGCCGACAACACCGAGCGCACCACCTGCTGCGCCCGCTCCGGTCAAGGAATCGGCGGCGATTTCCGGCCTGGCCAGCCTTGGCAATCCGCCGCCGGAATACCCGTCGCTGGCGCTGCGCCGCAACTGGGAAGGCAGCGTGGTGCTGCGCATTCAGGTGCTGGCCAACGGCCGTGCCGGTGCGGTGACGGTGACCAAGTCCAGCGGCAAGCCGCAACTGGATGAAGCTGCGGTCGCCGCCGTGAAGAACTGGAAATTTATTCCGGCCAAGCGCGGTGACACGCCGATCGACGGCTTCGCCACCCAGACCATCGATTTCAAATTGCCGCAATGACGGCGCAACCGACTCATTACTGATTAACGCAAGCGAGGTGTAGCCATGAACGATTCACTGTCTTCGATGATTGTCCCCGGTGTGCTCTGGGGCCTGGTGCTGTTTTCCGTGGTCAGTTGGGCGATCCTGCTGGTCAAGTCGGCCCAGTACCTGCGCCAGAAAGCGCAGAACAAACAGTTCACCAAAGCCTTCTGGAGAGCGCCGGACCTGCTCACCGCCGCTGAACACGCCAGCCAGTATCCGGGCTCGCTGGCGCGCATCGCCAGCAGCGGTTTCGAAGCCCTGCTGGTGGAAGAGTCGCCGCGCACCACGCAGCAACTGGCGCACACCATCAACCGTTCCGATCGCCTGGAACGCAACCTGCGCCAGCAGATCCAGAAAGAACGTCGCTCGCTGGAAAACGGCCAGGCGATTCTCGCCAGTATCGGCAGCACCGCGCCGTTCATTGGTCTGTTCGGCACCGTGTGGGGAATCATGGAAGCCCTGCAAAGCATTGGCGAAACCGGCTCGGCCAGCCTTGAAGCGGTCGCCGGGCCTATCGGCCACGCGCTGATCGCAACCGGCGTGGGCATCGCCGTCGCCGTGCCGGCAGTGCTGATCTACAACTTCTTCCTGCGTCGGCTGAAACTCGCCTCGGCGGACATGGACGACTTCGCCCACGACTTCGACGCCCTCGCCTCGCGCAGTGCCTTTTCCATCAGCCGCCAGGCCATCGCCAGCAAAAGCACCAACGCCGTGCGGGAGGCCAGCTGATGTCCTTCTCCACTCAAGACAGCGATGAAGTGCTCAGCGAAATGAACGTCACGCCGCTGGTCGACGTGATGCTCGTGCTGCTGGTGGTGTTCATTGTCACCGCGCCGCTAATGACCAACGCGATCAAGGTCAACCTGCCGAAAACCGACGCCGTCGCCCCTGCCGAAAAGAAAGACCCGGTGGTGGTCAGCGTCGATCAGGATGGCAAGTTCTATCTGGCCAAGACCGAACTGGCCCCGGAATCCCTCGAGGCCAGCCTCAAGGAGGTCAAGGCCAAAGACGCCGAAGTGCGTGTGCAATTGCAGGCCGATGCCGCCGTCAATTACGGCCAGGTGGCCAAGGCGATGGCATCGATCGAACGCTCCGGCATCAGCAAGATTTCGGTGATGACCACCCACTGAGTGCGGTGCCGGGCGGCTGTTGAAAGCTCCCGCCCGGCACCGCTGAAAAAAGAAATCCCGTCGCACCCGGCCGACCGAAAAAACGCCACGCGTCTTCGGAGGGGATCGGCTTGCTTGAAGAAAGTGGTTTTCCGCGCGCGGTATCACCGGAAGCGGAGCAATGAGCGGCTCACAAGGCCAATTCGATAACGTCTGAAAATCGGAAACAACCATGCTGATGAACACTCCACGCTTCACGCTCAAACCTTTGGTGGCAACGATGTCTCGCCACCGTTTCGTTCCGCTGTATCTGGTGGCCATGGGGATGGGCGCCGGGACCGTGCAAGCGGCCGAGGACGACAACAGTGCCACGCCGGCAGCCGCTGTCGTGGCGGCGCCGACCACGCAACTGCAACGGGTCGAAGTGACCGGTTCGGCGATTCGCCGGGTCGATGCGGAAACGGCGGTGCCGATCACCATCCTCAAGGCTGACGAGCTGCGCAAACAGGGCGTGACCACCACCGCCGAACTGGTCCAGCGCATCACTGGCAGTCAGTCGATCAACAACAGCGCCGGCTCCGTCGGCGCGGCAACGGGCGGTGCGTCGTTTGCCGACATGCGCGGCATCGGCGCGAACAAGACGCTGGTGCTGCTCAATGGTCGACGCCTGGCCAACAACGCCCTGTCGGGGACCAACTCGGCCGGCGGCGCGGTGGACCTGAACATGATCCCGTTCGCCGCCATCGAGCGCGTGGAAGTGCTGCGCGACGGCGCCTCGGCCCTGTACGGCACCGACGCCATCGGCGGTGTGATCAACTTCATCACCAAGAAATCTCTCACCGATGGCGCCCTGACCCTGGGCGGCGAAACGCCGACCCACAGCGGTGGCGGCGCGACCAAAGACATGAGCGCCAGTTGGGGCTACGGCGATCTGGAAGAAGACCGCTTCAACGTCCTCGGCGTGTTCAACTACAACAAGCAGCAGAACCTCGACGCCAACGACCGCTCCTTCGCCACCGACTATGCGCCCGGTCGCGGTCTCGATCAGACTTCCGGCACCGCGTTCCCCGGCAACTACAGCCAGAACGGCAACGCCACCAACCCGTTGGCCAACAGCAATTGCAACGGCCCCAACCTGATCGCCCGCGACGGCTTGTGCCGCTTCAGCACCCGTGAATACATCGATCTGGTGCCACAGACCGAGAAGACCTCGTTCTTCGGCAAGACCACTGCCAAGCTCGGCGATGATCACAATGCCAACCTTGAATATTTCTGGTCGCGCAACAACAACGCCGTCGCCGTCGGCCCGGCGCCACTGACTGGTCTGAGCCTGGATTCATCGTCGCCCTACTACCCCGGCAACGGCATCACCCCGGCGCCCACCGATTTCGCCCTCGACCCGACGCAGCCAGTCGACGTCAACTGGCGCGAGACTGCCGCCGGCCCGCGTGAATCGAAAGACCAGAACACCAGCCAGCGCTTTCTGCTGAGCTTCGATGGTCTGGTTGGCGGCTGGGATTACAACGTCGGCGCCTCGTACAACCAGAACAAAATCGTCTCCAGCGTCACCAGCGGCTATGTCAGCGATCAGGCGATGATTGACGGCCTGGCCAGCGGTTTGCTCAACCCGTTCGGCCCGCAGACCGCTGCCGGCCAGCAGTACATCGATGCCGCCGCGTACCACGGCGCCTACTCCACAGCCGTGGGCCGCGTCGCCGGTTTCGATGGTCGCGTCAGCCGTGAAATCGGCGACTGGTTCGGCGCCGGTCCGTCCGGTCTGGCTCTGGGCGGCGAGTACCGCAAGGAGAAATTCCATCAGGACTTCGAAGAGTTTGCCGGCGACATCCAGAGCCTCGGCATCGACCCGGCCGGCAGCGTCGAGGGCGACCGCAGCGTCAAGGCCGCCTATGCCGAACTCAACGTGCCGGTGCTCGACAGCCTCGAACTGTCCGCCGCTGTGCGCCACGACAAATACAGCGACTTCGGCAGCACCACCAACCCGAAATATTCGTTCCGTTATCAGCCGATCAAAGAGCTGGTGGTACGTGGTGCCTACAGCGAAGGTTTCCGCGCACCATCGCTGTACGAGCTGTATTCGCCGCGCAGCATCACGTTCACTCAGGGTTACTACAACGACCCGGTGCTGTGTACCGGCGGTGTGGTGCAACCGGGCGGTAACGGCGGGCGCGATTGCGGTCAGCAATTCCTCAACCAGATTGGCGGCAACGAGGATCTGGCCCCGGAGAAGGCGCGCAACGTGACGTTGGGCTTCGTCTACCAGCCGATCAGCAATCTGTCGGTGGGTCTGGATTTCTGGTGGATTCACATCTCCAACCAGATCCAGCCGTTCCCGGAATCCACCGTGTTCGATCAGGCCGGCTCCTACCCGGACCGCTTCGTGCGCAACGCCGACGGCACGCTCAACTACATCGTTACCGGCAACGCCAACCTCGGCATCGTCGAGACCAACGGTGTCGACGTGTCGCTCGACTATCGCTTCCCGAACACGCCGTACGGTCAGTTCGGCCTCGGCCTGCAAGGCACCTATGTCGACGAGTACGACTTCCAGAGCACCATCAAAGGCCCGTTCACCGACAAGGTCGGCGACTTTCAGGGCGACGGCGTGATCGCGCGTTGGAAGCACAACCTCACCGGCAGCTGGAGCCTGGGGGCGGCGCGGGCAGCGCTGACCAACCGCTTCACCACCGGTTACAACGATTACGACCGCGAAACGCACGCGCGGGTGGCGTCGTATTCGGTGTGGGATCTGTCGGCCGGTTACACCTTCAACAAAGTGCTCGACGTTGATGCCGGGATGAAGAACGTTTTCGACCGCAACCCGCCGTTCTCCAACCAGGCCTACAACTTCCAGAGCGGCTATGACCCGCGCTACACCGACCCGCTGGGCCGGACATTGTTTGCGCGCATGACTTACCACTTCTAACCCCAAATAAAACGTTTCCCTCTGTGGGAGCGAGCCTTTGTGGTGAGGGGATTTATCCCCGATGGGGTGCGAAGCGCCCCCAAGACCTGCCAACGCGGAGAATCAGAAGTACCGCATGCATTGATCTTGCGACTGCTGCGCAGCCGATCGGGGATAAATCCCCTCGCCACAAGGGCTCGCCTCACATCGGGTCCGGGTTCCTTCAGGGATTTCAAGGGTGACTTCATGAGTTTTTTGCGCAACATGGCTGGCCTGCTGCTCGGCAGTGCGCTGCTGTGCTCCGGCACTTCGGCACTGGCCGCCGGCAGTTATGCGCTGACGGTGTACGGCGAGGCGCCGAAGTATCCGGCCGGCTTCAAGCATTTCGATTTTGTTAACCCCGACGCGCCCAAGGGCGGTTCGCTCAGCCGTGCGTCGATGGAGATCGGTCAGTACAACTACATCACGCCGTATGCCGATCAGGGCATTTCGGTGGTGCAGGTCAATGACTGGGTATACGCGCCGCTGGCGTTCCGCTCGCTGGACGAGCCCTACACGGTTTACGCTCTGGTCGCGCAGCAGATCGAGCGCGACCCCGAGGGCTTGTGGGTGCGTTTCACCCTCAACCCAAAGGCACGTTTCGCCGACGGCGCGCCGATCACCGCCGAAGACGTGCGCTACACCTTCAACCTGCTGATGACCAAGGGCAGCCTGAGTTACCGCCAGCAATACGCCGACGTGCAGGACGTGCTGGTCGAAAGTCCACGGCAGGTCCGTTTCACCTTCAAGAACAACCTCAATCGCACCCTCGCGCTGGATCTGGCGACGCTGCGCGTGCTGCCTGAGCACTGGTGGAAAACCCGCGACTTCGCCAACGGCGGCGGCTTCGAGCCACCGCTGGGCAGCGGCCCGTACCGGGTGAGCAAGGTCGACGCCGGGCGCAGCATCAGTTTCCAGCGTGACCCGGACTGGTGGGGCAAGGACCTGCCGGTCAGTCGCGGCATGTACAACTTCGACAGCCTGACGGTGAATTTCTACGGCGACACCGACGTCGCCCGCCAGCTGTTGCAGGCCGGCGCGTTCGACTACAACCGTGAGTTCTCCTCCTCTGGTTACGTGGTCGGCTATGACAGCCCGGCACTGCGTGACGGCCGCTTGCAGCAGTCGATCCTCGCCCCGGACAAACCCACCGCCGCTCAGGGCTTCGTGTTCAACCTGCAGAACCCGTTCTTCAAGGATCGCCGCGTACGCGAGGCGATCAGCCTGCTCTGGGATTTCGAGTGGACCAACAAACAGATGATGCGCGGCTTCTACGTGCGTCAGAACAGCTTCTGGCCCAAGAGTGAAATGGCCGCCAGCGCCCTGCCCGATGCCGAGGAATTGAAGATCCTCGAACCGTTGCGCGGCAAGGTCCCTGACGAGGTGTTCACCACGGTGTATGAAGCGCCGAAAACCGATGGCAGCGGCTACATCCGCGACAAGCAACTGCAAGCGCTGAAGCTGCTCGCCGAAGCCGGTTGGACGGCGAAAAACAATCGTCTGGTCAACGCCGCCGGCGAGCCGCTGGAATTCACCTTTCTCGATGGCCAAGGCGGCTTCGATCGCATGCTGCTGCCGTTCAAACGCACCCTCGCGCAGATTGGCATCACGCTCAATCTGCGCCGCATCGATTCGGCGCAATACATCAACCGTCTCAACGCCCGCGATTACGACATGATCGTCTGCGCTTTCCCGCGCAGTGGCGATCCGATCGTCTCCCCGGGCCGCGAGTTGTACAGCCTGTACGGCTCGCAAAGTGCAACGCAAGTCGGCAGCTCGAACGCGATGGTGCTGGCCGATCCGGCAATCGATCAACTGATTGACGGGCTGGTCCAGGCCAACAGCCGCGAAGCCATGGTGCATTACGCCCGCGCCCTCGACCGGGTGCTGCAATGGGGTTACTACATGATTCCCAACTACTACTCCAAAGGCACGCCGACGGTGTATCAGAACCGCTTCGGCATGCCCGCTGTGCAACCTTCGTATGACGAAGGTCTCAACACCTGGTGGGAAGTCTCGGCCAGGCCGCTGACGACTCAGCAGATGAGCGCTCAGCTTGCGGGAGGCCAGTGACATGCTGCGTTATCTGAGTCGCCGATTGCTGCTGATCATCCCCACGCTGTTGTGCATTCTGGTGGTGAATTTTCTTATCGTGCAGGCCGCGCCCGGCGGCCCGGTGGAACAAGCCATCGCCCGTCTGCAAGGCTTTGGCGGGCACAGCATGGGCGGCGGTGGCGAAGTCGCGGCGGTCGGCGGTGCCGGGCGCAGCAGCCGTGGGCTGGACCCGGCGCTGATCGAGGAAATCAAACACCATTATGGCTTCGACAAACCGCTGCACGAACGCCTGTGGCTGCTGCTGAAAAACTACGCACAACTGGATCTGGGCAACAGTTTCTTTCGCGGCGCCAAGGTCACCGACCTGATCGTGCAGAAGCTGCCGGTGTCGCTGTCGCTGGGCTTGTGGGCGACGCTGATCACCTACCTGATTTCAATCCCGCTGGGCATTCGCAAGGCAATCAGGAACGGCAGCGCCTTCGATGTCTGGAGCAGCACGGCGATCATCGTTGGCTATGCGATGCCGGCGTTTCTCTTCGCCATTCTGTTGATCGTGGTGTTCGCCGGGGGCAGCTACGTCAACTGGTTTCCGGTGCAGGGGCTGGTGTCGGACAACTTCGACAGCCTCAGCACATTGGGCAAGGTCGGCGACTACCTCTGGCACCTCGTACTGCCGGTCACGGCGCTGGTGATCGGCGGCTTCGCCACGCTGACGATCCTGACCAAAAACAGCTTTCTCAACGAGATCAGTCGCCAGTACGTGATCACCGCACGAGCCAAGGGCCTGACCGAGCGGCGCGTGCTCTACGGCCACGTGTTTCGCAACGCCATGCTGCTGGTGGTGGCCGGCGTGCCGTCGGCGCTGATCGAAGTGTTTTTCGCCGGTTCCCTGCTGATCGAAACCATCTTCAACCTCGACGGCCTCGGGCGCATGAGCTACGAAGCGGCGGTGTCGCGTGACTATCCGGTGGTGTTCGGCGCGCTGTTTCTGTTCACCCTGTTCGGCCTGCTGATCAAGCTGATCGGCGACCTCTGCTACACCCTGCTCGACCCGCGCATCGATTTCTCGGCGAGGACTGCCTGATGTTCACACTGTCGCCTCTGGGCCAGCGCCGCGTCGCGCAATTCAAGGCCAACCGCCGTGGGCGCTGGTCACTGTGGCTGTTTATCGGCCTGTGCCTGATCTGCCTCGGTGGCGAGCTGATCGCCAATGACAAGCCGCTGGTGATCCGCTACCACGACGCCTTCTACTTTCCGATCCTCAGCGATTATCTGGAAACCGATTTCGGCGGCGAGTTGCCGTTCCAACCGGATTACGCCAGCAGTTATGTGCACAAACTGATCGAGGATCAGGGCGGCTGGATGCTGTTTCCGCCGATCCCGTTCAGTTACGACACGGTCAACTACGACCTCACCGAACCGGCGCCCAGCCCGCCGTCATCAAGCAATTGGCTGGGCACCGATGATCAGGCTCGCGATGTTCTGGCGCGGGTGATTTTCGGCACGCGGATCTCGATTCTGTTCGCGCTGATCCTCACCGCGATCAGCGCGTTGATCGGCATTCTCGCCGGGGCCTTGCAGGGCTACTACGGCGGCTGGGTCGACTTGCTCGGGCAGCGCGTTCTGGAAATCTGGTCGGGGCTGCCGGTGCTGTATCTGCTGATCATTCTGTCCGGCTTCGTCTCGCCGAGTTTCTGGTGGCTGCTGGGGATCATGGCGCTGTTTTCCTGGCTGGCGCTGGTCGACGTGGTGCGCGCCGAGTTCCTGCGGGGGCGCAATCTCGAATACGTGAAAGCCGCGCGCGCGCTGGGCCTGACCGACAGCGAACTGATGCGCCGGCACATTCTGCCCAACGCCATGACTTCCACCCTCACCTACCTGCCGTTCATTCTCACCGGCGCCATCGCCACCCTGACCGCGCTGGATTTCCTCGGCTTCGGCATGCCCGCCGGCACCGCATCGCTGGGCGAGTTGATCGGCCAGGCCAAACGCAATCTGCAGGCACCGTGGCTGGGGCTGACGGCGTTTTTTGCCTTGGCGCTGATCCTGTCTTTGTTGGTTTTCATCGGTGAAGCGTGCCGAGATGCCTTTGATCCGAGGAGCTGACATGCAAGACCATTTAATCGAGATCCGCGACCTGCGCGTCGCCTTCGCAGGGCAAGAAGTGGTGCACGGTGTGAACCTCGATATTCGCCGTGGCGAGTGTCTGGCGCTGGTCGGCGAGTCCGGCTCGGGCAAGTCGGTGACGGCGCATTCGATCCTGCGTCTGCTGCCGGGCCAGAGCGTCAGCAGCAGCGGTGCGATTCGCTACAACGGCGTGGATTTGCTGCATGCCAGCGAACAGCAGATGCGCGGTTTGCGTGGCAATCGCATTGCGATGATTTTCCAGGAGCCAATGACCTCGCTGAACCCGCTGCACACGGTGGAAAAACAGATCAGCGAAGTGCTGGAAATCCACAAGGGCCTCAAGGGCCGCGCCGCCCGCGCGCGGACGCTGGAGCTGCTGGAACTGGTGGGTATTCGCCAGCCGTTGCAGCGACTCAAAGCCTATCCGCATCAGCTTTCCGGTGGTCAGCGCCAACGGGTAATGATCGCCATGGCGCTGGCCAACGAGCCGGAACTGTTGATTGCCGATGAACCGACCACGGCGCTGGACGTGACCGTACAGCAGAAGATTCTTGAGCTGCTGATCGAGTTGCAGCAGCGCCTCGGCATGTCGCTGTTGCTGATCAGCCACGACCTCAATCTGGTACGCCGGATCGCTCAGCGCGTGTGCGTAATGCGTCAGGGCGAGATCGTTGAACAGGCCGATTGCGAGACGCTGTTCCAAGCGCCGCAACACCCCTATAGCCGGTTGTTGATCGAAGCGGAACCGAGCGGCGCGCCAGTGCCCAGTGAGTACGAGCACAACCTGCTGGAAGTCGATGATTTGAAGGTGTGGTTTGCCCTGCCGAAAAAACTCTTCAGCCGCCAGCAGGATTACATCAAAGCGGTGGACGGCGTCAGTTTCACCCTGCAACGCGGCAAGACCCTGGGGATTGTCGGCGAATCGGGGTCGGGCAAGTCGACGCTGGGCCAGGCGATCCTGCGCCTGGTCGAATCAGAGGGCAATATCCGTTTCGGCAACAAGCAGTTGAGCCTGCTCAATCAGCGTCTGATGCGCCCGTTGCGCCGGCAGATTCAGGTGGTGTTTCAGGACCCGTTCGGCAGCCTCAGCCCACGCATGTCGGTGCAGCAGATCATTGCCGAAGGCTTGCTGACCCACGGCATCGGCAGCGAGGCCGAGCGCGAGGCAGCGGTGATTCGCGTGCTGGAGGAAGTCGGCCTCGATCCGCAAAGCCGCCATCGTTATCCCCACGAATTTTCCGGCGGCCAGCGCCAGCGCATCTCCATCGCCCGCGCACTGGTGCTGGAACCGGCGCTGATCCTGCTCGACGAACCGACGTCGGCGCTGGATCGCACGGTGCAGAAGCAAGTGGTGGAATTGTTGCGCCAGTTGCAGATCAGGCATGGGCTGACCTATCTGTTCATCAGCCATGATCTGGCGGTGGTACATGCGCTGGCGCATGACTTGATGGTGATCAAGGATGGCAAGGTGGTTGAACAAGGATCGTCGCGGGAGATCTTCGCTGCGCCGCAACATCCGTATACCCAGGAACTCCTGAAAGCCTCGGGCCTCAAGCCTGATGAAGAACCTTGTGGGAGCGAGCCTGCTCGCGAATGCGGTGCATCAGTCACATAAGTGCTGGCTGGCCCGACGCTTTCGCGAGCAGGCTCGCTCCCACAGGTTTGATAGGTGGTGTTTGAAATTTATTTTTCCGGCACTGCATCCAATCGCCTCCGCCACGGGTAGTCCCTGTAACAGCCCACTCTGGTGCTGTCAGCGCCCTTCCCTTTTCGGAGAATCATCGGATGAACATCACCCAGCTGATTGGCTTCACCGGTTTGCTCGCCTTCACCGCGACCACCTTCGCCCAGAGCAGTTATCCCGACGCGATCAAGGTGCCGGACGGGCACAAGATTGCCCTGGAAACCACCGGGGTTGGCGAGATCACCTACGAATGCCGCGACAAACCCAATATGGCCGGGCAGACCGAATGGACCTTTGTCGGCCCGAAAGCGGTGCTCAATGATCGCAGCGGCAAACAGGTCGGCACCTATTTCGGCCCGCCAGCGACGTGGCAAGCCAAGGACGGTTCGAAAGTCACCGGCACGCAACTCGCCGTGGCACCGTCGAGCCCGGGCAACCTGCCTTATCAACTGGTCAAGGCCAATCCGGCCGAGGGCAAAGGCGCGATGACCGGGGTCAGCTATATCCAGCGTGTCGCGCTCAAGGGCGGCGTCGCGCCGGGCAGTGAGTGCAACATGGCGAACAAGGGCAAGCAGGAAGTGGTGAAGTACCAGGCGGATTATATTTTCTGGGCGGCGAACTGATATCCGGAAGCAGTGCACAATCCTGTGGGAGCGAGCCTACTCGTGAAGACGGAGTGTCAGTCGCCTTATTACTTTCTGACCCACCGCATTCGCGAGCAGGCTCGCTCCCACTGGGAACAATGCATCTGGATGTTTGGGAAATGTGAGCTAGATTGCACCCCATGCCTTTACCCGAATCCGTTTTCGATTATGAAGCCCGCCTCGCCGCCTGTGCCCGGGGCGAGCGCGCGGCTTTGCGCGATTTGTATGTGCAGGAAGGCCCGCGCCTGCTCGGCGTGGCCAAGCGGCTGGTGCGCGATACGGCGCTGGCGGAGGACATTGTGCATGAGGCATTCATCAAGATCTGGCACGGCGCGGCCGGGTTCGACCCGGCGCGCGGCTCGGCGCGGGGCTGGATGTTCAGCGTGACCCGGCACCTGGCCTTGAATCAGTTGCGCAAGCAAAGTCGGGAAACGCCGTTCAGTGAAGAACATGAGGCAGCGGCGTCTGATGAGCTGGCCGATATTCACTCGGCGCGCATTCATCGCTGCCTCGAACAACTGGAGCCGCAGCGGCGCAGCTGCATCCTCCACGCCTACGTCGACGGTTACAGCCACGCGCAGATTTCCGCACGCCTCGACACGCCGCTGGGCACGGTCAAAGCGTGGATCAAGCGCAGCCTCAATGCTTTGCGGGAGTGCATGGGATGACCGGCGAATCAGCGCAGGAACGGGATGAACTGGCCGGCGAATACGTGCTCGGCACCTTGTCCTTCGAACAGCGCATCGAGGTGCAACGGCGCCTGCCGAACGATCCTGAGTTGCGCGCGGCAGTCGACGCATGGGAGCGACGTCTGCTGGAGCTGACCGATCTGGCCGAACCTCAGCAACCCTCGGCGCAGTTATGGCCACGTATCGAGCGCAGTCTCGAGCGGCTGACGGTGAGAAAACCTCTCGCTTCCTGGTGGAACCTGCTGCCACTGTGGCGTGGCTTGAGTGCGGCGGGCCTGGCTGCGACGCTGATTCTGGGCGCGATGCTACTGACCCAGACTGCGCCGAAACCGAATTATCTGGTGGTGCTGGTGGCGCCGCAGGACAAGGCGCCGGGTTGGGTGATTCAGGCGAGCAATGCGCGGGAGATCCAGTTGATTCCACTGGGCGTGGTCGAGGTGCCGGCGGACAAGGCGCTGGAGTTCTGGACCAAGGCTGACGGCTGGTCGGGACCGGTGTCATTGGGACTGGTCAAACCGGGGCAAGCGTTGTCGGTGCCGCTGGACAAGTTGCCGCCGCTGCAACCGAACCAGCTGTTTGAGCTGACCCTGGAAGGCGCCAATGGCTCACCGATCGGCAAACCGACCGGGCCGATTCAGGCGATCGGGCGTGCGGTGAAGGTGCTCTGAGGCTCTGCTACGCGGTTGTCCGCAACCATCATCGACGTCGATGTTCACCATCACGGCAATGAAGTTCTCATAAAAAATTCCGGGCGTAACATCAGCTCCATACCAACCAACAACACCCCGGAGCACACCATCATGAAACGCCAGACTCTTCTCAGCATCGCTTTCTCGGTTTTCGCAGTTAACGCTTTCGCCGCCACCCCGGCGCACACCATGATCGCCGAAGGCGGCTCGGACAAACTGATCGAAAGCCGTCTGGCTGAAGGTGGTTCCGATCGTCTGATCGAACGCCGCGTTGCCGAAGGTGGTTCGGATCGTCTGATCGAACGCCGCGTTGCCGAAGGTGGTTCGGATCGTCTGATCGAACGCCGCGTTGCCGAAGGCGGTTCGGATCGTCTGATCGAACGCCGCGTTGCCGAAGGTGGCTCTGATCGTCTGATCGAACGCCGCGTTGCTGAAGGTGGTTCGGATCGTCTGATCGAACGCCGTGTTGCTGAAGGTGGTTCGGATCGTCTGATCGAACGCCGTGTTGCTGAAGGTGGTTCGGATCGTCTGATCGAACGCCGCGTTGCTGAAGGTGGCTCGGATCGTCTGATCGAACGCCGTGTTGCCTGATGCATCACTGCAAGCGCAACACCGCAGAGAAACCCGGCTCCCGCAGCCGGGTTTTTTATGTCTGCGTGTTTTATCCGGCCTTCGCCATGCAGCGCTTGTAACGCTCGTCCACGCGCTTGGCGAACCAGGCAGTGGTGAGTTTGCGGGTGATCTTCGGACTCTGCAGCACAATCCCCGGCAATACCGCGCGCGGTAACGCCTTGCCTTCGGCCCGCTCCGCCAGTTCGAACACGCGTTGATAGAGTCTGGTCTCTTCGAATTCCAGGGTTTTGCCCTTCTCCAGTTGATCGCGAATCGTCGGGTTGCGCATGCCCAGCGACTTGCCGAGGGTGCGCACCGCCAGTTCGGTACTGCCGGGCATGATCGAGTCGTAGCGAATCAGGTCGCCGTCCAGGGTCAGCGGGATGCCGGAAGCGCGGCTCACCGCATTCTGAAACGCGGCATTGCGACTGGCGTACCAGCCGGCGTTGAAATCGGCGAAACGATACAACGGCTCGCGGTAATTCACCGGGTAACCGAGCAAATGGGCGATGCCGAAATACATGCCGCCGCGCCGGCTGAACACTTCACGACGGATCGTGCCGTCCACCGTGTACGGATAATCCTTGGCGTGCTCCTCGGCGAATTCGATGCTGACCTGCATCGGCCCGCCGGTGTGCACCGGGTTGAAGCCGCCGAACAGCGTGCGGCCCATCGGCACCATGCCGATGAAGTCGTCGAAAATCGCGCTCAGTTCCTTTTCACTGCGCGCCGCATTCAGACGCTCGCTGTAGGTCTTGCCGTTGGGCGAGCGCACTTGTAAAGCGCCGCTGACCAGCAGGCTGGGGATGTGCACCTTGGCGGCGCGGCGATCGATTTCGTCGCGGGCGATCTTGCCCAGCCCGGGCACCGTCGGGTCGGCCTGGAAAGTCGATTCCTGCTCGGCCACGGCCAGTACCGAACACAGATTCTGCGTGGTGGTGTTGATGCCTTGCGCGGCGAACGCGGCGTAGATGTCCGTGGCCCAACCCTGACGGTCGGCAGTTTTCGCCGGCAACAGCCGAACGATTTCAGCCTTCACTTCGGCCGGCGGACGCGGCGCCGGTTCGTTGCTGCGCTGGCTGGCGCAACCGGCGAGCAGTAGCACGGCGCCGAGAGTAATGAGTAATCGCATGTTGCTCCATCCAATCAAATTAGCCACAACACCATACACAACCCCCGTAGGAGCTGCCGCAGGCTGCGATCTTTTGATCTTGCTTTTTGCAGATCAGATCAAGATCAAAATAAAAAGATCGCAGCCTTCGGCAGGTCCTACACGCTGATGACAAACTGATTGCAAAACGTTACTGCGAAACCCTATCATTCGCGCCTGGAGTCGCATTAGCGCAAGGAGTTCCGCGCCGCCCTTATTTTTCTTTGGCCGCTCGCCTCCAGGATCCGACATGCCCGCTTCAGCTCGACTCGGCGCTCCATTTCGCCCGACTTTGCTTGCCCTGCTGTGCACCCTGACCGTTACCGCCCACGCCGCTGAACAAAACAGCAAAGAGCTGGTGCTCGACGACGTCAACGTCAATGCCCAAGCCCCGACACCCAACGCCCTGCCCCCGGTCTACGCTGGCGGTCAGGTTGCGCGCGGCGGCCAGTTGGGCGTGCTCGGCAATCAGGACATGATGGACGTGCCCTTCAGCGCCGCGTCCTACACCGAGCAATTGATCCAGGATCAGCAGGCGGAAAACGTCGCCGATGTACTGCTCAACGATTCTTCCGTGCGCCAGGCCTCGGGCTTCTCCAACCAGGCGCAGGTCTTCATGATTCGCGGCCTGCCGCTCAATGGCGACGACATTTCCTATAACGGCCTGTACGGCGTGTTGCCCCGGCAAATCATTTCCACCGATGCGCTGGAGCGCGTGGAAGTGTTCAAAGGCCCCAACGCTTTCATCAACGGCGTGACCCCGACCGGTTCCGGCATCGGCGGCGGCGTCAACCTGCAACCCAAGCGGGCCGGCGACGTGCCGCTGCGTCGTTACACCACCGACATCAACAGCGAAGGCCGCATCGGTCATCACTTCGACATCGGCCAGCGTTTCGGTGAAGACAACCGCTTCGGTGCGCGGGTCAACCTGTCGCAACGCGAGGGCGACACCGGCATCGATCACGAGAACCAGCGCTCGAAACTGTTCGCCATCGGTCTGGATTATCGCGGCGATGCGCTACGGGTTTCCGGTGACTTCGCCTATCAGAAGGAACGCGTCAACGGCGGCCGCAGCTCGGTCAACCTCGGCACCGCCACGCACATCCCGGATGCGCCATCGGCGGACACCAACTACGCGCCGAAATGGGGCTACACCGACATCGAAGACACCTTCGGCATGCTCCGCGCCGAGTACGACCTCAACGACAACTGGACCGCTTACGCCGCCGGTGGCGCCAAGCACACCCGTGAAGTCGGGCGCTATAACTCGACCACGCTGGTCGGCAACAGCGGCGCCTCGTTCACCACCGGCTCGTTCGTCCCCCACGATGAGGACAACACCAGCGTCATGGCCGGCCTCAACGGCAAATTCAACACCGGGCCAGTCAGCCACAAGCTGAATTTCGGCCTGACCGGGATCTGGGCCGAGCAGCGCAGCGCTTATGACTTCGACCTGACCCGCTACTCCAACAACATCTATCACCCGATCACTACCCCAGCGCCGGTCGGCAACTTCGCCGGTGGCGATCTCAACGATCCGGGCATCGTCGGCAAGACCTTCAACCGCAGCGTGGCGATTTCCGACACCCTCGGTTTCTTCGATGATCGCCTGCTGGTCACCGCCGGTCTGCGTCGCCAGCAACTGGTGGTGCAGGGTTACAGCTACGCCAGCTACGGCAGCGGCCCGCGTTCGTCGAGCTACGACGAATCGATCACCACTCCGGTGTACGGCATCGTGTTCAAGCCGTGGGAGCATGTGTCGTTCTACGCCAACCATATCGAAGGCCTGGCCCAAGGCCCGACTTCGCCGACCAGCTCCGGCGGTTTCCGCGTCACCAACGGCAACGAGGTCTACGCACCGAAACGCTCCAAGCAGACCGAACTGGGCGTGAAAGTCGACATGGGCACCTACGGTGCGAGCCTCGGTGTTTACCGCATCGAACAGCCAAGCGATGGCTACTGCGAAATCAACAGTCCGACCACTTGCACCTACGTCCGTGAAGGCGAACAGATCAACAAAGGCGTGGAGATGAACGTGTTCGGCGAGCCGATCGACGGCCTGCGCCTGATCAGTGGCCTGACCCTGATGGACACCGAACTGAAAAACACCCTCAATGGCGCCAACGACGGTAACCACGCCATCGGCGTACCGACCTTCCAGTTCAACGCTGGCGTGGACTGGGACGTGCCAGGCCTGCAAGGCGTTGCGCTGAACGCGCGGATGCTGCGCACCGGCGGACAATACGCCGACGCAGCAAACAACCTCAGCCTGCCGACGTGGAACCGCTTCGATGCAGGCGCGCGTTATGCGTTCAAGGTGTCGGAGAAGGATGTGACCGTGCGGTTCGGTGTTGAGAACCTGGCGAACAAGAAGTACTGGGAATCGGCTCAGGGCGGCTACCTGACCCAGGGCGAACCGCGAGTGGCGAAGTTGTCGGGGACGATCGACTTCTAAGCGTCATTGCGTCGTAAAAAAAGGCCCCGCAGCTTCACGGTTGCGGGGCCTTTCTGGTTTTTGTGGTGCTTGACCGGACGCTTCGCGAGCAGGCTCGCTCCCACACTGGAATGCGTTCCCTGTGGGAGCGAGCCTGCTCGCGAAGAGGCCGGAACTGGCGACCTGATCCATACTTGCTGCACAGCCACAGGGGGACAGCCTCATGAACCGCAGCGACGTGCTGATCATCGGCGCCGGCCCGACCGGTCTGGTCCTGGCGCTGTGGCTGAGCAAACTCGGCGTGCGCGTGCGCATCATCGACAAGACCTCGGCGCCAGGCACCACTTCCCGCGCTCTGGCCGTGCAGGCACGCACCCTTGAGCTGTATCGCCAACTCGACCTCGCCGACACCATCGTGCGTCGCGGCCATCAGGTCGCTGCGGCGAATTTCTGGGTCAACGGCAAACCGGTCGCGCAGTTGCCCCTCAAGCGCATCGGCGAAGGCCTGACGCCCTACGCGTTTGTCGAGATTTTCCCGCAGGACGAGCACGAACGGCTGTTGCTCGAGCGCCTCGAAGATTACGGCGTCAGTGTGGAGCGCAATACCGCACTGGACAGCTTCGAGGAAACCGGCGACACCCTCACCGCCCACCTGCGCCTGCCCGATGGCCGGCAGGAAGTTTGTCAGGCCTGCTATCTGGCCGGTTGCGACGGCGCCCGTTCGGTGGTGCGCAAAGCCCTCGACACCGACTTCCCCGGCGGCACCTATCAGCAGATTTTCTACGTCGCCGATATCACGGCCAGCGGCCCGGCGCTCAATGGCGAGTTGCATCTGGACCTGGACCAAGCGGATTTTCTCGCGGTGTTTCCACTGGCCGGCGAAGGCCGCGCGCGACTGATCGGCACGGTGCGTGACGAACGCGCCGAGCGTGCCGAAACCCTGCAATTTGCCGACGTCAGCAGCCGCGCCATCGAACACCTGAAAGTGCATATCGAAGACGTGCACTGGTTCTCCACCTACCGCGTGCATCACCGCGTGGCCGAGCACTTTCGCAACGGCCGGGCGTTTCTGCTCGGCGATGCCGCCCATGTACACAGTCCGGCCGGTGGCCAGGGCATGAACACGGGCATTGGCGATGCAATCAATCTGGCCTGGAAGCTCGCCGCCGTGCTCAGCGGTGGTGCCGAACCGAAACTGCTCGACACCTACGAAACCGAGCGCATCGCCTTCGCTCGCCGACTAGTCTCCACCACCGACAAGGTCTTCAGTTTCGTCACCGCGCAGGGTCGCATGGCCGATCTGCTACGGATGCGTGTGGCGCCGTTTCTGCTGCCGAAAATGGCCGGGTTCGAAGCCAGCCGCGAATTCCTGTTTCGCACGGTCTCGCAAGTCACCCTCAACTATCGCGGCATGCCACTGAGCCAGGGTGAAGCCGGCCACGTGCACGGCGGCGACCGCTTGCCGTGGGCGCATGATGGCGAAGGGGATAATTTCGAACCGCTACGGCAGCCATGCTGGCAGGTGCATGTCTATGGCGACACCAGCGACGAGATGATCGCCTGGTGCGCCGAACACCACTTGCCGCTGCACGTCTTCGACTGGCGCCCGGCGTTCAAAGCGGCGGGGTTGGGGCGCAACGGGTTTTACCTGCTGCGGCCGGATACCTATGTGGCGATTGCCGATAGCAGCGCCGATCCGAAGGTGATCGAACGCTACTTCCTCGATCACGGCATCCGGCCTTTTCAGTGACCTTCACACTTTGTTGGCCAGCCATTCGTCGGAAAGACCTGAACACCTGTCAACTCTGACAGTGGACGCATTGCGCAGCGCCACCTCTAATCATTGCTCACCGTTTTCAAGGAGCAATCAAGATGGAACTGTCCACCGCAGACCAAGTGCAAGACATAGAGGTCACTGGAACATTAAACGCACTGTTCGAAGTCGCCGACCACCAACCTTTAAATGCTGCTTTGATCGAGTTGCGTTCAACCCAGCGGGTAAAATATGAGTTCCGAGGGAGAACGGAGGCCAACGACAGGTCTTTTATATTTCAAATTTTCAGCGATCTGGAAGATGGAACATATGAAATACCTTCGACCTACTACCAGTACGCCGCATTCTACTTTGCAAATCATGCAGGTTGGACGTACGCATCGCCCAATCAATCAATCTTGCATCTAACGATTTCTGAAAATAAAACTCGTTTCAGTGGAGTAATCAAAGCTGATTTCGATCCAGTCGAACACAAAATTGGTGCTTCAACGCTGTATGTCACTGCGTCGCTAGGTGTCAAACTCAGCAAAGCTCTTTTCTGATAAAAATCGAATCATGGAGACGATCGCAACCTGACGCCTCTGCCTACAAGGAGCAACCATTCCATACAGGCAATGCTGCAAGTTGCGATTCCTTTCTCAGATCCCCGCCAACGCCAGATCCATCGCAAAGTAAGTGAAGATCAGATCCGCCCCCGCACGCTTGATTGCGCCAAGGCTTTCGCGGACCACGCGATCCTCATCGATCGCCCCAGCCTGGGCGCCGAACTTGATCATCGCGTACTCGCCGCTGACCTGATACGCCGCCAGTGGCAGGTTCGAGGCCTGGCGGATGTCGCGGATGATGTCGAGGTAAGCACCGGCCGGTTTGACCATCAGTGCATCGGCACCTTCCTGCTCATCGAGCAGCGATTCGCGCAGGGCTTCGCGGCGGTTCATCGGGTTCATCTGATAGCTTTTGCGATCGCCCTTGAGCGCGCTGCCGCCAGCCTCGCGGAACGGGCCGTAGAGTGCCGAAGCGAATTTGGTCGAGTAGGCCATGATCGGAATCTGCGTGAAGCCGGCGGCGTCGAGCGCCTGGCGAATCGCGCGCACCTGGCCGTCCATTGCTGCCGACGGTGCGATCACGTCAGCCCCGGCGCGGGCGGCCGCTACGGCTTGCTTGCCGAGGTTGATCAGGGTCTGGTCATTGTCGACCTCGTGGTTGTGCATCACGCCGCAATGGCCGTGATCGGTGTACTCGCAAAAACAAGTGTCGGACATCACGATCATTTCCGGCACGGCGTCCTTGGCAATGCGCGACATGCGCGACACCAGACCGTCTTCGCGCCAGGTGTCACTGCCGTTGGCATCGAGATGATGGGACACGCCAAAGGTCATCACCGACTTGATGCCGGCGCGGGCGTAGCGCTCGATTTCACTGGCCAGTTTACGCTCGGGGATGCGCTGCACGCCGGGCATGCTGGTGATCGGCACGAAGTCGTCGATGTCTTCCTCGACGAAGATTGGCAGGACCAGATCGTTCAGGCTGAACTCGGTTTCCTGGAACAGACTGCGCAGGCTCGCATTGCGGCGCAGACGGCGGGGACGTGCTTCGGGGAACTGACTGGACATGGGGCCTTTCCTGAAAACAGCGGATGAGACGAAAGTCGTAGGGGGCGAAGCTTATGCCTTGCGGCGGGTGCGGGACAAACCTGGATCGATCAAGAGAGCGTTACCGGGCTTGTAATAATCCTGCATGTACGTTTCAAATTCCTGTGGGAGCTGGCTTGCCAGCGATGGCGGCAGGTCAGTCACCAATGATGTTGACTGTGCTGGCTTCATCGCTGGCAAGCCAGCTCCCACAGGGGGCATGTGTACAACTGAAAGTCAGGACGGGATGGTCAGGCCACGAATGACGGCCGGGCGAGCTAGAAACCGCTCCAGCACTCGGGTGACATTGGGGAAATTCTCAATCCCGACCAGATCCCCGGCCTCATAAAACCCGAGCAGATTGCGCACCCACGGGAACGTGGCGATGTCGGCGATGGTGTAGCGCTCGCCCATGATCCAGTCGCGGCCTTCGAGGCGAGTGTTGAGCACATTCAGCAGGCGTTTGCTCTCCTCGACATACCGATCGCGTGGACGCTTGTCCTCGTAATCCTTGCCGGCGAATTTGTTGAAGAAACCGAGCTGGCCGAACATCGGGCCAATGCCGCCCATCTGCCACATCAGCCATTGAAGGGTCTCATAGCGCAGCGCGCCTTCCTGAGCGAGCAGCTGGCCGCTCTTGTCGGCCAGATAAATCAGGATCGCGCCGGATTCGAACAACGGCAGGGGTTTATCTTCAGGGCCATGCGGGTCGAGGATCGCCGGGATCTTGTTGTTCGGGTTCAGCGAGAGAAATTCCGCCGAGGTCTGGTCGTTGGTGTCGAAACCGACGCGGTGCGGCTCGTACGGCAGGCCGATCTCTTCGAGCATGATCGACACTTTGACGCCGTTGGGGGTCGGCAGGGAGTAGAGCTGAATCCAGTCCGGGTACTGCGCCGGCCATTTCTGAGTAATCGGGAATGCAGACAGATCGGTCATTGGAAGCATCCAGTCACAAATTGAAAACCGATCATAAAGTAGGCCTGCTGCCGCGCCTACACGAACCGTAACATCCTGTCGCTAACCTGCCTGCATGCCCGCAAAGGTTGCCGTTAGAGTGCTGCGCACTGGCCCGGATCGAACCAAACGGGCATTACAGGACTCTGAGTTATGCCTTTCTCGCAGAGGAAGCTGTTTATGACAGGGAAACACCCGGTGCTGGGAGCCCGCGGTGCAAAGGTTTGTCAGCCTTAACCGATATTGCTGAAGAACCTTCGAATTGATGACGAACCTGATGAGTTTCGCCAAACGTTTCAAACATCGCGCGTACGTGGCCCTGCCCTCCCTGCTGGCAGTCAGCGCGCTTTTTCTGTCCCTCGAATCCAGCGAAAGCCGCGCCCAACCGGCGGACGGCACACAGACGCTGGTGTTCCTGCGCCATGCGGAAAAGCCCGAAGGCGGCCTCGGCCAGCTCAACTGCCAGGGCCTGAACCGCGCCATCGACCTGTCGACGCTGCTGCCGGAAAAATTCGGCAAGGCCGATTACGTGTTCGCCGCCAACCCGACGCGCAACGTCGAGGAAGGCGAGCTGGATAATTCCTACAGCTACATTCGTCCGCTGATGACCATCAGCCCGGCCGCGATCAAGCTCGGCCTGCCGGTGAACATCGAATTCTCTGCCAACGACACCAGCGATCTGGCCCGCGAGCTGCTGGACGAGAAGTACCACAACTCGACGATCTACACCGCCTGGTCCCACGGTTATCTGCCGGATCTGATCAACAAGGTCGCCGGCAACGCAGTGGGCGAGCGACAGAAGATCACCGATGACTGGGCCGGCGATGACTTCGATTCGCTGTATGTGCTGACCCTGAAGTGGCACAACGGCAAGGCCAGTTTGCAGAGCCATGTCTACAAACAGGGGCTGGATAACGGCAAGGACACTTGCCCGACCTGAGTTTTGTATCGCCCGATCTTGCGTCTTCGCGAGCAGGCTCGCTCCCACAGGGGAACGCATTTCAACTGTGGGAGCGAGCCTGCTCGCGAAGAGGCCAGTTGCTTGCACCTCAAGCCTTCTGGCTCACCCGCTCGCGCAAATACTCGATCACCGCCTGACGCTCCCCGGCAAACTCGATCCGCCCGCCCTTCTTCTCGCGCTGGAATACATACATCGGGTCGTAGTACTCGCGCAGCAACACGCTTGTCCAATCGCGAAACAGCTCGACCGAACCGCTACGGGCCTGTTCGGCCAGTGCCGCCTCCATCTGACCGTACAGTCGTTGATAGCGCTCGCCACCCAGGCGACGCTGAATATTGTTCAGGCTGGCAATCAATCGCTCGGCATATAGGGCGAAACCCACCTGCTCGCCATGCAAGGCGACGAACTCGGCGTGCAGGTCAATCACGTAATCCTGCAGGATTCGCTCTACCCGATTCTCGAGGCTGTCTTCAAGCCAGACCAGCGGTGCCGCTTGCATGCCCCGGTACAGCGGCAACGGCAAGGCACAGCTGCCGACCACCCGACTCTCATCTTCCAGGACAAATTGCCCGATCCCGCGGGCGCGCTTTTTCAGCACATCGACAGCCAGGTGATTTTCGAAATCGATGTTGCCCGGTTGCCCGGTGGCGCGCTTGCCGAAACTCGAACCGCGGTGATTGGCATGGCCTTCCAGATCCAGACCATTGCTCAACTGCACCAGCACTTCGGTCTTGCCAGTACCGGTCATGCCACCGAGCAGAACCAGATCGCATTCGGCCACAGCCTGATCGACGGTTTCCAGGAGGAACGTGCGCATGGCCTTGTAGCCACCGCCCACACGCGGGTAATCGATGCCACCCTCGTCCTTGATCCATTGCTGGACGATCTGTGAACGCAGGCCACCGCGGAAACAATAGAGATAGCCGTCGGGGTGGTTACGGGCGAATTCGACCCAGCCCTGGATGCGTGCCTCCCGAACCTCGGCCGACACCAGCCGCTCACCCAGTGCAATCGCGGCTTGCTGCCCGTGCTGTTTGTAACAGGTGCCGACCTGTTCGCGCTCACGGTCGTTCATCAGCGGCAGATTGATCACACCCGGGAACGCGCCGTGGGAAAATTCAACCGGCGCGCGGACATCCATCATTGGCCGGTCGTTGAGGAAAATATCGCGGTAGTCGGTGCAGTCGCGGAGCATCAAATCACCTCGACCGCATTCGTCTGTCGCTCAACCAGTTCGCCGATCGGCGCAAGGTTCAGGCCCAGTTCGGCGGCAACACCGAGGAACTCGTCATTGCCTTCAGGCGTGACCGCAATCAGCAGACCGCCGCTGGTCTGCGGATCGCACAGCACGCGTTTGTGCAGTTCCTGCACGCGGCCAACCTTGCTCGAATAGCTGTCGTAGTTGCGCAGCGTACCGCCCGGCACGCAGCCCTGATCGAGGTAGTACTCGACGCTGTCCAGACGCGGCACGCGGTCGTAGGCGATGCGCGCGGTCAACTGGCTGCCGTCGGCCATTTCCACCAAGTGCCCGAGCAGGCCGAAACCGGTGACGTCGGTCATCGCCGTAACGCCGGCGAGTTTGCCGAAGCGGCTGCCAGGCTTGTTCAGGGTGCACATCCAGTCGCGGGCGACACCGACGTCGGCGGCGCGCAACTTGCCCTTCTTTTCGGCGGTGGTGAGGATGCCGATGCCCAGCGGTTTGGTCAGGTACAACAGGCAACCGGCGGTGGCGGTGTCGTTGCGTTTCATGTGGCGCTTTTCCACGAGGCCGGTGACGGCGAGGCCGAAGATCGGCTCCGGCGCATCGATCGAATGCCCCCCCGCCAACGGAATGCCCGCCGCGTCGCACACCGAGCGACCGCCACGAATCACTTCCCGCGCCACCTCCGGCGCCAGCACATTCACCGGCCAACCGAGGATCGCGATCGCCATCAACGGATCGCCGCCCATCGCATAGATATCGCTGATCGCATTGGTTGCGGCGATGCGGCCGAAGTCGAACGGGTCATCGACAATCGGCATGAAAAAATCGGTGGTCGACACCACACCGCGCTCGGCATCGATCGCATACACCGCCGCGTCATCACGCGATGCATTGCCGACCCAGAGTTTTGGATCGAGGTTCTGTGCGCCGCTGCCGGCGAGGATCACTTCCAGCACCTGTGGGGAAATCTTGCAGCCACAACCGGCGCCATGGCTGTATTGGGTCAGACGAATCGGCTCGCTCATGGGAGAGTCTCTGGCAATGAATGGGGCGGATTCTAGCAGAGCGCGAGAGCGCAGATTTTTGTGCTGACCGAGCGGCCCCTTCGCGAGCAGGCTCGCTCCCACATTTGTACGGTGGTCTCCTGTGGGAGCTAGCCCGCTCGCGAAAGCTATCGAACCTGCCTGCACCGCCCAGTCAGCCCCGCCTGCAAACCTCAGCGAAAATCTGCGTAATCGGCCGATGCGGCTGGCGCTTGTGCATCTGCCGCACTTGTTCGCTTAGTCGCAACAGCTCTTCACTGGGCTTGGCCCATTGCTCTTCGGGCA
This sequence comes from Pseudomonas sp. Leaf434, assembly GCF_001425545.1. Lineage (NCBI taxonomy): Bacteria > Pseudomonadati > Pseudomonadota > Gammaproteobacteria > Pseudomonadales > Pseudomonadaceae > Pseudomonas > Pseudomonas sp. Leaf434. Next base: position 2,493 of record NZ_LMQZ01000009.1, on the reverse strand, counting down.
GCGGCTCGGACCAGGCGCGCATGACTTCCGGCAGCGCCTGCTTGCCGATTCTTTCCAGACGGCGCACTTCCCATTCGACCAAACGATTGGGAATCGTCCATAAAGTCATGACGTGATACAGGTACCAAAAAAATCCCGACAACCGCGAGCGGCGGCCTTCACGGATCTGCTGGTGCATCCGCGCGCGGGCGTTACGAAAAGTGTGCAGGCCTTCGTGGGGCGGGTCGTCCGGGCCTTGCAGATCCTGCAAATCCTGAATTGATTTGAGGTCGTTGACTTCGTACTCCATGTAGCCACGAATCGCTTCCCAATGACTGATCGCGAGCTCCAGGCCGGCGCATTGGAATTCCTGGCTTATGAGGGTTTCACCTTGGTAGAAACCGATGCCCATACCGTATTGGCGATGGATGCCGAACTGGGTGGCACCCTTGGCTTCGATGATCCAGGCGCTGAGCGACTCCCACGGGACAAAGACCGGCTCGGTGGCGCCTTCGGGCATGAAGCAGACTTCGCGGCGTTGGCGGTTGAAGCGGGTTGGGATGAGGGAGAGACGTTTTTTGTGGTGGTGATGCCAGACACCAATACCGATGAGCAAGATCAAGGGACCGCAAAATAATTCATTTTCCAACCCCACTTCGAATATTCCAACCATTGATTCCCAAATCGCCTCGTTTCCATAGCCATAAAGAATCCCTAGCAAGCCCGTGAACAAAGGAAATAAAACGAGAACCATCAAAGTTCCTGCGGTCGTCCCGCCGAGAATCAACTGCCACGTAAATGCCTCTGGCAATCCGAGACCAAAGTCCATGTAACCTTGGTTCAATTCCCCGATGTGAGGCCCATAAGGTGGTATAGGTGCTGGCAATGGCAAAGGTGATAGATAGGTAATTTTCCCGCTTGGGAACGGCTCAATATCGCCCGCTTTTTTTAACCCCTCATATTCCGAACTGGAAAGAGGATTACTGCGATTATTCAGCATGGTCAGCCCATTCGAGATAGTGAGTTTCTACCAGTAGAACCGGAGGGTTCTCCTTGACCGAACCCGGAACCACTACAGCAAAATGGCCGGTATCCCGGGGGGCGATATGAATCACACGAGTTCGTGACTCCGACTCGCCTTTGCCATTGACGGTCTGGATACATATGGCAAGTTCGAGCGTTTCCTTTGCAGGCGTATAGTCAGAATCGGGACGGATTGGGTACTGAAGACAAAGCACCAAACCATCTGGTGATGACTTCACGATTCGCAGACTGCTCAATATCTCGTCACTGATGACTTCCTTGCGCACTTGCGGCACACCGCGACCATACAGCGGTGCGACAAGTCGATGGGCACCGATTCCCAAGCGTTGACTCGGTTTACCGTTTAACGGTGGGAGAAGATCATTTAGCGCCAGCCTCGGCAGAACCAAATGAATATCACTGGGTTTGGCGCCAAATAATAAAGTCTTCAGCCAGGTGTCACTGGGATCAGGTCCTGATTGGGCGTAGGGAGCGTGTATCAAAAATGCCAGATAATTTTGATAATCATCCAGGGAGTGGTCACCGCGCATCTCTTCATCACGGCTCCAGGGCGTGATTTTCAACCACTTATCGTGTGCAGAGAGATTGTACCGATTGAACAGCCATGTCCCGGCGAACTCTAGCACCGTGAACAACGCACCAGCCAAATTGAATCGAAAAAATACAGTAGAAAGACGTGTGCCAGCGGCGGCCCAAGCAGTTGCTCGCGCCGAACGGTTCGGTGCAGTTAAAATTTTAATGGAGGCAGATACTGTATTACCAAACCCGTAGCCACTAGTCGCAATCATGCCTGCCGCGCCCGAGGTCGCCATCGCAGCTGCTCTCTGCTCAGATTGAGTACCACTTCGAACCGCGTCTTGCCACTTTCGATCTTTGATTCTGAAGCTGGTTAAGGAAGTTCTCAAACTCAAAAGATAGGTAAACATGCCCAACCCAACATGCAACTTTCCCATCTGCACATGAACCTGTTGCAGCGCCTCAACCTGCATACCGGCAATAAGACTCGCGCTTCGAGCCTTGAGCGCAGTATCGGCAAGCCCTTGCGCAGCGGTAAATCCGGCTGCGCCTGTCGCGATAATGGCAGCAAAAAAATCCGCCCGTTTCTTCCTGTCCCTCGTCTGCTTCATCACCTCTCGATAAGCCCCCACCAAATTCACCACCTGCACCATCACCACCAACAACCCCATCCCCTCCGTCCGCACCAGACTCGCCTTCGAAACCCCCGCCACCCCCGCGCGAATATTCTCCAGCAACCCTCGCAATTCCCCGTGCTGCGCCGGCGGAAACACCACCGTCACGCCCGCTTTCGCCGGGGTGGCGCCATACAGCCGTGCCGAGCGATCCGGCAGTTCATCAATCGGGCTCAACGCCGCCGCGAGGCGGCCTTCGAACAGCGCCAATTGCGTGCGCACGCGGACGATTTCCTGCTGCAATTCCACCGCCCGGGCGGTTTTGTGGCCTTGGCGGTTT
>NZ_LMQZ01000008.1:0-574353 GCF_001425545.1 Pseudomonas sp. Leaf434 | reverse complement strand
TGTCAAGTGATTATTTTCAGAAGTTTTCGAAGAATTCTTCAACAACTTCAACCACTTGCGCTTCCGATCTCTCGTTAGCGGGAGGCGAATTCTACAGCGTTAATCGCTGCTGTCAACACCTCTTTTCTCCGCTTTCGACCGAGAAGATCGAACCGTTAAAAGAGCTACACATCACTGCTCTTTCAACTCCTTCCAGGCTTCGATAATCTGAAGCAAGCCACTGTCGAAAACCGCATAACTCTTTGAATATCAAGGAGTTTTCCGTTTCGACTGCGCCGGAAGTGGGGCGAATTATAGACCTCTGGAATCTGCCGTCAACCGTTAATTTCGCTTTTCTTTCAAATCAGCAAAAACGCTTTCTATATATAGACGCGACCCCATCCAATGCGCAGTATATTGCCCACTACCACAACAATACTGTGTTTTTGCCTTGGATGCTGCCGCGCAATGAATGATCAACCTCGCTCCCTTGCTTCCACATTGTTTCCGGTTTGCCTGCTCATGATAGCCATGGCGTCCATCCAGTCGGGCGCTTCTCTGGCCAAAAGCATGTTCCCCATTATCGGCGCACAAGGAACAACCACGCTGCGCCTGATCTTTGCCAGCGTCATCATGCTGCTGTTGCTCCGCCCATGGCGCGCAAAGTTGACCGCCAAATCCCTTCGTACCGTCATCGTCTATGGGATGGCACTGGGAGGAATGAACTTCCTCTTTTATATGTCGCTGCGCACAGTGCCGCTGGGCATCGCCGTTGCGCTGGAATTCACCGGCCCATTGGCGGTAGCTATATATGCCTCCCGCCGCGCCATCGATTTTGTCTGGATCGCGCTCGCTGCAGTCGGTTTGCTCCTATTAATACCTACTGGGGCAACCACTGCTGGCATTGACCTCGTCGGAGCGGGCTATGCGCTGGGCGCCGGGGTCTGCTGGGCGCTGTACATTCTGTTCGGGCAAAAGGCCGGCGCCGATAACGGGGTGACGACGGCAGCCCTCGGCGTAATGATCGCAGCGCTGTTCGTGGCACCGATCGGAATCGTTCATGCCGGCGCTGCGCTGCTTACACCATCACTGATTCCGATCGCTATCGGCGTCGCCATTCTGTCCACCGCCCTGCCCTACACCCTGGAGATGGTCGCGCTGACGCGTATGCCCGCGCGCACCTTCGGCACGCTCATGAGTATCGAGCCGGCCTTCGGCGCGCTGTCAGGCCTGCTTTTTCTCCAGGAATACCTTTCATTGTCACAATGGCTGGCCATCCTGTGCATTATTCTGGCTTCGGTGGGCGCAACATTGACGATGGGCAGTGGAGCAAAGCCTGCTGTCGCGGCTGACTGAAGCGTAGCGAAAGTGGCTCTGGTAATTGGCGCTCATTTAGGCCATGTTTAGCTGCGTAACCCATCGCCAGGCATGGATTTTTTCGCAAAGGACGGCACCACGCTGCAAACGCGAGCGAATACAGGCAGACCCGAGCACCAGACTCGCGGCCGCTATTAAGGATGGTAATGAAACGAATTTTGCTAATGATCGCCCTGCTGGCGATCGCGAGTTGCGCGGCGACTTCGGAAACCCAGGTCAAACGCGGCAAGAAGGGACTGCACATCAACTGTTCCGGTCTTTCATCCTCATGGGACAAATGCTACAGCAGCGCAGCCAACTCCTGCGCCCCCAAGGGTTACAAGGTGATCGCCAAATCCGGGGATGCCGTCGAGGAACCTGGCGATTATCCGTTCGGCCTGAACCCCGCCGGTTATACCAGCCGCAGCATGATCGTCATCTGCAAATAACTACTCGGCTCGTGGCAAAGCGAGCTGACGAGTGATTTGCTCATGACTCGAGCGCAACACCGTACGCTGCACGTCCGGTGTTGCCAGCATTCGCGCGACCACCAACGCACCCACACATTGCGACAGCACCGACCAGGCCAGACTCTCGCTTTCCAGGATCTCAGCCCAGCCCTGCTGAAGACGGCAGATCCACTGTTCAGCCTGCTCACGCACCTGCATATCGGCACGGGCAACCTCTGCGCCCAATGTCGGCAGCGCGCAACCGGACTCTGGTTGCTCGACGTGGGCCATGCTCAGGTACTGCTTCAGACAACGCTCCAGCCGCTGCCTATCTGCACCACCCTGGCCACCAAGGCGCTCAAGACTTTCACTCAACTCTCGCTCGACGATGGCAGCGAACAACGCATCCTTGGATGAAAAGTGGCTATAGAACGCCGCGCCACTCAAGCCGATGGCTTTCATCAAGCCATCCACGCCCACCGTGGAAAACCCCGATTTTTTTGCCGACACTGCGCTGCTTTGCAGCAATCGTTCGCGGGTTTCCGATTTGTGCCCGGGTGAATAACGCATGTCCTCTCCTGAAAATAGATCGCCTTGACGCTGCCCGGATCCTAGCATAACGTTCGTTAACTAAACGATCGTTAACCAAAAGGGATTCATCCATGAATAACAACAAGGTCGTGTTGGTTGTCGGTGCCGGCGATGCCACGGGTGGGGCCATCGCCAAGCGCTTTGCCAGTGAAGGGTTCATTGCCTGCGTAACCCGTCGCAGCGCCGACAAGCTGCAGCCACTGGTTGACGCAATCATCGCTGAGGGCGGTGAGGCCCATGGTTTTGCCTGCGATGCGCGCAAGGAAGAAGACGTCATCGCCTTGATCGAAGACATCGAAACCCGCGTCGGCCCGATCGAAGCCTTTGTTTTCAACATCGGCGCCAACGTGCCCTGCAGCATTCTCGAAGAAACCGCGCGCAAATATTTCAAGATCTGGGAGATGGCCTGCTTCTCCGGTTTTCTCAATGCCCGTGAAGTGGCCAAGCGCATGGTCACTCGGCAGCGCGGTACGATTCTGTTCACTGGTGCCACGGCCGGGCTGCGCGGTGCTTCTGGATTTGCCGCTTTCGCTGGAGCCAAACATGGCATCCGCGCACTCGCGCAAAGCATGGCGAGAGAGTTGGGGCCGATGAACATTCATGTCGCCCACGTCGTGGTTGATGGTGCGATCGATACCGACTTCATCCGCAACAGCTTTCCCGAGAAATACGCGACCAAGGATCAGGACGGCATTCTCGATCCAGAGCACATCGCCGAAAACTATTGGTTTCTGCACAGTCAGCCACGGGATGCCTGGACTTTTGAGCTGGACCTGCGTCCTTGGAACGAACGCTGGTAAGCCCTCCCCCCTCATTACAACAATAAGAGAGCAATTTGATCATGACGAAAACTGTGGAATTCTATTTCGACCTCGGCAGCCCCGCCACCTATCTGGCGCACACTCAGCTAGCGAAAATCTGCGCCGATACCCAGAGCGAACTGATCTACATCCCGATGCTGTTGGGTGGCGTGTTCAAAGCCACCGGCAACGCTTCGCCGGCAATGATTCCGGCCAAGGGCCGCTACATGTTTCAGGACCTCGATCGCTTCGCCAAACGCTACGGCGTACAGCTCAGATTCAATCCGCACTTTCCAATCAACACACTGATATTGATGCGTGCCGTCACTGGCATGCAGATGCGCCAGCCGCAGCGTTTCGCCGAATTCGTCGATTGCCTGTTCAGGGCGCTTTGGGTAGAAGGTCGTAACCTCAACGATCCGCAAACCATTGCTGCCGTGCTGACTGAAAACGGCTTCGACCCCCAAGAGATAATCGCGCTGACCAACGACGAATCAGTAAAAGCCGCACTCAAGGAAAACACCGAAGCCGCGATCAAGCGCGGCGTTTTCGGTGCCCCCAGCATGTTTATCGGCGATCAGTTGTTCTTCGGTCAGGATCGACTCGACTTCGTGGAAGAGGCATTGCGCCAGGACTGAAGCCAAGCCCCAAGGCATCGCGAGCGGTGCCTTGGGTAAATCGATCAAATGGCCACAGTGCGCTCGTTCAACCAGCTCAACGCCGCGCCATCCAGCAATGGACTAAGTCGCTCACGCACTTCGCGGTGGTAGTCGTTCAGCCACTGCTTTTCTTCGTGGGTCAGCAGGTCAGCAATCAGGCAGCGGGTATCGATCGGGCACAGCGTCAGGGTTTCGAACTTGAGGAAGTCGCCGAATTCGCTGCTGCCGGCCTCACGGTTCATCGCCAGGTTTTCGATGCGCACACCCCAGCGGCCCGGGCGATAAGTGCCGGGTTCGATCGAGGTGATCATCCCCGGCTGCATCGCCGTCTGCGGTGCCGGTGCCGCTTGATAAGCGATCACTTGCGGACCTTCGTGAACGTTGAGGAAATAGCCCACGCCATGACCGGTGCCGTGACCGTAGTCGACGTTGTCAGCCCAGATCGGCGCACGAGCGATGGCGTCGAGCAGCGGCGACAGAATGCCTTTCGGGAAACGTGCCCGCGACAAGGCAATCACGCCTTTCAGCACGCGCGTGCAATCCTGTTTCTGCTCTTGCGTCGGCGTGCCCACCGGGACCATCCGCGTGATGTCAGTGGTACCGCCGAGGTATTGGCCACCGGAATCGATGAGCAACAGACCATCGCCCTCGATCACCGCATGCTCTTCTTCGGTAGCGTGATAGTGCGGCATCGCGCCATTGGCGTTGAACGCGGCAATCGTGTTGAAGCTCAGCGAAACGTAATCGGGACGACGTTCACGGGCAGCGGTAAGTTTCTCGTCGATGGTCAGTTCGGTGATGCGCTCGCGCCCCCACGCCGATTCCAGCCAGGCAAAGAATTCGCACAACGCCGCGCCATCCTGCTCCATCGCTTTGCGGATGTGCTGAGCGTCGGCTTCGCTTTTCTGCGATTTGGCCAACGTAGTCGGGTTGAGGCCCTCGACCAGTTTCACGCCACTGTCGAGGTTATCCAGCAACCCCGTGGTCACTCGCGCCGGATCGACCAGCAGGCTCGCGCCACTCGGCACAGACCGCAATGCATCGGCCACTTCGCTGTAATCACGTAGCGTTACGCCATCCTGTTCGAGCACGGCACGCAGATCGGCATCGACCTTGCTCAGCGCCACAAACAGCGTGGCCTGTTGCTGATTGATCAAAGCGAACGAAACAAACACAGGATTGAAGGAGACATCTCCGCCGCGCAGGTTGAACAGCCAAGCGATGTCATCCAGGGTGGCGATGAAGTGCCAGTCGGCACCACGTTCTTGCAAGGTTTCGCGCAATTTCGCCAGTTTCTCGCCACGACTGATAGTCGCTTGCGGCGGCAGATGCTGATAGATCGGCGCGTTCGGCAGGCTCGGGCGATCACGCCAGACTTCCTGCAACAGGTCGATATCGGTGCGCAGGCGAGCGCCGCGTGCCTCAAGCTTGCTGCTCAGTGTGCGCGCCGAAGCCACCGCCATTACCGCGCCATCCACCGCAACCACGCCGTCCTCGGGGGTTTGCTCCGCCAGCCAGTCCAGTGGGCTCGGCTGCCCCGGTTGCAGTTTGACCAGTTCGATGCCGCTGCCGTTGAGCTCTTTCGTCGCCTGTTCCCAGTAACGACTGTCGGCCCATACGCCTGCGAAATCAGCGGTGACGATCAGCGTACCGACCGAGCCATGGAAACCCGACAACCATTGCCGGCCCTGCCAATAACCCGGCAGGTATTCCGAAAGATGCGGGTCGGCGGACGGCACCAGCAGCGCATGGATGCCTTCGCGGCGCATCAGTTCACGGGTATGCGCCAGGCGCTGAGGCACCGATCCTTCGGTCAAGGTGTGGGAACTCATCATGTCTCCTGCTAATCGCGTCATCGTTATTGTTCGTAGCCTTCGCGGCCATGGAAAGCGTCTGCTGTTTAGAGCCCTGTCGCCCAGAATGCCGGAGCACTGGCGCAGGCGGTTGTGATCAGGTCAACGGCCTTGTCGACATCCTCGACTTTGGTAAACCGCCCGAGGCTCAAGCGAATGGTGCGCCCCGCCAGCCGCGCATCGTGCCCGAGCGCGAGCAGCACGTGGGACGGCGCATTGCTTGCGGAATTACACGCCGACGTCGCGGAAAACGCGATCGAATGGCTCAATGCGGCGCTGTTGAACTCGCCCTCGCTGAAGGTCAGGCTCAGGGTGTGCGGAATACGTTGCGAGGCACTGCCATTGAGGCGCACGCCGGGCAACTTCAAAAGCTGTTCGAGCAAGCGTTCGCGCAAAGCGATGATGGATTTTTTCTCTTCATCGAATGCGTCGGCGGCCAGCGCGAATGCAGCGCCCATCCCGGCAATCTGATGAGTCGCCAGGGTTCCGGAGCGCAAGCCACCTTCATGACCGCCGCCGTGGATCTGTGCCTGCAAGCGTTGCTGCGCCTGCGGGCCGACATACAAGGCGCCGATGCCCTTGGGGCCGTAGAGTTTGTGTGCGGAAAAGGACATCAGATCCACCGGCCAGCGGCTCAGATCGATCGCGACTTTGCCGGCGCCTTGCGCCGCATCAACATGAAACAACGCCTGTCGACTGCGCACCACTTCGCCAATCGCCTCGACATCGTTGACCGTGCCCAACTCGTTGTTGACCAGCATCAGCGAGACCAGAAAGGTGTCGTCACGCATCGCTTCGCTGACCGCTTGCGGCGTGATCAAGCCTTGGGCGTCCGGCACCAGATAGGTCACGGCAATGCCCGAATCCTGCAATTGCCGGGCGGTGTCGAGAATGGCCTTGTGTTCGATCTGACTGGTAATGATGTGCCCGCCGCAAACGCCACGGGCCTGAGCGACGCCTTTGAGGGCGAGGTTGTTGGATTCGGTGGCCCCGGAGGTCCAGACAATCTGCTCAGGCTGCGCGCCGACCAGATCGGCAACTTGCCGGCGCGCCTGCTCGACCGTCTGCCGGGCCTGCTGGCCGAAAGCGTGGGAGCTGGACGCCGGGTTACCGAAGTTACCGTGAAAACCCAGACATTCGATCATCACCTGGATGACCCGCTCGTCCACCGGGGTGGTGGCGGCGTAATCGAAATACAACGGACGTGTGTTCATAAAGGACTCGCAGAGCGTGTTCCGGGATCAGGAGGCTCGTATCTGCAAACGACAATGCACAGCCTCGTGAGCTGTGCATGGGGTTCGAGAGCGTCATCAATACCTGATCGGATGCCGTTAAAGAAGTGGGGCTTCATTTAAAAGTGCGTAGGAACGCTCCTGAAACCGAGCTTAACAGGCATCGGGCCGGCGTTTGAAGCAATGCGTCAGTGAAAGCTTTCCAGAAGTAACGGATACAGCGAGATCACCAACAGCGCTGCCATGCCCCAATTGAACACGCGCAACCAGCGCGGATCTTTCAGCACATTGCGCAACAGCGTGCCGCATGCGGCCCAGAGGCCAACACTGGGCAGGTTGATGATGGCGAAGACCGCCGCGATGATCACGACGTTGTAGAAATAGCCCTGCATCGGCGTGTACGTGCTGATGGCACCGATTGCCATGATCCATGCCTTGGGATTGACCCACTGGAACGCCGCGGCGCCCAGATAACTGATCGGTTTCGCCTCGCCGTCGACACTGTCGCCGACCGGGCCGGAGTGGGCGATCTTCCACGCCAGATACAACAAATACGCCGCGCCGACATACCGCAGCACCGTATACAGAATCGGGTAGGCCTGAAACACCGCACCAAGGCCGAAGCCCACCGCTACCACCAATAGAAAGAAGCCGCAGCTGATGCCGAGCATGTGTGGAATGGTGCGGTTGAAACCGAAATTCACTCCGGACGCCAGCAACATGGTGTTGTTCGGCCCCGGTGTGATCGAGGTGACAAGGGCAAACAGGGCAAAGGCCAACAGCAGATCAAGCGAGAGGTTCATCGAGGCAGTCCATCCAGGGTCATTCAGCTATTGACCCTATCCCACACGGCCCGGCAAACCCACGGACAGTTAGGGAAAACTTCAAGCAGTACAGTTTGCTTTCAGCTTGGACGACCGTGCAGCTGTATGGCACGTTCGGCGCTCATCTCACCCTGTTGATCGAAGCCGAAAGTTTTCTGCGGCTGGCCGAGCAATTGGGCTTTTTTCGCGTGGTATTCGTCGAACGACAAACCGCTGCGGTTCAGCGCTTCCAGCGCCAGCTCGCGGGATTCTTCAGCGGTATAGGGGCGCAGCTCTGGCGAAACGTGGCTGGCACAGCCGGCGAGTACGGAAACAGCGAGCATCAGCGAAACAGTCAGTAAACGGTTCATGGGAGCGTCCTGGCGAGCAATGTGGGGTCGATGGAGAAAGGCTACGCCCGGGCACGCTCGCGCAGAAATCAACGCTCTCAATAGTGGCTATCAGGTTGGCACTAATACTGGCTGACCGGCAGACGGCAGTGCAGCGCGTCGTCGTGGCTGCGGGCAATGCTGCTGTGCACCTGGAACGAGTTGAAGGTCACGGTTTTCGCCCGATGCGTACGGATCAACTGCCAGAAATCCTCTTCGCCGCGTTCGAAACTGCGAAATGCCGCCTCGCCCGCTTCGCGACTTTGCCACTGCAAAAAGCTCAACACGCGACGGCCGTCGTCGCTGGCCTGCACACTGGCGCTGAGAAACCCGTCGTAACGCTGGGCCAGCCCCTCGGTCTGCGTCGCCAGTGCCGAGACCAGCGCTGCTTGCTGGCGGGGTTCGATTTCGAATTCGATCAATTGGGTAAAGCTGCGATTGCTCATGGAAAGCCCCCACTCATGTTGAAGCGAGCCTTGCGACCCGAAGAGCTGCAGGGTAAAACCTCTAGTTAAGTCAAGGTCAAGAGCATTTTCAGCATGATCAGCATGATCAGCAAAGACCAGGTGCACAAGCCTCTCACCGTGGGCGAGGTTGCGGCGCGCAGTGGCGTCGCAGTCACGGCGCTGCACTTTTATGAAGCCAAAGGTTTGATCAAGAGTGAACGCAATGCCGGCAACCAGCGCCGCTATCCGCGCGCCGTCCTGCGCCGGGTGGCGTTGATCAAAGTTGCGCAACGGCTGGGGATACCGCTGGCGGAAATCGGCGAAGCGCTGAAGATCCTGCCGCAGGATCGCGCGCCGTCGGCGGCGGACTGGAAAATGCTGTCTGAACAATGGCAGCGCGAGCTCGATGAACGGATCAGGCAACTTACGCTGATGCGCGATCAGCTCACCGGGTGCATCGGCTGCGGCTGTCTGTCCATGGAGGCGTGTCCGTTACGCAATAAAGGCGACATGCTCGGTGACCGAGGGCCAGGCCCGCACTTTCGCGATGAGTGATGACGCTGCTCGTCGGCGAACAATTTGCGCAGCAAGGACGGTTCTATAGTGATTGCTCCGGGTAAATCCGGTGTAACCACATCTGTTGAAAACAAAAACAGGGAGAACGTCATGAGCGTCAAACCCATTCCCGAGGGGTATCACAGCATTACCCCGTATCTCGGCATCCAACAGGCCGCCGAGGCCATCGAGTTCTACAAGAAAGCCTTCAATGCCAGCGAAGTCATGCGCCTGACCATGCCCGACGGCAATATCGGCCACGCCGAACTGCGTATCGGCGACAGCGCGATCATGCTCGGCACGCCCTGCGACCAAGGGCCGTTGAGCAATCCACAGCAGGCGGTGTCGATCGGCTTGCACCTGTATGTCACCGATGTCGACCAGTCCTTTCAACAAGCGCTGGATGCCGGCGCGCAAAGCGTCTCCGAGGTCAAAGACCAGTTTTACGGTGACCGCAGCGGTACCTTGAGAGATCCGTTCGGCCATCTGTGGTTTCTCGCCACGCACAAAGAGGATCTGAGCGAAGAGCAGATTCGCCAGCGGGCGATGGAGATGTTTAACCAAGGTTGAGGTTTTTCACCTCGAATCAACCGGCAAAAATGCACTGCCGATGTAATTGCGAAACATTTACTTTCATATCCGCTTTCGGGATTTTCTTCGCTCATCCGTCTTATAGGAATGCAGGCCGTTCGCGTAGGCAAAAGCCACGAACGGCCTCCCGGGGGAGTTCCGTGCTGCGAAGCCCGTAGCCCGGCCCCTTCCACCGCAATCAAGACGCGCAATCATGTCGAAGAAATCCCGTTCCAAACTGTGGTTCCTGGTGCATAGCTGGCTGGCGTTGCCGATCTGGTTCTTTGTGTTGATCGTCTGTGTTACCGGCACGCTGGCGGTGGTCAGCCAGGAAATTGTCTGGCTGGCCAACCCGCAAATGCGCGCCAGTCAGCCGTCGGACGATGCGCCGCGACTTAGCTACGACCAGATTCTCGCCGCGATCAAACAGGCCGAGCCGCAAACCCTGGTGCAGAGCATCAATCGTCCGGACGAGTCGCACTTTGCCCTCGATGTCGAAGTCAGCTACCCCGACGGGCGCTCGTTGACGGTCTATGTCAATCCGTACACGGGGGTCATTCAGGGCACCGCGCCAGCCTTCGATTTCAAGGCCTTTACCCGCGCCCTGCATGGCTGGTGGCTGGTGCCGTTCACCAATGGCTATAGCTGGGGCTGGTATCTGGTGTCATTGCTCGGCGTGCCGATGCTGGTGTCGCTGATTACCGGGCTAGTGGTGTACAAGCGCTTCTGGAAAGGTTTTCTGCGCCCGACCCTGCGCGTACGCCACGGTGCGCGGATCTTCTGGGGCGACTTTCATCGCCTGTGCGGCATCTGGTCGATCTGGTTCATCGCGGTGATCTCGATCACCGGCATCTGGTTCCTGATCAAGGCGATCCTGTTCGATAACCAGATTTCCATTTCCAGCGAACCGATTATTCCGGCGATGTCCCGCGAAAGTGTGCCGATCTCGGCCGCCGGCACCCCGCCGCCGCGTATCAGCCTGGACCGCGCCATCGAAATCGCCCAGCAGAAGATTCCGGGGCTGGAGGCCAGTTACGTCAATCTGCCTGGCAATGCCTACTCACACATGAGCGTCAGCGGCCGCGGCTGGTATCCGCTGATGTACCAGACCGCAACACTCAACCCGTACAACGGCGAAATGGCTTCTTCTCGCTTGCTGTCCGATCGATCCTCGCTGGAATTCGTCACCGAATCCATGCGCCCGCTGCACACCGGTGACTTCGGCGGCATCTGGATCAAGTTGATCTGGTTCTTCTTCGGTCTGTTGCTGAGCATGATGATCCTCAGCGGCCTGCTGATCTGGACCAAGCGCACCGCGTTGGCCACCGCCAATGCGCTGAAACGCGAGGACAAGAAAAACCGCGTCACCGCCCAACCGGCGCTGCGCCGTGAACCTTCGGAGGCCAGCCTGTGAACAAAGCCATCTCGGTCACACCGCCGTCGCTCCTGTCGCGTTTCTGGCACAAGTGGCGTTTCCACATCAATGTTCTGCTGTTGCTGATTCCGCTGGGTTTCATGCCGAAATACTTTGCCGATGCCTCGCTGTTTCGCGGCGACAGCGGCCTGGGCCAACGTGAAATAGGCACCGTTCAGGTTGGCCCGTGGAGCCTGCGTCTGGCCGAGTTACGCGAAGAGGCGCCGCACCTTAGCGGTCCGGCCGGCTATATGAAGGATTTCACTGCCGCCGTTTGTGATACCTGCGTCGAACAGGTCAAGGCCACTTACCTGCGCATCGGCAAACCGCGCAGTCTGCGTGCCGCCGGCACGATCTTCTTCGGTACCCCTTACCGCATGGGCACGCAGATGCCGATCCCGGCAAAGACCAAACCTGACGCCGAGCTGTGGATCACCATGGAAGGCTGGGACGGCAGCATGCACCAAGCCGCGATTCCCCTGAGCCAAGCCTCCCCCGCCACGGTTGCGTGGCTGAACAAACAAGGAGCCAAACCATGACTCGCTCACCCTTCCACCCCCGCCTGCTGGCTGGTGCCGCACTGCTGGTGCTGAGCGCCGGGTTCAGTGCCAGCGCCCTGGCGCACAATCCGATGTGCGAATGCAAAGCCATCGATGCCGAACAGATCAAATGCACCGGCGGTTTCTCCGATGGCAGCGGCGCGCCGGGGGTGACGCTCGACGTGATCGGCTACGACGAAACCATTCTGGTGCCGGGCAAACTGGGCGAAGACTCGACCCTGACGTTCAAGAAGCCCGGCAGCGAGTTCTATGTGCTGTTCGACGCTGGCCCCGGCCACGTTGTGGAAATCGACCAGGCGGATATCGAAGCCCCATGAGTAGCCCGACGACGCAAGTGGTACGCCCGGCCGGCGCCGGTCATGAAACCCTCAATGTGCTGCTGTTGTGCCTGCTGATCCTCGCGGTCGCCGGCTCGGTGGTGGCGTGGCGCGGGGTTTCCCATGAACCGGAGCCGGTCGCCAGCAACCAGTACGACGCCCGCCGCGATCTCAGCGCCGCCGAGCAAGGCATCTATGCCGACCTGCGCGTGACCCTCGACGAAATCCGCTTGTTGCGCGAAGAGCAAAAAGCCCTGCCGACACCACAAATGCTCGCCGAAGAAGGTTTCGCGCCGTTCGCGCAGGATGCCAGTTCGGTCAGCCGTGGCGGTCACGCATGGCAGATGTTCGCCGATCGTGCCTATTTCGGTCGGAGTGCGACGCCTGATGTCGCCGGTTCGTTTTTGATGCGTGTCGGCACTGACGCCAACGCGGCGCCGGACATCTGGCTGAACCGCAGCGCCGACCTCGCGCCTGCGGAGGATCTGTCCGACGCGGCGCTGTCCGCCGCTGGCTGGAAACAGATCGTCGCGCAATTCGATGCCGGGGTTACCCGCGAACATCGCCATTGATTCCTCGCCTTTATCCGAGAGAAGACTGCTTGCCCATGTCCATTTCATCTCCTCGCCGTCCATTGTTACGCCTGTTTCTGCTTGGCCTGTGCGCCTGCCTGCTGAGCCCGCTGGCCAGCGCCGAGCAAGGCAAACGCCTGCGTATCGGCATCACTCTGCATCCGTATTACAGCTACGTCGCCAACATCGTCGGCGACAAGGCCGAAGTGGTGCCGCTGATTCCTGCTGGGTTCAATCCGCACGCCTACGAGCCTCGAGCTGAAGACATCAAGCGCATCAGCGGGCTGGACGTGATCGTGCTCAATGGCGTCGGCCATGACGACTTCGCCGACCGGATGATCGCCGCCAGCGAAACGCCCAATGTCAAAACCATCGAAGCCAACGAGAATGTGCCGTTGCTGGCGGCCACCGGTGTCGCTGCGCGCGGCGCTGGCAAAGTGGTCAATCCGCACACGTTCCTGTCGATCAGCGCCTCCATCGCCCAGGTCAACAACATCGCCCGCGAGCTGGGCAAGATCGATCCGGACAACGCCAAGACCTACACCCAGAACGCGCGTGCCTATGGCAAACGCCTGCGGCAGATGCGCGCCGACGCTTTGGCCAAACTGACCCAGGCACCGAACGCAGAACTGCGCGTGGCCACGGTGCATGCGGCTTACGACTATCTGTTGCGTGAATTCGGTCTGGAAGTGACGGCCGTGGTCGAGCCCGCCCACGGCATCGAGCCAAGCCCAAGTCAGCTGAAAAAGACCATCGACCAGCTGCGCGAGCTCGACGTGAAAGTGATTTTCTCGGAAATGGATTTCCCGTCCAGCTACGTCGACACCATCCAGCGCGAATCCGGGGTGAAGCTGTACCCGCTGTCGCACATTTCCTACGGCGAATACACCGCCGACAAGTACGAAAAGGAAATGACCGGCAACCTCAACACCGTGGTTCGGGCGATTCAGGAGTCAGGGGCATGACGTCGAAAGAAACCCTGATCCCTGACAACACCAATAACCCGGTGGGAGCGAGCCTGCTCGCGAAGGCGCCGGATCAGGCAACATCTTCGTTGAATGACACACCGCATTCGCGAGCAGGCTCGCTCCCACAGGGGATAACCGGGCCGGCGCTGGAGTTTGCGGATATCAGCCTGACCTTGGGGCGCACGACGATTCTCGACAAGGTCACTTTCCAGGTGCAGCCCGGCAGCGTGCATGCGCTGGTCGGCCCCAATGGTGGTGGCAAGAGTTCGCTGATCAAGACCCTGCTCGGGCAGATGCCGCATCAGGGCCGGCTCAGCCTGCACTGGCACGGCGAGCCCGGCACCATTGGTTACGTTCCGCAGGCGCTGGAGTTCGATCGCGGCTTGCCGATGACCGTCGACGATTTCATGGCCGCCATGTGTCAACGCCGTCCGGCCTTTCTCGGTTTGAGCAAACACTACGCCGGTGCCATCGGCGAGGCACTGGAGCGCGTCGGCATGCAGGACAAGCGCAAGCGGCGCATGGGCGCGCTGTCCGGTGGTGAGCGGCAGCGGGTACTGCTCGCGCAGGGCTTGATCCCGGCACCGCAATTGCTGGTGCTCGACGAGCCGATGTCGGCCCTCGATGAGGCCGGGATCCAGGTGTTCGAACGTCTGCTCACTGACTGGCGCGCGGCGGGCATCACCGTGCTGTGGATCGAGCATGATCTGGAAGCGGTGGGTCGGCTGGCCGATCGGGTCACCGGTCTCAACCGCCGCGTGCTGTTCGATGCCACACCGCAACAGGCACTGACTCCGGAGCGTCTGCTGACGCTGTTTTCCACCCATCCACGGAGCGCGGTCTGATGAGTTACGAAGCCTTTCGTTTGATGGTCCAGGGTTGGGCGTCTTCCGGTTATCTGCCGGAAGCGCTGGCCTACGGTTTTGTCGTCAACGCCCTGCTCGCCGGCCTGCTGATCGGCCCCGTGCTCGGTGGGCTCGGCACGCTGGTGGTGGTCAAGCGCTTTGCATTCTTTTCCGAAGCAGTCGGCCATGCCGCGTTGACCGGTGTCGCCATCGGCATTCTGCTCGGCGAACCCTACACCGGCCCGTACGGCAGCCTGTTCGGCTACTGCCTGCTGTTCGGCATCCTGCTCAATTACCTGCGCAACCGCACCGGGCTGGCGCCGGATACGCTGATCGGTGTGTTTCTCTCGGTGTCGCTGGCACTGGGCGCGAGCCTGCTGCTGATTCTCGCCGGCAAGATCAACGTGCACATTCTGGAAAACGTGTTGTTCGGTTCGGTATTGACCGTCAACGGCAATGATCTGGCGGTGCTGGCGATCGTCGGTTCGCTGGTCATGGCCCTCGCCCTGCCGCTGTACAACCGCATCATGCTCGCCAGTTTCAATCCGCAACTGGCGGCGGTGCGTGGCGTAGCGGTCAAGACCCTGGATTACCTGTTCGTGATTCTGGTGACCCTGATCACCGTCGCCGCCGTGAAGGTGATTGGCGCGATTCTGGTCGGTGCCTTGCTGGTGATTCCGGCGGCAGCGGCGCGCTTGCTTAGCCAGTCGCTCAAAGGATTTTTCTGGTGTTCGGTGCTGATCGCTACCGTCAGTACGCTGTGCGGGATTCTCGCGCCGATCGTCTTTGACCTGCCGATTCCGTCCGGCGCTGCGATCATTCTGGTCGCCGGCATCGCTTTCGCCCTCGCCGCCATCGCGCGCGGCGTCGTCCCCAGCCTGAAAGGGAATCTTGGATAAATGGCTTTTTCACTGCGTAACCTGACTCTGGCCATGGCCCTGTGTGGCGTGGTCTGCACCCCGCTGCTGGCGGCTGAAAGCGCGAAACCCTTGCGCGTCCTGGCCTCGTTACCGATCACCTATGGATTGGGCGAAGCATTGCTCAAGGGTACCGACGTCAAACTCGAACGCGCGGCGCCGGCCAACCTTCCGGGTAGCCGTCAGACTGCGTATTTCACCGGCCGTGGCGCTCCGACGCTGAGCAAACTGGCCACTGACGCGGACGCGGTGATTGGTCTGCGCTCACTGTGGGCCGATGATCCGCTGTACCCGATCGCGCGGCGCAGCAATATTCGTATCGTCGAAGTCGACGCTGCGCGCCCGGTCGACGGCGCGCTGCCCGGCATTGCCGTGCAACCGGGCCTGCTGGTTGATGGCCTGAACAGTCAGCCATGGCTGGCGAGCAACAATATGGGGCGCATGGCCGATGTGATGGCCGCGGACCTCGTGCGCCTGGCGCCGAGCGCCAAGCCTGCGATCGAAGCCAACCTGGCGGCGTTGAAACAGCGTCTGCTGAAACTCAGCGCAGACACCGAAGCGCGCCTGGCCGAGGCGGACAACCTGAGTGTGATGAGCTTGAGCGATCACTTCGGCTATCTGATTGGCAGCCTCAACCTTGAACTGGCTGGACAGGACGCACGGCCTGATGCCGAGTGGACGCCAGATGAATTAAAGAAGCTGACAGCGACGCTCAAGGACAATGACGTGGCGGTGGTGCTGCACCATCGCCAGCCAGCGGAGCCGGTGAAAGCGGCGATTGCCGAATCCGGCAGCCGCCTGGTGGTGTTGAGTACCGATGCGGCGGATCCGCTGGCGGAGCTGGAGGGGAATGTGGATTTGTTGCTCAAGGGGTTGAGCGGAGCGTAGTTTCAGTAAGTCCGCGTAATCGTTCTTCGCGAGCAGGCTCGCTCCCACAGTTGAAATGCGATCCCCTGTGGGAGCGAGCCTGCTCGCGAAGAGGCCCGCACCCACAACGTCACTCTCCAGACATGAAAAAACCCGCTGACCCTCACTGGTCCAGCGGGTTTTTTATGCCCGGTCGCTTATTGCGCCGCGACTTGCGCATCCATCTTCTGACGCAGGCTCAACGGACGCATGTCGGTCCAGACTTCTTCGATGTAGGCCAGGCATTCCTTTTTCAGGCCGCTCTTGCCCACGGTACGCCAGCCTTGCGGCACAGCTTTGTAATCGGGCCAGATCGAATATTGCTCTTCGTGGTTGACCACGACCTGAAAGAGGATGTCCTCGCGGTCGAATACTGACGTCATGCTGGTTCTCCATCGTTGTAAGGTCGGCCGCACAACGGATGCAGCCGGGGTATGTAGAAAGAACGTTCGCCGCGCGGAAAAATTTACAGCGTGGCGGCGGCAGCGGCCAATGCGCGACCAAAGATCTCGGCCACCCGATCGATTTCCGCGGCAGTGATCACCAGCGGCGGCAGGAAGCGCACCACCGCGCCATGGCGGCCGCCCAGTTCCAGAATCAGGCCACGCTTGAGGCATTCACGCTGGACCAGTGGCGCCAGACGTGCAAATGCCGGTGGGTGACCGAGCGCATCGGGCGCGCCGTTCGGGTCGACCAGTTCAACGCCGAGCATCAGGCCGCGACCACGAATATCGCCCAGCTGCGGGAAGTCGCGTTGCAGGATGTGCAGATGCTCGCTGAGTCGATCACCCATGGCGGCGGCGTGCTCGCAAACCTTGTGCTCCACCAGATAGCGCATCACCGCTGAACCGGCGGCCATGGCCATCTGATTGCCACGGAACGTGCCGGCGTGGGCGCCCGGTTGCCAGGTGTCGAGCCAGTCGCGGTACACCACCACCGCCAAGGGCAGGCTGCCACCGATGGCTTTGGACAACACCACCACATCCGGAACGATGCCCGCATGTTCAAAGGCAAACATCTTGCCGGTGCGGGCGAACCCGCTCTGGATCTCATCAACGATCAGCGCCACCCCGGCCCTTTCGGTAATTCGGCGCAAGCCACGCAACCACTCGATATCGGCCGGAATCACCCCGCCCTCGCCCTGCACCGCTTCGACGATCACCGCCGCCGGCAATTGCACGCCAGCCTCGGGATCGTTGAGCAGGTTTTCCAGGTAGCTCAGATTGGCGTTGACGCCCGCCGCGCCGCCGAGGCCGAACGGGCAACGGTAGTCGTAGGGGAACGGCATGAACTGCACGCCATTGCTGAGCAAGGCACCCAGTGGTTTTTTCGGCCCCAGGCTGCCCATCAGGCTCAACGCACCCTGACTCATGCCGTGATAACCGCCGGAAAATGACAGCACGGTGCTGCGTCCGGTTGCGGTGCGCACCAGTTTCAGCGCGGCTTCCACGGCGTCGGTGCCGGTCGGGCCGCAGAACTGGATTTTCGCCTGCGCCGCCAGCTCCGTCGGCAGCAGTCCGAACAGATCCTGGACGAATTGATCCTTGACCGGCGTGGTCAGGTCGAGGGTGTGCAGCGGCAACTCATCGGCGAGCACTTGCTGGATCGCCTCGATTACCACCGGGTGGTTATGCCCCAGCGCCAACGTGCCGGCCCCAGCCAGGCAGTCGATGAAGGTACGCCCTTCGACATCCTCGACATACAGGCCCTTGGCACGCTTGAGCGCCAGCGGAATACGCCGAGGATAGCTGCGCGCGTTGGACTCCTGACGACTCTGGCGCGCCAGTAACGGTGATTCGTTGAATTCGTACAACGTCTCCGCTGGCGCCGAGGCGACCCGGGCCGACGACGCTTCGATAAGACTGGTGGCGACTGACATCTCTCGACCCCTCAATTCGCTATGGATAGTGACCAGAACAGCACACCGACAGGTGCGCGTTCCGGTCGCGGGGCGCACTTGCAGGTTTTCCTGTTCTGGAAACGCTTCAGCGCGGCACGGATTTACACCCTTGATCGAGTTGTCAGGCCGGTGAGGACAAAGGTTTGTGCAGCGGCAGGGTCTGCACGCCGGTGGAGAGGCCGGGTGGCGCTGCCTGTTGGTAACCCAGGTGCCGATAGAACGCCTCGGCGGTGCGGGTGCTGTTGAGGTGCACATGCTGCACACCACGAATGCGCAACCAACCCTCGAGATTGTGCATCAGCGCCCGGCCGACGCCGCGACGAAAGGATTCAGGCTGGACGTAACACAGCAGGATTTCGCCACTGACCCGGGCCATGCCGACACCGACCGGTTTGTCTTCGAACGAAGCGATACAGAGATAGAAGTGTGGGTCGGCGAGCCGGCTACCGATGAAATCGGCGGAGGAGCGGTTGAGCCAGTCGCTGACGAGAAGTGGATGGTTGCGGTGATCGAGAGCACATCCGATACGGATCGAGCGCTCGACAATACGGTTGATGATGCCGGTGTCGGCCAGAGTGGCCGAACGAACGCAGACGGGTGCTTCCATGGCGCAGTTCCCTCAATCCTTTGAGTCAAAGCTGCGTTGACCTTAGCCCCGCCCCTGGCGAATAGCGAACGCCGAGAAGTTACATTTGATGTGCCAGAACATGTTTTTTTTGTGGGAGCGAGCCTGCTCGCGAAAGCGTCGGACCAGTCAACGTCGATGTTGAATGACTTACCGCATTCGCGAGCAGGCTCGCTCCCACAGAGGATCCGAGGTGAGATCAGAGCGGTTGCAACGGCATGGTCAGTTCGACCCGCAAGCCGTCCGGGCGGCTGTCGAAATGCAGGGCACAATCACAGCGCTGAACAATCGCCTGGACAATCGCCAGACCCAGCCCGCAACCGGTGCTCTGCCCGTTGCGCCAGAAGCGCTGAGTCAGATGCTGCAAGTCATCCGGCGCAATGCCCGGACCATGGTCGCGCACGACAAAACGCACACGATTGCCGATGCTCTCCAGGCTAACCTCGACCGCACAATCTTCTGACGTGTGGCGCAGGGCGTTGTCGAGCAGGTTGCGCAATGCAGCAATCGCCAGCACCGCAGGCATTTGCAGCGGCGCGGCGGGCAGGTCGTCCGGCACGTGCAGCTTGATCCGCAGCCGCTCGCCGCCGGTGGCGTCCTGGATCGCCAGTCTGGCCACTTGTTCGGCGCTGCATTGCGAGCCGTCATCAAACGACAGACTGCCTTCGACCCGCGCCAGTAACAGCAATTGCTCAAGGGTGCGATGCAAGCGATCGGCGCCCTCCTCGGCGCGCGCGAGCGACTGATCGCGGGCACTGCCGTCGGTCATGCGCGCGACTTGCAGGTGGGTCTTGATCGCCGTCAGCGGACTGCGCAGCTCATGCGCGGCGTCGCCGGTCAGACGACGTTCACGTTCGATGGTCTTGCCGATGCGTTGAAACAACTGATTCTGAGTTTCCAGCAACGGCTTCAATTCGCTGGGAAACGCCTGCAACTGCAATGGTTCAAGAGAGTCGGCATTGCGCCGCATCAGCGCCTCGCGCAGTCGATTGAGTGGCGCCAGACCCTGACCGATGCCCAGCCACAGCAGGCACAGGCAACCCAGCAAGGCCACGCCGACCGGCACCGAAGCAGCGAGCAGAATCGACATGTTCAAGGCTTCGCGTTCGATTTGCCTATCCGCCGTAGTGATGCGCACATCGCCCCGGGCCAGGGTGAAACTGCGCCACGGTGCGCCGTCGATCATTTGATCGTGGAAGCCCATTTTTTCCGCTTCCAGCGCTTGCTCGGGGTTGTTATGGCTTCGCGCGAGAATCTCGCCGCGCAACGAGCTGACCTGACAAGCCATGCCACCGGGAATATTCAGCTGTTCTGCGCTGAAATGGGTGCCCTCGCCCTTGCTCGGCAGCGTCGGCAATTGCTCGAGCAAACCGGCGACCATGCGCGCCGAGGCCACCAGACGCTGGTCGAGGGAAAACATCATCTGATTGCGCAGGTCGCTGAGCATCCACGCCGCCGCCAGCGCCCAGATCAACGCGAAGGCGGCGCCGAGCGTCAGGCTCAGGCGCAGGCGCAGACTCATCACTTGCCTTGCTCTCCGCCATCGGCGGGGCCGAGGCGATAGCCCAGACCACGCACGGTTTCGACGATGCCTTTGCCAAGCTTGCTGCGCAGATGATGGATATGCACGTTCAGCGCGTTGCTTTCCAGTTCGTCGTTGAAGCCGTAGACGCTGTCCTTCAGTTGCTCGGTGGACAGCACCCGGCCGCGATTGTGCAGCAGCGCCTGCAACAGCGACTGCTCACGGCGCGACAGGTCCACCGGTTGCCCGGCCAGACGGGTTTCGCGGCTGCTCGGGTCGTAGGTCAGCGCGCCGTGCTCAATCAGATTGACACTGCGCCCGGCCACGCGGCGCAACAGGGTTTGCAGGCGAGCGAACAGTTCGCGCAGGTCGAAAGGCTTGAGCAGATAGTCGTCGGCGCCGGCCTGCAGACCATCGACACGATCGGTCACCGAGTCACGGGCAGTTAGGATGAGAACCGGAATTTCCAGGCCGCTCTGCCGCAACTGTTGCAGCAACTTGAGGCCATCTTCGTCCGGCAGGCCGAGATCGAGCACCATCACATCGAATTCGGCGACCTTGAGCATCGCCCGCGCCTTGGACGCGGTGTTGACGTGCTCGACGGTCAGACCCTGAGCCTTGAGTCCGGCGACGATGCCGCTGGCGATCAGCTCATCGTCTTCGCAAACCAGTACGTGCATAGGGGCTCCGGAAATAAAAAAGGCGAGTAAAGCATGCAAGGATTAAGGGGCAATTATGGCGGCACACGTCGACTTCGCAAAGCTGCACAAGAATGCAGTCAGATTGTCGCAGCCCAGCAACCGACGCGAGCACGCCTAGCAAACTTTATTACCCCGCTATCCATTCAGAAACAATTCCAGCCTTTATCGCCAACGCAACTTCATCTAGTTTCAACTGGCAACTTCAACCCCAAACTTAAATGGACTTTTAAACATGACCAACTTGAATAACTTTGTTGCCATAGACTGGCGCTCCGGCCCTGATCGAATTTATTTTTTCTTCAAGGACACCGATACCTATACGCGATTTGATATTGGCGATAATAGTGTCCCGTCCAATTATCCAGCCGCCACGGCAGGCAACTGGGACAACTTCGCCCCGTATACCAAAGATCTGCGCTTTGGCTTGACTACCACTTCCTTCGGCTGGAACGCCGAAAGTGACGAGGATATTGCCTGGCTTTTCTTTTATGACGGAACAACTCCGATGGTCTGCAAATACGATCAGGACAGCGATAAAGTTGCCGGCTTCTACAAGGTAGCCGACTCGGTGTGGAAGCCGATTCTTCCATATTTTGACAAGATCATCGCTGGCACCTGGTTTCAACTGACCGGCTACCCTTTCCTGTTTCGATTCATCCTCGATGACGGCCACTACTTGTCTTTCGACTACAAGGCCAAGACCGTCAAGTACAACCGTTTCGGCGAATATCAGCTGGGCGCGCTGAAACCTTACAAGGACCGGATAATCACAGCGGCGCAGAATGACCGGACATTTGCAGACAGTTACTGGTATATCTTCCTGACCAATAATCAGTACCTCACTTACAACATTCAGTCCGATCGACTCGTTGCCGGCCCCAGAACCATTGATGACGGCAATTGGCCCGGCCTGCTGCGTGGTTGATTGGTCAATCCCGGCGAGCCTAGTAGGATAGGGTTAATTATCGGTTAATCGCCGCCGCCCATCCTGCACCCCACTTGCACAGGGACAAGGCTCCTCCATGCGTCATTTTTTTCTTCTGTTTGCTCTACTGGTTTCCGGTCTGGCTCAGGCCGGAAACAATCCTTTCGATACGAAACCGGACTTCTTGCCGGTCGACCAGGCGTTCGTGTTGACTTCCGAGCGTCTGGATTCAGGCGAAACCCAGCTGTTCTGGCAGATCACTGACGGCTACTACCTGTATCAGAAACGCCTGAAATTCGACGGACTGGCCGCCGATCAGCAGCCGGTGTTGCCTGAAGGCGAATCCCACAGCGATGAGTTCTTCGGCGAGCAGCCGGTCTATCGCCAAGGGCTTGAAGTGAAAATCCCGGCGGCGGCCAGCGGTCAGATCAAAGTCAGTTATCAGGGCTGCGCCGATGCCGGTCTGTGTTATCCACCGCAAACCAGGGTGATCGATCTGGGTGGCAAAGCCGCAGCAGTAACGGGCGCTGAAGCCCCGGATCAGGCTTTGGCCAGCAGTCTGCAACAACGGGCGCTGGGCTGGAGTCTGCTGGTGTTCTTCGGACTCGGCCTGCTGTTGGCGTTTACCCCGTGTTCGCTGCCGATGCTGCCGATTCTGGCGGGGATGATCGTCGGCAGTGGCGCCACACCACGGCGCGGGTTTGCCTTGGCCAGCAGCTACGTGATCTGCATGGCACTGGTCTATGCGGCGATGGGCGTGATTGCTGCGCTGCTCGGTGCAAACCTGCAGGCGTGGTTGCAGAATCCTTGGTTGCTCGGCGCATTTGCCGCCATTTTCGTGGTGCTGGCATTGCCGATGTTCGGCTTCTTCGAACTGCAACTGCCGGTGGCCCTGCGTGATCGCCTTGAACATGCGTCGCGCAGCCGCAGCGGCGGCAGCCTGATCGGCGCCGGCGTGCTGGGCGCATTGTCCGGTCTGTTGGTCGGGCCGTGCATGACCGCGCCACTGGCCGGCGCGCTGCTGTACATCGCGCAGAGCGGTAACGCGTTGCACGGCGGTCTGATTCTGTTTGCACTGGGCATCGGCATCGGTGTGCCGCTGTTGCTGCTGGTCACTGTGGGCAACCGTTTCCTGCCGAAACCCGGCGCGTGGATGAATCTGCTCAAGGGCATATTCGGCTTCCTCTTTCTTGCCACTGCATTGTTGATGCTGCGCCCGGTACTGGACCCGTCGTTGTGGCTGGGGCTGTGCGGCGCTCTGCTGTTGATCGCCGCTTACAGCGCTTGGAAACAATCCGAAGGTTTTGGCCGCGTCGCACAGATGTTTGGCGCGCTGTCCCTGTTGCTCGGTTTGTGGGGCAGCTTGTTGGTGATCGGTGCGGCGGGTGGCAGCGATGATCCGTATCAGCCATTGCAGGTCTACAGCGCCGGCCCTGTCGCCAGCGCAGCGCCGACGGGCCACGATGCCTTCAGCACAATCAAGGAACCGGCCGTCCTGCAACGCGAACTCGACGCGGCCAAGGCCCAGGGTCAGTGGGTGCTGCTCGATTACTACGCCGACTGGTGCGTGTCGTGCAAGGTCATGGAGAAGAAGGTGTTCGGTGAAGCCAAGGTCATGCAGGCCCTGAGCGATGTGCGCCTGCTGCGCCTGGATGTGACCGCCGATAACGCCGCCAGCCGCGAGCTGCTCAGCCGTTATAAAGTGCCGGGGCCGCCGACGTTCATCTGGATCGGCGCCGACGGTGAAGAACGCCGCAGCCAGCGCATCACCGGCGAGGTCGATGCCGAGACCTTCCTGCAACGCTGGTCCACCACCCGAGACGCCAACTGATGCTGACGTTCACCCTCGGCACTTTCGCCATCGCGCTCAATCACCTGCTGCTGATCAGTGCTCTGGCACTGGCGACGTTTGTCGGCTGGCGAGTGGCCAAGCGCGGCGGCGAGAACCCCGAGTCGGCGCTGTTCAGCCTGTTCTTGCTGGGCATGCTTGCGGCGCGCATTGCGTTTGTCGCGCTGTATTGGTCGCACTATCGCAATGACCCGTGGCAGATCATCGATCTGCGTGACGGCGGTTTCCTCGCCTGGCCCGGGGTCATCGTGCTGTTGCTGGCGGCGTTGTATCGCGGCTGGCGCCGGCCTGCTTTGCGCCGTCCGCTGGGCTTCGGCGTGGTCAGTGGCGTGGCGTTATGGCTGCTTGCCACCCTGTCGCTGAATATCTACGAACAGGGCACCCGGCTGCCGGATATTGCCCTGCGCAACGCCGCCGGGGAAAAGATCAAGCTCAGCGACTATCAGGGCGGCCCGCTGGTGATCAACCTGTGGGCGACCTGGTGCCCGCCGTGCCGGCGAGAAATGCCAGTACTGGAGAATGCCCAGCAACAGCGCCCTGATCTGACGTTCTTGTTCGTCAATCAGGCCGAAAGCATGCAAAGCGTGGCGACGTTCCTGGAAACCCAGGGCCTGAGCCTGAACAACGTGCTGTTCGACCGCGGCGGCCGTCTCGGTCAGGCCGTGGGTTCCATGGCGTTACCGACTACGCTGTTCTATAGCCCGGACGGTCGCTTGCTGACCAGTCACCTCGGTGAACTGTCGAACGCCAGCCTGGCCCGCGCTCTGGAAACCTTCGACACTTCGCCCTCAAGCCCGAATCAGGCCGTTGCCCCGGCCAACTCTGCAAGGAAACTGCCATGCCCCGCCTCCGCCACCTGCTGACGCTGACCCTGGGCACTGCCCTACTGCACTTGCCGTCGGTGCAGGCCGCTGAAGAACTACCCGCAGCGATCAAAAAAATCGAAGCCAAGGGCGCGAAAATCGTCGGCCAGTTCGACGCCCCCGATGGCCTGCGCGGGTACGCCGCGCAATACCAGAATCGCGGCATGGCGCTGTACCTGACCCCGGACGGCAAACACGTCGTGGTGGGTAATCTGTACGACGCCGACGGCAAGGACCTGAGCAGCGAGCCTTTGCAGAAACTGGTCTACGCGCCGATGTCCAAGGAAGTCTGGGCCAAGTTCGAGGCGAGCAACTGGATTCAGGACGGCAACAAGGATGCACCGCGCACGGTGTACCTGTTCAGCGATCCGAACTGCCCGTACTGCAACATGTTCTGGGAACAGGCGCGACCATGGGTCAAGGCCGGCAAGGTGCAGCTGCGCCACATCATGGTCGGCATCATCCGCGAAGACAGCCCGGGCAAGTCAGCCGCACTGCTGGCGGCGAAAGACCCGGCCAAGGCCCTGCAAGATCATGAGAGCGCCGGTAAGAGCAGCGCCCTCAAGGCCTTGAAAGACATTCCGGTCGCCGTGCAGAGCAAACTCGCGGCGAACATGCAGTTGATGGAAGACCTCGAACTGCAAGCCACCCCGGCGATTTTCTATATGGACGACAAAGGCGAGTTGCAACAACAGCAAGGCGCGCCTTCGCCGGACAAGCTGGTGAAGATTCTCGGGCCGAAATAGCCTTTACAAGCACTGGCCGGTGCGGGTCTGTCAGTACTCACACCGCTCGATAATGTCCTGCAAGTGCTCGGTCTTTCCCTGTTCCGTGAGAAAGCTTGTCACCTCAGCGCACCACGCTTGGTCTGAAGGAATACCGGCCCAAGCGTGCGTCCCCGCCCAATGCCAGGGACGGTCGTCAAACGTATTGATCAGCGCCTGATTGAATGTGTGAACGTTGAACTTGGGGTTTCTCGCGTTCTGCAACATCAACGAACTGAACACGCGTTGTTGCGTTACTTCGCATGGTTTGATTTGCTGGGCTTTGGTCGAGCTCAGGACAATGAAATCAGGTTTGACACCTTCATCGAGCGCGGCCTGCAATCGGTAATGTCCATCGATGACCACGTAAGAACACAGTCCGCCCACATACCAGAGCAGGATCGGCGGCAAGCTGCCCTCCCTGGCTTTTTTGCGCCACCATTTGAGGCGACCTGCAAAAGGGTCCACCGTGTGCAGACCGATCAAGTGTCCCAAATCCCAATCAAGCCAATGCACGGTGTGCGGTTGCACATTGTCGAGAATGCCCTCGCCGCGCGCGTACCAGTTTGGCAGATGACTGGATGCATCGGCCGGGGTGGAAAAATACCAGCCATGCCGACCTGCGACGGGTTTGTATCGGCTAACTGCTGGTAATAAAGGGCGCGCCACCCAGTGGCCGGGATAGAGAAAGTCCGCCTGATTGTTCATCAACTGGTTGATGAAATAACGACACCAGCGCGGGAAGCGCTCTTGGACGGGTAATTCAAAGTGCTCCTGAACGTCAGCCGAACCGATGGGTGGCACGGATGGCGATTCCAGTTGAACGGGCCGCGGATTGCGAACCAGCCAAGCACCGTAATATGAGGTGGCAATGGTCGCCCAGAAGAGTGGGCTTTCATTGAGCATCAACTTCATCCGCCCGTTGTTGCCACTTTGCAGATGAAGCGGCGGTTTGCTTGATTTCGGACGGTTGACCTCAATACTCAACCCGACCCACTTGTCCTCAAGATCCCTGAAGTCACGCCACCAGAACTGTTGCACGTCATTCCCTTATCAAATGCTTTTATCGATGAGTTTCACACTCGCGATTGTATTGTGCCCTGAGAGGCCCTTTCGCGAGCAGGCTCGCTCCCACAGTTGACTGCATTCCCTCAGTAAGAATGCGATTAACTGTGGGAGCGAGCCTGCTCGCGAATGAAGCTCACTCGGTGTGTCAGTTGCGCTCGCGGAGAAACGCCAGCAGCGCCTCAGTGACAAACCCGGGATTCTCCAGATTGGAGATATGCCCCGCCTCCGGCACCAGCACACACGGGCAATCAATCAACTCAGCCATTTCCCGGGCTTCCGAGGGTGGCCGTGGTTTGTCCTGATCACCGCACAGCACCAGCGTCGTCGCCGGGTTCAGCTCGCCCAAGCGTGGCAACAGGTCGTTGCGGCCAAACGTGATGCGCCCCATCGGCACGATGCTTTCGCGCAGACGCTCGGGCGAATAGCCCTTCAATTTCGCGCGAAAGTCCTGATACAGCGCCGACTGCGGGTCGATGCCCGGGCGGAAGAAGATTGGCACAACGATGTCGAGCAATTGTTCGGAGATGGTGCCGCTGTCTTCGATCTGCTTGAACAACGAGAAGTAATACTGCCGGGTCGGTTCCGGCTCGACACCGACGTAGGTGTCCATCAGCACCAGACCGTTGAGACGTTGCGGTGCGGACAGTGCCAGGCGCGTGCCCCACATGCCGCCGACCGACAGCCCGACGAGGGTGACGCGGTCGATGTCCAGATGATCGAGCAAGGCCTGCGACTGTCGGGCAATGTCGTCCAGCGATGTGGTGCCTTCGGGTAACTTGCCGGACTCGCCATGCCCCCACAAATCCAGGGCAATGACGCGATAATGCGGGGTCAGCGCGGCGATCTGCGGCGCCCACATCGCTTGATCCCAGAGATAACTGCCAGCCAGCAACACGGCCGGGCCGGTGCCTTGATCAATGTAGTGCAGTGCTTGTCCGTCAACCGTGAAAAAGGGCATCGACCACCTCCGCGAGAAAAAACAGAACCGGCAGACTGAGCTGCCGGTTAATGATCGTCAAGGATGGAAATGTACAGTCATGTACTGGTGATTTGTGTTGAATTCACCGACGCCATCGCTGGCAAGCCAGCTCCCACAGGGTTCAACGTCGTTCACAAGATTTGTGCTCACCGCAAAAACTGTGGGAGCTGGCTTGCCAGCGAGGGGCCGGCCCAGGCGCCGGAGAACTACAACCCCTCCAACTCCGCCATCAGATCATTCAACCGGTCAACCTTCTCCTCTGTAATGTCGCTGGCCGCCAGCCCATCGATGTACTCGGCCAGTTCCTCCACCGTGCTGCATTCGAACATCGCGCGCAGCGGCACATTGCGTTGCAGGGCTTTCTGTACCCGCGAAGCGATCTGCGTAGCCAGCAACGAGTGCCCGCCCAGTTCGAAGAAGTTGTCGCGCAGGCCAACCCTCTCCACTTTCAGCACCTCAGCCCAGATATCAGCCAGGGTCTGCTCCAGCTCGTTGCGCGGGGCCAGATAATCCTCGCTCTGCAACTGACCGATCTCCAAGGCCGGCAAGGCTTTGCGGTCGAGTTTGCCGTTGGCATTGAGCGGCATCTGCTCCAGCCATAGCCAGTGCAGCGGCACCATGTATTCGGGGAGTTCGGCGCGCAGGCGCTGCTTGATCCGCTCCAGGCGTTCACCCGGATTGAGCGCTGCGTCGGCCGCGACCAGATAACCGACCAGATGCTTGCCGTTGACGCCCTCCTGCACACCAACCGCCGCGTCACGCACTTCCGGTTGTTCATGCAGGCGCGCTTCGATTTCACCGAGTTCGATGCGGTAACCGCGAATCTTCACCTGATGATCGACGCGGCCGACGTATTCCAGCACGCCGTCCGCGCGGCGCCGCGCCAGGTCACCGGTGCGGTACAAGCGCTCGCCCGGCGCGCCGAACGGATTCGGCACAAACACCGGCGCGGTGCGCAGCGGATCGCTGACGTAGCCGCGACCGACACCAGTGCCGGCAACACATAACTCACCCACCGCGCCCAAAGGCACCAGATCCAGCGCGCCATCGACCAGGTACAGCAAGTTATTGTCGGTCGGCGTGCCGATCGGCAAGTAACTGCCGCGCGTCGAGGCCATGTCGACACAGAAGAACGCCACGTCGTCGGAACATTCCGCCGGGCCGTAAGCATTGACCAGACCAATATCCGGGTAACGCAGCAGCCATTGATGCGCCAGTTCCGGCGGCATCGCTTCACCGGTCGGCAGCATCCAGCGCAAGCCGTCGAGGCTCAGACGCTCGGAGCCGAGCATGCCCTGAATCAGCGACGGCACACTCTCCAGCACAGTGATGCCCTGCGCCTGCACATGCGCCAGCAGACCTTGCGGATCGTGGGCAATCGCGTTCGGGACGATGTCGACCCGCGCGCCGAACAACGGCGCGGCGAGGAACTGCCAGACGGAAATGTCGAAGCTTTGCGAGGCGGTCTGCGCAATCACATCGGCCTCAATCAAGTCGAGGTACGGACGTTTGCTCAACTGGTTGTTGAGCATGCCGCGCTGCTCGACCATCACGCCTTTAGGCAGCCCGGTCGAACCCGAGGTGTAGATCACATAGGCAAGATTGTCCGGGCCACTGTGGATGCCGAGATTGTGCGTCGCTGCCACCGATGCCTGGACCTCTTCCCATATCAGCAGGCGCGGACGATTCGAACAGCCAAACTCTTCGAGCAAGGTCTGCGCCTGCTCAAGGCAGGCTGCGCTGCACACCAGCAAAGGCGTGCGGCTCAGCTCGATGATGCGGCTCAGACGCTGGCTCGGCAGGCCCGGATCCAGCGGCAGATAACCAGCGCCGGCCTTGAAGCTGCCGATGATCATGCCGAGCAGGTCGAGATTACGCTCGGCCAGCAGCGCCACCGGTTGATCCATTCGCACCCCGGCGGCGACCAGGGCATGGCCGAGGCGGTTGGCGTTGTGGTTCAGCTCGGCGTAGCTCAATTGCTCGTCGAGGCAACTGGCGGCGATGCGCTGCGGATGCGCCGCGACCTGCGCTTCGAACAGCGCCACATAGCTTTGCTCCAGCGGATAGTCGTGGCCGCTCTGGTTGCAACCGTGCAGGAGGAAATCGCGTTCTTCGTCGCCTAGCAGCGGCAAATCGGCCATGTCGCCATGGAAGCCGTCGACCAGCGCCAGCAGCAGGCGCTTGAACTCACTGAGCATGCGCTCGACCGTCGCCTCGTCGAAGTAACGCTGGTCATAGGACAGGTGCAAGCCAAGGTCATCGCCCGGGTAGCACACCGCTGTCAGCGGGAAGTTGGTATGGGTGCGACCGGAATCCGAGGTCGCATTCAGGCTCTGTGCACGATCAAGCACCGAGACTTCCACCGGGGCGTTTTCGAAGACGAAGAGGCTGTCGAACAGCGGCTGGCCTTTGGGCAATTCGCTCTGTTCCTGGATATTCACCAGCGGCAGATATTCGTACTCGCGCAGTTGCATGTTGCTGTCGAGCAAAGCGCTGAGCCACTGGCGCACGCTGCTGCGCTGATCGTCCGCAGGCATCTTCACCCGCAGGGCAATGCTGTTGATGAACAGGCCGACGGTGCGCTGCATTTCCGGCATCTCCACCGGACGCCCGGCCACGGTGACGCCGAAGAGCACGTCGCGATCGCCGCTCAGACGCCGCAAAACCAGAGCCCATGCAGCCTGGGCGAAGGTGTTGACGGTCAGTTGATGTGCCTGCGCCAGTTCCCGCAGCCGTGCACCGTCCTCGACATTGAGCCGGGTGTAACGGTCGCCGACGATCATGCCGCCGCTTTCACCAGCGTGTTCGCGCAGGAACGGCCGGTCGCTCGGGATCGGCGTGGTGCGCTCGAAGCCTTGCAGATTCTGCCGCCACCACTGCCGCGCCTCGGCCAGGCTTTGGCGTTGCAGCCAGCCGATGTAATCGCGATAACGCGGCGGCACGCTCAACTGCGCTTCACGACCTTCACCGAGGGCGCTGTAGATTTCGAAGAAATCGTTCATCAGCAGCGAACGGCACCAGGCGTCGATGAGGATGTGGTGGTTGCTCATCATGAACCAGTAACGCGCCGCGCCGACCTTGATCAGGCGCAGGTGGAACGGCGCCTGATCGAGCAGATCGAAGCCGGCTTCGCGCTCGCTTTTCAGCAGCGCTTGCAGCTGTGGTTCCTGCTCGGTTTCGGCGACGGCGCTCCAGTCCAGATACTCGATCGGCGTACGCCCCGGCGTGTGAATCACTTGCAGCATGTCTTCGCCAACGTTCCAGCAGAACGAGGCCCGCAATGCTTCATGGCGAGCGACCACCGCTTGCCAGGCCTGGGCGAAACGCTCGGGATCGAGCTCGCTGTTGATGCGATATCGATCCTGCATGTAGTACAGACCGGTGCCCGGCTCGAGCAAGGTGTGCAGCAACATGCCTTCCTGCATCGGCGTCAGCGGGTAGACATCTTCGATGTGCGCGGCCGGCACCGGCAAGGCATCGAGTTGTGCCTGAGTCAGTTTCGCCAGCGGGAAGTCCGACGGTGTCAGGCCGCCGGCCTCGTCTTGCAGACAGTGGGCGATCAGGCTTTGCAACTCACCGAGGTAGGCGGCGGCCAGATCGTTAATGGTTTGCGCCTCGTAACGCTCATCACTGAAGGTCCAGCGCAGCAGCAATTCACCACCGTAAATCTGACTGTCGACACTCACCTCGTTGGGCAACGGCGCCTGCGGATCGTGGGCGGCACCGACCGCTTCATCCAGCGGACGGAACAGCGCATCGGCGCCGAAGCTCTGGTCGAACTGGCCGAGGTAGTTAAAGGTGATCGGCGCCTGTGGCAGCGCGGCCATGCTCTGGCGGCAGCCGTCATCGGCCAGATAACGCAACACGCCATAACCGAGACCTTTATGCGGAACGGCGCGCAGTTGTTCCTTGATCGCCTTGATCGAAGCGCCCTGCCCGGCGGCCTCTTCGACATTGTGCGGAGTCAGGCGCAGCGGATAAGCGCTGGTGAACCAACCGACGGTGCGGGTCAGATCAATCTCGTCGAACAGGGTTTCGCGACCGTGGCCTTCCAGTTGAATCAGTGCCGAGGGCTGGCCGCTCCAGCGGCACAGCACACGGGCCAGCGCGGTCAGCAGCAGGTCGTTGACCTGAGTGCGATAAGCGCTCGGTGCCTGTTGCAGCAGCTGTCGGGTGCGCTCGGCATCGAGCCGTACGCTGACGGTTTGCGCATGGCGATTCTGCCTGCCGCCCTGCGGGTTTTCGCAAGGCAGATCAGCGCTCGGCCCGGCCAGTTGCGCCTGCCACCAGCTCAATTCCTCACGCAGCGATTCGCTGCCGGCGTAGGCCTGCAAACGCGCGGCCCAGTCCTTGAAGGCGCTGGTTTTCGCCGGCAGTTTCAGCGGCTGCGCAGCGTCGAGTTGGCGATACGCGGTTTGCAGATCATCCAGCAACACGCGCCAGGAAACACCGTCGACCACCAAGTGGTGGATGGCGATGAACAGGCGTTGCTGAACATCCGCTACATCGACCAGCACTGCGCGCAGCAACGGGCCGTTGTGCAGATGCAGACTGCGTTGCGCGTCGGCGAACAGGGCTTCGCACCGGTCCAGCGACTCGACGCTGAACTGCCAGAGCAGATCATCACTCGACAGCACTTGATGCGTCGCTTGCCATGCATCATCGGTTTCAGTGAAACGCAGACGCAGCGCATCGTGCTGTTCGATCACTGCCAGCAAGGCTTGCTGCAATCGTTGCGGCTCAAGGCGCACAGTCGGTTCCAGCAACAGCGCCTGATTCCAGTGCTGACGCTGGGGAATGTCCGTATCGAAGAACCAGTGCTGAATCGGTGTCAGGCGCGATTCGCCATCCACCAGGCCCTGCTCGGCCATCACCTGCTCGGTGCGGCTGGCGACTGCGGCGAGGGTCTGCACGGTCTGGTGCTGGAACAGGTCGCGCGGACTGAAATGAATGCCCTGCTGACGCGCGCGGCTGACCACTTGAATCGACAGAATCGAGTCGCCGCCGAGTTCGAAGAAGTTGTCGTTGAGGCCGACCTGCCTGACGTTAAGCACATCGCACCAGATCTGCGCCAGGGTCTGTTCCAGCTCGTTGCTTGGCGCGACATAGTCCTGACGATTGAGCTCCAGATCCGGCGCCGGCAAGGCGCGGCGGTCGAGTTTGCCGTTGGCGGTCAGCGGCATGCTCGCCAGCAGCAGCAGGTGAGTCGGCACCATGTAATCCGGCAGTTGCGCCTTGAGGTGCGACTTGAGCGCTTCGCGCAGTTCAGCCTGTTGCGCTTCGCCGTGTCCGGCGACCTCCGTAACGAGGTAACCCACCAACTGCTTGCCACTCGGCGCATCCAGCGCCAGCACCACTGCTTCGCGGACCGAAGGGTGATCGAGCAGGCGCGTTTCGATTTCGCCCAGTTCGATGCGGAAGCCCCGGATTTTCACTTGATGGTCGATCCGCCCCAGATACTCGACCAGACCATCGGCACGCTGGCGCACCAGGTCGCCGGTGCGGTACATGCGTCCGCCATCAGCGGCAAACGGGTCAGCGACGAAACGCTCGGCGCTGATGCCCGGACGGTCGTGATAGGCCTGGGCCAGACCGGCGCCACCGACGAACAGTTCACCGGTCGCGCCTTGCGGCACCACGGCCAGATCGGCGTCGAGAATGTAGGCGACCCGCGACCCGATCACGCTACCGATCGGCACACTGCCCGCGCCCTCTTCCAGCACCTGCGGCGCCAGACTGGCCAGCGGCATGACCACGGTTTCGGTCGGGCCGTAAGCATTGAAAAACTGCGCCGGTTGGAATGCCGCGCGAATGCGCTGCAGATGCTCGCCGGTCAGCGCTTCACCGCCGGTGATGATCATGCGCACCGGCAGGACTTCATTCTGCGTGGCAAGGAACTGCGCCAACTGGCTGCCGTAGCTCGGCGTGAAACCGAGGACGTTGATTCGATGCGTGCGAATCAAGCCGCAGATTTCTTCCGCGTCCCACTGCCCTTGCGCCCGCAGTACCACCTGCGCACCGCTGAGCAGCGGCACCAGTAGACGTTCGGTGGCAGCGTCGAAGTTGATCGAATAGAAATGCAGTTCACAGTCGTCCGGGCGCATGCCGAAGCGCTCGATCACGGCTTGGCAGTGCATGGCGATTTCACCGTGGGAGACCACCACGCCTTTCGGTTTGCCGGTCGAGCCGGAGGTGTAAATCAGATAAGCCTGATGTTGCGGCAGGCTGATAAACGGCAACTCGCTGGCCGGGTAGTCGGCCAACCCGGCGCTGTCATCTTCCAGACACCAGCGCGCCACGCTTGGCGGCAACTCACCGAGGGCTTCGAACATCGCCCGATCGCTGAGCAGCAGGCCGATGCGACTGTCTTCGATCATGTAATGCAGGCGGTCGAGCGGGTATTCCGGATCCAGCGGCACATAGGCGCCGCCCGACTTGAGAATCGCCAGCAGGCCGATGACCATTTCCAGCGAACGCTCCAGCGCCAGACCCACCCGCACTTGCGGGCCGACCCCGCGTTCACGCAGCGCCCAGGCCAGACGATTGGCACGGGCATCGAGTTCGGCGTAGCTCAGGGTCTGCCCAGCGAAAGTCAGTGCTGGTGCGTCTTTGCGCGCCAGTGCCTGTTCGGCGAACAGATGATGGATGCACTGATCGAGACGATGCTCGCCCGGCTCGATGCCGAGGCTGTCGAGCAGCTGCTGTTGCTCAGGCTTATCGAGCAGCGGCAGTTCACTGAGGCGTTGCTGCGGATCAGCGATCAACGCTTCAAGCAGGTTGCGCCAGTGCCTGGCCATGCGTTCGATGGTCGGCTCGTCGAACAGATCGGTGCTGTAAGTCAGGCAGCAGCCGAGGCGATGGTCGAGGTCGGTGACTTCCAGATTGAGATCGAACTTGGTCGCCCGCGCATCGTTGGCCAGGTACTCGACGGTCATCCCAGCGAGCGTGCGGCTCTGCTGGAATTCCCAGCGCTGCACGTTGCACATCACCTGGAACAGCGGGTTGTAAGCCGCGCTGCGTGGCGGCTGCAAGGCTTCGACCAGATGATCGAACGGCAGATCCTGATGGGACTGGCCCTCGATCACGGTGTGGCGCACCTGCTCGAACAGTTCGCCGACCGACATCTGCCCGTCGAGCCGGCAACGCAGCACTTGGGTGTTGAGAAACGCCCCGATCAGCCCTTCGCTTTCCGGGCGAATGCGGTTCGCCACCGGCGCGCCGATGCGCAGGTCGGTCTGGCCGCTGTAGCGGTACAGCAACGTGGCGAGCGCGGCGGTCATGGTCATGAACAGGGTCAGACCGTTTTGCGCGTTGAACGCCCGCACCCGCGCGGCGAGATCGTCGCTCAGATCGAAACGGAACAGCTCGCCCTGATGGCTCTGTACCGGTGGACGCGGACGGTCGCCGGGCAGTTCCAGCAGCGGATGTTCGCGACCGAGTTGCGCAGTCCAGTAATCGAGCTGGCGCTGGCGCTCGCCGGACTCCAGCCAGTTGCGCTGCCAGACGCTGTAGTCGAGGTATTGCACCGGCAGCGGCTCAAGCGGCGAGGCGCGCTCATAGACGAACGCTTCATACAGCGCGCTGAGTTCACGGGCAAAGATGTCCATCGCCCAGCCTTCGGTGACGATGTGGTGCAAGGTCAGGACGAAGTAATGCTCGTGCTCGGCGGTCTTGACCAGACAGGCGCGCAGCAGCGGACCGGTTTCCAGATCGAACGGCTGGTGCGCTTCTGCATCGGCCAGTTGCTGGACTTGTAGCTCCCGGACTTCTGCCGGCAGGCTGGAGAAATCTTTCCAGCCCATGCGCACGCCGGTCTCGGCATGCACCTGTTGGCGGGCGACGCCGTCAATGCTGGGGAACGTAGTGCGCAGGGTTTCATGACGCAGGATCAGTGCCTGCAACGCCGCCTCGAAATGCTCGACGTGCAGCACGCCGCGCAAGCGCGCCATGCCGCCGACGTTGTACGCCGGGCTGTCCGGTTCCATCTGCCAGAGGAACCACATGCGCTGCTGCGAATAGGACAACGGCACCGCTTGGCTGCGGTCGACTTTGCTGATCGGCAGCTGGGGGTTGGTGCGGCCGCTGACCTGGATCAGGCGAATCTGTTCGGCGTAATCGCCCAGTTCGCTGTGCTCGAACAATGTGCGCAGCGGCAGTTCGACGTCACAGGCCTGACGTGTGCGCGAAATGATTTGCGTGGCCAGTAGCGAGTGACCGCCGAGGGCGAAGAAATCATCACGCAGGCCAACCCGCTTCAGACCCAGCACTTCGCGCCAGATCGCGGCGATTTGTTGCTCCAGTTCGCTGACCGGTTCGACGTGTTCACGCACCTGCCATTGCGGCTCGGGCAAGGCGCGGCGGTCGAGTTTGCCGCTGGGACTCAGCGGCATCGTATCAAGGCGCAGCAATTGTGCGGGCACCATGTATTCCGGCAGCTCGGCAGCGAGGGCAGCTTTCAGCCGAATGATTTGCTCATCGGCATTCTCATGCGCATCGCTCGCCGTGAAGTAGCCGATCAGTTGCGCGCCGGCAGCGGTTTCCCGCACCAGGACCACGGCCTGGGCGACGCCATTTTGCGCCAGCAGTCGCGCCTGGATTTCTTCAGGTTCGACGCGAAAGCCGCGCAGCTTGACCTGCTGATCGAGACGGCCGAGATATTCGATCACGCCATCCGAGGACCAGCGCGCACGGTCGCCGGTGCGGTACAAACGGGCGCCCTGCTCGCCCAGTGGATCGACGACAAAACGCTCGGCGGTCAACGCTGGACGACCCAGGTAACCGCGAGCCAGACCAATACCGCTGATGAATAGCTCGCCCGGCACGCCCGCCGGCACTGGATTGAGATCGGCATCAAGGATGCGGCAGATCACATTGCCCAACGGCCGGCCAATCGGCGAGCGCTCGCCATCGGCGGCACTGCAATGCCAATGGGTGACGTTGATCGCGGTTTCGGTCGGGCCGTAGCGGTTGTGTAACTGCACCGCCGGCAGTTGCGCCAGTACCCGATTGCGCAGCTCGGCGGGCAAGGCTTCACCGCCGGAAAACACCCGGCGCAGGCTGGTGCATTCGGCACTCAGCGGCTCATCGATGAACAGCGCCAGCAGCGGCGGCACGAAGTGCAGCGTGGTCACGCCGTATTGCTGGACCCGTTGCGCGATGCGATACGGGTCACGGTGCTCGCCGGGCGCGGCAAGCAACAGCCGCGCGCCGGTGATCAGCGGCCAGAAGCATTCCCACACCGAGACGTCGAAGCTGATCGGCGCTTTTTGCATCAGCACGTCGGTTTCGTCGAGGCGGTAAGTGTCCTGCATCCATTGCAGGCGCTCGGCCAGCGCGGCGTGAGTGTTGCCGACGCCTTTCGGTTGCCCGGTGGAACCCGAGGTGTAAATCACGTAGGCGAGGTTGTCGCCGTGCACTCGCAGTCCCGGTGCCTGGCTCGGCCATTTATCCAAGTGCAGCGCATCCATGGCGATCACGCTGACGCCATCGCTGGCCGGCAGACGCTCGAGCAATTGCGTCTGGGTCAGGAGCAGTTCGACGCCGCTGTCGCGGAGCATGTACGCGAGACGTTCGGCCGGATAATCCGGATCAAGCGGCACATAGGCGCCGCCAGCCTTGATGATCGCCAGCAGGCCGATCAGCAGTTGCGGCGATCGCTCGGCGGCAATGGCCACGCACACGTCAGGGCCGACGCCCTTGTCGCGCAGGTAATGGGCGAGCCGGTTGGCTTGCGCGTGCAGCTCGGCGAAATCCAGAGTACCGCCGTCCCACACCAGCGCGGTGCGTTGCGGGGTTTTGCGCGATTGTTGCTCGAGCAGTTCCGGCAGCCATTGTTGCGCCGGGCTGCACGGGGCCACGCTCCAGTCTTTCTGCTGATTCTGCTCGCTGGCGGTCAGCAAGCGCAGATCGCCAATGGCCTGCTGAGGCCGTTCGCAGACCTCGCTGAGCAGATTGTGGAAATGCTCGGCCAGGCGCTCGATGGTCGCGGCGTCGAACAGCTCGCTGGCGTAGTCGAACGACAGGCTCAGGCGCCCGTTACGATCCTCTTCACTGTGCAACTGCAGATCGAACTTGGCTTCGCGACTGTGCCACGGCAGTTCTTCGGCGAGCAGACCCGGCAGGCGCTTGAGCGCACTGAGGTCGCGCTGCTGATGGTTGAACATGACTTGGAACAGTCCCTGTTCGCGGGCCTGCGGGAAAGCTTCGAGCAGTTGTTCGAAGGGCAGATCCTGATTGGCCTGGGCGCCGAGTGCGGCCTGGCGGGTCTGGTTCAGCAGCTCGGCAAATGTCAGGCGCGAATCGATTTGCGCACGCAACACCTGGGTATTGATGAAGAAGCCGATCAGGCTTTGGGTGTCCAGGCGCGGACGGTTGGCGTTGGGCACGCCGATGCGAATGTCGCGCTGACCACTGTAGCGGTGCAGCAAACTTTGCAAGGCAGCGAGCAGAAGCATGAACGGCGTGGCCTGGTGGGCCTGCGCAGTCTGGCGGATCGCCTCGCTGAGTTCGGTACTCAAGCGCACGCTGTGGCGCGCGGCGCTGTGGTTGTGTCTGGCCGAGCGCGGGTGATCGGTGGCCAGTTCCAGTGGCGGATGTTCCTCGCCCAGTTGCGCTTGCCAGTACGCCAGTTGCCGCTCGCCCTCGCCTTGCGCCAGCCATTGCCGCTGCCAGTTGCCGTAATCGGCGTATTGCGTGGGCAGCGCTGCCAGTGTCGCCGGCGTCCCTTGGGTTGCCGCCGCGTAGAGACGCGAGAATTCGTCGAGCAGGATATTCAGCGACCAGCCGTCAGCGATGATGTGGTGCAGGGTCACCAGCAGTTGATGTTCTTCGTCATCGAGACGCACCAGTGTCACCGCCAGCAACGGGCCTTTTTCCAGATCGAACCGGGTGCGCGCCTCGTCTTCGCGAATCTGCTCGGCACGGGCTTCACGCTCGGACATTGGCAGGTCGCTGATGTCGATCAGTTGCAGGTTGAATTCGGCATCAGCGAGCACTTGCTGCAATGCCACGCCGTCACGCTCGAAGAAACGTGTGCGCAGTGATTCATGGCGTTCGATCAGTTGCTGGAAACTTTTGCGCACGGCGTCTTCGTCGAGTTCGCCACGCAGGCGCAGACCACCGGGAATGTTGTAGGCGCTGCTCTGTGGATCGAGTTGCCAAGTGATCCACAGACGATTTTGTGCCAGCGACTGCGGCATCGGCTCACTGCGCGGCAACGTGCTGATTGCACCTTGGGCGCTGCCGCCAGTCTGTTGCTGCTGCGCCACGGCGGCGGCGAAGGCGGACAAGGTTGGCGCTTCGAACAGCAGGCGCAGGCTCAGCTCCACATCGAGTGCTTCGCGAACCCGCGCAACCACTTGCGTGGCGGCGATCGAGTTGCCGCCGAGCAGGAAGAAATGGTCGTCGCCACTGACCTGCTTGACGTTGAGTTGCTCGGCCCAGATTTGCCCGATCAACGCTTCAAGATCCGAAGTGCTGCTGGTCGCGGTTTCCGTTGCCGCTGTAATCGAAGGGAACAGCGCGTAACTGTCGAGGCTGCCATCAGCCAGACGATTGCGGCACGCCGAGCGCTGCAGTTTGCCGCTGGAGGTTTTCGGCAACGCGCCCGGATTGAGCAGCACCACCACGCTTGGCGCCTCCTGATACGCCTCGGCCACGGCTTGGCGAATGGCTTTGATCAGCGCATCTGGCGGAAGGATTTTCTGCACGCTGCGGCTGATTTCCGCAGCGATGCCGATGCCCTCTTCGCCGTTGTGAGTGACCGCGAACGCCGCCACACGCCCCTTGCGCACCACTTCGACTTCGCGCTCGACAGTCTGCTCGATGTCCTGCGGATACAGGTTATGGCCACGGACGATGAGCATGTCTTTCAGGCGCCCGGTCACGAACAGTTCGCCGTCACGGATAAAACCCAGATCGCCGGTGCGCAACCAGGTGCGGCCGGCGTGCTGCACGAAGGTCTTGGCGCTGGCTTCGGGGTTGCGCCAGTAACCGTGGGCGATGCTCGGGCCGGCGGCCCAGACTTCACCGACGGCATTGTCGGTCAGTTCCTCGAGCGTGTTGGGATCGACAATCAGCACCGCGTGCTCAGGCTGACTGATGCCGCAGCTCATGATCGCGCTGCCGTCGCCCGGCTCGGCGCGGTTTTGCGCCAGCGCCTGATCGTCCACGCGCAGTGCCGGGATGCCGGTGCCGCGCGGCGTGCCGGCGACAAACAGGGTCGCCTCGGCCAGACCGTACGAAGCCATGAAGCTGTTTTCGCTGAAACCGCAAGCAGCGAACTTTTCCGCGAAGCGTTCAAGGGTGTCGAGGCGAATCGGCTCGGAGCCAGAATAGGCCACGCGCCATCGACTGAGATCGAGGCGCTCAAGGGCCGACTCGCTGACCCGCTCACTGCACAAACGGTAGGCGAAATCCGGGCCGCCGCTGATGGTGCCGCCGTATTCGGCAATCGCTTCCAGCCAGCGCAACGGCCGGCCGAGGAAGTACGCCGGCGACATCAGAATGCACGGTACGCCGCTGAAAATCGGTTGCAGCAGACCACCGATCAGCCCCATGTCGTGGTACAGCGGCAACCAGCTGACGATGACGTCGTCCGGGTTGACGTCGATGCCGAAACCGTGACGGATCAGCAGTTCATTGGCGACCAGATTGCCATGGCTGACCTGCACGCCCTTGGGCAGCGCGGTGGAGCCGGAGGTGTATTGCAGGAAGGCGATGTGCTCGGGCGGCAGTGGCGGCTCAACCCACTGTTCGGCCAGTGCGCTGTCCAGAGTGTCGACGCACAACAGCGGCGGCGCGCCGTCGATTTGTTGCAAGGCATCGCGCAGATCGGCGCTGGTCAACAGCAGCTTGGGCTCGGCGTCGGCGATGATCGACAGCAAACGCTCCTGATGATGACGACGCGCGGATTCCGGCGGATAGGCCGGTACCGCAATCACACCGGCGTACAGGCAACCGAAAAACGCCGCGACGTAATCCGCGCCGCTGGGAAACAGCAACACCGCACGCTCACCGAATCCGGCCTCGGCCTGCAGCGCAGCGGCGATGGTGCGCGCGCGTTGATCCAGTTCGCGATAGCTGAGCACCACAGCCTGCTCCGGGTTTTCGGCGAGAAAACGCAAGGCCAGTCGGTCCGGCGTCAGGGCTGCGCGACGCTTGAGGGCTTGGACCAGGGTGCTGGGGAGTTCGAACGCGTCGGTCATGAGGTTTCCTGCCTGAATTCGGCTTGCAAGTGGAATCGGGTGGCTGCGTCACACCTGTCGAGAGGCGTGCGGGGCGCGGTCTGTGCCGACCGCGCAAGGCATCGGAATGCGCTGAGGCCGGGGATCTGCACCCGGGCCATTCACCAATGAGAACGGATGGAGTGGGGAAATAATTAGTCGGCAGGCGCGACGTCCAGCGGGGCTGGGGTGCGGCGGCGTGTCGCAGTTCGCAAAACACATCGACTCACAGCACTACTTCTCTTTCTCATTTGACAATCATTATCATTCAACATAATTTGTCGCTCGATGTGTAGGACGGCGCCGTCCCCCGAGGCCCTCCCACTAACCTATTGGCAGCAAGGTGATTTCCATGACGGAACAAGTATCCACAAGCAGGTGCGATTCACCGCTACTTCAGGCATTCGTCGACAATCGACTGATTCTGGTCAAGATTGCAGCCCGCATTACCGGTTGCAGGTCTCGTGCCGAAGACGTGGTTCAGGATGCGTTTTTCCGACTGCAATCGGCGCCGCCGATCACGTCGTCGATCAAGGCTCAGCTGAGCTACCTGTTCCAGATCGTGCGCAACCTCGCCATCGATCACTACCGCAAGCAGGCGCTCGAACAGAAATACTCAGGCCCGGAAGAGGAAGGCTTGAACGTGGTGATTCAGGGCGCTTCGCCGGAAACTTCGCACATCAACTTCTCGACTCTGGAACACATCGCCGATGCGCTGACCGAGCTGCCCAGCCGCACCCGCTATGCCTTCGAGATGTACCGTCTGCACGGCGTGCCGCAGAAAGACATCGCCAAGGAACTGGGCGTATCGCCCACCCTGGTCAACTTCATGATTCGTGATGCTTTGGTGCACTGCCGCAAGGTCTCGGGCAGTCGGCGGGATGCGGTGATTGCGGGTCGTCGTTAGGATCCGGATTCTGCGTCAAGCCATTCGCGAGCAGGCTCGCTCCCACAGGGTTTGATCAACGACACAAACCCAGTGTGGGAGCGAGCCTGCTCGCGAAAGCGGCCTCAGACCCAACGAAATTCCGAGGCCGAACACATCAGGCCAACCGGCACCGATCAAAAAACCGCTCCCGCCCCAGAATCATCAGCGCCGCGCGCTTGTGCGGAAAATCGAATTCCTTCTCGCAGTGAAAACATTGGTTGTGCATATGTCCGATCATCTTCGCGTTGTCGGCACGCGGCTCGGCGACCACGCGCTG
This sequence comes from Pseudomonas sp. Leaf434, assembly GCF_001425545.1. Lineage (NCBI taxonomy): Bacteria > Pseudomonadati > Pseudomonadota > Gammaproteobacteria > Pseudomonadales > Pseudomonadaceae > Pseudomonas > Pseudomonas sp. Leaf434. Next base: position 532,548 of record NZ_LMQZ01000008.1, on the reverse strand, counting down.
GGTGCGTGGATCATCGAGAAACAGGTAATGCACCAGCGCCGATAACCAGCTCGCCACTTTATGCGGGCCGCGATGACTTTCCTCGCCGACCAGCATGTGAATGCCACGGTCGTAATCGCCGGCATCGTAGAACGGCGCGATGCGATCTTCCTTGGCCCAGTAGGCTTCGAAGTAAGCGAAAGGCTGGTCATCGAAACAACCAATCAGCGTCAGCGTGTGCGGATCGGCCTCGAGCTTGCCGAGGTATTCGCGATGCTGCTCAAGGCTGCCCTCCTCCTGCCAGAAACTCGCCACGCGCGGGCTGTTCTGCCAGCGATTGAAGCGCGACAGATCTTCTTCGATTTCCAGCGTTCGCAAGGAAATCCATGCGCCGAGCCGCGCATCGAAACGCCGGTAGACTTCACCGCGCGGTTTCACCGGTCGCAGCGGATGGCGCCTGCCGTGGCTGATGACCATTTGCTGCGGATAGCTGCCGGTCAGTGAAGTGCCCAGCCACGGCTGCGGCAATTGCCAGAACAGCGTGCGCTCGCAGCGATATTCGCCGGCGACTTCGGTGTTGATCAGCAAACCACTGCGCAAGGCTTCGGTTGGTGGCTGATCGAGTTGCCAGGTCAATTGCTGACATGCCGGATCACGGGCGAACAGCCAATAACAGGCCGCCCACAAGGCTTGGCCGGGCGGCAGGGCAAAACGCTCATCAAGCTGGATCGGGCCATTGGCCTCGCGGTCCAGGCGCAGCCGAATCAGCGGTTGCCCGTCCAGGCACAGGCTCAGCCGGCTCTCGGTAGCATCAGCGATCAATCGACTGCCCGAGGGCAATGCCAGGGCAGTGAGGTCATTCAGATTGGACATGGGTCGGGCTCACGTAATCGTCGACAGTTCAACGAAGTGACGTGAGCCGGGAGGGGAAATTTAAGCGCGAGAGGCAATTAGCGCTTCAGTGATGAGGCGCCGGCATCACGGCAATCCTGTAGGGCTCGAAAATCCTCAGCAATTCGCCGTTGTCGCGCAAACGCTGCAACAGGTTGCCGAAGGCTTCGCCGGTGATAGGAGCGCTTGGCCGCAGAATCGCGTAATGGTGATAGATCTGATCGGTACGCTGCGACGCCAACAGCTCATCGCGGACCTTCTCGTTGCGCAGCAGGTAATCGAACAGATAGGAACGGGTGACCAGGGCAATGTCGGCGCGCCCGCGCAGGACCATCAGCAGGTTGCTGTCGTGGGAATAGGTCAGCGTCGCGTTGTAGTTTTTCGCGAGATATTTCGGGTCGGCGTTGAAGTCGGCGAATTCGTAGTGATAACCGCTGAACAGCGCCAGACGTTTGCCCGACAGGCTCGAGAAGTAGTTTTGCTGGCGGCCGTCTTCGCGTTGCGCGACAAAAATCTCGGCGTCTTCCAGGCCCATGTCGACGTCGTCGTGGGGAATGTCCTTCCAGCCCCACTCGGGGTTCTCGAAGATCGCCATATCGATGCGGCCTTGCTTGAAATCACCGAAGCGGCGCGGGATCGACGTCGGCACCAGGACAAATTGATAATCGCTCTGCGAGCGGTTCAGCGCCTCGACCAATTGCGGCAACAGGCCGGTGTCGGCGCCGTTTTCCGGGCGAATCGTATAAGGCGGGAAATGCGCGGCGCCGACCCGGACCAATTGCGCTGACTGAGCGGGCAATACCCATAACGCAGCCAGCGCAGCGAGCAGCAGCCCGGCGGCTGTCCGAATTGGCGAAGACTTCAAAACACCCCACTCCCCGAAAAAAATAGCGATCAATGCATTCAAGCTAGGCGGTTTCGCCGACTTAGCCAGTTTCCCGGCCGGTCCGACAACCGTTCAACGCGCTTCGAGGACCAGAATCAACGCTTCATCGGCGAGTTGATCGAGGCTCAAACTGCCGCCGGCACGGAACCAGGTGGTGGTCCAGGACAGTGCGCCGGTAAGGAAACGTCGGGTAATAAAAACGTCGCCGCGAATAAAGCCGGCGTCCTTGGCCTCGCCCAGAACCTGCAGCCAGATGTCTTCATAAACATCACGCAAAGCGAGGACTTTAGCCTGGCCGTCCTCGGACAATGAGCGCCATTCGTACACCAGCACGGCCATCGCCTCGCCACTGCCGCCCATGATCGACTGCAACTCGCAACGAATCAGTGCCAGCACCCTTTCGCGCACATTGCTCGCCTCGGCCAAGGCTGCGCGCATCAACGCGGTGTTGTAGCGGATGGTTTCCTCCATCACCGCGCGGAGTATTTCATCCTTGCTTTTGAAGTGATGAAAAATACTGCCCGACTGAATGCCCACAGCACTGGCCAGATCACGCACTGTGGTGCGCTCATAGCCTTTGTTGCGAAACAGGTGAGCCGCCACTTGCAGCAATTTGCCACGGGCGCTGTCCGGGTCGGTCAACTGGCCTTGGTCGACCAGTTCGCGCATGACCCGCAGGGCTTTTTGCTCGTCCACCCGTTCTCTCCTACAGTCGATCAGTGTGTTGCCCCCTGTAACCGCAGGGTTGCGCGCAATTTAAGCCGCGCGCGGGCACCAAGCAAGCGCTTGGGCAGAAGAATGTTTCGCCTGTTTACAAACCAAGCGCTTGCTTGGTAGCCTCCAGACACTTCTGTCGCAGGTCCCTGAGTCGGAGATAAAAATGCCAACCACCGTGCGTATCGGCTGCGCCAGTGCCTTTTGGGGCGACACCTCCACCGCTGCCGCCCAGCTTGTCTCCAGCGGAAACCTGGATTATCTGGTGTTCGATTATCTGGCCGAGATCACCATGTCGCTCATGGCTGGTGCGCGTCTTAAAGACCCACAGGCCGGGTTCGCGGGTGACTTCGTTGAAGTGCTGGCGCCGCTGCTGACGCAACTGGCCGAACAGAAGATCCGCGTGATCAGCAATGCCGGCGGGGTCAATCCGCAGGCTTGCGCGGCGGCCCTGCAAGCGGCCTGCGACCAGGCTGGGGTCCAGCTGAAGATTGCCGTGTTGCTCGGCGATGACCTGCAAGGACAGCTCAAAAGCCCCGCCGACATCCGCGAAATGTTCAGCGGTGCGCCACTTCCGCGGATGTGCGTGTCGACCAACGCCTACCTCGGCGCGCCGGGGATCGTCGAAGCTTTGCGCCTGGGCGCCGACATCGTCATTACCGGCCGGGTGGTCGACAGCGCCGTGGTCAGTGCGGCGCTGGTTCACGAATTCGGCTGGTCGTGGCATGACTACGACAAACTCGCCCAGGCCGCACTGGCCGGGCACATCATCGAATGCGGCGCGCAGTGCACGGGCGGTAATTTCACCGACTGGCGCGAGGTGCCGGATTACGAGCACATCGGTTTTCCGATCGTCGAGGTCAGCGCCGATGGCCAGTTCCTCGTCAGCAAACCCGAAGGCTCCGGCGGACTGGTCACGCCATTGACGGTCGGCGAGCAGATGCTCTACGAAATCGGCGATCCGCAGGCCTATCTGTTACCCGACGTGATCTGCGATTTCAGCCAGGTCAAACTCCAGCAACAAGGCAAAAACGTCGTGCACGTGCACGGTGCCAAAGGCCTGCCGCCTACCGATAAATACAAGGTCAGCGCCACGTACCCGGACGGTTTTCGCTGCACCGCCAGTTGCCTGATGGCCGGCATCGACGCAGTGGACAAGGCACGGCGGGTCAGTCAGGCAATCATCGACAAGACCGCCGAGATGTTCAGCCTGCGCGGCTGGGCGCCGTACAGCGAAACCCATGTCGAACTGCTCGGCAGCGAAGCCACCTACGGCCCCCACGGCCAGCGCCGCGACAGCCGTGAAGTGGTGATCAAAATCGCCGTGCGCCATCCTGACAAACGCGCGCTGGTACTGTTTTCCAGAGAGATCGCCCAGGCCGCGACCGGCATGGCGCCGGGTTTGACCGGCATCGTCGGCGGTCGTCCGACCGTATACCCCCTCATCCGTCTGTTCTCTTTCCTCATCGATAAAAGCGCCTGCACCCTGCAAATCGATATGGCCGGTGAGCGCCATCCGTGCGCCCTCCCCGACCCAGTGGCCCTCGACAGCGCAGATTTGCCGATCGCCCATCAGCCACCCAAACCCCAGGGCCGCGCCGATGCCAGTGTGCCGCTGGTGAAACTGGCGGTGGCGCGCTCCGGCGACAAGGGCAACCACAGCAACATCGGCGTGATGCCGCGCCATCCCGATTACCTGCCGTGGATCGCCGAAGCGCTGACCCCTTCGGTGGTGGTCGACTGGATGCGCCACGTCCTCGATCCGCTTCTCGGGCGTGTCGAACGCTGGTATCTGCCCGGCACCCACAGCCTCAACTTCCTTTTGGAAAACGCCCTCGGCGGTGGCGGTGTCGCCAGTCTGCGCATCGACCCGCAAGGCAAAGCCTTCGCTCAGCAATTATTGGAAATCCAGATCCCGGTGCCGCAGAGCATCGCCGAACAGCTCGACTAGAGGATGGTGTGCATGGCTTACGCGTCGATTTTTCGCGCCGATCTGTTCAGCGGCCAGAACCTGATTGTCACCGGTGGCGGCAGCGGCATCGGTCGCTGCACCGCCCATGAACTGGCGGCCCTCGGCGCCAATGTGCTGCTGGTCGGGCGCAAGCCGGAAAAGCTGGAAAAAGTCGCCGCCGAAATCACCGACGACGGCGGCCGCGCGCACTGGAAGGCCTGCGATATCCGCGATGAAGAAGCGGTCAAGCAACTGGTCAAAGAGCTGATCGCCGAACACGGGCCGATCCACGGTCTGGTCAACAATGCCGGCGGCCAGTACCCGTCGCCCTTGGCCTCGATCAATCAGAAGGGCTTTGAAACCGTGCTGCGGACCAACCTGGTCGGCGGCTTTCTGATGGCCCGCGAAGTGTTCAACCAGTCGATGAGCAAACACGGCGGCAGCATCGTCAACATGCTCGCTGACATGTGGGGCGGCATGCCCGGCATGGGCCACTCGGGGGCAGCGCGTTCGGGCATGGACAATTTCACCAAGACCGCCGCGTTCGAGTGGGGTTACGCCGGGGTCCGGGTCAACGCCGTGGCGCCGGGCTGGATTGCGTCCAGCGGCATGGACACTTACGAGGGCGCATTCAAAGCGGTGATTCCGACCCTGCGCGAGCATGTGCCGCTCAAGCGTATCGGCACCGAATCGGAAGTCAGTGCGGCGATCGTGTTTCTGCTCAGCCCGGCGGCGGCATTCATCAGCGGCACCACAGTGAAAATCGACGGCGCCGCCAGCCTCGGCAGTCGCGCCTGGCCGCTGCACAAGGCCAGCCACAGCGAATCGTTCAATGGTTTCCACCGCGCGTATTTACCAGAAGTGTTGCGTCCCGACGTGCTCAAGGACAAGGAATAAGCCATGGCGCAGATTCAGTCGCAACTCGATCCGCACAGCGAAGCGTTCGCGCGCAACCGCGCGGCCATGCTCGCCGCCATCGAGCAGGTGCAGCAGCTTGAACAGAACCTGTTGAACAAGGCCGCCGAAGCCAAAGAAAAATTCAGCAAACGCGGGCAACTGTTGCCCCGCGAGCGCTTGAACCTTTTGCTCGACCCCGGCGCGCCGTTCCTCGAACTGGCCAGCCTCGCCGGCTACAAGTTGCATGACGACAAGGACGGCAGTTCGGCCGGTGGCGGGCTGATTGCCGGCATCGGTTATGTCTGCGGCATCCGCGCGATGGTGGTCGCCAACAACAGCGCGATCAAGGGTGGCACGATCTCGCCGAGCGGCCTGAAAAAATCCCTGCGCCTGCAACAGATCGCTCGGGAAAACAAACTGCCGATGATCACCCTCGCCGAAAGCGGCGGTGCCAATCTCAACTACGCGGCGGAGATTTTTGTCGAAGGCGCGCGCAGTTTCGCCAATCAGGCGCGCATGTCAGCGATGGGTTTGCCGCAGATCACCGTGGTGCACGGCTCGGCCACCGCAGGCGGCGCCTATCAACCGGGGTTGTCGGATTACGTGGTGGTGGTGCGCGGCAAGGCCAAGCTGTTTCTCGCTGGCCCACCGTTGCTCAAAGCGGCGACCGGCGAAGTGGCCACCGATGAAGAACTCGGAGGCGCCGAAATGCACGCGCAAGTCGCCGGCACTGCCGAATATCTCGCTGAAAACGACGCTGACGGCATACGCCAAGTCCGCGACATCATGCGCATGCTGCCATGGAACGAGCAGTTGCCGTGGCTGCCGGAGCCGCAATTCAAAGAACCGCTCTACCCCATCGACGAACTGCTCGGGCTGATCCCGGATGATGCAAAAAAACCCTACGACGTGCGCGAAATCATCGCGCGGATTGCTGACGAGTCGGACTTTCTCGAATTCAAAGGCGAGTTCGATCAGCAAACCCTTTGCGGCCAACTGAAAATCCAGGGCCGCGCCTGCGGCTTCATCGGCAACAACGGCCCGATCACCCCGCAAGGTGCGAGCAAGGCGGCGCAGTTCATCCAGTTGTGCGACCAGAACCAGACGCCGCTGCTGTTTTTCCACAACACCACGGGTTTCATGGTCGGCACCGAATCGGAACAGCAAGGCGTGATCAAGCACGGCTCGAAACTGATCCAGGCGGTGGCCAACGCACGGGTGCCTAAACTGACCATCGTCGTCGGCGGCTCCTACGGCGCCGGCAACTACGCCATGTGCGGACGCGGGCTCGATCCGCGTTTCATTTTCGCCTGGCCCAACAGCCGCACAGCGGTGATGGGCGGCGCTCAGGCCGGCAAGGTTCTGCGCATCGTCACTGAGGCCAAACAGCTCAAGGACGGCATCGAGCCCGATCCGAAAATGCTCGACATGCTCGAACAGATGACCGCGCAGAAACTCGACAGCCAGTCCACCGCACTGTACGGCAGCGCCAACCTGTGGGACGACGGCCTGATCGACCCGCGCGACACCCGCACCCTGCTTGGCTACTTGCTGGATATATGCCACGAAGCCGACAGGCGTACGCTGCAACCCAACAGCTTCGGCGTCAGCCGCTTCTGACCGCCACGGATCCTACGGAGAACAACAACAATGATTTTCACCCCGGAACACGAAGCCCTGCGCCGCACCGTCCGCCAGTTCGTCACGCACGAGATCAACCCGCACGTCGAAGAGTGGGAAAAGGCCGGACGTTTTCCCATCCACGAAATTTTCCGCAAGGCCGGTGAGCTGGGCCTGCTGGGCATTTCCAAGCCGGAAAAATTCGGCGGCATGGGCCTCGATTACAGCTATTCGATCGTCGCCGCCGAAGAGTTCGGCACCATTCATTGCGGCGGGATTCCGATGTCGATCGGCGTGCAGACCGATATGTGCACCCCGGCGCTGGCGCGCTTCGGCTCCGATGAACTGCGCGAAGAGTTCCTCCGGCCGGCCATCACCGGCGAACAGGTCGGCTGCATCGGCGTTTCCGAAGTCGGCGCCGGCTCCGATGTCGCCGGGCTGAAAACCACGGCACGCAAGGACGGCGATGACTACGTGATCAACGGCAGCAAGATGTGGATCACCAACTCGCCGAGCGCCGATTTCATCTGCCTGCTGGCCAACACCTCGGACGACAAGCCGCACATCAACAAGTCGCTGATCATGGTGCCGATGAACACCCCGGGAATCAGCCTCAGTTCGCACCTGGACAAGCTCGGCATGCGCAGCTCGGAAACCGCGCAGGTGTTCTTCGACAACGTGCGCGTGCCCCAGCGCAACCGCATCGGCCATGAAGGCGCGGGGTTCATGATGCAGATGCTGCAGTTCCAGGAAGAACGTCTGTTCGGCGCGGCGAACATGATCAAGGGCCTGGAATATTGCATCGACAGCACCATCGAGTACTGCAAGGAGCGCAAGACCTTCGGCAACGCGCTGATCGACAACCAGGTGATCCACTTCCGCCTCGCCGAATTGCAGACCGAAATCGAATGCCTGCGCGCCCTGGTCTATCAGGCCACCGAGCAATACATCAAAGGTCAGGACGTAACGCGCCTGGCGTCGATGGCCAAGCTAAAGGCCGGACGCCTCGGCCGTGAAGTCAGCGACAGCTGCCTGCAATATTGGGGCGGCATGGGCTTCATGTGGGACAACCCGGTGGCCCGCGCCTATCGCGATGTGCGCCTGGTCTCGATTGGCGGCGGTGCCGACGAAATCATGCTGGGGATCATCTGCAAACTGATGGGCATCCTGCCGGGGAAAAAGAAATGAGCGGCCTGCCCGATTGCCAGACGCTGTTGCTGGAGCTGCATGGTGGCGTGCTGCACATCACCCTCAACCGCCCGGACAGCCGCAACGCGATGAGCCTGCAAATGGTCGCCGAACTGCGCGCGGTGCTGGCGGCGGTGCGTGATGACCGCTCAGTGCGGGCCTTGGTGCTCAGCGGTGCCGGCGGGCACTTCTGCGCCGGTGGCGACATCAAGGACATGGCCAATGCCCGGGCTCAGGGCGCGGACGCTTACCGCGAGTTGAACCGGGCGTTTGGCGCGCTGCTGGAACAAGCCCAACATGCGCCGCAAGTGCTGATCACTGTGCTGCAAGGCGCCGTGCTCGGCGGCGGCTTCGGCCTGGCTTGCGTCAGCGATATTGCGATTAGCGGTCACAAGGCGCAGTTCGGCTTGCCGGAAACCAGCCTTGGCCTGATCCCGGCGCAAATCGCACCGTTTGTGGTGCAACGGCTCGGCTTGACCGAAACCCGCCGACTCGCGCTGACGGCGGCGCGTTTCGATGGCGCCGAGGCGCAGCGATTGGGGCTGGTGCATTTCGTTGAACAGGATGCGCAAGCGTTGGCCGAGCGACTGGATGAGGTGTTGCAACAGGTGCTGCGCTGCGCACCGGAAGCGAATGCGATGACGAAAAAATTGTTGCTGGCGAGTGCCGGACAGCCGTCGAGCGCATTGCTCGATGAGGCGGCGCAGTGGTTCAGCGCGGCGGTGACCGGAGACGAAGGAATCGAGGGGACCATGGCATTTATGCAGAAACGTAACCCTCGGTGGGTCAGCTAAAAGCTTCGCGAGCAGGCTCGCTCCCACAGGTCGAAATGCRTTCCAAATGTGGGAGCGAGCCTGCTCGCGAAGAGGCCCGCACCTTCGCCGCCCAAAACTCAGGAGCGCCCGAATTCGCGGTTGAAATGCGTTCCAAATGTGGGAGCGAGCCTGCTCGCGAAGAGGCCATCCCTTTCACCGCTATCATTTCAGGAACCCCACCATGCCTACCCTCCACAAAATCCTGATCGCCAACCGCGGTGAAATCGCCTGCCGCATCCAGCGCACGGTCCAGGCGCTGGGCTATCGCACCGTCGCCGTGTTCAGCGACGCCGACGCCGATGCGCTACACGTGCAAATGGCCGATCAGGCCGTGCACATCGGCCCGGCGCCGGTGCAGCAGTCTTACCTAAACATCGCGGCGATCATCGACGCCGCCCGACGCGCCGGCGCCGATGCAATTCACCCCGGCTACGGCTTCCTCTCGGAAAACGCCGATTTCGCCCGCGCCTGCGCCGAAGCCGGGCTGATTTTCATCGGCCCCAGCGTCAAAGCCATCGAACTGATGGGCAGCAAACGCCTGTCGAAAATTGCCATGCTCGACGCGGGCGTGCCATGCATTGCCGGCTATCAAGGAGCAGCGCAGGACGACGCGACGCTGCTGGCCGAAGCCGCGCGGATCGGTTATCCGCTGATGATCAAGGCCAGCGCCGGTGGCGGCGGACGCGGCATGCGTCTGGTGCACGAGGCCAGCGAACTGGCGGCGCAACTGCGTACCGCGCGGTCCGAAGCAATGAACGGTTTCGGCAGTGACGAGTTGATTCTCGAGCAAGCGTTGGTCGAGCCACGCCATGTCGAAGTACAGCTGTTCGGCGACCAGCACGGGCATCTGGTCTATCTCGGCGAACGTGATTGCTCGATCCAGCGCCGCCATCAGAAAGTCATCGAAGAAGCGCCGTGCCCGGTGATGACCGCCGAGCTGCGCCAGGCCATGGGCGAAGCGGCGCTTAAGGCCGGGCGCGCGGTGGATTACGTCGGCGCTGGCACCGTGGAGTTCCTGCTCGACGCGCGCGGGCAGTTCTACTTTCTGGAGATGAACACCCGTCTGCAGGTCGAGCATCCGGTGACGGAATTGATCACCGGCCTCGATCTGGTCGCGTGGCAACTGCTGGTTGCCGAGGGCCAGCCGCTGCCGCTGACCCAGGAGCAGATCCGTCTCGACGGTCACGCTATGGAAGTGCGCCTCTACGCTGAAGATCCCGCTGCGGATTTTCTCCCGCAAACCGGCCGAATTGCCGCATGGCAGCCGGCTTCTGATCACGGCGCACGGATCGATCACGGTCTGCTTGAAGGTCAGTCGGTCAGCCCGTTCTACGACCCGATGCTGGGCAAACTGATCGCACACGGCGCCACCCGCGAAGAGGCGCGGCGCAAGCTGTTGCGTACGGTGCAGGACACCGTGCTGCTCGGCGTGCAAAGCAATCAACGTTTGCTCGAGGGCCTGCTGCAACATCCGCAGTTCATCAGCGGCGATTTCAGCACCGCCTTCATCCAGCACCATTTTTCCAGCCATGCCAGCCTCAACACTTATGTGCCGACGACGGAGCAACTGGCGATTGCTGTGGTGTTGTTCTATCAGGCCAGCGCCCTGCCCCATCGCGCCCCGCTGACCGGCTGGCGCAACAACGCCAGCGTGCCGTTGCACTATCGACTCGGCAGTGACGAGCAGGACTGGACGCTGTCGGTGCTGGCGCGCAAATCCGGCGAATGTGTCGTGCAGCTGGGCGAACGCACGCTAGAGTTGAAAATCATCAAGCACACCGCGCAATCGGTAACCATGGAAATCGACGGCCTGCGCCAACGCCACGCCTATCGTCTGCACGATCGGCAGCTGTGGCTGTTCACCCATCCGGGCAGCCTGCGCCTGGAGGATCGAACTCATGCGCCGATCGACAGTCAGACCAGCGTCGCTTCCGGCACCCTCAAAGCGCCGATGGACGGTGCTATTGTCGACGTGCTGGTCAGCGAAGGCAGTACCGTCAGCAAGGGTCAATTGCTGGTGGTACTGGAGGCAATGAAAATGGAGCATCCGTTGAAGGCCGGCATCGATGGCGTGCTCAAACGGGTGCAAGTGAAGGTCGGCGATCAGGTAAAAAATCGTCAGGTTCTGTTGCAGGTCGAGTAGTCGCCCGGGCACAAGCGCGGGGTTTGACTACGCTCTGATAAATCAGAACGCGGAAATCAGGAACCCTGCGATGCCCCATTGGCTGGTCATAGATCTGGAAGCCACCACAGACGAGGGTGGCTGGCCGGTCACGGAGATGGAAATAATCGAGATCGGTGCGACCCTGGTCGACCGCGCCGGGCGCGAGCAGGATCACTTCCAGCGCTTCGTCAAACCGACCCGCCGGCCATTGCTGACGCCATTCTGTCGGGAGCTGACGCACATCACTCAGGCCAACATCGATTCGGCGCAACCGCTGAGCGAAGTCTGGCCGGCCTTTGAGCGTTGGCTGGCGCAGCATCAGGCTCGCCTTGAAGGCTGGGCCAGTTGGGGCGGTTACGATCGCCAGCAGTTGCTCCAGGAGTGGCAGCGCCTGAACATCGACAGCGGCCTGAGCAAAGTCCCGCACATGAACCTCAAACAGCGCTTCGCCAAGGCCCGGCGCCTGGAACGACCGCTGGGGCTCAACGGCGCGTTGCAACTGGCGGGCATGCAGTTCAACGGCCAACAACATCGCGCGCTGGAAGATGCCCGCAATACTGCACGGTTATTGCCGCTGGTCCTGCCGCTTTAGACGCGTGACGGCGCGAAAAGCCTTGTGCATACTGGCCGCCCCCTTTTAAGCCCTTTTCGAGGAATCCGCCCATGTTTAAAGTCAACGAGTACTTCGACGGCACCGTCAAGTCGATCGCCTTTGGCACCGCTGAAGGTCCGGCGACCATTGGCGTCATGGCCCCGGGCGAATACGAATTCGGCACCAGCCAGCGCGAGATCATGCATGTGGTTTCCGGCGCGCTGAGCGTAAAACTGCCAGACAGCAGCGACTGGGAAACCTTCGCCGCCGGCAGCCAGTTCAACGTCCCGGCCAACAGCAAGTTCCAACTGAAAGTCGCCGTTGATACCGCTTACCTGTGCGAATACCGCGGCTGATCCCGCCGGTTTCACTGCGCAAAAAAAATGCCCGCGTCCAAAAGACCCGGGCATTTTTCGTTTCAGCGACAACCTATTCGAGGATTTCCACCGGCATGCCGACTTCCAGGCGGCCGTTGCCGTCGTTGACCAGATTCTGCCCGAACATCGCGCCATCGGCGGTTGAGCGATGTTTCTGTAACGTCGCGAACGGCTCGCGATCGGCGCTACGCTCACCGGTTTGCGGGTCGACAGTGGTCATGATGCAACGCGCGCACGGCTTGACCACGCGGAATTCGATATCGCCGATGCGAATACGTTTCCAGTTGTCCTCGGCGTAAGGCGCGCTGCCTTCGATGACCAGATTCGGGCGAAAGCGCAGCATCTCCAGCTCTCGCCCTACCGTTTCCGAGAGTGCCAGCCGCGAGGCTTCGCCAATGAGCAGCAATGGATAACCGTCGGCGAACGCCACTTGATCGTCATCCTTGCCGAAACCCGACTGCGTGGTGCGCGCCCGCTCGAGTGGCATTTGCACCAGACGTGTCGGCTTGCCGAGGAAGTCGCTGACAAACCGCGCGGCTAGATCACCGGCGTCCGGCACACGCAGGGTGTCACGCCAGATCGTCACACCGCGCAGCTCGGCGTCGGCCGCGGGCAGCGCGACTTCGATAGAACCCTGCTCGGGAGCGCTCAGGGTCAGACCGCCGCTGACATTCCACAACGCCGACAACTGACTCATCTTCGCTTCGGCACGCTGGGTCAGAAAGCGCCCGCTGGCCTCGTCCACCAGCATCCAGCGTCGGTCGCCCACCGGCCCGAGCTTGTCCAGCTCGATGCTTTGCAGGATTTCGCCCTTGCCGGATTTCAACGGGTAACGATAAAGCGCGCTCAGACGCAGCATGGCCAGCTTCCTGATGGAAAAACGCCACCCTATACGAGCTTCAATACCGAATCAAAGCCGTCATTAATGTAAATACACTTCTGTGGGAGCGAGCCTGCTCGCGAAGAGGCCGGCACATTCACCATCAATGTGTCCGACCCTGCGCTTTCGCGAGCAGGCTCGCTCCCACAGGAAGCAAGATGTGCGTGTTTCAGGCCGGCACAGCGTCGAGCATCAGACGCTGGCGCACCACATCAACCAATTTGTCCGGCTGGAATTTGGAGAGGAAGTTGTCGCAACCGACCTTCTTCACCATCGAGTCGTTGAAACTGCCGGAAAGCGAGGTGTGCAACACGACGTACAAGCCACGCAGGCGAGGGTCGTTGCGAATTTCCGTGGTCAGGCGATAGCCGTCCATTTCCGGCATTTCCGCATCGGTGAAGATCATCAGCAGTTTGTCGGTCATGTGCACGCCGGTATCGGCCCAGGCCTTGAGCATGTTCAAGGCTTTCAAACCGTCGCTGGCGATGTGCATTTTCACCCCGAGCTGGCCGAGGGTGTCGCGCAATTGCGAAAGCGCTACGTTGGAATCGTCCACCAGCAACACTTCGCGGCCACGGGCGCGCTCGAGAACCGGATCGTCGAGTTTCTCCCGCGAGACCTTGGCGTTGTACGGGACGATTTCAGCGAGGACTTTCTCGACGTCGATGATCTCCACCAGTTGATCGTCGACCTTGCTGATCGCGGTCAGATAATGCTGGCGACCAGCACTGGTCGGCGGCGGCAGAATGGCTTCCCAGTTCATGTTGACGATGCGGTCGACACCGCCGACGAGGAAGGCCTGCACCGAACGGTTGTATTCGGTGACGATGATCGTGCTGTTCGGGCCCGGCACCAGTGGGCGCATGCCGATTGCCTGGGACAGGTCGATCACCGGCAATGTCTGGCCACGCAGATTGACCACGCCGCAGACGAAGGGATGACGCTGCGGCATCAGGGTCAGCTTGGGCAGTTGCAGCACTTCCTGAACCTTGAACACGTTGATCGCGAACAGCTGGCGTCCGGCCAGGCGAAACATGAGGATTTCCAGGCGATTCTCACCCACCAGTTGCGTGCGTTGGTCTACCGTGTCGAGAATGCCGGCCATCAATGACTCCTGGGCTTGTTCTGATGAATTCACTATGGGGGTTTATCGGCTGCATTCAGCTAATCTTGATTGCTGTAAAGCGCGCCGCTAAAAATGCCATAAATGGCCATTGATGTCACACTGACATCATGCTTTACTGGCAATCGTGATTTCATCTGCTAGATTCATTGCGGCGCGACCTCGGTTTGCACGTTAGGTTCCCGCGCCTAAGGGATTCCCCTAGGATCAATCAGGCCCAACCTGATATTCGCCATTTCCAATAGCCATTACTGTGACGCCATTCTCATTGCATGAACGGAGTCAGGCTATTGTGTGCGATCGCAATTCAGTGGCAACCCACCCTCTGGAACCCTTCGGTCCGTGCACCTGCACCGCCGGGCGCGATCTGCCGACGATTCACGATCGTCGCCACACACGGCCATCCGTCAACCAACACGACGTGGTGGAGATGAACATGCCAATCGACCGTAAAGACTGGGCGCAACGCTTCCCCGAATTTCTGGTCGAGGCCGAAACGCTTCTCGCCAAGTCCGAAGAATGCCTGAGCCATCTGCAACTGATCAGCAATGACAAGGATGCCATCGACTGCATGCTCGGCACTCTGCTGAAGCTGGCCGGCCGGGCCGAAGCACTGGCGCTGGAAGCGATCTCCGAGTTTTCCCTGCACATCTACAGCCTGCTCAATTTGCAGCAGGATCACGTAGATCTGCACGAGCAGGCCCTCGATGCGTTACGTGACTGCCTGACCTTGATGGCGTGGCAGCTCGAGCTGGTCGATCCCAGGACCGGGCAGCTGACCCTGGATAAAAGCGAACAGACTGATCTGCTCGAGGCCTTCGCGGCACAAATGGGCCAAACCTCGTTCGAGCCCAAGATGGTGAGCAAACGTTTGCTCTCTTCATCCTTTACCGCGCGCCAGGCTTGAGCCGGTAAGTCGCGATATTGTCGTAAATGAATACTTCGTGCCTGAAAGCGACAATCCGGGGCAAATAATCAGCCCGACCAACGGCTAATTTTCAGGTGCCGCCATCAGGGTTTTCCCTGTGCCCACCGAGCGACACTTCCAGGCAAATCGAAGTGGCCCAAATACAACAACTCCAGCTTTTTCCAATATGGAACTTGCGTCCACGATCCGATATTTCCTGACTGAATAGACATATATAGCAACCGCGACCAACGGTATGTTAAGTGGTATTATGCCGCCGGTTAGTTGCCTGCCGGTTAATGGCATACTGACTTCAGTGTTACCTTTTCGATGTTATTGCCGGTCAATGATCGCTTAATGAATGCGGTTTGAATCAATAACATAAATGACAGTATTTCCACACAGAGATCCGCCAGTCACCGGTCGGTCTGCCCGCAGCGAACATCCATTGGCTCCATCCGTTATGTACGCCAGTCTCAAGTCACTCATTACATGGCCACCTTCTCGGGAAAACGCCCGGCGCTTCACACTTGTTCTGTGTGTTCTGGCGACCTTGGGCAGTCTGCTGGCGTATGTTGTTTCCGCACGCCTTCCTTTGGGATTGCTGGCGCTCGACATCGCCGCCACCGCGTGCGTCTGGGTGCAATATCGCTTGTCGCGCAAATCGATCAAGTTTCAACCACAAGAGCTGGCTGATCGACTGTTGCAAGTTCAGGAAAACGAGCGCCATCGCCTCAGCCGGGAATTGCACGACGATATCGGCCAGTTGCTCACTGCCGCCAAGCTGCAAAGTGACTGGCTCAAACGCCGCCTGCCGGAGGATCTGCAGGAACAATGCAAGGTGCTCTGTGACACACTGGATGAAACCCTGACCAAGGTGCGTGACGTCTCGGCGATTCTCAATCCACGTCAATTGACCAGCCTGGGACTCGAAGCCAGCCTGCGTGCGCATTTGCTCAAAACACTGGCCAACACGCCGGTCAACTGGAGTCTCGATTGCCAGCAGCGGCTCAACGGCATCCCCGAGGAAATGGCCGTCGCCGCGTTTCGCATCGCCCAGGAAGCGGTGACCAACATCCTGCGCCACGCACAGGCAAAAAACCTGTTGATTCGGGTACAGCGATTGCCGCAAGGTCTGACGCTGTTGATCAGTGATGACGGCCTGGGTTTTGCCCCGGCGGCCGACCCGGCCAGAGAAGGTCAACGCGGCATGGCCGGAATGGCCGAGCGCATCGAACAGTTGGGCGGCACATTGAGCGTTATCAGCGAGCCGGGCAAAGGCACTCGAATCGAAGCACTTTTCCCGTGGGCGCCGCGAGCGCTCGAACGGGCCAGTACGAATAAGGTTATGCGTTGACTTGTAACTTACTTCTGGTGGATGACCACTCGCTGATCAGAGCCGGCGTGCGTGCTCTGGTTCTGGATATTCCCGGTTACGCGGTAGTCGGCGAAGCCAGTGATGGTTCGCAATTGCTCGAAATGGTCGAGCAACTGAGCCCCGACATCGTATTGCTGGACATCTCGATGCGGGAAACCGGTGGCCTGGAAGCGCTGCAACGCCTCAAGCGTGTGCGGCCGCAGAGCAAAGTGCTGATTCTGTCGATGCACACCGATCCGGCGCTGATCATGCAGGCGCTGGAATCCGGTGCCCATGGCTACCTGCTCAAGGACACCACGGCCACCGAGCTCGAGCACGCGCTGGAAGCCCTGCGCAACAACGAACGCTATCTCAGCCCGGCCATCGCTCACACCGTGATCAATCAGGCACTGACCCGCAACCAGAAAAGCCAGCCGGACATCGCCGATTCGCACAATCTGACCGCGCGCCAGCTGGAAATCCTTCGCCTGATCGTGCGCGGCAAATCGACCCGGGAAATCGCCAACGGCCTGGGCTTGAGCGTCAAGACCGTGGAAACCCACCGCGCACAGATCATGAAGCGCCTGCAGATCTATGACGTGGCGGGCCTGGTGCTGTTCGCCGTGCGCGAGCAGATCATCAGTCTTGATGACTGACTGGCGTCAGTTGACTCAATAGCGGCGAGTCCTTTGGCAAGTGCACCTGCAACGCTGCGGGTTTCGCAACAAAACGCAGACTGTCACCTTCCAGTGGCTCGCCGTCGAGATTGATGCTCAGCCCTTCGGCGACCTTGATCTCGACCCACGGCAATCGCGCCCGCACGAACATGTTGTCGAGGCCGAAGCCCTCGCTCAGCAGATTCTTCAGCGTGCCGACCAGTTCTTGCGGTGCCGGCAGGATACTGATGTCCAGCAAACCATCATCGACCTGTGCCTCGGGGCACAGCACATGGCCGCCACCCGCCTGCCGCCCGTTACCGATACCCAGCGCCAGCAGCTCACCCTGCCAATGGAAATCCGGGCCTTGCAACTCGCCGTAAGCGGCATGCAGTTCGCTGAACCGGGTCAGGCCGGTAAACAGATACGCGGCGCCGCCCAAGACCTTTTTCAGATCTTCCGAAGTATTGGCGGTCACCTGGCTGCCGAATCCGCCGGTCGCCATGTTCAGGAAAATCTGCCCGCCCACTTCGCCCAGATCGATATCCGAGGGCTGAACATCCAGTAGCTCAAGGGCTTCGGCAGGCTCCAGGGAAATACCGGCGGCGCGGGAGAAATCGTTGGCGGTTCCCAGCGGCAGCAACACAAGACTGGCTTTTTGCGGATGCTGAGCCAGCGCCTCGGCAATATCGCGCAACGTGCCATCACCGCCACCGGCGATGATTTTGCTGTAGCCGGCCGCCAACGCTTCCTCGACCAGACGCTGGGCGTCGCCGGCCTCCCAGGTCACTCGCACAGCCAGCTCCCAGCCTTGCTCACGCTTGGCTTCGACGGCAGCGCGGACATCCTCGTTGAGTGCCTGTTTGCCATGCAAGATCAGCAGTGCCCGGCGTTCACTCATAACGTCACTCCAAGAATTGAAATCGATTGAAACATCTTGACCACTGTGCGCCTTAAAAAAGCCACCGCGCTGGCAATTAATTCTTCGTCCAACTGCTGGCGTCCTACACAGCGGTATTTTTTCTTACGAAACAAGAGGAATCGGCTTAATTGACCCCGTCCGACCATTGGGTCACCGTGTGCCAGCAGCATCAACCTTCAACCCATTAACACAAGGATGTGCCGGTAATGAACGGATACCCCCCGATTTATTTCCATGAATCGAGCAATGGCAAAACCAGCAAGCGTGCAGTTGATACGATCGGCGAGAACTTCCATGCACAACCATGAAACCAAGGCACCGGTGAGCCCGGTCGCCGCTCTCGCCGAAAGTCGTGCCAGCAAGAAACCAGACTTCTGTAACAGCGCCAAGACCCCTGGAGAGTTTGATATGGAACCCCGAGTCAGCGAGCTGGAGACTCACTTCAAATACATGCGCCGCGATATGGACGAAGTGCTCAATGATGTCCGGACGATCAAACACCGCCTGGCGTATTCGGCGGGTGCCACCGCTGTCATCCTCGGACTGCTGGGATGGGTGGCCAACAGCCGATTCGACCAGTTGGTGACATTGATCAGCAACTGACCGAATCATTCGTTGCACGCGCCGTGCGTATCAGCCGACGCGTGCATGGGCGAGATGCTCTACCCCAGAAGGTCACTGAGGGGAATGAAGCTCACTTCATCACCCTCGCTCAGCGTGCGGCCTTCTCGGATTTCCACCAATCCGTCGGCCCACGCCGCGCTACGCAGCACACCCGAACTCTGGTTGCGGTAAATGATCGCCCGCCCCTGCTCCAAGCGCCCGCGCAGATATTCACGACGGTTGCCGGCCACCGGCCAGACAAAGCCTGCTGGCACTGCAAACTTGAGCGGCTCGACATCTTGCACACCCAGGCGTCGCAACAGATAAGGCCGCGTCAGCAAGGCGAACGTCACCAGCGTAGAGGCGGGATTGCCGGGCAGGCCAATCACCGGCACGTTGCGGAAATGACCGAACGTCAACGGTTTTCCAGGCTTGATGGCCAGCTTCCACAAGGCCAGTTCGCCTTTCTCTCGCAAGGCAATGCCGAGAAAATCCGCTTCACCGACCGAGACACCGCCAGTAGACAGAATCAGATCGACATTTTGCAGCTCGCCCAGCCGCGCCCGCGTCGCGGGTAGATCGTCCGGAAGAATTCCGCCATCGATGACTTCGCAGCCCAGACGCTGCAGCCAGCTGCACAGAAGTACGCGATTGCTGTTGTAGATCTGGCCCGGCCCCAATGCCTGACCGGGTTCAACCAGTTCGTCCCCAGTGGACAGAACCGCGACCCGCGGCTTGCGCACGACGTTAACCCCGGCACAGCCAAGCGAAGCAGCCAGGCCTTGCTCAATCGGTCCGAGCCGGGTTCCAGCTTGCAGCACCAATTCACCGACCGTGGTTTCCTGGCCCTGCGGACGAATGTTCTGCCCGGCCTTCAAAGGCTCAAGAAAGCGCACTCGGCCGTCGGCCTGAACTTCGGCGTTTTCCTGCATCTCGACACAGTCAGCGCCCGCCGGTAACGGCGCCCCGGTAAAGATGCGTGCGCAGGTACCTGGTTCCAACGACTGCGGAGATTGCCCGGCAAACACCTTTTGACTGACCGGCAGCGGCTCGCCCTGCCAATCAGCCAGGTTCAAGGCGTAGCCGTCCATGGCGCTGTTCGGCCACGGCGGCAGATCCAGCGTCGAGATCAGATCTTCAGCCAGCACCCGCCCTTCGACTTGAGACAGCGGCAAGTATTCGCGCTCGACAATGCGCGACGCATCGGCCATGGCCAGCAAACGCTCGAGCGCCGTTTCGACAGGCAGCAGACTGCCGGTCTTGCCCGGCTTACCCACGGGATTCACACGGCGCCGCCTGCTTCAGGTGGGTGACGAAGTTGCACGGACGATGACGGGCGTCCAGTTGCTCAGCGAGAATGCCGTCCCAGCCGGTGCGCACTGCATTGGTCGAACCCGGCAGGCAGCACACCAGCGTGCCGTTGGCCAGACCAGCCAAGGCCCGGGACTGCACGGTCGAAGTGCCGATATCGGCCACGGAGATCTGGCGGAACAGTTCGCCGAATCCGTCGACCTGTTTGTCGAGCAGGCAAGCCACCGCTTCCGGCGTGCTGTCACGCCCGGTAAAGCCAGTGCCGCCGGTGATCAGCACAACCTGGACCACATCGTCGGCAATCCAATTGGCGACTTGCGCGCGAATTTTGTAGAGATCATCTTTAAGCAAAACACGCTCGGCCAGCGCGTGACCGGCCGCGATCAAGCGATCGACGAAGACCTGGCCGGAGGTATCGGTTTCCAGGGTTCGGGTATCGCTGACAGTCAGCACCGCAATATTGAGCGGCACGAAAGGTACATCAGCCTTGGCTTTCATAGGCTCTTCCAGTTGTAGGGGAAACAGCCCGGTGTTATATCACAGCGGCTCATTTTTCCGCCGCCCCTCTGGAGAGTCGTCATGCCCTCGAACAAGCCGTTGCCACCCTGCTCCGTCCTGCTTCTGGCCGGTGGACGCGGTCAACGCATGGGCGGTCAGGACAAGGGCCTCATCGAGTGGCTGGGCGAGCCGTTGATCGCGCATCTCCAGCGCAAGGTACGGCCGCTGACCGACGATCTGATCATCTCGTGCAACCGCAATCGCGAGCGTTATGCCGGGTTTGCCGATCAGTTGGTAATGGATGATGAAGGCGATTTCCCCGGGCCGCTGGCCGGTATTCGTGCTGGACTGAAAGCGGCGCGCCATGCGCATTTGCTGGTGTTGCCATGCGATGTGCCGCGAATCGACACGGCGTTGCTGGAAGCCATGCTGACCACTGCCGATCTGCAACGTGAAAAACCTTTAATGCTGCGCCACGGCGAGCACTGGGAACCGCTGTTGTGCGTGATTCCGGTGGCGCTGTTGCCAGCGTTCGAAGCAGCCTGGAATGCAGGCGAGCGCAGCCCGGGCAGGGTGATGCGCAGTCTCGGCGCCGTCGCATTGCAATGCCCTGACAACGACCCGCGACTGGCCAACCTCAACACCCCCGAATTGTTACATCTGCACAACACTGTGTCAGACTGACACTATCCAAGGAACTCTCACGCCTTGTTTACGTCTCAAGCTCAGTAACCAGAAGATTTCCCATTCGGAGACACACTCATGACTCAACGGACCCTCGCCACTTTCATGCTCGCACTGGGCCTGGCAACCCTCGCCGGTTGCTCCTCGCCGACAGTGATCACCTTGAATGACGGTCGCGAAATCCAGGCCGTCGACACCCCGAAATACGATGATGATTCGGGCTTCTACGAGTTCCAGCAGCTGGACGGCAAAGAGACCCGCATCAACAAGGATCAGGTTCGTACCGTTAAAGAGCTGTAAGGCTCCGCGTCGTTACCGGATACAGAAAAGCCCGCATTGTCATGCGGGCTTTTTCATGGGCGCTCGGAAAGCAGTTTCAGCATTACCACTGCAAGGTGATTCGACTCTCGAACTCCCGCAATTCCCCGGTCACCGGGTCAATGAAGCGCAGGCCCTGCGCAAGCAGCTTCAACGGATTGGCGTAGTCGTCCTCGACATCTTTCAACACAGTCGGATAAAACGGATCGTTGCAAATACTCGCTCCCAGCGCCGTCATGTGCACCCGCAACTGATGCTTCTTGCCCGTCACGGGATACAGGCCATAGCGCCACAGATCACCATTTTTCTCACGCACCTCGACCGCCGTTTCGGTATTGCTGGCGCCAGGCCCTTCTTGCATGCGGAAAAACGGCTCGCCATCGACCAACCGGCTCTTGTGCACCAAAGGGAAATTCAACTCGGGCAGCGCCGGGGCGATCGCTTCATAGCGCTTGTCGATCTGCCGCGTCGGGAACAACGACTGATAGGCCGAGCGGGTTTGCGGGTTGGCCGAGAAGATCACCAGACCTGCCGTGTGCCGGTCGATGCGGTGCAGCGGCACCAGATGCGGATTGTCCAGCCGACGGATCAGCCGGCGTAGCAGGGTTTGTTCGACATATTCCCCGGCCGGGGTTACTGGCAGAAAATGAGGTTTGTCGGCCACTACCAGATGTTCGTCAGCGTAGAGAATCGACTCGAGCACCGGAATCGGCTTCTCGTCCGGCACTTCGCGAAAGTAGTGAATGCGCAGACCTTCCCTGTACGGCAAGTCCAGCGCAATCGGCTGGCCCTGCGCATCCAGCACCCGCCCGCGAGCGATCCGGTCGAGCCATTGTTCGCGGCCGATGGCGCTGAAGTGCTCGCACAGGCAATCGAGTACCGTCAGCCAGGGACCGGGCGGCAAATACAAGGTGCTGGCCTGATTGTGCGCAGCGGAAAATACGGGGCTGGTCATACGAAACAGAAATCCTCAATGCAGGCCGGCATTATCCAACAGTGAGGCAAAGCCACCTAGCGCAGTTTCATCAGGCCGGAATCGACTTGAGGGCCGCCGCTTCGGTGAACTCCTTCAGCCAGCGCAACACATCGACCGCCTCCCAGCGACCCGGATCGTACAAGGCATACAGCAGGCCCTGATAACCGACCACATCCAGTTGCTTGTGATACCCGGCGCGTTGAAACAGGGCTTCGATTTCGGCAAAGCAGGTGTTGAAATGCAGCTTGTTGAACGGCGTCTTGCCTTCCGTGACCAGCCCGTCCAGGCGCAATTCGAGGACGGCCTCGCGCACCACGTCGACCGACATCCGGTTAACGCTGCTCTTCAACTGTTCGACATTGACCACGGTTCATCCCTCTGACTCGATTGCTGTATGGACATACAGTAACCGAAGAAGTCAGCGAGCGCCAACGCAAGGATGTATCGCTGCGACCAGCGGAAGAACGGTAGTAAACCCCATCATCGTAAAAACGCCGCGATTTCATCGCCACTGAACGGCCAATCCAGCTCCGCGCCAGTGTCAACGCGCCGCAGTACCGGGATGCGCAAGCTGTATTTTTCGAACCACGATTCGTCTTCGGCAATGTCCACCAGTTCAACCAGCAGACCATGCTCGACGAAGGGCATCAGCTCGGCTTCGGCGACTTCACACAGGTGACACCCGAGGGTGCCGAACAGTTGACATTCAGGAGGCATGACGGCATTACCGGAAAACAAGTGAGCCCATTCTAGGACGCCACTAAACCCTCGTCGACCCAGCGCCGCTCAAAGGACCCAGCGCTCCCGGCGCAAAATCCTGACGCAAATCATTCAGCGCAAATTGCAAATGCGTCATCCTCGCGGACTTTTTGCCTCTACGCTTCAGAGGCCAACGCCCTGACAGCGGAGTGTCCCGTGTTTGCAAATCTGTTGATCATCCTCGCCTCATCCCTGGTGGTGATTGCCCTGTTCCGGCGCCTGCGACTGCCGCCGGTACTGGGTTACCTGTGCGTGGGATTACTGGTCGGGCCGAACGCATTCGACTGGGTCAACGAGAGCGAACATCTGCCGGATGTCGCCGAGCTGGGCGTGGTGTTTCTGCTGTTCTCCCTGGGCCTGGAGTTCTCCCTGTCGAAGATGATTGCGCTGCGTCAGGTGGTGTTTCGCCTCGGCAGTCAGCAAGTGCTGATCAGCGCAGCGCTGCTCGGCACCCTGTTGATGGGCCTGGGCATGCCGCTGATGCCGGTGCTGTTGCTCGGTGCCGGATTATCGCTGTCATCCACGGCGATCGTGACCAAGGAGCTGGGCAGTCTTGGTGAAGTGTTCAGCAGCCACGGCCAGAACGCGGTCGGCGTGTTGCTGTTTCAGGACGTTGTCGCGGTATTGCTGCTGACACTGGTTCCGGTCTTCGCCGGCACCAGCGAGCAGGCCTGGTATTGGGCCTTGCCGTTGACCCTGGGCAAAACCTTGGTGCTGTTCTTCGGCCTGCTGCTCGCCAGTCGCTGGTTATTGCCACGGCTGTTTCATGAAGTGGCGGCCTCGCGTTCGGCGGAGCTGTTCGTCCTGCTGGCGCTGGTGATCGTGCTGCTGACTGCCTGGCTCACGCACTTGCTGGGGCTGTCGCCTGCACTCGGCGCTTTCCTTGCCGGCATGTTGCTCGGGGAAAGCCATTACCGGCACCAGATCGAAGCTGACATCCGGCCCTTTCGCGACATTCTGCTCGGCGTGTTCTTCGTCAGCATCGGCATGCTCATCGACCTGCAACTGTTCGTCAGTCACAGCCTGTTGATCATCGGCCTGACGCTTGGCCTGATGCTGATCAAGGGCACCGTGGTCGCGCTGCTGGTGAAGTGGCGCGGCAGTGACAGCGAAACCGCGTGGCGCAGCGGTCTGGCCCTGGCCCAGGGCGGGGAGTTCTGTTTTGCCTTGATGGCGCAGATGCAGCAGAACAGTCTGTTGCCGGCCGAGCCGGGGGCGCTGCTGCTCGCGGCGACGTTCTGTTCGATGCTGCTCACGCCACTGCTGTTGCGTGCGGCGCCGCGCATTGCGGCCGTGCTGCACCGCAAGCCCAATCAGGAAGCGCAGATCGAACAGATCAGCGCGCTCAACGCCGACCTCGACCAGCACGTGGTGATCTGCGGCTACGGTCGCGTCGGCCAATCCATCGGCCGCTTCATGGGCAATGCGGGGCAAGCCTATGTTGCGCTGGACAACGATCCGGTGCGGGTGCAGGAAGCCGCATCCGCGGAAAGCGACGTGCATTACGGCGACTCGGCGCGTGGCGATCTGCTTACAGCCGTCGGCCTGTTGCGCGCCAGGCTGCTGGTGATTGCCGTGGATCAAAGTGATGTGGCGTTGCGCATTCTGCGTGAAGCCCGCCGCCTCAACCGACAGGTGCCGATTCTGGTACGCACCCGTGACGACAGCCAATCGGCGGAACTCAGAGCTGCCGGCGCCACCGAGGTGGTGCCGGAGCTTCTGGAGTCGAGCCTGATGCTCGCTTCACACGCGCTGATCATGCTTGGCCTGCCCGCGCACAAAGTGCAGGAGAAGGTCGATCAAGTGCGTATCGATCGCTATCGCCTGCTCCACGGTTTCTATCCCGGAGCCAATGATGAGGAAATCTAGTCCTGACTCACCGCGCCGATCTTGTGCAGCGACAGGTCGGCGCCGTAATACTCTTGTTCCTGACTCAGGCGCAGCCCATGCAATGCCTTGATCGCGCCGTAGACGACGAAGCCGCCGACCAGCGCCACCGCGACGCCAAGCGCAGTGCCGATCAACTGGCTGATCAGGCTGACGCCGCCCAGGCCACCCAGCGCAGACTGACCGAAGATGCCGCAGGCAATCCCGCCCCACACGCCACACAAACCATGCAACGGCCAGACACCCAAGACATCATCGATACGCCATTTGACTTGCGCAGCGGTAAAGCACCAGACAAACAAGGCTCCGGCAATCGCGCCCGTTACCAGCGCACCGACCGGATGCATCAGGTCGGATCCGGCACAAACCGCCACCAATCCCGCCAACGGACCGTTATGCAGAAAGCCCGGGTCATTGCGCCCAACGATCAACGCCGCGACGGTACCGCCGACCATGGCCATCAGCGAGTTGACCGCGACCAGGCCACTGACGCCTTGCAGCGTTTGCGCGCTCATCACGTTGAAGCCGAACCAGCCGACAATCAGGATCCACGAGCCCAGTGCGAGAAACGGAATGCTCGACGGCGCGAACGCGACCAGGCGCCCATCGCGATAGCGACCATTGCGCGGGCCGAGCAGCAGAACAGCGGCCAACGCCAGCCAACCGCCCACGGCATGCACCACCACCGAGCCGGCGAAATCATGGAATGCCGCGCCAAACTGCGCCGCCAGCCAGCCTTGCAAACCGAAGTTGCCGTTCCAGATCAGCCCTTCGAAGAACGGATAGATAAACGCCACGATCAGCGCCGTCGCGCACAACTGCGGGACAAACCGCGCGCGTTCGGCAATGCCGCCGGAAATGATCGCCGGGATCGCGGCAGCGAAGGTCAGCAGAAAGAAAAACTTCACCAGTCCATAGCCATGGTCAGCCGTGAGCACCGCCGCCGGTTGCATGAAGGTGACGCCATAGGAGATCCAATAGCCTATAAAGAAATAGGCCAGGGTCGAGACGGCGAAATCGCTGAGGATTTTCGCCAGCGCGTTGACCTGGTTCTTCTGCCGGACCGTGCCGACCTCCAGAAAGGCGAAACCGGCGTGCATCGCCAGTACCATCACCGCACCGATCAGAATGAACAACGTGTTGGAGCTGTGAACCAGCGTGTCCACAGCGCTTTGCAGATTTTCCATGAGGAGGCAGACCCAAGGCTAAAAGGCACCAAAGCGGTTCATGTGTGCATTTCATGCACCAAATTACGACTCATCAAATATCCAACGGCAGGGTTGATGAACTGATTTGGCGCATTTATCGATGTCCGATCACGAACTGCTAGTAAATTAATTAGAGTTTTTCTGCTGGGACGCCCGGCAACAGCGCACATATACCGAGCGACGCACCACGACACAGCAAAAGTTGTACCAGGCATTTGCACTGAACCTTCGCGCAAGGCTCATACTCGAACGCTTCAAAGCCACCTACGGAGATCCACCCATGGCCAGCATCAAGGCAAAGACTGCTCAAGAAATCCTGATGAACGACTTCCAGACTCTGGTCGCCGACACCGAACGCTTGCTCGAACACACCAAGACCCTCGCGGGTGATCAGGCCGATGAGCTGCGTGCCCAGATTCATGACAGCCTGCTGCGTGCCCGGGAAACCCTGAAGGTGACCGAAGACACCCTGCGTGAGCGCGGTCAGGCGGCCGTAACCGCTACTGAAGACTATGTGTCGGCCAACCCATGGCAGTCGGTGGGCATCGCTGCCGGCGTCGGCTTTCTGATCGGCCTGCTGGCAACTCGGCGCTGATCATGTCGATCGGTGAATCCGGCCCGACTGCGGGCACCGCCTCCTCCACGCGTCGCCTCGGCGCTGCCGTTCTGGGCCTGCTGCACAGTCATGTCGAACTGTTCGGCATCGAACTGCAGGAGCAGAAATCACGCACTGTCAGCCTGCTGCTGTTCGCCGGCCTGGCGCTGGTTTTTGCCCTGCTGTTGCTGGTAGGTCTGTCGACGCTGGTGATGATCATCTTCTGGGACACCTACCGCCTGGCGGCGATCATCGGCCTGTGCGTGTTTTACACGCTGGCGTCGATCTTCTGCGGTCTGCGCCTCAAAGCGGCGATTTTCGATGAGTCCTCGCCTTTCCACGGCACGCTCGAAGAGCTGGCCAACGACCGGGAGCGCCTGCTGCCATGAGCCTGCCTGAACTTCCGCACAACAGCTCGCGCCGGGAAATGCGCAAGGCGCTGATCCGTCTGCGCATGGAAATGCACCGTCAGGAAATCCGCCACGAAACCGCGCAAGTGCTGCAACCGTTGCAGCGCATGCGTGGCATGAAGCAGAACGTGCAGGATGGTTTCGGCATCAAGCATGCGCCGTTGTGGGGCGTGGCAGCGGTGACGCTGCTGGGTTTCCTCACCGGCAAAGGCTCGAAACGCAGCGGTGGTGGCGGTTTGACGCGACTGCTGCGTCTGGGCACGACGCTTGGGCCGCTGATCAGACTGGTCATGCACAGCTCGGGCAAACGCTGAAGCGCCCTTCTGGCTACATTCTTGCAATAGCGCCGGGATGAATCTCCTAATCGGAAGATTCCATCCCGCGTGCCTATCCGGCAAGCGCGGCCAAACCAAAAACAAGATTAAGGACTTGCCGTGATCGACGGGCAACCGCTCGCCTGTTTTCAGCCTTTCATCGATACCGCCACCGGCCGCATTGCAGGCGTCGAAGCATTGGGCCGCCTGCGTCAGAGCGATGGTCAACTGACCTCGGTCGGACCGTTGTTCGCCGATCCGCGCACGCCGGCCACTGCCTTGCGCCGTCTCGACCGGCAAATCCGTGATCACGCCCTCAGCCGCCTGCATGAAGCGCCGGCCGAGTGGTTTCTCAGCCTGAACATGTCACCACGCTGGATCAGCCGCCTGCGCGCCGATCAAGCGCTGCCAAGTCTCAAACAACTGGCGCGACACGAGGTTGATCCGCAGCGCATCGTATTTGAAATCACCGAACTGGGTGGTAACAGCGAACGCCTGGCCCACGTGGTCGGGCGCTACCGTGACGCAGGGGCGAGAATCGCCATTGATGATTTCGGCGCAGGCTATTCGCAGCTGGATCGGGTGCTGGCCCTGCAACCGGACATTCTCAAGCTCGATATGCGCCTGTTTCAGGCTGCAGCCCTCGGCGGACCGAGCAGCGATGTGGTCAAGGCTCTCGCCCAGATGGCCGAGAAAACCGGCTGCTGGATCATCGCCGAAGGCGTCGAAACCGAAGCGCAGCTGAATTTCGCGCTGGAGTGCGGCTCGCGCTATGTGCAGGGATTTCTCTTCGCCCGGGCACAAGAAGAATTCTTCGCTACCGATGCCTTCGTCGCGCATTTCGCGCAATTGCGGCAACGCTACGTGAAGCAGAAACTCAGCGAGCGCGGGCGGCTGATGCAAATGCGTCAGCAGCTCAGCGAACTGATGGCGATTCTGCAGCAATGGGCGCAGGCCCGCGCCCCGCTCAGTGCGTTGCCGCAATTGCAGGCGTTTCCCTGGCTGCTGCGCTTTTATCAGTGCGACCGCCACGGCACGCAACTGACTCCCAACCTCGAATGGCGCCATGACGGCTGGTTTGCCGATGACCGCTATCTGGGGCACAACTGGTCGTGGCGACCGTATTTCTATCATCTGCTGGCCGAAGGCTGGGAAGAACGCCGCCTGACCCTGTCGAACACCTATCGCGATGCCACCAGCAACCAGTATTGCCTGACTGCGGGGCAGTTTTTCGATAACGGTGAACGCTTGCTGTTGATCGATATCGACGCAGCAGGCCTGTAGTTCCGCTTGCAGGCGCGCAGCCGAACCGGGAAGCTAGGGCGATCAGTCACCAGACGGAGAGATTCAGCCTTGGATTGGCCAACCCTGCTCAACCGCGAACGCCTCGGCAAGCCGCTGCACAGCCCCCAAGAACTCGGCCGCAGCCCTTTTCACAAAGACCATGACCGCATCATTTTCTCCGGTGCCTTTCGCCGCCTCGGGCGCAAGACCCAAGTGCACCCGGTCACCAGCAACGATCACATTCATACCCGCCTGACCCACTCGCTGGAAGTCAGCTGCGTCGGCCGCTCGCTGGGCATGCGTGTCGGTGAAACCTTGCGCAGCGCGCTGCCAGACTGGTGCGACCCGGCCGACCTCGGCATGGTCGTGCAGTCGGCCTGCCTGGCCCATGACATCGGCAATCCGCCGTTTGGCCATTCCGGCGAAGACGCGATTCGCCACTGGTTTCAACAAGCCGCCGGACGTGGCTGGCTCGATGGCATGAGCGAGGCCGAGCGTGGTGATTTCCTCAATTTCGAAGGCAATGCTCAAGGCTTTCGCGTGCTGACGCAGCTGGAATATCACCAGTTCGACGGCGGCACACGCCTGACCTACGCGACGCTGGGCACCTACCTGAAGTATCCGTGGACCGCGCGCCACGCCGACTCCCTCGGCTACAAGAAACACAAATTCGGCTGCTACCAAAGCGAGCTGCCATTGCTCGAACAGATCGCGCACAAACTCGGTCTGCCGCAAATCGAAGACCAGCGCTGGGCACGCCATCCATTGGTGTACTTGATGGAGGCTGCCGATGACATCTGCTACGCGCTGATCGATCTCGAAGACGGTCTGGAAATGGAGCTGCTCGAATACGCCGAAGTCGAGTCACTGCTGCTCGGTCTGGTCGGCGACGATTTGCCGGAAACCTATCGCCAGCTCGGCCCGCAGGATTCCCGGCGGCGCAAACTGGCGATCCTGCGCGGCAAGGCCATCGAGCACCTGACCAACGCGGCAGCGCGAGCATTTGTCGAACAGCAGGATGCTCTGCTCGCCGGCACACTGCACGGCGATCTGGTCGAACACATGCACGGGCCGGCAAAGCGCTGCGTGTTGAACGCCAAGGACATCGCGCGCAAAAAAATCTTTCAGGACAAACGCAAGACCCTGCATGAGATCGGCGCGTACACGACACTGGAGATTCTGCTCAATTCGTTCTGCGGTGCCGCGCTGGAGCAGCACAACGGCCGCACGCCGTCGTTCAAGAGCCGGCGTATTCTCGATTTGCTCGGCAACAATGCGCCGGACCCTCAAGGTTCGCTGCACAGTTCGTTTCTGCGCATGATCGATTTCATCGCCGGCATGACCGACAGTTACGCCAGTGACATGGCACTGGAAATGACCGGCCGCTCAAGTCATTGATCGTCCCCCATCAGCCGGCCATTGGTCTGGCCGGCTGATGCCCGGTGAGTTTTCGCCACGAACGTTATACGCGTTCTTTAAACTGGTCAGACTGGATCGCACTGACCCAGGCAACCAAACAAAACGAACCGCACTTGTTAAACACAACTTTAAACACCAGTAAATAATTGGAGATCAATATTGGCTCTCGGATAATTTCCATCTTCGGCGAATTGAACGCTCGTGCTTCCTTACGCCAATCCTAATTTCAACGTAGTCCATTTCTTCATTACGCGTAGGATTAATCCGATAACGTAGTCGCGACACTACCAGTCCATGCGAGTGCTCATGCATCTGAGCTAAGGTGCGCGCTTTATTCATGCTTGCATGGGACTCTATTTATGAACTCCGTTTTTATTGTGGACGATCATCCGGTCATCCGCCTCGCCGTGCGAATGCTCCTGGAACATGAAGGCTACAAGGTCGTCGGTGAGACCGATAACGGTGTCGATGCCATGCAGATGGTCCGTGAATGCATGCCCGACCTGGTCATTCTCGATATCAGCATTCCCAAGCTGGACGGCCTCGAAGTGCTGGCCCGCTTCAACACCATGGGTTCCAATTTCAAGATTCTGATTCTGACGGCGCAGTGTCCTACGCTGTTCGGTATCCGCTGCATGCAATCCGGTGCATCGGGATATGTCTGCAAGCAGGAAGACTTGAGCGAGTTGGTCAGCGCAATCAAAGCGGTACTTTCCGGTTACAACTACTTCCCCAGTCAGGCACTTAATCCGGTGCGCAGCGATGACACTCGATATGCAGAACTTGAACTATTCAAATCCGTTAATGATCGCGAGCTGATGGTATTGCAGTTATTTGCACAAGGACGCACCAACAAGGAAATTGCCAAGGGCATGTTTCTGAGCAACAAGACCGTCAGCACTTATAAAAAGCGTCTGATGCAAAAACTCAAAGCCAGATCCCTTGTAGAACTTATCGAGATGGCCAAACGCAACGCACTCGTGTGAGACCCCACATGCCCAGCCGTCTGAAGGACTACCTGATCACCTTGAGCGCCGTTCTGTATCTGAGCGCCAATGCCTTCGCCTCGCCAAGCCCCTCACCCGACTATGCGTTGCTCAGCCGCTCGGCAACCGAGGCTGTCGGGATTGTCCTGCAATCGTCACAACGGCAATGGCTACAGACTCGCAGCGAACTGAAACTGGGTACCTCCGCACCTGATTACCCGCCATTCGACATGACCGTCAGTGGCCAGGACTACGAGGGACTGACCGCCGATTACGCAGGGATTCTCGGTCAAGCCACCGGTTTGCCGATTCGCGTGCAACGCTTTCCCTCGCGCGAGGCTGCCATTCGCGCCTTGATCGATGGCCAGATCGACCTGCTTGGCACAGCCAACGGCTACGAAGCAGGCAATGCCAACCTCGCGCTCTCCACACCTTACGCGGTCGATCAGCCGGTACTGGTCACCCGCGAAGATGAAACCCGCTCGCTGACCGAAGGCCTCGCCGGCCTGCGCCTGAGCATGGTGTATCACTATTTGCCGCTGCCGGAGATCAAGGCGCTGTATCCCAAGGCGCTGATCACCTGCTATCCGTCCTATCAGAACGCAATCAACGCGGTGGCCTTCGACCAGGCCGATGTGTTTCTCGGCGACACCCTCTCCACCCATTACATGATCAACAAGGGCTATCTCAACAACGTTCGCATGGCCAACTTCGGCAAGCAGGAAGCCCATGGCTTCAGCTTCGCCGTGCGGCGCAGCAATCCGCAGTTGCTGGGCATCATCGACACAGTGCTCGCAGCGATCCCGCGCAGCCAGCGCGATGACATCGCCAAACGCTGGAGCGCCGGCAGCGACCTGCTGCTCACCGACAGCAAACTCCAGCTGACGGATCGTGAGGAGAACTGGCTCAAGCAGCATCCCGTCGTCAGCGTAGTGGTCAATGAAGCGTACGCACCGTTGACCTTCTTCGACAGCGCCGGCAATTTTCGCGGCATCAGTGCCGACCTGCTCGAACTGATTCGCTTGCGTACCGGCCTGCGTTTCGAAATCCAGCGCAGTCGCAACGATGCGGAAATGATCAGGCAGATCGACAATCACAAGGCCGATCTGATTGCCGCCCTGCTGCCCAGCGCCGAACGTGAAAAAAACCTGAATTTCAGTCGCCCCTACCTGGAAAACTCCTACGTGCTGCTGACCCGCAAAAGCGCCGACAGCCCGACCAACCTGGCCCAACTCAAAGGCAAGCGTCTGGCGATCGCCCAAGGCAATCCGCTGGTCGCCTACTTGCATGAGAATTTTCCGGGCATCGAACTGATCGAAACCCCCGACACCTTCAGCGCCGTGTCGATGCTGGCCGACAATCACGTCGACGGCGCGGTGAACTCGCTGGTAATCGCCAACTATTTCATCTCATCGCGCATATTCGATCGGCCATTGCAAATCACCACCACGATCGGCACCAGTCAGGCAGCCTTCTCGTTGGCGACCGCCCGTGACAACACCGAACTGGCCTCGATCATCAACAAGGCGCTGCTGAGCATCGCTCCCGAGGAGCTCGGCGTGATCAACGGTCGCTGGCGCGGTTACTCCACCGCCTCCCAGAACATCTGGCAAAACTATCAGCGGCTGTTCTATCAAGTAGTCGCGGCCGCCGGCCTGATCCTGCTGCTGTTACTGACCTGGAACGCCTACATGCGCCACCAGATCAAGCAACGTCAGGCTGCCGAACGCGCGCTGAACGATCAACTGGAGTTCATGCGCTCGCTGGTTAACGGCACACCACACCCGATTTACGTGCGAGATCGCCAGGGTCTGCTGCAAAGTTGCAACGACAGTTATCTCGAAGCCTTCAACGCCAGACGCGAGGACATCATCGGCAAAGGCGTCGTGCAAGGCACCCTGAGCAACGCGTTCGAGGCCGAGGCATTCCAGGCCGATTACCAGAGAGTCATTGCCGAAGGCATTCCCTTGATACTCGACCGGCCTCTGCACATCGGCAGCCGCCGCCTGACGATTTACCACTGGATACTTCCCTACCGCGACTCCAGCGGTGCCGTCCAGGGCATCATTGGCGGCTGGATCGATATCAGTGAACGCCGCCAATTGTTTGAAAAACTGCGTGCGGCCAAAGAACAGGCAGACGAGGCGAACCGGGCCAAAAGTACCTTCCTGGCAACCATGAGCCACGAGATCCGTACACCGATGAACGCCGTGATCGGCATGCTCGAACTGACCCTGCGACGCATCGATCCGCAGCACCCCGATCGCGCTTCGATCGACACGGCCTACCATTCGGCCAAGGATCTGCTCGGGCTGATCGGCGATATTCTCGACATCGCCCGTATCGAATCCGGACGCCTGAGCCTGTCTCCGGAGTGGATCAATCTGGTCGACACGGTGACCTCCGTTGCGCGCATCTTCGACGGCCTAGCGCGGCAGAAAAACCTTGCCTTGCAAGTCGTCTTCAACCCGCCGAACCCGGCTGTGGATGTGCATCTGGATCCGCTGCGCTTCAAGCAGGTGCTGTCCAACCTGGTCAGCAACGCTATAAAGTTCACCGAAAGCGGCCACGTGCGGATCACCCTCGACCTGATCCCGGCAGACGCTGCTGGGCGAACATTGATGCAGCTGACCGTGCAGGACAGCGGCTCAGGCATCAGCGCCGAAGATCAACAGCGCTTGTTCGAGCCATTCTCGCAGGCGGACAACGGCAGTCGACAGGCAAAAAACGGCGCTGGCCTGGGGCTGGTCATCAGTCGCAACCTGTGCGAAATGATGGGCGGACAACTGCAGTTGAGCAGCCAGCCCGGCATCGGCACTCAGGTTTGCATATCGCTGCCGCTGGACAGCCTGCCGGCAAAGGCGAATCCGCCGAAAAGCGAACCGTTGATCAAGCCTGCGACAACGCCGTTACATGTCCTGGTTGTCGACGACCATCCGGCCAACCGTTTGCTCATGTGTCAGCAACTGGAGTTTCTCGGTCATCGCTTCAGCATTGCCGAAGATGGCTGCAGCGGCCTCGAGCGGTGGAAGGCCGATCATTTCGATCTGGTGATCGTCGACTGCAACATGCCCTTGATGAACGGCTATGACATGACCCGTGGGATTCGCCAGCTTGAACTGCAAAACCACCGCCCGCCGTGCACCGTGCTGGGTTTCACCGCCAATGCCCAGCCCGAAGAAGTCCAGCGCTGCAAGCTCGCCGGCATGGACGACTGCCTGTTCAAACCGTTGAGTCTGACCTTGCTCGGACAATGGATCGACGGCATCACGCCGGCATCACCGGCCTCGGTCTTCGACCTGCAAAGTCTGAGCCT
Organism: Pseudomonas sp. Leaf434; assembly: GCF_001425545.1. Lineage (NCBI taxonomy): Bacteria > Pseudomonadati > Pseudomonadota > Gammaproteobacteria > Pseudomonadales > Pseudomonadaceae > Pseudomonas > Pseudomonas sp. Leaf434. The sequence goes on along the minus strand of NZ_LMQZ01000008.1, from coordinate 498,061 downwards.
GCTGACCGGCAACAACCCCGGGCAAACCCGGCGCATGCTGGTGGAACTGCTCAAGAGCAGCCGTCTCGACCGCGAAGAACTGCTGAGGCTGTCGCCCGAGGATGATCGCGAAGCGCTGGCAGTGGTTGCGCACAAGATCAAGGGCGCAGCCCGCATCGCGCAGGCCTCGCGGTTGATCGAATGCTGCGATGAGCTCGAGGACGCCTGCCAGCGAGCGCTCGCGTCACAGGAGATTGCCCGTCGCTGGGCGGCAACCAGCCAAGCGATGCTCGAACTGGCGCAGGCCCTGCAACAGCAATTGACCCTGGCCGATCAAGGCACAGTGAGCGAGTCTTAACTATGCTTGGACGCTGAGCAGTGAGTTAAACATTCATGGAGAGCCTGCAATGCACAGCCCACTGCGCCCCGAGCAACGCCGGTTGCCGCTGCACGTGCACATCAGCGTCATGTTCACCTTTCTTTTATTGCTCACCGGCGTGGTGCTGGGCCTGTTCAATTACCACCAGACCACGCAGATCATCCTGTCGAGCAGCGAAAAGCTGTTTGACCGCATCGAGCAGGATGTACGCCTCGATCTGCAGGCAACCTATCAGCCGATCCGCAACCTGTTGAGCCTGCTGGCGGATACCCCGGCAGCCCAGGCTAGTGATCTGGAACAACGCCTGCCCTTGCTCAAACCCTTCAGCCAGTCGCTCACCGACAACCCGGCGCTGGCGTCGCTGTATCTGGGTTACGCCAATGGCGATTTCTTCATGGTGCGCGCGCTGCGTACTCCGGCTCTGAAGGCACAGCTTCAGGCGCCGGAAGCGGCGGCCTATCAAGTCTGGAGCATCGAGCATGCTCCACAAGGCGCCATACGCTCGCAATCATTGTTCTTTGATCAGGCCCTGACACCGATCAACCGCCGCGAGCATCCCCAAGAGCCGTACGATCCGCGCAGCCGGACCTGGTTCAGCGACGCCCTGCAACAGGCCGGGCAAATCACCACCGAGCCCTATGTATTTTTCTCGACCCACAATGTCGGCACCACGCTGGCCCGGCGCAGCGGCGAGAACGCGGTGATCGGCGCCGACCTGACCCTCGCTTCGCTGTCGACCGCCCTGGGCAAGCACCAGGTCACGCCTTCGACAGAGATCGCGCTGTACGACACCGACGGCAACGCCGTGGCTTACCCCGACAGCCATCGCCTGATCGTCGATGACCGCACTGCGCGGCTGGCCAGAGCGGCCGATCTCAGCCCTGAGCTGAACGCGCTGCTCAGCTCCGACAATATCGGCAAGCGTCTGCAAGTAAACGACCGGCAATGGATCGTCGCACGCACCGGCATCGAGGAAGGCGGGCCGAAAGGTCTGCAACTGGCGCTACTGGTGCCGGAAGACGAATTACTGGTGGATGCGTTCCGGATGCGCTGGCAAGGCGCGCTGATCACCCTGGCCATCCTGTTGCTGTGCCTGCCATTGGGCTGGGTGATTTCGCGGATTCTGGTCAAGCCGCTGCATGCCTTGGTCAAGGAAGCCGACGCGATCCGCAGCTTCGACTTCAGTTCTCCGCTGGCGCGCCGCTCGCCCGTACTGGAAGTCGATCAATTAAGCCTGTCGATGGCGCGGATGAAAGAAACCCTGGGCAGTTTCTTCCGCATCACCGACAGCCTGTGCGCCGAAACCCGGTTTGCCCCGCTGCTCGAACGCGTGCTGTTCGAAACCGTACAGATCGCTCAGGCGCAGGCCGGTCTGATCTACCTGCGCGAAGCCGACGGCGCGCGCATGGAACCTTATGGACTGGTGATTGATGGCGTGCCGCAGAAGCTGGAGGCGTTCGACATTCAAGGACGTGAGTTGCATAAAAACACCGGCCCGGCGTGGTTCGAGCAACTGGCCAGCGCCAACAATACCGTCAGCCATCTGGGCTTCGATCAGGCCGGCGACTTGCAGAAAATCCTCCTCGCCATGGAATCACCGCGCATTCACCTGATCGGCATCCGCCTGCACAACCAGCACGATGAAACCATCGGCCTGCTGATTCTGCTGGTCAATGACAGTGGTGAGCCGAGTGATCTGGAAAAGCTGCGGCCTGACCGAATTGCCTTCTTGCAGGCGGTGTCCGGCGCGGCGGCGGTGAGCATCGAAAGTCAGCGTCTGCAAGCGCGGCAGAAACAACTGCTCGACGCCTTCATCCAACTGCTGGCCAGCGCGATCGACGCCAAGAGCCCCTACACCGGCGGCCATTGCCAGCGGGTGCCGGAACTGACGTTGATGCTCGCCCAGGCTGCTGCGGCAAGCCAGGACCCGGCGTTCAGCGCTTACCAACCGAGCGAGGATGAATGGGAGGCGTTGCACATCGCCGCGTGGCTGCACGATTGCGGCAAGGTCACGACGCCGGAATACGTGGTCGACAAAGCCACCAAGCTCGAGACCATCAACGACCGCATCCACGAAATCCGCACCCGCTTCGAAGTGCTCAAGCGTGACGTGTGGATCAACTACTGGCAGACGCTGGCAAGCGGTGCAGACGAAGCGGCGCTGGCCCGCGACCGTGATAGTGAGTTGCTGATGCTCGACGACGACTTCGCCTTTGTCGCCCGCTGCAATCTCGGTGGCGAGGCCATGGCCGAGGCTGATCTGCAACGCCTTGACCAAGTGGCGCAACGCACCTGGCTGCGCACTCTCGATGATCGGCTCGGTGTGTCATGGGAAGAGAACCGCCGCCAGGCAAAAAAACCTGCACCAACGCTGCCCGTCAGTGAAACCCTGCTGGCCGACAAACCCGAGCATCTGATCGAACGCGACAAGAGCGAACTGATCCCCGAGGACAATCCCTGGGGCTTCAAACTCGATGTACCCGAGTACAAGTACAATCGCGGCGAGTTGTACAACCTGAAGATCGGCCGCGGCACGCTGACCCGCGAAGAGCGCTACATCATTAACCATCACATGGTGCAGACGATCATGATGCTCAGCCACCTGCCCTTCCCCGGTCACCTGGACAGCATTGCCGAGATCGCCGGCGGCCATCACGAAAAAATGGACGGCACCGGGTATCCGAAACGGCTGAAACGCGAGGAGATGAGCCTGCCGGCCAGGATGATGGCGATTGCCGATATTTTCGAAGCGCTGACCGCCGCCGATCGCCCTTACAAGAAAGCCAAGTCGCTGAGCGAGGCGCTGGGGATCATGGCGACCATGTGCCGTGAAGCGCATATCGATGCGCCGTTGTTCGGCCTGTTCATCAACGAAGGGGTGTACATGCAGTACGCAACGCGGTTTCTCGATCCCGCGCAAATCGACAGCGTGGATACGGCCAGCCTGTTGCACAAGGCTGGCCTCGGCGGTTGATCAGCAGTCGGTCAGGCGCAGGAAAATCGCCGCCAGTTGCTCGATGCCGGCCTGATCTTCGGCGCCGAAACGCGCCAGCTTCGGGCTGTCGAGGTCGAGCACGCCGATCAGGCGACCGTCCTTGACCAAGGGCACTACCAGTTCGCTGTTGGAAGCGCTGTCGCAGGCAATGTGGCCCGGGAAGGCATGTACATCCTCGACGCGCTGGGTTTGCAGGCTGGCAGCAGCGGCGCCGCAAACACCGCGCCCGAACGGGATGCGCACGCAAGCGATCTGGCCCTGAAACGGGCCGAGCACCAGCTCTTCGTTACGATTGAGGTAGAAACCGGCCCAGTTCAAATCATCGAGCTGGTTGAACAGGAACGCGGAAAACTGCGCGGCATTGGCGATGAAATCGCGTTCGTCCGCCAGTAGCGATTCCAGTTGTGCGGCCAACATACGGTAGCCTTCGAGGCCCTGGCCGCTTTGTTGCAAATCAATCATGCCTTGTGCTCCAGCAATTTCAGTCCCACCCAGTAGCGGGCGAATTGATACGCGCAACGTCCGTTGCGATTACCGCGGCCGGTGGCCCAGCGCACGGCGAGGATGTCCAGTGCTTCGTCGCGCTGCCAGCTCAGGCCGGCCTTGGCGGCCAACTGGCCGATCCAGTGCTCGACGACGTTGAGAAAATGTTCCTGGGTAAACGGGTAGAACGACAGCCACAGGCCGAAACGGTCGGACAGGGCGATCTTGTCTTCCACCGCTTCGCTCGGGTGCAGTTCGCCGTCGACGCGCTTCCAGTTTTCGTTGTCGCTTTCCTTTTCCGGCACCAGGTGGCGGCGGTTGGAAGTGGCGTACAACAAGACATTGTCGGGGGCCTGCTCGAGCGAACCGTCGAGCACGCTTTTCAGCACGCGGTAGTCGCCTTCGCCGGATTCGAACGACAGGTCATCGCAGAACAGTACGAAACGTTGCGGCAATTTGGCGACTTGCTCGACCACGCGTGGCAGGTCAGCCAAGTGATCGCGTTCGATCTCGATCAGACGCAGGCCGGCACCGGCGTGCTCGGCCAGCAACGCACGCACCAGCGAAGACTTGCCGGTACCGCGTGAACCCCAGAGCAAGGCGTGGTTGGCCGGCATGCCATCAAGAAATTGTTGTGTGTTGCGCCCCAACTGCTCCAACTGCCGGTCGACGCCGATCAGGTCGGACAGACGCATGTCGAGGCTGACTTCCAGCGGCAACAGGTAGCCGCTGCGACCGTCACGCTGCCAGCGCGCTGCCAGGCATGTGTTCCAGTCAATGACGGGGCGCGGTGCCGGCAACAGTGGTTCGATTCGCGCCAGAACCGACTCGGCGCGTTCAAGAAAAGCATTCAATCGGGAATCCACGTCTTCTCCTCGGGCACTTTCACAGTGATGATGACGATCCAGCGACGACACACAGATAAAATCGCCTCAGCAAGCCTTGTTACAAGGCGATTCGGGAACCTCGGTATCCCTGCATGATCGACTATGCTTGAGCAGCGAAGGGAAACGGAAGTGGTTCAACAACCCATGGATATCAAATTCACCCACCGGCTGTCTTACAAGCAAGCCAGGCTTACCGTGCTGGTCGGGTTCATTCTGGGCACCCTGCTCAGTCTGCTGCAGATCGGCATCGATTATGCCAGCGAAGACGCTTCCATCAACCGTGAAATCCTCGCGCTGCTGGAAATCAGCCACAATCCGGCCTCGCGCATCGCCTATAACATCGACGCCGAGCTCGCGCAGGAGCTCACCCTGGGCCTGCTGCGCTCGCCCGCGATCATCGCCGCGCAACTGATCGACAACAACGAGACCGTGCTGGCCAGCGTCAAACGCCCGGAACTGCAGAGCAGCTATCGGCTGATCAGCGACTTCCTGTTCGGCGCCAAGCGTCATTTCGAAGATCGTCTGTACCTCGACCACTTGCCCAACGAATCCCTCGGCGTTCTCAAGCTTGAAGTCGACACTTATGCCTTCGGCAGCCGCTTCCTGCGCCGTGCGGAAGTCACCCTGCTCAACGGTTTTGCCCGCAGCCTGCTGCTGACCGGGATCCTCCTGGCGCTGTTCTACGTGATGCTGACCAAGCCGTTGGTGCGGGTCATCCGTGAACTCAGCGGCCGCGACCCGCGCAGCGCCGAGCCGACCACGCTCGAGTGCCCGGCCGGCCACGGCAACGATGAAATCGGCGTGCTGGTCAAAGTCGCCAATCAGCAGTTCGAGAACATCGCCACCGAAATCCAGCAACGGCGCACCGCGGAAAATCGCCTGACCGAATACCTCGCGCAACTGGAAGACATCGTCTCGGCGCGCACCGCCGAACTCAAGGCAATCAACGCCCGCCTCAGCCAGTCCAACGAAGAACTGGAAGTGGCACGCCGTACTGCACTGGACATGGCCGAAGCGCGTTCGGCGTTTCTGGCCAACATGAGCCATGAAATCCGTACACCACTCAACGGTCTGCTGGGGATGATCGCGCTGTCACTGGACGGCCCGCTCAACGCCGAGCAGCAGCAACAACTGTCGATCGCCCACGACTCGGGCAAGGTGCTGGTGGAACTGCTCAACGATATTCTCGACCTGTCGAAATTCGACGCCGGGCAACTGGAGCTGGAAAACATCCCGTTCGACCTCGGCTCGCTGATCGAAGACACCGCCAACCTGCTCTCGCAGAACGCCGCGCCAAGCGTCGAGCTGACCTGTCTGATCGAGCCGCACTTCCCGGCGCTGGTGCTGGGCGACCCGACCCGGGTGCGGCAGATCGTCAGCAACCTGCTGTCCAACGCGCTGAAATTCACCCGCTTCGGTCGGGTCGATGTGCGTCTGTCGGCGTACAAGGGTGGCGTGCGCATCGAAGTCTGCGACACCGGCATAGGCATCGCCCAGGAAGCGCAGGTGAAAATCTTCCAGCCGTTCACCCAGGCCGGCGCCGGTATCACCCGTCAGTACGGCGGCACCGGGCTGGGACTGGCGCTGACGTACAACCTGTGCGAAGCGATGCAGGGTCGGCTGACCATCAGTTCCGAAAGCGGCTTCGGCAGCCAGTTCTGCGCCGAACTGCCACTGCCCTCTCACACCCGCGCGCTGCCGCCGATACCGTTACGCGGCAAGGTTCTCGCCATCACCGCTGCCAGCAGTGGTCTGGCGGAATTGCTGAAAAGCCTGTTGCCGGTGTGGGGCCTGGAATACACGCAGCGCACTATTGATGATTCGCTGCTGGGCCTGAGTCCGGATGTGCTGATCACCGATTGCCCGGAATGCCTGTTCGGTCTGCGCCCTAGCATCACCGCGCCGATTCTGCTGGTGACTGCTTACGGCAGTTTTCTGCCCAGCGAAGAAGCCGCCGCCCTCGCCCCCTTGCAGCAGCAAGCCCGGCCGCTGGCGCGCAACGCGCTGTACCAGCATCTGCGACGGATTCTGCAACCGGACGCAGCCACCCTCAACGAAGCACAAGCGGATGCCTTGCCGTCCGCGCGCCGGGGCAAGGTGCTGCTGGTCGAGGACAACCCGGTCAATCAACTGGTCGCCAAAGGCATGCTCGGCAAGCTTGGCTGCGATGTAGTGGTGGCGGGCCATGGTGCCGAGGCGCTGGATCAACTGGAGTTTGCCGATTTCGATCTGGTGCTGATGGATTGCAACATGCCGGTGATGGATGGCTATGAAGCCAGTCGGCAGATTCGCCAGAGCGGGCGCTGGCCGAGTCTGCCGATTGTCGCGCTGACCGCCAATGCCATGTCCGAGGAACGCGAACGTTGCCGCGCGGCCGGCATGAGCGACTATCTGGCCAAACCGTTTCGCCGCGAAGAACTCGCCGCGTTGCTTGATCAGTGGATGCCGACTACTAAAGCCCTTTGATCTGCCCGAGCAAGTGATCGAGGCCGGCGCGCAAATCATTGAGCCGGTCGAGATCTACGCCACTGTCGCAGAGCAGGCGCGCCTTGAGTGGCCCGACCTGCTCGCGCAGTGCTGTTCCGGCAGGCGTCAGGCTCAGGTGCATCTCGCGTTCATCCCGCGCCGAGCGCCGACGCTGGACCAGATCGCTCTGCTCCAGACGTTTGAGCAAAGGCGTCAACGTCCCCGAGTCCAGGGCCAGGCGTTCGCCCAAGGCCTTGACCGTCGGTTGCTCCGGCGCAGCATCCTGCCATTCCCACAGCACTAGCATCGCCAGGTACTGCGGGTACGTCAGGCCCAACTGATCGAGCATCGGCTTGTAGGCGCGAATCACCGCCCGCGAGGCCGCGTACAGCTTGAAGCACAACTGGCTGTCGAGCTTCAGCGAATCAACCGCCAGGCTCATTTCAGCAGAGCTTCGATCTCGCCGCTCAGGTCCTGCGGTTTGGTCGTCGGGGCGAAACGCTTGACCAACTGGCCGTCCTTGCCGATCAGGAACTTGGTGAAATTCCACTTGATGCCCTGCGAGCCGAGCAGGCCCGGGGCGCGCTTCTTCAACTGCACGAACAGCGGGTGAGCATCGGCGCCGTTGACGTCGATCTTCTTGAACAGCGGGAAGCTGACGCCGAAATTCAGTTCGCAGAATTCACTGATGGCGCCGTCATTGCCCGGCTCCTGTTTGCCGAACTGGTTGCACGGGAAACCCAATACCACCAGCCCTTGATCCTTGTAGGTTTGCCAGAGTTCTTCGAGGCCCTTGTATTGCGGAGTGAAGCCACACTTGCTCGCGGTATTGACCACCAGCACGGCTTTGCCGGCGAAATCGGCCAAGGTCTTTTGCTCACCCTTGATGGTGGTGCACGGGATATTCAGCAGGTTGTCGCTCATGGGTCGGCTCCGCAATGGTCAGGAAGGCGCAAACATAACGAGCAATTGAATTGTGTGCAATCTAATTGACCGATAAAAAGGCGACGCGATGTCGCCTGTTTCGGTTATTCCCGGGGCTCGAGATTCAGGCACACCGAGTTGATGCAATAACGCAGGCCGGTCGGTGGTGGGCCATCCGGGAACACGTGGCCCAAGTGCGCATCACAGCGCGCGCATTTCACTTCGGTGCGGATCATGCCGTGGCTGGTGTCGCGGATCTCAGTCATCGCGCTATCGCCGATCGGCGCGTAAAAGCTCGGCCAGCCGCAGCCGGAGTCGAATTTGGTCTTGGAGTCGAACAGCGGCTCGTTGCAGCAGACACAGTGGTAGACACCGTCGGTTTTGGTGTTGTTGTATTTGCCCGAAAACGGACGCTCGGTGGCACTCAGACGGCAGACGTTGTACTGCTCGGGGTCGAGCATGGCACGCCATTCTTCCAGGGTTTTCTGCAACTTTTCCATCATCACACCTCAGCGGCTGAAAAAGCCCGATCTGTACCTTTTCCACGGATCGGGCGGCACGTATGATTGCGCCTCGTCACGCGCCAGTCTGGCAGCCAGACCGGGCGCATTCAAACGGATTCTGAGCGCTAAAGCGCCAGACCTCCGCCTGTGCGAAGACGCAGCAATCCCAGTACGGTTGTCCATTTGCCGCCTGGATCGTTCATTTTCGGGATCACATCGCCATGCAGTTCAGCAAATCGAACAAGCTCGCCAACGTCTGCTATGACATTCGCGGCCCGGTGCTCAAGCACGCCAAACGACTGGAAGAGGAAGGCCAGCGCATCCTCAAGCTGAACATCGGCAACCCGGCGCCGTTTGGTTTCGAAGCGCCGGACGAAATCCTCCAGGACGTGATCCGCAACCTGCCGACCGCGCAAGGTTACAGCGACTCCAAAGGCCTGTTCAGCGCGCGCAAGGCGGTGATGCAGTACTACCAGCAGAAGCAGGTTGAAGGTGTCGGCATCGAAGACATCTACTTGGGCAACGGCGTTTCCGAGCTGATCGTGATGTCGCTGCAGGCGCTGCTCAATAATGGCGACGAAGTGCTGGTGCCAGCCCCGGACTATCCGCTGTGGACCGCTGCCGTCAGCCTCGCTGGCGGTAACGCCGTGCATTATCTGTGCGACGAAGGCGCCGACTGGTTTCCGGATCTGGCCGACATCAAGGCCAAGATCACCCCGAACACCAAGGCCATGGTGATCATCAACCCGAACAACCCGACCGGTGCGGTGTACTCGAAGGAAGTGTTGCTGGGCATGCTGGAAATCGCCCGCGCGCACAACCTGGTGGTGTTCTCGGACGAGATCTACGACAAGATTCTTTATGACGACGCCGTGCATATCTGCACTGCCTCGCTGGCGCCGGATCTGCTCTGCCTGACGTTCAACGGCCTGTCGAAATCCTACCGCGTGGCCGGTTTCCGCTCCGGCTGGATCGCCATCTCCGGGCCGAAACACAACGCGCAGAGCTACATCGAAGGCATCGACATGCTGGCCAACATGCGCCTGTGCGCCAACGTGCCGAGCCAGCACGCAATCCAGACCGCGCTGGGCGGCTACCAGAGCATCAACGATCTGGTGCTGCCGCAGGGTCGCCTGCTGGAGCAGCGCAATCGCACTTGGGAGTTGCTCAACGATATTCCCGGCGTCAGCTGCGTGAAGCCGATGGGCGCGTTGTACGCGTTCCCGAAAATCGACCCGAAGGTCTGCCCGATCCACAACGACGAGAAGTTCGTGCTTGATCTGCTGCTTTCCGAGAAGCTGCTGGTGGTGCAGGGCACGGCATTCAACTGGCCGTGGCCGGATCACTTCCGCGTGGTCACCCTGCCCCGCGTCGATGATCTGGAAATGGCCATCGGCCGCATCGGCAACTTCCTCAAGTCCTACCGCCAGTAATGGCCAGCAGTGCGCAACGGATTGACTGTTGCGCACTGTCTGATTCAGCAACACATCTTTGTTCCGCGCCTTTGCAGCCCTTCTACACTTGCGATGCGAGCCGTACAGACGTGTCTGACCTAATGGCGGCGGGGCGAAAGGCTGTGTCATCCGTGTCGGAATCGAGGGTGGGAATTTTCTTTTTCCTCAAGAAACCGCTGTAGGACACAGTTTGAAATAGTCACTCGGTTGAATAGCCCGGTGCCGCACCTTATATACCCCGCAGTACGCTACATCTTTAGCTTGAGGAGAGTTCTACAACCATGATGCGCATCCTGCTGTTTTTGGCCACTAACCTGGCGGTCGTGCTGATAGCCAGCATCACCCTGAGCCTGTTCGGCTTCAACGGGTTCATGGCGGCCAACGGGGTCGACCTCGACCTCAGTCAGCTGCTGGTCTTCTGTGCGGTCTTTGGTTTCGCCGGCTCGCTGTTCTCGCTGTTCATCTCCAAGTGGATGGCGAAGATGAGCACCGGTACGCAAATCATCAGCCAGCCACGCACTCGTCATGAGCAATGGCTGCTGCAAACGGTCGAGCAATTGTCCCGCGAAGCCGGGATCAAGATGCCTGAAGTCGGGATTTTCCCGGCCTACGAAGCGAATGCTTTCGCTACCGGCTGGAACAAGAACGACGCGCTGGTCGCGGTCAGCCAAGGCCTGCTCGAGCGATTCTCGCCCGATGAAGTGAAAGCCGTACTGGCCCACGAAATCGGTCACGTCGCCAACGGCGACATGGTCACGCTGGCTCTGATCCAGGGCGTGGTGAACACCTTCGTGATGTTCTTCGCGCGGATCATCGGCAACTTCGTCGACAAGGTCATCTTCAAGAACGAAGAAGGCCAGGGCATCGCCTATTACGTGGCGACCATCTTCGCCGAACTGGTGCTGGGCATCCTCGCCAGCGCAATCGTCATGTGGTTCTCGCGCAAGCGCGAATTCCGTGCCGACGAAGCCGGCGCCCGCCTGGCCGGTACCAGCGCGATGATTGGTGCTCTGCAACGTCTGCGCGCCGAACAGGGCCTGCCGGTGCATATGCCCGACACCCTGAACGCCTTCGGCATCAACGGTGGCATCAAACAGGGCTTCGCCCGCATGTTCATGAGCCACCCGCCGCTGGAAGAGCGTATTGACGCACTGCGTCGTCGCGGTTGATTTGATCGCAATAAAAAAGAAGGCCCGCAGTGATGCGGGCCTTTTTTTGTATCTTCAGATCATGCGTTGTCAGCAAAGTCCCATTCGCGAGCAGGCTCGCTCCCACCTTTGAAACGCATTCCCCTGTGGGAGCGAGCCTGCTCGCGAAGACGCCGGAGCTGCTAATAAAAAACTATCTGGAAGAAACCCGATAAACCCGCTCCACCAACCACTCAACCCCGCCCTGTAGAAACTTGGGGCTCTCAGCCAGAATATCTCGCTCTTCCAGTTTCTCCAGCTGCCAACCCTGGCCCAGCAGCCGCTGCGCCTCATCATCATTCACCGCAAACGGCGGTCCCGGGATCTGCGTCTGATCGTAATCCAGGGTAATCACCAGCCCTTTCATCTCCGGCGCCAGCAAGTGCTGCAAATGCGCCGCGTAGCGCTGGCGCATCGCGTCCGGCAAGGCAATCAGCGCGGCGCGGTCATACAGCGCAGTACAATCTGCGACGTCCTCGGCCGTCAGCGCAAAAAAATCACCGCACCACAATTCGAACGCAACACTGCGATAAACCTTGAATGCGCCCTGCTCGCTGATCTGCGGTTGCAACTGATGTTCGCTGAAAAACTCCTCGACAGCCTTTTCCGCTAGCTCAACCCCAATCACCTGGTGTCCCTGCCCGGCAAGCCAGAGCAGATCCAGACTCTTCCCGCACAGCGGCACCAGCACACGCGCCGACGGTGCAATCGCCAGCTCCGGCCAGTAGCGCTGCAAATACGGGTTGGCCTCGGGCTGATGAAAGCCGATCTGGTTCGAATCCCATTTCTTGTACCAAAACTCAGGCTGCATGGATCACTCCCGAAAAACCGATGAAAAACCGCAGAAACTTATATTGGATTCAGATCGATGATCTGACTGAAGATGGTTCATCTTAGCGCTCAGGAGCCCGTCCATGTTGCCCAGCCTGTTTATCTCCCACGGTTCACCGATGCTGGCGCTGGAGCCCGGTGCCAGCGGCCCGGCACTGGCGCGACTGGCCGCTCAACTGCCGCGCCCCAACGCCATTGTCATCGTCTCGGCGCACTGGGAAAGCCAGGAACTGCTGGTCAGCAGCCACCCGCACCCGGAAACCTGGCACGACTTCGGCGGTTTCCCCCGTGCGCTGTTTGAAGTTCAGTACCCGGCCCCGGGCAATCCGCAGCTGGCCGCCGAGGTGGCTCAACTGCTGCACGCCAATGACCTGCCGGCGCGGCTCGATCCGCAACGACCGTTCGATCATGGTGTTTGGGTGCCGCTGTCTTTGATGTATCCGCAGGCCGATATTCCGGTGGTGCAAGTCTCGTTGCCGAGTCGCGGCGGACCGGCATTGCAGACGCGAGTTGGCCGTACACTGGCGAGCCTGCGCGAACACGGCATTCTGTTGATCGGCTCCGGCAGCATCACCCACAACCTCCGGGAGCTGGATTGGCATGCCGGCCCGGAAAGCGTTGAACCGTGGGCGCGGGATTTCCGTGACTGGATGATCGACAAGCTGGCGGCCGACGATGAAACGGCGCTGCATGATTATCGCCAGGAGGCGCCGAATGCCGTGCGCAGTCACCCCAGTGATGAGCATTTGTTGCCGCTGTACTTTGCTCGCGGTGCTGGCGGGGTTTTCAGCGTGGCGCATCAGGGTTTCACGATGGGGGCGCTGGGTATGGATATTTATCGCTTCGGCTGACGTCATCGCTGGCAAGCCAGCTCCCACAAGGTGTTGTGTCGCCCGATGAGCAGGCAAAAAAAATCCCCGAACCAGTCGGGGATTTTTTATGTGCGATCAATCAGCCCGAGGGCGGATCAATCTTCGCGGTAGCGACGCAGCTTGAGCTGCTTACCGGCCACGCGAGTGTCCTTCAGTTTGGTCAGGAGTTTTTCCAGACCTTCTTCCGGCAGCTCGACGAGGCTGAAGCTGTCACGCACCTGGATGCGACCGATCGCTTCACGGGCCAGACCGCCTTCGTTGAGGATGGCGCCCAGCAGGTTTTTCGCAGCGATACCGTCACGCGCGCCCAGCGCGGTACGGCAACGAGCACGGCCTTCGCCCAAAGGCATTGGCGCGCGACGCTCGCGGTCACCACGATCAGGACGATCACCGGAACGCTCAGGACGGTCGCCACGCGGTGCGTTGTTCGGCACCAGTGGACGTTCCTTCTCGATTGCGGCCAGGTTCAGCGCTTGACCATTGGTGGCTTTGCGCAGCAGCGCAGCAGCCAGAGCACGCGGGGTGCAACCGATGTCGGCGGTCAGGCGGTCGAGCAGCTCACCGTGAGTCGATTCGGCATCAGCAACCAGCGGCGAAAGGCTGTTGGTCAGTTTCTTGATGCGTGCATCGAGAACGGCTTGAGCGTCTGGCAGGCGTACTTCGGCAACTTTCTGACCGGTTACGCGCTCGATCACTTGCAGCATGCGGCGCTCACGTGGAGTCACCAGCAGCAGTGCACGACCTTCGCGACCGGCACGGCCGGTACGGCCGATACGGTGCACGTAGGATTCCGGGTCGTACGGCATGTCAACGTTGAACACGTGAGTGATGCGCGGAACGTCCAGACCACGGGCAGCAACGTCGGTGGCGACAACGATGTCCAGACGGCCATCTTTCAGCGAGTCGATGACGCGCTCACGCTGGTTCTGGGCGATGTCACCGTTCAACGCGGCGGCTTTGTAGCCTTTGGCGTCGAGGGCGCTGGCCAGGTCCAGAGTGGCTTGCTTGGTGCGCACGAACATGATCAGGGCGTCGAAGTCTTCGACTTCCAGCAGACTGAGCACGGCCGAGGTTTTCTGGTCAGCGTGAACCAACAGGTGAGCCTGTTCGATCGCGGTAACGGTCTGGGTCTTGGTCTGGATCTTGACGTGTTGCGGATCGCGCAGATGGCGTTCGGCAATGGCGCGGATCGACTGCGGCAGGGTCGCCGAGAACAGCACGGTCTGGCGGGTCGATGGCAGAGCCTTGAAGATGACTTCCAGGTCATCCATGAAGCCCAGCTTCAACATTTCGTCAGCTTCGTCGAGAACCAGATGGTTCACGGTCGACAGGACTTTCTCGTCGCGACGCAGGTGGTCGCACAGACGACCCGGAGTAGCGACAACAATCTGTGCGCCATTACGGATTGCCTTGAGTTGCGGGCCCATCGGCGCGCCGCCGTAGACAGCCACGACGGTGACGCCTGGCATTTGCTTGGCGTAGGTTTCAAAAGCGGTTGCTACTTGCAGCGCCAACTCTCGGGTTGGCGCCAGGATCAGGGCTTGCGGTTCGCGCTTGGCAGGATCGATGCGGTGCAGAATAGGCAGTGCGAACGCGGCGGTTTTACCGGTACCGGTTTGCGCCTGGCCAATCATGTCCTGGCCGGCCATGATGATCGGGATCGATTGCTGCTGAATCGCCGAAGGCTCTTCGTAGCCAGTCGCTGCGACGGCTGCAAGAATATTCGGGTTGAGATTAAAAGCGGCGAATCCGCCGGTTTCCTGGGTCATGGGTCTGCCTCTAAGTGCATCCGCAAAGACCCATGCTCCAAAGCTGCGCATGCCGTGTTGAGACTCAAGAGTCGCCCTGGCAGCTTTGTCGGCGGGGATTTGCGAAAACGAATGAATGAAGATGAATCGTCAAGGAAGAGCCCGCAATGCGGACGTGCAGCCGAAGCTGACTTCGGGAAATGCGCTACCTAAACGCGGCCCGGTTAAAGGCCGGCGCGCACTATACCGGATTTCGCCCGAAAAGGGAGCTTTTTTTGTGGCCCTTATCCGTGTGTCACCGCCGTGTAACGGGGTTTTGCGGATAATCGCGCAACGGTCTATTTTGCAAAGGCCCGGCCCTGCGGGCGATGACGCTTAAACGGTTCACCGACCTGCGGCAAAGCGCCGCGCACCCGCCCTTCCTGCTTGAGGATTTAGCCATGAATCAGCCTTGCGCCGGCCGCGTCAGCCGAGAACGTCGTGGTCATGTGCACTTGATCGGCCTCGATCGGGCGGCCAAGCGCAACGCTTTCGATATCGACCTGCTCAACGACCTGAGCCTGGCCTACGGCGAGTTCGAAGCCGACCGCGAAGCGCGGGTCGCCGTGGTGTTCGGCCACGGCGAGCACTTCACCGCCGGGCTTGATCTGGTCAATGCCAGCGCGGCTCTGGCCGAAGGCTGGCAGGTTCCGACAGGCGGGTGCGATCCCTGGGGCGTTTTCGTCGGGCCACGGGTGAGCAAGCCGGTAATCGTCGCCGCGCAGGGTTACTGCCTGACTATCGGCATCGAGCTGATGCTGGCGGCGGACATCAATCTGTGCGCGAGCAATACCCGCTTCGCGCAGATGGAAGTGCAACGTGGGATTTTTCCGTTTGGCGGGGCGACTTTGCGTTTCCAGCAGATCGCCGGCTGGGGCAATGCGATGCGCTGGTTGCTCACCGGCGACGAGTTTGATGCACACGATGCGTTGCATCTGGGCTTGGTCCAGGAAGTGATGGCCAGTGAAGACTTGCTGCCCCGCGCGATCGAGCTGGCCGAACGGATTGCCCGGCAAGCACCGCTGGGCGTGCAGGCGACCTTGATGTCAGCGCGGCAGGCGCGCTATGAGGGTGAGACAGCGGCGGCGCAAGCGTTACCGGCGCTGGTGAAGAAGTTGCTCGCCACTGAAGATGCCCGGGAGGGGGTGAGATCGCTGGTGGAGCGGCGGCCAGGGATTTTCAAAGGGGTGTGAAGAATCTGCTGCCTGTCAGGGCCTTTTCGCGAGCAGGCTCGCTCCCACAGGTCGAACGCATTTCAAATGTGGGAGCGAGCCTGCTCGCGAAGGGGGCGGTACTACCGGCTCAGGTCGCCGGGCGAATCGCGTTGATCAACGACTGCAACGAGTACCCCAACTGCGGCGCCAGCGCTTCGGCCCGCTGGGTCAGCGCCTGCATGTCCAGCGCCTGATCGAGATCCGCCGGGATAATCAGAATCACGTTGCCCTCCTTCACCGGCAATTCCCAGTAATGCCGGTGATAGAGGCCGCGCAACAATGCCGCGCCGAGCGGCTTGCCATCGTCGGTGGCCCACTGGTTGATCACCAGCCAGCCGCCCGGATTCAGGCGCTTCTGACAATCGCCGAGAAAACTCCAGGCCAGATGCCCGACCCCGGGGCCGACATCGGTATAGAGGTCGACGAAAATCAGATCCGCCGGCTCGGCAGTCGGCAGCAATTCCAGCGCATCGCCGACGCGGATGTACAAACGCGGATCATCATCCAGACCGAGGTATTCAATGGCCAGGCGCGGCACGTCCGGGCGCAGTTCGATGGCCTCGACGTCTTCGAGCGGCAGAAACTTCAGGCAAGCCTGGGTCAGTGTGCCCGCACCCAAACCGAGAAACAGCGCGCTCTCCGGCTGCTCGTGGCACAGCGCACCGATCAGCATGGCGCGGGTGTAGTCGTACTCCAGCCAGCTCGGGTCGGCAGTGAACACGCAGCTCTGCTCGATCGCATCGCCGAACTCGAGAAAGCGGTAATCGGCCACTTCCAGCACGCGAATCACGCCGAACTCATCCTGTACTTCGGCGAGCAGATGCTCGACGCGCTCCTCAGTCATTTCGTCTCCTGATGGTCACCGGGCGCGGTGACGCGATGGCACCGCTGTGGCGCCGTGGCAAAGCGGCGATTGTCGGCGATGGGGCGGGAGCAGGTCACGCACTAATTGCTGCTAACATGGCGCTTCCCTGCGTACGAACTTCGAGACCGTGATGAGCCAACCGTGGAGCCCTGACAGCTGGCGCGCCCTGCCGATCCAGCAACAACCGCAATACCCCGACGCCGCGCACCTGCGCCAGGTCGAGCAAACCCTGGCCAGCTATCCGCCGCTGGTGTTCGCCGGCGAAGCGCGCGAGCTGCGCCGCCAGTTCGCCGAAGTTACCCAGGGGCGCGCGTTTCTGTTGCAGGGCGGCGATTGCGCGGAAAGCTTCGCTGAATTCTCCGCAGCGAAGATTCGCGACACCTTCAAAGTGTTGCTGCAGATGGCGATCGTCATGACCTTCGCTGCCGGTTGCCCAGTGGTCAAGGTCGGGCGCATGGCGGGTCAGTTCGCCAAGCCGCGTTCGGCCAACGACGAAACCATCGGCGGCGTGACCCTGCCGGCCTATCGCGGCGACATCGTCAACGGCATCGGCTTCGACGAAAAGAGCCGCGTGCCGGATCCAGAGCGTTTGCTGCAGTCCTATCATCAGTCCACAGCGACTCTGAATCTGTTACGCGCTTTCGCTCAGGGCGGTTTTGCCGACCTGCACCAAGTGCACAAGTGGAACCTGGATTTCATCGCCAACTCGGCGCTGGCCGAGAAGTACAGCCACCTCGCCGACCGCATCGATGAAACCCTGGCATTCATGCGCGCCTGCGGCATGGACAGCTCGCCGCAACTGCGCGAAACCAGTTTCTTCACTGCCCACGAAGCGTTGCTGCTGAACTACGAAGAAGCCTTCGTGCGCCGCGACAGCCTGACCAACGATTACTACGATTGCTCGGCGCACATGCTGTGGATCGGCGACCGCACCCGCCAGCTCGACGGCGCGCACGTTGAGTTCCTGCGCGGGGTGAACAACCCGATCGGCGTCAAGGTCGGCCCGAGCATGAACCCCGATGACCTGATCCGCCTGATCGACGTGCTCAACCCGGACAACGATCCGGGCCGCTTGAACCTGATCGCGCGGATGGGCGCGAACAAGGTCGGCGATCATCTGCCGGCACTGATCCGCGCGGTCCAGCGCGAAGGCAAGCAGGTGCTGTGGAGCTCCGATCCGATGCACGGCAACACCATCAAGGCCAGCAGCGGCTACAAGACCCGTGACTTCGCGCAGATCCTTGGCGAGGTGAAGCAGTTTTTCCAGGTGCACGAAGCGGAAGGCAGTTATGCCGGCGGCATTCATATCGAGATGACCGGGCAGAATGTCACCGAGTGCATCGGCGGCGCCCGACCGATTACCGAGGATGGCTTGTCCGACCGTTATCACACCCACTGCGATCCACGGATGAATGCCGATCAGTCGCTGGAATTGGCGTTTTTGATTGCCGAGACCCTGAAGCAAGTCCGCCGTTAGACCGCGTCGCCTCCCTTCGCGAGCAGGCTCGCTCCCACATTTGCAATGCGTTTCCCTGTGGGAGCGAGCCTGCTCGCGAAGGCGCCAGCTCAGGCCCCCTCCATCTGCGCCAATGCTCCCCGCAACCGGCCCGCACTCTCGCGCTGACAATTCAACTGCACCCGCGCCAAACCCAGCCAACCCGCCATCCGCCGCAAATTCAGCGCCAGCGCCAGCATCCCCTCCTCGTCCAGTCCCGATTCTTCCTCATGCACCGCATGCACCGCCAACTGCCCTGCCGCCCGTTCGGCACGCAGATCAACCCGCGCGGCGATCCGCTCGTTGTGCAAAAACGGCAGCACGTAATAGCCATACACGCGCTTGGGCTGCGGTGTGTAGATTTCCAGGCGATAGCGGAAATCAAACAGGCGCTCGGTGCGGCTGCGCTCCCAGATCAGCGAGTCGAACGGCGACAGCAGCGCACTGGCAATGACCTTGCGCGGCACTTTGGGCTCCGGCAGGCAATAGGCGATCTGCCGCCAGTCGGCGACTTCGCACATCTGCAATTGCCCCGCCTCAACCAGTTCAGCCAGACGCGGCCGCGCATCCGCAGGGCTCAGGCGAAAGTAATCACGCAGGTCTCTTTCCGTACCAACGCCCAACGCTTGCGCCGCATGCAACAGTAAACTGCGTTGCGCCTCGGCCTCACCCGGTTGGGGCTGCTGCAGAATCGCTGCCGGAATCACCCGCTCGGGCAAATCGTACAAACGCTCGAAACCGCGTCGCCCCGCCACTGTGACCTCACCGGCGGCGAACAACCATTCCAGCGCATGTTTCTCGGCACTCCAGTCCCACCATGGCCCGGCCTTGTCTTCGCGGGTCGACAGACTGCCGGCGCCAAGCGCGCCCCGCTCCTCAACCGCAGTCAGCACGCGGCGGATGGTTTCCTGCTGTTCGCGACCAAACTTTGCCAGTTGCTGATAGATGTCTTCGCCACGCTTGGCGCGTTGCATGCGCCAGCCCAGCAACGGGTACATCGACAACGGCAACAGCGACGCTTCATGGCCCCAGTATTCGAACAGCGTGCGCCGCCGGCCCGAACTCCAGGCAGCCTGGTCGAGCAAGTCAGATGAATAGCAACCGAGACGGGAAAACAGCGGCAGGTAGTGCGAGCGCACCACGGCATTGACGGAATCGATTTGCAGCAGACCCAGCCGTTCGATCAGTCGGTTGAGATGACTGGCATTGACGTTCGGCGGCTGGCGCCCGTTGAACCCTTGGGCAGCCAGCGCCAGACGTCGCGCCTGTTTGAGGGAAAAGGACACTGTCGCGGGCATTTATTCCTCCATGTCTGCTCGCAACCTACCTCACCTGAAAGGGGTTTGTGTAGCGATAGCCTCATCATTTATGCATCGGGTCGTCCCAGAACGGCCGCACGGTTTCATGCTCCACATCGGCGCGGCTGATGCCGATGTCCTTCAGCGCTTCGTCGCTGAGCCCGGCGAGCATTTCCCGCTCGCGATGCAGCTCATACCAGCGACTGAATTTGTGCAGCAGATCGGACACGATATGGCCATGGCCGGACAGCTGTTCTTCGCTTGCATACTCTCTTTGACCTTTCATCGTCTTGCCTCCTTTTGTGGATGGCTCAAGTCTCGCGCTGGCGCTAAGATCAATCCAACGAATGTTTCTGATGGCATGCATCACGGAGATTCATCAATTGTCCGCCTACCCCAGTATCGATACCGATGTCCTGCGCACCTTTGTCGCGATTGCCGATCAGGGCGGTTTCACCCGTGCTGGCGAGATGGTCAACCGCACCCAGTCGGCGGTGAGCATGCAGATGAAACGCCTGGAAGAAGACGTGTTGCAGCGCCAGCTGTTCGAGCGTGATGGGCGCCAGGTGCGCTTGACGGCCGAAGGCCAGGTGCTGCTCGGTTATGCACGGCGCATCCTCAAACTGCACAGTGAGGTGTTCAACACCCTGCGCGAGCCGCACATGGTCGGCACCGTGCGCATCGGTACGCCGGATGATTATGTGATGCGTTTTCTGCCGGGAATCCTGTCGCGGTTTGCGCAGTTCTATCCGCTGATCCAGATCGAAGTGCATTGCGAATCGACCAAACAACTGTTGCAGCGCACTGATCTGGACTTGTCGATCGTCACCCGTGAGCCGGGCAACGAGATCGGCCAGTTGCTGCGCAAGGAGCGCTTTGTCTGGGCCGAGGCGCAGAACTTCAGCGCCCACGAACAGACGCCGCTGCCCCTGGCGATGTTCAACAGTGATTGTTTCTGCCGCTTGTGGGCGTGCAATGCGCTGGACGCGATGGGCCGCGATTACCGCATCGCCTACAACAGCAGCAGCCTGTCGGCGCTGATGGCTGTGGTCAGCGCAGGGCTGGCGATCACCGCGCAACTGGAGAGTCTGATCACCCCGGACATGCGCATCCTTGGCGCCGCCGAAGACCTGCCGCTGCTGCCCGAGGCAAGCATCATGCTGATCCGAAACCTGAACAACCCGTCGCCGATCACCGAGTGCCTGGCCGAGCACATCGTCGAGGGCTTCAAACTTTAAACGCGAGCATCACCGCACACAGCACGAGGAAGCCGCAAAACAGCCCGCGCAGAATTTTTTCCGGCATGGCGTGGGCAACTTTCACGCCCCAACTGATGCTGAGCAGACCACCGACCGCCAGAGGCAGACCGATCATCCAGTCGACTTCATGGTGCACGGCGTAGGTCACCAGGGTTACACCAGTGCTCGGCAGGGCCAGCGCCAGCGACAAGCCCTGAGCAACCACTTGGCTGGTGCCGAACAGGCTGGTCAACACTGGTGTGGCCACCACCGCGCCGCCGACGCCGAACAAGCCGCCCATGGTCCCCGAGGCGGCGCCGAGCACGCCCAGCCACGGCCACGAATAGCGCATCTCGGCAGTCGGCGCTGGTCGTGGGCCGAACATTTTCAATAGATTGTAGGCCGACAGCGCCACCAGAAAGGCAACAAAGCCGATGCGCATGGTCTGCGCGTCGATGCCCACCGCCCAGATCGAGCCGAGCCAGGCAAAGCAGAAACCCATCACCGCCAGCGGCAGCGCATGGCGCAATTCGATGCGATTGCGCTGGTGATAACGCCACAGCGCCAGCATCACGTTCGGTACCACCATCACCAGCGCCGTGCCTTGGGCGATCTGCTGATCAAGCCCAAACCACACGCCAAGCAACGGGATCGCAATCAAGCCACCGCCAATGCCAAAGATCCCGCCCAATGTGCCAAGGGCGGCGCCGAACAGCAGGTACAACAGAAAATCCATCACAACGGTAATCCTCTAACGACAGGCGGCCAATGCTACGCACTCGCGCCTAGCGGGGAAACGCATAGCAACGCACAATGGCTATGCCGATTTTGCACAAGCGTGGTTTCCATGAATCCCAACCAATTGACCGATCAACTCGGCCTGTTTCTCGATGTGCTGGAGAGTGGCAGCTTTTCTGCCGCTTCGCGCCGCCATCCGCTGACACCTTCCGCCGTGGCGCGGCGCATCGACAGCCTGGAAAGTGCCGTCGGCAGTCAGCTGTTCGTGCGCAGCACCCATGCCGTGCTGCCGACTTCGACCGGCCTGGCCTTTGCCGAGCGGGCGCGCCGGATCATCGCCGAGTTGCAACTGGCGCGTGCCGAAGCGGTGTCGTTGAGCAGTGCACCGGAAGGTCTGATCCGCATCGATGCGCCAGCAGCTTTTGGGCGGCGACATCTGGCGCCGGTAATTGCCGATTTTCTCCTGCTGTACCCTGGACTGGACGTGCAGATGCACCTGATCGACAGCTTCAGCGACATGGCCGGCAGCAGCCTGGGCAAGGTCGATCTGGTGCTGCGTACCGGCCAGTTGGCTGACTCGCGCCTGGTCGCCACGCCATTGGCGAGCATGGTCCGCGTCGCCTGTGCCAGCCCTGACTATCTCAAGCAGCGTGGTGTGCCCGAGCATCCGGCGCAGTTGAGTGAACACGACGGGCTCGACTGGGAAGGCCTTGCGCCGCCGTTTGCCTGGAAATTCGAAGTGGACGGGCAAATGCAATTGCACCGGCCATCGCGCGTACGTCTGAGCGCCAACAATGCCGAAGCTCTGGCGTGTGGCGCGGCGGCGGGTCTGGGCGTCGCACACTTGCCGACCTGGCTGGCCAGCGAATACCTGCTGCGTGGCGAACTGGTGCCACTGTTCTGCGAAAATGGCCTGCCGCCGCCGGAGTCCACCGGCATTTACGCGCTGCGCATGGAACAGCAGGTCCATTCGCGCAGTCGGTTGTTGCTGGAATATCTGAAAACCCGCTTCAGTCCGGTGCCGCCGTGGGATCTGGCGTTGCAACGGCAATTCGCCCGGCACTGAGGCCGGACATATTTATCTGGCGCCTTAAAGATTCGAGCGCTAGATTAAAAAACGATCAACGATCAAGGCTTTGACATGACTTCCGAACGCGACAACTGCGACGACCTTCTGCTCGACAATCAGGCGTGCTTCGCCCTGCACTCGACCTCGCTGATGATGACCAAGGTCTACAAGCCGCTGTTGCAGGCGCTGGGCCTGACCTATCCGCAGTATCTGGCGATGATGGTGTTGTGGGAGAAGGACGGTCTGACTGTCGGAGAAATCAGCGCACGCCTGCTGACCGATCCGGGATCGCTGACGCCATTGCTCAAGCGTCTGGAAGCCGAAGGCCTGCTCAGCCGCACCCGCAGTCGTGAAGATGAGCGGGTGGTGATTGTCGAACTGACCGCAGCAGGCCGCGCCTTGCGCGACAAGGCGCAGACCGTGCCGCAGTGCATTCTTGGCGCCAGTGGCTTCACCCTGGAACGTCTGCAGAAGTTGCAGGCCGAGCTGCAAGCGCTGCGCGGACATCTGCAAGACAGCCTGAATTAAGCCCCGCTACATCCCCCTGTGGGAGCGAGCCTGCTCGCGAAAGCGTCCGATCAGACAGCGAGTCGTTGAATGTTCCACCGCCTTCGCGAGCAGGCTCGCTCCCACAGTGATTTCAGCGCCAACAAAAATATTTGTCCCGCCTGAATTCCCTCGTCAAGCGCTCTAAATCAGGCCTTACCCGCCCCTTCCACGCTATGCCCTTGAGCAAAACGCGATTTTTATTAAAAATTTATCTTGCGCGCTAAACATTAGCGCTATACATTCTCTTCACACCTACTTAGCGCGCAAACAATTAGCGCGCAAAACCACAACCAATGAGGCTCACACCATGCAAACTCTCTACACCGCAATCGCAACTTCCACTGGCGGCCGTGACGGTCGTGCGATCTCCAGCGACAACGTACTGGACGTCAAACTGGCCACCCCGAAAGAACTCGGCGGTGCTGGCGGCGCGGCGACCAACCCTGAGCAACTGTTCGCTGCCGGTTACTCGGCCTGCTTCATCGGCGCGCTGAAGTTCGTCGCCAGCCAGACCAAGCGCAAGATTCCTGACGACGCGTCGATTACCGCCCATGTCGGCATCGGCCAGATCCCTGGCGGTTTCGGTCTGGACATCGATTTGCACATCAGCCTGCCAGGTCTGGAACAAGCCGATGCGCAGTCGCTGGTCGACGCCGCTCACCAGGTCTGCCCGTACTCCAACGCCACCCGTGGCAACGTAGATGTGCGCCTGCACGTAACCGTGTAATCACTCAAGTCTCCGGCCCGAACAAGGAAATTGAACATGAACACTTTCAGCAAAGTCTTGACCGGCACCCTTCTCGCCCTGTCGGTACACAGCGCTTTCGCCGGTGATGTCGAACACAACACCCAGGCATTTCTCGATGCGCTGAACTCAGGCAGCGGCAAGCCGATCGAGCAGCTGTCGCCCAAGGATGCCCGCGCCGTGCTGGTCGGCGCGCAGTCCGGGGTCAAGTTGACGCTGCCCAAAGCCGATGTCAGCGAGAAAACGGTGCAGGTCGATGGTCAACCGCTGAGCCTGACCATCGTCCGGCCGGCCGGGGTCAAGGGTGAGCTGCCGGTGTTCATGTTCTTCCACGGCGGCGGCTGGGTGCTGGGGGACTTCCCGACTCACGAACGTCTGGTGCGCGATCTCGTGGTCGGTTCGGGTGCGGCGGCGGTGTTCGTCAATTACACCCCTTCGCCGGAAGCGCATTACCCGGTGGCGATCAACCAGGCCTACGCTGCGACCAAATGGGTGGCGGAACACGGCAAAGAGATCAACGTCGATGGCAAGCGCCTGGCCGTGGCCGGCAACAGCGTCGGCGGCAACATGGCCGCAGTGGTTGCACTGATGGCCAAGGACAAGGGCACCCCGGCGATCAAATTCCAGGTACTGCTGTGGCCGGTGACCGATGCCAACTTCGACACCGGTTCGTACAACCAGTACGCCGAAGGGCACTTCCTCACCCGCAACATGATGAAGTGGTTCTGGGACAACTACACCACCGACGCCAAACAGCGTAACGAGATCTACGCTTCACCGCTGCGCGCCACCACCGCGCAACTCAAAGGTCTGCCACCTGCACTGGTGCAGACTGCCAGCGCCGACGTGCTGCGTGATGAAGGTGAAGCTTACGCACGCAAACTCGATGAAGCCGGAGTACCGGTTACGTCGGTGCGCTACAACGGCATGATTCACGATTACGGTTTGCTCAACGTGGTCAGCCAGGTACCGGCGGTGCGGTCGGCGATGTTGCAGGCGTCTGAAGAACTGAAGCAACACTTGAAATAACCACAGTCCCATTGTGGGAGCGAGCCTGCTCGCGAAAGCGTCCCGTCAGACAGCGCTTCATTGAATGACACACCGCATTCGCGAGCAGGCTCGCTCCCACATGGGACAGGTGTGAAACTCAAAGCGCAGGCACAAAAAAACCCGACTCAATGGTCGGGTTTTTTCTTTCCGCAAAAAGCAGTGCTTATTTCGCACGGCCTTTGTAGGAACCGCCTTCGCGGGTATCGATCTCGATCATGTCGCCGATTTCGATGAAGTCGGCAACCGACAGCTCGGTACCGTTCTTCAGTTTGGCAGGCTTCATCACCTTGCCGGAAGTGTCACCGCGAGCGGAGCCTTCGGTGTAGTCAACCTGACGCACGATGGTGGTCGGCAGTTCTACGGAAACCAGACGCTCTTCGAAGAACACGGCTTCGCAAACGTCGGTCATGCCTTCTTCAACGAAAGGCAGAACGCTTTCGATGTCTTCGGCGTTCAGCTCGTACATGGTGTAGTCAGTGGTGTCCATGAACGTGTAGGTGTCACCGCTGATGAACGACAGGGTGGCTTCTTTACGATCCAGGATCACGTCGTCCAGTTTGTCGTCCGCACCGTAAACGGTTTCGGTCTTGTAACCGGTCAGCAGGTTCTTCAGCTTGGTCTTCATGATCGCGCTGTTACGGCCCGACTTGGTGAATTCAGCTTTCTGAACCAGCCAAGGATCGTTGTCGATACGGATCACGGTACCGGGTTTGAGTTCTTTACCAGTTTTCATTGCGAATATCCGAATTTGGATGGGATTTACAAAAATCTAGGCCGCGTATCATATCCAATTTACATAAAACTGTACCAGCGCCGTGGCAAGATCCGCCTGCAAGGCCTGTTCCAGACACCATGCCTCGGCATTTTTCTCGAGTTCC
The DNA here is from genome assembly GCF_001425545.1 of Pseudomonas sp. Leaf434. Lineage (NCBI taxonomy): Bacteria > Pseudomonadati > Pseudomonadota > Gammaproteobacteria > Pseudomonadales > Pseudomonadaceae > Pseudomonas > Pseudomonas sp. Leaf434. The sequence continues at coordinate 472,175 of NZ_LMQZ01000008.1, read as the reverse complement.
GGCCGATGACTTCGCACCGCCAGCCAGTGCTCGCCGATCGGTTGCCCGGCGCTCCACGCTCGCCACAGACCGTTCATCGCCTGCGCCGCAGCGGGGGAAAGGCCGTGAGTGTAGAGCGCGAGGAAAGCGTCGAGCTTGTCCAGATGGATGTCATCGTCCTGCTGATAGATGTGCCAGAGCATCGGCCGCCCCGCCCATTGCGCGCGCACGAATGAGTCTTCACCGCGCACCGCGTTGAAATCGCAGCACCACAGCAGATGGTCGTATTGATCCTGACGGACGAACGGCAGCACTTGCACGGTCAGGGACTCGCGCACATGAATCGCACCGACCATCAAGGTTTCCACGCCCAGCCAGCGCGCCACATCGCCGAGGATCCGCCCTTCCGGCACCAGCAGGTGAGTCGCCTGTGCGTCGGCCGCCAGCACATCCAGCCAACTGGCCAACCCGGCATTTTCATAAGCAAACAGCGAGATCAGTTGCGCATCGGGCGCGGGATCAATACCCAGGTCTTGCAGGAAATGTTGCTGAGCCGGCCGATCCTTCTGAAACTGCCGACGCTGTTCGAGCAGTCCGCATTCGCGCAGCAGGCCACCGGTGCCCGGCTTGAAGCCCGGAAAGAAGAAGAACTTCTGCACCGATTTGTATTTCACCGACGGCAAGCCATGGCAGCCGGTGACCCAGTCTTCGGCGCTGAGATAATCGAGGTTGAGCCACAGCGGCGGCGTTTCCCGCGCAGCCATGCTGTCCATGTAATCAGTGGGCAACTGACAGGCGAAGGCGGCGATGACTACGTCGGCCGCCTCGGCGTGCGGCCATTCGCTCGGCCACTGACGCACCTCGACGCCCTGCTGCCATTGCTGCACAACATCGACATCGATCTCAGGACAGAGGCGCTCGAACGCGCGTAGATCATCCACCCACAGGCGCACCGGCAAGGCATGTTCGGCCACCAGTTGCCGGGCCAGGCGCCAGGTCACGCCGATGTCACCGAAGTTATCGACCACGGTGCAGAAAATGTCCCAGCGGGGTTTCGCTTCAGGCATGCCGTTCTCCCGTTGGCAAAAGACCTCGATTGTCCGCATAAATGCGCTCGCGCAGAAGAGCCGACGGCGATTAATCTTCGTGCGACAATCGCCACTTGCCCGCAACCATCCGCCAGGAGGCCGCCATGCCCTACCGTCCGAATCCGCGTCGTCCCTTGCCTGTTCAGCTTAGCGCGCTGCATCTGACCGGCAGCATTGCGCTGGGCCTGTGGCTGGGGTTCCTGGCGATTGCGCTGACCTGCTGGCTGCTATCGCGCTTCATCTTTCCCGAGCAATTGGCCCCGGTGGCTCAAGCGGTGCAGCAGCGCGTCAATCCCCCGGCTGTGGCGCCCGTGCAGGTTCAGCCGGACATTCCGCCGCAAAGTCCGCTGTTCCAACAGTACGAAGAAAACCTGCGCAAGAATGAACAGCAGGCCCGACTGGATCAGGCGCGCGCCAATTCGCGTAATGCGTCCAATCCGAAATGCCAGTTCTGGCTGCAGCAGGACCAGACCGCGCCGACCGAAAAGAGCCGCGCCAACGTTTTGCAATTCTGCGATTGATCATGAACAAACACAGCGTCCACCAGTTGATTCTCGACAAGCTGCGCATCGACCTCGACATCGCCGAACGCGCTGCGCAAACCGCTTACGAAACCGCGACCCACGAAGAAAACATCGCCGAAAACAAGTACGACACGCTGGGGCTGGAAGCGTCATATCTGGCGGCGGGTCAGGCGAAACGGGTTGAGGAGATTCGTCAGTCATTAGCGCTGTGCCAGAACCTGACGTTGCGTGCCTACGACGAAAACCGCGGCATCGAAGTCGGCGCCCTGCTCGGCCTGGAGGACGAAAAGGGTCGCGAGCAATGGCTGTTTCTAGCGCCCGATGCGGCGGGGTTGAAAGTCGACGTGGTGGGTCAGCCGATCACCGTCATCACCCCACGCTCGCCGCTGGGCAAAAGTCTGCTGGGCAAGTTCGCGGGCGATGAGGTGGAGATTCTGGTGGCGGGCACCCGGCAACAATTTGCTGTCACCGAGGTGCTCTGAAGCGGGTGCTTAGTGAACGGGCAGTTCGACGCCGTCGAACAGCTCTTCGAGCTCTTGCTTGTTGTGGCACTGAATGGCCTTGGCCATGACTTCGCGGGTCAGGTGCGGGGCGAATTTCTCGATGAAATCGCACATGAAGCCACGCAGGAAAGTGCCACGACGGAAACCGATCTTGGTGATGCTCGACTCGAACAGCTCGCTGGCATCCAGCACCACCAGGTCGTTATCGAGTTTGGTATCGACGGCCATTTTAGCCACGATGCCCACGCCCAGCCCCAGACGCACGTAGGTTTTGATCACGTCGGCGTCAGCAGCGGTGAACACCACTTTCGGCGTCAGGCCACGATGGCTGAAGGCTTCATCGAGCTTGGAACGGCCGGTGAAACCGAACACGTAAGTAACAATCGGATATTCGGCCAGCGCTTCGAGGGTCAGCTTCGGCAGCTTGGTCAGCGGGTGGCCGTGGGGTACGACCACGCAGCGGTTCCAGCGATAGCACGGCATCATCACCAGATCACCGAATAGCTCCAGCGCTTCAGTGGCAATAGCGAAATCGACGGTGCCGTCAGCGGCCATTTCGGCGATCTGCATCGGCGAGCCCTGATGCATGTGCAGGGCCACGTCCGGGTATTGCTTGATGAAATTGCTGATCACCGGCGGCAGCGCATAACGCGCCTGGGTGTGGGTGGTGGCGATCGACAGGGTGCCCTTTTTCTCGTTGGAGAATTCCTGGGCAATCTGCTTGATGCTTTCGACTTTGCGCAGAATCTCGCCGGCGGTGGTGATGATGCGCTCGCCGGCCGGGGTGACGCGGGTCAGGTGCTTGCCGCTGCGGGCGAAGACTTCGACGCCCAGCTCGTCTTCCAGCAGGCGGATCTGCTTACTGATGCCCGGTTGCGAGGTGTACAGGCTTTGAGCGGTAGCGGAAACGTTGAGGTCGTGGTGCGCCACTTCCCAGATGTAGCGCAGTTGTTGAAGCTTCATATCAATCCCTCAAAGCAGGTAGACGCCACGGGCATCAGCGACGGTATATAACTATATTAATGGTTCGAAGAATAAATCTAGAACTTTTTTATCAAAACGCCATTATTCCTGCTTCAACGATCGTCCCGCCGCCGGCGCTCCATCAGCGGCACCAGATAGACCGGCACCTTGGCCAACTGCAGAACCCGCGCCGCCGTGCGCCCCAACGGCGTTTCCGCGCCGACGCCATGGCTGTGACTGCCGACGATCAGCAGATCGACCGAGAGCTTGTGCACCTGGTCGAGAATCACCTGCGACGGATCACCCTGCAGCACGCGCACCGCGCGTATGCGCTGCAGATCCTGTTCGCCGTCGTCCCCCAGTTCTTCACGAAAGCTGTCGAGCACCCGTTGTTCGATATTGGCAATGACTGTTTTCAGACCCTGACTATGGAATTCGTTCAATGCCTGTTCGTCGAGATAGCTTTGCAGCACTGACTCGGCAAACAGGCCCATGGGTTCCACCGCGTGTACTACATAAAGATCGGCATTGAAGGTGCGCGCCAAGGCCAGGGCATGCTGCATCACGAACGGTGCGTACAGACCGAGGTCGGTGGCATACAGCATTGAGCGAATCATGGGACCTCCTCGCGAGCCAACGATGGCGGAGATTGATTCAGCTTAGCAGTGCCTTGGCGAGTACGACGTGCGACGCAACGTCCTGAATGAAAAGGCTCTAGATCGGCTGTTCGTTGCTGATGCCATGGGGCACGTGGCCGGTGGCAACCACTTCGCGAGCCAGCTCGCAATGACCGGTCTGGTCATCGAAGAACACGTCAGCGGCGAAGGCTTCGAGGAACGCCGATTTGGTCAGGCCACCGAGAAACAGCGATTCATCGAGGCGGATATCCCATTCCCGCAGTGTGCGAATCACTCGCTCATGGGCCGGCGCCGAACGCGCAGTCACCAGCGCCGTGCGGATCGGGCAATCGTCATCGGGAAACTCGCGCTGCAACAGATTGAGCGCTGCCAGAAAGCCCTTGAACGGCCCACCACGCAATGGCTCGCGTGCCGATTCGCGTTCCTTGGCCTGAAACGCTTCCAGGCCGCCGGACTGATAGACGCGCTCGGACTCGTCGGAAAAGATCACCGCATCACCGTCAAAGGCGATACGTAATTCATCACTGGCCGCACGGCTCGCGCCACCGGACAGAATCGTTGCCGCAGCGAACCCGGCGTCCAGCGCCGCACGCACGTCTTCGGCGTGGGTCGAGAGAAACAGGTCGCAGCCAAACGCTTTCAGATAAGGGTACGGACTGCGCCCACCGACGAACGCCGCACGAGAAATCGACAAGCCGTAATGATGAATCGAATTGAACACGCGCAGACCGGTGTCGGCGCTGTTGCGGGAAACCAGAATCACCTCGACCCGCGCGCGGCCGAGGCGGCTGTTCAGGCTCAGGAGTTTTTCCACCAGCGGGAACGCATCGCCCGGCGCGAGGATTTCGTCCTCGTGCTCGATCTGATATTGCCGATAGGCTTCGACGCCGCTCGACAGGTAGACCTTGTGGCTTTCGCTCAGGTCGAACAAGGCGCGCGAGGAAATCGCCAGCACCAGTTTGTCATCGATGTTATTGGCCATGCCTTCCCCCAGAACAACCGACTCAGGTATTGCGTCGGTCGATAAAACCCAAATGGCGATACAGCGCCTCGATGCGCGGCAACTCGCAGCCCGCCGCGTTCGCCGCCGCCAGTGGCCGGGCGTAAATCGCCTCCAGCTCCAGCGGGCGTTTGTGTGCAAAGTCGTGGTACATGCTCGGCCAGTAATCGGGCATTTTCTCGGTCATGGTGAACAGGTACTCGGCATAGCCGGGCGGGATCTCGTATCCACAGGCCCGGGCGCCCTGCACCACTTCCGCCATCAGTGCCTGAATCGACACGCGGCTGTCAGCATCAGCCATCAGCGCTTCGGTTCCCGCGCCGAGCAACACCGAAAGGCCGTTGTAGGGAATATTCCACACCAGTTTCTGCCAGCGCGCCTGATGCAGGTTGGCCATCGCCTGCGAGTCGATGCCGGCGGCACGGAACAGCCCGGCGCCCTCCTCGACGATCGCCATGCGCGCTACTTCATCAATGGCCGAGCCGCTGTGATAACCGACATTCACCGCGCCAAGGGCCTGATGGGTAATCTGCCCCGGACCCTCGCGGTGCACGCAGATCAGGCACAGACCACCGAGCAGATGCAGTGAATCCGGCAACAGTGGCCGCAGGCTGTCTTCGACATCCAGACCGTTCTGCAGCAACAGCACCTTGGCGTCAGGCTTGGCGGCCTGAATGATCGCCGGGGCCAGACCGGCGTTGCTGGTGGTCTTGGTGCCGACCAGCAGCCAGTCACAGGGCGGCATGTCTTCGGCAGCGGAATAGGCATTGGCCGGATGCAGCGTCAACGGCCCGTGCACCGCACTGTTGATCTGCAAACCGCGCTCAGCCACCGCCGAGAATTCGCTGCGCAACAAAAAGTGCACGTCGAAACCGGCACGCGCCAGCATCACCCCGTAGAACCCGCCGATTGCACCGGTGCCGATAATCCCCACCACCGGCTTGCTGACTGTCTCGCTCATGGCAACTCCTCTGCAATTCGACTCAGCGATTGCGCCACCGCCTGGTTGAGTTGATCAACCGTCAGACGTGTGTGCACTGCGCCAAAGAACTCGCCGTCGCGCACCACAAACAGCGCCGGCAAATGAAACACCTGATAACGCTCGACCAGCCCGCCATTGTCGCCGGCGTCAATCCAGCACAGCCGATCGATAGCCAGCGGCAATCCCGGCAACACCTCGCGGGCATAACGACAACTGGCACAGCCGACGCTGGTGAAGATCACCAGAGAAACCCCGCGCATCGCCAGCAGCCGCTGGTCGGCGTCGAAGTCGGTCAGCTCGGATTCGACCACTATACTGGGGGAAACAATGTCAGATGGCCGACACAGGGAGTCTGTGCTCATGGGACGTTTCATTCCTCATCCGGACGAAGTGCCGGTTGAATTGACGTTACTCAAGCCTGAATGCATTTCCAGACAACAGCTGCACACTATCAGCCTCGGCGGCATCGCTTGCAATTACCACCGCGCCTGGCGCCACGGCACTGCACTGCAAGTACGCATGCCGACGCTGAATGCCGACTTCTGTTGCCCGGGCTACGTGGCCTGGTGTCTGCGCCGTAAAAAAGGCTATCTGGTGGGCATCGCCTTCACTGACGAACAGACCCTGTTCAGCGCGCGAATGGGTGAGCAGGTGTGTCAGATCGAACGCTATTCGCGCATGCAGGACAGCCACGACGACCTGCAGGATAGTCAGGCGCTGGCCCTGCAATGGGTCGAGGAGCACGCCGAAGAGTTCTCCCACGACAACTTGCGCAAGGCTTTCGCGCAGCCAGCGCTGGACTAAAGCACGGTTTGCCCATTGTCGAGCCGCCTCCGACGCGCTAAGGTTCGGCTCCCCCGACGCGCTAAATCTGCTGTGCTCCGCCGCGCGGGGATCGCTGGCGGCCGGCACCCGTGACCTGACGAGTAAACGATGGCTGATTTACCGATCAACGACCTAAACGTCGCCTCTAACGAGACCCTGATCACTCCCGATCAGCTCAAGCGTGATATCCCCCTGAGCGACGCCGCCCTGCGCACCGTCACCAAGGGCCGCGAAGTCATTCGCAACATTCTCGATGGCACCGACCACCGTCTGTTCGTCGTGATCGGCCCGTGCTCGATTCACGACATCAAGGCTGCCCACGAATACGCCGATCGCCTCAAGGTACTCGCCGAGGAAGTCTCCGACACGCTGTATCTGGTCATGCGTGTGTATTTCGAGAAGCCGCGTACCACTGTCGGCTGGAAAGGTCTGATCAACGATCCGTATCTGGACGACTCGTTCAAGATCCAGGACGGTCTGCACATCGGTCGTCAGTTGCTGCTCGACCTGGCCGAGAAAGGCCTGCCGACCGCGACCGAAGCCCTCGACCCGATCTCCCCGCAGTATCTGCAGGATCTGATCAGCTGGTCGGCCATCGGCGCGCGTACCACCGAATCGCAGACTCACCGCGAAATGGCTTCCGGCCTGTCCTCGGCTGTCGGCTTCAAGAACGGCACCGATGGCGGCCTGACCGTGGCGATCAACGCCTTGCAGTCGGTGTCCAGCCCGCACCGTTTCCTCGGCATCAACCAGGAAGGTGGCGTGTCGATCGTCACCACCAAAGGCAACGCCTACGGTCACGTGGTGCTGCGCGGCGGTAATGGCAAGCCGAACTATGATTCGGTCAGCGTAGCCCTGTGCGAGCAGGCGCTGAACAAGGCGAAGATCAAGCCGAACATCATGGTCGATTGCAGCCACGCCAACTCCAACAAGGACCCGGCGCTGCAACCGCTGGTAATGGAAAACGTCGCCAACCAGATTCTTGAAGGCAACCAGTCGATCATCGGCCTGATGGTTGAAAGCCACCTGAACTGGGGCTGCCAGGCGATTCCAAAGGATCTCGCCGACCTGCAATACGGCGTGTCGATCACCGATGCCTGCATCGATTGGTCCGCCACCGAAAACACCTTGCGCAGCATGCACGCCAAGCTCAAGGACGTATTGCCGAAGCGTCAGCGCACGTAAGCTGCGTTTTGCGGGCATAAAAAAACGCCGGGCATTGCCCGGCGTTTTCGTGTGTGCGGTTCAGATCTTCGCGGCGCGACGCTGATGGCGTTCCATATAGCGCTCGACGTAGGAGCATGACGGGATCACCGTGTAGCCCATTTCTTCGGCGTATTGCAGCGCGCGTTCAGTCAGCGCTGCGGCAATGCCACGGCCGCGCAGGGCGTTGGGCACGAAGGTACGATAGATATCCAGGGTCTGCTTGCCCAGATCCATGTAGGTCAGGTAAGCACGATGACCGTCCACAGTGGTCTCGAATTGATGACCAGCCTGGTCATGGTGGATGGACAACGCCTCGCTCATCACTACTCCTCGCGGGTCTTGAATTGTGACCCCTACCTTACCGATGTTTTTCCGGCGAAGGAACATCTACGCCACCCCGTGCCTGATGGACACTGAGAAGAGCCACACCGATCTCGCGCAATCTGACACCTGCTGAATAGTAGGCACCATTGGCGAAAATGCTCAAGGTACGCTCGTCATCGGATGGTTTGCGTGCATTGGCATCGATGGTCGCAGGTTCGGCCGCAAGACAATCTTTGCGTGCCGTTTGCCTGAACATTGCCGGAATGTTGAGACTTAAGACGTGCGACCTTTTTTAAAGTCACCTGTACATCAACAAAGATACGCGAAGCGCTTCGCAGAACCTGAACAAAAGTGTGGACGAATTCATTTAGAAAGACTTTAGCCGAAGTCGCAAAAACAGCGCGCGAGCGCGGGAACTTTTCCCGTTTGAGTCGCTCACGCCGGGGCTTGCAGCTGGATATTTTTTATACAGCGCAGTTAAAAGTTGCTCGAAAAAGAATCAACGCCTACAATTTTTTTTGCTTCTTGCGCTACGTCAGTTTACTTACTACAAGTAATGGGTAGTATGTACGCCGGCTATTTCCTCAATCGTGAGGAGACAGCCACTTAATTTGAAAGTCCTTGAAGGGGAACACGATGAACAACGTTCTGAAATTCTCTGCTCTGGCTCTGGCCGCAGTTCTGGCTACCGGTTGCAGCAGCGCATCGAAAGAAACCGAAGCACGTCTGACCGCTACTGAAGACGCAGCTGCTCGCTCCCAGGCTCGTGCAGACGAAGCTTACCGTAAAGCTGATGAAGCTCTGGCTGCTGCTCAAAAAGCACAACAGACTGCTGACGAAGCTAACGAGCGTGCTCTGCGCATGCTGGAAAAAGCTAGCCGCAAGTAATAATCCCTCGGGATTGTTATCGAGCCGATCCGGTTTTCCGGGTCGGCTTTTTTGTACCCGGTGCTTTTCTCCGGGCAATAAAAAACCCGCCGACGCTGCTCGCATCGGCGGGTTTTCAATCAGCGCTTATTGCTGCAGGTCGATCGGTGCACTGCTCACCATTGGCGCCGAGGTATTCGGCACGGCGATCTCTACCGGCAGGCCGTCTTCGGCAGCGACCACATCACGCACCACATCCCAGTTCATGCGCAGGTTGCTGGTGATGTCTTCACGCTTGAGCATCGCGTTGATTACCGCGGTGTGCTTGTCGACTACCGACGGATTGCCCTTGTCGTCGAGCGGCGTGTGCGCTTCCAGATAGACCTTGCCGCCACTGCGACCGAACTTGTAGGGGTCGTTGATGATGCGCACCGAGGTGCCGACCGGGACCATGCCGGCCATCTCCAGCACGTTGTTGTTGAACATGCGGAAGCAGCCGTGGCTGGTACGCATGCCGATGCCGAACTTCTTGTTCGAACCATGGATCAGATAGCCCGGCGTGCCGAGGGTGAACTTGAACGGGCCTAGCGGGTTATCAGGACCGGCCGGCACCACATTGGGCAGCGGATCACCGTCAGCGGCGTGCTCGGCCTTGATCGAAGCCGGAGGCGTCCACGTCGGGTTCGGTGTCTTGGCGATGATCGAGGTGTGCGCGATCGGCGAGCCCCAGCCTTCACGGCCGATACCCAGCGGGAAGGTGTACACCACGTCACGGCCTTTCGGATAGTAATAGAGGCGGTATTCGGCGAGGTTGATGACGATGCCTTCACGCGGGCCAGGCGGCAGGATGAAGCGCGTCGGCAGGACGATCTCGGTACCGGCGCCCGGCAGCCAGGCATCGATGCCCGGGTTGGCCGCAACCATTTCCGAATAACCCAGATCGTAGGTGGTACCCAGATCGGCGAAGGTGTCTTCGTACTTGGCTTTGATCACCTGCACCTGGCCGACGATGTCTTCGCCGGGTGGTGGCAGGGGAAGCTCCAATGCAGCAACGGGGCCGGCCACACACAGGGCGGCAAGTGACAGGCAGCGGGTGACGGCAGGAAAGCGCGGCAACATCCGGAAAATCCTTCGCATGATCATCAAGGGTATAAGAGCGCGATTGTACACCGCGGCTTGGGGATTCGGGGAGGTAGCACCGCTATTGGCGACAGGGTGCGTTCAAGGTGGGAGCGAGCCTGCTCGCGAAAGCAGTGTATCAGCGACCATAAATGTCGATTGATAAAACCCCTTCGCGAGCAGGCTCGCTCCCACACTTTGATCTTCAGCGCTCAGAGTTCGAAACGCAGCTCAGGCCAGATCGGCGACGTACCGCGTTTCTGCGATTCGAGAATCGCCCGGCACAGCGAGCACAGGCGCTGATCCTGGAACACCCGGCGATCAACATTCGACCAGCGCGGTTGCGCCGGCAGCAGAGTGCCGCACAGCGTGCGATCAGCCGAGCCACCGAGTTCCAGCTGACGCGTCACCAGATGCACCCGCACTTCCTGGCAGGCGAACAGATCCAGCTGCTCGTCAGGCTCGATCAGTTGGTAGGCAAACAGGGACCAGGCAGGACGCGGCATCGGGGGCTCCAAATTAGGGGGCGCCACATTAGCCGAAAGCCTGCCTCTAGAAAAGCCTCATAACAGCGGTTTTAGCGTCGGCCAGACATTTTCCAGCAACTTGCCCTGAGCCCCCGCCGCCGGGTGCAGACCGTCGGCCTGCATCAGGTCCGGATGACCACCGACACCTTCGAGAAAAAACGGCACCAACGGGATGTTTTTCTCTACGGCGAGCTTGCCGTAAACCTCAGCGAACGAATCGGTGTAGCGCTTGCCATAATTGGGTGGCAACTGCATGCCGAGCAGCAGCACTTTCGCGCCGCTCTGCCGCGAGCTGTCGATCATCGAAGCAAGATTTTGTTGCAATTGCGTTGGAGGCATCCCGCGCAGGCCATCGTTGCCACCCAGCTCGAGGATCACCAACTCCGGCTTATGCTCTGCAAGCAGCGCCGGCAGCCGCGCCTGGCCTCCGGCACTGGTGTCGCCACTGATCGAGGCGTTGACCACTTTATCGTCGAAACCCTCTTGTTTGAGGCGCTGCTCGAGCAGCGAGACCCACCCCAGACGGGTATCCAGGCCGAAACCGGCGCTGATACTATCGCCAACGATCAGGACAGTACCCGCCGCTGCGTTCTGGGCCATGCACATCAAGGCCAGGCCAGCACTCAAAAACCATACACGCATCGGATTCTCCATGGGCGCAAGCATTCTCACCGCGAAGAACCTCAGCAAAGTGGTCCCTAGCGCGGAAGGTGAACTGACTATCCTGCACGAACTCAGCCTGGAACTGAACAAGGGCGACAGCCTGGCCATCGTCGGCGCGTCCGGTTCCGGCAAATCCACCCTCCTCGGCCTGCTCGCCGGCCTCGACCTGCCGAGCAGCGGCGAAGTCACCCTCGCCGGCCAGGGCCTGAGCAATCTCGACGAAGACCAACGCGCGCGAATCCGCGCCGAGCACGTCGGTTTTGTCTTCCAGTCGTTCCAGTTGCTCGACAGCCTCAATGCGCTGGAAAACGTCATGCTGCCGCTTGAACTCGACGGCCGCAAAGATGCCCGCGAGCGCGCCACGCAATTGCTTCAGCGCGTCGGCCTCGGCCAGCGCCTGACCCACTCGCCGCGCCAGCTCTCCGGTGGTGAACAGCAACGCGTGGCCATCGCCCGCGCCTTCGCTGCCGAACCGGACGTGCTGTTCGCTGACGAGCCGACCGGCAACCTCGACAGCCACACCGGCGAGCGCATCAGCGACTTGCTGTTCGAATTGAACAAGGAACGCGGCACCACCCTGGTGCTGGTGACTCACGACGAACGCCTGGCCCATCGCTGCCGGCGCCTGATCCGTCTTGAAGCCGGGCTGCTGGTCGCCCCTCTGGAGCCTTGATGGCACGTCTGCCGCTGTTGCGTCTGTTCAGCCTTGCCCTGCGCCAGCTCATGCGCGATGCCCGCGCCGGTGAGCTGCGCGTGTTGTTCTTTGCGCTGGTGGTGGCCGTCGCGGCAAGCACCGCGATTGGCTACTTCGGCGCCCGCCTCAATGGCGCGATGATGCTGCGCGCTACCGAGTTTCTCGGTGCCGATCTGGTCCTTGAAGGCAGCTCGCCGGCCCGCGAGGAGCAAATCCGCAGCGGCACCGAACTGCGCCTGAATCATGCGCAAGTGGTGGAGTTTTCCAGCGTCATTGCCACCGACAACGGCATTCAGTTATCCAGCATCAAAGCCGTCGACCGTGCCTATCCATTGCGTGGCGAGCTGAAAAGCGCGCCCGCACCATTTGCCGAGGAAGAAGTCGGCGGCGAACCGCAACCCGGTGAAGCCTGGGTCGAGGCGCGTCTGTTGACTGCGCTGGATCTGAAGATCGGCGACAGCATCGACGTCGGCATGAAGACGCTCAAGCTGACCCGCGTGCTGACCTACGAGCCGGATCGCGCCGGCAACTTCTACAGCCTGACGCCACGGGTGCTGATCAATCTTGAGGACCTAGCCGCCACCGGCGTGGTGCAACCGGGCAGCCGGGTGAGTTATCGCGAACTGTGGCGCGGCGAACCGCAGGCGCTGGAAACTTATCGCGAGCTGATCAAACCGGGCCTCGCTGCAAACCAGCGAATCCAGGATGCCCGTGACGGTAACCGGCAGATTGGCGGTGCGCTGGGCAAGGCCGAGCGCTACCTGAACATGGCCAGTCTGGTCGCGGTGTTGTTGGCTGGCGTGGCCGTGGCGCTGTCGGCCAATCGTTTCGCCAGTCGCCGTTTCGACGCCAGTGCCTTGCTGCGCTGCCTCGGCTTGTCGCGCCGGGAAACCATGGTGCTGTTCAGCCTGCAACTGACGGTGCTCGGCCTGATTGCCGCCATAAGCGGCGCCCTGCTCGGCTGGCTGGCGCAACTGGGGCTGTTCGCGTTACTGCATGATTTGCTGCCAAGTGACGTACCGCCGGGCGGCCTGTTTCCGGCGATGGCCGGGATTGGCACCGGGCTGGTGGCGCTGGCCGGTTTTGCCTTGCCGCCTTTGGCTGCACTGGGTCGCGTGCCGCCGCTGCGGGTGTTGCGCCGCGACATGCTGCCGATCCCCTCGAGCACATGGATGGTCTACGGCGCGGCGCTGGGTGCGCTGGGCCTGATCATGTGGCGTCTGAGTCTGGATCTGCTGCTGACCTTCGCCCTGCTCGGCGGCGGCGTGGTCGCCGCGCTGGTGCTGGGCGGCCTGCTGTTGTTGCTGCTGCAAAGCCTGCGCCGTATGCTGGCCCGCGCCTCGTTGCCCTGGCGTCTGGGCCTTAGCCAGTTGTTGCGGCATCCATTGGCGGCGGCCGGGCAGTCGCTGGCGTTCGGTCTGATCCTGTTGTCGATGGCGCTGATCGCACTGCTGCGCGGCGAACTGCTCGACACCTGGCAGAACCAGCTACCGAAAAATGCGCCGAACTACTTCGCGCTGAATATCCTCCCGGCGGACAAACAGGCTTTCGCCGATCACCTGATCAAGGTGTCCGCGCAAGCGGCGCCGTTGTATCCGGTGGTGCCGGGTCGGTTGATCAGCATCAATGGCGAAGCGGTACAACAGATCGTCAGCAAGGACTCGGCCGGTGACCGCGCCATTCAGCGTGACCTGAGCCTGACCTGGGCGGCGGATCTGCCGGCCGGCAACAAGCTCACCGCCGGCTCGTGGTGGAGCGGCCAGCCGTCCGATGATGTGCCGGGGGTCTCGGTGGAAGGCAAGGTTGCCGAAAGCCTGAAACTCAAACTCGGCGATCACATGGTATTCAGCGTCGGCGGCGTCAATCGCGAAGCGAAGGTCACCAGCCTGCGCGAGATCAACTGGGACAACTTCCAGCCGAACTTCTTCATGATCTTCCAGCCCGGTACCTTGAAGGATCTGCCGGCGACTTACCTGACCAGTTTCTATCTGGCTCCGGGGCATGATCAGCAGATTGTCGAGTTGTCGCGGACCTTCCCGGCGGTGACCATCCTGCAGGTCGAGGCCTTGCTCGAACAGCTACGCAGCATCCTCGCCCAGGTCACTCTGGCGGTGGAGTATGTATTGTTGTTTGTTCTGGCTGCGGGGATGGCGGTGCTATTCTCCGGCCTGCAAGCGACGCTGGATGAACGCATCCGCCAGGGTGCGCTGTTACGCGCGCTGGGTGCCGAGCGGCAATTGCTGATCAAGGCGCGGCGTATCGAATTCGGTCTGTTGGGTGCGGTCAGCGGTCTGCTCGCGGCGATCGGTTCGGAGGTGGTCAGTCTGGTGCTTTACCGCTACGCTTTTGATCTGCCATGGCATCCGCATCCATGGCTGCTGGTGCTGCCGCTGATTGGCGCCGCGCTGATTGGTGGCGCCGGTGTGTTCGGCACGCGTCGCGCTCTGAATGCGAGCCCGCTGACAGTGTTGCGCGAGGGTTGATAGACTCAAGCGGTCTTAATCACAAGAAGTCGCCATGAGCCGTTATCGCCCTCCCCGCACCGCTGGCACCGCGCTGATCACCCCCGAGGGTGAAGCGCGGATGCGCGCCGAATTCCATGAGTTGTGGCATGTGCGTCGCCCGCAGGTCACCCAGGCGGTGAGTGAAGCGGCGGCGCAGGGTGATCGTTCGGAAAACGCCGAGTACACCTACGGCAAGAAGATGCTGCGCGAAATCGACAGTCGCGTGCGTTTTCTCACCAAACGCCTGGAAGCGCTCAAGGTAGTCAGCGAAAAACCCAGCGACCCGAACAAAGTCTATTTCGGCGCTTGGGTAACCATCGAAGACGAGGACGGCAAGCAGTCGCGCTACCGCATTGTCGGCCCCGATGAACTGGACCTCAAACAGGGTTTGATCAGCATCGACTCGCCGCTCGCCCGCGCGCTGATCGGCAAGGCACTCGACGCAGAAGTGCGGGTGCAGACGCCGACCGGCGGGCAGTTCGTTTACATCGTTGCGATTGAATACCCGTAAGACTGATCAGCGCCGAGTGATCAGGCCCTGCCGCGCTACGCGGGTCAGTTGCTTGATCATGTCCGGCGCATCTTCTGCGCTCGGCGCCTGAATCACCGCCAGATCGAAGCTGTCCGTAGCAAAACGCGCCAGCGACTCGCCGTCATCGACAAACTGGATCAGGAATGCGGCAGGACCGCCGCTGCGACGTGGCCAGCCATCGAGATAACGCAACAGCGTCGGCTGGTGTTTGCCGCCAAGAAGGATTTTCGGGTTGCGCTGGGTGACATGTGCCATGATCGGCGCGGGACGTGCTGGAGGGCGTAGTGCGTTCATCGTGTCGTGTCTCTGCCTCAAAAGTCTGCATGGCAGGTGAGAGGCAACACCGAACCAGCGCTTTAGCGGTATTTCGAAGCCCTGTTCCGGCTTCTGACGGTAACTGTAGAAGTCACCTGGCGCCCCGCAAGTAGCTGTTTAAATCGGCGCATGGGCAACATCCTAGAGAACGTGACCGATCAGTGTCAAGAATCGCCAGCAACAAAAAAGGCCCGCGCAATGCGGGCCTTTGCCTTGAGCCAGAACCTTCAACCGGCGATGGCGCGATCCGCCGAGAGCTTGCCGGCGCCTTCGATCAGGACCGCAATGCTGCCGGCCAACAAAGCCAGAGCAAACTCGTAACCGTTGTTGGCCATGAACAGACCGTTGCCGATGTGCACCGAGAAGATCGCCACCAGCGAGAGGAACGCCAGACCCAGTGCCGCCGGGCGTACCAGCAAGCCGATGATCAGCGCCAGACCGGCGAAGAACTCGGTACCGCCGGCCAGCGAGGCCATCAGATAGCCCGGGGTCAGGCCAATGCTTTCCATCCATTGTGCGGTGCCGGCCAAGCCGTAACCACCGAACAGACCAAAGAGTTTCTGCGAACCGTGGGCGGCGAAGATCACGCCGACAGCAATGCGCAGGACAGTCAGGCCGTAACCGGCGCGGGTGAACAGAACCTTGTTGATCAGAGAGCTCATGGTGCATTCCTTGTTGTGCAGAAGTGTTTGTGTGTTTGGGTTGGTCGCTATATTAATCAGTTTATTTCATGTTAAAAGCGCAAAAATTTCGCCATAACAATCGAATTGTTAGATTATTTCCGTGTGACCACTTTCTGCTGCCGGGGCTCGAGCGACTCTCGCTCCCGGTCGAATGCCAGGTAATACTTGTTCACGCTATTAACATAGCTGACGGCGCCCATCCCCACCTGCTCCATGGCAATGCGCTCGACCTGGAAGAACCACTGGTTGGGATTGAGGCCACGGCGGCGGGCTTCCGCGCGCATGCCCTGCACGCGCTCGGGGCCAATGTTGTAAGCGGCGAGGGTGAAGGCCATGCGCTCACGCTCGTTGAGTTTCGGGCTGCTGAAGAACTTGCGGCGGATCATCGCCAGGTACTTGGCGCCGGCCTGCACATTCGCATCGAGATTCTGGATATTGCTCACGCCGACCCGCTGCGCGGCGGACGGGGTGATCTGCATCAGCCCGGTCGGGCCGCTGCCGCTGCGAGCGTTGGGCTGCAGACGCGATTCCTTGAACGCCAGCGCCGCCAGGTTAAGCCAGTCCATGTTCTGCGCATCGGCGTGCTTCTGCAGGGTCGGACGGAGTTTTTCCAGACGCTGGCGATCGGCTTTGGCCAGCGGGTTGTGCACCTGGTACAAGCGTCGATAGATGCGCAGGAACGCCGCGTCTTCGTCCGACGGTCTCTTGTAACCGGTGAGGAAGCGATCGATGCTCGCGCGCAACATCGACGCATCGCGGCGCACGAACCAATGTTCTTCGCCCGGCTCGCCGAGGCTCAGCTGCCGATCGAGACGCAGCTTCGGCAGGATCTTGCCCCAACGCTCGGCAATCGGCTGCTCGACAATGGTCAGGTGGAAAATCCCGCCCTGGACCATCTCCAGCACGTCTTCGACCGCCAGCGTCGGATCGACCCACTCGATGTTGATCGGCGCCAGTTTGTGCAGCGCCAGTTTCTGGTTGAGCTGGCTGACCACCTCCCCCGCCGCACTGCCGGTAGGCAAGGCCAGGGTCTTGCCGGACAGTTGCTCGACCTTGGTGTACCGGCGCTGGCCCTTGATGCCGACCAGCACCAGCGGCACGTTGCTGGCAATCGGCTCACTGCTGGCCACTGCATAGCCCGATGGCAGATCGAGCAATTCACCGGGCGCGACCATGTCGCCTTCGCCGCGCTGCAAAGCGCCGAGCAATTGATCCTTGGCTTTGGGAATGATCTTGAGGGTGACTTCCTGGCCGTCGCGAGCATGGCCATTGAGGTATTGCTCGAACGCGCGCAATCGGTGGTACTCGACACCGATGGCCTGGCCCTGGACTTCGCCGGAGCTGTTGCGGCTCTGATTGACCAACACCCGCAACACGCGGCTGCTGCGGATTTCGGAGAGGTCGCGAACCTTGCTCGCCGGTACGGCTTGCAGCGGTCCGGGCAGGCGCGCGGCCGCCGTCATCGGCAGCAACAACGCAGCACACAACAGCAGCAGAACCGAGGGACGATGCATCCACTCTCCGAAAAGAATACGGGGCGATTCGTCGCAAAAGAGACGACATCACCGACGAAAACAGAGCGCTTGGAGCGCTGATAAAGTGCGTGAGACTGGCACAGTGATGGCATTGTCGCCACCCCGGAGTCCCCAGCGGCCTCAACAGACAGCCATAAGTCTTTGTAGTTCTTGGCTTTTCTTATAAATCTACAGCTCTGATATGCTTTCCGGCCTTCGGCCCGAGGTAGCACCATGCAACTCATCGATATCGGCGTCAACCTGACCAACCCCAGTTTCGCCGACAAACACCAGGCTGTGCTCGACCGCGCCTACGCCGCCGGCGTCTGCCAACTGGTGCTGACCGGCACCAGCGTCGAGGGCAGCGAGCAGGCGCTGGAACTGTGCCAGCAACTGGATGAAAGCGGCCAACGGCTGTTCGCCACCGCCGGCATTCACCCCCATTCGGCCAGCGACTGGAACGCTGACAGCGCGCGTAGCCTGCGCAGTCTGTTGAACGAATCCAGCGTCGTCGCGGTGGGCGAATGCGGGCTGGATTTCAACCGCGACTTCTCCCCGCGCCCGCAACAGGAAAAGGTTCTCGAAGAACACCTGGCGCTGGCCGTCGAACTGCAATTGCCGGTGTTCCTGCATGAGCGCGATGCAAGCCAGCGCCTGCTGGAAATCCTCAAGGACTTCCGCGATCAACTGCCAGCGGCGGTGGTGCACTGCTTCACTGGCGAGCAAAAGGCCTTGTTCAGCTACCTCGATCTGGATCTGCACATCGGCATCACCGGCTGGATCTGCGACGAACGCCGGGGCACGCATCTGCATCCTCTGGTCAAAGAGATCAAAGCGGGACGGCTGATGCTGGAAAGCGACGCGCCGTATCTGCTGCCGCGCACGTTGCGGCCGAAGCCGAAAAACGGTCGCAACGAACCGGCGTATCTGACCGAAGTGTTGCGCGAAGTGGCGTTGCATCGCGGCGAGACCGAGGAAGCGCTGGCCGCGCATAGCACCGCATGTGCCCGGGCGTTTTTTAAACTCCCCATTCTCATCTGACTGCACACTTCCCCTGTGGGAGCGAGCCTGCTCGCGAAGGCGGTGGATCAGCTACAAATGGGCTGAAGGACGCAACGCTTTCGCGAGCAGGCTCGCTCCCACAATAGATCTCGGCATCTGTTGATTCATATCAAAACTCCCGAATCTGCATAGCGGCACAATAATGGCACCTTGCCAAAACTGTTTCCGCTATCAGAGAAGACCTCCATGGGTGCCTGGCTTAGCAACATCTCGCTGAAATACAAATTCTGGGCGGTCAACGCGGTCGCCTTTGTCACCACTCTGCTGCTGGTTTTGTACGCCGTACATCTCGAACAGCAGGCCCGCAGCCACGCCGCGCAGGCATCCGCACAAGCGCAGGCGCAGTTGCTCAAGGCCTGGCCGCTCGGGCAACCGTTGCCCAAGTCCGCCCAAGTGCTGACATTCAAGCGCAGTGAAGCGCCGCGTCTCAATGATCAACCGCTGCTGGAAATCACCGGCAGCAACGGCTGGAACGCCATCAATGAAATGCCGCTGTTTGGCGAGAATCCGTTGATCGGCGCCGAAGTGTTCAGCCGTGCCGACGGCGAGCAAGTGGCGGTCATCGCCTATGCCCCGAGCCTGAGCCAGGTGTTCAGCGAGCGTTTCGCCAACTATGCCGTGGCGGTCTTCGTCCTGATGCTGGCGATGCTAGGCGCTTCGCAGCTGCTGATCCGCTTTCTGCTCAGCCAGCTCAACACGTTGAAAGATGTGATGCTGCACGTTGAAAAAACCGGCAACCTCTCCGCTCGCGTGCCGCTGGTGGGCAGGGACGAAGTCGGGCAGATGGCCAATGCCTTCAACGCCATGCAGGCCGGTTATCAACGCGTCGTGACCACCGTTGCCAGCACCGCGCGACAACTGGATGACGGTGCAGCGCGGCTGGCCTCGAGCATGAACGACGTGCGCCACGGCATGCTCGGCCAACAAAGCGAAACCGACCAGGCTGCCACCGCGATCAACGAAATGACCGCCACCGTTTATCACATCGCGCAACACGCCGGCGCCACCCGCGATCTGTCGAAAACCGCCGATGGCCTCGCCGGCAGCGGTCAGCAGGTGGTGGCGCGGGTGCAGCAATCGATTGCCGGGTTGTCCAACGGCGTGCAGCAGACGGCAGAAATGATTCAACGCCTGGCCGAGGACAGCCAGAAGATCAACGGCGTGGTCAGCGTGATTCACAGCATTGCCGAACAGACCAATCTGCTCGCGCTGAATGCGGCGATCGAAGCGGCCCGCGCCGGGGAGATGGGTCGCGGCTTTGCCGTGGTCGCCGATGAAGTGCGCAATCTCGCCAAGCGCGTGCAGGCTTCCACCGACGAGATCACCGGCATGATCGCCGCGTTGCAGGCCGGCACCCGCGATGCGGTGGATTTCATGCAGGAGAGTTCGTACAAAGCCGACGACTGCGTGCAGCAGGCGCAGGAGGCTGGCGCGGCGCTGGCGGAAATCACCGGAGCGGTGGCGCAGATGCGCGAAAGCAACACGCAGATTGCCGTGGCGGCGGAACAGCAGAGTCAGGTTGCCGAGGAGATGAACCGGGCGGTGGTGAGTATTCGTGACGTGACCGAGAACACCGTGCAGCAGACGGTGGATTCGGCGACGACCAGTAACGAGTTGGCGACGTTGGCCGGGGAACTGAACAAGGCGATAGGTCAGTTGAAATTGTGAATCCGCTTTCGCGAGCAGGCTCGCTCCCACATGCGCCATAGAATCAATGTGGGAGCGAGCCTGCTCGCGAAGGCGTCAGAGGCACCTACATCGAATCCTGCGATGACGGCTATCACTTCAATAGCCAACCTTGATTCGCCGCCCTCCGCGCCCGGGCCTATTCTTCAACCATGAAGTTCAACATGGATCGAGGAGTAGCAAACATGGGCAAACGTCACCCCAACCTTCCCGCATGGCAATGGCGCGCCTACCCGGGCAATCATCAGCATCCGACCAATCTGGTCCTGCACTTGATTGCCGTGCCGCTGTTCATCGTGGCGTTTCTGTTGATCGTGTCGGGAGTGTTCAGTCTGAGCCTGGCCAGCGTCGCCATCGGCGTGATCGGTATCATCGCGGCGCTGGGTCTGCAGCGCCACGGCCACGGCCTGGAGGCGCAAGCCTCCGAGCCGTTCAGTGATCGCAAAGATGCCGTGTCACGTTTGCTGGTCGAGCAGTTTCTGACCTTTCCGCGGTTCTTTCTCAGCGGTGGCTGGTGGCGCGCCTGGCGTGAGCGCCACCGTCGGCATTGAGTCAGGCGAAGATCGTCACGGTCTGCCGACTCATGGCAATCAACTCCCCTTTCGCGCTCCACAACTTCGCGGCGACATGGCCGTAACCGTCGGCCGCGTATTCGATGTCGGCCAGGTATTGGCACCAGTCCAGCGTGCTCAAATCGTGTAACGGCTGCACGAATTCGATGGTCCAGGTCAGCGTGCTACCCGGCGCCGGCTTCTTCAGATACGGCAACAGCGCCGGCGGCCAGGCATCCACCAGTGCCAGCAGATGTGCCTCGTTGACCGGCTCCTCTTTGACATCCCCACGCAACCGCACCCAGCCGCCCATCAAGCGCGATGCCGTGCCGGAAAACGGAATACCGCCGACGCTCCAGCGCATCGCCAGATGGCGCATGAATTCCGGGGTCACGCCTTTGATGTAGGGCAGCTCCTGGCATTCGTCCCAGTGTTTCATGATCGGCGCTGGGTAGGCTTCGACGGCGACTTCCGAGGGCCGCGAGGCACCGAAGCTGCCCTGAATGATCGTCACCACCTGACCATTCTGCATGGCGCGGCCCAACACCTGGCTGACGGCTTTGCCTTCACGCAGCACATCGACTTCGAAACTCACCGGCACTTCCGGCTCGACCGGGCCGACGAAGGTAATCGCCAGCGAACGCACCGGGCGCTCCGTCGGCACCCTGGCGCGCATGGCTTCAAATTGCAGCGCGGCCACCAGTCCGCCAAAACTGGCGCGGCCCTGCCCCCATTCGGCGGGGATGATTACTTCAGGTTGTTGGCGGACAGCATCGAGCAGATCGCAAAAGCGCATGGCAACCTCGGAAAACGAGAAAGGAATGCGCGGATCTTACCCAGCCCCGGGCGGCGGCGCAGCGTCTATTCCGGTCAAATGGGCTGACAGATAGGCCTTGGCACTTTTCGATTTCGCCGCAAAACCCTTGTAGGAGCTGTCGAGTGAAACGAGGCTGCGATCTTTTGATCTGTTTGCAAATCAAGATCAAAAGATCGCAGCCTTCGGCAGCTCCTACAGGGGATGCGTAAGCTTCAGGACTTGAAACAGGTCGCGCTGAGCTTTTCCAGCACTTGATCGGCCTTCAGCTCTGCCTTGATCAACCCGGCCTGCCAGGTGGCCACGCACGGTTGCAGATCAGCCTCCTGCTCGGCACGCGCCAGCCATTGCCAGCAATCGTGCCAGTCGCCCAGTGCGCCTTGCGCGGATTTCAGGCGTTTGTAGGCCGGCTTCGGCAAGCGATCGAGCTCGGGATAGGCTTCGATGCCATAGCGCACACGCTTGATCAGCAGGCGCAGGCGATGGCGGTCATGGGCGGGATCGTGCAGCGCTTCGTCGAGTTTCTGCCATTGTTTGCCCAGGCGTTTTTCAATGCGTTTATCCAGATCTTTGAGCAAGCCCTGACGCTCGGACGCGCGCAGAAACCGTGGAAAGGCGTCGAGAATCATCAGCAACGAAGCCAATTCCGCACTCGCCGCCAGCGCCGGATACGCCTCGGCCATTTGCGCCAGACGCCGCTGCGCAGCCTCGGGCTGATCATGCTCGAGCAGATACGCCGCGAGCACTTCGCGATCACGCCACGGTGTGGTCAACTCGCCCACCGCAGACGCCGCCGCCTCCAGTTGCTCGACACCCGGCAACCCGCGCAACGGCCGCAACAGGCTGCGCAGGCGCCGCACCGTAGTGCGCAAATCATGCAACGCCTCGGGATCAGTGCGCGCAGTCAAGCGCGCCTGACATGCCAGCAGCCGCACATCCAGGCTCAACACATGAGCCACCAAGCGATCGATCATGGGGGTCTACTCCGTAGACAGCTGCAAGCTTCTAGCTACAAGCTTCAAGCTGAATGCGTTTGCTTCAAAGCTTGTGGCTTGCAGCTAGAAACTTGCAGCTGCTGTTAACGTCCTGCGCGGGATTCGCGAATGTAGAAGCGGGCTTTCTCGGCTTTCTTGCTGCAGCCTTCAAAGCCTTCGAATTGTTGCTGGGTCTTGGCGGCGGTCAGCAGCGACAGCGCTTTGGAATAGCTGACGGTGCCGGCGAAGCCTTCAGCCTTGGCCAGGTCCAGTTCGTGCCAGGCCGCATCGAGTTGGCTGCCGCAGCTGTCGCGGTACGCGGTTTTGCCGGCGCAACCGGCCAGAACCAGAGCCATCAACGGTACACAGATCCAGGCTTTCATCACTCACACCTCAAGGTAGGTCAACAGTCGTGCAGGTAAGACGGTCAAGCGGTGAAAAAGTGCCTCGCTGATCGGTCAAACCACGTGGCGCAGAGCATAGCGCGCAAGCGTACGCCGCGAACGAAAAACGACGTCACCGCTTCGCGCAACGACCTTGGCGATTGAGCCGCTTGGCCAATGCGTGCATTGTGCAGGCTTGTCCGGAGGAAGTTTGATGAAAAAGCGTGTCGCACTGGTACTGGGCTCCGGTGGCGCCCGGGGCTATGCCCATATCGGCGTTATCGAAGAAATTGAAAGACGCGGCTACGACATCGCCTGCATTGCCGGTTGTTCGATGGGCGCGGTGGTCGGCGGGATCTATGCCGCCGGCAAACTGGATGAGTACCGCCGCTGGATCGAAAGCCTTGATTACCTCGACGTGCTGCGTCTGGTCGATGTGAGTTTCCGTCTCGGCGCGATTCGCGGCGAAAAGGTCTTCGGGCAGATTCGCAAGATCGTCGGCGAGATCAACATCGAAGACCTGCGCATTCCCTACACCGCCGTCGCCGCCGACCTGACCAATCAGCAGGAAATCTGGTTTCAGGAAGGCTGCCTGCATCAGGCCATGCGCGCCTCGGCGGCGATTCCCAGCCTGTTTACCCCGGTGATGCAGGGCAACCGCATGCTGGTCGACGGCGGCATTCTCAATCCGTTGCCGATCGTTCCGGTGGTGTCGAGCCATTGCGACCTGATCATCGCGGTCAACCTCAACGCCACCAATCAGCGCCAGTACAAGTTGCCGGTGATCGAGCGGCCGGCGGCGTTCCGTTCGCGCTTCGACAGTCTGATCAAATCCATGGGTTCGAAGTTGCCGTTCCGGCGTAAACAGGCCGAGCAATTGTTGAAGCTGGAACAGGAAGCCTTGCGCGCCGAGGCGGCGGAGATCAATCCGTGGCTCGAGGGCGTCGAACCGGAAAGCCAGCAACCGGCGGCCGCCCCGGAACGCGAAGGCGCACCGAAATCCGCTACCGGTTCGTTCATCATCGATAACGTCGGGCCGGCGTCGCTGCTGGATTTGATCAACCAGAGTTTCGAGGTGATGCAGACCTCACTGGCGCAGTACAAGATTGCCGGGTATCCGCCGGATATCCTGATCAACGTGCCGAAGCGGGTGTGCCGGTTTTTCGAGTTCTACAAGGCGCCGGAGTTGATCGCGCTGGGGCGGGAAATTGCCAGTGATACGCTGGATCGGTATGAGCAGGAGCAGGGTTGATTACCTGAAGGCTGTGGGTGAATGTTCCGGCCTCATCGCGGGCAAGCCCGCTCCCACAGGGTTCTCGGGGGGAATGAAATCTGGGTGATACATAGCTCACTGTGGGAGCGGGCTTGCCCGCGATGGCGCCCGACCATACAACACAAAACTACAACCCATCAGCACTCAACAACCGATACCCAACCCCCGCCTCAGTCACGATAAACCGCGGCCGGGTCGGGTCATCCGCCAGTTTCTGCCGCAGGTGCCCGACCACGATGCGCAGATAATGACTGTCCTCGGTGTGCGTCGGCCCCCAGATATCCTTGAGCAATTGCTGCTGGGTGATCACCCGCCCCGGATGCCGCGCCAGTTGCGCCAGCACCGCATATTCCTTGCGGGTCAGTGCGACTTCGGCGCCATCGAGCAGCACCCGTCGATAGGCCAGATCCACGGTCAGAGGGCCGAAACTCAGCGCCGCTGGCTGCGCCTCCCCCGCCGGTGCCTGGCGCAACAACGCGCGAACCCGGGCGAGAAATTCCTGAATGCCGAACGGTTTGGTCACGTAGTCGTTCGCGCCGCCATCCAGCGCTTCGACCTTTTGCCCTTCACTGGCGCGCACCGACAGCACCAGTACCGGCGTGGTCGCCCATTCGCGCAACTCGCGCAGGACCTGCTGACCGTCCATGTCCGGCAACCCGAGGTCGAGCACCACCAGGTCAGGTTTGCTCAGCGCGGCTTGTGCCAGGCCTTCAGCGCCGGTGCCGGCTTCGAGCACTTTGTAGCCTTGTGAAGCGAGGCTGATGCGCAGGAATTTGCGGATCTGCGGTTCGTCGTCGATGACCAAAATGGTCGCGGTCTGGCTCATGAATTCACATCAACACAATAGATTGGCAAGAGAGTAGCGCAGTCGACTTCAAGCTTCACCGTCCATCCCCGGTTGCGCCTGCAACGGCAGGTGCAAGGTGATGCAGGTGCCGCGCCCGTCGATGCCGTCAGCCACAGAAATACGCCCGCCGTGCGCGCCGACCATGCCCTGACAGATCGCCAGCCCCAACCCCGTGCCCTGCCCGCCGCGATCACCGCGCGCGGCGGTGTAGAACATGTCGAAAATCTTCGCTCGGTCCTCTTCAGGGATCCCCGGGCCTTCATCGCTGACCGAAAAGAAAATCTCCTGCTCATCGGCACCCGCGCGCAGTTGCAGGCGACCGTGGCTGGGCGAAAATCGCGCGGCGTTTTCCAGCACGTTAACCAGCGCCTGTTCGATCAGCGCCGCGTGCACATACAGCAGCGGCAACTCGGCCGGCACTTCGGTGCTGACCTGCAGCGGCGCCAGCACGGCGCGCAGGCGATTGAGCGAACTGCCGACGATATCGGCCGGCGATACCCAGTCGCGCGCCAGCTTCAAGGCGCCGTGGCCGAGCCGAGTCATGTCGAGCAGGTTCTGGATGTAGCGGTCGAGGCGTTCGGCCTCATCGCGGGTGCCTTCGAGCAACTCGCGGCGATCCTCCAGCGGGATCGCTTCGCCGAGGGCCAACAGGCTGTCGATGCTGCCGCGCATGGCCGTCAGCGGCGTGCGCAAATCGTGGGACACCGAGGCCAGCAAGGCGCTGCGTAACTGTTCGGTTTCGCCGTGCAGACGCGCCGCTTCGAGGTCATCGGCCAATTGCGCGCGGGCGAGGGCTTGCGCCAGCGGCTGGCTCAGCGCAGTGAGCAAACGTCGGCGCTGACCGCTCAAGCTCTGGCCTTCCTTGGCGCAAACACCAAGCAACGCCAGCGGCCCGTCCTCGACCGACAACGGCCACCACCACCAACGCCCCAGCGGCAAGGTGCCGGTGCCCTTGCCCGCCGGTTGATCGTGTTGCCAGGCCCAATCGGCGGCGGCGCGTTCGGCCTCGGTGAATTGCAGTGGCCCGCCGGTTTCGACTTTCCAGCCGCCCTGGCCGTCGCGGTTGAGCAGGCACAATTGCACATCGCTCCAGCCTTCGAGGTGTTGCGCGGCAGCGCTGATCACGGCTTGGCGATCGGTCGCGGCGGTGAGTTTGCGCGACAGGTCGAGCAGCTCGCTGGTCTCTTCCTGGGTATCGCGCAAAGCTTGCAACTGCCGCCGCTGACGCGCCGCGAGGTTGCCGGTGAGTGCCGCCATCAACAGGAAGAACAGCAGCGTCAGCACGTCTTCTTCGCGCTGAATGCTGAAGGAGAAATTCGGTGGAATGAACAGAAAATCGTAGGTCAGAAACGACAACGCCGCACAGGCCAGCGCCGGACCGAGGCTGCTGCGCACCGCCACCAGCAACACCGCCGCGAGAAAAACCAGCGAGATGTTCGGCAGCGGCAACACACTCGACACCGCCCAGGCCAGGGCCGTGGCCAACAACGTCGCGACCAGCGCCAGCGCGTAGTCGAACCACACCAGCGTGACTGAATTGCGCGGGCGCGGTTGGCGCTGCTCGTGGTCACTGTCGAGCACGTTGATTTCCAGACCGTGCGCCTGACGCAGCAGGCGCGCCGCCAGACCACCGCCGAACAGTCGACGGCGCAGACGTGGCCGCGACTGGCCGACCAGCAACAGACTGGCGCGGCGTTCGGCGGCGTGTTGAATCAGGGTTTTCGCCACTTCGCCGGCCCGCAACAGCACCACTTCGCCACCGAGGCGTTCGGCCAGTTGCTGGGCGCTTTGCAGGCGCAACCGTGATTGCTCATCCCGCGCACTGCCGTTGTCGACATGTACCAGACTCCACGGCAGATGTCGGCGCTGGGCGACGCGGCTGGCGTGACGCACCAGCCGTTCGGCCTGCGCATCGCCATCGATACCGACCAGCAAACGCCCGCGCACCGCCGGCGCGGCCTGCCCGAGTTGGCGATAGCCTTGGGCGAGATCGTTGTCGACCTGCGCGGCGGCGGTCTGCATCGCCAGTTCACGCAGGGCGGTAAGGTTGGTCTGGGTGAAAAACGCGTCGATCGCAGCGCGGGCCTGTTCCGGCACGTAGACCTTGCCTTCGCGCAGACGCTCGAGCAATTCACGCGGCGGCAGGTCGATCAGCAGCAGCTCGAAGGCTTCCTGCAGGACCCAGTCCGGCAGGGTTTCGCGCACCTGTACACCGGTGATGCCGCGCACCTGATCGTTGAGGCTTTCCAGGTGCTGGACGTTGACCGTGGTGAACACGTCGATGCCGGCGGCGAGCAGTTCCTGAATGTCTTGCCAGCGCTTGGCGTGACGACTGCCGGGGGCGTTGCTGTGGGCCAGTTCATCGACCAGCACAAGCTTCGGCTTGGCGGCGAGAATGCCGTCGAGGTCCATTTCCTCAAGCAGCACGCCACGGTATTCGCTGCGCACCAACGGCTGCTGCGGCAGGCCACCGAGCAAGGCTTCGGTTTCGGCGCGGCCATGGGTTTCGACCACGCCGGCGAGGACCTTCACGCCCTGGCGCAGTTGCGTGTGGGCAGCCTGGAGCATGGCGTAGGTCTTGCCGACCCCGGGCGCCGCGCCGAGGAAAACCTTGAGCCGGCCACGGCCATCGCGGGGCAGGTCTGCTAACAGTGCGTCGGCGCGGCCGGAGTCGCTCATGCTTGATGTTCTCTCTTACGAATGATCGTTCCCACGCTCTGCGTGGGAATGCAGCCCGGGACGCTCTGCGTCCCATAAAAGCAGACGCAGAGCGTCTATTGATGCATTCCCACGCAGAGCGTGGGAACGATCGGTATCAACTGAATTACAGGTTTTGCAGTGCCAGATTCAGCTCCAGCACATTCACCACCGGCGGCCCAACCAGCGGCTGTTCGATGTGCTTATCGAGCAATTGCTGCACGGTCGACACCGGCAGATTGCGCGCTGCTGCGACACGCGCCAGTTGATAGGCAATTGCCGCCGGTGGCAAGTGCGGATCGAGGCCGCTGGCGGAGGTGGTCAGCAAGGCCAATGGCACCGGCCCCTGCCCAGCGACTTGTTGTTTTTGCGCGTCTTCGATTACGCGGGTCGCCAGGGCCGGATTGCTCGGCGCGAGGTTGCTGGCGCCGCTGGCGACCGTGGCAAAAGCCCCGGCAGAGGGGCGCGGGTGGAACCAGTTGTCACCGCTGAAATCCTGAGCAATCAGCGACGAGCCGCGGACTTTGCCGTCGGCGTCGTGGATCAGGCTGCCGTTGGCCTGAGCCGGGAAAGCGACCTGGGCAATGCCGGTGACCGCGAGTGGATAGGCGACGCCGGTGATCAGGGTCATCAGCGCCAACAGGGTCAGGGCCGGGCGTAGGGTTGTGGACATTGCAGAATCCTCGATTCAGAAACCAGTACTGTGTTGAGTCAGATAAGCAGTGGCGCATTCTTCGCGAGCAGGCTCGCTCCCACAGGGGAATGCAGTTTCAGGTGGGAGCGAGCCTGCTCGCGAAAGCGTTACACCAGATGCAACGCCGTAAGCAGCATGTCGATCACCTTGATCCCCACGAACGGCACGACAATCCCGCCGACGCCATAGATCAGCAGATTGCGCCGCAGCAACGCCGCCGCACTCGCTGCTTGCACACGCACGCCGCGCAATGCCAGTGGAATCAGCACAACGATGATCAAAGCGTTGAAGACGATGGCCGAGAGAATCGCGCTCTGCGGACTGCTCAGATGCATGATGTTCAGCACACCCAGCTGCGGGTAAATCGAGGCGAACAGCGCCGGCAGAATCGCGAAGTATTTGGCGATGTCGTTGGCGATGGAAAAGGTCGTCAGCGCGCCACGGGTCACCAGCAATTCCTTGCCGATCTGCACCACGTCGAGCAGCTTGGTCGGGTCGCTATCGAGATCGACCATGTTCGCCGCTTCGCGTGCCGCTTGCGTGCCGTCGTTCATGGCCATGCCGACGTCTGCCTGGGCCAGCGCCGGGGCGTCGTTGGCGCCGTCGCCGCACATGGCGACCAGGCGACCGTCGTTCTGCTCGTGACGAATGCGCGCGAGTTTCTTCTCCGGCGTGGCTTCGGCGAGCACATCATCGACGCCCGCTTCAGCGGCGATCGCTGCTGCGGTCAGCGGGTTGTCGCCGGTGACCATCACCGTGCGAATTCCCAGTTTGCGCAACTCGGCAAAACGCTCACGGATGCCTGGCTTGACCACGTCCTTGAGATGGATCGCGCCAAGCAATTTGCCGTCAGCGCAGACCAGCAACGGCGTGCCGCCACTCTGGGCGATCTTGTCGATTTCCCGCGCCAGCGCCGGGGCCAGATCACTACGTTGTTGACCGAGAAACGCCAGCAGCGAATCCACCGCCCCTTTGCGATACACGCGGCCCTGATAATCGACGCCAGACAAGCGGGTTTCCGCGCTGAACGGCACGGCGGTCAGGGCTTCCGGGGCCGGCTCCGGTTGTGGATGCAGGCCACGGAGGAACTCGACGATCGACTTGCCCTCAGCGGTTTCGTCGGCCAGCGAGGCGAACAGCGCGCCTTCGGCCAGTTCACGGCCGGTCACACCCGGCGCGGCATACACCGCGCTGCAACGACGGTTGCCGAAAGTGATGGTGCCGGTCTTGTCGAGCAACAGCACGTGCACGTCACCCGCCGCCTCCACCGCCCGGCCGGACTTGGCGATCACATTCAGGCGCACCAGCCGATCCATCCCGGCGATACCGATGGCCGACAGCAGACCGCCGATGGTGGTCGGAATCAGCGTGACCAATAACGCCACGAGGAACACCAGCGGCAGGCTGCCATTGGCAAAATGCGCGAACGGTTGCAGGG
Source organism: Pseudomonas sp. Leaf434 (assembly GCF_001425545.1). Classification (NCBI taxonomy): domain Bacteria; kingdom Pseudomonadati; phylum Pseudomonadota; class Gammaproteobacteria; order Pseudomonadales; family Pseudomonadaceae; genus Pseudomonas; species Pseudomonas sp. Leaf434. The sequence goes on along the minus strand of NZ_LMQZ01000008.1, from coordinate 442,306 downwards.
TGACGACCACCAGCAGAAAGATCAGGGTCAGGCCGATCAGCAGGATATCCAGCGCGACTTCGTTGGGGGTCTTCTGACGCTTGGCGCCTTCGACCAGGGCGATCATGCGGTCGAGGGTCGATTCACCAGGGTTGGTGGTGATCTTCACCAGCAGCCAGTCGGACACCAGCCGCGTGTTGCCGGTGACGGCGGAACGGTCGCCGCCGGACTCGCGGATCACCGGCGCCGATTCGCCAGTGATCGCCGCTTCGTTGACCGCCGCGATGCCTTCGATGACTTCGCCGTCACTGGGGATCATTTCCCCGGCTTCGACTCGCACCACGTCGCCCTTGCGCAGATTGGCAGCCGGCACGATCTTGAAGCTGCCATCAGCCTGACGGCAACGGGCGCTGAGGCCTTCGCTGCCGGCCTTGAGGCTGTCGGCGCGGGCCTTGCCACGACCTTCGGCCAAGGCTTCGGCGAAGTTGGCGAACAGCACGGTGAACCACAGCCACAGGGCGATTTGCGCGGCGACGAAGGTCGGCACGTCGGCGTCCGGGATGAAGCACAGCACGGTGGTGAAAATCGCCGTCAGTTCGACCACCAGCATCACTGGCGAACGCGCCAATTGCCGAGGGTCGAGCTTGACGAAGGCTTGCACCAGCGCCGGGCGCCACAGGGCCGAGATCGCGGTTTTGGCTTGTTCCGGCGCCTTGACGGCGGCGGGTTTGATTGCAGGCATATTCATGATGGATTCCTTAGAAGCCCATACTTAAATGTTCGGCGATAGGACCGAGCGCCAGCGTCGGCAAGAACGTCAGGCCGCCCACCAGCAGAATGGTCACGGTCAACAGGGTCACGAACAGCGGGCCGTGAGTCGGAAAGCTGTTCTGGCCGACCGGTGCGCTTTTCTTCATCGCCAGGCTACCGGCCAGTGCCAGCACCGGCAGGATGTAGCCGAAGCGGCCGATCAACATGCCCAGGCCGAGCATCAGGTTGTGGAACGGCGTGTTCGCGCCCAGGCCACCGAATGCCGAACCGTTGTTGGCGCTCGCCGAGGTGTAGGCATAGAGCAACTGACTGAAACCGTGCGCGCCGGGGTTGCTGATGGTTGCCGCAGCGCTGGGAACCGTGGCGGCAATCGCGCCGAGCACCAGCACGCCGACCGGCATCACCAGCAGCGTCACTACCAGCAATTGCACTTCGCGGGCCTGGAGTTTCTTGCCGAGGTATTCCGGCGTACGACCGATCATCAGACCGGCGAGGAACACCGCGATCAGCACGTTGAGCAACATGCCGTAGAGCCCGGCACCGACACCGCCGAAGATCACTTCGCCGACCATCATGTTGACCAGCGCGACCATGCCGCTCAGCGGGTTGAGGCTATCGTGCATGCCGTTCACCGAGCCGTTCGACGCCGCCGTGGTAGTCACCGACCACAGCACCGTCGCGGTGGTACCGAAGCGCGCTTCCTTGCCTTCCAGCGGCGCGGTCTGCTCGACGGCGGCATTGTTCAGGGTCGGATTCGGCTGATACTCGGCCCACAACGACGTCGCACCGCCGATCAGGAACAACGCCAGCATGCAGGCGATGATCGCGCGGCTCTGACGCAGATCCTTGACGTAGTGGCCGAAGGTGAACACCAGCGCCACCGGGATCAGAATGATCGAGGCGACTTCGAACAGGTTGCTCCACGCGGTCGGGTTCTCGAACGGATGCGCCGAGTTGACCCCGAAGAAACCGCCACCGTTGGTGCCCAGCTGCTTGATCGCAATCTGGCTGGCCGCCGGGCCGAGCGGAATTACCTGATCAACACCCTGCAGCGTCACGGCATTTACATACTGGGCGAAGGTTTGTGGCACGCCCTGCCAGACCAGATACAGCGCCAGCAGCAGGCACAGCGGCAGCAGGCCATAGAGCGTGGCGCGGGTCATGTCGACCCAGAAGTTGCCGAGGGTCTGCGCCGACTTACGGCCGATGCCACGGCACAGCGCGACCAGTACGGCGAGGCCGGTGGCGGCGCTGACGAAGTTCTGCACGGTGAGACCGACCATCTGGCTCAGATAGCTGAGGGTCGCTTCACCGCTGTAGGACTGCCAGTTGGTGTTGGTCATGAAACTGACCGCGGTGTTGAACGCCTGGGTCCATTCCTGGCCGGGCAGGTTTTGCGGGTTCAGCGGCAGATGATCCTGGAACAGCAGAATCGCAAACAGCAACAAGAAGCCAGCGAGGTTGAACGCCAGCAGCGCCAGCGTGTACTTCTGCCAGCTCTGCTCCGCCTGCGCATCGACCCCGGCAAGGCGATAGCAACCGCGCTCGACCGGTCCGAGAATCGGCGTCAGCCAGGTGCGCTGGCCCTCCATCACCTTGTAATAGAAGCGCCCAAGGAACGGCGCCGGCAGCAGGACCAGCGCAAAAAACCCGAGGATCAGCCAATAGTCATAACTGTGCATAGCCGCTCCTAGTTCCGGTCCGCGCGCAACAGCGCAACCAACAGATAAATGAACAGCCCCACTGCCAACAGCAGTGACACCCCGTCCAGAACGCTCATGGAAGATCTCCGTGTAACGGCGTATTGCCGTGTGTGCAGCGATTGTCGGGAAGGAGGCTGTAAAGGAACGAGAGCGAGGCGCGGCGTGGGTCATAAAGAAAGCGTAAAGAGTGGGTTTATGCGGGCTTTACGGCTGAGTTTCGTGGTGTTTGGGCTGCGCCTTCGCGAGCAGGCTCGCTCCCACCGGGGCAACGCATTTCAAAATGTGGGAGCGAGCCTGCTCGCGAAGACGGCATCACCGACAACATCGCACCCAACTGGCGCACAAAAAGCAGCTATCCCCACCCGAACATCCCCCCTGCGACAGCTTTGAACTCATTACGACTTGTTTCACGGTAGTGGCACGCCCACTGCACACGCTCTCCCTCGAGCTTTCCAACCATTGCGGGAGCAAGCGCATGAACACACAACTCAAACCCACGCTGGGCACGTTGCACCTGTGGGGTATTGCCGTGGGGCTGGTGATTTCCGGGGAATATTTCGGCTGGAGTTACGGCTGGGGCGTGGCCGGTACGCTGGGTTTTCTGGTGACCTCATTCATGGTCGCGACCATGTACACCTGCTTTATCTTCAGCTTTACCGAACTGACCACCGCGATTCCCCATGCCGGCGGGCCGTTTGCCTACAGCCGCCGCGCGTTTGGCGAAAAAGGCGGATTGATCGCCGGACTGGCCGCACTGATCGAATTCGTCTTCGCCCCGCCAGCGATTGCCTTGGCGATTGGCGCGTATCTCAATGTGCAATTTCCGGCACTCGACCCGAAACACGCGGCGGTCGGGGCGTACATCGTGTTCATGGGCCTGAACATTCTCGGGGTGAAACTGGCCGCGACGTTCGAGCTGATCGTCTGCGTGCTGGCGGTGGCTGAGTTGCTGGTGTTCATGGGCGTGGTCGCGCCGGCGTTCAGCTTCAGCAACTTCGCGCTGAATGGTTGGGCCGGTTCCGACGTCTTCGGCGCGCCGGCAATTGCCGGGATGTTCGCGGCAATTCCATTTGCAATCTGGTTCTTCCTCGCCATCGAAGGCGCCGCCATGGCCGCCGAGGAAGCCAAGGACCCGAAACGCACGATCCCAAAAGCCTACATAAGCGGCATCCTGACGCTGGTGCTGCTGGCAATGGGCGTGATGTTCTTCGCTGGCGGCGTCGGCGACTGGCGCACCTTGTCCAACATCAACGACCCACTGCCGCAGGCGATGAAAACCGTGGTCGGCGACAACTCCGGCTGGCTGCACATGCTGGTCTGGATCGGCCTGTTCGGCCTGGTCGCCAGTTTCCACGGCATCATCCTTGGTTATTCGCGGCAATTCTTCGCCCTCGCCCGCGCCGGTTACCTGCCCGCCTCATTGGCAAAACTGTCGCGCTTCCAGACCCCGCACCGCGCAATCATCGCTGGCGGCCTTATCGGCATCGCGGCGATCTACAGCGACGGTCTGATCAACCTCGGCGGCATGACACTCACCGCCGCGATGATCACCATGGCCGTGTTCGGCGCCATCGTGATGTACATCATGAGCATGCTCAGCCTGTTCAAACTGCGTAAATCGGAACCGAATCTGGAGCGTACTTTCCGCGCGCCGTGCTATCCGCTGGTTCCGCTGATCGCGCTGGTGCTGGCGGTGGTTTGCCTGGTGGCGATGGCGTGGTTCAACACACTGATCGGGCTGATTTTCCTCGGTTTCATGGCGGTGGGGTTCTGCTACTTCATGCTCACCGGGCAACTGCGCGCCGATGCGCCGGCGGATGCGATGTTGACCGGTCTGTAACACGGTTCGGGTGTGCCGGGCATAAGCGGCCTAGAATGGAACCACTGCGAAGTCGTTTCGCTCAAAGGTGGTATGCAGCATCGCACGGCGAAGTCCTCGCCCGTCGAGCTGCCATTAAGGAGAGCCGTTATGCCCTGGTATGCCTGGTTGATTCTGGTCGTTGCGATCGGCTCGATTGTCGGCGGATTGATGATGTTGCGCGACACCGCCAACAAGGTCGAACTGACCGATGAAGAACGCAAGCGCGTCGCACAGCGCAATGCCGAAGCGGATGCCAAGGATGCGCAAGACCGCTGATACGAGCCCCGCCGCAATGGCGGGGTTAGTTTTTTCAGCACAATCGGACTTACCCGCAGGCTGTTTAGATTTTAGAAGTACAGTCACCATTTAATCTTCCGTGGTTAAGATGGCAGCATCGTCGCGGAGAGCTCCACATGCGTTACTCGCCAGATCACAAAGCCCAGACCCATCAACGCATCATCAAGGAGGCTTCCGCCCGATTTCGCAAGGACGGTATCGGCGGCACCGGCCTGCAGCCTTTGATGAAAGCCCTGGGCTTGACCCATGGCGGTTTCTACTCGCACTTCAAATCCAAGGAAGAGCTGGTCGAAAAAGCCCTGCAAGAGGCCGGCGAGCAAGTCGCGGGCCTGTGCGAAGAAATCTTCGCGCAGGAAAACCCTCTGCAAGTGTTCATCGACACCTACCTGTCAGAGTGGCATCAGACCTCGCCCGACGAAGGCTGCCCGCTGCTGACCATTTCCTCGGAGCTGGGCCTGCGCGGCCAGCCAAGCCCCACCAGCGACGAAGTCCTCAATGCTCGCCTCGAACAAATTCAAGGCACGCTCGAAGGCGAGAACAGCGCCGATCGCAGCATTGTCATCATGGCCACCCTGGCTGGCGCATTGCTGCTGTCACGCAGCGTCGCGGATGCCGACTTCGCTCAGCGCATCCTCGACGTCACCCGCGAACATCTCAAGCAATCGAGCGATTAACCTTCCCAGCGTTTGAACAACACGCTCGCATTGACCCCGCCAAAACCAAAGCCGTTGGACAAGGCATATTCGATTGACATGGAGCGCGCCTCGCCATGCACGATGTCTACCCCTTCGCTCGCCGGATCCGGGTTTTCGAAGTTGAGCGTTGGTGGCACCACCTGATCACGAATCGCCAGCAGCGTGAAAATCGCCTCCAGCCCACCCGCCGCGCCGAGCAAATGACCGGTAGCAGATTTGGTCGAAGTCACGGCGATCTTGTTCTGCGTGCCAAACAACGCCTTGATCGCCGCCAACTCGCCCAGATCACCGACCGGCGTCGACGTCGCATGTGCGTTGAGATGCTGCACCTGCTCCGGCGTTACACCGCCCTGAGCCAGTGCCAATTGCATCGCCCGGCGAGCGCCACTGCCGTCCTCAGGTCCGGCGGTCAGGTGGTAGGCATCGGCCGTGGTGCCATAGCCGACCAGTTCGGCCAACGGCGTCGCACCGCGTGCCAGCGCATGCTCGAGCGATTCGATCACCAACAAACCAGCGCCCTCGCCCATCACGAAACCATCACGCCCACTGTCGAAGGGACGCGAAGCTTTTTCCGGGGTGTCGTTGTAGCCGCTGGACAACGCCCGCGCCGCCGCGAAACCGGCGAGACTGACGCGATCGATCGACGCCTCCGCACCGCCACATACAGCGATGTCCGCCTCCCCCGCCCTGATCAACCGCGCTGCATCGCCGATCGCCTGAACCCCGGCGGCACATGCGGTAACCGGAGCGCCCAACGGCCCTTTGAGGCCATGCTGGATCGAGACATGACCCGCCGCGAGATTGACCAGAAACGATGGAATGGTGAACGGCGACAAACGCCGAGGACCACGGCTGTCGGTGGTACGCACCGCATCGGCAATCGCACCGAAACCACCGACACCCGAGCCGATGATTGTTGCAGTGCGCTCCTGGCTTTCAGCGTCCCCCGGATGCCAGCCGGCCTGCTCCAGCGCCTGCCGCGCCGCTTCCATGGCAAACATGATGAAGCGATCCATTTTCTTCTGTTCCTTGGGCGGCGTCGCACGATCCGGATCAAACCCGGCCTCGGCATCCTCCTCCACCGTCGGCACACTCCCGCCGACCCGGGTCGGCAGATCAGCCACAACCGCATCGGGCAAGTTGCGCAACCCGGAACGACCGGCCAGCAAACGCTGCCAGACAATTTCAACATCACTGCCCAAGGGTGAAACCAGGCCCATGCCCGTGACGACGACTCGACGTTGGTTCATACCGTGGTTACCCCTTATCAATTCAAAATTCGACGTGCATCGGTGTGCTGCGATTCGGCTGCTGAATCAGTCCCGAGCGAAATTATTATAGGCATAATCAAGACGCAATATGATACCCGTAATTTTTAGCATTCAGACATCCACCAGATCGGCACCCAATAAAAAGGCCGGTCAATGACCGGCCTCTCGGCGTTGAACTGTCAGCTTAGTTCACTTCCAGCTTTTCACGATTGCGATCCAGAATCGCCTTACCAATCCCCTTCACCTCCAGCAACTCATCCACCGACGCGAACGGCCCATTAGTATCGCGATACGCAACAATCGCCTGCGCCTTCGCCTCACCCACACCCGCCAACTCCTTCTGCAACGTCGCCGCATCCGCACCGTTGAGATCGACCTTCGCGCTTGCCGAGGGCGCAGCTGCATCCATCAGCAAAGGCGCCTTTGTTGTCTCGGTGGGCGCTACAGGGGCAGCAATCGCAGCAATCGAGGCGCTGGTGAGGAAAGCAAAAATCAGCGAGTAGAAATAACCGGTACGCATAAGTGACGCTCCATCATCGTTTTAGAAAGCAGCTTTTCCGAAGCTGCTTCTCCAAACGTAGGTCATGATGGAGTGAAGTCAAAAATGCGAGCGTTACAGGATGTGAAACAATCAGGGCTCGAGACGGCGTTGCTGGTAGATCCAGTCGACGATTTCGCCATCGGGGGTGTAGCCGGAGACGGTTTCGCGCAGGAGTTGGCGGACGCGGGTGTAGTCGTCGGCTTCCACGGCTTTGAGCAGTTCGTTCAATCGGGCTTTCAGGACCTCCCAAGGAAGATGATCCTCATTGGCGCTCATGATCATGGGATGCGACGTAGCTGCTACGTTGTCACCGATCAGCAACTCCTCGTACAGCTTCTCGCCTGGACGCAAACCGGTGAACTCGATGGAGATGTCGCCTTGAGGATTGCGCTCCGATCGGATACTCAGTCCGGACAGGTGAATCATTTTCTCCGCCAGTTCGACGATTTTTACCGGCTCACCCATATCCAAAACGAAGACATCCCCCCCCTGCCCCATAGAACCGGCCTGGATGACCAGTTGCGCAGCTTCGGGGATGGTCATGAAGTAGCGGGTGATCTTGGGGTGCGTGACCGTCAGCGGTCCGCCCGATTTGATCTGGCTGTGGAACAACGGAATCACCGACCCCGACGATCCGAGTACATTACCGAAACGCACCATGGTGAAGCGCGTCTTGTTGACTCGGGAGACATTGGAACGATCCCCAAACAATACGGGGGCAATCTCACGACTCAAAGCCTGAAGGGTCAACTCGGCCAGACGCTTTGTGCTGCCCATGACGTTGGTAGGACGGACGGCCTTGTCGGTCGAGATCAATACAAAGTTGGCAACACCTGACTGAAGCGCGGCCTGAGCCGTATTTAGGGTACCAATGACGTTATTGAGCACGCCTTCTGCAATATTGTGCTCGACTATCGGCACGTGCTTGTAAGCGGCCGCGTGATAGACGGTGTCCACCCGCCAAGCCTTCATAACGTCAAGAAGTTTGTCCTGATGGCGGATAGAGCCGAGAATCGGGAGCAGTTTGACTGAAACCGACTCCCGAATACCCCGTTGCTCTAACTCAGAAAGAATGCTGTAAAGGTTAAACTCACTATGTTCAAACAACAGGAGCGTCGTGGGCCTCAATAAAAAAATCTGTCGACAAAGTTCTGAACCGATCGACCCGCCAGCCCCCGTCACCAAAACCGTCTTGCCTTTAATACAGAGTTCAAGCAAGTCATGTTGTGCGGGCACCGCATCCCGACCCAGCAAGTCAGCAATGTCGACTTCTTGGATATCTTCAACTTTTACACGGCCGCTGGCCAAGTCGGTAAAATTGGGCACGCTACGCACGTGCAGCGGAAAGCCCTCAAGGAAATTAAGAATCTCCCGTCGTCTGGCTCGCGTAGAAGAAGGGAGCGCGAGTAAGATTTCCTGCGCACCTGTCACCTCAATCATCTGCTGGATATGTTTCGGCTTATAAACCTGCAAGCCCGAAATTGATCGATCCGCAATACCGGGGTCGTCATCGATGAACGCTACAGGACGCATCACTCGCCCCATGCGCAGCGCAGCGACCAACTGGTTGCCCGCCACACCCGCACCGTAAATCGCTACCTTAGTCAGACCATCGTCGCGATTGGCGAAAGGCACATGTTGCGCAGCCGTGAACCAATCGCCCATGAAATATTGACGCATGCATAGGCGCAAGCCGCCGATGATGACGAGACTGAGCCACCAATAATTAAAAATGATGGAACGCGGGACGACAGCCTCATGGTTGCTGTACCAATAAACTACTAGCGCGAGGATCAATGACGAAAGACTTACGGCTTTTATGATAGCGACCAAAGCGTCATTGCCAAAATATCGCATCACAGCTCGATACATGCCGAATCGTATAAAGAGAGGAATAGCGATGAGAGGTGCACAGATAAACAACCAGAGGTGCACTTTTATAGGGTTGACCATCTCGTCGATTCCAAGACGCACGATAAATGCCATCCAGAGCGCTGCCCAGACGAGGGCAATATCCGTCAGCACCTGAATCAGTCGCTTCTGTCGGCGCGGCAACGCCAACAAATATCCGCGTAGCTTTTCCATATTCCCTCGCCCCAAGGTAACCTACTCCGTTCGTGGAACCGACTGGCACATTGTACGAAGTAAAAGATCTACATTACAGAACAAACGCTAGCAAAACCTCATCAACGAATCGACGCAAGCTCTGACTCGTGTAAAAGCGGCACGATTCTTGAGCTGTTGAGATGCGCGTAAATCGCAGCGAAGGATAATGAACTGCTTGCGAAGCGACGTCCAAGCAGACATCCCGCGCGCAGAAAGCCCTAGTCCAGGTTCAATTTTCTTGCTCAGGAATCCAAAACCTGCCGATGCGACACGGGCCGGACGGCTTGCGCAAGTCGACGGGCTTCGGTTACAGAACTACGTTTCTGCCTTAGCATCGGCTCGCGTCCTGGCCGATTGAGCCCCAAGAGAATCGGCAGCGCAGCATCGGGATAAGCCACGTCTATTGAATGAGGGTTCAAGGATCACCTCCCGGTTATGGCTTGCGCATTGGAAAAGCGCCGAGACTGAATTGATGCTGGCTAATGATCAGCTTGAAGTCATGTCGCGGACCGTGGGCGACTTCGCCCACCATCGTTAGACAGTATGAACTCGGCGGCACTGTTCTGCCGTCGTCACGCGCCCCCTGAGCAGCAATTATCCGAAAAACCAGCAAAGCTCACCAGGTTGCAGCCCCTCAATGAACAGTTGAAACCACTCCCTGAGAACCGATATTGCTCACTTGGAGATCAATTGCTCTATTGGATTTTAAAAAATCGATATCTGAATCGATCAATCGGGCGCTCAATGAAAAGCACTACCATTGCCGAGGCGAGCGTGACAGCGAAAAATAACGAAACGGCGGGCGCATACTGTAGATCAAGCGCCCAAACAATGAGCAGCGCTATGGGCATGTGTAAGATGTAAATCGGATATGAAAGATCGCCGAAGAATTCATCAAATTTGTTTGACTTAGTTAGCTCGAAAAGAGTAGGAATAGCCAATGACAGCGTCACATAAAGCCAACCATAATTGTTTGGCAGGGCAATAAAAGACAACAAATAGGCAGGTACTAGATACTTTATGGCTTCGGGTAAGGTTCTGCTCTTAGCGCACTGGCTGAGTCTATACCCCAGCATACCAAGACCAAAATATATAAACAGATTTGAATAAAACAAGTCAACCCTGAATCGAGTGACTAAGTCTGGATTGATAAACTTCACATACAGGCACGCTATTATACTCATCGACAAGACAATAAGCGAAGTTCTCAAACTTCTCACTATGAACGGTGCCAAGATATAAAACATAACCTCTACCGATAGCGACCAAGAAGGAAAGTTCAGTATGTACGATGAGCCATTGTGATGAGGATCTATACCATACTCTGAGAATATTGTTCGACCATCGATAACACTCAAATGAACCAACAAGTCATTCCCGATCATGGTTGCATTTGAGAAAATCGCTAAATACTTTAGCGCGGCTGGAAGCTCAAGTATCCAATGTGCAACTGCTTGTAATTTCCCTGTCGGTATAAGAAATAGAAGAGATATTAAATAGGCGGGCCAGAGCCTGAGCAATCGACCGATGTAAAAGGTGGAATTCTGGCTTGGATCTCTGTAGCGGTTATTTAGCCCTAGAGATATATAGAACCCAGACATCAAAAAAAACATGTTAATTGCTATCTGGGAGTCTAGAAACAGGCTATTTACAAATCGTAAAGACTCTGTCGTTAGAGGGTAGTGAAAAATCAATACAGATATAGCGAGGTAAAGCCTAATTAATCCCATTTTTTTTCTTGTAATTAACGTATTTCCTTTATCTTAGGGATTGTGGGCGTTGGTGTCGAGCGTAAGATCGCAAGCGCCCAAAAGGGTCAAGAGCAGGCGTTTGATGTCTTCCACTTCCAAGGGCCTTCGGTGGACATTTTGGCTCCTACAGTTTAGGAAGCGACGAACCACAAAAGCTTGTCGCCCCGTGGGCCCATACCGTGATTTGGCACTACTGTGGCTTTAATGGACATGAGAATGGTGAAAAGATGGCACCCGCGACTTTTGCGTCCGACACGCAAGGAGCCCTCGGTGAACGGGGCCACGACGATTGCGGGTAGGCATCCAGTTGCTGGGGACAGCCACGGGTGAGATTTTGGCGGTTAGCTTCCGTCGTCTCGACTGATCACTAAGTTAAGCACAGGCCATCGCGAATTTGGCTGTGGCGGTGGACAACCAGTTCTCTCAACCGACCGGCGGGGGGATCGCACGTTCTCGTTCCGCTCGACGGGGGTAGCAATTCCCTGCATCAATTTCTTCAAAGCCGACGGGCTTTCGACGTTACAGAACTCGAGTCTGCTGCAACTGCCTGCATCATGGCGGATGATCTCCGGATGGGAAAACAGCATCCGCCATCAATCTCGCGGTTGGATAGTGGTTTATGGGTTACTATTATTTCACCTGATCCAAGCTGTAACGAGCACATTAACGTGGTCGCACTACCGAGCTCAACTGCTGGCTATAGTCAAGTATATTGGCATAACCCAAAGCAAAACTTTATAAAGGCGCCTCAATATTCGGCTGCGTACCTCGTCTACTCTTGACTAGCTCCAGCATCAGGCCTGCTACAATTATCGCCCCTAACAGCGCGGTCGATCGCAATGTAACGCGAAAGATTTGTAATATTCTCATTTAAAGATTTAATTTGAACAGTTAGAAAGAAAATGAATAACGAGCCTATTGCAAACCACAGGTAAAGAAGCAAATCCGCCCCACGACCAACCCCAAAAAATTCAGCTACTACTGTTGAATGATCAGGTAGAAGTACAAAATATATTGAGCAGCAAGAAAAGAATACCACTACCCAAGGGATAATGCGAACACGCTGCCGTTGGATAATTGCACATACGATTAAAAAAACAAAAAATAAAACAAGGAGAATTTTCATTGGAATCACCGGATAAACTTTGAGGATAACTGTTCAAGCAAGATCGAGAACGAATTAGATAATTTTTGCCCCTTGGCGACTGAGTATTCCGTATAAGTAATGGTCACCGGGAACTCTTTAACAACCAAGCGGCAAGAGCCAATAATGTCAATTATTTCAGAGGCGTGCGACATTCTATTCTGTCTGATTTTAATCTGCTTAGCCGCATTTACCGTGAAGACTCTTAACCCGTTATGTGCATCAGTCAACCAGACTCCACTGACAATACCGGTGAAAAAAGCAGCGCACTTCAGGAAAAATCGCCGAAACTTGGTAATCCCTACTGCGTTACCAAGAAAGCGAGAGCCCAAAACGACATCAATACTGCCGGCTTTAATTAAATTGAGCATGCCGATAACATCTTGAATTGAGTGCTGCCCATCAGCATCGAACGTCACAACATATTTAGCGTCGTTTTTTATAGCAAACTCTATCCCTGTTTGCAAAGCGGCGCCCTGCCCGAGATTAATCGGGTGCGCAATGCACCAAGCACCAGTTTTTTTGAGTTCAATAGATGTGTCATCTGATGAGCCGTCGTCGACAACAACAACGTTCTCAAAAACCAGACGAACCTCTTCAACGACACGCGCAATAACGCTCGCTTCATTATATGCTGCGATTACAATCCAAACTTCTTTCATAAGTCAATCACCCGAAACACCAACAAGAATAACTCCGACCAATATGAAAAAAACACCGGAAATATGAAACCAGTTAATTTTTTCACCCCAAAGCCACCACCCCAAGAACACCATAATTGCGATTGAAAGAGAAACAAATGGGTATGCGTACGATATAGATATTGACCGTAGGAGCCAAATCCAGTAGATCGTCAGGAGGCCATAAATACCTATAGCCAGAAAAAACTCAAAACTCATCAATAGTGCGCCGCCAATGGCGTAAATACTACCATGAGTTGAAATGGCAATTGCGACTCTTTTGAAGAGAACCTGACCAAGCACCATTCCAAAAACATATATTAAGAGAAAAAGTATGTCTCTCATAACGAAACCTCTCACTTTGTAACTAATTTGGCACTACAGGTTTTAACGCCGCTAGGTACAACCTTATATAAGGTACCATTCGGAACATCAAAAAACTTAGAAAATTGGTTCCAGAACAAGTATGGCATTTTATCTATATATATATAATTTACACTGCATAGCTTCCGCGCGAAGAGATGCTGTCGGTAGTCCAGGTTAATTCCACGCTCCAGATTATTGTTATGATAGATATCATAGCCCGCGGAATACGCAACAAATTTCAATGGCATTGCTTTCATTCTGAATACAAAATAGCCTAGAGTTATATTCTGGTCATTTACATACCAAACAAGATCTGTTTCATTTGCGTATTTTTTAAGAGTTTCAGCTTTCAAGCGATACTCTTCGTTTACCATAACGGGAGGTCTTTTATCAGACACAAAAACTGAGGTCAACGAGGGACTTACAACCACACTAAACGAAACTACCGAGACGACAAAAAGAGCAATTGCTAATTTCGAAATATGATTCCGCACCATTATAAACTGCATAAAAAAAGTTGCAAACAACGTGACCATCAAATATCTTGCAAATGAATATGGATCTAATCCCCAAGGCGTTACAGCAGCAATATAAGCCAAAAACAACGTATAACTTACATTGGTCGACACCAGAAGACCGACTGCCAACAGCTTATTACGCAAAGAACTAGAGTTTCCATAAACAAAAATTGCGCTCAAAGCGAATATAGCTGCGATAAAAGCCCACACAGGCGCTGACTTAAAATCATAACCCGTCAAATAAAAAGGTTCGATAAATCCTGCATGTATGAATTTATTACTCAAGACTATTAATAAGCCGCTCCATAAGTTTGCGAAAACTCCATCCCCGACCGTTAATTTAGAAACATCAACAACGCCGATCGACAAATCATAGACACTAACATAAATGGCCCAGCTAAAATATGAAGTAAATATTAAACCAGCCAAGCACAGAGCGCGCGGCAATACATGAGCAGGTTTCTCCTCACATAGAAAAACCCTTACAGCAGTGAAATACACCAAAACAAAAAGGGAGAATATTAAACCAACATGCTTCATTAACACTAATGACACACACAACACAACAACAACCCTGAACGCATCTGAAGTTTTCTCATGCGCATACTTTAAAGCGCATAAAAAAAAGATCGCCTGCAACGGATCAACATACAAGGTCGAAACAAGCGATTGAAAAAAAATCAAATACGCAAAAAAAACGGCGATAGCGGTTGCTAGAAATCTGTATTTGGATTCCGAATATGCAACTGTATATAAACCAGACAACGCCATAACCCAAGACAGGAAATATGACGCGCTTAATCCGGTGCCGTGAAGCATAATCTCTCCAAAGTACCGAAACAGTGATATTCCGGGAATATAGTTTGGAAAGAGAAGCACGCCGGATTCGGTCGGGATGTTCTTCTGAGCATTTAGATATTCAATCTGAGCACCCCAGTGCGAAAACTCGTCCCAAGTCCAATACTCAGCACCCCAGGATGCGAAAAATGCGATAGCGAAGATGACTGACAATTCGACACCGGTTCGAATGACAATCCACTTATTATCTTCTTCATACATTAAGTTCCATAACGCGAACCCACACCCTAGAGCCCCTATAACATTTACAAAAATAATGCCGAGGGAGAGAATCTGCAGACAGGCAAATAAATAAAGCGAAATCATAATTCCGGAGCAGGCACAAATATACTCTGCTCGATTATATCCTGCGCGAGAGGCACCGGCGATTGAAAAAGAAGCCAATGACACCCAGCCAAAGACAACCAACCACATCAATAATAAATCGATCACTTCAAAACCCACTAAATTCATAGAATGAGCGAAACGTTAGGCCGAGAGCCATGGGTAGAGCCTTGAATCTCACACCAGAGAACTCAAAATACAGATGACAACGCCTTATGTTCTGATTAGACGGCCTCGTGGCGGCGTTGAGCGAGCAGTAGTGTACATTCCTGAACTCCGTCAATCCAGCCTGAAGGATGAGGATAGTTCACACCTTTGCATGTCACCCTGAGCCATCCCTGAAAAAGACTTCCAGAGTCAGTGTAATACCCGACCCGCAATGACCAAACGATAAGCTCGATGACATCGGGCCCCTCACCGGCGTCGAGTATGCAGCTTAAAATAACCAAACTCGTCGCGAACGTATTCTGAACCAGATAGGTCCGATCGCGATTTGGGCAGGGTTGACTTTATTAATCTAGCCACATTGCCTAAAGGGGATTTTCGGAATTCGAGGGCTGTATGTTGGCGACAGATGATTACGATTTTGGCATTGGGTCGTACACATGGCGGATGGACTCAATAAACAGAATCAAGAACGCAGCATCCGGGATCACGTGACGGCTTTCAATATGGTTGATGGAACGCATACGTTTTAAAGGCGGCAAAAACGTGATGAGAAAACTCGGCAAGAAGGCTCATGAATGCTACCGTAGCACTCTCCACCTTATGCCATATCCCCAGCACCGTCCGAGCTAAACTCGCAAAGATACCAGACTATGCACTACGCCTGATAGAAACCGGGAAACGAAAAAGGACACTTGCGTGTCCCTTCATGTTCTATTCCGATGAAAATCAATCACCTTGTGTCATCGTCCACGATTACCCAGCAATCTTCAGGATATGGGCATTAGCACTGCTCAGCGCCATGTTGTATGCATCATGCAGCATCGCATGGCGCTCAGCTCGTACGTCCGCATTCGCCGGAGTGCGGAACAAGGATGTAGTCTTTTCCACAAATTTGAAATTTCCTTCATAGCCATAGCGCAACCACAAGTTCCAGTCTTCCAATTGATCCAGTTCAAGATCAAAACCTCCCCAGCGAGCGTAGAGGCTTTTCTTGAAAAGAATCGATTGGATCGGGATGAAATTGTGACGCTTCATCACTTCGTAATCCCAAACCTGCCGAAAAACGGAAGGCGTATAGAGCAATTCCTCGACGTAAGAAGACTTGTCTTCACTAACGTTAGTAGTGACCTCGAAGGCCAGGCTATAGGCTGCGTCGAGAGAACTATCTGCATTAAGGCACTGCATTAGAATTTCGACATGGTCGGCGAACAACAAGTCGTCGTCATCCAGGAACATCAAATATTCGCCTGAGGCAGTTGCCATTCCGGCATTACCCACGCCTGACCGTCCGATTTTTTCATTTGCCAAAAATCTAACGTCCACGGTTGAAGGGGCAAACGCTGACAATGTCTCTACCAACGATTTCTGGGTATCACCACCGTCTTCGGCGATGAGCAACTCGATATTCGGATACGTCTGATTGAAAACGCTTTGCATTGCCTGCTTGAGGAAAGCACCACGTCCACGATAAGTACGTGTAATGATTGTCACCCGTGGAAGCACCTTGGAAGGATCAATTGCCTGAACTTCCCAGAATGCCCCATCTCGGATGAGCTCGTAGTCATAACCGCGGAGGGGAAACTTAGCATTAGCATCGCCGCGCCCTCCCAAAAAGTGCGGAATATTCCGGAGCAGCTTCGGAACATTTTTCAGCAGGAGTTTTTTCGAGCCGGTGAATTGCGACGGGTAGATAAACAACCCGGCATACAACACGAAAGCCATTATTCGATCCGACCACGAGCCGTACCGCAGGCGAATGTATGCATTACCGAGTACGCTACCGGTGAACTGCAAGGGCTTTATTTCCCCGGCCTCCTCGTAAGTGTAATGAATAACGGTCGCAGACGGCAGATATTTGAGTGAATAACCGAAGGAACGAAGCCGATAAGAAAACTCCACGTCCTCACCGTACATGAAAATGGCATGGTCGTAACCGCCGCACCGCTCATAGGCTTCCCGCTTCAAAAGAATGCATGCGTGCGATGACCAATTGGTTTCCAATGTAACGGGGTCATAATACTTCGGATGCTCATAAGGAATCTGCCGAAACTCCCAACTCGCCGCAGAGGTATCTGCATCATTCATCGCGGCGTGAACAGCTTTTTCAATCGAATCCGGTAGAAACTCGAGATCCAGATTTACAACCAGGCAAAAGCTGGAGCGTCCCGCTCTGATAGCTCGATCATGACCTGCGCCGAAGCCGTTATTAGCGTGTTGAATGACTTCTACACTGGCGAACTTACTGGAATTAGTTTCGAAGTAGCGCTCAAAGAGTTCTACCGTGTTATCCGCAGAACCATTATCCACTACCTTCAAGTGTATCTTGGAAAGCGGAAAATTTTGTGAGACGAGCGTTGTGAGAAAATTCTCCACCCAGCGAGAGCTGTTGTATGAGACAACTGAAATATCAATTTCTGGCAATATTTCTACGGTCTGATCTGGACGAAAATTTGCACTTTCCTGGAAGCGCCGATTAGATAAGTCAGCCAAAGCATGCGCATTATTCTTGGAAATAGATTTATCCTGTACAACTCGCATTATCTTCAGTTTGGCAGATTGATAAATTGACCATACAGTCCTTAGCGAGGAAAACTTCAAATATATTGTACGAGCAAACTGCATAATGATCGCCACATCTCGACGCATAATCGCCCGGCATAGATCATTTATCCGAGTTATGTATCGACGATAATTACGCAGAGGCGTCGTGATGGCCCATGAATTACTGGCCAGCATTTCCTTGATTTGACGATTGCGCTCTTCCAGTTCTAAGCTAAGACGCTGGGATTCCGATGTAAGGCGTTGAGATTCAACAGTCAGTTCGGAAGCAAGGCGCTCGGATGCTTGCACTGCATATTCAAGTTCATTGACCACCGCGTTTGCCAATTCGTTGGATCGAATCACCAATGCACGCGCCTTGGAATCCGACAGCACCTGTGAAAGCACAGCCACTTTGTCTACAGAAGGAATAAACGGTGCAGGCCTGTTAGCAAAATCAACCGAAACACGGGCCATGCCACAGGTCAACGCTGCGCGCCGGGTGAAATTTTTCCAGCCAGCATCGTTAGCTATAAACTCGTGATCTTTGAAATGCGCGAAATACTGAGTAGGAAAAATCACTCGCCACGAAACGCTGTTTCCGAAAGCAGTCAAAAGTTCAAACTGGCCCTTAACTTCGTCTATTTCATCAGATATCAATGCGATCACCGGCATACCGCGGGAATCATCGTAGGTCGTCAACAGCGAATTCAGAGCGACTTCACAGACATCCTCCGGATTTGCGACAAATAACCAGTACCGCGTCGCAAGCGACAGAGCGATAACTTGCTCTAGTTTGCCCTCTTGATAACGAGTAACGGCAAAGTCGCTCGATATAGTATCCGCAACCCGATTCGGCAACACCAATTGCACACTTGTCTTGTTTTCGATCAATGACAGTCTAGAAACAAGGTCCTGTACTGCTGCAGACTCAACAGACTCAGGGATAATCAACGTCAGTGACAAATCCTTAGCCAGGAGCCGGGAATCTGCTTCGTTGGCGACTCGCTCATCAGGTACGTAAGCTCTAACAAACTGGTACACGTCACAGCTTGGATCCAGCAGCGTTTTAAGCTGGCGCAAGTCATGGCCAAGCCCCCCATCCCTATTGAGAAGAACAGACGGTTGGTTTACGAATTGCTCGGTGAATTCCAGATGATAGTCATTGGCGGCAACTTGTTTCCACCCATTCTTTCGAGTCACAACCGATAAGTTGTCCTCGGTATACACAACGGTGTGGGTCTTGTCCAACAGGCCGGTGTTCAGATAGTTGAACGACCCCGCTAGCATCTTGACTGACACGTCTACATGAGACGAGTTGGGAACCGATAGAACCAATGATACTTTCTGCTCGGGCTTGAAAGAGTCCTTGATTCGGCTTAATAAACCACAGTCGTAATCCAGATGCTCGATGACGTCCAACATCGAAATGGTAATAACTGAGTAATTCTCACAAAGCGTTTTGAACTGAGCGATTGCCTGATCCCACTCGCTCAGGTTCAACTCATACGCCTCAACGCCGTTACTATGAAGCGCTCTGACACTTTCGGCATTTGCATCAAAGCCGACATAACGAGCACCTAGCTTTTCAATTTGTCGTGCGATAGCGGCGTAACCACAACCCAAGTCAAGATGGATGGCCCCGGTACATGTAAGATCTTTTATGAGGCTGACAGCGCTCGCGTAGACACTGACGGGTTCATAAGAGAATTCATATTTGTTATCCATTAGCTTGTAACTCAATGTCAATCATTGGAATGCCAACCAAACCCGTTGACACGCTGGTGCTGTGAGATTTAAAAGCAATAGCGTCATGCACCCAGCTATGGATGACGTGATTGTCTTGCGTGCCGTTCGCTATCGCGACACCAATCGTGTAATCACCTGAAGGCATAATTGGCATTCTGAACTTGAAGCTGGCAGTGAAATCCCTGCCACCGCAGACCTTTACCGAGTTCTCGACGAACGTCAGATAAGTGTTCTCACCGAACAAATGTTGGCCGTTCTTGTCTTTCACCAAAAAGCCGACGATCGGTTGATCGAGATCGATTTCCGCATGTGCTTTTACCACTAGCACAACTAATTCCCCACCGACAAACCAAGACACTGGTCCGCCTCCATCATCGGTGAGATAGACATCCACAACATGCGCCTTGCTCAGGCCGAATTTCTCGCCATCGCCCTTGAATCTGAAAATTTCGAGGTCGTTTCTTATCGAGGAATGATTAATAAAATCCTGTCGGACGTCGCGGAAATCCTGCATTACTGGGGTGGAATGGACTTTCGGAGGAATCTCTAATGAAACGGAGCCAGAGGAAGCGTAATACTCGGCAAGGTAAGCCTGGCAAACAGACTTGGAGTCGCTGTAGGCCTTGCGATCACCGGCCTGGAGCCACACCGCCCGCTCACAAAGACTCATGACACTGCTAGTATCGTGGGTGACGAAAAGAATGGTGCCGCGCTTCTTGAACTCAGCCAGAAAGCGCATGCACTTTTGAGTGAAGAAGATGTCGCCGACAGCCAAGGCTTCATCGATAACCAGAATATCTGCATCAACATTGGCGATGACCGCGAATGCCAAGCGTACATACATGCCACTCGAATATGTTTTTACCGGTTGCTCGATAAACTCGCCGATTTCGGCAAATTCCAATATCGCTTCGTAGCGGTCGTCAATTTCGCTTTTCGTCAAGCCGAGAATCCCGGCATTCATGTAGACGTTTTCACGACCGCTGAACTCTGGATTAAATCCCGACCCGAGCTCCAGCAGCGCGGCAATGCGCCCTGCGGTTTTTACACTGCCTTGGGTTGGCTGCAGTGTTCCACATATCATTTGTAACAGCGTCGATTTACCACTGCCGTTACGACCGATAATGCCCACGGTTTCGCCTTTTTTCACTTCGAACGAAACATTTCTTAATGCCCAGAACTCTCGGAAGTACTGCTTCTGTGCTCTACCGGCGGCACGCCGAATAGGAGGCATAACAAATTGCTTCAGGCGATCCCGAGGCTGGTCGTATATTTGATAGCACTTACTCAGATTCTCGACCTTGATAGAAATCTCAGAGGACATCAGCGAACCCCTTGCGTGTCTTCTGGAACCAGGCGAAGCCCAACCACGCGATGATTAAAGTAATGATCAGATAGATACCGAGGATCTTGAAATCGGGAATATTTCCCCAGAACAGCACGTCTCGTGTCTGTTCGATGACAGGCGTCAACGGGTTCAGATAGAGCAAGCCCCTGTAGCGCTCCGGCAGCGCAGTGACAGGATAGAAAATTGGAGATAGGAACATCAGAGTACTGGTCACGATGCCAACAAATTGCGCCGCGTCACGCAGGTACACGCCTAATGATGCGAGCGCCCAGCTGACACCCATGACGAAGAAAATCAATGGCAGCAAGACTAAGGGCAAATACAGCACTGTAAGGTGAGGTACACCAAAGAAAATAATGTAAGCCAACATCCACACGCTGAGACTGATCGCACCATGAAAAAGGGCCGACCCCATATTCACCCAAGGCAAAACTTCAAGGGGAAATACCACTTTCTTTACGTAGTTTGGATTACCAAGGATAAGACCGGGCGCTCGGTTTACACACTCCGCGAATAGACTGAAAACCATTAATCCCGAGAACAATATGAGAGCAAACTCCGTCTTCGAGTCGCTACCACTTCCCCAGCGCGCCTTGAAAATAACGCTGAAAAAGAACGTATATACTACCAACATGAACAGCGGATTGAGGAATGACCAAATAATCCCCATGAACGATCCGCGGTAGCGACCAAGAACATCACGCTGTACAAACGACTTGATCAGGTTTCTATGCCGCCATAAGCTCGCGATAAGCTCCGTCGGTGTTGCTGAGAAATTTTGCATCAAATACTCACTCCGTGATTCGCAGACGGGCAACCGTTAAAGAATCCATAACGTGGCTACCATGCGCCCCACCCGTGTCGTTGAGCTCAGATCTGGTGAGGAGCTGAACACGTTGCGATTCCGGGAATGTCATACTGAACACTGCGTGCTCGAGTCCCTGTAAAAATCGCCCATTTCCCGAAAACATCATAAAATTCTCCGCGCGTACCATCTTCACAACACCGCCTGCGCCCTGCTCGGTCATCAAATATTCTGGTTAATTGTTTTCACTCGCCCTTCAACATCTACGGAGGCAGCCCCGTGATCATCTGGGGACTTGCCGGCGAGGCGACTCTTATCCTTTGGCTTGAACTTCAAGATACGTTTTTCAATCAAGTGCCATGAGCAGTAGCCGAGTACCAGAGTGATCAGCACGGTGACAAACAAGTACATTCCGTAAGAGATATTCGGATACTTCAGCAATACGAACTGTTGCACAGGGAACGCGTATATATAGACACCATAAGAGCAGTCACCCACTTTGTTGATCAGTGTTCCCAACCAGCTGCTGGACAGACCGTAGGCCAAAACTACATAGGGCAAGGTAAGCCACAAGACGATGGTGGAGATCGGGGCGTAAGGGGCCAACAAGATAGTCGCGACAACCATTACGCAAACGCCGGAGAGATTGAACCAACGCTCGAGTCGCCATTTTGCGTAGCAACCGCCGATCAGAAAGTAGATACCAGTTAGGAAAATCTGACGCACATCAGTGCCGTAGACAACCTTCATGGAAGCATCGCGCCAAACCCAGAAAACAACAGCCATTGCGAACAGCGCCGTCGCCACAGCATAGACCCAGCGGCTACTGCGAAAAAACAGCCCTAGCGCCATAACGACTAAATACATGAAGAACTCGACAGGCAGGCTCCACAACGAACCGTTTACAGCGTTGGCTACCCTGGCTTGCTCAAGCACACCGGGCAGGTAAAACACCGGGTTTAGGATGATGTTTTTCAGATAAGGCCAGAACTGCGGGTGAGCAAAGTATTCTCTGGTCGTTAATGTTGTAAACATCGGCCCCAGAATAAACATGCTGATCAGCACAACCACGATCAGCGCTGGAAAAATCCGCAGTGATCGCTTAATTAGAAAGTTGGCGGCTGAAGGCGTGAAATCCCAGCTCTTGACGATCAGATAACCGCTGATTATGAAGAAGATGTCGATACCCAGGCCCCCGTAGGAGGTCAATCCCAGAAATCCGGCAGGTGGATTGCCATAGAAGGCGAACGAGTGTGCGTAAAGAACCATCAACGCAGCAATCAGCCGAAGCAGGTTTAAATTATTATCCTTATGCTGCATTTAGTACTGCTCCAACACTTATTAACTGATCAACATGAAATTGACTGGATTGTCACGTAAGGCACTGAAAGGGATTTATAAGTCGACCACCAGGATGCATGACGCCTGCGCTTCCGTTGCCTCCCCGTACGGGGTCGCGAATCATAGCATTATCCGATACAAGCTCCCACGCCCGGCCTGGCCTCACGAGATTGGCGGCTTTTCCCGAGTGCCGGCCTTGAATCGGATAGCCAACCAGAACAACGGTATATAAGCGGCGATCAGCCCGGCCACTCCTGGCACAACGCCCAACGCCACCACGACCGCCCACGGCATCAACCAGCAGAGGTTCAATCCGGTTACCGCCAGGGTGACTGCCTTATGGCTTTTAAAGTGTCGCGCCGCGTATTGATAGGCATGACTGCGATGGGCCTGATAGACCTTTTCACCGTTGAGCAGTCGCCTGCACAGCGTCAAGGTTGCATCAACCACGAATGCGCCAAGAAGAATGACCCAGCTCCACAACAGCTCTGGTAAACGGGTTGCCGCATCCAGCGACAGAATCCCGAGGGCAATGCCCAAAAAACCGCTGCCGGCATCCCCCATGAAGATTCGTGCGGGTGGGTAGTTCCAGCACATAAAACCGCCAACCGCCGCACTCATCGCCAGCACGCTCCAGATTGGCTCGACTTCGCCGATCAACGCGTAAACCAGTGCAATGCCCAAGCACACACACAGCGCCTCGGCACTCGCCAGCCCGTCAATGCCATCCATAAAATTATAGAGATTGAGCATCCAAACCAGATACACCGCCGCAATTGCATGGCCCATCCAACCCAGATCAATGGTGCCGTTCAACACCGCAATAGGAGCCAGCCCACCCAACCAGAACAGAGCCCAAATCGCCGCAAGAAAATGTCCGAGCAACCGCCATCTTGCAGCGATGTGCCCATGATCGTCGGCAAAGCCGATCAGCGCAACCAGCAACCCACTGCCTGACATGGCGGCCAGCGCAGCATGATCCATCAACCCCAGCCAGCCGAAAATGGGCAGGGCCAAGAGGAAGCCGAAGACGATAGCCACTCCCCCCCCTCGAGGGGTCGCTACCGAGTGCGAACTGCGCTCATTGGGAATATCCATCAGACTTTTGGACAACGCGTAATGTCGCATCCCCCAAGTCGACACCCAAGACAGCAAGAAAATGGCAAGAAGCAACAAACCACCAATAATCATTTATGCCTATCCAGAAAATGGCCTGCTGTACGACGCATGGCAATGTCCACATCAATCGGCGGCACCCAGCCCAGCATCTCGCGGTTTTTATTGATATCCACCTGCAACGATTCACAGACTCGCTGAGCCACAGCGCGCTTGCCCACGGCGGCTGCACAGACCAGCAGCAGCAACGAAGGAACAGGCAGCAAGCGCGCCTTTTTCCCTAAGGCCGAAGCCAATCGACGCAGCAGGCCAGGTGTCGAAAAATCACTGCCGTCGCTAACCAGAAAGGTTTGCCCAGCCGCAGCCGGATGACCGAGACAGGTCTCGATCAACGAGACCAGATTGCCAAGCGCGACCATGCTGCGTTGGTTGCGAATGCCGCCTAAGGGCAGAACCATCCCCCTGTCGAGCCAGTTGAGCAGACTGAGAAAATTGGCCTTTACTCCGGGGCCATAAACCAGTGGCGGGCGAATGATCACAATCTCCATTCCGGTTTCACTGCCAAGCAACCGCAACGCGCGCTCCGCTTCGAGCTTGGAAATCCCATAAGGATCCTGCGGTTCCGGTATATCCTGCGCCGTGAAAGGACGTCCGGGAGGCGTGCTCTCACCATTGACCTTGATTGAGCTGATGAAAACGAAACGCTTGACCCCGGCTTGGGCAGCCGAGCGGGCCAATTGCAGGGTGCCATCGACATTTATGCGACGAAATTCGGCCAATGCATCGTCCGCAGTTTCTTGCATGACATGTACTCTGGCAGCCGCATGTACGACGATGTGTATACCGACCAACTGCGCAGGCGAGGTTGCTCCCAGTTCAAATCGCACAATAGGGCACAAACCGAGTAGACGCGTACCGCCACGCACAGCCGCTACCGGCGCAAACTTTCGCCCTAGCAACAAGTGCATTACCAGCGCCTCGCCGACAAATCCGCTCGCCCCGGTCACCCAGACTCTTGGCGCGCTCATTGTGCGGATTTCCCGGCAAGGGCTGTCGCCCAGCAGATGAGGAAAAACAACACACGATCCCTGATCCGGCGACGACAGCGCCAAGCCGAAAACGAAAGCCTGATCAATTGCCAACGACGCAGTGGTAGCCACGAGCCGACGAAGGGGTCGCCAGCTTGCCCCGTCAGACGTGCGATCAACGCAACCTGGGTGAACCACCAGCCATCGTGAATGGTTTTATAACGGGCAATCATCGTATTGAGGCCAGTGTTCGCCCCAACCTGGTTACGTTCGTGTTGTCGATATTCCATCGAAGGATGGGGATCGATATACCAGCGAAAGCAGTGGCTGCGAGCGAAGGCGTAACAATACCAATCGTGCAGGCTGACTTTTTGCAACTCACTCCATTGCATCAACATCGAATGTTTCATCGCCCGCACCAGCGGTGCGCTCAGCACATAGGTACAACCCGGGCCGGCCGCTTCGAAAAGGAAATCCCAGCGCGTCTGAGGTTGCGCCTTGTTGAGCAACTGAGTCCTGCCGTTTTCCCAGAACGCGGTGACATTGCTAGAG
The DNA here is from genome assembly GCF_001425545.1 of Pseudomonas sp. Leaf434. Lineage (NCBI taxonomy): Bacteria > Pseudomonadati > Pseudomonadota > Gammaproteobacteria > Pseudomonadales > Pseudomonadaceae > Pseudomonas > Pseudomonas sp. Leaf434. The sequence goes on along the minus strand of NZ_LMQZ01000008.1, from coordinate 416,796 downwards.
TACGCATCCACTCCACGCTCTCGCATCAAGGAGATCGCCCGCTCAAGTTTGTCCTCATGCCAGACATCATCCTGATCGGCGAAGGAGACATAGTCATACTCCTGCAAGTCCACGTCGCGGATCAGCCGGAAAAAATTGCGCGATGCCCCGCCGAACCGAATACCCGCCGGTAACAGAAAGACATTAGTATGTCGGGCGGCGCAATCTGCGCACCATACCTCCGTACCATCGTCAGAGGCATCAACACTGATGTAAATGGTGATCTGCACCGCGGATTGAGCGAGGATTGAAGCCAGTTGCTCTTCAATCCATTGCATTCCGTTGTAGGCAGCCAGCAAAACTGCAACCCGGGGAGTTGTTACTGGCATTCCATTCCTGCTTGCACGGTTCTGAGAAAGTGAACGGGACAACGGATCTCAGCGAGTGCTGGAATCCAGGAGTTTCTGCAGATACTGTCCATAGCCGGTTTTCTTCAGGCTGTCGGCCTGCTTGGCCAGCTGTTCGTCGTCAATCCATCCGTTATTGAAAGCAATCTCTTCCAGGCACGCAACTTTCAAGCCTTGGCGCTGCTCGATGGTGTGGACGAAGTGACTGGCCTCCAGCAAGGAATCGTGCGTGCCAGTATCAAGCCATGCGAAACCACGACCCAGCATTTCAACATTCAGTGATTTCTGTTCAAGATAGGCACGATTGACATCAGTGATCTCAAGCTCTCCACGCTCTGAAGGTTGAATGCTCTTGGCAATCCGAACCACCTGATTGTCGTAGAAATACAGGCCAGTTACCGCGTAGCTGGATTTCGGCTTCAGCGGCTTCTCTTCGATGCTCAGCGCACGGCCGGAGGCATCGAACTCGACAACACCAAAACGTTCCGGATCGGAAACGTGATAACCGAATACCGTTGCGCCTCGCTGCTGGTTGGTCGCTGAACGCAGATTGTCGGAGAAATGCTGACCGTAAAAAATGTTATCGCCCAGTATCAAACAGCAAGGATCATTGCCGATGAATTCTTCGCCAATGATAAAAGCCTGCGCCAAGCCATCGGGACTTGGCTGTTCGGCATAAGTCAATTTGATGCCATACAGACTTCCGTCCCCCAGAAGCTTGCGAAAACAAGGCAAGTCTTCAGGGGTAGAAATAATCAGAATCTCGCGCATCCCGGCAAGCATCAGCACTGACAACGGATAAAAAATCATCGGCTTGTCGTAGATCGGCAGCATCTGCTTGGACACACCAAGAGTCAGCGGGTGCAGTCGGGTGCCCGAACCACCGGCGAGGATGATGCCTTTACGATTTGTCGTGGTCATTTGTTCAGAACTTCCCTAAGCATTCGGGTTACACCACTTTGCCAATCCGGCAAGTGTAGAGAAAAATTGTCGCGCAGCTTCTGAGTATTCAAACGTGAGTTCAGAGGGCGATGCGCAGGTGTCGGATAGGCAGTGGTCTCGATAGGATTGACCGTTGTCACAGCCAATTCCTCGCCTTGGGATTTTGCGAAGTCAATGACATGACTGGCATAGCCATGCCAGGACACTTCACCAGCAGCGGCTAGATGATAGAGACCGGCCAGCTCTGGACGCCTCAGAACTTGCTGGATAGCCAACACCGTTACATCAGCAATCAGATCAGCACCTGTCGGTGCTCCGATCTGATCCGCAATCACGCTCAACGCTTCGCGATCTTTCGCCAAGCGCAGCATGGTCTTCGCAAAGTTGTTGCCGCGAGCTCCGTAAACCCAGCTAGTACGAAAGATCAGATACTTACAACCCGATGCGATAATTGCCTGCTCACCGGTGAGCTTACTGGCGCCGTAATGGTTCACCGGCGCAACAGGGTCTGTCTCCTGCCATGGCGTGACGCCTTGACCACTGAAAACATAATCCGTTGAGTAGTGAACCAGCCATGCGCCCGACGCTGCGGCTTCTTCCGCCATGACGCCGCTCGCGAGTCCGTTTACGCGATCTGCCAATTCGGTTTCCGACTCAGCTTTATCAACCGCCGTATAAGCAGCAGCATTAACAATAACGTCGGGCTTTATCTGACGAATCGTTGCACGCAAGGATTCAAGATTCGACAGATCACCGCAGAGGCCATCAACAAGGTGACGATCAAGAGCGACCAGTTCACCTAGCGGAGCCAGGGAACGTTGCAGCTCCCAGCCCACCTGACCGTTCTTTCCTAGGAGTAGGATCTTCATGCTTTATTCGAGCGATCCGCATAGTTCTGATCAATCCACTGCTGGTAGCTGCCGCTCTTCACGTGCTCAACCCACTCAGTGTTATTCAGATACCACTCGACAGTCTTACGAATACCAGTCTCGAAAGTCTCTTTCGGAGTCCAACCCAGCTCACGCTGAATCTTGCTCGCATCGATTGCATAACGCACGTCATGTCCAGGACGATCCTGAACATAAGTAATCAGGCTGGCATGCGGACGATGGGCAGAATCAGGACGCAACTCATCGAGCAACGCACACAGGGTATGCACTACCTCAATGTTTTGTTTTTCGTTATGACCGCCGATGTTGTAGGTCTCGCCGATGACGCCTTCAGTGACGACTTTATAAAGCGCGCGCGCGTGATCTTCGACATACAGCCAGTCACGAACCTGGTTGCCTTTGCCGTACACCGGCAGCGGTTTGCCTTCCAGCGCGTTGAGGATGATCAGCGGGATCAGCTTCTCAGGGAAGTGGCATGGGCCGTAGTTGTTCGAGCAGTTGGTGACCAGTGTCGGCAAGCCGTAAGTGCGGGCCCAGGCACGGACCAGGTGGTCGGAGCTGGCCTTGCTGGCCGAGTATGGCGAGCTTGGCTGGTAAGGGGTGGTTTCGGTGAAGAGGTCTTCCGGACCTTCGAGGTCTCCGTAAACTTCGTCAGTCGAAATGTGGTGGAAGCGGAAGTTGGCCTTGCGCGTGTCATCCAGCGCAGCCCAGTAGTGGCGCGCGGCTTCGAGCAGCGTGTAGGTGCCGATGATGTTGGTCTGGACGAATTCGGACGGGCCGGAAATCGAGCGATCGACGTGGGATTCTGCCGCGAGGTGCATGATTGCATCGGGCTGGTGTTCACGCAGGACACGGTCGATCTGATCACGATCGCAGATATCGACGCGCTCGAAGGCATAACGCGAATTCTGGCTGACCTCTGCCAGGGACTCCAGATTGCCGGCGTACGTCAGCTTGTCGACGTTAACGACTGCATCGGAAGTGTTGGAGATGATGTGACGGATGACTGCCGAGCCAATGAAGCCGGCGCCGCCGGTAACTAGAATTTTCACGCGAAGCGATACCCTTGAGCTGCGGACAGCGCTGCCAGAGAGCGCGGTCTAATCCATGAATGCAGAAGCCACTATCAGTTGGCATCCGTCAGAGTCAGTCTGAATCGACATGCATTAAGGCACGATCGAACAAGGGACGCATTTTACAGCTTAATGATGCTTTTACTAATGGATAAAGACAGGCTGAGGCGCAATTTCGACAGATGCCGTGCGCCTGTCGTTTTCACACCACTCGCTTGCGTGCAGCTCTGGACGAGCGCCCCAGAAACCAGCCCAACACAGGACCAATCAACATACCAATCAGCAACGCCAACACTGCAACAACCGACACCGGCAACTGCGGGCCGGAAAAACCCAGAAACAAAAGCGAAACCGATTGCTGGTTTTCCAGCACAAACGCCAGCACAACCAGAACCATCAGCAGAAGAAAAACGCCAAGCAGTATGCGTTTCAGGTTACGCATTCACGCCCCCTTGAATTTGAATAGCGAAGATCAAGCGCCCTCCTCCTCTTCTTCGTTCACGCGATCACGTAATTCCTTGCCCGGCTTGAAGTGCGGAACGAATTTACCGTCCAGACTTACCGACTGGCCGGTTTTGGGATTGCGGCCGACGCGCGGCGCGCGGTAGTGCAGGGAGAAGCTGCCGAAACCACGGATCTCGATACGATCACCGGTGGCGAGGCACTGAGACATTTGTTCAAGCATGGTCTTGATGGCCAGCTCCACATCCTTGGATGAGAGTAGCCCTTGATGGGTGACAATTCGTTCGATCAACTCCGACTTCGTCATATTTTTCCCTTCTTTTTCAAGCAGCTAGATCAGCGCTTGAAAGGTTTTAGCATGCCCGGAAGAATTTGAACAGCCCAGGGATTGACATATATCTCCCGCGGTCAAAACGCCCATTTTCAGGGCATTTCCTAGCGAGTCGGATCGCTGCTCACTTAACGACACATCACCAGCATGGTCCGGGTTACAAAGCCTGCGGGATTGAAGCCAAACGGGTATTCATCTTCATCTTTCGCATCATCAGAGCGGGTGATGACCTTGTAGCCCATACCTTTGCACTCCTTCGCTGCACGCTTCTGGCACTTTTCCCAACCGGAACCCAACCCGGAGCAATCGACCTCGATACCACTGACGCCGCGCACCGCATGGGTTTTCGCGCTGGTGGTGCAACCTGCCAGCGCCAGGACCACCGCAACAACAAATAACTTGTTCATCCACTTCCTTATGCCAGGCAAGCCTGACGACTAATACTCAAGATCAAGCTTAGTCGCGAATAGGCGATTGATCCGATTAAAGAAACAGACCCACAGGCGAAGCCATTGGTTTCATGCACGGACGTACAAGAGCCAAATCGCAGGCACAAAAAAGGGCGACCGAAGTCGCCCTTTTTAATGATCAAGCAGAACTTAGTTCTGTTTGGCCATTGCTTGACGCAGCAGTGCCGCCATAGTGGTGTCAGCTGCTTCACCTTCCGGAGCTGCTTTCAGGCTCTGGATGGCTTCTTTCTCTTCAGCATCGTCTTTCGACTTGATCGAGAGCTGGATTACGCGGCTCTTGCGATCAACGCTGATGATCTTGGCTTCAACTTCCTGGCCTTCTTTCAGAACGTTGCGCGCGTCTTCAACGCGGTCACGGCTGATTTCGGAGGCTTTCAGGGTAGCTTCGATGTCGTCGGCCAGAACGATGATGGCGCCTTTGGCGTCAACTTCTTTCACGGTACCGGTCACGATAGCGCCCTTGTCGTTAACCGAGACGTACTCGGAGAACGGATCGCTTTCCAGTTGCTTGATGCCCAGGGAGATGCGCTCGCGCTCCGGGTCAACCGACAGGATGACGGTGTCCAGCTCGTCGCCCTTCTTGAAACGACGCACGGCTTCTTCGCCCACTTCGTTCCAGGAGATGTCGGACAGGTGAACCAGACCGTCGATGCCGCCGTCCAGACCAATGAAGATACCGAAATCGGTGATCGACTTGATGGTGCCGGAGATCTTGTCGCCCTTGTTGAACTGGCCAGAGAAGTCTTCCCATGGGTTCGACTTGCACTGCTTGATGCCCAGGGAGATACGACGACGCTCTTCGTCGATGTCCAGAACCATGACTTCCACTTCGTCGCCGACTTGTACGACTTTCGAAGGGTGGATGTTCTTGTTGGTCCAGTCCATTTCCGAAACGTGTACCAGACCTTCAACGCCTTCTTCCAGCTCAGCGAAGCAGCCGTAGTCGGTCAGGTTGGTAACACGAGCGGTAACGCGAGTGCCTTCTGGGTAACGGGCTTTGATAGCAACCCATGGATCTTCGCCCAGTTGCTTCAGGCCCAGGGAAACACGGTTGCGTTCGCGATCGTATTTCAGAACCTTGACGTCGATTTCGTCACCAACGTTGACGATCTCGGAAGGATGCTTGATGCGCTTCCAGGCCATGTCGGTGATGTGCAGCAGGCCGTCCACGCCACCCAGATCGACGAATGCGCCGTAATCGGTGAGGTTTTTGACGATACCTTTGACTTGCTGGCCTTCCTGCAGGGATTCCAGCAGAGCTTCACGCTCGGCGGAGTTCTCGGCTTCGAGGACGCTGCGACGGGAAACGACAACGTTGTTGCGCTTCTGGTCCAGCTTGATGACCTTGAATTCCAGCTCTTTGCCTTCCAGGTGCGTGGTGTCGCGCACTGGACGGACGTCAACCAGGGAACCTGGCAGGAACGCACGGATGCCGTTAACGTCGACAGTGAAGCCGCCTTTAACCTTACCGTTGATAACGCCCTTGACCACTTCCTCGGCTGCGAAGGCTGCTTCCAGAACGATCCAGCATTCAGCGCGCTTGGCTTTTTCACGGGACAGCTTGGTTTCGCCAAAGCCGTCTTCAACCGAATCCAGAGCAACGTGAACTTCATCACCAACGTTGATGTTCAGTTCGCCAGCATCGTTGTAGAACTGCTCAAGCGGGATGAGTGCTTCAGACTTCAGACCAGCGTGAACGGTTACCCAGCGAGCCTGGTAATCGATATCAACGATAACACCGGTGATGATGGAGCCTGCCTGAAGGTTCAGGGTTTTCAGGCTTTCTTCAAAGAGTTCCGCAAAGCTTTCGCTCATTTTAATTCCTGTAGATGAGGGCGAAGTAAACGCCCATCTCCACACCCCAGACGGTGTGGGTTAGTTTCATTTAAAAGAAGCACCGCAGGACTATGACTGGTCCCCTGCGGCCTTCTTGGTCACCCGGCGATATCGCGAATGGCGATCTCGCTCATGATGCGTTCAAGCACCTGATCGATGGAAAGCTCCGTTGAATCCAGCTGAATCGCGTCGGCCGCCGGCTTGAGCGGGGCTACTGCGCGCTGGGTGTCACGCTCATCGCGTGCACGGATCTCATCTAGCAGACTCGACAGACTAACACCCTCGACTTTGCCCTTCAACTGCAAATATCGACGGCGCGCCCGCTCCTCGGCACTGGCGGTGAGGAAAATCTTCAGCGGTGCACCCGGAAATACCACCGTGCCCATGTCGCGACCGTCCGCCACCAGACCCGGCGCTTCCTGAAACGCACGCTGGCGCTGCAGCAGCGCCTCGCGTACGGCGGGCAGCGCAGCCACTTGCGAGGCCCCGGAACCGACGCTTTCGGTGCGAATGACATCGCTGACTTCGTCGCCTTCGAGAATAATCCGCTGCAGCTGACCTTCGGTCGCGGCGATGAACTGCACATCCAGATGAGCGGCCAATGTCTTCAGCAGCTCTTCATTGGTCAGGTCGACGCCATGGTTATGCGCAGCAAACGCGAGCAAGCGATAAAGCGCACCGGAATCCAGCAGGTTCCAGCCCAGACGCTTGGCCAGAATCCCGGCGACCGTGCCTTTGCCGGAGCCGCTTGGCCCATCGATGGTGATGACCGGTGCAATGTTTTTCACGACTGAGCCTCTTGTGCCACACGAATGCCGACTTGCCCGCACAGCGCGAGGAAGTTGGGGAACGAGGTCGCGACGTTGGCGCAATCATGGATGCGGATCGGTGCGGTAGCGCGCAACGAGGCAACGCTGAAGGCCATGGCGATACGGTGGTCGCCGTGACCGTGCACTTCACCGCCGCCGATCTGGCCGCCGTCGATGATGATGCCGTCCGGGGTCGGTTCGCACTTGACGCCCAGCGCCAGCAAGCCGTCCGCCATGACCTGAATCCGATCGGACTCCTTGACCCGCAGCTCTTCGGCACCGGTCAGCACGGTACGCCCTTCGGCGCATGCAGCCGCGACGAACAGGACCGGGAATTCGTCGATCGCCAGCGGCACCAGCGCTTCCGGAATCTCGATACCTTTGAGTTTAGCTGCCCGCACGCGCAAGTCAGCCACTGGCTCGCCGCCCACTTCACGCTGGTTTTCCAGAGTGATATCGGCGCCCATCAGTCGCAGGATATCGATCACGCCAGTACGGGTCGGGTTGATGCCAACGTGCTCGAGCACCAGCTCGGAACCCTCGGCGATCGAGGCCGCGACGAGGAAGAACGCCGACGACGAGATATCGCCCGGCACTTCGATGTGAGTCGCGGTGAGCTTGCCGCCGGACTCGACCGAAGCCGTGGCGCCGTCGACGCTGACCGGGTAGCCGAAGCCACGCAGCATGCGTTCGGTGTGATCGCGGGTCGGTGCTGGCTCGGTCACCGTGGTCTTGCCTTCAGCATAGAGACCGGCAAGCAGCAGGCAGGATTTCACCTGAGCACTGGCCATCGGCATGGTGTAGGTCAGGCCCTTGAGCTTATGGCCACCGCGAATGGTCATCGGTGGACGACCTTCGGCAGCGGTTTCGATCACGGCGCCCATTTCTCGCAAAGGATTAGCCACGCGATTCATCGGACGCTTGGACAGCGAAGCGTCGCCGGTCAAGGTGCTGTCGAAGTTCTGCGCCGCCAGCAGGCCAGAGAGCAGACGCATCGAGGTGCCAGAGTTGCCCAGATAGATTGGGCCCGGCGCAGGTTTCAGGCCGTGCAGGCCGACACCGTGGATGGTAACGCGGCCGTGGTGCGGGCCTTCGATGACCACGCCCATGTCGCGGAATGCCTGCAAGGTCGCCAGGGCGTCTTCGCCCTCAAGGAAGCCTTCGACTTCGGTGACGCCTTCGGCCAGCGAGCCGAGCATGATCGAACGGTGGGAAATCGATTTGTCACCCGGTACGCGAATCCGACCGGACAGGCGGCCACCAGGTTGAGCCAGGAAGATCAGATCGTTGGAATTCATAGCGTCCACATAGGCCCTGCGGGCCAGGATTTTACTGAAATGCTCGCGGGCAACCCGGGCGCGCGTGAAAACGCCCAACAATTGGTGCCCATCCCCTGCATCGACCGCGTCGCGCAAGGCGTCGAGGTCGCTGCGAAATGTATCGAGTGTGCGCAGGACAGCCTCGCGGTTGGCGAGGAAGATGTCGTGCCACATCACCGGGTCGCTTCCGGCGATTCTTGTGAAATCGCGAAAACCACCGGCAGCGTAACGGAAGATCTCCAGATTTTCATTGCGCTTGGCCAACGAATCGACCAGACCGAAGGCCAGCAGGTGCGGCAGATGGCTGGTCGCGGCCAGCACTTCGTCGTGACGCTCGACCTGCATGTGCTCGACATCGGCACCCAGTTCACGCCAGAGGCGATCGACCAGCGCCAGTGCGGCAGGATCGGTCTGCTCGAGCGGCGTCAGGATCACCTTGTGCCGGCGGAACAGCTCGGCATTCGAGGCTTCCACCCCGCTCTGCTCGGAACCGGCAATCGGGTGCCCCGGCACGAAACGCGCCGGCATGCCGCCGAACGCCTCGGTCGCCGCGCGCACCACGTTGCCTTTGGCGCTGCCGACATCCGTAAGAATCGCCTGCCCCAGATCCATGACAGCCAGACGCGCAAGCAGCTTTTCCATAGCCAGAATCGGCACCGCCAGCTGAATCACATCAGCACCGACGCAAGCCGTCGCCAAATCGTCTTCGCAGCGATCAACCACACCCAATTCGACCGCGAGCTTGCGCGATTGCGGATCCAGATCGACGCCGACCACTTCACGGCACAGGCCGCTTTCACGCAAACCTTTGGCAAACGAACCACCGATCAACCCCAGACCGACCACCACAAGGCGACCGATCATAGGTGCAGCAGGTTGCAGCGCAGTGACATCAACCACGAGCCAGAACCTTGCGCAGCGCCTCGAGGAAACGGCTGTTTTCGGCCGGCAGACCGATGGTCACCCGCAGGTGGTTCGGCATGCCGTAATTGGCCACCGGACGCACGATCACGCCTTCGCGCAGCAAGCCCTGGAAAATCGGCGCCGCGACCTGGCCGAGATCGACACAGATGAAGTTGCCTTTGGACTCGATCCAGCTCAGTCCCAGCTCACGGAAACCCGCCTGCAACTGCTGCATGCCGGCTTCGTTGAGCTGACGGCTTTGCGCCAGATATTCCTCGTCCTTCAGCGCCGCACACGCCGCCGCCAACGCGAGGCTGTTGACATTGAACGGCTGGCGAACGCGGTTCAGCACGTCTGCCACCACAGGCGTCGACAAGCCATAACCGACGCGCAGCGCGGCCAGACCATAGGCCTTGGAGAAGGTGCGCGACACCAGCAGGTTCGGGTACGCCGCGAGGAAGTCGAGACCGTCCGGCAAATCACTGCCTTCGGCGTACTCGATGTAAGCCTCGTCGAGGACTACCAGCACATGCTCGGGAACGTCCTGCAGGAATTCGTCCAGCGCTTCGGCGCCGAACCAGGTGCCGGTCGGGTTGTTCGGGTTGGCGATGAACACCACGCGAGTGTTGGCATCGATGGCCGCAAGCATCGCCGGCAGGTCATGGCCCCAGTCTTTGGCTGGAACGACTTTGGCCTGCGCACCGACAGCTTGGGTAGCGATCGGATACACCGCGAAGGCGTGCTCACTGAACACCGCATTCAGGCCCGGCGCTAGATAGGCACGCGCAACCAGCTCAAGAATGTCGTTGGAGCCATTGCCCAGCGTGACCTGATTCAGCTCGACGCGGCACTGTTCGGCGAGCAGCGACTTCAGGGCGAAACCATTACCGTCCGGGTAGCGGGTCAGCTCGGCCAGCTCTTCGCGGATCGCCGCCAATGCCTTCGGGCTGGCGCCCAATGGGTTTTCGTTGCTCGCCAGTTTGACGATTTTTGCCGGATCCAGATCCAGCTCGCGCGCCAGTTCGTCCACAGGCTTGCCCGGAACGTACGGCGAAAGTTGTTGCACGCCCGGCTGTGCCAGAGCGAGGAAGTTGCCACTCATTTGCTACCGCCCCTTAGAGAACTGCTTTCGGGTAGGAACCCAGCACTTTGAGTGCTACTGCTTCCTGACTGATCTTTTCCAGCACACCTTTGATCAACGGATCACGGTGGTGGCCGACAAAGTCGATGAAGAACACGTAGGTCCATTTGCCGCTGCGCGACGGACGGGTTTCGATGCGGGTCAGGTCGATGCCATTGTCGTGGAACGGCACCAGCAGCTCATGGAGCGCGCCGGGCTTGTTGCTCATCGACACGATGATCGAGGTCTTGTCGTCGCCGGTCGGCGGCACTTCCTGGTTACCGATCATCAGGAAGCGGGTCGAGTTGTCCGGGCGATCTTCGATCTTCTCGGCCAGACGCGTCAGGCCATACAGCCCTGCCGCCATGTCGCCAGCGATCGCTGCCGAATTCCACTCACCCTTGACCCGTTTGGCCGCTTCGGCGTTGCTCGACACCGCGACGCGTTCGACATTCGGGTAATGCGCGTCCAGCCACTTGCGGCACTGGGCCAGCGACTGCGCGTGGGAATAGATGCGACTGATGCTGTCGGTCTTGGTGTTTTCGCCGACCAGCAGATGATGGTGGATGCGCAGCTCGACTTCGCCACAGATCACCATGTCGTGCTCGAGGAAGCTGTCCAGCGTGTGGTTGACCGCGCCTTCGGTGGAGTTTTCCACCGGCACCACGCCGAAATTCACCGCACCGGCGGCGACTTCACGGAACACTTCGTCGATCGCCGCCATCGGCTTGCTGATCACCGCGTGGCCGAAATGCTTCATCGCTGCCGCTTGGGTGAAGGTGCCTTCAGGGCCGAGGTAGGCCACTTTCAGCGGCTGCTCCAGCGCGAGGCACGACGACATGATTTCGCGGAACAACCGCGCCATCTCTTCGTTGCCCAGCGGCCCCTGGTTGCGCTCCATCACCCGTTTGAGCACCTGAGCTTCGCGCTCAGGACGATAGAACACCGGCACTTCGCCTTCGGCCAGCGAGGCCATCTTCACGCGGGCGACTTCCTGGGCGCAACGCGCACGCTCACTGATCAGCTCGAGGACTTTGGTGTCCAGAGCGTCGATGCGAACGCGCAGTGCCTTGAGTTCTTGCTCGGACATCAGCCGTGTTCCTTCTCGAATTCCGCCATGTACGCCACCAGCGCGTTGACCGCGGTGATGTCGACGGCGTTGTAGATGGAGGCGCGCATGCCGCCCACCGAGCGGTGGCCCTTGAGATTGAGCAGGCCGCGCTCGTCGGCACCGGCGAGGAACGGCTTGTCCAGACGATCATCAGCCAGACGGAACGGTACGTTCATCCACGAGCGATCCGACTTGTTGATCGGGTTGCTGTAGAGGCCACTGGCGTCGATGAAGTCGTACAGGGTGCGCTGCTTGACGTCGTTGAGCCTGGCGATCGCTTCGACGCCGCCCTGCTCTTTCAGCCATTGGAACACCAGACCGGACAGGTACCAGGCCAGCGTCGGCGGGGTGTTGTACATCGAGCCGTTATCGGCCGCGACCTTGTAGTTGAGCATGGTCGGGCACAGCGAGCGGGCCTTGCCGAGCAAGTCTTCGCGGATGATGTTGACGACGATGCCGCTCGGGCCGATGTTCTTCTGCGCGCCGGCGTAGATCATGCCGAAACGCGAAATATCGACCGGGCGCGAGAGGATGTCGGAAGACATGTCGGCAACCAGTGGCACGTCACCGGTTTGCGGGATCCACTGGAATTCCAGACCACCGATGGTTTCGTTCGGCGCGTAGTGAACGTACGCGGCATCTTTCGACAGATTCCACTCGTTCTGGCCTGGGATGGCGAAATAGTCGTAAGGCTTGGCAGTGGCAGCCACGTTGACGAGGCCATAGCGCGAGGCTTCTTCGATGGCTTTCTGCGACCAGATACCGGTGTCGATGTAGTCGGCCGAGCCGCCTTCAGGCAACAGGTTCAGCGGGATCTGCGCAAACTGCTGACTGGCGCCGCCCTGCAGAAACAGCACTTTGTAGTTCGACGGGATATTCAGCAGGTCACGCAGATCCTGCTCGGCCTGGGTGGCAATGGACACGAACTCATCGCTGCGATGGCTCATTTCCATGACCGACAGACCCTTGCCGTGCCAATCAAGGAGTTCACCCTGGGCGCGCTGCAGGACAGCTTCAGGCAGCGCCGCCGGACCGGCGCAGAAGTTATAGGCTCGCTTGCTCACATCCAATCTCGCTCTGATTTGGTGGTATCACGCAATAAATCACACTACCGATCAACATGGCCCTGTGGGAGCGAGCCTGCTCGCGAATGCATCACCGCGGTGCTTCAGAGGTACCGCAGCGCCTGCTTTCGCGAGCAGGCTCGCTCCCACAGGGGATCTCCATGATGTCGAAAATTCATACCGGACAAATAACAAGGGGGCGAATTCTCATCCGCCCCCTCGTTTGTCCGCTTATTCCTGCGGTTCTTCGTCTGCTGCGGCGTCGAGTTGCTGGTCGTCTGCGGCCTCGTCGATACCGACGCTGCCTGCGATTTCCTCGCCCTCTTCACCTTCGAGCTCTTCGCCTTCGATTTCCGAAGGCTCCTGAACCCGCTCCAGCCCGACCAGGGTTTCATCCTTGGCCAGCTTGATCAGCGTCACGCCCTGAGTATTACGGCCCAGGCTCGACACTTCGCCGACACGGGTACGCACCAGGGTGCCCTGATCGGAGATCAGCATGATTTCTTCGCCGTCGAGCACCTGTACCGCGCCGACCAGACGGCCGTTACGCTCGTTGCTGACCATGGCGATCACGCCCTGACCGCCACGCTTGTACTCAGGGAACTCGGTGATCGCGGTGCGCTTGCCATAACCACGCTCGGAAGCGGTGAGGATCTGGCTGCCTTCTTCCGGGATCAGCATGGAAATCAGCTTCTGCCCTTCCGGCAGACGCATGCCGCGTACGCCGCGAGCGGTACGGCCCATGGCACGCACGTCGGACTCTTTGAAACGGGTGACCTTGCCGCCGTCGGAGAACAGCATCACTTCGCGCTCGCCATCGGTGATAGCTGCAGAGATCAGCACGTCGCCTTCGTCCAGCTCCAGCGCGATCAGACCGACGCTGCGCTGACGGCTGAAGGATTCCAGCGGGGTCTTCTTCACGGTGCCGTTGGCGGTGGCCATGAAGATGTAGTGACCTTCGGTGTATTCCTCGACCGGCAGCATGGTGGTGATGTATTCACCGTCATCCAGCGGCAACAGGTTGACCAGCGGACGACCACGGGCCGCGCGGGATGCTTCCGGAATCTCGTAGGTCTTGAGCCAGTACACCTTGCCCTTGCTGGAGAACAGCAGCAGCGTGGTGTGGCTGTTGGCGACCAGCAGGTGAGCGATGTAGTCCTCGTCCTTGACGCCGGTAGCCGATTTGCCTTTGCCGCCACGACGCTGAGCCTGATACGCAGCCAGCGGCTGGGTCTTGGCGTAGCCACCGTGGGAAATGGTCACGACGCGCTCTTCTTCCGGGATCATGTCACCCAGGGTCAGATCGAGACGGGCATCGAGAATTTCGGTGCGACGCACGTCGCCGTATTCGGCGCGGATCACTTCCAGCTCTTCGCGGATCACTTCCATCAGGCGCACGGCACTGTTGAGGATGCGGATCAGCTCGCCGATCTGGTTGAGGATCTCTTGATACTCGGCCAGCAGCTTCTCGTGCTCCAGACCGGTCAGGCGGTGCAGGCGCAATTCCAGAATCGCTTGTGCCTGTTCTGGCGAAAGGAAGTACTTGCCTTCGCGCAGACCGTATTGCGGATCGAGGTTTTCCGGACGGCACGAATCGGCACCGGCACGCTCAACCATCGCCACCACAGCCGAGGATTCCCAAGGCGTGCTGATCAGCGCTTCCTTGGCTTCCGACGGCGTTGGCGAAGCCTTGATCAGGGCGATTACCGGATCGATGTTCGACAGCGCAACAGCCTGACCTTCGAGAATGTGCCCACGCTCGCGCGCCTTGCGCAGTTCGAACACGGTACGACGGGTGACCACTTCGCGACGGTGACGGACGAAGGCTTCCAGCAGATCCTTGAGGTTGAGGATGCGTGGGCGGCCGTCGATCAGCGCGACGATGTTGATACCGAACACCGATTGCAGCTGGGTCTGGGCGTAGAGGTTGTTGAGGATCACCTCAGGCACTTCGCCGCGACGCAGTTCGATCACGACACGCATACCGTCCTTGTCGGACTCGTCGCGCAGCTCGGTGATGCCTTCGAGCTTCTTCTCTTTGACCAGCTCGGCGATCTTCTCGATCAGACGCGCCTTGTTCAGCTGGTAAGGCAGCTCGGTGATGACGATCTGCTGACGGCCACCGACCTTGTCGATGTCTTCGATGATCGAGCGGGCACGCATGTAAATGCGCCCGCGACCGGTGCGGTAGGCTTCGATGATGCCGGCACGACCGTTGATGATCGCGGCCGTCGGGAAGTCCGGGCCGGGGATGTATTGCATCAGCTCATCGACGGTCAGTTCAGGGTTGTCGATGAGGGCCAGGCAACCGTCGATGACTTCACCGAGGTTGTGCGGCGGAATGTTGGTCGCCATGCCCACGGCGATACCGCTGGAACCGTTGACCAGCAGGTTCGGTACACGGGTCGGCATGACCGCCGGGATCAGTTCGGTGCCGTCGTAGTTCGGCACCCAGTCCACGGTTTCCTTGTGCAGGTCAGCGAGCAGCTCGTGCGCCAGCTTGGTCATGCGCACTTCGGTGTATCGCATGGCCGCAGCGTTGTCGCCGTCGACCGAACCGAAGTTGCCCTGGCCGTCGACCAGCAGGTAGCGCAGGGAGAAAGGCTGGGCCATACGAACGATGGTGTCGTATACGGCAGTGTCACCGTGCGGGTGATACTTACCGATCACGTCGCCGACGACACGGGCAGATTTCTTGTACGGCTTGTTGTAGTCGTTGCCCAGCTCGCTCATCGCGAACAGTACGCGACGGTGCACGGGCTTGAGGCCATCGCGCGCATCCGGCAGTGCACGGCCGACGATCACGCTCATTGCGTAGTCGAGGTAGGACTGTTTCAGCTCGTCTTCGATATTGACCGGGAGGATTTCTTTGGCCAGTTCGCCCATGAGAAGCCTGATTCCTTTTTCTGGTGAAACTTCGTCATATCCATGTGGGAGCAACGAAGCTCGTCGGGGCCGGCCGAGTGCCATGCGCCGACTTACGACAAATCAACATTGGATCGCGGATTTGCGCAGTAAAGACAGCTCCGTGGAGCCGCCTCGGAAAACGCCGGATGTTATCACAAAGGCCGCCACGCACCTATCCCCCAGATGCGCATGGAGCATAGTTAGTTGACCGATGACAGGCTTGAGGGGGACGAGAGAAGCTCTGAGCTTCTTTGAATGTGAAATCTGAGGCAGATTTACAGTTGTTTATTGACATTCAGGCCCTCATCGCTGGCAAGCCAGCTCCCACAGGTTCAATGCCGGGCACAAAACCTGTGGGAGCTGGCTTGCCAGCGATGGGGTCCGCTCAGACGCAATAGTCCTTCAATGCAGGCGCTTGCGACACATCAGCAGGGCCATTTTCGCGGTGTCCGGGCGTTCGACGATGCCTTTCTCTGTGACGATCGCATCGATCAGATCCGCCGGAGTGACATCAAACACCGGGTTGAACGCTTCAACATCGGCACCGACGCGTTTACCGCCAACTTCAAGCAGTTCGGCGCCATCACGCTCTTCGATCGGGATGTCATCGCCGCTGGCGAGGTTCATGTCGATGGTCGAACTCGGCGCCACCACCATGAAGCGCACGCCGTGGTGCATGGCGTTGACCGCCAGTTGATAGGTGCCGATCTTGTTCGCCACGTCGCCATTGGCGGTGATGCGGTCAGCGCCGACGATCACCCAGGTCACGCCTTTGGTTTTCATGATGTGCGCGGCGGCGGAGTCGGCATTCAGGGTCACCGGGATGCCTTCGTTGGCCAGTTCCCACGCGGTCAGGCGCGAGCCTTGCAGCCACGGCCGGGTTTCGTCGGCGTAAACGCGCTCGACCATGCCTTCTATATAAGCAGCGCGGATCACCCCCAGCGCAGTACCGAACCCACCGGTGGCCAGCGCGCCGGTGTTGCAGTGGGTCAGGATGGCTTGAGCGTTGCCCTGATGCTTGCGAATCAGATCGACGCCAAGCTGCGCCATGGTCAGGTTAGCCTCGCGGTCGCTTTCATGAATGGCGATAGCTTCGGCTTCCAGCGCCGCCAGCGGATCGGCGTTGCTTTTCAGCCGATCCAGGCGATCATGCATGCGGCCCAGCGCCCAGAATAGATTGACCGCGGTCGGACGCGAATCGGCCAACAGCGCGAAATCCTCTTCCAGCGCCGCGTACCAGTCGCCGCCCTCGGCAATCCGCGCCCGCGCCGCGAGGACGATGCCATAAGCCGCACTGATGCCAATAGCCGGCGCGCCGCGCACGACCATCGAGCGAATCGCCTCGGCCACGCCGGCGGCGCTGGTGTAGGCGATCCAGGTTTCCTCGAACGGCAAAATACGCTGATCCAGCAGGTGCAGCGCGCCATCACGCCAATCGATGGCCTTTACTTTCTCCGCAGCCAACAGTCGATCGCGCATCCCACACCCCGCACTCATGAACAAAAGCCGCCGATTATAGCGATCCCCCCGCGAAGACGCTCGGGTATACTTCGCCATCCTTTACAAAAGCACTGGAACCGACCCTCGATGCCGAAACCTGCCATTGCGCTCGACCTGTTATTGCTGCCGACCTGGCTGGTCCCCGTCGAACCTGCAGGCGTGGTGCTCAAGGAGCACGGCCTGGGCATCCGTGACGGTTGCATCGTATTTATCGGCCCACGGGCCGAAGCGTTGAAGTGTAACGCGACAGAAATCCGTGAACTGCCGGATGTTCTGTTGGCGCCGGGACTGATCAATGCCCACGGCCACGCGGCGATGACGCTGTTCCGTGGCCTGGCTGACGATCTGCCGCTGATGACCTGGCTGGAAAACCACATCTGGCCGGCCGAAGGCAAATGGGTCGATGAGGATTTCGTCCGCGACGGCACCGATCTGGCCATCGCCGAGCAGATCAAGGGCGGCATCACCTGCTTCTCTGACATGTATTTCTTCCCGAAAGTCGCCAGCGAGCGCGTACACAACAGCGGTATCCGTGCGCAGATCGCCATTCCGATCCTCGATTTCCCGATCCCCGGCGCCAGCAGTGCCGACGAAGCCATTCGTCAGGGCGTCGAATTGTTCGGCGATCTCAAGCATCACGAACGCATCAAGATTACTTTCGGCCCTCACGCACCCTACACCGTCGGTGATGAGAACCTGGAGAAAATCAGGGTGATCGCCGAGGAGCTTGACGCCTCGATCCACATGCATGTGCATGAAACCGCGTTCGAAGTGCAGCAGGCGGTCGAGCAGACCGGCGAACGCCCGCTGGCCCGCCTCGGTCGCCTGGGCCTGCTCGGCCCACGTTTCCAGGCCGTGCACATGACCCAGATCAGCGATGACGACCTCGCGCTGCTGGTAGAAAGCAACAGCAGCGTGATCCACTGCCCGGAATCCAACCTCAAACTGGCCAGCGGCTTCTGCCCGGTCGAACGTTTGTGGCAGGCTGGGGTGAACGTTGCCGTCGGCACCGATGGCGCGGCGAGCAACAATGATCTGGACCTGCTCGGCGAAACCCGCACCGCCGCCCTGCTGGCCAAAGCCGTCGCCGGTTCTGCCACGGCGCTGGACGCCCATCGCGCCTTGCGCATGGCCACCCTCAATGGCGCCCGTGCGCTGGGGATCGAGGCGCAGGTCGGCTCGCTGGAGATCGGCAAAGCCGCAGACATCGTCGCTTTCGACCTGTCCGGTCTGGCGCAGCAACCGGTGTATGACCCGGTGTCGCAGCTGATCTATGCGACCGGGCGTGATTGCGTGAAACACCTGTGGGTTGCCGGCAAGCAACTGCTCGACGACCGGCGCCTGACCCGCATGGACGAACAACAGCTGGGCGAGACCGCCCGCCACTGGGGCCAGCGCATCAGCGGCCACACCGAATCGTAAACACCGCGGCGCAATATCCGCGGCTACAGCCTTTTTCAAGTTTTAGAGGATTTAACATGAGCAACGTCGACCACGCCGAAATCGCCAAATTCGAGGCCCTTGCCCATCGCTGGTGGGACCGTGAAAGCGAATTCAAGCCGCTGCACGACATCAACCCGCTGCGGGTCAACTGGATCGACGAACGAGTCAATCTGGCCGGCAAGAAAGTCCTCGACGTCGGTTGCGGCGGCGGCATCCTCAGCGAAGCCATGGCTCAGCGCGGCGCCACCGTGATGGGCATCGACATGGGCGAAGCGCCGCTGGCGGTTGCACAACTGCATCAGCTGGAATCCGGGGTCAGCGTCGAATACCGGCAGATCACCGCCGAAGCCCTTGCCGAGGAAATGCCCGAGCAGTTTGATGTGGTCACCTGCCTGGAAATGCTCGAGCACGTGCCGGATCCATCGTCGGTGATCCGCGCCTGTTTCCGTATGGTCAAGCCGGGCGGCCAGGTGTTCTTCTCGACCATCAACCGCAACCCGAAGGCGTATCTGTTCGCGATCATCGGCGCCGAATACATCATGAAGCTGCTGCCGCGCGGCACCCACGACTTCAAGAAATTCATCCGCCCCTCCGAGCTCGGCGCGTGGAGCCGCATGGCTGGCCTGACCGTCAAGGACATCATCGGCCTGACCTACAACCCGCTGACCAAGCACTACAAGCTGGCCAACGACGTTGACGTCAACTACATGATCCAGACCCTGCGCGAGGAATAAGCCGATGGCCATCAGAGCGGTACTTTTCGACATGGACGGCACCCTGCTCGACACCGCGCCGGACTTCATCGCCATCTGCCAGGCGATGCGCGTCGATCGCGGTCTGCCGCCGATCAACGACAAGCACATCCGCGACGAAATTTCCGGCGGCGCCAAGGCCATGGTCGCGGTGACGTTCTCGATGGATCCGGAATCGCCGGGCTTTGAGGAGCTGCGTCTGGAGTTTCTCGAGCGCTATCTGGTCGGCTGCGCAGTGCACAGCAAGCTGTTCGACGGCATGGGCGAACTGCTAGCTGACATCGAAAAGGCCAACCTGATCTGGGGTGTGGTCACCAACAAACCGTTGCGTTTCGCCGAGCCGATCATGCAGCGTCTGGGGCTGGCCGAGCGTTCGGCGCTGCTGATCTGCCCGGATCATGTGAAGAACAGCAAGCCGGATCCGGAGCCGCTGATCCTCGCCTGCAAGATGCTTGATCTGGATCCGTCGACCGTGCTGTTTATCGGCGATGATCTGCGCGATATCGAATCGGGCCGCGATGCCGGCACCAAAACCGCTGCGGTGACCTACGGCTACATCCACCCGGACGACAACCCACGGCATTGGGGTGCGGACGTGGTAGTGGACCACCCGCTGGAGTTGCGCAAGGTGCTCGACAGCGCGCTGTGCAGCTGCTGACCTGACTGTTGCAAATTCCCTGTGTGGCGAAGGGATTTATCCCCGCTGGGCTGCGAAGCGGCCCCCGCTTTTATCCAGGCGATGTGACACACAGGTTTTGCGACGGCTTCGCCGCCGAACGGGGATAAATCCCCTCGCCACTGGGTGAAGCAGGTCTTCATGAAATGGACTATGAGGTTTTTATGTTTGATTACACCGCTCGCCCTGAATTGCTCAAGGATCGGGTCATTCTGGTCACCGGTGCCGGGCGTGGCATCGGCGCGGCTGCGGCGAAGACCTATGCCGCACACGGCGCCACTGTGCTGCTGCTGGGCAAGACCGAAGCCAATTTGACGGAGGTCTACGACGAAATCGAGGCTGCCGGTCATCCGCAACCAGCGGTGATCCCGTTCAACCTCGAGACCGCCCTGCCCCATCAGTACGATGAGCTGGCGGCGATGATCGAAACCGAGTTCGGCCACCTCGACGGCCTGCTGCACAACGCTTCGATCATCGGCCCGCGCACGCCGATCGAGCAACTCTCCGGCGAAAACTTCATGCGTGTCATGCAGGTCAACGTCAACGCGATGTTCATGTTGACCAGCACCCTGCTGCCGTTGCTCAAGCTGTCCCAGGATGCTTCGGTGGTGTTCACCTCCAGCAGCGTCGGGCGCAAGGGTCGCGCATACTGGGGCGCTTACGGTGTGTCGAAATTTGCCACCGAGGGCCTGATGCAAACCCTGGCCGATGAAGTGGAAGGCGTTGCGCCGGTACGCTCCAACAGCATCAACCCGGGCGGCACGCGCACCAGCATGCGCGCACAGGCGTATCCGGGGGAAAATCCGCTGAACAACCCGACACCGGAAGAGATCATGCCTGTGTATCTGTACCTGATGGGCCCCGACAGCGCAGGCGTTAATGGCCAGGCGTTCAACGCCCAATAACGCCATACGTCGCATTTGTTGCCGCGGCAGAATGCTGTCGCGGCAAGCCATTGCCGCTCATAACCGTCACACAGCCGCCAAAAACCCAGCGCGGCTGCTTGGCATTCGCCAGCAAGTCATTGATTCGAAAAGCTTTAAATAAAATCGAACCGAATGGCACGCCTTTCGCTCTAAATTCCCTCAAAACATGCCGTGTGATGGCCATGGGGCAAACGCCGATTTCGATAGCTGACTGATCGTCTTGCGGCAGACTAAACTTACGCCAAACGTCCTACGGGACTGATGGATCAGTACGACGCGCAGCCCATAGCCGCTCTCACCCAGCCTGTAAGACAGACTTACTGCTTAGGGGCTCACGCCATATGAAATCTCCTTCCCAGACCCATGCAATTGACTTTGACAGTGCCAAATTGCAGCGCCTGGGCTTCGGTCAACTACCGGCGCTGATCGAGCGCCCGACCAGCCTGGCGCAACTGCGTCAGCAAATGAGCCTGCAACTGCAAACCAGCCTTGAGCCACAGCGCATCCTTGGCCTGTTCTTTCGCGAAATTCAACGCCTGGTGCCGCTGGACGCGCTCAGCTATGTGCATCAGGCCAGTGACTTGCGCCTGGAGTTCGGCACACGCGGCCACCACTCGGTCAGCTACACCCTGAGCCACGAAGGCGAGCACATGGGCGAGCTGGTCTTTCGCCGCAATCAGCGTTTCAACGACAAGGAACAGGGCGACCTCGAGTCGCTGCTGTCCTGCCTGCTGTACCCGATGCGCAACGCCCTGCTCTATCGCGCCGCGACCCAGAGCGCCTTGCGCGACCCGTTGACCGGTGCTGGCAACCGGGTAGCCATGGAGCAGACCTTGCAGCGCGAGATCGACATGTCGCGCCGCCATGCGCAACCGCTGTCGGTGCTGATGCTCGATATCGACCACTTCAAACGGGTCAATGATGACCACGGGCATGGCGCCGGTGATGACGTGCTCAGAGCCATTGCCGCGTCGATCAAGGCGCAACTGCGCAATGTCGACATGGTGTTCCGTTATGGCGGCGAAGAGTTTCTGATCCTGCTGTCCAACACCGGTCGCGAAGCAGCGGCGATGGTTGGCGAGCGTTTGCGCCAGGCGACGCAGTCAGAGGAATATTTTGCCGATGGCCAGTTGATCGAGATCACCGTGAGCCTGGGATGCTCGACGTTGTTGCCGGGCGAGTCGGCAGACAGCTTATTGCGCCGCGCCGACAGTGCGTTATATGTCGCAAAGCGCGAGGGGCGGAACCGGCTGGCGATGGCCGGCTAAAAATCATT
The DNA here is from genome assembly GCF_001425545.1 of Pseudomonas sp. Leaf434. Lineage (NCBI taxonomy): Bacteria > Pseudomonadati > Pseudomonadota > Gammaproteobacteria > Pseudomonadales > Pseudomonadaceae > Pseudomonas > Pseudomonas sp. Leaf434. Next base: position 394,600 of record NZ_LMQZ01000008.1, on the reverse strand, counting down.
GTGGGAGCGAGCCTGCTCGCGAAGAGGGAGGGTCAGACAACGATTCGTTGCATGACCCACCGCTTTCGCGAGCAGGCTCGCTCCCACAGTTCGATCAGCTTTCGGCTACGGTCCTGCGCTCGCGGTTGACCAGCAAGCGTTCCGAAGTCTCCAGCTGCATGCACCGCTCCAGAAACAGGTACATGTAGTCATAACTCTTGCAGATCGCCTGCCGCAGCTCGGCCTGCAACGCCTTGCTCGGGTTCATGCCGGCCAGGGTGCAGATGATTTCCAGCGCTTCCCACGGATGGGCATCGTCGTACTGGGCATGCATCTTCAACCACTTCATCGCGCGCTTGCGATCTTCTTCCGGAAACGCCGCGGCGTAGACCCCGGTCGAGCAGACCACCGCTGACCACTCCCCGGTCGCCCCCTCGATCGCATAATTGGTCGCGGCAATCGCCACGATCAGCGAATCCGCCGAGCTGGTGTGCCAGCACCAGTGACTCAGAGCATGCAGCTCCGGCGGCACTTGCTGGGCCTGGAGATCTTCGAGACTGACGCCATGGGCGCGACTCCAGTGCATCCAGTAGTCGGCGTGATTGAGTTCGACGCGGATGTTGCGCATCAGCCAGCGCCGCGCCATGTCTTCGCCGGGATGGCGGGCAAAGCGGGTCTTGGTGAGGTTCTGCGCCATGTACAAGGCAAACTGCTCGACCACCGGCCAGCCGCCGATGAGGTACTGGCGCATGGTTTTCGCGCTGAGTCTGTTGTCACGCATGCGCTGATAAAGTTCATGTTCGACAACCCGGCGCTTGCTCTCGCTGCAATCCTTGATGAGCTGTTGCGCCCAGGCAGGATAACTTGCAGCTTCCATGAGGGGTCCGGTTCGGTTGAATGTGTCGATCACTGTTCGGCTCCTTTTGAGTTGTGATGGCAAGGATCGGCGAGAGACTTCAACGGAACGTGCCAGGCGCTTTGAACAACAACGGCTGCGGTCTGGCAGGACGACTTTGCAAACTGTCACAGGTAAACAACTGCGGACGCTCGATGACATACCCCTGAGCGTAATCCACACCTATTTCAAGCAACGCCTGTTCGATCTGGTTAGTTTCAACAAACTCGGCAATTGTCTGCTTACCCATAACATGACCGATGTGATTGATCACTTCGACCATTGCCCGATTAATCGGGTCGTCCAGCATATCCTTTACGAAACTCCCGTCGATCTTCAGGAAGTCTACAGGCAAATGTTTCAAGTAAGCGAATGAAGACATTCCGGCACAAAAGTCATCCAGAGAAAAGTGACAACCTAAGCCTTTGAGTTCATTGATAAAACGAATTGCACTACCAAGATTTGCAATTGCACTGGTTTCGGTAATTTCAAAACAAATCATTTCAGGCGGTATAGCGTAGTTAACAAACTGTTCCCGCAGGAAGTGCAAAAACGCGTCATCTCCTATAGTAATGCCTGACAGATTAATCGCACACATTGCCAAAGGAAGTTCATGTTCCTGTTCAATACACTGGGCAATAACCTTGAAAACGTTTTGAACTACCCAGCGATCTAACTGGGTCATCAAACCATAACGCTCCGCTGCCGGAATAAAGCTGTCAGGCAAAATCATCCGCCCGGATTCATCATGCAGGCGCAGGAGAATTTCGATGTGTCCGGCCTGGCCGGGTTGCGGCTTGAGCGGCGCGATCTGCTGGGCATAAAGGCAAAAGCGGTTTTCTTCCAGCGCCATGTGCAGCCGTTGCACCCAAGCCATTTCACCGAAGCGCATGGACAGTTCGGAGTCGTCCGCATGATAGACCTGCACGCGGTTGCGGCCCTTTTCCTTGGCCATGTAGCAAGCCATGTCCGCCGCACGCAGGGAGGCTTCGAGAGTGGTCGGATTCTGCGCGACATGCACCAGGCCAATACTGACGGTGGTCAGGAACGGCCGTCCTTTCCAGACAAAATGCAGATTCTGCACGGTCTGACGCAGGCTTTCGGCAATCTTCTCCGCGATGTCCGGCGGGCAGTTCTCGAGCAAAATCCCGAATTCGTCGCCGCCCAGTCGCGCCAGGGTGTCGCCCTCGCGCAGGTCTGATTGCAGCAGCGTGCAGATATGCCGCAGCAACTCATCGCCCGCCGCATGACCACAGGTGTCGTTGACCAGTTTGAACTGGTCCAGATCGAGGAACATCAGGGCATGCCGGCCGGGCTGGCGCGTCAGGTTGTGCAAGGCCTGTTCGAGGCGATATTCGAATTCGCGGCGGTTCGCCAGACCGGTCAGCGCATCGTGGGTCGCCTGCCAGGACAGGTTGGCGATGTATTGCCGCTCCTGAGTCATGTCGTGCAGCACCAGCACTGTGCCGCTGACGTTGCCGGCATTGCGGATCGGCGCTCCGACCAGGGTCACCGACAGGGTGCTGCCGTCCAGCCGCTGGATCAGCTTGGAATGTTCGCTGCCGCCGCTGAGCTGGCCACTGAGAATGTGCTCGATCAACGTCAGCCCTTCGGTCTGGGCGTTATCGTCGAGCAGGTTGAACAGCGCCGACAACGGCAGCCCCGCCGCCTGCTCGGCCTTCCAGTGCGTCATGGCCTCGGCGGCGGGGTTCATGTAATCGATCGCGCCGTTGACGTCGGTGGTGATCACGCCATCGCCAATCGATTGCAAGGTGATGTGCGCGCGATCCTTTTCCAGTTGCAGCGCCTGGGCAAATTCATGCCGTTGCCTGAGCAGTTTGTGCGTGCGCCACAGCGCCAGCGCGATCAGACCCAGCGCGGTGGCCAGGTTGGTGAACAACAGCAGGCGCATGATCACCCGCGAGCCTTCGCCCAAGGCATCGCTGAAAGCCCTGGCCGCTGGGGTGACTGCATCGTTGATGGCGAAGATCTGTAACTTCCAGCGCTGCACATCGCCCGGGCTGGCCAGGTTCTGCGCAATGCCCTGGTGCATCTCCTGCGCGACTTCGTGCAATCGGTCGAGATAGGCATCGCCAATCGTCCAGCGATCGATCGCGGTTTCCAGATAACTATAGTGGCGAAAATTGAGGTACAGCCAGATGACGCTGGAGACATCGTCCGGATGATTACCGCCCTTGAGAATACCTTCGCGCGCCGCTTGCAGATCCGGCGGCTCACGATCCAGTGCCAAGCGCAATTGGTGCCCGCCCTGGGGCACGGCGATCGCCGTCAGGTATTTGCGGTAGATCGCCTCGTCACGGCTATCGGCGTAGAGGTTCAGGTAATAGATGGCGTCTTTCTGGCCCTTGGACCACAGGCTTTCGCCAGCGACGTAGCCTCGCACGGCCGAAAGCACGTAAAGGCTCACGCCCCCCAGTAATGCCTGGAACACCACGACAGCAATAAAGGGCCAGACGATACCCAACAACCGTGGTGTTCCCAGAGTCTGCTTTTGCTTCATGAGATTCCTTGCATGAGCACTGCCCGCTCGCCTTCCGGGCGAATTCGCTATGACGAGACTAGGTGGGGTTCTCGTTCAAGGCAAGGCGCGGCGTTACACCGCGCGCAGAACCTCTGACAGGTCGGCAAGGGTTTCGATCAGTGCTGTTGCAAGTTGCCGTAGAGCTTGGCGTACAGACCGCCGTCGGCGATCAGTTGGCGATGGTCGCCGTCCTCGGCGATCTGCCCGCCGTCGAACACCAGTACGCGGTCGGCCTGCTTCACCGCCGACAGGCGATGGGCAATGATCAGCGTGGTGCGGCCATGGAGAAACTTCGCCATCGCCTGGTGCAGGTTGTACTCGGTGGCAGCGTCGAGGGCCGAGGTGGCTTCGTCGAGAATCACCACTTTCGGCTCGGCGAGAATCATCCGCGCAATCGCCAGACGCTGGCGCTGGCCGCCGGACAAACGCACGCCGGAACGCCCGACGATGCTGTCGAGGCCATCGGGCAGCGCGCGGATGGTCGCGGCCATTTGCGCGATTTCCAGCGCCTGCCAGCAGGCTTCGTCGCTACGCATGCGGCCCATGGTCAGGTTGGCGCGCACGCTGTCGTTGAACAGCGCCGGATGCTGCAGCACCACCGCGACGTTCTCGCGTACCGTCTCCAGGCCAATCTCCTGCTGGGTCGATCCGCCGAAGCGGATGGTCCCGGCCGCTGGCGTGTACAGACCCAGCAGCAACTGCACCAAGGTGCTTTTGCCGCCGCCGCTCGCCCCGACAATCGCGACTTTTTCGCCGGGCAGGATCGACAGGTTCATCTGATCCAGCACCAGCTCGTCGCCATAACCGAAGCTCAGGCCTTGCACCTCGATGCCGACGGTGTCGCGACCCTTGAACGGATCGACGCCGCCGGGATACTGCGGCTCGTCGGCACGCGCCAGCAGTTCATTGATCCGCGTCAGCGCACCGCCCGCTGCGTAGTAGGCGTATTGCAGATTGAGCAGCTGTTCAACCGGGCCGATCATGAACCACAAGTAGCTGAACACCGCGAGCATCTGCCCGATCGAAAGATCGGAAAACAGTACGGTGAGCATCGCCGCCGCGCGGAAGATGTCGATGCCGAACTGGAACAGCAAACCACTGGCGCGGTTCGAGGCGTCGGTTTTCCACTGCGAGTTGACTGCGTAGTTGCGCACTTCCTGCGCGCGCACACCGAGGCGTCCGAGGAAATAGCCCTGACGATTGCCGGCGCGCACTTCCTGAATCGCATCGAGAGTTTCGCTCAGCGCCTGAGTGAAGCGCGAGGTGCTGTCGTTCTCGAGTTTTTTCAGGTGTTTGACGCGTTTGCCGAGCTGCACCGTGGCGTAGATCACCAACGGGTTGAACAGCAGAATCAGCAGCGCCAGCTTCCAGTGCATCCACATGAGGATGCTGGCGGTGCCGACCAGGGTCAGCATCGCGACGAGGAAGCGGCTGAGGGTTTCGCCGACGAATTTATCGAGGGTATCCAGATCGGTGACCAGGTGCGTGGTCACTGTGCCGCTGCCGAGGCTTTCGTATTCACCAAGGGAAATGCGCTTGAGCCGCTCGATCAGGCGTACGCGAATGCGGTAGACGATGTCCTTGGCCAGGCGCGCAAACAGCCGCGACTGCAACACGCCAAAACACAGGGCGCTGCAACGCAAGGTCAGGGTCACCACTAGCATCAGGCCGATATAACCCGCCGCCTGCTGCCACATGCTTGGCAGAAAATGATTCATGACTTTCAGTGCGGCATCGCCGTGGCCGAGCAGCACTTCGTCGACCAGCAACGGCAGCAGCAACGGGATCGGCACGCTGCACAGCGTCGCCAGCACGGCCACGCCGTTGGCGATCCACAGGGATTTCTTGTGATGCAGTGCCAGACGCCGGACTTCAGCCCAGCTCAGCCGGTCGACACGCTCTACGGCTGGCGTGTCATCGGCGCGGTCATACACAGGCCGCGCGCTCCAGCCAGCGGCCGAGCAACGGCGACAGCTCGCTGAGCGGTTGATAGCCGTTGGTCAGCAGCGCCAGTTGCCCGTTGCGCTCGGCCAGCAGGGTCGGAAAACCGGCGATGCCCAAGTCCTGCACCCAAGTGAAATCGGCCTGGGTCGCCTTGTGCTGATCGGCATGATCGAACAACGCCGCGAATTCGATACGCGGCACACCGGCCTGCTCCGCCAACTCGACCAGCACGCTGGCCTGGGTGACATCGCGACCTTCGGCGTAAAACGCCTGCTGGATCAGCCCGACCAATGTCCACGCGCAATCCGGCGCCAGACTGCGCGCGGTGACAATGGCGCGACAGGCAGGCTCGGTGTCGTAGACAAAACCGTCAGGCAACGCGCCGTCGAACTTGAACGGCTGGCCGGTGGCCTCGGTGACCGCTTGCCAGTGCTCGAGAATGTAGCGGCGCGTGGTCGGCTCCAGCGCCGAACCGCTGCCGGTGCGCAGACCGCCGACCACCAGATGCAGCTCGACCCCGGCTGCCTGCGCCTGCTCGACCAGTGCCTTGGCCACCGGAGCAAACCCCCAGCACCATGAACACATCGGATCCATCACATAGAGCAGGCGCGCAGACATGATTAAGCCTCGGAAGATGCTTGCTTATAGTTGTAGCCGATCGGGTGCGGCTGATTGCGTGCCTTGGCCAGTTCGATCTGCTTTTGCCGATCGATGGCGCTGCGCCGGGTTTTCTCGCTGAGCTTGTCCCAGCAATGCGGGCAACTGATGCCGGCGACGTAGTGCTCGGAGGCGCGATCTTCAACGCTGACCGGCGTGCGGCAGGCATGACATTGATCGTAGTCGCCTTCCGTCAGGTCGTGACGCACGGTGACGCGGTTGTCGAAGACGAAGCAGTCGCCGCGCCATTTGGTTTCTTCCTGCGGCACCTCTTCGAGGTACTTCAGGATGCCGCCCTTGAGGTGGTAGACCTCTTCGAAGCCCTCGCCGAGCATGTAGCTCGAGGCTTTCTCGCAGCGAATGCCGCCGGTGCAGAACATCGCGACCTTCTTGTGCACGGCCGGGTCGAAGTGTTCTTTGATGTAGTCGGGAAATTCGCGAAAACTGGTGGTTTTCGGATCGATGGCACCTTCGAAAGTGCCGATCGACACTTCGTAATCGTTGCGCGTGTCGATCAGCAGCACTTCCGGGTCGCTGATCAGCGCGTTCCAGTCTTGCGGCTCGACGTAAGTGCCGACCTTTTTGTTCGGGTCAACGCCCTCGACGCCGAGGGTGACGATCTCTTTCTTCAGCTTGACCTTGGTGCGATAGAACGGCTGTTCGTCGCAGTACGATTCCTTGTGGTCAATGTCGACCATGCGCGGATCGTTCTTGAGCCAGGCGAGCAGACCGTCAATGCCTTCGCGGCTGCCGGAAACCGTGCCGTTGATGCCTTCTTCGGCGATCAGCAGAGTGCCTTTGATGCCGTTGTCGACCATCGCTTGCAGCAGTGGCTCGCGCAGGTCAACGTAATCTTCGAGGGTGACGAACTTGTACAGTGCCGCCACGACAATCGGTTGTGTCATGGGTATTTCTCCAGGTGGCTACCCTCGCAAAGGGTGAACCGGATTCAATAAAAAACGCGCCGGCTAAGCGGCGCGTTGCGGATTCTAGCAAAAAACATCACCGCCTGCGGCTGTGCCCTGTAGGAGCTGCCGAAGGCTGCGATCTTTTGATCTTAATGTTTGCTACCGCCGGCACAGGTCGGCGACGCCGGAGCGCCGTCGATCTCTGCCCATTCCTGCGGGGTGTAGGTGTGCAGCGCCAACGCATGGAACTCGCCCATCAGCTCGCCGAGCGTGCCGTAGACTTTCTGGTGGCGCTTGACCCGGTTCAGGCCTTCGAACTGCGCGCTGACCACCACCGCCTTGTAGTGGGTCTGTGACCCGCGACTGTGCATGTGGCTTTCGTCCAGCACTTGCAGGTGCTCAGGCTGTAACAGAGCCAGCGTCGATTCGATGCGTTGTTGCATGGTCATCACGAACTCCGCTTACTTCTTCTTGGCTGGCGCCGCGGCCGGGGTCAGCTCTTTGGTCATGTCGTCGAGCAGCTTGTTGACCACTGGCACCGCGCTTTCCAGTTTGCCCTGGGTCATCTGCGCCGACTGCTGGGTCAGCTGCGGCATTTTTTCCAGGACTTTCTTGCCCAGTGGCGACTGGTAGAAGGCAACCAGATCTTTCAGCTCGGATTCGCTGAAGTTGCTGGTGTAGAGCTTGACCATGTCGGGCTTGAGCTTGTTCCAGCCGATGGCCTGGTCCAGCGCGGCGTTGGCCTTGGCCTGGTAGGTTTCGAGCACGGCTTTCTTCGACTCAGGGGCTTTGGTCTGTTCAAAGCGCTGGGCGAACATTTGCTGCACTTGCATGTACACCGGGGTACCCAGCTTGTCAGCGTGAGCCAGCGTCAGGAAAGCTTCGGCACTGGCGTTGTGGCTGGCGGTATCGGCAAGCACCTGGCCGCTGGCGCAAACCAGTGCAACCGCGGTACAGATGGCGCGAAGACGAGTCATCGAGTTTCCTTTAAGCAAAGCGAGGTCGAACCCCAAGGGCGACCATTCTGCGCCTAACAATCGCTATGGCTCAACCCCCGGCCCTTGCCGCGCTTGATTGGCGGGGTTTTGCGGTCAACAATCGAGCCGATGGAACCACCCGGGCCGATGCCGGCCTAAATTGCGCCAACAGACCAACAGGAGTGTGCACGATGAGCCGTATCGAAACCGACAGCCTGGGCCAGATCGAGGTCCCGGACGACGCTTACTGGGGTGCTCAGACGCAACGCTCGCTGATCAACTTCGCAATCGGTCAGGAACGCATGCCGCTACCGGTGCTGCACGCCCTGGCGCTGATCAAGAAAGCCGCCGCACGGGTCAACGACCGCAACGGCGACCTGCCCGCCGACATCGCTCGCCTGATCGAACAGGCCGCCGATGAAGTGCTCGCCGGCGAGCATGACGAGCAGTTCCCGCTGGTGGTCTGGCAGACCGGCAGCGGTACCCAGAGCAACATGAACGTCAACGAAGTGATCGCCGGTCGCGCCAACGAACTGGCCGGCAACCCGCGCGGCGGCAAGTCGCCGGTGCACCCGAACGATCACGTCAATCGCTCGCAAAGTTCCAACGACTGCTTCCCCACCGCCATGAGCATCGCCACCGCCAAAGCGGTGCAGGAACAACTGCTGCCGGCGATTGCCGAGCTGTCCGGCGGCCTCGCTGAACTGGCGGCACGGCACATGAAACTGGTGAAGACCGGGCGCACGCACATGATGGACGCGACGCCGATCACCTTCGGTCAGGAATTGTCCGGCTTCATCGCGCAACTGGATTATGCCGAGCGCGCCATCCGCGCCGCGCTGCCGGCGGTCTGCGAACTGGCGCAGGGCGGCACTGCGGTCGGCACCGGGCTGAATTCGCCGCACGGCTTCGGCGAGGCGATTGCCGCCGAGCTGGCCGCGCTGTCCGGCTTGCCGTTCGTCACCGCGCCGAACAAGTTCGCTGCACTGGCCGGTCATGAACCGCTGGTAACGCTTTCAGGTGCGCTGAAAACCCTCGCTGTGGCCTTGATGAAGATCGCCAACGACCTGCGCCTGCTGGGCTCAGGTCCTCGCGCAGGTTTTGCTGAAGTGAAGCTGCCGGCCAACGAACCGGGCAGTTCGATCATGCCCGGCAAGGTCAACCCGACCCAGTGCGAAGCGCTGTCGATGCTCGCCTGCCAGGTGCTCGGCAACGACGTGGCGATCGGATTTGCCGCCAGTCAGGGGCACTTGCAGTTGAACGTGTTCAAACCGGTGATCATTCACAATCTGCTGCAATCGATCCGTCTGCTCGGCGATGGCTGCAGCAACTTCCAGCAGCACTGCATCGCCGGGCTCGAACCGGATGCGGAGGTCATGGCCAGGCATCTGGAACGTGGGCTGATGCTGGTGACTGCGCTGAACCCGCACATCGGTTATGACAAGTCGGCGGAGATCGCCAAGAAGGCCTACAGCGAAGGGCTGACTTTGCGTGAGGCTGCGTTGCAGCTGGGTTATCTGACTGATGAAGAGTTCGATGCCTGGGTGCGCCCGGAGAACATGATCGAGGCCGGGGCCAAGGGCTGAGTCATGTAGCGCCTGAAAGTCCGTCTTCGCGAGCAGGCTCGCTCCCACAGGAAAATTGCATTGCAAAGTGGGAGCGAGCCTGCTCGCGAATACAGGCGCCGCCGATCGTCAGCCTGGCACAACCCTGGCCCGCCGCGCCCTGAGCCCGGCAATCAACGATGGCCCCAACGCCACCAGCGCCGAACCCAGCACCACCAGCACCGCCCCGCCATAGCCCAGCGCATTGATCTGCTCGGCATGCACGTAGTCCGGCCAGATCCGCGCCGCAATCGCCACCGCAACAAATGTCACCAGCGGCGTGATCGCCAGCGTCGCACTGACTCGCGAGGCTTCCCAGTGCGCCAGCGCTTCGGCGAATGCGCCGTAAGCGATCAAGGTGTTCATGCAGCACGCCAGCAACAGCCAGCCCTGCCACGGGCTCAGGTTGAGCGCTTCCAGCGGATGTACCCACGGCGTCAGCAACAGCGCGCAGAACAGGTAGATCACCATCATCACCTGCAACGAATTCCACACCGTGAGCAATTGCTTCTGGCCCAGCGCATAAAAGGTCCACACCGTCGACGCCAGTAGCACCAACAACACGCCGGCGGTGTAATCGGACAGCGAAGTCAGCAGCTCGGCCAGGCGCTGATTGAAGAACAGGCCGAAGCCGATCAGCAACACCAGCAAGCCGATGCCCTGGCCAATGCTGAAGCGCTCCTTGAACACGAACAGACTGGCGATCAGCAGCATGATCGGACCCATTTGCACCACCAATTGCGCGGTGCCGGGGCTGAGCAGGTTGAGGCCCATCAGGTACAGCACGTAATTGCCGACCAGCCCCAGTACCGCCATCAGCACCAGCAAGCCGCCCTTCGGCCCGAGCACCTTGCGACTTGGCAGGCGCTTGACCGAAGCCAGATAAATGAACAGGCAGCCGCCGGAAACCATCAGACGAAACCAGGTCACCGTGACCGGGTCCATCACCAGCAACACCTGTTTGAGCTTGATCGGCAGGATGCCCCACAGAAACGCGGTCAGCAGCGCCAGGAACAATCCGTACACCCAGCGCCCCGATGAAATGTGCATGCGAACCCCAAAAGCCTGCTGACAAGAGCCTGCATTCTAGGCGCCCTGTCCCGTGCAACACAGGGACAGTTGCCGCCAGGCCGCGAATGAAACTGTGCAGGTCGCAGCAGTAAACCGGCGCGCCGCCGTTGATCGGCCGGGCAGGCGCGCCAAGTGCTTCAGGCATAAGCTGATTGCAGACTTTTCAACACATATCAGGGAGACCGACATGTACGCCATGCGCGCCGAGGACAGCGCCCCCGCCACCCGTTTTCGCAGCGACCGCGTGTGCCGGGTCAATGGCGAGCTGTATTTCAGCACCCGGGAAAATACCCTCGAAGGGCCGTATGACAGTCAGGTGATCGAGCGGGAGATTCAGGCTTATATAGCGCGGATGCAGCGGCGGGATTCCAGCCGCTGAACCGTGGCGCTGCCTTCGCGAGCAGGCTCGCTCCCACAGGGGAATGCGATCACCTGTGGGAGCGAGCCTGCTCGCGAAGGGGCCTGAACGGGCAACCAATCCTTTAGCGCACCGCCTCAAACAACCCGCTCGCCCCCATGCCGCCGCCCACGCACATGGTGACGATGCCGTAACGCAGGTTGCGCCGCTGCAGTTCCCGGATCAGATGCCCGACCTGGCGCGAGCCGGTCATGCCGAACGGGTGGCCGATGGAAATCGAGCCGCCATTGACGTTGTATTTGTCGTTGTCGATCTCCAGCCGGTCGCGGCTGTACAGGCACTGCGAAGCGAATGCCTCGTTCAACTCCCACAGATCGATATCCGCCACTTGCAGGCCCTTGGCCTTGAGCAGTTTCGGCACCGAGAACACCGGGCCGATGCCCATTTCGTCCGGCTCGCAACCGGCGACGGTGAAGCCACGGAAAAACGCCTTCGGCTTGAGCCCCAGCTCCAGCGCTTTGTCCAGACTCATCACCAGTGTCATCGACGCACCGTCGGACAGCTGCGAGGAATTGCCCGCCGTCACCGAACCGTCGTCGGCGAACACCGGTTTCAGTCCGGCAAGGCTTTCGTAGGTGGTGTCCGGGCGGTTGCAGTCGTCGCGCTCGACGACGCCGTCGACAATCTGCACTTCACCGCTGTTCTTGTCCTCGACCCGATATTTCACCGCCATCGGCACGATTTCATCGTCGAACAGACCGGCAGCCTGGGCCTGAGCGGTACGGATCTGGCTTTGCAGCGCATAGCGATCCTGCGCCTCACGACTGACACCATAACGTCGTGCCACCACTTCGGCGGTCTGGCCCATGGTGTAGTAGATGCCGGGAGTCTGTTGCTTGAGCAGCGGGTTGATCAGGTGATCGGTGTTGACGCTCTTCAGGGTCAGGCTGATCGACTCGACGCCGCCGGCGACGATGATGTCGCTGCAACCGGAGGCGATCTGGTTGGCGGCAATCGCGATCGCCTGCAAACCCGACGAGCAGAAACGGTTGAGGGTCATGCCGGCAGTGCCGGTGCCCAGGCGCGACAGTACCGCGACGTTGCGGCCGATGTTGTAGCCCTGCGCGCCCTCGTTGGAGCCGGCGCCGACGATGCAGTCCTCAACGCTGGCCGGGTCGATATCGTTGCGGGTCAGCAGCGCATTGACGCAGTGGGCCGCCATGTCATCGGGGCGGGTCTGGTTGAACTTGCCGCGAAAGGATTTGGCCAGGCCGGTCCGCACGCTGTCGACGATCACCACTTCACGCATGGCATACCTCATTGTTGTTGTCGGTTGAAAGTGGACTTGAGCATAAGTCCACCTTCTTGCCGACCGCGAGGATCATTCACCCGGCGTATGCGCGGCCATCGCTTCAGTCCTTGTGCTTCTTGGCCTTCTTGTCGGATTTCTCGAACGCGTCTTCCAGCGCGCGGTTGATCGTGCGCAACACTTTCACCCGTGCCCAGCGTTTATCGTTGGCTTCGACCAGCGTCCATGGCGCGATCTCGGTGCTGGTGCGATCGACCATGTCGCCGACCGCCCGGCGATAGTCGTCCCATTTTTCCCGATTGCGCCAGTCGTCCTCGGTGATCTTGAAACGCTTGAAGGAAATCTCCTCGCGCTCCTGAAAGCGCTCCATCTGCGTGTCCTTGTCGATCGCCAGCCAGAACTTGACCACGATGACGCCGGCATCGGCCAGTTGCTCTTCGAAGTCATTGATTTCGCCGTAGGCGCGCAGCCAGTCGGCCGGGGTGCAGAAGCCCTCGATCCGCTCGACCAGCACCCGTCCGTACCAGGAGCGGTCGAACACGGTGAATTTGCCCCGCGCCGGGAGGTGTCGCCAGAACCGCCACAGATACGGTTGTGCGCGCTCTTCTTCGGTCGGTGCGGCAATCGGGACGATGCTGTACTGACGCGGATCGAGCGCCGCTGCCACGCGGCGAATCGCCCCGCCCTTGCCCGCCGCGTCGTTACCCTCGAACACCGCGATCAGCGCATGGCGACGCATGCGTTTGTCGCGCATCAGCCCGGACAGGCGCGCCTGCTCGGTGATCAGTTGCTCTTCATAGTCTTTCTTGTCCAGACGCTGCGTCAGGTCGAGGCTGTCGAGCAGGTTCAACTGATCGACCGGCGTACCCAGCGGCGCGGCACTGACTTCGTGTGGATTGACGTCGGCACGCTTGAGCGCGTTTTGCAGACCTTCGAGGAGAATCTTGCCCACCGCCAGGCTGCGGTAATTGGCATCGACGCCTTCGATGACATGCCACGGCGCGTAATCGCGGCTGGTGCGGCGCAGCACCCGCTCGCCGTATTTGACGAATTTGTCGTAAGTCTGTGATTGCTGCCAGTCCAGCGGACTGATGCGCCAACTGTGCAACGGGTCGTCGGCCAGTGATTTGAGCCGCGCTTTCATCTGCTTCTTGGACAGGTGAAACCAGAACTTGAAGATCAACGCGCCTTCATCGCAGAGCATCTTTTCCAGACGCTCTGCGCCGGCGATGGCCTGGTCCAGACGCGGATCCTTGAACAGTCCGTGCACCCGGCCCTGGAGCATCTGGCTGTACCAGTTGCCGAAGAAAACACCCATCCGCCCCTTGGCCGGCAGCATCCGCCAGTAGCGCCAGGCCGGTGGCCGCGCGAGTTCTTCATCGGTCTGCTGGTCGAAGGTGCGCACTTCGATCAGGCGCGGGTCCATCCATTCATTGAGCAGTTTGACCGTCTCGCCCTTGCCCGCCCCTTCGATGCCGTTGATCAGGATGATCACCGGAAAGCGCTTCTGCTGCTGCAACTCGAACTGCGCTTCCAGCAAGGCTTCACGCAGCGCAGGGACGGCCGCCTCGTAAGTGTCTTTGTCGATGGCGTGACCGATTTCAGCGGATTCAAACATGGGACGGCTCCTTCCAGGGTTCAGCAAGACTAGCGGATTGGGCACGGGCGCAGGGCAGAAATTCCCACGAACTCAGGACGGGATGAGAACTTTGTGGTGAGGGGATTTATCCCCGACCGGCTGCGCAGCAGTCGTAAATCCCGGAAGCACGGTTTAACTCGGGAAAACGGGGTGGTTGGTTCTGGGACTGCTTCGCAGTCCAGCGGGGATAAATCCCCTCGCCACAGGGTTCTTTTCACCGCGAGTCTTGTGCTGGATCGGTAGTATCGGCGCGATCGGCTAGAATGGCCGCCTTGTGTTTGCCGAGCCTGCCATGAAAGCCGAAATGCCCCACGCCCAACTCGACTGGGACGACCAGGGACGCCCACGTTCACGGGTGTTCGATGACGTGTATTTTTCCGACCAGTCGGGGCTGGAGGAAACCCGTTACGTGTTTCTCGAACAGAACCGTCTGGCCGAGCGTTTCGCTGCGCTGCCGGCGGATGGACGCCTGGTCATTGGCGAAACCGGTTTCGGCACCGGGTTGAATTTTCTCTGTGCCTGGCAGTTGTTCGAACAGCACGCGGTGGCCGGCGCGCGCTTGCATTTTGTCAGCGTCGAGAAGTACCCGCTGGCGCCTGCGGATCTGCGCCGGGTCTTGGCACTGTGGCCAGAACTCCTGCCGTTGGCGGATCAGTTGCTCAGGCATTACGTGGCGATTCATCAAGGCTTTCAACGCATCACTCTGGCCAACGGCCGCGTGACGCTGACCTTGCTGATCGGCGATGCGCTGGAGCAACTGCCGCAACTCGATGCACAGATCGACGCGTGGTTTCTCGACGGTTTCGCCCCGGCGAAAAATCCGGACATGTGGACTGCTGAACTGTTCGTCGAACTGGCGCGGCTGGCTGCGCCGGGCTCGACCATCAGCACTTTCACCAGCACCGGTTGGGTCCGCCGTCTGCTCAATGCTGCCGGGTTCAAGATGAAGCGCACGCCAGGCATCGGCCACAAATGGGAAATCCTGCGTGGCGAGTTTCTCGGCTGGCCCGCCGAGGTGGCGGCGCCGCTACCGGCGAAACCCTGGTTCGCCCGCCCTGCTCCGTTGTGTGGTGAACGCCGGGCGATCGTGATCGGCGCCGGCCTGGCTGGCTGCGCGACAGCGTCGAGCCTGGCGGCGCGCGGCTGGCAAGTGAGTCTGCTGGAGCGTCACGCGGCCGTCGCGCAAGAAGCCTCGGGCAACCCGCAAGGCGTGCTCTATCTCAAGCTGTCTGCCCATGGCACTGCGTTGTCGCAGTTGATCGTCAGCGGCTTCGGTTACACCCGGCGCCTGCTGGAAAGCCTGCAACGCGGCAGCGACTGGGATGACTGCGGCGTGCTGCAACTGGCGTTCAATGCCAAGGAAGCCGAGCGCCACGCGCAACTGGCGGCGGCATTCCCGGAAGATCTCTTGCAGTGGCTGGAGCAACCTGAAGCCCAGGCTCGCGCCGGTGTCGGCGTGGCCCACGGCGGCTTGTTCTACCCCGAAGGCGGCTGGGTGCATCCGCCGGCGCTGTGTCAGGCCCAGGCGACCCACACCAACATTGAGTTGCTCAGCCATCACGAAGCTTTGGAACTGCGCAAAGTCGCAGACCTGTGGCAAGCCTTCGACGGCGAACGTTTGCTCGCCAGTGCGCCGGCAGTGATCCTGGCCGGTGCCGCCGAAATCAAACGTTTTGCCCAGAGTGCCGAATTGCCGCTCAAGCGCATTCGCGGGCAGATCACGCGCCTGCCTGAAAACGCAGAGAGTCATGCGCTGGCCACCGTGGTGTGCGCCGAGGGCTACGTCGCCCCGGCGCGTCTGGGCGAGCACACCCTGGGCGCCAGTTTCGACTTCAACAATGACGATCTGACACCCACGACTGCCGAGCACCAAGGCAATCTGGCGATGCTCGAAGAAATTTCCAGCGACCTGCTGACACGCCTCAACATCAGCGAGCAGCCACTTGCGAACCTTGAGGGCCGGGCAGCTTTCCGCTGCACCAGCCCCGATTACCTGCCGATTGTCGGCCCGCTCGCTGATCTGCAAACCTTCAATCAGACCTACGCTGCGTTGAGCAAAGACGCCCGACAGGTGCCGGACATCGCCTGCCCGTGGCTCGATGGTCTGTACGTCAACAGCGGCCACGGTTCTCGCGGGCTGATCACCGCGCCGCTGTCCGGCGAGCTGCTTGCCGCGTGGCTGGACAACGAACCGCTGCCGTTGCCACGCAGCGTGGCCGAAGCCTGCCATCCCAATCGTTTCGCCTTACGGCAGTTGATTCGCGGCAAGTGAATTTCACGTATCGGGCATTTCGCAGATGCCCAGATCCATCAGCCGTATCGCGTCTTCGGTCAGGCTCTTGAACAGCACGTCTTCAGCCTGGTCCTTTTCAAGCTTGAGTGCCTGGTTCTGACTCAAATAATCGCCAGAGGGCAGCGTGTCCTTCTTGTCGAACAGTGCGCTCATTTGCGGGTCGTACAGGTCATCGATCAGCGCAAACTTGCGGACAAATATGCGTCGCAGATAGTCACGCCAGAACGTTCGCCCCTGCATGTATTCCAGCCATTGCGGGGAGAGTTCAGCGGTGAAGACGCGATTTTTTGCGACCTCAAGATCAGCGGCCGTCACGCCACTCTGGGCACTGAACAGCATATCTTTCGGTTGACCGCGCAGCCCCAGCGCATCGGTGAGACCGATGCGGTAAGCGAGGTTCATTTCCAGCGCATCGACCTTTGGCGCCCGGAGCGAATGCTCCCGGGCGATTTCTTCCAGCCTGTCCAGCCGGAACAGGCTGCGGCCGAGTTCCAACAGCGCCTTGGCAGTGCCCCTGCTCCCGCTTGCAGCCCTGTTCACCCGCTCGACTTCCACTGCGACTTCAAGGCGACTGAAAACCAGCGCCGCGTTATCGGTGCAGTGCAGCGGATCGGCCGCGATGTCGAGCAGTTGACGACCCAGCGGCTCGTCAGCTTCCGCCGCCTTCAGTACCGCCCAGACGCGTCGCTGCATGTCAGCGCTGCCCTGTTTGCCGTCTGCGGTATCGCCCAGTTGCGCCAGCAAAGTGAACAAGCCATCGGCCGTCCGCTCGCTGCGCAATGCCGCCCAGATGCGCGACTGCTCTGCCCACTCTTCGCCACTGACCTTGGTCAACCAGAGCGAGCGCGCCGTTTGCTCGTTCAGCCGTGCGATGTCATCGGCGACATAGTCCATCCCAACGCCGAAATTATCGCGATAGTTCTCCAGATGCGTTTTGGCCGTTTCCGAAAAGGGGTTCAGCCCAAGCTTGAGTGCGCCGGTGAAACGTCGTGATTTCTCGAATAACCACTCGGGCAGCTCCGTGATGCTGTTGGCGGTCAGATCCATCAGTTCAATGTGCGCAGAATGGTCGAGGCCTTCTGGCAGTTCGGTGATGCCGGTATCGTTCAGCGACAAGCGACGCAGTTGCGACATTCGGCTGAAATCAGGGGTGGCACCCAACGGATTCTTGTCCAGATTCAGGTAGCGTAAAGTGCTCAGCCTGTTCAGCTTCGCCAGGGTCTGCTCGGTGAGCTTGAGCTGATTGTTTGCCAGGCTCAGCCGTTGCAGACGCGGCATGTGCGACAACATTTCAGGCAGCCGGGTGATCGCATTGCTGCCCAGTTCCAGCGAGTCGAGCTGTTTGAAGGACTTGAGGAAGTACGCCACATCATCACCCAGCGCCATGTTCCGCATCGACAATTGCTCGACATGGTCGAAGCTCACCGACGACGGTAACGTCGGCACCTTACCGATGCGCATGCCGTCAAGGTCAAGGGTACAAAGGTTTTTTCCCTCTTCGTTGGTGGCCCAATGAAAGCGTCGAAACGCTTCTTCGATCAGCTCGGCGGCCATTTTCCGACTGTGCCGCGCTTCAGCCAGATCGCCCCCCATGGCTTGCAGCGCGGCGGCATCTTCACTCCAGACAAACAGCGCGTCACGCAGGGTTTGCAGATCCTGACGCAGGGCTTTGATGCGGGTCGCACGGCTCAACGGATCATCACCCAGTTCGTTGAGCAATTGATTGAGCTGCGGCTCGCTCAGACGCGGATAAAGCCTGCGCGCTTTGCGCAGCAGTATGCGTGAATGAGCTGTCGCGGGGACCTGATCACCTTGCACACAGGCCGGCTCGACGGGAAGTGATTCCGTACTGCCGCCGCGCAATGCCCGCGCAGTGACCTCGCGTTCGTCGAGGGCAACGTTGAGCAGCTTTTTGCGTAACTGTTGCGTACTGAGCTGTCCGGCATCGGCAAACCCGAGTGCGGTCCGCTGACGTGGCGGCAATGCCTTGAGGATGGCCATGTACAAAGCGTCTGGGCCGGATGCCACCTTGCCCAAGGATTTTTTGTCGCCGCCAAACGCCTCATAGCCCTGCGTGGACTTCACCAGATAGCCGGTATTTTCCGAGGTCGCCGACCCATCGCCGATGTCTTCGAGTATCGGTCCGGTCAAGGCCTTGTCGCGTACTTGCAGACGCAGCTGTGCGTTCCAGCCGCTGAGGCGCGGCAGTAATTTCATGGCCAGCCTGTCGGTGTCGGCATTGGCCAGCCACGACCAGTGCAACCCGCTCAGCGCCCGGTCAAGCCGCACCTCGGCAATACCGGCCCGAGCCCGCTGTCCCAACCGCAAGGGCGCGCTCCCGGTCGAGCGCAAGTGCAGGCGCTCGACAGTCGAAGCGCGGTCGATCAGCCTTTGACCATGGCGCGCCGAAATGTCGGCGAAAACCTGGCGTAATTTGCCCAGATCCTGCGCGTCACTGTGGTCATAGCGCTTGTACATCCGCTCGAACGCCGCGCGGTAATCGGATTTGAGCGCAGCACCCAGTTTTCTTGCCAGCCCGGTGGCTTGCGTGCTTTTCGCGACTTTGCCGCCGAGCAAGGCCTCGACTTCATGCTCGTAGAGGCCATCGATGACGGTTTGCAGCAAGCGCCCGAGTGCCAACTGGCCTTGGGTGACCGGCACTCCCAGGGTTTCGTCGAGCGTGCTGTTTGCAGGATAAGTGGTTTCGACGTCTCCTTCATGACCGATGACCTCAAGGTATCGGTCAGTCGGCCAGCCCGGCAGTTGCGTCAAGGCGTGCATCTGTTCTTCCAGAGGTTGCTCGGAGTGGATCTCGCCGTTTTCCAGTTCCATGGTCAACTCACGCAGCTGGCGCTCGATGCGCACGCGCTCGACGGTATCGCGCAGGCGTACCGGCAGGCTCAGATTGTCGTTGAAGGTCTCCAGCAAGGTCTGCTGCGAGGTGTTGCTCAGCCGGCGAAGGATGTCCAGGTCGCTGTCGGCAAATTCGCTCAACTGCGGATCGATGCGCTTGAGCGTGTAGGCGCTGCTGCCCCATTCTTCGGGCTGTTCAGCGGGGAACCGCCAGCCGCCCTCGACGTGGCGGATCAGTTCCGGAGCATAGGCTTGTGCGCGTACGGGGTGTTCCAGGCGCCAGTGCTGAGTGTCGATATCAAAGTTGCCCGCCAACAGGCGGTGCTCGAAGCGGGCGATGGTCTTGTTGCCGATCTGGTAGAACTCCTTTGAACCGGCACCGATGGTGAATCCGGCCGGCAAAGCATGCTCGTACGGGCTCAAATCGGACTTCCACAGGCGTGGCTTGCCGGCCCGATCGAGTATCGCGGTGAACTGCGCGAAGAACTCCGGATGCGTGCGCAGCAGTTTTTTGCCCACAGTTCCCAGCACCTTCTGACCGCCGGCGAAAACGCCCATCAATGCGATGTTCTCTACCACACTGAGCAGATGTGACAGTGCTTCCTGATGATCACCGCGGCGCCAGTCCGCGACGCCGTCATACACTTCACCGAGCAATTGCCCGACCGCGACGCCCATCATCAATTGCCCCAGGACCGGCACGAACAACCCCGCCACCGATGCCACAGTCACCCCGCGCTGAACGAAATCCAACAGGCGTTTCTGTCGGATCTCTTCATCGATATCAGCGGTTGGCACCGCCAGTTTGCGCGCGTCGATCTGCAACTTGCCGACATGGCTTTGCACCATGAAATCAAAAAGCGCCACATTGATCGGCCATTGTTCGACGACGCCCAGATCGGGTTTCTCAGCCAACGCCTTGAAGAAGTCAGCCTTGTCATCTTCATCGAGGCTGCCGGCGAAATACCCCTGATATTCCGTGCTCTTGAGTTGTTGCGCGAGGTAGCGCTTGAACGCATTGAAACTCGGGTACTCATACACGGCGCGCTCGGGCTCGCCGGGCATATACACCATGCATCCGTCCTCAGGATGTTGTTCCACGGAGCGTTTGGAAAATACCACCACGCCCCAAACGCAGCTGTCGAGAATTCTGATGCCCTGCATGATCATCGGGTCTTTGCCGTAGCGCAGGTGCTGCGCCGAAGCGACGCCTTCGGCCAGCATCAGATCCTGCAGCATGCGCAAACCAGCTGCGGTGATATCGCCCTTGAGCTCCGCAAGATGAGCGTCCAGCTCCAGCAGCGATTGCTTCAATGCGGCGATATTGCGGGTCATGGCACTGGTCGCCACGACTTTGCCGCACTCCTCACGCAGACCGAACACTTGCTGCAGATGCTCCTGGTATTTCTTGCCCAGATCCAGCTTGCGGCACATCGCTGCAAACGCTGCCGGCGTCAGATCCTTCACGCCAGCGGGCACACTCTTGACGCGCACCAGGCTGCCGGCGGGGAAACCGTCGGCCTGCTCCTCGTCTGCGGTGAAGTTTTGCATGGCTGCCTGCAACAGGCTTTGCGTCGCGTGTCTGACCAAGCCGACATCGGCCTGAACCGTCGCCTTCACATCGCAGCCACAATCGACGCCGGGCAGGCTGAGCAGATCCTCGCTCACGTCATAGACCGCTGGCCATTTCTCGCTCAGCGCCGCGTTGAGTTCGCTGATGCAGAAGCTGTGCAATGGTTTGAGCCGGGTCAGATCCTTGTCGACTTTGACTTGCAGGGTGTGCAGTTCACGAGTGATTTCGTCCAGCTTGTTCAGCGTGGCCGCAGAAGCCGTGAGCAGATGCGCCGGCAGGCTTTTTTTCAGGCTTTCAGCGGTATCGAGATCACCAGTCGCGTCGTACAAGGTGCTCAGGACCGAGGCCTGAATCTGTGGATTCGTCTTGTCTTGGGTGGGCATGGCAATAGTCCTTTATTGCGATTTGAAGCCTTGACCCTAGCGCTGCCGGGCAGCCGATAACAGTTCAAAATGCTGGACAAAATCCACGCAGATCAAACGCTTTTTTGTATGGAAAAAACAGCCCTGCACCACCCCACCCGGGACGTCCGTGCACGTGTGGGCTTATGCAAAAAAAGCGTAACGGCGCAGGGGTACATCCCGAGACTCGATCCGCACCGATAGCGTTACGGCCGGAGCCAGCGTGGCCGCCTTATAACTTATCGATCTAAAACTCCACCTACCGAGACAGGTCAGTTTCTGAGTACCCGCACTTTTCGCGCGGTACGGCTTGACCTTCCCCAACGGAAAAACCGGTAAGGACTTTATGTGCGGATTAGCTGGCGAGTTACGTTTTGATCAACAACCTGCAGACCTTGCAGCGATCGAGAGAATCACCCATCACCTGGCCCCTCGCGGCCCTGACGCGTGGGGCTTCCATGCCCAAGGGCCGATTGCCCTGGGCCATCGACGCCTGAAAATCATGGACCTGTCGGACGGCTCGGCGCAGCCGATGATCGACAGCCAGTTGGGTCTGTCCCTGGCGTTCAACGGTGCGATCTACAACTTCCCGGAATTGCGCGCAGAGCTTGAAGCGCTGGGTTATGCCTTCTATTCCGGCGGCGACACCGAAGTGCTGCTCAAGGGTTATCACGCCTGGGGCGAGGCGCTGCTGCCGAAGCTCAATGGCATGTTTGCTTTCGCTATCTGGGAGCGCGATGCCCAGCGCCTGTTCATCGCTCGTGACCGTCTCGGCGTAAAGCCGTTGTACCTGTCGCGCACTGGCCAACGCTTGCGTTTTGCCTCAGCACTGCCGGCGCTGCTCAAGGGCGGCGACATCAACCCGATCCTCGATCCGGTGGCGCTCAATCACTATCTGAATTTCCACGCGGTCGTACCCGCGCCGCGCACCTTGCTGGCCGGTATCGAAAAACTGCCGCCCGCCACCTGGATGCGCATTGAAGCTGATGGCCGCACCGAGCAGAAAACCTGGTGGACCCTGCCCTACGGCCCGCATGAGGACGAGAAAAACCTCAACCTCGAAGACTGGGTCGATCGCGTCCTCGACAGCACCCGCGAAGCGGTGGCGATTCGTCAGCGTGCGGCGGTGGATGTCGGTGTGTTGCTGTCCGGCGGTGTCGACTCGAGCATGCTCGTCGGCCTGTTGCGCGAAGTCGGTGTAGAGAATCTGTCGACCTTCTCCATCGGTTTCCAGGATGCCGGCGGCGAGCGCGGCGATGAGTTCCAGTACTCGGACCTGATCGCCAAGCACTACGGCACGCGCCACCATCAGTTGCGCATCGACGAGAAAGAAATCATCGAGCAACTGCCCGCCGCCTTCCGGGCGATGAGCGAACCGATGGTCAGCCATGACTGCATCGCTTTTTATCTGTTGTCCCGTGAAGTGGCCAAGCACTGCAAAGTGGTGCAAAGCGGCCAAGGCGCAGACGAACTGTTTGCCGGTTACCACTGGTATCCGCAGGTCGACGGCGCGGCGGACCCATACGCGGCCTACCGCGATGCGTTCTTCGATCGCAGCTACGACGACTACGCGGCGACTGTGCAGCCGAAATGGCTTGTCGACCACGATGCGGCGGGCGATTTCGTCAAACAGCACTTTGCCCAGCCCGGCGCCGAGGCTGCCGTGGACAAGGCGCTGCGCCTGGACAGCACGGTGATGCTGGTCGATGACCCGGTCAAACGCGTCGATAACATGACCATGGCCTGGGGCCTGGAAGCGCGTACGCCGTTTCTTGACTATCGACTGGTCGAACTGTCGGCGCGGGTGCCGGGTCAATTCAAGCTGCCCGATGGCGGCAAGCAAGTGCTGAAAGAAGCTGCGCGCCGGGTCATTCCAAGCGAAGTGATCGACCGCAAGAAAGGCTATTTCCCGGTGCCGGGTCTCAAGCACTTGCAGGGCGACACGCTCAACTGGGTGCGCGAACTGCTGCTGGATCCGAGCCAGGATCGCGGCCTGTTCAACCCGACCATGCTCGACAAGCTTTTGACTGATCCGCAAGGCCAACTGACCCCGTTGCGCGGTTCGAAACTGTGGCAACTGGCGGCCCTGAACCTGTGGCTCAGTGAACAAGGAATCTGATTGATGAAACCCCATGCCACGTCCATCAACCAGCGCCTGTTGCGTGGTCAGGCCCCGTCGTATGAACGTTTGCAGGCGCGCCTGGCCGAAGACGGCAGCGAGCCTGCCACCGCCCCGATTGCCGTGCATTGCGGCTGGGGCCGGCTGCTGATCGGCCATACCTTTCCCGACCCGGCATCGCTCGCGCAGGAGCTGCTCAACGAGCAGCCCGGCGAACGCGATATCGCCCTGTATGTTGCCGCACCGCAGCAGATTCTCGGCCTCGAGCCGACGCAGCTGTTTCTCGATCCATCCGACACCCTGCGTTTATGGTTCAGCGATTACCGGCAGGCCACGCGGGTGTTTCGCGGCTTCCGCATTCGTCGTGCGCAAAGCGAAACCGACTGGCAGGGCATCAACCGTTTGTACCAGGCGCGCGGCATGTTGCCGATCGATCAGGAGCTGCTCACCCCACATCATCAGGGCGGCCCGGTGTACTGGCTGGCGGAAGACGAGGACAGCGGCGCGGTGATCGGCAGTGTCATGGGTCTCAATCATGAAAAAGCCTTCAACGACCCGGAACACGGCAGCAGCCTGTGGTGCCTGGCGGTCGACCCGCATTGCTCGCGCCCCGGCGTCGGCGAAGTGCTGGTGCGACATCTGGTCGAGCACTTCATGAGTCGTGGTCTGGCTTATCTGGATCTGTCGGTGCTGCACGACAACCGCCAGGCGAAAAACCTTTACGCCAAACTGGGTTTCCGCAACCTGCCGACGTTCGCCATCAAGCGCAAGAACGGCATCAACCAGCCGCTGTTTCTCGGCCCGGGCCCGGAGGCGAATTTCAATCCTTACGCGCGGATCATCGTCGAAGAAGCGCATCGGCGCGGTATCGACGTGCAAGTGGATGACGCCGACGCCGGGCTGTTCACCCTCAGCCACGGC
This sequence comes from Pseudomonas sp. Leaf434, assembly GCF_001425545.1. Classification (NCBI taxonomy): domain Bacteria; kingdom Pseudomonadati; phylum Pseudomonadota; class Gammaproteobacteria; order Pseudomonadales; family Pseudomonadaceae; genus Pseudomonas; species Pseudomonas sp. Leaf434. The sequence continues at coordinate 370,557 of NZ_LMQZ01000008.1, read as the reverse complement.
GGCCGTCGCGTGCGTTGCCGCGAGTCGCTGAGCGACCTGACCAGTGCGATCAGCATGACCTTGTGCCAGGACAAAAGCCTGACCCACAAGGTGCTGAAAGGCGCAGGTCTGAAACTGCCCGCGCAGCAACTGGCGGGCAACGCCGACGACAACCTGGCCTTCCTCGATGAACACCAACGGGTGGTGGTCAAACCTCTCGATGGCGAACAGGGCCACGGCGTCGCGGTGGATCTGCGCACCATCGAAGAAGTGCAGAAAGCCATCGAAACCGCCAAGCGGTTCGACAGTCGCGTGCTGCTGGAAAGCTTCCACGAAGGCCTTGATCTGCGCATCGTGGTGATCGGTTTTGAAGTGGTGGCGGCGGCGATTCGCCGTCCGGCGGAAGTGGTTGGCGATGGTCAGCATTCGATCGGTGCGCTGATCGAAGCGCAGAGCCGCCGTCGGCAAGCCGCCACCAGTGGCGAAAGCAAGATCCCGCTGGACCACGAAACCCAACGCACGCTGCACGCTGCCGGTTACGACTACAGCAGCATCCTGCCGGCCGGCGAGCATCTGTTCGTGCGGCGCACGGCCAATCTGCACACTGGCGGTACGCTGGAAGACGTGACCGACATTCTTCATCCGACCCTGGTCGACGCGGCAGTGCGCGCGGCGCGGGCGCTGGACATTCCGATGGTCGGGCTCGATCTGATGGTGCCGGCGGCGGATCAGCCCGAGTACGTGTTCATCGAAGCCAACGAACGCGCCGGCCTGGCCAACCATGAACCGCAGCCGACGGCGGAACGCTTTGTCGATCTGTTGTTTCCGCATAGTCAGCCGGCTGTTTCGTGATTATGAAGCGCCTCTACTGACGCCTTCGCGAGCAGGCTCGCTCCCACAGGGTGAATGCATTCCAAATGTGGGAGCGAGCCTGCTCGCGAAGAGGCCCTGAACGTCACCACCAATTTTCCTCATCGAAACCATCGATGTGCTCAACCCATCAGGAGTTTCCATGACCATGACCACACAAATCCCTGAACCGGATCTGGCTTACCTGCAAAAAGTCCTGCTGGAAATGCTCGCCATTCCCAGCCCTACCGGTTTCACCGACACCATCGTGCGCTACGTCGCCGAGCGTCTCGAAGAGCTGGGCATTCCGTTTGAAATGACCCGGCGCGGGACCATCCGCGCGACGTTGAAGGGCAAAAAAAGCAGCCCTGACCGCGCGGTGTCTGCGCACCTGGACACCATCGGCGCTGCTGTGCGTGCGGTGAAAGACAACGGTCGCCTGACCCTCGCCCCGGTCGGTTGCTGGTCGAGCCGTTTTGCCGAGGGCAGCCGGGTCAGCCTGTTTACTGACACCGGCGTGATTCGCGGCAGCGTGTTGCCGCTGATGGCGTCCGGGCACGCCTTCAACACCCAGGTCGATGAAATGCCGATCAGTTGGGACCATGTCGAGCTGCGTCTGGACGCCTACTGCACGACCAAAGCCGATTGCGAATCGCTGGGCATCCATGTCGGCGACGTGGTGGCCTTCGATCCGCTGCCGGAGTTCACTGAAAGCGGCCATATCAGCGCCCGCCACCTCGACGACAAGGCCGGTGTTGCCGCATTGCTCGCTGCGCTCAAGGCGATTGTCGACAGTGGCCAGGAACTGAACATCGATTGCCATCCACTGTTCACCATCACCGAGGAAACCGGCAGCGGTGCAGCGGCGGCATTGCCGTGGGACGTCAGCGAATTTGTCGGCATCGACATCGCACCGGTCGCCCCCGGCCAGCACTCCAGCGAACACGCGGTGAGCGTGGCGATGCAGGACTCCGGCGGGCCGTATGACTATCACCTGTCGCGGCATCTGTTGCGTCTGGCCGATGAACACGAATTGCCGGTGCGCCGTGACATGTTCCGCTATTACTTCAGCGATGCGCACTCGGCGGTCACCGCCGGCCACGACATTCGTACTGCCCTGCTCGCTTTCGGCTGCGATGCCACGCATGGCTACGAACGCACGCACATCGACAGCCTGGCGGCGCTCAGCCGTTTGCTCGGCGCGTACATTCTCAGCCCGCCGGTCTTCGCCAGCGATGCGGCGCCAGCCAATGCTTCACTGGATCGCTTCAGCCATCAGATTGAGCATGACACCCAAATGGAAAGCGAAACCCGCGTGCCGCCGGTGGACAGTCTGGTGGGGCAGCGTTCTGACAGTTGAACCTTCGGTGAACAGATAACCGCTTTCGCGAGCAGGCGCGCTCCCACAGGGATCGCATTTCAAAGGTGGGAGCGAGCCTGCTCGCGAATTGGCAGGCAAGACCGATACAAAACTGGCACGCAAAACCCAATCCCCGTAGCATCCCGACATTGATTTGACCGAGGTGCCCATGCTCATTCCCCACGACGCGCTTGAAGTCGACACCCTCACCCGCCTGATCGAGGATTTCGTCACCCGCGACGGTACCGACAACGGCGATGACACCCCGCTGGAGACCCGCGTCCTGCGTGTGCGCCAGGCGTTGACCAAAGGCCAGGCATTGATCGTGTTCGACCCGGAAAGCGAGCAGTGCCAGCTGATGCTCAAGCACGACGTACCCAAGCATCTGTTCGACTGAAACCGTCAGCCAGCCTTCGCCGCGGCTTCCTTGCGCTTGATCCGGTCATAGACCTCGGCGCGGTGTACATGGACCTTTTTCGGCGCCTCGACGCCGAAGCGCACGCTGGAGCCGTTGACCGACAGAACACGCAGGGTGATGTCGTCTCCGATTGAAATCAACTCACCGACCACACGGCTGAGTACAAGCATGGGATTCATCCTTCAGGACTGGCAAACCCTGAAGATGCGCGGCTTACAGCGTCTTCACAATCCACGACGAGCAAATCAGTCTTGCCCTACAGCTGCCCACGCCCGCAGCTGTCAGACGCTTCGCACAAAAGCCTCAGGCGGCGGAAAAGCGCGGCCCGAACAGAATGATGCTGGCACCGACCACGCACAGCGCCATGCCGATCCAGTCCGAGCCAAGCGGACGCACCCGCTCGACCACCGCCAGCCAGCCAATCGAAGCAACGATGTAGATCCCGCCATACGCGGCATAGGCGCGCCCGGCGTAGGCCGCTTCAACACGGGTCAGCAACAGCGCGAACAGGGTCAGGCTGAGCAACGCGGGAATCACCCACAACGCACTCTTGCCCTGGCGCAGCCACATGTAGAAGGCAAAACAGCCGGCGATTTCAAACAGCGCCGCAAGGAAGAACCACAAGTAATTGAGCATGGAGGCGTCTCGACAGGGTGACCGTGGCGGCCACCCTAACGACGCGGCGGGAATCGAACAAGATCAAGCGTTGTTTTGTTTGGCCTTGGCGCGCATTTTCTCGGCCATGGAAGTCATCTCGTTGTAGAGCAGTTGCGGATTCTTTTGCTTGATTGCCCAGGCCATGCGCCCTTGTTCGTGGGGCAGAATCAGGAATTCGCCGGCGGCGACTTGCTGGTAGATGTAGTCAGCGATGTCGGCGGCACTGATCGGCGAACTTTCCAGCAACTTGCCGACCTGGGCTTTCATGGCCGGGGTCGGGCCACGGAAAGAATCGAGCAAGTTGGTCTGGAAGAACGATGGGCAAACCACATGCACCGCCACTTCCTGCTGCGCCAGTTCGATCAGCAGACTTTCCGACAACGCCACTACGCCGGCCTTGGCCACGTTGTAGTTACTCATTGCCGGGCCTTGCATCAACGCGGCCATGGAGGCGATGTTGATGATCTTGCCCTTGCTCTGTTCCAGCAGCGGCAGGAACGCCTTGCAGCCCTTGACCACACCCATCAGGTTGATCGCGATCTGCCAGTCCCAGTCTTCCAGCGACAATTCGCTGAAGAATCCGCCCGATGCGACGCCGGCATTGTTGACGATGATGTCGATGCCGCCGAGCTTCTCTTCGCAGGCCTGGGCGAAGGCGGTGAGCTGGCTGTAATCGCGCACGTCACAGCGCTGGATGAAGCCGTCACCGCCCGCCTCGCGCACCAGTTTCAGGGTTTCCTGCAGGCCGGGTTCACTGACATCGGACAAGGCCAGCCGCCAGCCTTCACGGGCCCAGCGCAGGGCGATTTCGCGACCCAGGCCTGAGCCTGCACCAGTGATCATCATGCGATTTTGCATAGCGGACAGCCTTGTTGTTCCGGGAAAGATGAGCCGAGTGTAGCGAAGGAACTTCGTTCACCCACGCTCCATCCAGTTGCTGAATGGAGGATCAAAAGATTCCAGCCGTCATCGTTTTGGGGATGGTCTCCTGTAGGAGCTGCCGAAGGCTGCGATCTTTTGCTTTTTTGCTTTAAAGGAAATAACCAGCCAATCCAAATACATTAAAAAAACATTGAATTATTTTTCATCGGCGCAAGTCGGAACATATAAGCCGGCTGGAATTTAGTTGCTCTCCAGCTGCCCACTGAGCATCAAGACTCTTCCAGACTCTGAACAAGGAAATCACCCATGGGCACAATTCTAATCATCATCCTGATCCTGTTGCTGATCGGTGGTCTGCCGGTCTTCCCGCACTCCAGAAGTTGGGGTTATGGCCCGTCGGGCATTATCGGCGTGGTGTTGGTCGTGCTGCTGGTGCTGTTGTTACTCGGCAAGATATGACGATTTGAAGCTGTAAAAAAAGAGGCCCTTGTTCAAGGGCCTCTTTTTTATTGCGTGGACTTCAAGGAGTGATCAGTCCGGCTTGCCGTGAATGACACCGGCGGTGTTATCGAGCAAGCTCTTGGTCGCGGTTTGCAGGAACGCCTCAAGTTTGAGTTTGAGTTCGGCAGTGCGCGGCGCGTCCGGTACAACTTCGGCGTGCGGGTTGGCGCCAAGTTGATATTTCCAGATTTTCGGGCCCATGTCCTTGTCACGCGGCAGCACCAGAATCTCATCGGCGGTGACAATGGCGGTGGTCTGCTCGCTGCCCGAAGGCTTGATCACACCGAAACCGGTGTCGCCCTGCGGCAGGTTGAGCAGGTCGCGACCCCAGCACTGGTGACGTACTTCGCCACCGAGACGGCCCATGATGGTCGGCACGATGTCGATCTGCGTGCCCACGGTGTGGTCGCGGGTTCCGAACTTCTGCTGGATGCCCGGGGCAATCATCAGCATCGGCACGTTGAAGCGACCCAGGTCCATTTCGGTGATCTGGCGCTCGTTGCCGAAGCCGTGGTCGCCGACGATGACGAACAGGGTTTCGTTGAAGTACTTCTCTTTGCGCGCCTTCTCGAAGAACTGGCCGAGCGCCCAATCGGAGTAGCGCATGGCGGTCAGGTGTTCGTTGAGGCTGCCACGGTCAGTGACGCGTTCGACCGGCAATGGCGTCGGCAAGGCGTACGGCGTGTGGTTGGACAGGGTTTGCAGCAGTGCGTAGAACGGCTTGCCGTTTTCCCGCGCTTTCAGTTCCTGCAGGCCACGATCAAACATGTCCTGGTCGGAAACGCCCCAGGTCGGATCGGAGAACACCGGATTGACGAAGTCGTTGCGGCCAACGAAATTGGTCATGCCCTGGTTGCTGAAGAAGCCCGACTGGTTATCCCAGGCGAAGTCGCCGTTATAAACGTAGACGTCGTCATAGTCGCGGGCGCTGAGCAGCTGCGGCAGGCCGGACAGTTTGTGGCTGCCTTCCGGGGTCTGCATCAGGTATTCGAAACCTGGCAGGTTGGGGAAGCAGGCCATGGTCGCGAACATGCCCTGGTGGGTGTGGGTGCCGTTGGAGAAGAAACGGTCGAACAGCAGACCTTCCTTCGACAGCTTGTCCAGGTACGGGGTGATATTGCCCGGCGCGCCCAAAGCACCGACCGAGTGACCGGCCATGCTTTCCATCAGGATCACCACGACGTTCTTGATCGGCAGGGTCTTGTCGGCCGGCGGCATGTAATCACGGCGTACAGCGGCGATGTCGGCATCGACCAGTTTGTCGTCCGGCATCAGCAACATGTCGCGCACCACTTGCTGCGCCTGTTCCTGCGGAAGCGTGGCTTTCCAGATGTTGTCGCGGTCTTCGCCCATGCGCGCCTTGGCTGCGGCGACCAGCGACAGCGTGCCATTGAGGCCGAGCTGGTTGGCGAAGTTGGAATCGGTGGTGTAGACGTCACCCCAACGCATCGGTGGGCCTTGACGCAAGGTGCCGCGAGCGGCGACGACGCAGATCAGCAGGCAGACCACGAACACCGCCAGGCGGGTGTACCACGGCGCAACCTGACGGGAGCTGACGCTGCCGCCGCTGAACGGTCCGCGCGGGCGGGTGGCGCGGTCGGCGCCTTTGAACGCCAGGGTCAGAATGACCGTGCCGATCACCCACGCCAGCACGTAGCGCACCACCGGGAAACCGTACCAGAGCATGCTCATTACGGTTTTCGGGTCTTCCTTCACGTACTGGAACACCAGACCATTGAGGCGCTGGTGAAATTCGCGGTAGAAGTCCATCTCCATCAGGCCGAGGAACAGCGCGATGCTCGAGGCGACGGTCAGCCACAGACGGAAGAAACCGCGCGCGGCCATGGCCCGGGCACTGAACAGTGCCAGCACCAGCGGAATGCACAGGTAGACCACCAGGCGCAGGTCGAAACGCAGACCGTTGACGAACGCTTCAAGGAAGGTCGCGGCCGGGGTGTCGAGGATCATCTCGCGGTTGTAGACCAGCAGCGCAAGGCGCAGCGCGGAAAACATCACCATCATGACCAGTGCGCACAGCAGCGTGTAGGCCAGATGCGATTTGACGGTCGGTTGCAGCAGGCGAGCAGAAGATCGCTGCTGATTCAGGGCGTCCGGGTTTGCCATGTCGTTTTAGGACCCATTGGAAGTTGAAGTTGCAAAAATACAGCGGCGCCAGGCCCTCTATTGGTCAGTCCAGACCCCGGGGCGTGCGCGGTGCGCAAATGTTGCACGATCGTTCACACCATTGCCATTGATTACTGCCCTGCCCTTCGAGACTTTCATTCAAAGGGCTGACAGCGCAATGGCAGGCAACAAGTGCGGGCGAATTGTCTTGGAGACTTTGTGAAAATTTCGTGCAACGCATATCTGGAAATACAATTTAGAGACAAAACAAAACGCCCCGAACCGGTCGGGGCGTTTTGCTTACAGCCAATTGATTATTTCTCGGCGCGCTCTTTCAGCGCTTTCAGGGTATTGAATGGCGCATCGACCACAAACTTGTTGGCGACCATGGCCGGCACGCTACCGCCCGGCTCGGTGTGCACCTGGTAGGTCACTTCAACCTGATCGCCTTTAGGCACGAACTTCCAGAAGCCTTTGACTTGCTGGACCCGCACGAAGCCTTTTTCTTCCGGCAGATAGGTCGGTACGCCTTCAAGATTACGGGTCAGGCTGCCATCGGCGCCCTCAACGGTGGTGATCTTCAGCACCGAATCACGCGGTGTCACCGGCCATGGCGTGTTGAATTGCGAATAGGTCCAGCTCAGATCGCCTTCGTGCTTGAGCAGTTTCTGGCTCTTGCATTCGTGAATCCACGCGCAGGCGCCGGAGACGTCTTCCTGCAAGGCGCGCAGTTTGGCGACGGTGGTTTTCATCAGCGCGACGCCTTGGTAGGACTTGTAGTCCGAACCGGGTATTTCGCTCAGGGAAACCTTGATGCCGTCTTCGTTCTTGGCCACTTTCCAGTCTTCCGCGTGGGCGACCGAAGTGGCAAGTACGGCAGTCAGACCACACAACACAGCGATACGGTGCAGCGAACCCATAGTGTTATTCCTTATTGTTGAAGTTCCGTTGGTGAACACATCACGCCGCCGTCATCTGCTCCCACCAGCCGATCAATCTGATCGCTTCTTCTGAACTGCTGCCGCACACCTCGACATCCGCAGCGAAGCCCGAGCACACAGCCGGACGTTCCGGACGGCCGAAAATGCTGCACAGGTTATCGACCGACAGTTGCACGCAACGTTCGCCGGCGGGCTTGCCATCGGGCATGCCGGGGATCGGCGAACTGATGGAGGGGGCAATGCAGCAAGCGCCACAGCCTTCACGGCATTTCATGACGAACAGATCCTCGCGACGGGCGATGTGTAAAGAGACGGGGAACAGAGTAACCGCTAAAACAGCTGTTTCAAATTGCTGCAAGCGGCTTTTCAACGATAAGTAAAAGTGACCGGGCAGTCTCCGACGAAGCGTCTGCTCTGCGCGTCGCAGAGGGCAGCATCTATTGCTTGAATTCGAAATCCAGCGCCGCACCTTCCACATCGCGTCGCGCTTCGTTGCGCAATTGCAACTCCATTTCATTGCTGAGCAAGCGGCCGTTGAGCTGGAAGCCGTTATCTTTTTCGCCAAACATCTGCGGCAGGATCGCCTCGCGTTTGGGCAGTTCTACGGTGCCCTGTGGCTTCAGGTCTTCAACCATATCCTTGGGCAGGCTGAGATCGAGTTTTGCCGGCGGCAATTTGGTCTTGGCCACCTCGCTGGCGGATTTCGACTTCGAGGCAACCGGGCGACGCTTCTTCACCGTGGCGTTTTTTTTGGCCTGGGCTTTTTTTGCCGGAACCATGGTTTTGACGGCTTTCTTCGTGGTACTGGTCGCTGCCGGTTTTTCCTGGGCTGCGGCCGCCAGGACACCCGGTGCCTGACCGATCATCAACAAACCCAGCAATACCCACGCGGCAGGAACAATCGCTTTCATGGACCCAACGAACTAACGGCAGAGGGCCACATGCTCGCTTGTTGTGCGTCACATGACAAGCCTCAGCGCCCTCCTCGTTCAGAATCCGCCAGCCATTTCCTGACACAGTTGGGTGGCCAACAGACCCAGCGTCATCAGCGCGCGCTCCGCCTCGCGATTCCACGGAATACCGCAATTGAGCCGGATACAGTGGTTGAACTGCTCGGTGTTGCTGAAGATCAGACCCGGCGCGATGCTGATGCCTTGTTGCAGTGCGCGGACATGCAATTCCTGGGTGTTGACCCGCCCCGGCAAGCTCACCCAAAGGATGAAACCGCCCGTTGGCCGGGACATCTGCGTGCCTTCAGGGAAATGCTGTTGAACCGCCAGCTGGAACGCGCTGAGGTTTTTCCGGTATTCCTGGCGGATGTAGCGTAAATGCCGGTCATAACCGCCGTTTTCCAGATAGGCGGCAATCGCCATCTGCGTGACGCTGCACGCCGAATGGGTGCTGAAGGTTTGCAGGCGCTGGATTTCCTGTTGGTATTTGCCGGCGATCATCCAGCCGATACGCACACCTGGCGACAAGGTTTTGGAGAAGCTCGAGCAGTAGATCACCCGATCCAGCCTGTCGTAAGCCTTCAGCGCCTTGGTACGGCCCTGCTCGAACATCAGTTCGCCGTAGATATCGTCTTCGACAATCTGAATGTCGAAATCCGAGGCCAGACGCAACAACTGTTTCTGCCGCTCTTCCGGCATGGTCCCGCCGAGGGGATTGCTCAGGCGCGTGGTGAGCACCAGCGCCTTGATCGACCATTGGTTGGCGGCCAGTTGCAAGGCTTCCAGGCTCATGCCGGTGGCGGGGTCGCTGGGGATTTCGATGACCTTCAGGCCAAGCAGATCGGCCAGTTGCAGCAGGCCGTAATAGGTCGGTGATTCGGCAGCGATCAGATCCCCCGGCCGGGTCAGCACACGCAATGACATCTGCAAGGCGTCGACACAGCCGTGGGTAATCACCACTTCCGACGGATCGACCACCACGCCGGCGTCACGCATGCGGATCGCCACTTGCCGACGCAGCGGTTCGAAGCCGGGGCTGAACATGTAGCTGAACGCCCGTGGGCTGTGAAACCGGGTGACTTTGGCCAGTTGCTGATGCAGCGCGCGCACCGGCAGATAATCGACGCTCGGCACCGCAGCGCCCAGCGGAAACACGCCTTCGCGGCGGGATTCGACCAATACCTGCTGAATGATGCTGCTGCGCGTCACCAGCCCCGGCCGTTCGACCCGGGCAATATCCGGCGTCGGCGCGGTCAGCGCTGGGGTCTGGTGCACGTAGTAACCCGACTGCGGCCGAGCGCGGATCAGGCCCTGATCTTCAAGGTTGGCGTAAGCCTGCAACACCGTCGCATGGCTGACGTTGAGCTGCGAACTCATCTTGCGCACCGAAGGCACGCGCTCCCCCGGTTGATAGACACCACGGCGGATGTCTTCGGCCAGTTGCTGAGCAATACGTTGGTAGAGCAAGAGATTGGTCATGACGCAGCACTCGATTTCACGGGCGTTTTATTCTTGTCTGAAACAATACCGGAACAGTTTAGAAGTGTACTGGGACAGTTGCCAGATTACTCGACCGTACAGTGGGGTGTCTGCCCCATCTGTACGGTTTTGCGCAGCAATCGACAGACATAAAAAAGCCCGGCACTGCATGACAGTCCGGGCTTTCCAGAGACGCAGCCCTCAGCGGGCGGCGCCGAGCTGGCCTTTTTCGTCGGAGAACACGATTTCCACCCGGCGGTTCTGCGCCCTGCCGCGCTCGGAGGCGTTGGCGTCAACCGGGAACTGGTCGCCATAACCTTCGACCTGAATGCGTTTTTCATCGATGCCCAGATCGACCAGCACGTCAGCTACCGACTGCGCACGATCGCGGGACAGTTTGAGGTTTTCCTGTTTGCCACCGGTGCTGTCGGTGTAGCCCTCGATGCGCACCACGCGCTTGGGGTTGAGTTGCAGAAACTGCACGATCTTCAGCACGACACGGTTGGCCGAGTTTTTCAGTTCCGCCTGGCCGGTGTCGAACAACACGTCGCCGAGGGTCATGACCAGCCCCCGGTCGGTCTGTGTGGTGGCCAGCGCCTCGATCTGTTCCTCCAGCCACTTGCCCTGCTGCTGCACACTGAGCAGCTTCGACTCGCGCAGAGCCAGTTGCAGACGCTGACGCTCAAGCTCGAGCTTGGCTGCGCGTTCCTCGTTGAGCGCCTGGTTGGTGTGCTCGCGGGCGATTTCGCTGTAGCGCTGGCTCAAGTAGGCGTAATGCACCACGTCGGCACCGCTGCCCCAATAGGTCGACAGCCGATCGGCACGGGCCAGGGATTCGCCGGCGCGGATCACGTCTTTCGGCGCAATGCGCAGGACGTTGGAATCTTCCTTGACCTTCTGGAAATCAGCGCCGGCCTGTTGCAGCGCCGCCTCGCTGTGCTGGCCAGCGCAGCCGTACAGGCTGGCGCAACCGGCGAGGAGCAGAATGCCCAAAGCGTTGGACTTGAGGCTCATTGCGCTTCCCCCAGTTGCAGCTGCTTGCGCAGGCGGACAATGCGGGTATTGAGCACATTGAGTTGCTCTTCACTTTTTTTCGTCAGCACCTTGGCTTCGGCCAGACGTGCATCCAGTTCGGCCTGCTCGGCACGCATGCGCGCATTGCGATAGGACTCGTCGGCCATGCTGCCTTTGGCGCGGTTGTACTTGGTTTCGGCCAGTTGCATTTCCGGCACTTCGTCAGCGGTGGCGCCGACTGCCTTGGCCTGCACGATGGCTTGTTCGGTCAAACGCATTTGTTCACTGGGTGCCGGATCGGATGCGCACCCGGCCAGGGCCAGAACGGCCACAGCCGCGAAAAGAGGTCGAATACTCACTAAGAATCCCTACTGTTTTGGGGCACTGACAGGTTGTGGCGGCTGTTGCTGTTGCGCCTTCCAGCGCTCGATGTTGCGTTGCAGCGCGGCTTCCGTCAGTCCGGACGCGGGCAATTCTGTCATCTTTTTGGCGAGCTGTCCGCGCAACCACGGATCGTTGCAGGCCGAGTTATGCGAAACCGCGAGGAACAGACCCGGCCGGTCGATGGGTTGTTCGAACGCCAACAGATCGCTGGTCATGCCCAATGTCTGCGCGGCGGCCAGGCCTGAGTAACGTCCGGCGAGGACATATTCCACCTCGCCCAACAGCAGTTTCTGTAATGCCTCGGTAAGGTTTGCTGTGCGGGTCAGGGTCAGATTCTGTTCGGCGAAAGTGCCGAATGCCTGGGTCATCCGCGACTTTTCCGACACCGCCCCGGCATGGCCTTTCAGGTCGCTGGCCTCGCCGTAGGTCAGCGTCGAGCCTTTGCGCGTCCACACCAGATAGTCGTTTTCCAGCAGTGGCGGATGGATGTAGTCGAGGTTTTCCAGCTCATTCACGGTCAACGGCGCGTCGGCCAGCATGTCCATGCGCCCGCTGCGCACTTCATCGAGGGCCTGCGAGCGTTTGCCGGCGTAGAGCAGGTCAACTTTGATGCCCAGATCCTTGGCCACTTGCTGCAGCAAATCGGCGCTAGCGCCGATCAGGCGTTTGGGATTTTGCGGGTCCTGCCACAGATAGGGCGGCGCATCCGGGCTGCCGGTGACAACCAGGCGCTCGCACTTGCCAGCGGCCGTGGCCAGACCTGGCAACAGCACCCATCCCAACAACCATCCGCAGCGCAGATCCATGGCTAAACGCTCCCGCTTGAAATTCGAGACAAAAAAAAAGCCCGACCAACAGGCCGGGCTCTTTATAAGTGAAGCCGCAGGATTAGACCAGCTTCTCCAGCTCAGGTACTGCTTCGAACAGATCCGCCACGAGGCCGTAATCGGCCACCTGGAAGATCGGCGCTTCTTCGTCCTTGTTGATCGCAACGATCACCTTGGAGTCTTTCATACCGGCCAGATGCTGGATCGCGCCGGAGATACCGACGGCAATGTACAGCTGTGGCGCAACGATCTTGCCGGTCTGACCGACCTGCATGTCGTTCGGTACGAAACCTGCGTCGACCGCAGCGCGCGAAGCGCCAACAGCAGCGCCAAGCTTGTCGGCCAGGGCGTACAGGTGTTTGAAGTTGTCACCGTTCTGCATGCCGCGGCCGCCAGAGACGACGATCTTGGCAGCGGTCAGCTCAGGACGATCGGACTTGGCCAGCTCTTCGCTGACGAAGCTCGAGGTACCGGCGTCGTGCGCAGCGCCAACAGCTTCAACGGCAGCCGAACCACCTTCAGCAGCAACCGGATCGAAACCGGTGGCACGCACGGTGATCACTTTGATCGCGGCGGTCGATTGCACGGTGGCGATGGCGTTACCGGCGTAGATCGGACGCTTGAAAGTGTCAGCGCTTTCTACCGAAATGATCTCGGAGATCTGGTCAACGTCCAGCGCAGCGGCAACGCGCGGCAGGATGTTTTTGCCGTTGGAAGTGGCGGCAGCCAGAATGTGGCTGTAATTCTTGCCCAACTCTGCAACCAGCGGAGCAACGTTTTCCGGCAGCTGATGCGCGTAAGCGGCGTTGTCAGCATTCAGGACTTTGCTCACGCCAGCGATTTTCGCTGCGGCTTCGGCCACCGGGCCTGCGCCCTGACCTGCTACCAGAACGTGGATGTCGCCGCCGATTTTGGCCGCAGCAGCCACGGTGTTCAGTGTGGCCGGGGCCAGCACTTTGTTGTCGTGTTCAGCAATAACCAAGATAGTCATTTAGATTACCTTCGCTTCGTTCTTGAGTTTTTCAACCAGTTCAGCCACCGACTTGACCTTGATGCCCGCGCTGCGTGCAGCCGGCGCTTCGACTTTCAGGGTCTTGTTGGTGGAGGCGGTGGAAACGCCCAAAGCGTCCGGAGTCAGCACTTCGAGAGGCTTCTTCTTGGCTTTCATGATGTTTGGCAGGGACGCATAGCGCGGCTCGTTCAAACGCAGGTCGGTGGTGACGATGGCCGGCAGTTTCAGCGAAACGGTCTGCGCGCCGCCGTCGATTTCGCGAGTCACGGCAACGCTGTCGCCGGAGACTTCGACTTTCGAAGCGAAGGTGCCCTGACCGTAGCCGCTCAGTGCCGCGAGCATCTGGCCGGTCTGGTTGTTGTCGCTGTCGATCGCCTGTTTGCCAAGGATCACCAGCTGAGGCTGCTCCTTGTCGACAACGGCCTTGAGCAGCTTGGCCACGGCCAGCGAGGTCAGGTCTTCAGCGGATTCGACGAGGATGGCGCGGTCGGCACCCAGAGCCAGTGCGGTACGCAGCTGCTCCTGAGCGGTGGTCGGGCCGATCGAGACGACGACGATTTCAGTCGCAACGCCCTTCTCTTTCAGGCGTACGGCTTCTTCCACGGCGATTTCGCAGAACGGGTTCATCGACATCTTGACGTTGGCGAGGTCGACGCCGGAATTGTCCGCCTTGACGCGGACCTTGACGTTGTAATCCACAACGCGTTTGACAGCTACAAGAACCTTCATGGATTCCTCGTTACTCTCCGGTGAAAAGAAAGTCGCCTAGGCGAACCTGGCGGATGATGCTCATCGGGCGACAAGGGCACCTCTAAAAACGCCGGCTTGAATGTGAGGTGATTCACTTCGCGAAGAGCGGTGACCGTTCGTCAGGGGTGACTGTCGGGTCATTCATTCTCACGCTGTGTAAACTGCGCGCCGGACTTGCGCTGCGCATCACCGTCTACTGCCTGTGCCCTGTCTTTAGAGGTGCTCTTGAAACCGCCAGTCTGCCTACGGCGAGCGCAAAACCGCCCGTATCTTGACCGGAACGCCCATTCTGGTCAATACGCCAAAATGCCCTGTCATAAGCCGCGCTTCTTTGATTTATCAGGGCTGGAGGCGATTCAAACAAACGTTTGTATTGGACGCTAGGAGTGGTGTAGATATAATGCGCCGCCTAGAGAGAAAGGTGGATTCGCCAATATTCCCTTTGACGTTAACGTAAAGGCAATACGGATGCGAGATCAAACCTCCATATTAGAAAAAAAACTGTTGAGCCTTGAGTAGGAGATAGCCTGTGGAACGCGAATACATGGAATTCGACGTCGTCATCGTCGGTGCCGGCCCCGCTGGTCTGTCCGCCGCCTGCCGCTTGAAGCAGAAGGCCGCTGACGCCGGTAAGGAAATCAGCGTCTGCGTGGTCGAAAAAGGCTCCGAAGTCGGCGCACACATCCTCTCCGGTGCGGTGTTCGAACCCCGCGCCCTGAACGAACTGTTCCCGGACTGGAAAGAACTCGGCGCACCGCTGAACACGCCAGTCACGCGCGATGACATTTTCGTACTGAAAAACGCCGACAGCGCGCAGAAGATTCCCGACTTCTTTGTGCCCAAGACCATGCACAACGAAGGCAACTACATCATCTCCCTGGGCAACCTGTGCCGCTGGCTGGCTCAGCAGGCCGAGAACCTGGGTGTGGAAATCTATCCGGGCTTCGCCGCTCAGGAAGCGCTGATCGATGAAAACGGCGTAGTGCGCGGGATCATCACCGGTGATCTGGGCGTCGACCGTGAAGGCAGCCCGAAAGAAGGCCTGTACACCCCTGGCATGGAACTGCG
Organism: Pseudomonas sp. Leaf434; assembly: GCF_001425545.1. Taxonomy (NCBI): domain Bacteria; kingdom Pseudomonadati; phylum Pseudomonadota; class Gammaproteobacteria; order Pseudomonadales; family Pseudomonadaceae; genus Pseudomonas; species Pseudomonas sp. Leaf434. Next base: position 355,362 of record NZ_LMQZ01000008.1, on the reverse strand, counting down.
TGGCAAATACACGCTGTTCGCCGAAGGCTGCCGTGGCCACATCGGCAAGCAACTGATCAAGCGCTACAACCTCGACAGCGATGCCGACGTGCAGCATTACGGCATTGGTCTGAAAGAGATCTGGGAAATCGACCCGGCCAAGCATCAGCCGGGCCTCGTGGTGCACACCGCCGGTTGGCCGCTGGACATCATGGGCACCGAGAACACCGGCGGCTCGTTCCTCTATCACCTGGAAAACAATCAGGTGGTGGTCGGTCTGATCGTCGACCTGTCCTACAGCAACACTTACCTGTCGCCGTTCGATGAGTTCCAGCGCCTCAAGCATCACCCGGTGCTCAAGCAATATCTGGAAGGCGGCAAGCGCGTCAGCTATGGCGCCCGCGCCATCGCCAAGGGTGGCCTGAACTCGCTGCCGAAAATGGTCTTCAAGGGCGGCGCGCTGATCGGTTGCGACCTCGGCACCCTGAACTTCGCCAAGATCAAAGGCAGCCACACCGCGATGAAGTCCGGCATGCTCGCGGCGGAATCGGTAGCCGATGCGCTGTTTGCCGAGCAGGATTGCACCGTCGAACTGACCACTTACGTCGACGCATTCAAGAACAGCTGGCTGCATGAAGAACTGTTCGCCAGCCGTAACTTCGGCCCGGCGATCCACAAGTACGGCGCGATCATCGGCGGTGGTTTCAACTGGCTGGACCAGAACATCTTCGGCGGCAAACTGCCGTTCACCCTGCGCGACACCAAGCCGGATTACGCCTGCCTCAAGCTCGCGGCCGACTGCAAGAAGATCGACTATCCGAAACCCGACGGCAAACTGAGTTTCGACAAACTCAGCTCGGTGTTCATCTCTGGTACCAACCACGAAGAAGAGCAGCCGTGCCACTTGAAGCTGACCGATCCGAGCATCCCGATCAGCAAAAACCTGCCGTTGTACGACGAACCGGCGCAGCGTTACTGCCCGGCCGGCGTATACGAAGTGATCACCAAGGAAGATGGCGAGAAGCGCTTCCAGATCAACGCCCAGAACTGCGTGCACTGCAAGACCTGTGACATCAAGGACCCTGCGCAGAACATCACCTGGGTGGCGCCGGAAGGTGCCGGCGGCCCGACTTACCCGAACATGTAAGACGAAACGCTGAACAACAAGGCTCCCGAAATGGGGGCCTTTTTGTTGCCCAAAATTCCCCTGACACCACAAAACAACTGTGGGAGCGAGCCTGCTTGCGAAAGCGGTGTGTCATATGAAGATGATGTCGACTGATCCAGCGCCTTCGCGAGCAGGCTCGCTCCCACAGGGAATATCGGCGGATCAGGCAGCGCGCTCATCCCCCGGACTGCGTTCGAAGTAACGCTTGTACTCGCGGCTGAACTGCGACGTGCTCTGATACCCCACCCGATGCGCCACCTGCGCGACACCCAGCCCCTCCGCCACCAGCAGCGTCTGCGCCTTCAACAAGCGCAAACGCTTGAGATACTGCACCGGCGACAATAGTGTGCTGCGCTTGAAATGCTCATGAAACGTCGACACGCTCATGTTCGCGCAACCGGCCAGTGTCTCGACATTGAGCGGCTCGGTGTAATGCGCATGCAGATGGCTGATCGACGCCGCCACCCGGGCGAATTGCCCTTGTTGCTCGACCAACGCACGCAATACATCCGCCTGCGGCCCGCGCAACGCAACGAACAACAACTCGCGGACCCGCGCCGGGCCGAGAATCTGGCATTCCAGCGGATCGTGCAGACAGCTGAGCAGCCGTTCGACACAACCGCGCATGCCATCGTCGAGCACCACCGAGGTCATCGACTCCGGCGTCTGCGCCGGAATATGCCGACCCGGCGCCAGCCCCATGGCCAGCACCAATTCGCCGAGCAGGACGCGATCAATCGCCACCGACACACCGAGCAATGGCGCATCGGGCAAGGCAAAGGTTTCACATTCGAACGGCACCGGCAGCGCCTGGATCAGGTAATGCCCGGCGCCGTATTCCATGGTTCGTGGGCCGAGGAACGCCAGTTTACTGCCCTGGGCGATGATCATCAGGCTCGGCTCGTAAATGTGCGGGCCACGGGCGACGTCGCAACTGGCGCGCAGGATCTGCACACCGGGCAGGCCGGTCTGGCTGTAGCCATCGCGCAGCGCCAGCGGTTCGATCAGCGAAACCAGCCGGGCATTGGCATCAAGATGACGGGTCAACTGCATCGAATAGGTCTTCGTAAAATTCACGGAAAAGGGGATGAAAACATCATCGCAGATCCGCTGACCAATGCGATCGCCGAAACCCGCATGCCGGAGGATTAGGCATGAGACCCGGAGAAATCGTCATGGCCGCACCCGCGTCTGACGGCCAGAATTCACCGCCTCACTTGTCACTGTTTTTGCGAGGTCCTTCATGTACACCGCCATCGGCTATGCCGCCCAATCGGCCACCACCCCCCTCGCCCCGATGAAATTCGAACGCCGCAGCCCGCGCGCCGACGACGTGGCGATCGAAATTCTCTACTGCGGCGTCTGCCATTCCGACATCCATCAGGCACGCAACGAATGGGGCATCGCCGTTTATCCGCTGATGCCTGGCCATGAGATCGTCGGAAAAGTCACCGCAGTCGGTGCGAATGTCACCCGTCACAAGGTAGGCGATCTGGTTGGCGTCGGCTGCATGGTCGACTCCTGCCGCAGCTGCGAAGCCTGCCAGGCGAACCTCGAGCAATATTGCCTCGAAGGCCCGACCATGACCTACGCCACCCCGGATCGGGTTGATGGCAGCAACACCATGGGCGGTTACTCCGACAGCATCGTGGTCAGCGAACACTTCGTTGTGCGCATCCCCGAGAAACTCGCACTGGCCAGCGCCGCACCGATTCTCTGCGCCGGCATCACCACTTACTCGCCGCTCAAGCACTACGGCGTCAAGGCCGGTGACAAGGTCGGCATTCTTGGCATGGGTGGCCTCGGCCACATGGGCATCAAGTTCGCCAAGGCCATGGGCGCGGAAGTCACGCTGTTCACCCGTTCGGCGAGCAAGGCTGAAGAAGGTCGCCGTCAGGGCGCCGATCACGTCATCGTCTCCACCGATGCCGAGCAGATGAAGGCCGCGGCCGGCTACTTCGACTTCCTGCTCGATACCATTCCGGTGCAACACGATTTGAACCCGTACCTCGACACCCTGCGTTTCGACGGCGTGCACATTCTGGTCGGCCTGATCGAGCCAGTGAACCCGCCCGTGCACGCCGGCAAACTGGTGATGAGCCGTCGCGTACTGGCCGGCTCCCTGATCGGCGGTATCGCCGAAACCCAGGAAGTGCTGGATTTCTGCGCCGAACACAACATCACCTGCGACATCGAAATGCTCGACATCCGCCAGATCAACGAAGCCTACGCGCGGATGATTGCCGGTGACGTCAAGTACCGCTTCGTCATCGACATGGCGACGCTGAAGGCCTAAACCTTAGGGCTATACCTTCAAACCAAGCTCCGCCGACAGCCGGGTTGTGACCCCTTTGAGCAGGGGGATCAACTCGGCCATTTTTTCCAGCGGCATGTACGGCACGGTGCTGGCGATACTGATCGCCGCGACGATGCCCTTGCTCGCATCACGAATTGGCGCCGCCACACAGCGGATCGACGGTTCGTTGTCTTCCAGATCGAACGCGTAGCCACCGGCAACGTATTCGCCCATGCGCTGCTCCAGCTGCTCCCACGATTGCTGCGGATGCTGCGGCCAGAACTGACTTTTGCCACCCGCCGGCAGGCTGATGTCGTACAGCCGCCGCCAATCCTGCGGCGAATCATCGAGCATCAAGGCCTTGCCGATCCCGGTGCGTACCAGCGGCATGCGATGGCCAACCCGTGAGCGCATTTCCGGGCCGTTGCGCCCTGGATTCTTCAGCAGGTACAGCACTTCGTCGCCTTCCCTGATCCCCAAATGCACCGTGTCGCCGGTCAGCGCCGAGAGCTCGTCCAGATACGGCCCGGCCAGGGTCACCAGTGGCAACTCTTCGCGGGCCTGGAAGCCCAGTTCGATCAGTTTCGGCCCGAGCAGATAACCGATTTGCGGCACCACGCGCAGATAACGCTCGTCGACCAGACAGCTGGCCAGACGATGGGTAGTGCTGCGCGTGGTACCGATCAGCCGGGCAATCTCCTTGAGATCACGCGCGCCACTGGCCACCGCCTGCACCACACCGAGGCCGCGCAGCAGCGTCTGGGTGCCGGTGGGCGCGGCGTCCTTGGTTTTTTCCGGGGCGTCTTCCTGCATATCCAGCCTTTTTACCGTTGAGCGAAGGAACGGGCGGCATTATGGTCGCCCGACGCTGAGCACTACAACTCGATACGCTCGACCTTGCCCACCAGCAGCACGTAGGACAAGGCACCGACCAGCGCGAGCACGGCGATGTAGGTGATCGCCGGAGCGAACGAATCGCCACTGGCAAGGAAGCCGATCACAATCGGCGTAGCAATCGCCGACAGGTTGCCGATGAAGTTGAACACGCCACCGGTCAGACCGAGCAAACGCGCCGGCGCCAGCGTCGACACCAGCGACCAGGTGATCGACGCCAGCCCGTTGCCGAAAAATGCCAGGGCGAGGAAGGCAATCACCAGCGGCGTCGACTCGACAAAATTGGCGCCGATGATCGAGGTCGAAATCAGCAGCCCGCCAATGATCGGCAACTTGCGTGCGAAGCCCACGGTGTAGCCGCGCCGGATCAGGAAGTCGGAAAAGAATCCCGAGCACAACACACCGACGAAAGCGGCAAGAAATGGCAGCGATGCAAGCAGGCCGGACTTGATGAAGTCCATGCCGCGGTATTTCACCAGATAGGTCGGGAACCAGGTGAGGAAGAACCACAGCGTCGAGTTCAGACAGAACTGGCCGAGGTAGATACCCCACAACTTGCGTTTGCTGAGGACGATGCCCAGATCGGTCCAGCTGAATTTGGCTTTGACCTTGGCCGCTTCGGCCTGAATATCGACCAGCCCGCCGCCTTCGCGGATCAGGTCGATTTCCGCCTGGTTAGTGCCTTTGAAATCGCGCGGCTCGCGATACACCGCGTACCAGATCAGCGCCCAGAGAATGCCCACCGCGCCGGTGGCGACGAACACCATGTGCCAGCCGAATTCATGTTGCAGCCACGCCAGCACCGGGGTCAGGAAAGCCAGACCGACAAACTGTCCGGAAGTGTAGAAACCGATCGCCGTGGCGCGCTCGCGCTCAGGGAACCAGGTGGTGACCACGCGGCTGTTGATCGGATAGGCCGGCGCCTCCAGCGCACCGACGGCCATGCGCAGCACGAACAGGGCGATGAAGCTGCTGACGAAACCGAGCATCACCGTGGCCAGCGACCACAGCAGCAGCGCGACACTGTAAAGGATGCGCGGCGGCACGCGATCGACCAGCCAGCCGCCGGGGATCTGCATGGCAGCGTAGGTCCAGCCGAACGCGGAGAAGATCAGACCGACGTGAACCGGATCGATGCCCAGCTCACTGGTCAGCGCCGGCGCGGCAATCGACAGGTTGCTGCGGTCCAGGTAGTTGATGACCACGGTGATGAACAGCAACACCATGATGAAAAATCGCTTGCGGCTAGGCGTGACTAAAGACGCCTGCCCGGAGAGGGTATGCGTTTGCATGAGGAGAGCCTCTTTTTATGTTTGTTGAGGTCATGACGCAGATCTCCTCTCCCTGGAGATCAAACTGTGGGAGCGAGCCTGCTCGCGAAAGCGTCGGGTCAGTCACATGGATGGCGGATGTGACATTGCATTCGCGAGCAGGCTCGCTCCCACAGGGATCAGTGCTGAATCAGGAGATCACCACTCGGCAAAGCTGCCATCGGCATGGCGCCAGATCGGGTTGCGCCAGCGGTGGCCGACGGCGGCGCGTTCGATCACGTATTCCTCGTTGATCTCGATGCCCAGCCCCGGGCCGTTCGGAATCTTCACGAAACCTTGGTCGTAGTCGAACACGCGCGGATCCTTCACATAGTCGAGCAAGTCGTTGCTCTCGTTGTAATGGATGCCCAGGCTCTGCTCTTGGATAAACGCGTTGTAACAAGCCGCGTCGAGTTGCAAACAGGCAGCCAGCGCGATCGGTCCCAGCGGGCAATGCAGCGCCAGCGCGACGTCGTAGGCTTCGGCCATGTTGGCGATCTTGCGGGTTTCGGTGATGCCGCCAGCGTGGGAGGCATCCGGCTGGATAATGTCGACGTAGCCTTCGCTCAACACCCGTTTAAAGTCCCAGCGCGAGAACAACCGTTCGCCGAGGGCAATCGGCGTGCTGGTCAGCGGCGCCAGTTCTTTCAGCGCTTCGTAGTTTTCGCTGAGCACCGGCTCTTCGATGAACATCAGCTTGTACGGGTCGAGCTCCTTCATCAGCACCTTGGCCATCGGCTTGTGCACGCGGCCGTGGAAATCGACGCCGATACCGACGTTCGGCCCGACCGCATCACGCACGGCGGCAACGTTGGCCAAGGCGAGGTCGACTTTCTCGAAAGTGTCGAGGAACTGCAGTTCTTCGGTGCCGTTCATTTTTACCGCAGTGAAACCACGGCTCACTGCTTCTTTCGCCGCACGCGCGGTGTCCGCCGGACGGTCGCCGCCGATCCACGAATACACGCGAATCTTGTCGCGCACCTGGCCACCGAGCAGATCGCTGACCGACACGCCGAGGGCCTTGCCCTTGATGTCCCACAACGCCTGATCGATACCGGCCAGCGCGCTCATGTGAATCGCGCCGCCACGGTAGAAGCCACCGCGATAGAGCACGGTCCAGATGTCTTCGATATTGCGTGGGTCTTTGCCGATCAGGTAGTCGGACAATTCTTCCACCGCCGCGGCAACCGTGTGCGCGCGCCCTTCGACCACGGGCTCGCCCCAACCGGTCACGCCCTCGTCGGTTTCGACCTTGAGGAAGCACCAGCGCGGCGGAACGATGAAGGTCGTGAGTTTGGTGATTTTCATCTCTGCTCTCTTTTGTAAATGCAGCTTTTATTAGATGCAGCGCACACAGCGCCAAAAAGTCTTAACTCAGGGCTTTCCAGGCAGCCACGTAGGCCTTGGCATTGACCGCCACCTGCTCGGGCGTCATGCCCGGTTTGAACAGACCGGAACCGAGGCCGAAACCTTTCACACCGGCGTCGATAAAGGCCTGCATGTTGTCCGGCGTAATGCCGCCGACCGGCGCCAGCACCGTGCCGGCTGGCAACACCGCCAGCCAGGCCTTGACGACCGCCGGGTTCATTTGTTCGGCCGGAAACAGCTTGAGAATGTCCGCGCCCTCAGCCAGTGCGGCGAAGGCTTCGGTCGGCGTGGCCACACCCGGCGACAGGAACAGCCCCGCCGCTTTCGCCGCGCGCAATACCTTGGCATCGCTGTGCGGCATGACGATCACTTGGCCGCCAGCCGCTTTGACCTGCTCGACCTGCTCGGGGCTGAGCACCGTGCCGGCACCGATCAGGCAATCGGCGGGCAGCGCATCACGCAGGATGCGGATGCTTTCGTACGGCGATGGGGAATTGAGCGGTACTTCGATGACGCGAAATCCGGCGGAATACAGGACTTCTCCGACAGCCGCCGCTTCCTGCGGTTGCAGGCCACGCAGAATCGCGATCAGACCGTTTTGTGCCAGTGCTTGCTTGAGCATGTCAGGCCTCCAGTCAGGGTTAACGGGATGAGGAATCGATCAGTCCGGCGGCACGCGCCAGTTGCCACAGGCCACGCTCGGTCGCCTGCTCGGCCAGCGTTACCCGAGCAAAGCCGCAGGCATCGAGCGCGCGTTGATAGCGTGCGCACAGAAGCGCATTGCCGATGAGCACGATCGCTGGAAGATTCGCTTGATTGCGCCGGCGCCGCTGCACATTGGCGAGCGCGGCCAGCTCATGGCCGATCATCAGACCGGACAGATAATCCGCCTGAGCGCTCGGGCTCAGTTCACCGGTCAGGCCGAGGGTACGGGCGCTGAACAAGGTCGACAGCACACCTAACTCGGCATCTGTCGACAGCGCGATTTGCACGCCGCGATCGAACGCCTGCGCATCGAAGGTCGCGCTCGGTTGTTGGGTACGGCCGAGAATGCTGTGCTCGCTGAGCACGGCAAACACTTCGCCGGTCATGAACGTGTCGAAATGGGTGATGCGGCCATCGACCACCTCCACCCACTTCGAATGGCTGCCGGGCAGGCCGATCAGCAGGTCGTTACCTGCCTCGGCCGGCAGACTTTGCAGCACGCCGAGGACTTGGGTTTCTTCGCCGCGCATTACATTCGGCAGACGCGAACGCTGGATCACGCCCGGGACGATATGCACCGGCGTACCGCGCAGACTGACAACGGTTTGTAGGGAATTTCCGAGATGGGCGACGTCCGCCGGCGTCTCGCAGTAAGCCGCTTCGCGCCAGCCCTGCGCACTGCCGACCATGCCGCAAGCGATCACCGGCAGATCCGGCTGCGCATCGAGCCAGTCACCACAGGCCTCGTCGAAGGCCAGTTCAAAACCATCGGCGCATTCACGGCCGTGGATGATTCGCGGGGTCTTGGGCAACTGCATGATCCCGGACGACAGCGCACGCTGCTCCAGCACCACACCGTCCGCCGCGAGTTTGTAAGCACGTAATGAGGTCGTCCCCCAATCGAGCGCGATCAATTGCGCCTGCATCGCTTCACCTGTTTTGTTTTTGGCAGTGAGTGCGACGGACTATAAACCCGGGCGGGCCAAAATCTCAATATATAAATATCAATCCCATATTTTGGGATATAAACAAAAAAAGATCACAGCCTTCGGCAACTCCTACAGAGGTGAACAGGAGCTGCCGACGGCTGCGATCTTTCAGGCGTCAATTTCCTTCAGCAAACTCTCGCAACACCTTGCCATCCATGCGATACCGCACCCATTCCTCCTGCGGTTGTGCGCCGAGAGATTTATAGAATTCGATGGCTGGGGTGTTCCATTCCAGCACGCTCCATTCGAAGCGGCCGCAGTCGTTGGCGCAGGCGATTTTCGCCAGGTGGCGCAGCAGGGTTTTGCCGGCGCCGCCACCGCGTTGTTCGGGGGTGATGTAAAGGTCTTCGAGGTACAGGCAGTTGCTGCCCAGCCAGGTTGAATAACTGAAGAAGAACACCGCGAAGCCGATCGGCAAGCCGTCGCGCAGGCAGATCAGGCCATGGGCGGTGGCGCCTTCGCCGAACAGGCTGCGTTCGATGTCGGCGACGCTGGCGATGACTTCGTGACGGGCCTTTTCGAAATCTGCCAGTTCGGTGATGAAGGCGAGGATTTGCGGCGCATCGCTGGGGGTCGCCGGGCGGATTTCGATCGTCATGGACGGGCCTTGTGTGCAAATTAAAGCGCCATACTAAGGCGCGCAGCGGCGCTCGTCACATGGCAAACATACTGACCTGCCCGATCGGGCGAACGCCGTTGCCCCTGTGGGAGCGAGCCTGCTCGCGAATGCGTCCTTCCAGTCAGCCTCGAGTCAACTGACAGAATGCCTTCGCGAGCAGGCTCGCTCCCACAGTTGATAGCGCACGTTCTGAAAGGATGCTTATGACCGTTAACTGTTTTGCGCCGATGGAAACACTAAAGATCGGCATCGTCTGAACAGCAGACACGCGACCCCGGAGAAGACCGTTCGTCGATCATCAGGCACCAATCCGTCATCAGGGCTGACCAACCCAGTGTAAGGATTCCAATCACTGGAGAAGCCCTATGATCCCGTCAAGGTTGACCGCTTTAGTCTTCAGCGCCCTGCTCTGCCCTGCGGTGTTCGCCGCCTCGTCCACGGCAGCGGGCACTCGCCCTACCGATCCGACCCCGCCACGCGCGCCTGCTATCAACAGTGCCCCCGGAATGAACACCGATGGTTCCGGCGTGCCGCTGATCAATCAGCCACCCGCCACCGGCACCGACCCGCGCACTCAAGGCAGCGATCCAGGCCGTCAGGGCGGCATGAACACGCCCGACTCTCCTGCCACTGCGCCTGACAATGCCGGCCCCGGTGTCGGCTCGAAAACCACCACCGGTGGCTCCGGTTCCGAAGGTGCCGGTCAGTAGTTCGCCGACGCGAGCGCCCTATTCACTCCCATGAAGAGGTAACCATGAACGTCGACAAAGACCTGGAAAAAGAAGTTCTCACCCGCCTGCTGCACGCGCATCCCAACGGCTTGGGCAAGGAGGTGCTGGACAATTACCGGGGCGAGAAAGTCGTGGCCAGCGCCCTCGCCGCCCTGCAGGATCGCGGGCTGATTCACCATGGTCATGTGACCTGCAGCGAAGCCGGTGAGCACTCGCTGAACCTGCCGATCAAGCTCAGTTCAGCCGGCGTTGAAGCGGCGAAGAAACTCGATAGCTGACGCTGGTTGGGGCTGCGGATCTTCGACTTCGAACGGGTGATTCGTCTCGAGTGATTCGCAGCCTTCGGCGTAACGCGGCACATCCTGACGCAAGGAGAAATCCCATGCCTCGTGGAAGCAAAGACAAATACACCAGCGAACAGAAGCGCAAAGCCGAGCACATCGAAGACAGCTACGAGAAAAAGGGCGTGTCGAAAGATGAAGCTGAGGCGCGTGCCTGGGCGACGGTGAACAAGCAATCCGGCGGTGGCGAAAAGTCCGGCGGCTCAGGGCGCAAGAAGCCTGCAAGTGCCAAGTCGGAAGAGCGCAAAGAGTCATCGCGCCGTGCGGTGGCTAGCCGCAAGGGCCATTCGCGCAATAGCGAGACTTCGAAGAATGCGCAGACCGTCGATAGCCTGATGAAGGAAGCCCGGGCGAAGAATATTCCGGGACGCTCTTCGATGCGCAAGCAGGAGCTGATCGAGGCGTTGCGCAAGGCGAGCTAGAACGACGCCCACTGTAGGAGCTGCCGAAGGCTGCGATCTTTTGCTTTTCAAGATCAAAAGATCGCAGCCTTCGGCAGCTCCTACAGAAGATTTGTGTACGACGTAGATCCAATGTGGGAGCGAGCCTGCTCGCGAAGGCTTCGGCTCAATCGCCGCAGTACTGATAGATAAACGCATCCACCTCACCCGCCCCCGGTGAAGTCGCCGGCCCCCAGCGAGTCACCGCCAGCGCCGCCGCTGCATTGGCCCGCCGCGCCGCTTCCGGAACCTCCAACCCCTGCGCCAATCCGGCCACAAACACCCCGGCATGCGCATCACCGGCGCCATTGCTGTCCACTGCATTGACAGCAAACCCCGGCACTTGTCGACGCTCGCCACGCTGTTGAATCCAGCAACCCTGCGGCCCGTCGCGCACCACCATCAGCACATTTTCCGGCAGGAGCTTCGCGAGCCGATCCATTGCCGCGCCAATTTCATCAGCCACAGTAAATCGCAGCGCCTCAACACTGTTGCTGGTCCACACATTGATGCGCGGTAGCAACGCCTGCATCATCGGCGCGTCAGGTGACTCCACCAACGGCCCCGGGTCGAACACCACATTGACCGACGCCGGCAGCGCCAGCGTCCAGTCGAGCAACGCCTGCGCCTTGCCCTCGTGCAGCAGACTGTAACCGCTGAGATAAACGTAATCGCCGGGCTCGGCAGCCACACTGTTCAAATCGTCTTCGGTCACCTCACCTTCAGCGCCGATATAGGAAATGAAACTGCGTTCAGCCGACGCATCGGTCAGCGCCACACACAGACCGGTGTCGCGCTCGGCCGGTTCGCGGATGCCGATGCAGATACCTTCCGCCTGCATCGCTTGGCGCGCCAGGTCACCGAAACGCCCCGTGCCATGGCGACCGAGGTAAACCACCGGCAGACCGTTACGCACCGCAGCGGCCATCACGTTGAAACCGCCGCCCGCTTCGAAACCGGCCGACTGCGCCAGCACATCACCGCCAATCTGCGGCAGTTTATCCACGGCCATGACCAGGTCGATGATGACCTGGCCGGTGTGCAACATCTTAGGCATGAGCATTCTCGGTTTGCGCGGCGCGGCGATCTTTCGCACCGCCAAGTATCAGGTAAATGCCACCGGCGACGACGAAGGTCACGATCCAGCCGAGGCCGTTGTGGCCCAGCCAGGAGTCGGACAGAAAGCCCTTGAACCAGACGTTTTCTGCCGTGGTGCCGATGGTGGTGAAGCTGAAACCAAGGACGATGGCGATCGCCCAGGCACCAAACGCGCGCCACTCAATGCCGCCGCGATACCAGTAGGCGCTGCTCGGACTGACGTCGAGCAGGTCTTTGGGGCTGTAGTAGTGACGGTGAATCAGATCGACCACGAAGATCCCGACCCACGCAGTGATCGGCACTGCCAGCAGGGAAATGAAGGTAATGAACGGGCCGTAGAAACTGTCGGCGATCAGCATGAAGTAGATCGAGCCGACGAAGATCGCGACGATATCCACCACTACCGCGTAGACCCGTTTGACCTTCAGGCCCAGTGTCAGCGTGGTCAGGCCGGCGGAATATACCGACAGGTTGTTCGACAGCAGCAGGCCGCCGAACGCGGTGATCAAGTACGGCACGGCCATCCACGTCGGCAACATGTCCCGGATCGCCACGATCGGGTCAGTCGCCGACGCCAGATCATTGTTGCCCACCGACAACAAGCCGCCGAGGGTGATCAGCAGCACCAGCGGAATCCCTGCGCCGAACGCCGCCGACGCCACCAGGCGCACAGCCTTGACGCTGCGATGCTGATAGCGCGACATGTCAGCGCCAGCGTTGGCCCAGCCGATGCCGGTGCCGGCGGCCATGGTGCCGATGCCGATGATCATTGCGCTCAGCGGTGCTGGCGTGGCGTTGAACACCGCACTCCAGTCGATGGTCGCGCAGAGGAAGCCACCGACGAGGATGTTCAGCGCGCCGAACACGTACGTCGCCCACTTCTGGATCACCAGCAGGGTCGCGTGGCCGAGGCCGGACACTGACAAGGTCAGCAGGACGAAGATGGCGATAAAGATCAGCGTCAGGACCGGCGCACTTTTCGCCTCGACCGGCGAGCCGAACAGGATCGAACACAGCGACAGCAGGACAAACGCCGCAGTGGTGGTATTGACGGTTTCCCAACCCAGACGCGACATCAGCGAAACCAGCGTCGGGCCAATGTTGCCGCGTACGCCGAAGATTGCCCGCGACAGCGTCAGACTCGGCGCGCGGCCACGACGCCCGGCAATCGAAATGATCCCGACCACGGCAAACGAACCGGCGGCGCCGAGGATGGCGACGATGATCGCCTGCCAGATCGCCAGCCCGCGAAACGCCACCAGCGTAGCGCCCAGCGGCAGGCCGAGGATGGAAATATTCGCGGCGAACCAGACCCAGAACAGCTGCAACGGATGACCGTTGCACTCGGCTTCCGGCACCGGCTCGATGCCCCGGGTTTCCAGCTGCCCGACGCTTTGCCCGGCGGTTGATGAACTCATGAAGATGCTCCTGTTTGCCTTTTTTGTGGTTGTGGCAATGATGCAAAACGACAAGACAACCGGCCTTCCGAGGCCTGTCTGTGCGATCCATTGCTGTGTGAATTCTTTAGAAATGCGCCGCCCCTTTCGCGAGCAGGCTCGCTCCCACAAGCAAATGCATTCCAATTGTGGGAGCGAGCCTGCTCGCGAAGAGGCCAGCCAGTCAACGCAAGGCCAACAACCCCTGCACTAACGGTTCCAGCTCAAGTTGATTAACGACTTTCACCGTTTCGATCATCGGCTGCGGCCAGCACTCAAGACCCAGGCAAGCGCCGAGCATGGCGCCGAGAATCGCCGCGATGGTATCCGTGTCGCCGCCGAGACTGGCGGCCATGCACAGCGCTTCGAATGCCGTCATCTCGCCGATGGCCACTTGCTGGGCCAGGGCGAATGAGACCACCACCGACTCCTGCGACGCCACCGATGTACCGATCACGTCGTAGAGCAGATCGGCGAGCAGTGCTTTGTCACTGTCGACGCTGATACTGCGCGCCCAACTGATGCGCGAGGCCATGCGCCCACCGGCGACCCAATGCCCGTGGGCTTCGGCTTGCTGGGCAATCTGCTGGCCAAGATTCAGCGCCTCGCCCAGATCGACGCCGTTGATCCCGGCCGAGACCACCGCCGCCACCGCTGCTGCACTGGAAATCCCCAGCGTGGTGTTATGCGTCACCTGGCAAGCCTGCACGACCGCCGCAATGAAGCGCTGCGGATCGGCCACGTTCGCGGCAATGCCCACCGGGGTGATGCGCATCGCCGCGCCATTGGTGGTGCCGTAGCGCCCGGCTTCTTCCGGGGAATGCCCGGCGAGGATCATTTCAATAGCGCGTTTGGTCGAGGGGCCGAGCAAGTCCTGCGAGCCTTTGGCCTGCATCTCGGCTTCCCATTCGATCAAGCGCTGGGCGAGAACCGCCGGCTCGATACGGCCGTGACCTTCGACCAATAATTCGCCGACCAGGATCGCCTGCTCGGTGTCATCGGTGATCGAGCCTTTGGGCATGTTCGCGGCGATCGGTTGCAAGGGACCTGCGTCCTGCAAATCAGTGATCTGGCCGAAGCGCGCCTTGATCGTTTCACGATCAAGCGACTGCGTCGGCATGCCCAACGCATCACCCAGAGCCAGACCATAGAAAGCGCCAAGCGCACGGTTGAGCGCGGTCATTTCGATTCTCCGAATTGCAGGTGCAGACGAAAGTGCACCGGGTCAAGCAGGCTTTCGACCTGTTCCATGAAACGGTTCTGCCGGTCGTAGGTGGTGCGCAGGGCTTTGAGAAACACCGTGCCGACCGGTCGACCAAGCAGCTCAGCGTCTTCGGCATTCAGCGGCTCGGCGCCGATCCACTGATCGCCGCGCTCACCGATATAGCCGTAGGCGGCCAGGGTGATGGTTAGGGAATTGTCGATCAGGCCGACGCGAGGCAGGCTTTCCAGGCCGCCATTGGCCGGCATCAAGGATCGTTCCAGAGACACCAGCGTACCGTCGGTGGCGCGCCGGCGACGGTCGAGGGTGATGAATTGATCGGTGCCGAAACGCACCAGCAGATCTGGGCGAGTCACCGCCTCGAGGCGCAACACTTCGGTATTGATCAGCGCCCCGCTGTCGGCCAACGCCTGCGCCCAGCCGCTGCGCTGATCCAGCGCGACACCGTCGAAAGTGACGATGGAACCGACACCGCTCTGCGTGGCGATGTAATTACGCCGCTTCAGTTCGGCCAGCGCCTCACGCAAGGTGCCACGGCTGACCTGGAATTCTTGAGCCAACTGATGTTCGCCGGGCAACAGAAAGCCGTCCTCCATGAGGCCGCTTTCGATGCGTCGGACGAGCTCGTCGACCACCCGTTGTTTCTTGTCGAATCGTACCTGTCTAATCATGTACAAATTGATAACCGAAACGGGGCGTGGCGGGCAACAAAAATTTGAGGGAGGTGACCGGTGGAGAGAGCAAAATCAAGAGCCCCTCACCCTAGCCCTCTCCCGGAGGGAGAGGGAACTGATTGGGGAGTGCTCAGGAAATGCGCCGAACTGATGTTGCTTTAGCGAATCCACAATCGACCCGATCTTTCAGGTCGATGTACAACGCAAGACACCTCGGTCGGCCCCCACTCCCTTTGGGAGAGGGAACTGATTGGGGAGTGCTCAGGAAATGCGCCGAAATGATGTTGCTTTAGCGAATCCACAATCGACCCGATATTTCAGGTCGATGTAGACTGATTGGGGAGTGCTCAGGAAATGCGCCGAAATGATGTTGCTTTAGCGAATCCACAATCGACCCGATATTTCAGGTCGATGTAGAACGCAAGACACCTCGGTCGGTCCCCTCTCCCTTTGGGAGAGGGAACTGATTGGGGAGTGCTCAAGAAATGCCCCGAACTGATGTTGCTTTAGCGAATCCACAATCGACCCGATCTTTCAGGTCGATGTAGAACGCAAGACACCTCGGTCGGCCCCCACTCCCTTTGGGAGAGGGAACTGATTGGGGAGTGCTCAGGAAATGCGCCGAAATGATGTTGCTTTAGCGAATCCACAATCGACCCGATATTTCAGGTCGATGTAGACTGATTGGGGAGTGCTCAGGAAATGCGCCGAAATGATGTTGCTTTAGCGAATCCACAATCGACCCGATATTTCAGGTCGATGTAGAACGCAAGACACCTCGGTCGGCCCCCACTCCCTTTGGGAGAGGGCTGGGGTGAGGGGTAGCTTTTGACGTTACCGTTGTTTCAAGCGGTCAATGACCACGGCCAGCAACAGAATCGAACCACGAATCACATACTGATAAAACGTATCGATGTTCTTCAGGTTCATCGCATTCTCGATGATCGCCAGAATCAACACCCCGGCAATCACGTGGCGAATCATGCCGATGCCGCCACTCAGCGAAACCCCGCCCAATACGCACGCGGAAATCACTGTCAATTCAAAACCCTGACCAATCATTGGCTGCCCGGAAGTCATCCGCGAGGCCAGAATCACACCCGCCAGCGCGCCGATCACACCGTGCACGGCGAAGATGATGATCTTGGTGCGGTCGACGTTGACGCCCGCCAGCAGCGCCGCTTCCTGGTTGCCACCGATGGCCATGGTGTTGCGCCCGTAGGTGGTGTAGTTCAGCAGCCAGCCGAAAAACAGGAAGCAGACAATGGTGATCAGGATCGGCACCGGCACACCGAACAGCTGGCCGTTACCGAAGACGAAGAACGATTCCTGCGACACACCGACCGCTTTGCCGTTGGCAAAGATATAGGCCAGACCGCGAACGATCTGCATGGTCGCCAGCGTCGTGATCAAGGCATTGACGCGCAACTTGGCAATCACGATGCCGTTGATCAGCCCGACGATCAGGCCCATCGCCAACGCCGCGCTGACCCCGAGAAATACACTGTTGGTGTCACGCATTACCACTGCCGCGACCACGCCTGCACAGGCGATCACTGAGCCGACCGAGAGGTCGAAGTGTCCGGATGCCAGGCAATAAAGCATGGTGCACGCGGCGATGCCGGTGGTGGAAATCGCCAGACCCAGGCCACGCATGTTCAGCGGCGAGAGGAAGTTGTCGATCAGCAGTGTGCAGGCGACAAAGATGCCGATCGCCGCCAGCAGCATGACCCAGTCATCGAGGAAGCGCCGCATGTCCAGCGGTTTGCGCTCGGTCGGCAGGGTTTCGTTTTGCGTAGTCATCATAGTCACCTCTCAGTTCGCCACGCCGTCAGCGCGGTGGCGTGGCAAAGCCAGTTGCAGCAGGTTGGATTCATTGGCCTGGTCGCGGCTGACTTCGCCGCGCAGGGCGCCTTCGCACAGCACCAGGATGCGGTCGGAAATGCCCATCACTTCCATCAGATCGCTGGACACCACGATCACCGAAATACCGTCGGCGGCGAGGTTATGAATGATCTGGTAGATCTCGGCCTTGGCGCCGATGTCGATGCCACGGGTCGGTTCGTCGAGCAGCAGGACTTTCATCGGCATCGACAGCCAGCGGCCGAGAATGGCTTTCTGCTGGTTGCCGCCGGAAAGGAACTTGATCTGCTGGCCAGCGTGCGGGGTTTTCACTTTCAGGGCCTTGATCTGCTTGTCAGCGTTGCCCTTTTCCCACAAGCCGCGGATCAGGCAGCCAAGCCCGGAATGCGCACCGCGGGCACTGATGTTGATGTTCTCGGCAACGCTGGCCAGGGGGATGATCCCTTCCTTCTTGCGATCTTCCGGGCAGAGCAGAATGCCGGCGGCAATCGCATCACGCGGCGAGCGCAGTTTCAGCTCATGGCCGCGCAATTCGAGGCGGCCGGCGGTGTTGCGCTCCAGGCCGCTGAGCAGGCGAAACAGCTCGGTGCGCCCTGCCCCGACCAGCCCGAACAGGCCAAGGATTTCGCCCTTGTGCGCTTCGAAACTGATCGGCTCACGCAGGCCCGGGCCGAGCAAACCATCGACCTTCAACGCCACGGCGCCACGCGGGCGATGACGGTAATCGTAGATGTCCTGAATGTCGCGACCGACCATGCAGGTCACCAGTTGATCGTGGGTCAACTGGCTCATGTCGTCGAATGTACGTACGTAGCGGCCGTCCTTGAACACAGTGACGGCGTCGCAAATGCGGAAGACTTCTTCCATGCGATGGGAAACGTAGAGCACCACTTTGCCTTCGTCGCGCAGGCGCCCGATGATCGCCATCAAGCGATCGATCTCGCGCGCCGAGAGGCTGCTGGTCGGTTCGTCGAAAGCGATGACGTGAGCGCCGCGCGACAGCGCTTTGGCGATTTCCACCAGTTGCCGCTGACCCAGCGACAAGCGTCCGACCTTGGTTTGCGGATCGATTTCGTCCGCCAGCCCCTTCAGGCAATTCAAGGCTTTCTGGCGCAGCTCACTGCGATTGATCAGGCCGAAACTGGCCGGCAGATGGCCAAGAAACAGGTTTTCGGCCACGGTCATTTCCGGGACCAGATGCAGTTCCTGGTGAATCACCGCGACGCCGCTGCCGATGCTGTCAGCGGTGGACTTGAACGCCATCGCCTGCTCGCCGATCTGCAGCTCGCCGCTGCTTGGGATGTAAGCGCCACCGAGGATTTTCAGCAGGGTCGATTTGCCCGCGCCGTTCTCGCCCATCAAGGCATGAACCTGGCCGGGGTGGGCGACGAAGCTGATACCGTCGAGCGCTTTCACGCCGGGAAAGGTCTTGCCGATCCCGTTGAAGCGCAGGCTGCCGCTGGCGCCGTGTTGTTCTTGTGTCTGTACTTGCGCGTGCATAAAGCCACCTCTTCACACCGAAAAACGGCCCGGCTGCCCGGGCCGTCGCTGCCTCAGTTCCACAAGCCGATTTTTTCCAGCTCTTGCTTGAAGTTTTCGCGGGTGATCAGGGTGACGTCATCCATGGCGGTGTACTTCGGCGGCTCTTTGCCGGCGGTGATCCACTCGTACATCATCTCGGCGGTCTTGTAGCCTTCGATGTGCGGACTTGGCAGCATCGACCCGAAGAAGCCGCTGTTAGGCTTTTTCAACTCGCCGATGGCGTCGGTGCCGTTGATGCCGATGCCGATCACGTTGCTCGCGGCAAAACCGGCCGCTTCGGTGGCGCGCACGCCGCCGAGCACGGTGTTGTCGTTCATGCCGCCGATGATCAGGTTTTTCGCCGCGCTCGGCAGTTTCACCAGCGCCGAGTTGGTGGCGTCCATGCTGCCCGGTACGTCGAGGGTTTTCAGCGCGGCGAAGAGGATGTGATCCTCGGGCATGCCGGCCTTCTTCAGGGCATCGACCGAACCGTCGGTGCGCTTCTTGCCGGTGTCGAGTTCGTTGTAGGTGTTGACCACCGCGTAGGTGTCTTTCCATTCCCAGTTACGCTTTTTCGCTTCGGCGGCCATCGCGGCGCCCTGCTTCTGGCCGACTTCAAACGCGGCCATGCCCAGGTACGGCACGTCTTCCATGAATTTGCCGTTGGCGTCGACAAAACGGTCGTCGACGGCAATCACTTTCAGGTCATTGATCTTGGCTTTGGCCATGATGGCCGGGCCGAGGGACACGTCCGGCGGGCAGATCACAAAACCCTTGGCGCCGTTGGCGGCCAGGCTGTCGATGGCCGAAAGGGTCTTCTCGCCATCCGGTACCGCGATCTTGATCAGTTCAAAGCCTTTGTCCTTGGCGGCTTTTTCGGCAAAAGCCCATTCGGTCTGGAACCACGGTTCTTCGGCCTGCTTGACCAGAAAACCGATCTTCACCGCGTCGGCGGCGAGCAGCGCACTGCTCAGGCTGAACGCAGTGACCGCCAGGGCAGTGCTGCACAGGGTACGAATCCCGAAACGACGTTTCATCAGATGACTCCTTGTTATTTTTTTTGAGCAAGGTTTGAAAAGCGTTGAAGCGTGTTCTCAGTGAAGCTGTTTGAAAATAGTCATATCGTATGATGATTGGATTTCAAGCGTAGTTCAGCGCTGGAAATCCGTTTTATTCAGTCGTGGTACATCACCGAGCGGCCGCCATCGATGGTGATGCACGAAGCATTGATAAACGGTGCCTCATCGCTGGCCAGAAACACCGCCGTCATCGCCACTTCGATCGGCTG
This sequence comes from Pseudomonas sp. Leaf434, assembly GCF_001425545.1. NCBI lineage: Bacteria > Pseudomonadati > Pseudomonadota > Gammaproteobacteria > Pseudomonadales > Pseudomonadaceae > Pseudomonas > Pseudomonas sp. Leaf434. The sequence continues at coordinate 335,420 of NZ_LMQZ01000008.1, read as the reverse complement.
GCCGATGCGCTTGGGCGGGTGCAGGTCAAAGGCGCGCTGCCGCTCGGCGTGCGGATCGGCAAAGCCGTTCCAGTAGTCGACGTTCAGCTGCGTTTCGATGTAGCCCGGCGCGATGGCGTTGACGCGAATGCCTTTGGCCGCGTATTCGATGCCGAGCGCGCGGGTCAGGCCGAGCAAGCCGTGCTTGGCCACCGGGTACGGGAAGCAGCCGGGAATGATGTGGCTGGAATGGGTCGAGGCGATGTTGATGATGCTGCCCACGCCCTGCTCGATCATCTGCGGCAGCACGGCTTTGCAGCCATACCAGGCGCCGTCCAGATCGATGGCGAAGCAGCGGCGCCAGTCCTCTTCGGTCATCTGCAAAGGATCGCGGAACACATTGACCCCGGCGCAGTTGACCAGCACATCGATGCGGCCATGCAATTCCACGGCGCGTCGGGCCAGGGCATGCAGATCCTGCTGATTCGATACGTCGACCTTGAGCGCCTGCACGTCATGGCCCTGATCGCGCCAGTGAGCGGCGACCTGCTCGACCTTGTCGGCCTGGATGTCGCTGATGAGTAATCTGGCTTGCTGCGCGGCGAAGGCGGCGACAATCGCTTCGCCGATGCCCTGAGCGGCCCCGGTCAACAGCACGACCTTGTTTTTCAGACGCTCGCCTTTCGGCGGGGCCGACACTTGCGGCAATGTCAGCGCTTCAGCCATGGCTCAGGCCTCCTGCACGCAGGCGCAAAAAAACCGGCCATCGGTGGATGTCCGGTTCTGACGGCTGGGAAAAACAGACAGGCATGCGTCGTCAACGGCATTGAGCCGTGACGAAAGGCGGATCCCGCTTGCGCGGGCGACAAGAATTCGCTGCATCACTTCACCTGTTTTGTTCTTTTTAAGTGTGAGTGCGTGTTACTGCTGGAGCCGACTATAAACCCGACCGCCAAATAATCTCAATATATAATTTTGCATCCCATATTATGGGATTTAACCAGCAAAACGCGTACAGAGTTTTCCTGCAACGTCGACGCGCATGCTCAGCACCGCGCCATCCAATGGATGGTTCAGCGGACTCTTGGCGCTGGTGATGAATAAGGTTTTCAAGTCTTCGCCACCGAACACGCAACTGGTCGGGCGACTGACCGGCAGATCGATTTTGCGATCCACCTGCCCGTCCGGCGTCAGGCGCAGCAGGCAACTGCCGTCCCAGCGTGCATTCCACACGTAGCCTTCGGCGTCCATCGCCGAGCCATCGGGACCACCGTGTTGATCAGACGAGTAAAACACCTGCGGAGCATCGAGACTGCCGTCAGTGCGGATGAAATATCGATTGAGCGTGCTGTCGAGGCTTTCACCAAACAACAGCGTGGTGCCGTCGTCACTCCACAACAAGGTATTGGGAATGCCCAGACCGAGCAGCAGCGGTGTCACGCGCTGATCGGGATCGATACGGAACAGGCCTCCGGAACGGCGCACCAGCGGCAGATCCTCACCGTGCTCGCCGATGTTGTTCTGCATGGTGCCCAACCACAACCGGCCCAAGGCATCGCAACGGGCTTCGTTGGGCCGGTTGCCCGGTTGCGGGTCGGCGACACAGAACAGCGTCAAACGTGGCTCGAGGCCAGGCGAATCGAGATCGAGGCGGTAGACACCACTGGTCAATGTCACCAGCGCATCGCCGCTGGCGCAGGGAATGAAGGCGGAGATGTGCTCGGGCATCTGCCAGATCTGCACGTTCTGGCCGATCAGGCGCAACGCTTGTTTACCGGCGATATCGACCCAGTACAACGCCTGGGTCGGCGCATCCCAGAACGGGCCTTCGCCGAGTTGCGCGCGGTGTTGGGTCAGGGCGGTGCAGGTCATCTGGAATCCTTCATGTTCTTGTTGTTTCCAATGTGGGAGCGAGCCTGCTCGCGAAAGCGGCGTGTCAGTCAATGATGATGCATCTGACCTGACGCATTCGCGAGCAGGCTCGCTCCCACAGGGAATTTTCGGTCTTAGCTGGCTTTGCGGTCCGCCATGACTTTCGGGTAAAAGCGTTTTATCGCCAGATCGGCATTGTCGATCAAGGTCATGCACGCCCACACGCCACGGGTCGAATCGCGCGCGGCGATGGCATCGGCCATGTCTTTATGGATCGGCAAGGTGCGGCGCAGTTCATCGGGGTCGGCGGCGGAGACTTCGAACGACACCGCCAGCAACGCACCGAGGGCCGGGACCATTTGTTCGATGAACTGATTATGGCTGGCGGCCAGAATGCATTCGTGGAAGGCCTGGTCGGCACGGTTGTAATCAACGCCGCTGTCGACTGCACGTTCCAGCGCATTGAAAGCCAGTTGTACCGCTTCGATCTGCTCCGGTGTCGCCCGCTCACAGGCCCAGCGCACCGCCATCGGCTCAATGGTGCGGCGCAAATCCAGCAGGTCATCTACGAAGTTTTCCGGCAACCCATTGCGCGATAGCCAACCCACCACCTGCGGATCGAACAGATTCCAGCGCCGTACCGGCAACACCCGCGTGCCGACTTTCGGACCGACTTCGAGCATGCCTTTGGCGACGAGGGTTTTGATTGCTTCGCGAATCACCGTACGGCTGACACCAAGCTGCTCGCCCAGATCCGCCTCGACCTTGATGGTCTGCCCCGGCTTGACCTGACCGGCAGCAATCCAACTGCCCAGCCAGTCAACGGTCGACGCATGAAAGCTGCTGGACATGTACACCTCAAGGCGAATCGCGATGGGTACCTACGCTAATCATCATACGAATAACAGTCAATCGGATTTTTTCAGCTTGCGCAAACCATTGTGGGAGCGAGCCTGCTCGCGAAAGCGTCGTGTCAGTCAACATTGCTGGCGACTTATACAGCGCATTCGCGAGCAGGCTCGCTCCCACATTTTGATGTTGTGTCAGGGTTCCAGGCCGATGCGAAAGAACTCGCCGCCGCTCCACACGCCCAACCAGCGCTGACCATCGATCTCGCGGCTCACCGCCAGTTCCACCAACTGGTAAAACACATTGCGGTGAATCAGCGCTTCAAGGTTGCTGCGCACATGCACATAGGGCGCAGGCTCCTGAGTCTCAGGATCGATCTCGACACGCAGCGGATGCTCAGTCCCCGCTTCGGTGGTTTCCTCGACATTGGTGGTAAAGCGCAAAACCTGCGCATCACCCTCGCCTTGCACTTCCACGGCAACCGCTACGAACGGCGCGTCATCGACCTTGATCCCGACCTTCTCGACCGGGGTAATCAGGAAATAATCATCGCCGTCGCGGCGGATGATGGTGGAGAACAGTTTGACCATCGGCTTGCGCCCGATCGGTGTACCCAGGTAGTACCAGGTGCCGTCACGGGCAATGCGCATGTCGATGTCGCCGCAGAAATCCGGGTTCCACAAATGCACCGGTGGCAGGCCTTTGGTCTTGGGGATCTGCCCCAGCAGGTCATTGGCTGTTTGCGGGTCACTCATGGCGTACTCCTTGATTACTGGTCGCCGATCCCCAGCAGGCTGCGTGCGTATTGCGCCAGCGGCGGACCGATGAGGTCTTCGGGTTTGGAATCATGGAACGTCAGTAAACCGCCACGACTCTTGATCCGCGCAGTATCAATCAAATACTGGGTGCTGGTCTCGATCAACATGATCTGAATCACGCCGCCATCGATACCGAGGCGATCCACGGCTTCCTGGTCCAGCCACTCATCGGAGTTGCCGATGCGGTCGTCAGCCTTGGCGAATCGTGTGTAGAGCAGATAATGCGCGCCGGCATCACGGGCTTCACCCATGGCCTGGTCGAGGCCTTCCGGCGCACGGGCGCGGCGGACCATCGGGAAGTATTCGACAAAGCCCTTGAAGGCTTCTTCGGCGACCACGTTCGGCCGTGGATAGGAACCACCCGGTGGCGCGAACGCGCCCTGGGCGATAAAGATGAACGAGTCCGGCTGAATGCGGAGATTGTTCACCCGGCGGCTGTCGCTATGGTCCAGAAGCCCCGCATCGCTCATGTGATAGCGAGTGCCTTCGGCCATATCGCTGACATTCATGCAGCCACCAAGCGCCAAAACGGCCAGCAGCAAAACCAGGCTACGCATCCTATTCCTCCAGAAGCCGGTGTCGGAAAACCGGCGAATGGCCGTTGGATGCAGCTTTTGCGCCAGCTCGACAAATTCAGTGATAGAGGCATTCGCGAGCAGGCTCGCTCCCACAGGGAAATGCATTCCACTTGTGGGAGCGAGCCTGCTCGCGAAAGCGGTTCTTCAACCGCCAATAATCTTCATGACAGTAGCACCGCCAGAGAACGCCACCTCCTGTTTGTCACCCAACGCCTTGACCAGCAAACGTTGCAGCGCCGGCAACGCCTGATGACGCGGCTTGTCGAGCAGATCGCCGACATAGTGGCGGTTGCTCGACGACAGGCAGCCATGCAGCCAACCGGTCGATGACAGGCGCAAGCGCGAGCAGGTGCGGCAGAACGGCACGCTTTCGTTGGCGATCACCCCGAAATTGCCGCGACCGGAAATCGCATAGCGAACGGCCGTGGCGTCCACCGGTGCGTCGGTCTGGGCGTATTCATAACGTTCGCCGATCAGGCCGAGCAACTGCTCAAGGCTGACGAACTGCTGCAGGAAGGCATTGGAATCCTTGGCCAGATGGCCCATGCGCATCAGCTCGATGAAACGCAGTTCGAAGCCGCGCTCCAGACAGTAGTCGAGCAGCGGCATGACCTGATCGAGGTTCTGCCCGCGCAACGGCACCATGTTGACCTTGATCTTCATCCCGGCAGCAGCAGCCTGATCCATGCCATCGAGCACGCTGGCCAGATCGCCGCCACGGGCGATGCTGCGAAAAGCCGCGGCATCAAGGGTATCGAGGGAAACGTTGATCCGGCGCAGACCGGCATCGACCAGCAGCGGCAGTTTTTTCGCGAGGAGTTGACCATTGGTGGTCAGGCTGATGTCGTCGAGGCCCATCTGGCCGACGGCAGTCATGAACGATTCGAGTTTGGGGCTGACCAGTGGCTCGCCGCCAGTGATGCGCAGGCGCTCGATGCCGGCCGCTTCGATCAAGTATTCGACGCCGCGCGCCATGGCTTCGGCCGACAGCTCATCCTGCGCAGCGACCAACCGCTTGCCGTTGGGCACGCAGTAGGTACAGGCGTAGTTGCAGGCAGAGGTCAGGCTGATGCGCAGATTGCGAAAACGCCTGCCTTGACGGTCAACGATCATGAAACACTCCGGCGAAAGAAAATCGAGCGAGCAAAACTTGACTGAGAAATCAGGTTTTAGCAAGCCCTATGCCTGAGTATATTCCTGTGCTATTGCGCCATGTTGCTAAAACACGGCGCAATCAGCCCGCTGAATGACTTATGTGCTCGGCGTTTCCGGGTCGCGCTTGCGCTTGTTGCCCATGCGCACGCCGATGTCCATCAGGAACTGGAAGAAGCCTTCCTGATCTTCCAGCACGTTGCTCCAGAACGGCGAGTGATACAGCGCCACCGCGCCGTGCACCAACGCCCAGGATGCGCAGTAGTGGAAGTACGGCGGCACGTCTTCGAGCTTGCCTTCGCTGATGCGACCCTTGATCAGCAGGGTCAGGCGTTCGAAGTTCGAGGCACGGATCTTGTGCAGTTCCTCGACCATCTCCGGCACCTGATTGCCCTTGACCACTTTCTCTTCGAGACGGTCGAACAGGCGATAGCGCTGCGGGTCGCGCATGCGGAATTCGAAGTAGGCGCGGGACAGCGCTTCCTTGTCCTTGTCGACATCGGCCGAATGCAGCAGCTCGTTCAGATCGCGCTCGTAATCGAGCATCAGGCGCAAGTAGATCTCGGCCTTGGATTTGAAGTGCTTGTAGATCGTGCCTTTGCCGATACCCACGGCATCAGCAATCATCTCGACGGTGACACTGTCTTCACCCTGGTCGAGGAACAGCTTGAGCGCGGTATCGAGAATTTCCTGCTCGCGGCGACGAAATTCACGGACCTTACGAGGTTCTTTATGCATAAGAAAAAGGTCTGAAGGGTCAAAATTCGAAGCCGCGTATTATGCCTAACTTGCGCAAAAAAGCACGGTTCATCGACCAAATCTGTGTTTCTTGTTCATTTCGAGAACGAATCGGGTGCAATGAGAACTCAACTGAAGCAAACGTATTCCAAATTTGTTTAAAAACCCCGACCCGCTCACTGGACTGCACGCCAGACTGATCAATACTTGAACTGTCGGGCGACATCTCCCCCAAGTGTCGTGCCGGTAAAGGTACCAACGGACCGCGTGCCTTTGTTTTACTCCTAATGGTCTTAACCCGGATTCACCCCCCAGAACCCGGGTTTTTTTTGCCTGCGATTTGGCCTGCCGTCATACGGCAGATTTAACACTCGCCAGCGGGAACAAGCGCTTGAAGTTTTCCGTGGTCTGCTCGGCAAAGCGCTCGTAGTTCTCACCACGCAGCATCGCCAGAAACTCCGCGACTTCGCGCACGTACTGCGGCAGGTTCGGCTTGCCGCGATACGGAATCGGCGCCAGATACGGCGAATCGGTTTCCACCAGCAGGCGATCGGCCGGCACTTTGCTCGCCACATCGCGCAGAGCGTCGGCATTGCGGAACGTGACGATGCCCGACAGGGAAATGTAATAACCCATGTCCAGCGCTGCTTTGGCCATGTCCCAGTCTTCGGTGAAGCAATGCAACACGCCAGCCTGGGGCAGCGCCGCTTCGCGCAGCAGTTCGAGGGTGTCGGCACGGGCGCCGCGAGTGTGGATGATCACCGGCTTGCCGGTGTGCTGCGCCGCTTGCAGATGCAGGCGAAACGACTCCTGCTGCAACTCGGCAGCTTCCGGCTCGTAGTGATAGTCGAGACCGGTTTCGCCGATCGCCACCACTTTCGGGTGATCGAGTTCGTGCAGCAGCCAGTCCAGCGCCGGTGCGGCGCCCGGCTGCACATCCAGTGGATGCACGCCGACCGAGCAATCGACATCGGCATAACGCTCGGCGAGGGCTTTGACGTCGGCGGCGTTGTCGGCGCTGACGCCAATGCACAAAAAGTGTCCGACCCCGCGCTCACGGGCCGCAGCGAGTGCGGCATCCAGCGAGCCTTCATGGGCGGCGAGGTCGAGACGGTCAAGGTGACAATGGGAATCTACGAGCATAAAAAGGACTGCAACTTACATCGTATGAGTGGGACGGTCGGATTTCAGCGCTCCGGCCAGATGAGTTTCGATGCGACTGCGCGCGGTGTCGTCGCCGTCGTTGAATTGCACACCGACACCGGCGGCGCGATTGCCTTGTGCGCCTTTGGGGGTGATCCAGGCGACTTTGCCGGCGACCGGAATTTTTTCCGCTTCATCCATCAGGTGCAACAGCATGAACACCTCGTCGCCCAACCGGTAGCTTTTGTTGGTCGGGATGAACAGTCCGCCATTCTTGATGAACGGCATGTAGGCGGCGTAGAGCACCGACTTGTCCTTGATGGTCAGGGACAAGATGCCGTTACGCGGCCCCGGGCTGACAGGTTCAATCATGTTCACCTCCACTGCTGATCTTCAGAGTCTAGGTACACATTCTTATCTTTGACCAGGCAATCCCACCCATTGCACCAACAATGCTTCCAGCAACAGGGCCGGATTGAGGTTGGCCTTGCTCAGCACTTTCTGTCGCTGGGCGAGAATCCAGTCTTGAATATCCAGCACTTTACCCTGCGGGCTTTTCTGGGCCAGGTACTGCACGACCTTGCGCATATCGGCCAGGCCGAGGCCGGCTTCGTCCTGAGTCAGTTGATAGCGCAAGATCAGGCTCGACCAGTCGCAGAACCAGTCGAACAGACGCAGCATCGGAATGCTTTTCCACTCTTCCGCCAGTTGCGTCGGCGATTGCTGGCCCTTGAGCAACTTCTTCACGCCTTCGACCACTTGTGCACGTTGTTCACGCACACCTTGCGATTGCAGGATGACCGCCATCAGTGGCGACCCGGCGGCGAGGGTCAGCAGTTCGACGCGCTCTTCCTCCGCGCAATCCGGCAGCGCCTGGGCCAGCCATTGCAGGCTCATCGCCTCGCCCGGCAGCGGGCAGGCCTGCTGCACGCAACGGCTCTTGATGGTTGGCAACAAACGGCTCGGCTGATGGCTGACCAATAGCAGCACGGTATCGCCGGACGGCTCTTCAAGGCTTTTGAGCAAGGCGTTGGCAGCGTTGATGTTCATCGACTCGACCGGCTCGATCAACACCACTTTGCGCCCGCCGAGCTGCGCGGTCTGCACGATGAAACTGACCAGATCACGAACCTGATCGACCTTGATCGCCTTGTCCGCCTCTTCCGGCTCCAGGATGTAATTGTCCGGATGACTGCCGGCCTTGAGCAGCAAGCAGGATTTGCACTCGCCGCACGCCTCAGGCGTAGGGCGCTGACACAGCAGGCTGGCCATCAAGCGCTCGGCCAGCGCACGCTTGCCGATCCCGGCCGGACCGTGGAGCAGGTACGCGTGAGCATGCTGACTGCGGCCGGCCAGTTGCTGCCAGAGGCTGTCCTGCCATGGATAGGCCTCAGCCACGGGCCAGCTCCAGCAAATTCGGTAGCAAGGTGTCCAGCGATTGCTGGACCTTGGCTAATGGCTGACCGGCATCGATGCGCACGTAGCGCGACGGGTCGGCTTCGGCGCGTTTCAGGAACGCATTGCGCACGTTCTCGAAAAACGCCCGGCCTTCGAGTTCGAAACGGTCCAGGCGACCACGGGCACTGGCGCGGGCCAGGCCGATTTCAACGGGCAGGTCGAAAATCAAGGTCAGATCGGGCCGCAAGTCGCCCTGCACGAAAGTTTCCAGCGTAGCAATGCGCTCCAGTGACAAACCACGACCGCCGCCCTGATAGGCGTATGTCGAGTCGGTGAAACGATCACACAGCACCACAGCGCCACGGGCCAGCGCCGGGCGAATCACCTCGGCCAGATGCTGGGCGCGCGCGGCGAACATCAGCAACAGCTCGGCGTCCGGGTGCATCACTTCGTCGGCCGGGGTCAGCAGGACATCACGAATCCGTTCGGCCAGCGGTGTACCGCCGGGCTCACGGGTGAGCAGCACTTCGATACCGGCGGCGCGCAGGCGCTCGGCGAGGTATTCGCGATTGGTGCTCTTGCCCGCGCCTTCCGGGCCTTCCAGGGTAATAAACAAGCCAGTCACAGGCAGTCCTTCATCAAAGTCATTGCGCGTTCTGCGGTGCAGCGGCGTCCGGTTCCGGGGCTGGCGCAGGTTCTTGCGGCGGCACTTGCGGCAGCGCCTCGGGCGCGGTGTTCGGCGAGGCCGCCGGAATCGCCTCATCGGTGGCCGGCGCGGTTACTGGTGCCGGGCTGGAACGGTAATCGGCGCGGCGCTTGAGCTGGTATTCACGCACTGCGTTGTTGTGCGCATCCAGATCATCGGAGAACACATGGCTGCCATCGCCACGGGCGACGAAATACAGGCTGCTGCCCTCCACCGGGTTGAGCGCAGCATGAATCGCTTCGCGTCCGACCATCGCAATCGGCGTCGGTGGCAAACCGGGAATCACATAGGTGTTATAGGGTGTCGGTTCTTTCAGATGCGCGCGGGTCAGCTTGCCGGTGTAGCGATCGCCGAGGCCATAGATCACCGTCGGATCCGTCTGCAACTGCATGCCCAACGCCATGCGCCGCACAAACACCCCGGCAATCTGCCCACGCTCCTGCGGAACACCGGTCTCTTTCTCGACCAGCGAGGCCATGATCAGCGCTTGATAAGGTTCGCTGTAAGGCACATCGGCAGAACGCTGCGCCCACTCTTTGGCGAGCACTTCATCGAGACGATCAAAGGCCTTTTTCAGCAGCTCGGCATCGGACATGCCGCGCACGAAACGATAGGTGTCCGGGAAGAACCGGCCTTCAGGGAACAACCCTTTGTGGCCGATCTTCGCCATCACATCGCTGTCGCTCAGGCCGGTGAGGGTCTGCTCGAGCTTGTCGTCCTTGGCCAGGGCGGCGCGCACTTGATGGAAAGTCCAGCCTTCGACCAGGGTCAGGCTGTACTGAACCACGTCGCCGCGCTTCCACGAATCGATCAGACCGTTGACGGTCATGCCCGGCTGCATGCGGTATTCGCCGCTGTGAATCGGTGTGCCGGCGAGATTGAAGCGCCAGTAGACGCGCAGCCAGAACGCGTCCTTGATGACGCCATCGGTTTCGAGTTCAAGGAAGGTACGGGTCGGTGTAGAGCCTTTCGGCACATCCAGCAGTTGTTCCTGCGGAATGTTCAGGGGCTGTTCCAGCGCCGAATGAATTTTCCAGGCGCTGGCGCCCAACAGCAGCCCTGCCAGAACCAGTCCGGTTTCCAGCAGCAGCAAAAGTTTACGTCTCACGAATCAAGCATCCAGTAGCGCGCGGGCAATGGTTTGCAGTTTACGGGTGAGCGGGCCAACCGGCCAGCTCAGTGCAGCACAGGCGCGTACCGGCCAGACGCCATAAACGCTGTTGCAGACAAACACTTCATCAGCCCATTGCAGCTGTTCGAGGCTGATATCGGCGATTTGCGTGGGGATGGCCAGCGACTCGGCCTGAAACAATATTTCCGCGCGCATCACCCCAGCGACCCCGCAGCGCTTCAAGTCGGGCGTAATCAGACCACCGTCGCGCACCAGGAAAATATTGCTGTACACACCTTCGACGACGCGCCCGGCCTGATCGAGCATCAAGCCTTCGGCATGCTCGCTGTCCTGCCATTCGGCGCGGGCGAGCACCTGTTCCAGTCGATTCAGATGTTTGAGCCCGGCCAACAAAGGCTGCGTAGATAAACGCGTGTTGCAGGGAAACAGGCGGATGCCGTGCTCGGCATGGGCAGCGGGATACGCTGCCGGCGGATTGCCTTGCAGGATGCGTCGGCCCTGCGCCGCAGGATCGGGCGCATAACCACGCAAGCCGTCACCCCGAGTGAGGATAAGCTTGAGCACGCCCTCGCCCATCGCAGCGGCATAGCTGAGCAGCTCATGGCGAACCAGCTCGAGATCGGTCGCAATGGCCAGACGCGCGCAGCCATCAGCCAGGCGCGTCAGGTGCCGATCCAGCAGGATCGGCCGAGCACTGCGCACGGCAATGGTCTCGAACAGACCATCGCCGTAAGCCAGGCCGCGATCTTTCAGCGACAGCACGTCAGCCGGTTGACCGTCGACCCAGCTGTCCATCAGCCGGCGAACCGGCGAAACGCCAGAGTGCCGTTGGTGCCGCCAAAACCGAAGGAGTTGGACAGCACGACATCGATGTCCATGTTGCGCGCGGTGTGCGCAACGAAATCGAGATCGCAGCCTTCGTCCGGTTCATCAAGGTTGATGGTCGGCGGTGCCACCTGGCTGTTGATCGCCAGCACGCTGAAAATCGCTTCGACCGCGCCCGCCGCACCCAACAGGTGGCCAGTCATCGACTTGGTCGAGCTGACGGCCAGCTTGTAGGCGTGATCGCCGAACACAGACTTGATCGCATTGGCTTCGGCAAGGTCGCCGGCCGGGGTCGAGGTGCCGTGGGCGTTGATGTACTGCACTTGATCGACATTGATCTTCGCGTCGCGCAGGGCATTGGTGATGCAGCGCGCGGCACCGGCGCCGTCGGCGGGTGGCGAGGTCATGTGGAACGCATCGCCACTGGTGCCGAAACCGATCAGCTCGGCGTAGATCGTGGCGCCACGGGCCTTGGCGTGTTCGAGCTCTTCGAGAACCAGAGCACCGGCGCCGTCGGACAGGACGAAGCCATCACGGCCCTTGTCCCACGGACGGCTGGCGCGGGTTGGCTCGTCGTTGCGGGTCGACAGCGCACGGGATGCGCCGAAGCCGCCCATGCCCAGACCGCAGGCAGCCATTTCCGCACCGCCGGCAATCATCACGTCGGCTTCGTCGTACATGATGTTGCGCGCGGCCATGCCAATGCAGTGCGTACCGGTGGTGCACGCGGTGGCGATGGCGTAGTTGGGTCCCTGTGCGCCGAGATGGATCGACAGGAAGCCGGAAATCATATTGATGATCGAGCCAGGCACAAAGAACGGCGAGATCCGTCGCGGACCGGTCTCGTGCAGGGTGCGGCTGGTTTCTTCGATGTTGGTCAGACCGCCGATACCCGAACCCATGGCCACGCCAATGCGTTCACGGTTGGCATCGGTGACTTCCAGACCGGCGTTGCGCACGGCTTGAAAGCCTGCGGCGAGGCCGTACTGAATGAACAGGTCGAGCTTGCGCGCTTCCTTGACCGACAGGTATTCCTCGACATTGAAGCCCTTGACCGAACCGCCGAAGCGGGTCGAATAGGCAGAAAGGTCGGTGTGTTCGATCAGACCAATGCCACTGCGGCCAGCCAGAATGCCCTGCCAACTGCTCGGCACATCCGTGCCCAGTGGCGACAACATACCCATACCGGTGACTACGACGCGTCTACGCGACACAGCACTCTCCTTTTTCAAATGACGACTTTGCATCAGGCCTAAAGAAAAAACCGCACGCCATGATGGCAGTGCGGTTTTTCCATGACAGCAAGCAACGATTACAAACTATTACGCCTGGTGGCTGGTAACGTAGTCGATTGCAGCTTGTACAGTAGTGATCTTTTCAGCTTCTTCGTCAGGGATTTCGGTCTCGAATTCCTCTTCCAGAGCCATCACCAGCTCAACGGTGTCAAGGGAGTCGGCACCCAGGTCTTCTACGAAGGAAGCGGTGTTGACCACTTCTTCTTCTTTAACACCCAGTTGCTCGGCAACGATTTTCTTGACGCGCTCTTCGATGGTGCTCATACCTTGTTTTCACTCCTAATGGACAAATTCAGGCAGCTGGCCAGTGGGTAAGTGTATAGAAAGCCTTTTCAGTTTTTCAACTGAAAGCTTCACTCCTCAAACCCTGCGGCCCTCTGCCTATAAATAGATTGCAGCTTTATAACGGATTTTAGACAGCTCGTATGACATTTTTTTGAAGCAATCCGTCACATTTTACTTACATGTACATCCCACCGTTCACCGGGATTGTAGCCCCGGTAACGTATGCCGCACCGTCGGATGCAAGAAAAGCGACCACGGACGCGATCTCTTGAGCTTGCCCCAGACGACCCAGCGGAATCTGCGTCTGCAAGGCTTCACGCTGTGCTTCAGGCAGCTCGCGGGTCATATCGGTGTCGATGAACCCTGGGGTTACCGAGTTGACCGTAATCGAACGCGAACCGACTTCACGCGCCATCGCCCGGCTGAAACCTTCCAGACCGGCCTTGGCGGCTGCATAGTTTACTTGGCCGGCGTTGCCCATGGCACCCACTACCGAGCCAATACTGATAATTCGACCCCAGCGCGCCTTGGTCATGCCACGCAAAACGCCCTTGGACAGGCGATACAGACTGTTCAAGTTGGTATCGATCACGTCGTACCACTCGTCGTCTTTCATGCGCATCATCAGGTTATCGCGGGTGATACCGGCATTATTGACCAGAATCGCCACCGGCGCACCGAACTGCTCCTGAATGCCTGCCAGCACGGCGCTGACCGATTCGTCGCTGGTGACATTGAGTTCGAAACCGGCGCCCTGGATACCGTTTTCCTTCAGGGTCGCGGCAATGCGCTCGGCGCCCGACGCGGAGGTCGCGGTGCCGACAACGATGGCGCCCTGACGACCCAGTTCCAGCGCGATGGCCTGGCCGATGCCGCGGCTTGCACCGGTAACCAGTGCAACTTTACCTTGCAGACTCATGCAAGTTTCTCCTGATTCAGGCCTGCGCTGCGCGAGCGGCAGCGAAGGCGTCTGGGGTATTGAGATTGGAAGTCGAAACGCCTTCGGCGCAACGTTTGTTCAGGCCAGCGAGGACTTTGCCCGGGCCGCATTCAACCAGATTGGTCGCGCCCTTGGCGGCCAAAGTCTGCACCGATTCAACCCAGCGCACTGGCTTGTAGAGCTGTTCGAGCAGATCGCGCTTGAGGGTTTCCAGATCGGCTGGCACTTGTGCGCTGACGTTCTGCACCACCGGGATCTGCGGCGCCTGCCAGTCGATGGCGGCGATGGATTCGGCGAAACGCTCGGCAGCCGGACGCATCAGCTCGCAGTGCGACGGCACGCTCACCGGCAATGGCATGGCGCGCTTGGCACCACGGGCCTTGCAACCCTCGATGGCGCGCTCGACGGCCGCCTTGGCACCGGCGATCACCACTTGGCCCGGCGAGTTGAAATTCACTGCGCTGACGACTTCGCCTTGCGCCGCTTCGGCGCAGGCAGCCAGCACGTCGGCATCTTCCAGGCCGAGGATCGCGGCCATGCCGCCTTGCCCGGCCGGCACCGCTTCCTGCATCAACTGGCCACGGCGCTCGACGAGCTTGACCGCGTCAGCCAGGGTCAGGCTGCCGGCGGCAACCAGCGCGCTGTATTCACCCAGGCTGTGGCCGGCGACAAACGCCGGACGCGCGCCGCCTTCGGCCAGCCACAGACGCCACAGGGCGATCGAAGCGGTCAGAATGGCTGGTTGGGTTTTGTCGGTTTGATTGAGCAGCTCTTCCGGACCCTGTTGGGTCAGTGCCCACAGGTCGTAGCCCAGCGCAGCAGAGGCTTCTTGAAAGGTTTCGAGGATCAGCGGATGTTGCGCGCCCAGCTCGGCCAGCATGCCGAGGGACTGCGAACCCTGTCCTGGAAAGACGAATGCGAGGGAAGCAGACATGTAACAAGCCCCTAATGATCTTGTCGTCGGAAAATAACGCCCTGTTGGGGACGCCAGAAACTGACAGTTTGGATGGCCCTTTGAACCGGGCGGTCACATTTAAGCATTGTCCGACGAAAACGCCTAAGACAACAGCTCCTCCAGACGACCGTGGAGACGCTCGGGGAGGTTCTCTTGAATCTCGATCAGCGCCCGTTGAATGGCACTCTGAAAGCCCTGTACCCCGGCCGATCCGTGGCTTTTCACGACGATGCCCTGCAAGCCGAGAAAGCTTGCGCCATTATGCCGCGCCGGGGCCAGGTCGGCCTGCAGACGCTTCATCAACGGCAGCGCGAGAACGCCGACAGCGCGCGAAGCGAAGTTTTTCTTGAACAAAGCCTCGATCCGCGCAGCAATCATCGTCGCCAGACCTTCGCTGGACTTGAGCAGGATGTTGCCGACGAAGCCGTCACACACCACCACATCGGCCTCGCCGCGATACAAGCCGTCGCCCTCGATAAAACCGATGTAGTTGATCCCGCGCGCAGCCTGCAACAACGTGGCGGCCAGTTTGACCTGCTGATTGCCCTTGATGTCTTCGGTGCCGATGTTCAGCAACGCAACACGTGGACGGGCAATGCCCAAAGTCTGCGCGGCCACCGAACCCATGACCGCGAACTGCAACAGATGCTCGGCACTGCAATCGACGTTGGCGCCCAGATCGAGCAACTGGCAATAACCGGTCTGCGTCGGAATGGCCGCGACCATGGCCGGACGATCAATGCCGGGCAATGTCTTCAGCACGAAACGCGACAAGGCCATCAACGCACCGGTATTGCCGGCACTGACACAGGCCTGCACCTTGCCATCGCGCAGCAGTTCAAGGGCGACACGCATCGACGAATCCGGCTTGCCACGCAGGGCTTGGGCGGGTTTTTCGTCCATGGTGATGACTTCGCTCGCCGCGACAATCGTCAGGCGCGCGCGATCGGCAGCCGACTGGCCGTGGATCAGTTCTTCAAGAAGGGAGGGTTGACCGACGAGGGTCAGGTGCAGCGAGGGTGTAGCAGACAGGCAAGCGAGACTGGCCTGAACAATGCTGCGGGGACCGAAGTCCCCGCCCATTGCGTCAATCGCGATGACTTGAGCAGACAAGTGATTACTCGTCAGCGCCCTTGTCGATCACTTTACGGCCACGGTAAACGCCTTCTGGCGATACGTGGTGACGCAGGTGAACTTCACCAGTGGTTTTTTCTACAGACAGGGTGCTAGCCTCGAGAGCGTCGTGCGAACGGCGCATGTCACGGGCAGAGCGGGATTTTTTGTTCTGCTGAACAGCCATAATTGATTAACTCCTAAACGTTTGGGTCACGCTTTAACTGCGCCAATACACTGAACGGGTTGGACCGCGTTACCTCGTCCTCGCTCGGTTCGGGCTCATCTGCTCCCGCCGGCTGCTGGCATTCTTCCGGATGATGAGCAGGCACAATGGGCAAGGCGAGCAGAAGCTCCTCCTCGATCAGTGACTGCAGATCCAATGGATCTTCGCCCAGTTCCAGCACGTCATAACCTTTCGGCAACGACTGGGTATTCGCACCCTCCTTCACCACCGCGTAACTGCATTCGCTGTGGATCGGCAGGGTGACCAGCTCAAGACAACGCTGGCAAACCATTTTGACTTCGGTGTCGATAAAGCTGTGGATGACCACAGACTTACGTTCATCTCGTTCAAAAACGAATTTGGCCTGCACCGTACCGACATCGTCGGAAAGCGGGTCGCAGAGTCTCTTCAAATCGGCCAGCAGCAGTTCACCTTGAAGGGTGGTGCCACGGTCAGCCAATTTGCGCGGGTCAACGTGAGGTGGAATCGGGTCATTCAACATAGGCGCAGCATTATAGGGATGCACCCAACCATGTCAAAGGAAATTGTGCCCTGTCCGTCACTTGCGCGCCTCCGCTAGAATCCGCACCTGCCTCAGGAGACGTCCATGCTGCCTTTATTACTCGCTTCAAGCTCGACTTATCGCCGCGAATTGCTCGCCCGCCTGCACCTGCCGTTCGTCTGCAGCTCGCCGGACATCGACGAAAGCCACCGCCCGGGCGAATCCGCGATCGATCTGGTCAAACGCCTCGCTGAGGAAAAAGCCCGCGCCCTGGCGGACAGCCACCCTGCTCATCTGATCATTGGCTCGGATCAGGTTGCCGTCCTCGGAGAACAGATCATCGGCAAGCCGCACACCTTCGAGAAGGCTCGCGAGCAATTGATGGCGGCGAGCGGCGCGAGCGTGACCTTCCTGACCGGCCTGGCGCTGCTCAACAGCCAGACCGGGCAATGCCAGGTCGACTGCGTGCCGTTTACCGTGCACATGCGCCAGCTGGATCAGGCAAGCATCGAGCGCTATCTGCGCATCGAGCAGCCGTACGACTGCGCCGGCAGCTTCAAGGCCGAGGGACTGGGCGTGAGCCTGTTTCAATCGACCGAAGGCCCGGATGCCACCAGCCTGATCGGCCTGCCGCTGATTCGCCTGATCGATATGTTGTTGGTCGAGGGTGTGCAAATCCCTTGAAAGCAAAAGATCGCAGCCTTCGGCAGCTCCTACACCGATTGTGCAAGAGCTGCCGTTGACCTGCGATCTTCTGACCTTGAAAAGATTTACCGCAACGAAGGCCCGTGGAAACCCATCCACATCGCCAACTGCTCGGCCACGCTGGCGCCGAGCTTTTTCGAGAAGCGATCGAACGGCGATTCCTGCACGGTGAAGTCCACCAGCTCCTTCTCGCCAATCACATCACGCGCCACCGAACTGGCATTGCCCAAGCCATCGATCAGGCCTAGCGGCAGCGCCTGCTCACCCGACCAGACCAGCCCGGAAAACAGCTCCGGATGCTCTTTGTCCTTCAGACGATCGCCACGGCCCTGCTTGACGCTGTTGATGAACTGCTTGTGCGTGGTGTCCAGCACGCTTTGCCAGAATGCGGTTTCTTCAGGCTTTTGCGGCTGGAACGGATCCAGGAATGCCTTGTGCTCGCCCGAGGTATAGGTGCGGCGCTCAACCCCGAGTTTTTCCATGGTGCCAACGAAACCGTAACCCGCCGCCGTCACGCCGATCGAGCCGACCAGACTAGCCTTGTCGGCATAGATCTGATCCGCCGCGCTGGCGATGTAATAGGCGCCCGAAGCACCAAGATCGGAAATCACTGCGTAGAGCTTGATCTCCGGATGCAACCCACGCAGACGCTTGATCTCGTCATAGACATAGCCAGACTGCACCGGACTGCCACCCGGGCTATTGATGCGCAGGACCACGCCCTTGACCTTCTTGTCTTCGAACGCCGCACGCAGGCTGCCAACGATATTGTCGGCGCTGGCCGGCTCCTTGTCGGCGATTACGCCGTCGATCTCGATCAACGCCGTGTAGTTCGGGCCGCGGGTGGCGGTTTTTTCCATGTCCATCAGCGGCGTGAACAGCAGCAGCGCAACAAACAGATAAACAAACGTCAGCAGCTTGAAGAAAATCCCCCAGCGCCGCGAACGGCGTTGTTCCTGCACGCCGGCCAGCAAAGTCTTTTCCAACAGCTTCCAGCTTTTCGCGTCACCGTCGTCGGCACTTGCCTTGGCCGGTGCTTTCCATTCGTCGGTCATGCCATCTACCCCAGCAAAAACGTATTAAGCCCGCTGACCCAGCCAGGCGTGCAATTCAGAAAAACGGTCGATCGACAGGCGCGGCTCGAACTGTTGCAGGGACTCGATCGATTGCGCGCCGTAACTGACCGCCACCGAATCCATCCCCGCGTTGCGTGCCATCAGCAGGTCGAACGACGAATCGCCGACCATCAACGCCTGCTCCGGACGTACGCCGCAGTGCCTGACGATCTGCTCAAGCATCAGAGGGTGTGGCTTGCTGGCAGTTTCATCGGCGGCGCGGGTGATATCGAAATAATCTTCCCAGCCATTGGCCTTGAGCACCCGATCCAGTCCGCGACGGTTCTTGCCCGTCGCTACCGCCAGGTGATAACCCTGCTCGCGAAACGATGCCATCGACTCGACCACGCCCTCGAACAGCGGCGACGGCACGGCTTCGGCAGCGATGTAGTGATCGGCGTAATATTCGCGAAACGCGAGCATTTCTGCGTCGCTGATTTCGGGGTACAGCGTGCGAATCGCCTCCGGCAAGCCGAGACCGATGATGCCTTTGACAGCGAAGTCATCGCGCAGCTCGAAACCGGAACGCCCGGACGCCGAGTGCATGGCCTCGACGATCCGATGGATGGAATCGGCGAGGGTGCCGTCCCAGTCGAAAATCAGCAGCTTGTAATCAGATGGGCGCACTCAATCGCTCCACGGTCTTGGCCCACATTTCATCGACGGGCGCTTGCAGATTCAGCTTGCCGCCGTCGGGCAGCGGCACCGTCAGCATGTAAGCGTGCAGGAACAGACGCTTACCGCCCAGATCGCGGATTTCCTTGGTGAAATCCTCGTCGCCATACTTACTGTCACCGGCAATGCAATGGCCAGCATGCAAGGTGTGCACGCGAATCTGGTGGGTACGACCGGTAACCGGTTTAGCTTCGACCATGGTGGCAAAATCACCGAAGCGGCGCAGCACCTTGAACAGCGTCAGGGCTTCTTTGCCCTCGTCATTGACTTCGACCATGCGCTCGCCGGAACGCAGATTGCTCTTGAGCAGCGGAGCGCGAACCTGCTTGATCGAGGTTGCCCAGTTGCCACGGACCAGCGCCATGTAGCGCTTGTCGACGCCATCGCCGCGCAACTGCTCGTGCAGGTGGCGCAACATGCTGCGTTTTTTGGCGATCATCAGCAGGCCGGAGGTGTCACGGTCGAGACGGTGAACCAGCTCCAGTTCCTTGGCGTCGGGACGCAACTGACGAAAGGCTTCGATCACGCCGAAATTCAGCCCGCTGCCGCCATGCACCGCAATGCCGGCGGGCTTGTTGATCACGATCAGGGCTTTGTCTTCGAAGACGATCGAGGCTTCCAGGCGCTGCAACAGCCCCTGGGCCAGCGGCACCGGTTCGTCGCGCTCAGGCACGCGAACCGGCGGCACGCGCACGATATCGCCGGCCTGCAGCTTGTATTCGGGCTTGATCCGACCTTTGTTCACGCGCACTTCGCCTTTGCGCAAAATGCGGTAAATCAAGGTCTTGGGCACGCCTTTGAGCCGGGCGAGGAGAAAGTTGTCGATTCGTTGGCCGGCATACTCCGGCGAGACTTCAAGCAGTTGAACGCCTGGAGTCGAAGGGGCAGTAGTTGTCATGCCGCGGATGATAACAATTTTTATGGAATTGAAGCACTTAATCATTGCTGCTATAGTCGCGAACGCCGCCAAAAGCGGCCTGGACAGCGGAACCACGGTCAAAGACCGGCCCTGACCAACGCAATTCACCAGGGCGCGAGGCCGTCCTACGGGGCTTTCGCTACGTAACGGTGGAGTTTGCGGTTGTAACGAGCGCAGGTGACATGAGGCCTGAATTACACCGCCGGGCAGAGTTCTGACTCGCCAGGCAGGCGACATTCGAGGCCAGTTCACAAAGTGCAGTCGACTGCGAATGACCCCGAGCGATTGCTTCGGAAACATCGCCTGAATTAGCCATGATGCGTGACCTCCCCTTTCGGAGCTCACGGTAAATGCCAACCCGCTGCGGATTCTGCGCGCGGCAGCACCCGAATTATCAGGGATACGTGTAGGGTGGAGATGCACAACCGCCGGACTGTGTAGCAACAAGCTTTGATCAAGACGCTTCATCTCGTCCACAGCCGCTGGTTGATTCCTCCTCCTGACTGAGTGCTTAAGTAGCCACAGCAAGCAGGACGCGTACGTCGCGGTATCGGCCCAATTGGCCGCACATCGCTGGACACGGGAATGGCCAACCACTCCCGACGCACCTGACACCGACCGTGAGAAGTCGTGTGTGCCGAACGCCGTTTCCGGCAGCCCGGAAACCGACGGTACTACATGAAAAGAATGCTGATTAACGCAACTCAACCCGAAGAGTTGCGTGTTGCACTGGTAGATGGCCAACGCCTCTACGACCTGGACATCGAATCCGGTGCACGCGAGCAGAAAAAGGCCAACATCTATAAAGGCCGTATCACTCGCATCGAACCAAGCCTTGAGGCTGCCTTTGTCGATTTCGGCTCCGAGCGCCACGGCTTCCTGCCCCTCAAAGAAATCTCCCGCGAATACTTCAAGAAAGCCCCCGAAGGCCGCGTCAACATCAAGGACGTCCTGAGCGAAGGCCAGGAAGTCATCGTTCAGGTCGAGAAAGAAGAACGTGGGAACAAGGGCGCCGCCCTGACCACCTTCATCAGCCTGGCCGGTCGTTACCTCGTACTGATGCCGAACAACCCGCGTGCCGGCGGCATCTCCCGTCGCATCGAAGGCGAAGAACGCAACGAACTGCGTGAAGCGCTGAACGGTCTGGTTGCTCCGGCCGACATGGGTCTGATCGTGCGCACTGCCGGCCTGGGCCGCAGCAGCGAAGAAATGCAGTGGGACCTCGATTACCTGCTGCAACTGTGGACCGCCATCAAAGAAGCCTCGCTGGATCGCTCCGCGCCATTCCTGATTTACCAGGAAAGCAACGTGATCATCCGCGCCATCCGCGATTACCTGCGCCAGGACATCGGCGAAGTGCTGATCGACAGCGTTGAAGCCCAGGACGAAGCCCTGACCTTCATCCGCCAGGTGATGCCGCAGTACGCCAGCAAGATCAAGCTGTACGAAGACAGCGTGCCACTGTTCAACCGTTTCCAGATCGAAAGCCAGATCGAGACCGCATTCCAGCGCGTCGTCGAACTGCCTTCCGGCGGCTCCATTGTGATCGATCCGACCGAAGCCCTGGTGTCCATCGACATCAACTCGGCGCGCGCCACCAAAGGCAGCGACATCGAAGAAACAGCGCTGCAGACCAACCTTGAAGCCGCCGAAGAAATCGCCCGTCAGTTGCGCCTGCGCGACATCGGCGGCCTGATCGTCATCGACTTCATCGATATGACCCCGGCGAAGAACCAGCGCGCCGTGGAAGAGAAAGTCCGTGAATGCCTGGAAGCTGACCGCGCCCGCGTGCAGATCGGTCGTATCTCGCGTTTCGGCCTACTGGAAATGTCCCGTCAGCGCCTGCGTCCATCGCTGGGCGAAAGCAGCGGCATCGTCTGCCCGCGTTGCAACGGCACCGGCATCATCCGTGACGTTGAATCGCTGTCGCTGGCCATCCTGCGCCTGATCGAAGAAGAAGCACTGAAAGACCGCACCGCCGAAGTTCGCGCGCAAGTGCCGATCCCGGTCGCTGCGTTCCTGCTCAACGAAAAACGCAACTCGATCACCAAGATCGAACTGCGCACCCGTGCCCGTATCGTCATTCTGCCGAACGATCACCTCGAGACGCCGCACTTTGAAGTTCAGCGTCTGCGTGACGACAGCCCGGAAGCCGCGACCAACCAGTCCAGCTACGAAATCGCTGCGGCCGCTGCCGAAGTCGAAGAAGTCCAGCCAGCCGCTGCGACCCGCACTCTGGTTCGCCAGGAAGCTGCAGTGAAAACTGCGCCGGCCCGTGCCAACGCACCGGTGCCGACTGAAGTTGCACCTGCCGCACCTGCTCCAGCACCAGCTGCCGCGCCTGAGCCAAGCCTGTTCAAGGGTCTGGTGAAGTCGCTGGTCAGCCTGTTCGCCACCAAGGAAGAGCCAGCCGCACCGGTTGCCGTTGCGAAACCGGCTGCCACCGAGCGTCCTGCCCGCAACGAAGAGCGTCGCAACGGTCGTCAGCAGAGCCGCAACCGCAACGGTCGCCGCGATGAAGAACGCAAGCCGCGCGAAGAACGTGCTCCACGTGAAGAGCGCGCACCACGCGAGCCGCGCGAAGAGCGTCAGCCACGTGAAGCCCGTGAGCCGCGTGAAACCCGCAGCGAAGCGCCGGTAGCCCGCGAAGAGCGCGCACCACGTGCCCCGCGTGAAGAACGTGCACCGCGTGCACCGCGTGAAGATCGCAAGCCGCGTGGCGAGCGTGAAGAACGCGTGCGTGAACTGCGCGAGCCGCTGGACGCCGCGCCAGCCGCAGCCGCAGCTGTTGCTGCCGTGACCGCTGAAGAGCGTCCGGCCCGTCAGCCACGCGAAGAACGCGCCCCGCGTCCGCCGCGTGAAGAGCGTCAACCGCGTGCCGAGCAGGCCGCTGCTGCCGTTGCTGAAGAAGAAGTGAACAGCAACAACGAAGAGCAACTGCCGGAAGACGGTCAGGACAACGCCGAAGGCGATCGTCCACGTCGTCGCTCCCGTGGCCAGCGTCGTCGCAGCAACCGTCGCGAGCGTCAACGTGATGCCAACGGCAACGTGATCGAAGGTTCGGAAGAATCCGAGTCCGCTGAAAACGCTGGCGAGCCAAGCACTGCCGATCTGGCCGCTGGCCTGGCCGTCACCGCCGCCGTAGCCAGCAGCACCATCAGCGCTCCGGCAGAAGCCGAAGCTCACGAGCAGGCTGAACGCGCCACTGCCGCCACACTGGAAACCGCTCCAGTCGAAGCGCCGGTTGTCGAAGCCACCACTCCAGTGGAAGTGACTGCTGCACCGGAAATCGAAGTCGCCCCGGTCCGCGAAGCTCAGCCTCAGGTTGAAGCGCCTGCCGAACCGGAAGCTGTCGTTGAAGCGCCAGTTGCTGAATCCGAACCAGCGACCGAAACCGTCAGCGAAAACGTGACCAAAACCGTGCGTGAAGTTCGCGAAGAGCAGACTGCGTTCAACTGGGTTGCCGAGCCAGCTGTGACCGAAGCTCCAGCGCCAGTCACTGAAGCCGAAGTACCGCAGGCCATGGTTTCCGAACCAGTAGTTGTAGCGGCCGAACCGGCTCCAGAGCCAGTGGTTGAAGCACCAGCTGTCGAAGCACCAGTTGCAAAAGCTCAGGCTGAAGAAGCACCAGCCGCAGTCGAAGCGCCAGCCCCGGTGGTTGAAGCTCCGGCTCCGGTCAGCGCCCTGACGCCAAACGGCCGTGCGCCAAACGACCCGCGTGAAGTGCGTCGTCGCAAGCGTGAAGCCGAGCGTCTGCAGAAGGAAGCCGAACTGGCTGCCGCTGCAGCGCCAGTGGCTGCCGAACCAGCCGCTGCGGCTGAAGTGGTCGAGGCAGCCCCTGCCCCGGTCGCGGAAGAAGCATCGGTTGAAGCGGTGATCGCTGAAGCACCACGCTCCGTTCAGGACGCGGTTGAACAGCGCGAAGAAGCCCAGGAAAAAGAGCACGAGCCTAAACCACTCGTGTAATTCCTGAAGCCATTAAAAAGCCCCGCCCGGTGAAAGCCTGGCGGGGCTTTTTATTGCCTGAAATACCAGCATCATCCACAACCTTTGTGGGAGCGAGCCTGCTCGCGAAAGCGCTAGGTCAGACAATATTCATGTAGCTGAACCAGCGCATTCGCGAGCAGGCTCGCTCCCACAAGGAATTTCAACACGGCTCAGGGCCGAGGAAATACCAGAGATTCAGGCACATCGATATCCCACAACACCCCCGGATCTTCCACCGCTACTTCCACCACCCTACCCTGCGCAAACAACGGCCGTGCGCCACGATCGCCGGTCAGCGCCTGCAACTGCGCGGCAAACGAACGGCCAAACCCCACCGGATGGCCAAACTCGCCACCCCGCACCGGCACGCTCACCGCATCATCAGCCATCGCCGCGACCACTCGCTCAATACTCGATGGCAAGATAAACGGCATATCGCCGAGCACAATCAACCAGCCATCAGCGTCAGGGCAAGCGGCAACACCTGCAGCGATGCTGTCGCCCATGCCGGTCGACTCGATTGACACCACGTCGCAGCCATATGCCTGGGCCATGCGCATCGCCTGTGGTCGCGCTTCGGTGGTGACCAGTACGCGCTTGTCGAGACTGGCCGGCAGGTTCACCAGCACCTGCTCGATGACCGAACGCACCGCGCCGTCACGCCCGGTGCAGTCAGCGAGCAATTTGTCTTTGTCGGGGCCGGCGATCTGGCGAAAGCGTTTGCCCTCGCCCGCCGCCAGCACGATCACTGCGATGGATTGGCTCATGCACCCTCCAGCGTTTTTTTCTGCTTCAACTCCACACCGTTCTTGATCGCGACAATTTCCGCCAGCAAGGACAAAGCGATCTCTGCCGGCGAATGACTACCGATGTGCAGGCCGATCGGCCCGTGCAAGCGATCAATCGACGCTTGCGACAAGCCTAGCTGAGCGAGGTTTTCCCGGCGCTTCTGGCTGTTGACCCGCGAACCGAGCGCGCCGACGTAAAACGCCGGCGAGTCGAGCGCGGTGAGCAAAGCCATGTCATCCAGGCGTGGATCGTGAGTCAAGGCGACAATCGCCGTGCGCTCGTCGGTCTGGATGTTCAGCACAGCTTCATCCGGCATGCCGGGGACGAAACGGCCATGCTGCTCTTCCCAGCCGTAAACGAACTCGGTGCGCGGATCGCAGATCAGCACTTCGAAATCCAGCAGCCGCGCCATGTCGGCGACGTAGCGCGACAGCTGCCCGGCACCGATCAGCAACAAGCGCCAGCGCGGGCCGTAAATCGCTCGCAGAGTCTTGCCGTCGAACACCAGCGAATCGGACTTGCTCGCCGGAGCCAGCCGCACCTCGCCGGTTTCGATGTTCAGTTCTCGGGCGACGATTTCATGGTTTTCGCAACGCTGCAGCAGCTCGGCGACCCACGCCGGGTCACCGACGCGCTCTTCGGTCAGGCGCAGGGTGCCGCCGCAAGGCAGGCCGAAACGCGCGGCCTCTTCGCGGGTCACGCCGTAGGTAATCATCTGCACTGGCGGACCATCGGTGGCAATGCGGCCGTCGTGCAGCCGCGCGATCAGGTCATCTTCGACACAGCCGCCTGACACCGAACCGATCACCACGCCGTCCTCGCGCAAGGCGAGCATGGCGCCGGGCGAGCGCGGCGCGGTGCCCCAGGTCTGCACCACGCTGAACAGCACCACCCGCTGCCCGGCACGGCGCCACTCGAGGACGCTGCGCAGGACGTTGAGATCGACGCTGTCCATTTACGCCTCCGCCTTCTGCCAGCCTTGCAACTGATACCGCACCGGCAGATTGCGGATGCGCTTGCCGGTGGCGGCGAAGATCGCATTGCACAGCGCCGGAGCAATCGGCGGCACGCCCGGTTCACCAACGCCACCCAGCGGCACGTCACCCGGCGGCGTGACCAGATGCACCGCAACTTCCTTGGGCGCCAGCGACATGCGCGCGACCTCGTACATATGGAAGTTGTCCTGCTGGACTTTGCCGTCCTTGAAGCTGATCTCACCGAGCACAGCGTTGCCCAGGCCCATGACGCACGCGCCTTCGAACTGCGAACGGATGCGCTCAGGGTTGATCTGCGGCCCGCAGTCCACGGCGATGTCGGCCTTGTGCACGATCAGCGAACCGTCGTCCTTGACCTCGACTTCGATCACTGCCGCCACATAGGTGACGAAGCTGTAATGCACTGCCAGACCGAGGCCACGACCCTTGGGCAGTTTGCGTCCCCATCCGGCTGCCTTGGCGGCGGTTTCCAGCACGGTGCGCATGCGCCCGGTGTCGATCGGATAACGCTCGGGCGATTCGCCGTAGTTCCACTCTTCGCTCAAGGTGCGTGGATCGATCTGCCGGTCCGGGCCGAGCAATTTGATCTGGTACTTGAGCGGATCTTCCCCGGCCTTGTGCGCCAGTTCGTCGACGAAGCTCTGAATCGCAAAGCCGTGGGGAATGTTCGACACCGAGCGGTACCAGCCGACCCGCGTGTGTACCTTGGCTTCGGGGTTTTCCAGGCGCACGTTGGGAATCGCATAGGCCATGTTGGTAAAGCCCATGCCCAGCTCGAACGCCGCCTCATGGTTCATGTCCGGCGCAAACAACGCGGTGATGCTCGGCGCCACGGTGCGATGCAGCCAACCGGACGGCATGCCGTTCTTGTCGATGCCGGCCTTCAGATATTCCGCCGACACGGTGTGGAAATACGAATTGTGGATGTCGTCTTCGCGCGTCCACTGCACCCGTACAGCCTTGCCCGGAAATTCCTTGGCGAGGATCGCCGCTTCAACGACAAAGTCCGGCTTCGACTTGCGCCCGAAACCACCGCCCAGCAGCGTTACGTTGAAGGTGACCTTTTCGAACGGTACGCCCAGGCGCTCGGCGATGCGCTCGCGGGTGACCTGCGGTGCCTGACTCGGCGCCCAGGCTTCGCACACGCCGTCCTTGTAACGGGCAATGGCAACCATCGGTTCCATCGGCGCCTGCGCCAGATGCGGCAGGTAGTACGAGGCTTCGAGGGTGCTGGCGGCACCGCTCAAGGCTTTGTCGATATCACCGGTGTTGCGCACCACTTTGCCGGCCTTCAGCGACGCGGCTTCAAGCTCTTTGCGATAGGCAATCGAGTCATAACTGGCATTCGGGCCGTCATCCCACTCGATCTTCAGCGCCTCGCGGCCCTTGATCGCCGCCCAGGTATTGCTGGCCACAACCGCGACGCCGCCTAGTGGCTGGAACTCCGACGGCAATGGCCGGCCTTCGATCTGCATGACTTTTAGCACGCCAGGGACTTTCAGTGCGGCGCTGTCATCGAGGCTTTTGACCTTGCCTCCATAAACCGCCGGGCGAGCGATGGTGGCGTAGAGCATGGCATCGAAATGCACATCGGCGCCGTACACTGCGCGGCCATTGACGATATCGGCACCGTCGATGGCCTTGGTGCCTTCCTTGCCGATGTAGCGAAATTCCGACGGCTGCTTGAGACGCAGGCTGTCACGCGCCGGTACTGCCAGCGCACTGGCCGCAGCGGCGAGTTCGCCGTAACCCAATTCACGGCCGGACGGTTTGTGAATGACCTTGTGCAGTTGCGCATGGCATTCGCCAACCGGCACTTTCCACTGCGCAGCGGCCGCCTGTTCGAGCATGGTCCGCGCGGCGGCGCCGCAACGACGCATCGGCTCGTACCAGTGACGCATGCTGCGCGAACCATCGGTGTCCTGGTTGCCGAAGCGCACTTCGTCACCCGGCGCCTGCTGCACTTTGACCTGCGCCCAATCGGCCTCAAGCTCATCGGCAACCACCATACTCAGGCTGGTGCGCACGCCCTGGCCCATTTCCGAACGGTTGCACACCACGGTGACGCTGCCATCGGCAGCAATGCTCACGTAAACCTTGGGATCGTCGATCCAGCCATTGGGCATGCCATCGGCGCCAAACTTCTTCGCAGCGTCATCGGCCAGCGCATCCTGCCAGCCCCAGCTCGCGGCGAGGACCAGCGCACTGGTGGCGCCGACGCCTTTGAGAAAACCACGGCGGCTGAGGTTGCTCAGGGCGAAATCATTCGGGACGCGGCTCATGCCTTCACCTCCTTCAGTTGAGTGGAGGCCTGGCGGATCGCGGTTTTGATCCGGTTGTAGGTGCCGCAGCGGCAGATGTTGCCCACCATGGCTTCTTCGATCTGCTCGTCGCTCGGGTTCGGATTGGTTTTCAGCAGAGCGGTGGCCGACATGATCTGCCCGCCCTGGCAATAACCGCATTGAGCCACAGCGCTGTCGAGCCAGGCCTGCTGCACGACCTTGCCTACCGGGTCGGCGTGGAGATTATCGATGGTGGTCACGTTCTGACCGATCACCGAGCCGATCGGCGTGATGCAACTGCGTGCCGGCAAGCCGTCGATATGGATGGTGCAGGCGCCGCACAGGCCCATGCCGCAACCGAATTTGGTGCCGTTGTATCCGGCGACGTCACGAATCGCCCACAACAGCGGCATGTCTTCGGTGACATCGAGGGAGTGGTCTTGACCGTTGAGTTTCAGGGTAATCATGGGCACGCCCGCATATTTTTTAGTGGTTATGGGGTCGAGCAATCTGCCGCCGGAAAATCAGCGGTGGGTTCGCGCAGATCGACTCAGGCTAATCAGGCTCTCTTGCGCCGACGGGAACGTCTGCACCGGGCCTTTGGGTGGAGCAAATGGTAGGTATCGTTAGGTCGCTAAGTTAACCCAGCATTAACAAAAAAGCCCTGCACTTTTTTCATCAGTGCAGGGCTTTGGATGGCGTCAGGCAAGCGTAGCCTCAATACCGATTGGGCTCCATTTCCAGTTCGACATGGAAGCGCTCGGCGATGTCTTTCTGGATACGTTGCGCCAGGTCGAGCAGTTGCAGGCCGGTGGCCGTGCCGTAGTTGACCAGCACCAGCGCCTGCAACTTGTGCACGCCGGCATCGCCATCGCGGAAGCCTTTCCAGCCGGCGCGTTCGATCAGCCAGCCAGCGGCCAGTTTCATCTGCCCATCGGCTTGCGGGTAAGCCACCAGATCCGGGTGCTGCGTTTTGATCTGCGTGACCACAGCGGCGGGCACCAGCGGGTTTTTGAAGAAGCTGCCGGCGTTGCCGAGCACCGCCGGGTCCGGCAGTTTTTCGCTGCGGATGCTGCAGATGGCGCGGCTGACATCGGTGGGCGTTGGCTGCTCGATGCCCTGCTCGCTCAAGCGCTGACGCACCGGGCCGTATTCCAGATGCAGGTGCGCGGCGCGATCAAGCTTGAAGCGCACCCGCAGAATCAGCCAACGTCCCGGCTGCTGCTTGAACAGGCTGTCGCGGTAGCCGAAATTGCAGTCTTCCAGACTGAAATCACGCAGCTCGCCGCTCTCGCGGTCCAGCGCGGTCAGGCCAGCAAACACGTCCTTGATCTCGACGCCATAGGCGCCGATGTTCTGCATCGGCGCGGCGCCAACGGTGCCAGGAATCAGGCTGAGGTTTTCCAGCCCGGCCAAACCTTGGGCCAGCGTGTGCTGCACGAATGGATGCCACGGTTCGCCCGCTTCCGCCTCGACCACCACGCGACTGCCATCATCGCTGAGCACGCGGATGCCGCGCGTGACCATGCGCAGCACCAACGCCGGAATATCCGCCGTCAGCAGCAAGTTGCTACCGCCGCCGATCACCAGCAACGGCACGTCATGGGACGCGGCATAGGCCAGCGCTTCGCGGACATCGTCATCGTTGTGGGCTTCGGCAAACAGCTGCGCGCGCACATCGACGCCGAACGTATTGAAGGCCTGCAACGATACTTGCGGTTGCACCTGCAAACTCATAAACGGCCCTTCACTTCGACCAGCAACTGGTCGCAGGCCGCTTCGATCAGATCCAGCACCTGCTCGAAACCCTGATCACCGTCGTAATACGGGTCCGGCACTTCATCGACCAGCCCGGCATAACGACGCAGGAACAGATCCAGCTCGGCCCTGCCGGTGGATGGCTGCAAAGCCTTGAGGTTGCGCAGATTGCTGTTGTCCATGGCGAGAATCAGGTCGTAGCTGGCGAAATCGGCCCGGCTGACCTGCTGCGCGCGTTGCGTCGACAGGTCATAACCGCGCAGTTTCGCCGCCGCCTGGCTGCGCTTGTCCGGCGGGTTACCGACGTGCCAGTCACCGGTGCCGGCGGAGGCTACTTCGACCACATTTGCCAGCCCGGCTTCACGCAACTTGTGGCGCAACACGCCTTCGGCGGTGGGCGAACGGCAGATGTTGCCCAGGCACACAAACAGAACGCGCATCAGGCCCCCAGCAGGTGACGAACCCGCTCAAGGTCTTCGACGGTGTCGACACCGGTCGGCGGCGCGATCAGCGCGTCAGCGACATGAATGCGCACGCCATGCCACAAGGCACGCAGTTGCTCGAGGGATTCGGTGTTTTCCAGCCAGCACGGCCCCCAGCTCACGAAGTCGTGGAGGAACCCGGCGCGATAGGCATAAATACCGATGTGGCGGCGATAGGGCACGCCTTCCGGCAGCTGCTCGCGGCTCTTGGCAAATGCATCGCGTGCCCATGGCAAGGTTGCACGACTGAACGTCAGGGCCAGACCGTTGATATCGCTGGAAACCTTCACAACGTTCGGGTTGAACAGGGTTTCCACGTCTTCGATCGGCTCGGCCAGCGTGGCCATGCGCGCTTGGGTATGGGCAGCAAGGTTGGCGGCGACCTGGTCGATCACGCTCGGCGGAATCAACGGCTCATCGCCCTGGACGTTGACCACGATCGCATCAGGCGCAAGACCGAGTTTCGCTGCGACCTCGGCCAGACGATCGGTGCCGGAATTGTGATCTTCACGGGTCAGCACCACTTCGGCGCCAAAGCTTTTGCACGCCTCGACAATGCGCGCGTCATCGGTGGCAACCACGACGCGGGTCGCGCTGCTTTTGCTCGCCTGTTCCCAGACATGCTGGATCATCGGCTTGCCGGCAATATCCAGCAACGGCTTGCCCGGCAGACGGGTCGAGGCGAACCGCGATGGGATGACAACGGTGAAGGCTGTGGTCATTTATCCAGGCGCTCGTCGGTGGTCAGGGTGCGCGCTTCGCTTTCCAGCATCACCGGGATGCCGTCGCGGATCGGGTACGCCAGACCAGCGCCCTTGCTGATCAGCTCGGTCTTGTCGGCACTGAGCTTGAGCGGACCTTTGCACACGGGGCAAGCGAGGATGTCGAGCAATTTGGTGTCCATGAACATTCCCAGAAATAAAAGAGTTAAGGCAGCAGACGATCCGGCAGCAGGCGCATCAGCTGAGTGTCGAACCAGGCCACGAAGGCTGGCGACGGCACGGCATCGACCGCCAGATACCACCAGTCGGCAGCAGCAAAGGCACGGCACTTCACCGCGTCCTTTTCGGTCATCACCAAGGGCAATGACGGGGTGAAATTCAACGCCTGCACGCTGTACTCGGCGTGATCGGCGAACGCGTGCGGGACTGGGCGCCAGTCTAGCGCTTCAAGGGTATTGAAGAAACGTTGTGGATTGCCGATACCGGCCACCGCGTGCAGCGCTTGCCCGGGCGGGAAATGCTCCAGTGACTGACGTTCGCCGCTGCGCAGATTGACCAGGGCCGTGGGTTGCAGGCGGAAGGCGAAACCATCGTCGCGATCATCAAGGGCACCGTTGAACAGCACGCCATCGACACTTTGCAGGCGCTCGACCGGCTCACGCAACGGCCCGGCCGGCAGACAGCGCTGATTGCCCAGTCCGCGCGCGGCATCGATCAGCACCAGTTCCAGATCCCGCGCGAGGCGATAATGCTGCATGCCGTCGTCAGACAGAATCAGGTCCAGCGGCTCACTGGCAATCAAAGCTTTGACGGCGGCGCTGCGATCAGGATCGATCATCAGCGGCACGCCGGTGCGCTGGACGATCAGCAGCGGCTCGTCACCGGCAACCTCGGCGCTGTGCTCGGCCTCGACCCGCCACGGCAGGTGCGGCGGTTTGGCGCCATAACCGCGACTGACCACGCCAACGCGCAGTCCACGGCGTCGGCAATGCTCAATCAGCCAGAGAATCATCGGCGTCTTGCCGGTGCCACCGACGGTGATATTGCCGACCACGATCAGCGGCACGGGCGATTGGTAGATCTCACCTTCACCGTCGAGAAAGCGCTGACGCTTGTTGATCACCACGCGGCGATACAGCATTTCCAGTGGCCGCAGCAGCGTCAGGGCCGGATGCCCCTGATACCACGCGGCGAGCAGGCGATCGGACAGGCTCATCAGGATTTCGGCGCCGCCTCGACCGTGGTCATGCGCAGATGGCTGAAACCGAGCTTGCCGGCCGCGTCCATGGCGGTGATCACCGATTGATGCTGGGCCTTGCCATCGGCACTGATCGACAGCGGCATGTTGGTGTCGCCGTTGGATTCTTTCTGCATGGCTTCCATCAGCGTCGGCAGATCATTCTTCGGCAGAATCTTGTTGTTCACCGAGAACACGCCTTCGGCACTGATCGCGACGTCCAGCTGTTTGACCTGCTGATCTTCGGCGGGCGAACCGCTGACCGCTTCCGGCAGATCCACGCGCAGCTGGGTTTCCCGAGTGAAAGTGGTAGTCACCACGAAAAACAGCAGCAGGATAAACACCACGTCAATCAGCGACGCGAGGTTGATGTCCACGGTTTCCCGGGGCTTGCGACGGAATTTCACGCTTTGCCCTCGGCCAGATCGACATCACGGTCGCCCTGCACCACTTCCACCAGTTTGATCGCTTCCTGCTCCATGCCGACCACCAGCTCGTCGATACGACGTTGCAGGAAGCGGTGGAAGAACACCGCCGGAATACCGACCATCAGGCCCGCTGCGGTCGTGATCAGCGCTTTGGAAATACCGCCGGCCAGTACCGAGGCATTGGTGGTCATGCCAGAGCCGGTGAAGGCACTGAAAATGTCGATCATGCCCAACACGGTGCCGAGCAGGCCGAGCAGCGGCGCCATGGCGGCGATGGTGCCGAGGGCGTTGATGTAGCGTTCGAGTTCATGAATGACCCGCGCAGCAGCCTCTTCGATGCACTCTTTCATGATCTCGCGACCATGCTTGGAATTGGCCAGGCCTGCGGCGAGGATTTCCCCCAGCGGCGAGTTGGCGCGCAACTCCTTGAGTTTTTCCTTGTTGAGCTGCTTGTCCTTGATCCAGACCCAGACCTGACCCAGCAGATGCTCGGGGGTGACGCGACTGGCGCGCAGTGTCCACAGGCGCTCGGCGACGATCGCCATGGCCGCGATGGAACTCAGAATGATCGGCAACATCATCCAGCCGCCGGATTTGACCAATTCCCACACAGTGACAGTCCCCTCGAAAAAGTGCGCCACTTTACCATACCGATCCGCGATTAAGACCCGCCGCCCCGACGACCGTGAGGTGGCACCCATGCTGGCACCGATCAACGGCCCGGGACCGGCGGATCGCGCCAGAAACGCCGCTGTTGCCGCATCGTCCACGGCGGCTTGAAGCTGCCCAGTTGCAAATGAATGGCACCTTGTTCGGCGCTGTCGTAGATGCGCAGGCCCTGTTTGCGATAGCGCGCCAGCACGGTGGGATGCGGATGACCGAAGGAGTTGCCGTGGCCACGGGAGATCAGCACCGCTTCGGGCTGCAAGGTTTTGAGCAGGGCCATCGACGATGAACTGCGACTGCCGTGATGGGGCGATTGCAGCCACTGCGTCGGCACGGCCAAGGCGCTGTCGAGCAGGACGCGCTCGGCATGAGTGTCGATATCGCCAGTGAGCAGCAGGCGTTCGCCGTTGGCTTCGATCTGCAACACACAGGAACGCTGGTTGCTGTCATCTGCCGCCGACCATTGCCAGAGCTGGAACCGCACGCCGTCCCACTGCCATTGTTCGCCACTTGCGCAGGCTTCGGCGTTCAGCTCCGGCGGCAGGTTTGGCGGATCGCCGCTGACCACGCGGTGCACGTTCAATCCACGCATGACCGCCCGGGCGCCGCCAGCGTGATCGGCGTCAGCGTGGCTGAGCAGCATCAAGTCGAGCGCTTGCACATTGAGTTTACGTAACGCTGGCAATACCACTCGCTCGCCGAGATCGAACTCGCCGAAACGCGGGCCGGCGTCATAGAGCAATGCGTGATGTCGCGTGCGCACAAAAATCGCCAAGCCTTGGCCGACGTCGATTTGCCAGACATCGGCTCGCCCTTCCTCTATTCGCTCTTGAGGCGGCAGTGCCAAGAGCAACAGCAGCGGCCAGCCCAACGGACGCATTGGCACGCCACGGGGCAACAGCAATAAAATGGCGCCAAGGCTGCCCAGGACCAAAGCCCACCATGGAATGGCGGCCGGTATCCACGCCGGCCATTGCCCGGCAATCAGCGCCAGCCCGATAAACAGCCAGTCGATCAAACCACCGGCCAGCCACAACAGTCCTTCGCCAACATAAGGCACGGGCAGCAATAGCGTGCCGAGCAATGCCGGCGGCAGCACCACGAGGCTGACCCACGGAACGGCCAGCAGATTGGCTACAGGCCCGCTGACGCTGATGGGCAAGCTCAACGCCAGCAACACCGGACACAAGCCGATCGCGATCAGCCACTGCGCGCGGGTCCAGGTCTGCCACCACCGCCAGGCCCCCAGCCGACCGCCGAAGGTGAAGATCAACACTGCCACCGCCGCGAAGGACAGCCAGAAACCCGGACGCAAACTGGCCAGCGGATCGAACAACAGCACGCCATTGAACGCCAGCAATAACGGCCACCACGCGCCGAGATGGCGAAAACGCAGCCGCCACAGCAGCACCAGCGTCACCATCACGCAGGCGCGCTGCACCGGCACATCGAACCCGGCGAGCAAGCCGTAACCCAACGCCGCCGCGAATGCCAGGCCACACGCCCACGGCAACCATGGCCAGCGCACCGGCCAGATTCCGAAACGCGCCAGCCCGGCAACCAGCAGATACATCACTGCGGCGAGCAAACCGATGTGCTGGCCGGAGATCACCAGCAGATGCACGGTGCCGGTGTCTTGCAGTACCTGCCAATCCTCGCGACTGAGCCCAGAGCCATCACCGAGCACCAGCGCTGCCAGCGCGCCCTCGCGTCCTTGCGCATCCACCGCCAGCAGGCGTTGGCGAACGCCGTCGCGCCATGCATGCCGGGCCTCAGCCAGGCGCTGGCCATCCTTGATCGTGCCGGTTGCGCCGATCCGTTGCGCGAGCAGCCAGGCCTCGTAGTCGAAGGCGTGCGGGTTGAGCAGGCCACCCGGGCGCTTCAACTTCACCGCCAGGCGCCAGCGTTCGCCGCTGTTGACCGGCGGCCCGGCGTACCAGGCCAGGCGCAGCAGCGATGGCAGTTTTTCGTGGCGTGAGCGCGCATCAGCCAGCTCGAAACGCACCACGCCATCGCTGTGCTGCGGTAAGCCGACCACGCGCCCTTCAAGCCAACGGGTTTCGCCGTCCAGGCTCGGTGGCAAGCGGTCATTTAGCGCCCACTGCGCGCCAACGCAGGCCCAGGTAAAGCCAAACAGCAAAAATGCCAGTGGAAAGCTGCGAAACGGCAGCAACATCAGCGCCACCATTGGCAGCACCAGCAACCAACCGACCGGCGGCAAGGCCGGCAAAAAAACCGGGGCCAGCAGACCGACTGCCAGCGCCATCATCCCTGTGCGCATATGCCCGTCCTTGAGAGTCCCCCCACTAGGCATAGCCGGTCTGCGGCACCACCGTCGTCAACAATTGTCACAAAGTCTGAATGGGCGGTTCGTAGAATCCAGACATACTTGCCGCCTTAACCGACCGAGAAGCCCTATGCCCCGGCGCTTATTCAAACGTTACATGCCCGACCCGACGAGCATCAGGGAACACAAATCCTTACGCTTTCTCGGCACGTTGCTGCATGACCCTAACCTCTGGCATCTCAACCGCCACTCGGTCGCCCGGGCGATGGCGGTCGGCCTGTTTGCGGCGTTCCTGCCGATCCCGGCACAGATGCTAGTAGCGGCGGCATTGGCGGTGATGGTGCGCGGCAATATGCCAATCGCGGTGAGCCTGGTCTGGCTGACCAATCCGATCACCATGCCGGCGGTGTTTTTCTGCACCTACCAGGCCGGGGCGTTCCTGATGGATGTGCCGGCGCGGCATCTGCCGGACGAGTTGACCTGGGAATGGATCAGCGGTGAGCTGTCGACATTGTGGCAGCCGTTTTTATTGGGCTCGGTGGTTGTCGGCCTGGTGCTGGGCGTTCTCGCGTACTTTCTGGTGATGCTGTACTGGCGCTGGTGGGTGGCGCGGCAATGGCGGCGGCGCAAGCAAAGTCGGCAGAAATGAATGCAAAACGGCCTCCGCGATGGGAGGCCGTTTTTTGTTTTGTCTGGTCTGGCCCATTCGCGAGCAGGCTCGCTCCCACAGAGAACATCATTCCAATGTGGGAGCGAGCCTGCTCGCGAAGAAAGCGACGCGGTCGGGATCAGGTACGCATCCCGCGCCCGCTCACCAGCAACCGCGCACAGCCGAGATACAGCACCACGGTCGCCACCAGCATGAAGGTAATGGCGATGCCGATGCGGATATCCGAGACGCCAAGGATGCCGTAGCGGAAGGCGTTGACCATGTGCAGCACCGGGTTGGCCAGCGACACGGTCTGCCAGAACGGTGGCAGCAAAGTGATCGAGTAGAACACGCCGCCAAGGTAAGTCAGCGGGGTCAGCACAAAGGTCGGAATGATCGAAATATCATCGAAGTTGCGCGCAAACACCGCGTTGATAAAGCCCAGCAGCGAAAAGATCGTCGCGGTCAGTACCACCACAAGGATGGTCACGCCGAGGTGATGCACCTGCAGATGGGTGAAGAACAGCGACAGGATCGTCACGATCAGACCCACCGCCAGACCGCGCAATACCCCACCAATGGTGAAGCCGATCAGGATCGTGTGCGGTGACACCGGCGAGACCATCAGCTCTTCGATCGAGCGCTGGAACTTGCTGCCGAAGAAACTTGAGACCACGTTGCCGTAGGAGTTGGTGATCACTGACATCATGATCAAACCCGGCACGATGTACTCCATGTAGGTGAAGCCACCCATGTCGCCGATCTGTCGGCCGATCAGGTTGCCGAAAATCACGAAGTACAGAACCATGGTGATCGCCGGCGGCAGCAACGTCTGCGGCCAGATCCGCATGAAGCGTTTGACCTCGCGGTAGACGATGGTTTGCAGGGCGACGAGGTTGGGACCGAACTCGGAACTCATACCGCCACCTTCGACAGATTTTTCTCCACCAGGGACACGAACAACTCCTCGAGGCGATTGGTTTTGTTACGCAGGCTCAGCACTTCGATGTTCTGCTGCGCCAACTGGGTGAACAACGCCGTGATGCCCATGGATTTATCGACCTGCACTTCCAGGGTGTGGCCGTCGAGCAATCGGGCCGGGTAGCCGAGCAATTGCGGCGCAACGTGCAAGTCGTGTTTCAGGTCGAGCAAAAAGGTTTCCACGTGCAACTGGCCCAGCAACTGTTTCATGCTGGTGTTTTCGACGATGGTGCCGTGGTCGATGATGCCGATATTGCGGCACAGCTGCTCGGCCTCTTCCAGATAATGCGTGGTCAGAATGATGGTGATGCCCTTCTGATTCAGCTCGGTGAGGAAGGTCCACATCGAACGGCGCAGTTCGATATCGACGCCCGCAGTCGGCTCATCGAGGATCAGCAGACGCGGTTCGTGCACCAGTGCACGGGCGATCATCAGACGCCGTTTCATGCCGCCGGACAGCGAACGCGATGGCACATCACGCTTGTCCCACAGCCCCAGCTGGGTCAGGTACTGCTCGGCGCGTTCCTTGGCGACTTTCGCCGGAATGCCGTAGTAGCCGGCCTGGGTCACGACGATGTCGAAGGTCTTTTCGAACTGGTTGAAGTTGAATTCCTGCGGCACCACGCCGATCGAGCGCTTGAGCGCCGCCGGGTTCTTGTCCAGGTCATGGCCGAAAATATTCACGGTGCCGCTGGTCTTGTTGACCAGGGTCGAGAGGATGCCGATGGTTGTGGATTTGCCGGCGCCGTTGGGGCCGAGCAAGGCGTAAAAATCACCTTCGGCGACGTCCAGATCGATACCACTCAAGGCCTGGAACCCGTTGCCGTAGGTTTTGGTTAGCTGCCGGATGGACAGAGCGGAACTCATATCGGATTTACGCACCAAGAAGGAAGGAAAGAAGTAAATAAGGGCGGGCGGCGAGGGAAACAACCGCGGCGCAAGTTCGCAATGGTGCTTGCCGCCGCCGAACAAGTACAGTCAAGTGTGTCGATAGTAATTATCAAGTCAACGCGGTCATGACCGCTTTCTGATAGGCCACACGCTGCTTCAAACGTTCATACCAGGCTTGCAGATGCGGTTGCGGGGCGCGCTCGATGGGCATTTC
Organism: Pseudomonas sp. Leaf434; assembly: GCF_001425545.1. Taxonomy (NCBI): domain Bacteria; kingdom Pseudomonadati; phylum Pseudomonadota; class Gammaproteobacteria; order Pseudomonadales; family Pseudomonadaceae; genus Pseudomonas; species Pseudomonas sp. Leaf434. The sequence goes on along the minus strand of NZ_LMQZ01000008.1, from coordinate 297,132 downwards.
GAACCAGGCATAGATGAAGCTGCCCAACGGGATGTCGCCCATGCCGATGTCATTGCCGGAGAGATAAGGCTGGCTGATCAAGGCGTGGTCGGCCATGTTCAACAGTTCATCGCATTCCTTGATCGCGGCGTTGATCGCCTTCCAGTCCTGCTTCTCGGCAGGCGTGCGCAGCACACCCCAGAACACCGTGCGAAACGGCCCGGCGAAACTGGAAGTGGTCCAGTCCATCCATTTGTCCGCCGTGGCGCGGGCTCGCGCATCCGCCGGATACCAGGCGCTGTCCGGGGCGTGTTTGGCCAGCAGATAGCGAACGATGGCGTTGGATTCCCACAGCACGAAACCGTCATCCTCGATCACCGGCACCCGGCCATTGGGGTTCATCGCGCGGTACTCGGGCGTATCGACCACACCGAACGCGCCGCCGGCATCGATGGCCTCGTAAGCCAGGCCCAACTCTTCGGCAGCCCACAAAGGCTTTCTGACGTTCGATGAATTTTTCCGTCCCCAGATCTTCAGCATGACCGCCTCTTTGCAATTGAGTGGACGGCCAGCATACGCCGGATCAGGTGCGACTCAAATCAGTCTGCATGTCGCCCAACAGCACCGGCAGTTGCTCACTGAACAGATGCGGATAGCACTTTTGCAGGTGCTCGAAGAAGAACGTTTCCGGCACATCGGTGAACTGGCCGTGATCGAGCAGATATTCCATCAACTGCGCGCCATCACGGTTGAACGGGTGGAAAACGCTGTCGTTGACCCCGTCGAATTCCAGCGCTGCGACGTTGAACAGCTCGCACAGTTGCTGGTTGAACGCCGGCGTCGCCTTGACCCAGCGGCCGTCGAGAAACAGCTCGGTGTAGCCATGCATGGCGAACACGTCGCTTTTCAGCAACTCGAGCAGACGCGGCGTCGACAAATGATTGCGCACATCGGCCAGACCGATGCGCGCCGGGATCCCGCAATGCCGGGCACAACCGGCGAGCAGCGTAGCTTTCGGCACGCAATAACTCTCCCCCGCCGCCAGTGCGTAACTGCCGCGCAAGGTTTGCGGATCACGGCTGAAGGTGTAGGGGTTGTAGCGCACCGCCTCACGCACGGCGTAATACAGACTGATCGCCTGCTCACGCGGATGGTTACTGGCGCCGCGATGCTGCTCGGCGAACTCCACCACCGCCGGGTGGTCACTATCGATGAAGCGGCCGGGGCTCAGATACTCGTGCATGACGGCAATCTCCTGGGTAAGCCACGAGTCTAGCGACAGCCTGAGCACAGAGATAACGACGTTTCGGCCAAACCTGAAAGCAAAGCTGCGCAGCAACGAACGATTTCCCACACGTGTTGCCCACCGAACCTACGAAAACCATCCGGGGTTTCCCACGATTTCAATCACCATGCTCTGACCACCCTTGTTTGCAGATGCCGTCTAAGCTCTGGAGGGTCGATTTGCCTTGGTTCACGGAGGACTGAATATGCTGTTGTTGTGGATACTGGTTTTGATCGTCGGCGTGGCGTATCTCGCCCATCGACGCATCGCCCCGCTGCCCGCGTTGGGCATCGTTGCGGCCTATCTCGTCGCCATGGGGATTTTCAGTCACGCGCCGGGCTGGCTGCTGTTTGTCTTCTGGGTCCTGTTGGCGGTGGTCGCCGCGCCATTGTTGCTGCCTGACCTGCGCCGCAAGCACTTCACCGCGCCGCTGTTCAACTGGTTCCAGAAAACCCTGCCGCCCATGTCGCAGACCGAACGCGACGCGATCGATGCTGGCACCGTATGGTGGGACGGCGAGCTGTTCAGCGGCCGTCCGGACTGGGACAAACTGCTGTCCTATCCAAAAGTGCAACTGAGCGAAGAAGAACAAGCCTTCATCGACGGCCCGACCGAAGAACTCTGCGCAATGGTCAGCGACTGGCAGATCGGCCAGTCCATGGACCTGCCGCCCGAGGCCTGGACGCACATCAAGGAACATGGCTTTTTCGCCCTGATCATTCCCAAGGAATACGGCGGCAAAGGCTTCTCGGCCTACGCTCACTCACAAGTGGCAATGAAACTGGCGACGCGCAGCGGTGACCTCGCCTCTACCGTGATGGTCCCGAACTCCCTCGGCCCGGCCGAATTGCTGCTGCATTACGGCACCGACGAACAACGTAATCACTACCTGCCGCGCCTGGCCCGTGGCGACGATATTCCGTGCTTCGCCCTCACCGGCCCGCTGGCCGGTTCCGACGCCGGCGCGATGCCCGACACCGGGATCATCTGCAAAGGCCAGTGGGAAGGACAGGAAGTCATCGGCCTGCGCCTGAACTGGGAAAAGCGCTACATCACCCTCGGCCCGGTAGCAACCCTGCTTGGCCTGGCATTCAAGGCTTATGACCCGGATCACCTGCTCGGTGAAGAAGAAGACCTCGGCATCAGCCTGGCGCTGATCCCGACCGATACCGCAGGTGTGGAAATCGGTCGTCGGCACCTGCCGCTGGGCGCCGCGTTCATGAACGGCCCGAACTCCGGCAAGGACGTGTTCATTCCTCTGGACTACCTCATCGGTGGTCAGGAAATGCTCGGCAAGGGCTGGATGATGCTGATGAACTGCCTGTCCGTCGGGCGTTCGATCTCGCTGCCAGCCGTCGGTACCGGTGCGGCCAAGTTCACCAGTCTGGTCACTGGCCAATACGCGCAGATTCGCGAGCAATTCAATGTACCGCTGTCCGCTTTCGAGGGCATCCAGGAAGCCATGGCGCGCATCGGCGGTAACGCGTGGATGATGGACGCCGCCCGCATGCTCACCGCCAACGCGGTGGACCTGGGTGAAAAACCATCGGTGCTGTCGGCGATCCTCAAATACCACCTCACCGAACGCGGCCGCGAATGCATCAGCCACGCCATGGATGTGCACGGCGGCAAAGCCATCATCATGGGGCCGAACAACTACCTCGGCCGCAGCTGGAACGGCGCGCCGATCTTCATCACCGTCGAAGGCGCGAACATCCTGTCGCGCAACCTGATGATCTTCGGTCAGGGCGCGATCCGTTGCCATCCGTTCGTACTCAAGGAAATGGCCTTGGCCGGTCGCCAGGATAAAGACCAGGCACTCAAGGAATTCGATGGCCTGCTGCTCAAGCACATCGGTTTCGCCGTCAGCAATGCGGCCAGCACACTGGTGCTAAACCTCGGCCTTGGCCATTTCGAACATGCGCCGGGTGACAGGATCAGCCAAGGCTACTTCCGCGCGCTCAACCGCCAGGCCGCCGCATTTGCCATGCTCGCCGACTTCAGCATGATGCTCCTGGGCGGCGAACTGAAACGCCGCGAACGCCTGTCGGCGCGCCTCGGCGACGTGCTGAGCAACCTGTATCTGGCCTCTGCGGCGCTCAAGCGTTATCACGACATGGATTCGCCGGCGTACATGGAGCCGCTGTTCCGCTGGGCCATGGAAGAAAGCCTCGGCCAGTCGGAGCGCGCACTGGATGAACTGCTGAGCAACTTTCCGAACAAAGTCTTCGGCTGCCTGCTGCGGGTCATCGTCTTCCCGTTCGGTCGCCGGCACAAAGGCCCATCGGACAAACTTGGTGCCGAAGTCGCTGCGGTCATCGGTCGCGCCAAAGGCGATCCGGCTCTCGAAGAACTGCTCGCCGGCTGCTACCGCCCGCAATCGGCGGACGATGCCGTGGGCGCGCTGCAACACGCCAGCGACCTGCTCAATGCCGCGCAACCGCTCCACAAGAAACTGCACACCGCACTGAAGAGCGGCCAGGTCAAACCGGCAGCCGGCGAACACGCCATCGATGCCGCGCTGGAAGCCGGCGTGCTGCAAGCCGTCGAAGCGCAAAGCCTGCGCGACGCCGAAGCGGCCCGCCGCAAGGTGATCGACGTCGACGATTTCGCCAAAGAAGAACTGACCCAGGCAGAGGGCAAAGTCCGCTGATCCCGGTTTATGTGAAAAAACGGCGCGAGGGCTTTATACTCCCGCGCCCGTTTTGCTCTTGAGGACTTATCTCGTGTCCAACGTCGTTGCCGATCATCTCGTGTTGCTCGACCACCTGCGCAGTATCCTGGTCGCCGTAGGTGAGGCCGAACAAGTGCCCGAAGAAAGCCATGCCCTGTTCCTCGAGCGCTTCGACGAACTGCTGGCCTCCCTGCCTATCGACCCTATCGAAAGCCAATACCTGGGCCAGGACATCCTCACCCAAGTCATCACCCGCTACCCGCAAATCGCCCACCTGATCCCACGCGACCTGCTGTGGTTCTTCGCCGGCGACTGCCTGCACTACCTCTCCGACGAAGAAATCGACCTCTACCAGGCCCTCGAAGAACGCCGCTACGAAGCCGAACAGAACGACGAACCGTTCGACTGGAACCAGGAAAAACAACTGCTGGCCATGTCGGCGCAGGACAGCAAGCACTGATTTTTCAAACGATAATGAAAGGCCCGCACTGGTGATTCCATGCGGGCCTTTTTTTCAAGATCAAAAGCCCCCTCACCCTAGCCCTCTCCCAGAGGGAGAGGGGACTGACCGAGGTGTTTGGGCGAGTTACGTCGATGTGAAAGTCCGAGTTGAACTCAGGATTTGAAAAGCACACAAATCAGCTCCCTCTCCTCGGGGAGAGGGCTGGGGTGAGGGGAGAATTCACCACAAAAACAGCCAGACACCACCCGCCCCTCACCACTCAAAACAATGAGCGCAAGCTCGAGTACCGCTTTTGATCTTGATTCACAGGCGACGTCGGAAGGCTGAGCGGAGGGATTGATCCGGGCGTGGGAGCGCAGCGACCGTACGACGCAGTCGTACACAGCGAGTGTAGGTGCAGCGAAGCCGTCGGAAGGCTGAGCGGAGGGATTGATCCGGGCGTGGGAGCGCAGCGACCGTACGACGCAGTCGTACACAGCGAGTGTAGGTGCAGCGAAGCAAACCGTAGCCGCTGCGCCCGGATCGATCCCGCAGCGAAGGAACCCGAGCCTGCGAGGGCCGAACGTAGGAGCTAGCGTTTTTTGCTTACTTTTTTAGGCGCTTGTAAAAAAGTAAGTCGCCGTAAGGGCGAAACCCTAAGCAGCCGTTACCGCAGAAACGGATATTCACCCAAACCACCAGAGCCTGGTCGGCCCAAAGGCCGCCAAGTCCCACCAAAAAAACCTCAAAGCAACCCCTCACTCTCCGGCAGCTCATACGCCACAGCCGCATTGCTCCCACCGGCAGATTTCCCGGGCCTACCCAACGTCGGCTCCTTCTGCAAACACTCCACCAGATAATCAATAAACACCCGCAACTTCGGTGGCAGATAACGCGTCGGCGAATGCAGCAACCACAACCCACCATGATAAGAGGCAAGAAACGTCCAGTCCGGCAGCACCTGCACAATCAATTTCTGCTCCAACGCATAACGCGCCGTGAAATACGGCAGACTGCCAATCCCGATGTGCTGCAACACCGCCCCCAAGCGCACACCCGTGTGATTGGCGGCATAGCGCCCACGCACGCCGACCGTCACCGCCTTGCTGCCCTTCTTGAATTTCCAGCGCGCATCGCTCGGTGTTTCGCCAAGATAAATACAACTGTGATTGAGCAAATCATGAGGATGCGTCGGCGTGCCATGTTCGGCCAGGTATTGCGGCGTGGCGCAAAGCAAATGATCGATGGTCAGCAACTGCCGCCCGACCAGACCGGCCGGTGGACGATCAGTGATGCGAATCGCCAGATCGACATGATCATCGATCAGATCGACCTGACGATCTTCCAGCAACAACTCCACATCAACCTTGGGATAGCGGCGCAGAAACTCCGGCATGTGCGGATGAATCACAAAACGCCCCACCGCCTTCGGCACGCTGACCCGCACCAAGCCTTCAGCTTCGTGGGTGAACTGACCGCTTATTTCCATCACCGACCTGGCCGCGCTGACCATTTCCTGGCAACGCTTGAACACCTCCTCACCACCATCGCTCAAGCGCAGTTTGCGCGTGGTGCGTTGCAGCAAGCGCGTGGCCAACGCCTTTTCCAATCGGGAAATACTGCGACTGACCGCCGAGGGTGAGGAACCCATCTGCCGCGCCGCTTCGGAGAAGCTGCCGGTCTCGACAACCTTGACGAAAATCGCCATTTCACCCAGCAGCGGCAGCGGAAGATTGATGCTCACGACGCACAAGTCCTTTGATGTTCGAATGGATTATCACGTTATTGCACGATTCATATAATAAAAACAGAACTTCGATCAGGGCATGGAATATGACGCTTCGCCTGTTTTTTCACAGTGACGACCTCAAGGCGAATGTCGAAGTCCTCGACTGCACACCCCACGAGAACGAATTCGCCGTAGTGCTGCGCGCCACCCTGTTTCACCCCCAGGGCGGCGGTCAGCCTTGCGATACCGGCTGGATCGGTGAAAGCCGGGTGTCGCGCGTGGTGCAGGAACCGGAGCGCATTGTGCATTTCGTCGACCGCCCGCTGCCGCTGGGCATGACCGTCATCCGTATCGATGAAGAGCGCCGCCGCTTCAATACGCGCATGCACTCGGCCGGGCACCTGATCGGTCATTTCATTCAGGCCATGGGCTGGATGCCGATCAAGGCGCACCACTGGCCGGACGAAGGCCGGGTGCAATTCAAGCCGGGCGATAGCGCTGAAGAAATCGATGCGCCAACCGTGCAAACCGGTATCGAGCAGTGGATCGAACATGATCTGCCGCGCCTGACCTCGCTGCGCGAAGGCGCGCGGGAAATCAGTTTCGGTGAGCTGCCAGCCTATGGCTGCGGTGGCACCCACGTACGTAGCCTGAAGGATCTAGGCACAGTCACGATCGCGTCCCTTTCGCAGAAGAAGGGCACGCTTTCCGTCCACTACAGCGTGGATTGAGCATTTCGGACATTGCCATCGCGCAGCGTCCGACGCCGGGGAACCGCATTCGCCGGTTCCGTTGACTATCGATAGATGGACCTAAAACAAATGATGCTAGACGTCGAGCGTCTCGATGAGACGTGCATAAAAAAACTGGCCAACGAAGAAGTCCTCGCCATCCGCGTCAAACGCTTTCTGCCCGAGCCGCTGGCGATCGAAATCGGCGACAAGATCCTCGCCCCGGGCTTTGAGGGCTACATCAACGCGCCGAGCATCGGCCGCATCGGCATGGCCTTTTACGAGGCGGAAAACCAGCCGCTGCTGATCGAGGATTACTTCGAACGCGCCACCCGCAACATCGCCGAACTGCGCCAGCGCTGCGCGCCCTACTCCTCGCCGATCGACACCCTGCGCTGCATGCTCGATGAGTCCTGGCCCGCCGGCGCGCATCTGGAAAACCTCTACGGGCGCAAGATGTATGTCGGCTTGTCGCGCGTGGTCAAACCCGGCGTGTGCTTTCTTGCCCATCACGACATCTTCGCCAAGGACGCCCCGGACAGTTTTCAGGCGCGCAGCCTCGAGGCGCAATTTGCCTGCAACGTCTACCTGAACATGCCCACCGAAGGCGGCGCGCTGCAGATGTGGGAAGACGACATCACTCCGGACCAATTCGACGAAATGCGTGGCGACAGCTACGGCATCGAGCCGTCGCTACTGGGGCCGCCCACCCTCGAAGTACGACCGCAGCCCGGCGATTTCATCATGTTCAATTCGCGGCGCATGCACTCGGTAACCCCGGGCGTAGCGGATCCGCGTTTGAGCCTGTCGTTCTTTGTCGGCTATCGCGGCAATGCCTCCCCTCTGACTTTCTGGAGCTGACATGTTTTCCAATTACCTGGGCGAGTTTCTCGCATTGGCCACCATCCACTTTCTCGCCGTGGTTGCGCCCGGTCCGGACTTCGCCGTGACCATCCGTCAAAGCGTGCGCTTCGGTCGCCTCGTCGGCATCTGCACCGCGCTGGGCATCGGCGCGGGGATTTCCGTGCATGTGCTGTATACCCTGCTCGGCGTCGGCGCCCTGATGCACACCACGCCGTGGCTGCTGACTGTGGCCAAAGTGGTCGGTGGGGCTTACATCCTCTATCTGGGCGTCAGCCTGATCCGCAGCAAACCGAAGAGCAGCGTCGAAGGTGAAAAAACCGCCGATGAGCCGCTGGTTGAACAGTCACTGTTCAAGGCATTCAGCACCGGTTTTCTGACCAACGCGACCAACCCCAAAGCCACGCTGTTCTTCCTGGCGATCTTCACCACGATCATCAGCGCCAGCACACCGCTGCAGATCCAGGCGTTCTACGGATTGTGGATGTGCTTCGTCAACGCGCTGTGGTTTGTGATCGTCGCGCTGTTTTTCTCCAGCAACAAAGTACGCCTGCTGTTCATGCGCCTTGGACACTGGTTCGAGCGCAGCATGGGCGTCATCCTCATTCTATTTGCCGGCCGCCTGATGCTGTCGATGTAACCCACACAAAAAAGTCCCGGCCATCACCCGCCGGGACTTTTTCATTTGTGCGTCTCTTTTGCATTTCTGTGCGACAGATCAAGTTTGTGACTCCCTCTTCACCTGCTCATGGTGGTAGGTTGCAAAATGTTTCTGCCGCAAGCGTCAGACATATTTTCCCAATCTCTAGCAAAGGAATGCCTGTTACATGGTCTTTTCCCTGAAAAAACTGGCCGCTGCCACTCTGGTCATGGCCAGCCTCACCGCGTTTACCAGCGCCGCACAAGCCAACATCACTGCCGAGCAAAGCGCAGCGATCCTGAAATCCTTCGACGGCAAGAACCTGACGGACTTCCGCAGCTTCCTTGGCAGCCTGGCGAAAAGCGACCTGGCCAAGACGGATAATCTCAACCCGTCCATCAGCGCCTTCCTCGACAACAAGACCCTGAACGCCGAACAGCAGAATGAAATTCACCGTCTGCTGGGCATTTATACCCGCGTGAAATATGGCAAGGCCGCGCTGGAAACCCTGCGCCAACTCGTCGAGATCCCGACCTTCCGCAAGGACGGCGTGGAGCAACACGACAACCCGGAATTCATCAAGATTGCCGGCGAGATCCAGAAACTCGCCGAATCCTTCGGTTTGAAATTCCGCAACATCGATAACCGTGTCTACGAAATCTCTCTGGATGGCAAAGGCGACGAAGTCGTTGGCATTCATGCCCACGCCGATGTGGTGCCGGTGACGCCGGAAAACTGGGTGCTGAAAGATGGCACCAAACTCGACCCGTTCAAAGTCACGCTGATTGGCGATCGCATGTACGGTCGTGGCACAGAGGATGACAAGAATGCGATCGTCGTGGCGCTGTACGCCATGAAAGTGATCAAGGACGAGAAACTGCCACTGGCGCGTAACTTCAAGCTGCTGGTCGACACCACCGAAGAAACCAGCGGCGACGCCATTCCCTATTACTTCGAGCGCAACCCGACGCCGAACTACAATATGGCGCTGGACGGCGGTTATCCGGTAGTGATCGCCGAAAAAGGTTACGGCACCGTCATGGCCAACTTTGCCAAACGCAAAGGCGAAGGCAACGGCGCGGAAATCGTTTCGATGACCGGCGGCAAGGCGACCAACCAGATTCCGTCCGCGTCGGTGGCCACGCTGGTAACCGACAAGCCTGCCAAGCTCGCCGCCAGTCTGCAAAAAGCCGGCGACGCCTACGCCAAAGCCAACGGCGGCGACTTCGAAGTCGCGGCAAAGGTTGATGGCAAAAACGTCAAACTGACCGTGACGGGGGTTTCTGCGCACTCCTCCGAACCAGAGTCCGGCGTCAACCCGGTCGCGCGGATGCTGAGCTTCATCAACAGCCTGGACGGCAAAGTCGCGCTCAAGCACAACCAGTTCACCGATGCCGCACGTTATGCCGATGACAACTGGGGCCTGGATTATCTGGGCAAAAAACTTGGCGTGGGCTTCTCCGATTCGTTCATGGGACCACTGACCACCTCGCTGACCTATGTCGGCGAGGACGACAAAGCCTTCAAACTGGCGGTGAACCTGCGGGTGCCGAAGGGTAAATCCCCGGAAAAGCTCAAGGCTGAGATCGCTGAGAAACTGGACGCCTGGAGCAAGAAGACTCATGTCGCTGTAGCGTTCGACTACTCAGTGGCCGAACCGATGTATCGCAATCCCGAAGGTGAGTGGGTCAAGGCGCTGCTCGCGGTGGCCAGCGAAAACCTCGGCATGAAGTCGGAATTCGGTACTTCCGCTGGCGCGACTTCGGTTCACGAATTGCCGAACGGTGTGCAATTCGGCCTGGCGCGACCGGAAGCCAAATACACCGGCCACACCGATGGCGAATTCAAGACCGTCGATCAGTTCCTGCTGGATCTGCAGATCGTCACGGAAATGATGGGGCGTGTCGGGCAATTGCCGAAGCTGTAAAGCCCTGCCTGAGCCCAGTCACCGATGACCGGGCTCAAAATAAAAAAGGACCTGTGAAAAGGTCCTTTTTTATTGCCGCCACAAAACGCGCACAAACAAAAACGCCGATCATCACTGATCGGCGTTTTTGTGAAATTGGAGCGGGAAACGAGACTCGAACTCGCGACCCCGACCTTGGCAAGGTCGTGCTCTACCAACTGAGCTATTCCCGCAAATGGCGTCCCCTAGGGGACTCGAACCCCTGTTACCGCCGTGAAAGGGCGGTGTCCTAGGCCACTAGACGAAGGGGACACGCTACCCGGAACACATGGTGTGTGTTTCGGTGTCCAGATCCGCATCCGAAGATTTGGTTCTGGTTTCACTCAGCACCGCCCGAAAGCACTGCTGTTTAAAATTGGAGCGGGAAACGAGACTCGAACTCGCGACCCCGACCTTGGCAAGGTCGTGCTCTACCAACTGAGCTATTCCCGCATTGGCGTCCCCTAGGGGACTCGAACCCCTGTTACCGCCGTGAAAGGGCGGTGTCCTAGGCCACTAGACGAAGGGGACACACTACAACATTCACTGCCTGCCGCGTTTCGCTGTGTGCTTTACGCTGCAAGTGGCGCGCATTCTATGGATGGATTGAGGGGTCGTCAACCCCCTGATATAAATTTATTTAAATCAATGACTTCGACCTGGATTCCGGGCCGCGTAGGGCTTTTCCGTCGTCCGAAACCTGACGCCTATATTCCGCCACTCGCCAAGACGTTATAGTCCACCGCACAGTGATGGCAATCTGCACATCAAGCGCCAGCATTCATCTATACCGCTGGCGGCCGATACAGATTGCAGCAGCCGATCAAACCCGTCGAGCGGCGCTAGGCGCCTAAATGCCCAGCCACTACACTCGCATGCGAACCCTATAAAGAGGTCTTACCGGTGACACCACTCATGATCACCCTGCTAGTCGTAGCCGGGATCGCAATTCTGATCGCCATTGGCTACATGAACCATGTGGTGGAAAACAACAAACTGGAGAAGGCCCGCACCAAAGTCGAACTCAACGACCGCCTGCGCCGCTGCGGCGAACTGACCGAAACCTTCCCCGGCCAGTTCATGACCCCGGCGCTCAAGCTGCTGCTGACCCGCCTGGAACTCAACGTCTGCCAGCGCCTGCTCAATCTGGAAAAAACCAGCGCAACCACCAAGGCCCGCATTACCGAACTGAGCGCCCTCGTTGCCCAAGGCGAATCGATCCCGGTGAACAACCCGCCCGCGCCGATCCTCACCGAAGCCAAAGCCAAAGACGTGCGCTTCCTCCTCGAAGCCCTGCACGGCCAGATCACCCGCGCCGCCCACGACGGCTTCCTGCCACCGAACGAAGCCAAACAATGGATCCGCGAAGTGCGCCACATCCTCGTGCTGCTGCACATCGAATTCTTCAACAACCTCGGCCAACAGTCCCTGCAACAAAACCAACCCGGCCAGGCCCGCCTCGCCTTCGAACGCGGCGTGCAATATCTGCGCAAACAGCAGGACCCGCAGATGTACGCGGAGCAACTGCAATACCTGGAAAAACTCCTCGCCCGAGCGAACGCCCAGGTCATGGACAAGATTGCCCCGGTGGAAGGTGAAGAAAACCAACTGACCGCCGGTTTGAAGGATGTCGAAGCCGATGCGGACTGGAAGAAAAAAGTGATTTACGACTGAGGCGGGAATGCTGGAAGAGAAGCCACCGTTATTGGTGGCTTTTTTGTGGGCGACTTGAAAGAGAATGTGAATTGAAGGCCGCTTTCGCGAGCAGGCTCGCTCCCACATTGGGAAGCAGTGTTCTCAGGTAAAAATCGGTCGGGTGTCAGGCCGCCGTCGCTGGCAAGCCAGCTCCCACAGAACAGCAAAAGCAAGACTGGGCCATCCCCACGCGGCGAAGCCGAGAGCCTGGCCGGCCCGAGGGCCGCCAAGGCTCAAAGCCGAAAATGCCCAACCATCGAGCGCAACTCGCCACCCAACTGCGCCAGCTCAACACTCGAAGCCGCATTCCCGCGCATGGCCACGGAAGAGTGATCCGCACTCGCACGAATCTGCGTAACACTGCGATTGATCTCCTCCGCCACCGAACTCTGCTCCTCCGCCGCCGCCGCGATCTGCTGATTCATCTGCTGAATCAACGACACCGCCGCGGCAATACTCCCCAGCGCACTCTCGGTCTGCAACGCATCACTGACCGCCAGCTTCACCAGTTCGCCACTGCTGCGAATCTGCTGCACCGACGACTGCGCCGCCGCGCGCAGGGCACTGACCAAGCGTTCGATCTCCTCGGTCGATTGCTGCGTACGCCGTGCCAGCGCACGCACCTCATCGGCCACCACCGCAAACCCCCTGCCCTGCTCGCCGGCGCGCGCGGCTTCGATTGCCGCGTTCAGCGCCAACAGATTGGTCTGCTCGGCCACGCTCTTGATCACCTCCAGCACCGTGCCGATATTCTGAATTTCGGCGCTGAGGCTCTCGATGCTGGAACTGGCCGAGGTCGCTGAATCCGCCAACTGCTCGATCCGCGCCATGCTTTGACGCACCACCTGCTGGCCGCTCTCGACCTTGTCATCCGCCGTCTGCGCCGCGAGAGCTGCCTCTTCAGCATTGCGCGCGACGTCATGCACGGTGGCGGTCATCTGGTTCATGGCGGTGGCGACCTGCTCGGTTTCCTCCTTCTGGCTGTTGACCTCCAGATTGGTCTGCTCGGTCACTGCCGACAGCGATTGCGCGGAACCGGCCAAGCGCTCGATGCCGGCCTGCAAGCCGCTGACAATCGTGCCGAGGCCGGCAGCCATCTGCTGCATCGCCAACATCAGCTGACCCATTTCATCGCGGCGCGTCACCTCGACCTTCGCCGTCAGATCACCCGCAGCAATCTGCTGCGCCACGCGAATCACACTGCGCAGCGGCGCCACGATCAGGCGCGTGATCACCCACGCGGCGAGCAATCCGACCAACAAGGCCAGCGCCGAAGAGCCAATGATCAACACCGTGTTCTTTTTCAGCTCCGCCTGCATCGAAGCATCTTCGGCGACATAGGCCTGATTGACCCGGTCCACCACCTGTGCAGCGCGCTGATGCAGTTGCTCGTACACAGTTTTTTCTTGCGCCAGCAAACCGGTGTATTCAGCCAGTTTCTCGTTGAATCCGGCGATATGCCCCGACACTTCGTTGAGCACAGTCAGATAGCCCTCGTCCTTGACCGTGGTTTTCAGCGCCTCGGCCTGCTCCTGCGCTTGCGCGGCCTGCTCGATGTTGCCTTGGCCGGCATTGTCGGCATCGCCCTTGCGGCTTTGATCCAGCCGCACCCGCGCTTCGTTCATCGCCTGCAGCATCAGTCGCGAGACCTGACTGACCTGATTCGCCTGTTCGATGAACTGGGCGCCGTCCTTGCCCTCGGTGTCTTTCAACGTATAGGCGCCATCATCGGCCAGCCCGCTCTGCAACACGTCGAGGTTATTGGCCACGCTGGACACCGACCAACTGGCCATCTCCAGCGCGAGGTCCTTGGCCTGGCTCAGCGAGACGAATTCATCGAAGGCCTTGCGATACGCGCCCAGCGCTTGCTCGACATCGCTCATCACCGGCACATTGGCCGGGGAATGTGCCTTGAGCGCGCCGGCTAGAACAACCAGCCCATCGACGCCTTCGCGCAAGGCATCGGCGGTTTTCGGATTGCCGCGCAGGGCGTATTCCTGCTCGAGCAGGCGCACCTTGAGCAGGCCGCTGTTGAGCGCGGACATCTGCTTCAAGCCGTCGAAACGCAGACTGATGGTTTGCAGCGACCAGACGCCGATCGCCGCCACCAACGCAGTCAGCAACAAGACGAGCACAAATCCGATACCCAGTTTTTTCGCCATACCGAGGTTGGCAAAACGTCCTTGCACGGCCGAAATCATTGCGCGTAGTCCCCTGCCAAAGTCTGTTGCCGAAGATTCGCAACGGGCTCGAACCAGCACAAGACTCTGGCGTCGGAATAATGGCAAAAAGCTACGCCCGCGTCGTTTTCAGAATGCTGGAGGTCGATCCGCGCAGGTATTGCGAAAAAACTGCCGCGCCCGTGGGTCGCAGGCACAGGCCACATTGATGCGCTGCCAGTCACCGCACTCACCGCTGGGACTGAAAGCGTCCGCTGCTGACAACTCCAGCCCGCAGTGCTGGGCCTGCCTGCGCACCGACGCCTGGTCGCGCAAGCGTGCCCGCGCCCAGATAAACAGCCCGCCAACCGGCTTGCCGAACACTTCCCACTCGGCGTCTTCCAGTGCCTGCAAGGCCGCCGCGCGATCGGCATTCAAGCGCTGACGCTGGCGCTGCACCAGTTTGCGATAGGCGCCGGTCGCCATCAGTCTGGCCAATACCGCCTCGGCCAGCCTCGAACAGCCCAGGCCGCTGATCATCTTGACCTCCGCCAGGCGCTTCAGCAGTTCGCTGTCCGCCAGGACAAAACCGACCCGCAACGAGCTGCTCAGTGTCTTGGAGAAGCTGCCGACATAAATGACCCGGCCGCCATGGTCCAGCGCCGCCAACCGCGTACCGTTGCCGGTGTGCAGATCAGCGTAGACGTCATCTTCGATCACGCGCAGGTCGTAGGTCTTGCTCAACTGCACGATACGCTGGGCCACCGCAGGCGTCAGGCAACTGCCGGTGGGATTGTGGTGATGACTGCCGATGAACAGGGCGCCGGGACGAAACTGACGCAGCACCGACTCGAGCATGTCGATGTCCGGCCCGCTCGGCGTACGACGAACTTCGAGCATCTGTACGCCGTGCAGACGCAACAGGTCAAACAACGGTGCATAACCGGGCGTTTCCACCACCACGCAATCGCCAGCCTTGAACAGGGTGCGCACGATCAGGTCAAGCGCATGACTGGCACCGCTGGTGCTCATAAGCCGGGTATTGCAGGCGTCGATATTCAGCAGTTTCAGACGCTTGGCAATTTGCTCGCGCAACGCTGGCAACCCCAGTGGCGAGCTGTAATTGAACAGGCTGGCCATGTCGGTGCGTGCCACCTCGCGCAGCGCGTAGCTGAGGTCGTCGGGCTCACGCCAGCTCGGCGGCAAGCCTCCTTGCCCCAAGATCAAGCGACCCGTCGAAGCGCTCACCTCATCGCACCACGCATGGCGGCCCTCGAACACTGCCAGTTCCGAGTCCGTTTCGCGCAATGCCGGCGAGGCCGCGACGATGAATCCCGCGCCCTGGCGTGTGGTCAATACGCCTTGCGAAACCAGGCGCTCGCAGGCTTCGACAACGCACGACTGGCTGAGCAGATTCCCCCGGGCGATTTGCCGTACGGAGGGTAACCGGGTGGCCGGCGGGATGCCGCTTTGCACAATCCAGTCAGTCATTCCGTCGACGATCTGCTGCACGACCGGCACCATTGCCTGTCGGTCAATTCTCAGTTCCATGAGCTCGCAAACTCCTGTCAGTTTTGCTGGCAGCAGTAAATCACAGCCGCACCGCCGAGGCTGTGCGACAACACCGCCAAATGCGCCAGTTCTAACGGTTTGATACACATTGTTTAACGGTATTCACAGGGACCGACCGCGAGGTACAAAAAAACCCGCACGCAGGCGGGTTCTTTGTATTTCGGCAACTTTCAGAACGCCGTCACGCCGCCGTCCACCGCCAATGAGTGCCCAGTGGTGAACGCTGCGCCATCGCTGCACAGATACAGCACCGCGCTGGCGATTTCCTCGACCTTGCCGATGCGTCCGACCGGATGCATGGCATTGGCGAATTCGCCTTTCTTCGGGTCAGCTTCGTAGGCGCGGCGGAACATGTCTGTGTCGATTACCGCCGGGCACACTGCGTTGACGCGGATTTTCTTCTTCGCGTATTCGATCGCCGCCGATTTGGTCAGGCCGATCACCGCATGTTTCGACGCCGCGTAGATGCTCATCTTCGGCGCCGCACCCAGCCCGGCTACCGACGCCGTGTTGACGATCGCGCCACCGCCCTGCGCCAACAGCAACGGCAATTGATACTTCATGCACAGCCAGACGCCTTTGACGTTGACGCCCATGATCGCGTCGAACTCGTCCAGCGTACCGTCGGCCAGTTTGCCCTTCTCGATTTCGATCCCGGCGTTGTTGAAGGCATAGTCGAGACGACCGTAGGTATTGATCACCTCATCCATCAGATTTTTTACATCGCTTTCCACCGTCACGTCGCAGCGCACGAAGGACGCTTCGCCACCGGCGGTACGAATCAGCGCCACCGTGCCTTCGCCTCCAGCCGCGTCGAGGTCAGCCACCACCACTTTCAGGCCTTCGGCGGCAAACGCCAGGGCTGTCGCGCGACCGATGCCGTAGGCGGCTCCCGTGATTACAACCACCTGACCGGAAAACGTCATGCTCATGGAGATGTCCTCGAATGCAAAAAAACTGGGAGATGTTGGCGTCGCAGCATAGCCAAGGGCAGCGAAAGCACGTCAGCACTATGCAATCGCTGTTTACCGGCGCATGCGCCGCAGTGATGAAACCCGCCCCGTAACCATCACTGCACTGGATGGACTCGCATTCGCCGTATCAGCCAACCTTGCGACATCGCCGTTGAAGAGCTATCAACAAGGCTTCATTCCATTCGAGTGCCTGTCATGACCAACCAGACCAATCGCCAGTTCCTGCTCGCCAAACGCCCGGTGGGCGCCGCGACCCGCGAGACTTTCACTTACCAGGAAGTACCGGTCGGCGAGCCACAGGCGGGACAGATTCTGGTGAAAAACGAATACCTATCCCTCGACCCGGCCATGCGCGGCTGGATGA
Organism: Pseudomonas sp. Leaf434; assembly: GCF_001425545.1. NCBI lineage: Bacteria > Pseudomonadati > Pseudomonadota > Gammaproteobacteria > Pseudomonadales > Pseudomonadaceae > Pseudomonas > Pseudomonas sp. Leaf434. The sequence goes on along the minus strand of NZ_LMQZ01000008.1, from coordinate 280,082 downwards.
ACGAAGGCAAGTCCTACATCCCGCCGGTCGGTCTCGGTGAGGTCATGCGCGCACTGGGCGTGGGAAAAGTCATCGCTTCGAACAATCCTGGCTTCGCCGTCGGCGATTACGTCAATGGCGCCCTCGGTGTGCAGGATTATTTCCTCGGCGAGCCGCGCGGTTTCTACAAGGTCGACCCGAAACTCGCGCCATTGCCACGCTATCTGTCTGCACTGGGCATGACCGGCATGACCGCCTACTTCGCCTTGCTCGACGTAGGCGCACCGAAAGCCGGTGACACCGTGGTGCTGTCCGGCGCCGCAGGTGCGGTGGGCAGCGTGGCCGGGCAGATCGCCAAAATCAAAGGCTGCCGCGTCGTTGGCATTGCCGGCGGGGCCGACAAGTGCAAATTCCTCATCGACGAATTGGGCTTCGACGGCGCCATTGATTACAAGGCCGAAGACGTCGTGGCCGGTCTGAAGCGCGAATGCCCGAAGGGCGTGGACGTGTATTTCGATAACGTCGGCGGCGACATTCTCGACGCGGTGCTGAGCCGCTTGAACATGAAGGCGCGAGTGGTGATCTGCGGCGCCATCAGCCAGTACAACAATAAAGAAGCGGTCAAAGGCCCGGCCAATTACCTGTCACTGCTGGTCAATCGCGCGCGCATGGAAGGTTTTGTGGTGATGGACTACGCCGCGCAGTTCGCCAGCGCCGCGCAGGAGATGGCCGGCTGGATGGCCAACGGGCAGCTGAAGAGCAAGGAAGATGTGGTTGAAGGGCTGGAGACGTTCCCGGAGACGCTGATGAAACTGTTCAACGGCGAGAACTTTGGCAAGTTGGTTCTGAAGGTTTAAGGCCAGCCTGAAACCAATGTGGGAGCGAGCCTGCTCGCGAAAGCGGTGGATCAGTCGGTAATGATGCCGACTGACACTCCCTCTTCGCGAGCAGGCTCGCTCCCACAGTTGGATCTTCAATAAGCTTTAGGCAATTTCGGCTACGACTGCGGCCAACGCCTGCGCCGGATCTGTCGCCTGGCTGATCGGACGGCCGATCACCAGATAATCGGAACCGGCATCCAGCGCCTGACGCGGGGTCAGAATGCGCCGTTGATCGTCCTGCGCGCTGCCCGCCGGGCGAATCCCCGGGGTCACCAGTTGCAGCGACGGGTGCGCGGCTTTCAGCGCCGACGCTTCCAGCGCCGAACACACCAGACCGTCCATCCCGGCCTTCTCGGCCAGTGCCGCCAGACGCAGCACTTGTTCCTGCGGCTCGATATCCAGACCGATACCGGCCAGATCCTCGCGCTCCATGCTGGTCAGCACGGTCACACCAATCAACAACGGTTGCGGACCACTGCGCTTGTCCAGCTCCTCGCGGCAGGCGGCCATCATGCGCAGACCGCCCGAGCAGTGCACGTTGACCATCCACACACCCATCTCGGCAGCGGCTTTCACAGCCATCGCAGTGGTGTTGGGGATGTCGTGGAATTTGAGATCCAGAAACACTTCAAAACCCTTGTCACGCAGGGTGCCGACGATTTCCGCCGCGCAACTGGTGAACAGTTCCTTGCCCACTTTGACCCGGCACAGTTTCGGGTCCAACTGGTCGGCCAGCTTCAGTGCGGCGTCACGGGTGGGGAAATCCAGGGCGACGATGATAGGAGTCTGGCAGGCGGACATGGATGGGCTCTCAGGCTGGTCGAAAACGGCGCGCATTGTAGCGGAACCGGCGGCTGCGCGGCACCCGATGATCGGTAAATCGTCGCGCTGGCGGTTATCAGCTTAGCCGGCGCGGCTATTGTGTCGACTCCGATACACAACCGACACGCCCGCAACACGCACCCGGGTTAGCCTCGCCCGGCGCAACACGTCCTTACAACAGCACTTCCCGCCCCCCGGCCGGACGCCTATGCTGAAACCACCCCTGGCAGTGAACAGCCCCATGCACAACACCCCGACAACCGTGACGGATGAAAGCAAAGACGACAAGCGCTGGAGCATCCGCGCGCTGATCGTCGACGATGACGTGCCGATCCGCGAGCTGATGATCGATTACCTCGCCCGTTTCAACATTCACGCCAGCGGCGTCACCGACGGCGCGGCGATGCGCCAGGCGCTGCAGGGCGAACATTTCGACGTCATCGTCCTCGACCTGATGCTGCCCGGCGAAGACGGCCTGTCGCTGTGTCGCTGGCTGCGCGCCGAATCGGACATCCCGATCCTGATGCTCACCGCCCGCTGCGAACCCACCGACCGCATCATCGGCTTGGAACTGGGCGCCGACGATTACATGGCCAAACCGTTCGAACCACGCGAACTGGTCGCCCGCATCCAGACCATCCTGCGCCGCGTGCGCGACGACCGCACTGACCAGCGCGCCAACATTCGCTTCGACAACTGGCGCCTCAACAGCGTCCTGCGCCAAGTGGTCGCCGACAACGGCCTGGTAGTGCCGTTGTCCAATGCCGAATTCCGCCTGTTCTGGGTCTTCATCGAACGCCCGCGCCGCGTGCTCAGCCGCGAACAACTGCTTGACGCCGCTCGCGGTCGCTCGATCGAAGCCTTCGACCGCAGCATCGACCTGCTGGTCTCGCGCCTGCGGCAAAAACTCGGCGACGACCCGAAAGCCCCGCAGTTGATCAAGACCGTGCGCGGCGAGGGTTACCTGTTCGACGCGCGGGACATAGGCTGATGAAGGCGCGCTTCAACACCCTGTTCGGTCGCCTGTTCGGGGTGCTGTTCGCGGCAATTGTCCTGGCGCACCTGCTGGCCTTCGCCTGGTTCAGGCTCTACGGCCCTCCTCCGCCCCCACCACCGCCCGAGTTCTCAGCGAACATCGACGGCCAACCGCCCATGCACGACGCCGCTTATCCACCGAGACAAGCGCGCCCATGGTTCGGTGGCCCGGTGGTGCCGCTGACCTTTCAATTCATCACGCTGATGATCGCCGCCTGGTACGGTGCCAAGCTGCTCACCCGGCCGATCCAGCGCCTGAGCGACGCCGCCGAGCGCCTGAGCGAAGACCTCGACAGCGCCCCCCTCGACGAATCCGGCCCGCGCGAAGCCCGGCAAGCGGCGCACACCTTCAACCTCATGCAACGGCGCATCCGCGAACAGGTCCAGCAACGCGCGCGCATGCTCGGCGCCGTCTCCCACGACCTGCGCACGCCACTGTCACGCCTGAAACTGCGTCTGGAAAACATCAGCGACGACAAACTGCAAAGCCAGATGCGCCAGGACCTGGACGACATGATCGGCATGCTCGACGCCACCCTCACCTATCTGCACGAACAACGCACCAGCGAAGCCTTGCAGTTGCTGGACGTGCAGGCGCTGGTCGAATCGCTGTGCGAAAACGCCCAGGACCAGGGCGCCGATGTACAGGTCAGCGGCCACTGCGCGCCTTTGCCAGTGCAACCGATGGCGCTGCGTTCGTGCATCAACAACCTGCTGGACAACGCCCTGCGCTACGCCGGACAGGCACAGATTGAACTGCTGGAACAGCGCGAAGAACTGCTGATTCGGGTGATTGATCACGGACCGGGTATTGCTGAAGAACAGCGGGAAGCGGTTTTTGAGCCATTCTATCGACTGGAGGGATCGCGTAATCGCAACTCCGGCGGCGTAGGGCTGGGCATGACCATCGCCCGCGAAGCCGCGCAGCGGTTGGGTGGGCAATTGACGCTGGAAGACACACCGGGCGGCGGGTTGACCGCAATTGTTCGGTTGCCGCGGTGCTCGCTCCCACATTGGAGTGGTGTTCATCCGGGATAATGGGTTGGCTGTGAGGGCGCTATCGCTGGCAAGCCAGCTCCCACAGGGGATCGAGTGATCTCAGAGGGCGATGGGTTGGCAGTGAGGACGTCATCGCGAGCAGGCTCACTCCTACACTTGGACTGGGTACAACCTCAAGAAACAGGTCGGCTGTCAGGCCGCCTTCGCGAGCAGGCTCGCTCCCACAAAATCAAAAGCAAAAGCAAAAGCAAAAGCAAAAGCAAAAGCAAAAGCAAAAGCAAAGCAGCGCAGCTGCCCGCGGCGAAGCCGCCCCACTCAACAATGAGCGCAAGCTCGAGTACTGCTTTTGATCTTGATCCACCGGCGACGTCGGAAGGCTGAGCGGAGGGATTGATCCGGGCGTGGGAGCGCAGCGACCGTACGACGCAGTCGTACACAGCGAGTGTAGGTGCGGCGACGTCGGAAGGCTGAGCGGAGGGATTGATCCGGGCGTGGGAGCGCAGCGACCGTACGACGCAGTCGTACACAGCGAGTGTAGGTGCAGCGAAGCAAACCGGAGCCGCTGCGCCCAGATCGATCCCGCAGCGAAGGAACCCGAGCCTGCGAGGGCCGAACGCAGGAGCAAGCCTTTTGGGTTACCTTTTTGGCGTTTGAAAAAGGTGACCCGCCGTAAGGGCGGAACCGCCAGCCGCCGCAGCGAAACATTCGGATATTCACACCAAACAAACCCAAGCATGGTCGGCCCAAAGGCCGCCAAGCCCCCCCCTAGACCCGAGCCTGACTCTTACTCCAATCCGTCAAAAGACTATAAGCCACAGCCAACAACGTAGGCCCAATAAACAACCCGATAAAGCCAAACGCAATCAACCCGCCAAACACCCCGAGCAACACAATCACCAACGGCAGATTACCGCCACGGCTGATCAGATACGGCTTGAGCACGTTGTCCACGCCACTGATGATGAACGTCCCCCAGATCCCGAGAAACACCGCCATCCCGTACTCGCCCTTCCACGCCAACCACGCCGTGGCCGGCACCCACACCAGCGGTGGCCCCATCGGAATCAGACTCAGCAGAAACGTGACGATCCCCAGCACCAGCGCCCCGGGAACCCCGGCAATGAAAAAGCCGATCAACGCCAGCACTGCCTGCGCCGCCGCTGTACCAATCACACCGTTGACCACCCGCTGCACCGTACCGGCGACAAGTTCGATGTAATAGCCAGCACGATCACCAATCAAGCGCTGCAGCAGACTGTGCACAAACGCCGCCAGTCGCGGCCCGTCACGGTAGAAAAAGAACACGAACACCAGACTCAGCGTCAGCTCGAGAATCCCCCCGCCGATCTGCGCGCTGCGTGCCAGCAACCAGTTGCCGACCTGCCCCAGATACGGCTTGATCGAGACCATCAACGCCGCGCCCTGTTGATCGATGCTGTCCCACATCGACACCAGCCGCTCACCAATCAAAGGCACGCTGCCAAGCCAGGTCGGTGCTTCCGGCAAACCGTCGACCTGCACATCCTTGATGAATGCCGTGGCATCGCGCACATGATCGGCGAGGTTGAAACCCAGCCACACCAGTGGCGCCGCCACCAGCAACATCCAGCCCAGTGTCAGGATCAACGCGGCCAGCGATTCGCGGCCATTGAGCCAGCGCGTGAGCAAACGCATCAGCGGCCAACTGGCAAACGCCAGCACCGCGCCCCAGAACAGCGCCGACCAGAACGGCGCCATCACCCAAAGGCTGGCACCAAACAACACCAGCAGCAGAATCTGCACCAGCAGGCGATCGTTATTGAGCATGGGAAGTCCCGGCAAAGTCAGTCAGCGAAAGAGTAGGCGAACACTGTGTGCGTGCTCGCCCGGCACAGCTTATCGCAACAAGTCGATGCGCAGGCCCGAGCCTTCGAGATTGCCGGCTTCCAGACGTGCCGCCCGTACGCCCTGATTGATCAGCGCCTGGCGCCAGGCTTCGGCCTTGGGCCCGGAAACCGTGACCCGCAAGGTCGTGTCGAGATTCAGACCACGGGAAATCAGGCGCAACCAGGTGGCATCCGGTTCATCGACCAGTTTCGGAAAATCCAGCTCGCCGGTGCTTTTCAACTGACGCAGCAGGGTCGCCGAGGTCGGCAGCAATTCGCCCAACGGCGCCGCAGCCTCGAATTGCTCGACATGCAGATAGGCTTTGCGATTGCCGCGAGTGATGCTGTAAAGCGCCACCAGCGTGTTGTCCTTTGGCGCCGCCAGCCTCAACAACAGATAAGCCTGTTGCTCGTCAGAGCCATACAGCTTGGCGTTGCCGAACACCTCGTTGGCCCACAGGCTGCTTTCGCCGCAATCGCGGGCCTGGCACCAGAACAGCAATTCGGCATCCTGCTGTTGCAGGGCTTCGCGGGCGGCAGTAAAGGCTTCGGTGGCGGAATGTTCCGGCGGCAACTCGTAGGTCACCGAGGTAGTCTGGCCGCGGGCGGTGACCTGACCGTCGAACCGCAACTGGCCGCTGATCTTGCGGATCGAGCCCAGCGGGTAGATGCGCTCCAGCTCGGCCGCCGGGCGATAGTCGACGATCTGAGCATCGGCCAGACGCGGCACGATTTGCAGATCCTGGCTGCCCGGCACATCGGCAGCGAAGGACAAGGAGCTGAAGCAGCACAGCGCGAAGAGACTGAGTGACCGCATAGTCAGCCTCACCGGACGGTCATGGCTGGGCGGGTCGGGGTCGCAGCGGTATAGAAATCCATCGAGTTTGTCTCCCATTTCAACCCGCCCAGCCTCGACAGTTGCCCGCTGCAAGTCAAGGCATGGCGAAGAAGCGATTGAAACAGTCTGCTACAAGACCTGCGCCAGCCTCGTCATTCAGGTGCAAATGATGCCCGCCCGGCAACTGTTCGTGGCTGAAGGGTAGACGCTCCAGCAACTCAGGATGCCTGGCCAACATGCCATCCGCCGCGACCACCAGATGCGCCGGGCAACTGACGCGCGAGGCAAACGCCATCGCCTGTTCTTCCGTCAGGCGCAGCGGCGATGGCAGGGTCAGGCGATTGTCGGTGCGCCAGGTGTAACCGCCGGGCACCGGCATCAAACCGCGCTGGGCCAACAGTTCAGCGGCTTCGCGACTGACCGCCACCAGGCCTTTCATCCGCGCCTCGATGGCACGCTCGAGGGTGGTATAGACCGGTTTGCGCTTGTCCCGCAGAGCGAGTTGCGCCTGTAACGCCATGCCCATGCGCTCGGCAGCGTTTTCGCCCTTGTCTGTCGGAGGAATCACGCCGTCGATCAGCGCGAGATGGCTGATGCGCTCGGGCAGCGAACCGGCCAGCACCATCGAGACAATCGCGCCCATCGAATGCCCGAGCAGGCCGAAACGCTTCCAGCCCAGCTGCTCGGCGACTTGCAGTACATCATGGGCGTAGTCCCACAGCGCATAACCGGCGCCGCTTGGTCGATGAGCGGAATGACCGTGGCCGGCCATGTCCAGCGCGACGATGCGCAAGCCATCAAGCTTGGGCGCCAGCCGGGCGAAGCTATTGGCGTTGTCGAGCCAGCCGTGCAACGCGATCACCGGCAAGCCGTCCTCGGGGCCGAACAGATGAGCGGCCAACTCGATATGCGGCAGGTTCAGGCGCACTTCTTCGCAGGTCGGGCTCATGCGCAATCCTTGTTCTGCCGCTGTTCCCAACGCATGAACAGGCTCTTGAGCAATCGCGCCGTGTCCTGCGGGCGCTCCAGCGGAAACATGTGCCCGCCGGGCATGCTCAGCGCCTCGCCCTGGGGCAGGCGCGAGACGAAACGTGTGTGATGGCGCATGACCACCCGGCTCTTGTGCCCGCGCACGATGGCCAGCGGCACCTGCAACTGCCGGGTGCGCCCGGGACTGGTGTGCGGCACGCCGCGATAAATGCTGATTTCGGTGGCCGGGTCAAAACGCAGACGCAGCTTGTCGTCGACCTGATGCAAACCGTGTTGCAGGTAGGCATCGAAGCATTCCGGATCGAAGCCGCGAAACAGGGTTTTGCCGGAAAAGTAACTGCGTGCACTGTCGAGATCGGCGAATTCTTCACGCCGCCCGAGGGTGCGCCCGGCGGGTGTCAGCCGGTCGATGAAACCAAAGCGCTTGGCCGCGCGAATCACCCACTGATCAGTGCGGGTCAGTACTGGCGAGTCGAGCATGACCACGCCGCGATACAGCTCGGGACAACGCAACGCCGCGTGCAAATGCAGCAGACCGCCAAAAGAATGGCCGACGCCCCACACCGGCTGCTCCTGCTGCTCGAGGTGATGGATCAGTTCATCGACCAGGTTGTACCAGTTGTCGTCCGCCGGAAAACGCGGGTCATGGGCATGCTGCTCCAGATGCGCGACCCGATACTCCGGCGCCAGCGCCGCGAACAACTTGCCATAGGTCCCCGAGGGGAAACCGTTGGCGTGGGCGAAAAAGATCGGTTGCGACATGCGGGCAAATCCATGAGCGGGAATCGTGGCGTTGATTGTCCGCAAGACCCGGCGCCGCAGCAATGACCATAACTGCCAGAAATGGTGGTGGAGACGCTTCGCAAGCAAAAGACCACAACACCGAAGGCTGCGATCTTTTGATCTACAACCTGTCAACGCAGCGGCGGCTGTTCCCCCAGCGGCACCACCGCCATGGTCAGGCGCGACACGCAACTGGCCTTGCCTTCGTCGCTGGTCAAACGGATGTCCCAGACATGCGTGGTGCGGCCGATATGAATTGGCGTGGCCACCGCCGTCACCCTTCCGCTACGCAAGCCGCGCAAGTGGTTGGCGTTGATCTCCAGGCCGACGCAATAGAATTTGCTGGCATCGATGCACAGATAACTGGCCATCGAGCCGACGGTTTCCGCCAGCACCACCGATGCGCCGCCATGCAGCAGACCGTAAGGCTGGTGGGTGCGATGGTCGATGACCATGCTCGCGGTCAGCGACTGTTCGTCGAAGGCTTCGAAGCGAATATCCAGCACTTCGCCAATGGTGTTCTTCTGGATTGCGTTCAACTGTTCAATGTCGGGAGTAGTACGCCACAAGCTCATCGCAGACTTCCTTTGTTGTTGTAATCGACGCTCAATCCTGCCACAGCACTGCCTCGCTGCGCGCGCTCCATTCTTCGAAGCGTGCGCCGTAGCGGTCTTCGATGACGTTGCGTTTGATTTTCAGGGTCGGCGTGAGGAAGCCGTTGTCCACCGCCCAACTGTCCTTGACCACTACCAGTCGGTGCAGGCGTTCGTGCTTGTCGAGGGCGGCGTTGACCTCCTCCAGCAATTTTTCCAGGCTCGCGTGCAGGCTGGCACGAGGCTCTTGCTGATTGACCGCCGACAGCACGCACAACCCCAGCGGTGCACTCAGGCCATCGCCCACCACGCATACTTGTTCGATGCGTGAATGCACGGCCAGACGGTTTTCGATCGGCGCCGGCGCGACGTATTTGCCCTTGCTGGTCTTGAAGATTTCCTTGAGTCGCCCGGTCAGGCGCAGGCGCCCTTCGCTGTCCTGCTCGCCCTTGTCGCCGGTGCGCAGAAAGCCGTCTGCGGTCAGCGTCTCGGCGGTTTTCTGCGGTTCCTTGAAATAGCCGAGCATGTTGGCCTGGCTGCGCACCTGCACTTCGCCGGACCCATCGATGCGCACCTCGACTTCCGGGCACGGCTGGCCGATCCAGCCCTGTTTGTATCGCCCCGGCAGACAGATATGCGAATAGCCGCAGCCCTCGGTCATGCCGTACACCTCGAGCACATCGAGGCCGAGTTTCTGATACCAGGCGAGCAAGGTCTGCGGCACCGGCGCGGCACCGGACAACGCTACGCGCAAGGCATCCAGGCCGAGCCCGGCCAGCACTTTGTGGCCGACCCGCTTGCCGATGAAGGGCAACCCGAGGAGGAAGTCCAGACGCTGCGCCGGAATCTTGCTGTATACGCCCATCTGGAACTTGGTCCAGATACGCGGCACGCCAAACATTGCCGTCGGCCGCGCGCGCTGCAGATCGGTGATGAAAGTCTCGAGGCTTTCGGCGAAGAAAACGGTCTGGCCGGTATAGATCGATGCCAATTCGACAAACATGCGCTCGGCGACGTGGCACAGCGGCAGATACGACAGCAGCCGATCGTTCTCGTTGAGCCCGAACAGCTGCGTGCCGCGACTGGTGGCGAAACCAAGATTGGCGAAACTGTGCATCACGCCTTTGGGCAGGCCGGTGGTGCCGGAGGTGTAAATGATCGTCGCCAATTGCTCGGCGGCGGGACGTGGATCGTCCTGGATTGGCGAACAGCTCTGCAGGTCCGCCCAGCTGTAATCGAACTCGCCGGGCGGATGCAGCGGCAGGCTGATGGTCGGCAGGCCCGCCGGCACACCTTGCGACATGCCCGCCCAGTCATCCAGTTTGCCGATGAACGCCAGCGCACTTTCCGAGTGAGTCAGCACCTGCGCAACGGATTCAGCGGTGAGATTGGGGTACAGCGGCACCGACACATGCCCGGCCATCCAGATCGCCAGATCGGCAATGATCCAGTGCGCGCAATTTTTCGAGATCAGGGCGATATGGCTGCCGGGCGGCAGCTCCCGCGCGCGCAACCAGTGCGCGGCGCAGCGGGCCTGATGGCCGACATCGGCCCACGTCAGCGTCTCGACCTGACCGCCGCCGATGGGCTGCACAAGAAAGCGCTGGCGCGGGTGCCGGGCTTCCCGTTCGTAGAACACGTCCAGCGGCAAACGGAAGGCGGCAGACATGCGACTCGCTCCTGTTTTTTTGGTCTGGAGCAAGCGTAGTCAACCAAGCAAGTGCTTGGTTGGAATTTTCAAACAAATAATTTCATGGGTTGGCAGAAATCAATGTGGGAGCGAGCCTGCTCGCGAATGCAGTATGTCAGCCCCAAAAAGGGTGAATGACACGCCGCCTTCGCGAGCAGGCTCGCTCCCACAGGGATATGGCGTTAAGGGTGCTTGAGGCTGTTGAGCTTCATCGAGCCAATCAGCAGCTCGCTGTGCTCAAGCTCCGCCAGCCCCGCCGTACTCACCCGCTCCGGCGGATGTCCGGCGCCGTGCTGCAGATAGCTGAGCAGGTTGCCCACCAACGGGTTGTGGCTGACCAGCAAAACATTACTGACGGACACCAATTGCTCGGCGACCTTGTCCGGATCGCTCTCCGGCGTCAGCCACTCGACCGTGCGAATCTCCGGCTCGAAACCCAATGCGTCGCGCACGATCTGCGCGGTTTGCTGCGCGCGCAGATAAGGGCTGGCGTAAATCGCCGTCAGCGGCTGGCCCATGAGATGCGCGGCGCTGCTCAGGACTTCTTTACGACCATGCTCGGTCAGCTCGCGCTCGGAATCGATTTTCGAGCCGTGAGGCACCGCCTCACCATGACGCAATACCCACAGTTTCATAGTTTGGGCTCCTCATCGCGCACCGGATGCGCGGCCGGGGCGACGGTGTGCGGCGCTTCACCTTCCGGGGTGCGCGGCGCCGGCCAGTCGGCGAACGGCCAGGGCTTCTGGTCACTGTGAAACGTGCCGAAGCGGCCGATCTGCGCGAGGAACTGGCTGAGGCTGTCGCCGAAATTCATCAGGCTGGCGCTCGGTGCGCCGTAGATCAGGCGGTAGATCAGTTGCACCAATACCACCGCGCCGAGGATGAACTGCGCGACTTGCCAGACCAGCAGATAAACGATCATCCACAACACCCGCAGGAGGATGGATTCGTACTGGGTTTCGCTTTTCGGATCGTTCATGGCTTGCTTCCTGTCCGTGTAACAGCTGAATCAGTTGAAACCGCTGGTGGAAATAAAGTCGACGTCGGTTTTCGGCTCGGCACGCATCAGTAGACCGATCACCTGCTCCAGCGTGCGTCCTTCGAACAGGATCGCGTGCAGCCCGGCGACCAGCGGCATGTACACGCCGACTTCCTGGGACTTGGCCTTGAGCACCTTGAGGGTGTTAACCCCTTCGGCGACCTCGCCGAGACGCGACACCGCTTCGTCGAGGCTCAAGCCCTGACCGAGGGCGAAGCCGACCTGATAGTTGCGGCTCTTGGGCGATGAACAGGTGACGATCAGATCGCCAACCCCGGCCAGACCAAGGAAGGTCATCGGGTTGGCGCCCTGATTCACCGCAAAGCGGGTCATCTCGGCCAAGGCGCGAGTGATCAGCATGCTCTTGGTGTTCTCGCCCATTTCCAGCGCCACCGCCATGCCGGCGATGATCGCGTAAACGTTTTTCAACGCCCCGCCCAGCTCGACACCGAAACGGTCGGCGCTGGCGTAAACGCGGAAGGTACGACCGTGCAGGGCGGCTTGCACCGCTTTGCACAGTTCTTCGTCTTCGCTGGCGACCACCGTGGCGGTCAGCGCGTGCTCGGCGATTTCCCGCGCCAGGTTCGGCCCGGACAACACGCCGATCCGCGCCTGCGGGGCGATCTCTTCGAGAATCTGGCTCATCAGCTTGAAGGTCTGCGCTTCGATGCCTTTGGTCAGGCTGACCAGCATCTTGCCGCTCAGGCGCTCGGCGTGGGCGGCGAGTACCGTGCGCAAGGCGCTGGATGGCAGCGCGACAAAGCACAGATCGCAGGCATCGAGAGTGGCTTGCAGGTCGGTGACAGCGGTCACCCCCGGGAGAATCTTGATGCCTTTGAGGTAACGCGGGTTTTCGCGATTGACCCGGATGGCCTCGGCCTGCTCGGGGTCACGCATCCACTGAAGGACTTGATGGCCGTTCTCGGCCAGCAGATTGGCCACGGCGGTACCAAAACTTCCGCCTCCCAGGACCGCAATCGGGCGCTGTTCAGTCATATGCAATCCGTTAATCCATACCAGTGGCGATGCCGGGCATTATACGGGGCGACCCGGTGGCGGCCAGCCCCAGCAACAATTACCGACATTTGTAGGAAGAAGACCAATAAAACCTAGGAAAATGCCTGCAACGTCACTGGAAAAGTCGCAGCCCTCGGTTAACATGCGCGCCAATTCTTCTCTCTGCAGGCTGTGTCGTGTTTTCTGGCCCTCCTTCCCCGCGCTCGCCCCTGTTACTCGCGCTGATGTTCAGCCCGCTGGTGCTGGCGGACGATCTGTTCGTCGACAGCCAGACGCTGCCGCCGGTGCTTACGGCCACGCGCCTGAAGCAGACCCCGGCCGAAGTACCGGGGAGCATGACCGTTCTCGACAGCGAATTGATCAGCGCCAGCGGCGCCCGCGACATCAGCGAATTGCTGCGACTGGTACCGGGGATGATGGTTGGCAGCATCAACGGCAATCAGCCGGCGGTGAATTACCACGGCACCAACGCCAGCGAAGCACGGCGCATGCAGGTGTTGATCGATGGCCGTTCGGTGTATCGCGCCGGGCTGGCGACGGTGGACTGGAGCGATATTCCGGTCGCGATGGAAGATATCGAGCGGATCGAGGTGTTTCGCGGTCCGAACACTGTCAGCTATGGCGCCAACGCGTTGATGGCGGTGATCAACATCATCACCCGCCACCCGGCCGACAGCCATGGCACGCGTTTGAAGATCACTCGCGGCCAGCGTGGCATCAACGACTTTTATGCCAGTCAGGGCACCGGTTTGGATGGCGGCGATCTGCGCCTGTCGCTGTCCGGCCAGGAAGATGACGGTTTCGACAGCGACCGTAACGGCGCCGATTATCGCGACAGTCGGCGCTTGAACCGTCTGAGCTTGGCGGTCAGCCATGATCTCAATGAAGATCAAAGCCTCGACTGGCAGCTCAACGCCAAAGACGGCAGCAATCAGCGGCCTTATACCTACCGCCCGGTGTTCTCGGGGATTACCGACGCCGGGAACAATTCCGACGTGGTGGCCAAGGATTACGCCGGTTCGGTGCGCTGGAACCTCGACATCAATCCCGAACACAGCCTTTATGTGCAAGGTTCGGCGCAGCACTGGGATCGCCAGCAGGTCTGGCGCGCCTGCGATGCCGAAGTGTCGTTCAGCCCTGAACTGACGCAGCTGTGGCAGCTCAACCCGAATTACACCGAACGGCTGGCGCGCAACATCACCCGGTTCACCGGCCCCGGCGCGGCGCCCGGCACGCCGCAGGAAATGGCGCTGGCCAATCAAGTGCTCGAGCAATGGCGCAACGGCGCCAGCCAGACCTTGTGCGGCGATATCGACCAGAGCGCCCGCGAGTCGCGTTACGACCTCGAACTGCAGGACACCCTCAGCCTGGCAGACAGCCTGCGTCTGGTCAGCGGCCTGAATTACCGCTACGACCGCGCCGACTCCGAAACCTACTTCAACGGCACCCTCGACGACACCACCTGGCGCGCCTTCGGCCAACTGGAATGGCGCGCTACCGAGCACTGGCTGGTGCAGGGCGGGGCGATGTTCGAAGACACGCAACTGATCGGCAGTTCGCTGACCCCGCGCTTCGCGGTCAACTACCTGATCAACCCGCGTCACGGCCTGCGCGCGGTGTACTCGGAGGCGATCCGTTCGCCGGACATGTTCGAAAACAACGTCAACTGGAGCTATCAGGTCAGCAACCTGCGACCCTCGGCCTACGGCCAGTCGTCGGCGCGGTATTTCGTCAAGACCCGTGGCCCCGGCGATCTCGATCAGGAACACATGCGCTCGCGGGAATTGGGCTACAACGGCTACTTCGCCGAGCTCGGACTGGCCGTCGACGTGAAGCTGTTCTACGACGAAATCACTGGGATGATCAGTGAGCCGCTGCGCAACAATCAGTACATCGCCAGCAATGCCAACAGCTCGCGCTTTCGCGGCACCGAAACGCAACTCGACTGGCGCCTCAATAGCGCCGACCGTTTGCGTTTGACCTACGCCTTCGTCGACGCCGAGGCGAGCAATCCGCTGGATCAGCAGTTGACCTCGCGCAACAGCGGTTCCGCCGGTTGGCTGCGCAACTGGGGGCATGGCTGGAACAGCGCCCTCTTCTATTACGGTGACAACGCGCTCAACGGCTATCGCTTCGAACGCGTCGACACGCGCATCGCCAAACGCATCGCCATTGGCAAAGCTCAGCTGCAATTGGCCGGCGTGCTGCAACAGCGCCTCGATCATCAGCCGAATACCTTCGTCGACAATAATTACGATGAACGCCGGGTAATGTATTTCAGTGCCGAGCTGGAGTTCTAGGATGCGCAACGGCCCGTCACGGAAGACGCCAACCCTTGGCCACTGGCTGGCGGGGCTCTGCCTGTTCTTGACCGCGTGGCTGCACGGGGTCGCGGTGCAAGCGGCGGATATTTTGTTGACCGGCGCCGAGGAAAGCCCCGGCGTGCAGGCTTTCGTACAAGCACTGAGTGAACTGCGCCCGACCGACAATGTGCGGTTCCAGCCGCTGGCCAGTTTGCCGGCACCGGGCAAATTACCGGCCAGTCTGCGCTTGATTCTGCTCGACCTGCCCAGCCTCGACTGGCGCCTGCAAGACTCACAAGGCCCATCGACGCTGGTGTTGCGCATCAGCCGCTTGCAGGCGCGCCAGCGTTTCGCCGATGCCCAACCGGCGCGCCTGAGTCTGCTCTGGAGCGACCCACCGCTGAGCCGGCAATTGCAACTGATCCGGCGGATCTTGCCGCAGGCCCGGCGGGTCGGTGTGCTGTTCGATGAACACGGCGAGTTCCTGCTCGACGAATTGCGCGTGGCTGCGCGGCCATTGAACCTGGAGATTGTCAGTCAGCGCTGGGACAACATTCACGACAGCCGTCCGCTGCAAGCGGTGCTGAAAAGCAGCGACGTCTTGCTCGGCCTCGATGACCCCGATCTGTACAACTCGCAAACGGCGAAAAACCTTTTGCTCAGCAGCTACTCGCGGCAGGTTGCGCTGATCGGCCCCAACATTGCATTCGTTCGCGCTGGCAGCCTCGCCAGTACCTACAGCGACCAGAGCGACTGGCTGGCGATTCTCGATCATTTACTCGATCAGCCCACCAGCGCATGGCCGCGAACGCTTTACCCCGCTCGTTTCAAAGTCTCAAGTAATGCGCAGGTGGCTCGTTCCTTAGGCATCGAACCGTTGAATGAAGCATCTGTCGCCAGTGCCTTGGCCGAAGGAGAGCGCCGCCCATGAATTTCCGCCGCCGTTGGGACATCAACACCCGCACGCAGCTGATCAGCCTCGGCCCGGCGCTGCTGCTGACGCTGCTGTTGATCAGTTTCTTTACCTTCGTCCGCATCCAGGATTTGCGTCAGGAGCTGAATCACACCGGCCAACTGATCGCCAACCAACTCGCCCCGGCCACGGAATACGGAGTGATCTCCGGCAACAACGAAGTGCTGGAAAGCCTGCTCAAGGCGACACTCGCCACGCCCAACGTGCGTTTTCTCGAAGTGCAGGACAGCGCCAACCGGATTCTGGTGTATGTCGAACAACCGGCCGACAGCCACAGTCGCCCGCATCAGGTCGAAGTGTTCCAGGCCCCGGTGCGTCTGCAACGGATCGCCTTGCACAACGATTTTTTCCAGGACGGCAAGGTCAGCAACAGCGCCGCCGGCGAGGATTATCTCGGGCGAGTGATCGTCGGGCTGTCCAATGACGCTTTCAGTCAGCGCCAGCAGGAGATCCTGTTCAAGGCCGGGATTCTCGCGCTGTTCGCCCTGCTCTTCACTTTTGTCGTCGCCCGTCGTTTGGCCGGCAGTCTGTCGCAGCCGATCCGCGACATAGGCGATGCGGTCAAGGCGATTCAGGAAGGCGATTACAAAACCCCGCTGCCGATTGTCGACGACACCGAACTGGGCGCACTGTCACAACACATCAACAACCTTGCTCAGGCGCTGGAGCAGGCCAGTCGCGAACAGCAGCAAGCGATGGCGCAACTGATCCAGACCCGCGAAGAAGCGGAGAAGGCCAACAACGCCAAATCCGACTTTCTGGCGATGATGAGCCATGAATTGCGCACGCCCATGAACGGCGTGCTGGGCATGTTGCAGTTGCTTGAAACCACCGAGATGACCGAGGAGCAGGTCGAATACGCCGCGCTTGCTTCGGAGTCGACCGAACATCTGCTCAAGGTCATCAATGACATTCTCGACTTCTCGCGAATCGAGCGTTCGGAGCTGGAGCTGGAGCACATCCCGTTCAATCTCGCCGAGCTGATCGGCGCCTGCGCGCAATCGTTCCAGCACAGCGCGGTGCAGCGAGGCCTGGCACTGAATCTGCGCATTCCCGACGACATGCGCGGCTTGCAGGTGCAGGGCGATCCGACGCGGATCCGGCAGATTCTGGTCAATCTGGTCGGCAACGCCTTGAAGTTCACCGAGCAGGGCCGGGTCAGCATCGAGGCGCAATGGCAATCGCTGGATCATGAACTGCTGTGGTTCACCTGCTCGGTGCGTGACAGCGGCATCGGCATTTCTTCGGAAAGTCTGGAGCTGATGTTCAATGCCTTCCAGCAGGCCGACAGTTCGATCTCCCGTCGTTATGGTGGCACCGGTCTTGGTCTGCCGATCGCACGGACCCTGGCCGAACGCATGGGCGGTACGTTGCGCGCGCAGAGTGAGGAAGGACGCGGTTCGGTATTCACTCTGGAAATTCCATTGGCGCTATATAAGCAGGCAATGCCAGCGCTGGCCGCGCCGCGAGCGCCGAACGGTAGTGGTCAGGGTGAAGGACGCCATGTGTTGCTGGTCGAAGACAACCCGGTCAACCAGACCGTGATCGAAGCGATGCTGCGCAGTCTGGGTTTTGCCGTCAGCGTGGCGACCGATGGCGCGCAGGCGGTGCGCAGTGCCGAGGGCAGCGAGTTCGAAGTGATTTTGATGGACTGCCGGCTGCCGATCATCGACGGCTACGAGGCCACGCGGCAGATCCGCGACCTGCCCGGACGCCGCGATGTGCCGATCATCGCGCTCACCGCCAACGCCTTGCAGGGCGATCGCGAAACCTGTCTGGCAGCGGGGATGAACGATTACCTGGCCAAGCCGTTCAAACGCAATGACCTGCAGCAGATTTTGCAGCGCTGGGTGTCGTAGTGTGGGCCTTTCGACCATCTGCGACTGGCGTGAAAAGCGAAAGTGCGGCAGTCTTAGGCACCCGAACGAGCCCCAAAAGGGGCTTGATTAAAAATTTCAGTGCACAAGTGTACATTCATGTCCTTGGTGCTGTGACTTTCACCACAACGCAATAGTCTATGAGTAGGCTGCCGGTTCGAGGCATGAACGCTTTGAACGGTCGGGAAGATCTGCCCCACCTGCCGCATGGGATTATTGAGGAGCTCGCATGACCAAACAAAACGCCTTTACTCGGGAAGACCTGCTGCGCTGCAGTCGCGGTGAGCTGTTCGGCCCGGGTAACGCGCAACTGCCCGCCCCGAACATGCTGATGGTGGATCGCATCACCCATATCAGCGAAGAAGGCGGCAAGTACGGCAAAGGTGAATTGGTCGCCGAGCTGGATATCAACCCTGACCTGTGGTTCTTCGCCTGCCATTTCGAAGGCGATCCGGTAATGCCGGGCTGCCTGGGTCTGGATGCCATGTGGCAACTGGTCGGCTTCTTCCTGGGCTGGCAAGGCCTGCCGGGCCGCGGCCGTGCGCTGGGTTCGGGCGAGGTGAAATTCTTCGGTCAGGTGCTGCCGACCGCCAAGAAAGTCACTTACAACATTCATATCAAACGCGTCCTCAAGGGCAAGCTGAACATGGCCATCGCCGATGGTTCGGTCAGTGTCGACGGACGCGAAATCTACACCGCCGAAGGCCTGCGCGTCGGCGTGTTCACCTCCACTGACAACTTCTAAGGGTTATTCGCATGCGCCGCGTCGTTATCACTGGTCTGGGCATCGTTTCGTGCCTGGGCAATGACAAAGAGACCGTCTCCGCTAACCTGCGTGCAAGCCGCCCTGGCATCCGGTTCAACCCGGAATATGCTGAAATGGGTCTGCGTAGCCAGGTTTCCGGCTCCATCGACCTCAACCTTGAAGAGCTGATCGATCGCAAGATCTATCGCTTCGTCGGTCATGCAGCGGCTTACGCCTATCTGGCCATGAAAGACGCCATCACTGACTCCGGCCTGACCGAAGAGCAGGTGTCCAACCCGCGCACCGGCCTGATCGCTGGTTCCGGTGGTGCTTCCACGCTGAACCAGATGGAAGCGCTGGACATCCTCCGCGAGAAAGGCGTGAAGCGCGTTGGCCCATACCGTGTAACGCGGACCATGAGCAGCACCGTTTCCGCTTGCCTGGCCACGCCATTCAAGATCAAGGGCCTGAACTACTCCATCGCTTCTGCCTGCGCCACCAGTGCTCACTGCATCGGTACCGCCATGGAACAGATCCAGATGGGCAAGCAGGACATCGTCTTCGCCGGTGGCGGTGAAGAAGAGCACTGGAGCCAGTCGTTCCTGTTCGACGCGATGGGCGCCCTGTCCAGCAAGCGTAACGACACCCCGGAACAAGCTTCCCGCGCGTATGACAAGGACCGTGACGGTTTCGTCATCGCTGGCGGCGGCGGCATGGTTGTCGTCGAAGAGCTGGAACACGCTCTGGCCCGTGGCGCGAAGATCTACGCCGAGATCGTTGGCTACGGCGCAACGTCCGACGGCTACGACATGGTTGCCCCAAGCGGCGAAGGCGCGATCCGCTGCATGCAGCAGGCGCTGTCCACCGTCGACACCCCGATCGACTACCTGAACACCCACGGCACTTCGACTCCGGTCGGCGACGTTGCGGAAATGAAAGGTGTGCGTGAAGTGTTCGGCGACAAGGCTCCAGCGATCAGCTCGACCAAGAGCCTGTCCGGTCACTCCCTGGGCGCCGCCGGCGTGCACGAAGCGATCTACTGCATGCTGATGATGGAAGGCAACTTCATCGCCGGCTCCGCCAACATCGACGAGCTCGACCCGGAAGTGGCCGATCTGCCGGTGCTGACCAAGACCCGCGAGAACGCCACCATCAACACCGTGATGAGCAACAGCTTCGGCTTTGGCGGCACCAACGCCACGCTGGTACTGAAGCGCTGGGAAGGCAAATAATTTCCCGCTGCTGAGCCACACAAAAAACGCCCCGACTGGTTCGGGGCGTTTTTTTTGGCAGGTCAAAAACTCCCCGCATTTCAAGATAAAACCTGTGGGAGCGAGCCTGCTCGCGAAGGCGATATTCCAGTCACCCTATCGTCGTCTGACCCACCGAATTCGCGAGCAGGCTCGCTCCCACAGTGGGTTTCAGTGTGTTCTGGAGATGAAACTTTGATCGTTCCCACGCTCTGCGTGGGAACGATCAAAGACAGGGATCCAAAGCGTTCGGGAGATGAAACTTCTGTCATGAAACTTACTATCCTGCGACCGAATGTCGCGGTTTACGCGGCCTGCAGCTTTGTTGCGAAATTCGCAACAACACCTTGCGCCAATTGGCAGTTTACTTAGCTGACTAACAAATCCTATAACAGAGTCCTGCACACGCCTTGGTGCAGTAACTTGAGATCTGGAGCTAGCAGATGACTGTAAAAGTAACTGAACGCGACGATTCACACATGTCCCACGAAGGCCTGGCCGCCGGCATCCGTATCTGGGATGTGCATCAACAAGACTTGCTGGTCGGCATGTTCCACAACGAGATCGATGCCCACAACTACAAGGCTGAACTGGAAGTGCAGGAACAGCAAAGAGAACTGAAGTCCGCCTGAAACAACACAGCATTTGAAAACGACAAACCCCGCCATGAGCGGGGTTCGTCGTTTTTACAGCCGTGGATTTACCACATCAGATCGTCAGGGATCTGGTACGCCGCGTACGGATCGTCCTCAGCGTTGACCTCTTCGGTCTGCACGTTGAGCTGGACGATGCGCTGCGGGTCGCGCTCCTGGATCTTCAGCGCAGCTTCACGGGGGATCACTTCGTAGCCGCCGTTGTGGTGCACGATCGCCAGCGAACCGCTGCTGAGCTTGTTGCGCATCAGCGTGTTGACCGAGATGCGCTTGACCTTCTTGTCGTCGACGAAGTTGTAGTAGTCCTCGGTGGTCAGCTTGGGCAGACGCGAGACTTCGATCAACTGCTTGACCTGCGCAGCGCGGGCCTTGGCCTCGGCCTTCTCCTGCTGCTGACGGTTCAGTTCCTGGTCGCGCTTGACCTTCTCGGCCATGGCTTCCTGGGCGGCGCGCTGCTGCGAATCGTCCAGCTCGGCCTGGCCTTTGTGGGCCAGGCGCTGTTGCTTCTGCTTGTCTTTGCTGACCTGCTTGGCCTGCTTTTGGTTGACCAGGCCTGCTTTGAGCAACTGGTCGCGAAGGGAAAGGCTCATCAATGCTTACTCACTTGGGCAACGGCTCAGCCGCAGCTGGGCTCATTCTTTTCCTGGCGTTTGGCTTCGCCCCACAGGGCGTCCAACTCTTCGAGGGTGCAATCTTCCATGGGACGGTGGGTGTCGCGCAATGCCTGTTCGATAAAACGGAAACGTCTTTCAAACTTGCCGTTGGCGCCGCGCAAGGCGGTTTCCGGATCGACCTTCAGATGCCGGGCCAGATTGACCACGGAAAACAGCAGATCGCCGATCTCGTCGGCCACCGCCACCGGATCGTTTTCGGACATGGCTTCGAGCACTTCATCGAGCTCTTCGCGAACCTTGTCGAGCACCGGCAAAGCGTCCGGCCAGTCGAAACCGACCTGCCCGGCGCGTTTTTGCAACTTGGCTGAGCGCGACAGTGCCGGCAAGGTGGCCGGCACGTCGTCGAGCAAGGACAACTGCTCGGGCGCCGAGGCTTTCTCGGCACGCTCTTCGGCCTTGATCTCTTCCCAGCGCTGCTTGACCTGCTCTTCGCTCAAGCGCGGCACGTCGAGCGGCGCGTACAGGTCGCCCGTCGGGAACACATGCGGATGACGGCGGATCAGTTTACGCGTGATGCTGTCGATCACCCCGGCAAATTCGAACCGCCCTTCTTCCTTGGCCAACTGGCTGTAATACACCACCTGAAACAACAGATCGCCCAACTCGCCTTGCAAATGGTCGAGATCGCCACGCTCGATGGCATCGGCCACTTCATAGGCTTCTTCGAGGGTGTGCGGGACGATGGTCGCGTAGGTTTGCTTGATGTCCCACGGACAACCGAACTGCGGATCGCGCAGACGGGACATCAGATGGAGCAGGTCTTCGAGGCTGTACATCATTTTTCTGTCTCACCACAAAACCATTGTGGGAGCGAGCCTGCTCGCGAAAGCGCTGTGTCTGCAACAAAGATGTCGACTGACACGCCCTCTTCGCGAGCAGGCTCGCTCCCACAGGGAACAATCAATTGCATCACGGGGTACGGTTACGCCGCGTTTCGATGATGTTCGGCAATTGCGAAATCCGCCCCAGCAACCGCCCCAGCGCATCCAGACCGGGGATCTCGATGGTCAGCGACATCAGCGCAGTGTTGTCTTCCTTGTTCGAGCGGGTGTTGACCGCCAGCACGTTGATGCGCTCGTTGAGCAGCACCTGCGAGACGTCACGCAGCAGCCCGGAACGGTCGTAGGCGCGAATGATGATGTCCACCGGATAGGTGAGCACCGGCACCGGGCCCCAGCTGACCTGGATGATCCGCTCCGGCTCGCGCCCGCCCAGTTGCAGCACCGAGGCGCAGTCCTGGCGGTGAATGCTCACCCCACGGCCCTGGGTGATGTAACCGACGATCGCATCGCCCGGCAGTGGCTGGCAGCAACCGGCCATTTGCGTCATCAGGTTGCCGACGCCCTGGATCTGGATATCGCCGCGCTTGCCCGGCTTGTAACCGGTGGCCTTGCGCGGGATCAGCTCCAGTTGCTCGTTGCCGCGCTCCGGTTCGACCAATTGCTGCGCAAGGTTGACCAGATGCGCCTGACGCAGGTCGCCGGCACCGAGGGCGGCGAACATGTCTTCGGCGGTTTTCATGTTGGCCTTTTCGGCCAGCTTGTCGAAATCCACCGCCGGCAGGCCGAGGCGATTGAGTTCGCGCTCGATCAGGGTTTTACCGGCCGCAACGTTCTGATCGCGAGCCTGCAATTTGAACCAGTGAACGATCTTCGCCCGCGCCCGCGAGGTGGTGACGTAACCGAGGTTCGGGTTCAGCCAGTCGCGGCTCGGCGTGCCGTGCTTGCTGGTGATGATCTCGACCTGCTCGCCGGTCTGCAGGCTGTAGTTCAACGGCACGATACGCCCGTTGATCTTCGCGCCCCGGCAGTTGTGGCCGATTTCGGTGTGCACCCGATAGGCGAAATCCAGCGGCGTCGCGCCTTTCGGCAAGTCGATGGCGTGTCCGTCGGGAGTGAAGATGTAAACGCGATCAGGCTCGATGTCGACGCGCAACTGTTCGGCCAGACCGCCGATATCACCCAGCTCTTCATGCCATTCGAGCACCTGACGCAGCCAGGAAATTTTCTCTTCGTAATGGTTCGAGCCGGATTTGACGTCGGTGCCCTTGTAGCGCCAGTGCGCGCAGACGCCAAGTTCGGCTTCTTCGTGCATGGAGTGGGTGCGGATCTGTACCTCGAGGACCTTGCCCTCCGGGCCGATCACCGCCGTGTGCAGCGAGCGGTAGCCGTTCTCTTTCGGGTTGGCGATGTAGTCGTCGAATTCTTTCGGGATGTGCCGCCACAGGGTGTGGACGATACCGAGCGCGGTGTAGCAGTCGCGCATTTCCGGCACCAGCACGCGCACGGCGCGAACGTCGTAGATCTGGCTGAATTCCAGACCCTTGCGCTGCATTTTGCGCCAGATCGAGTAGATGTGTTTCGCCCGGCCGCTGATGTCGGCATCGACACCAGTGGCCTGCAGTTCGTCCTTGAGCTGGGTCATCACGTCGCTGATGAAGCGCTCGCGGTCCAGCCGCCGCTCGTGGAGCAACTTGGCGATCTGCTTGTATTGATCGGGTTCGAGATAGCGGAAGGACAAGTCCTCCAGTTCCCATTTGATGTGACCGATGCCGAGGCGATGGGCCAGCGGCGCATAGATGTCGAAGACTTCGCGAGCGACGCGGTTGCGCTTTTCATCGTCGGCGGTTTTCACCGCACGGATGGCGCAGGTGCGTTCGGCCAGTTTGATCAGCGCAACGCGCACGTCATCGACCATCGCCACGAGCATCTTGCGCAGGTTTTCGACCTGCCCTTGGGTGCCCATGACCATCGATTGCCGTGGGCTGAGACTGGCGCTGATGGCCGCCATGCGTTGCACGCCGTCGATCAGCTTGGCCACTACCGGACCGAAGCGCTGGCCGATGGCCGCCAGCTCGATCTGGCCTTCGCGCACGCCGCGATACAAAACGGCTGCGACCAGCGAATCCTGATCGAGCTTGAGGTCGGCGAGGATCTCGGCGATCTCAAGGCCAGTGCTGAAACTGCCGGAGCCTTCGGCCCACAGATTCTTCTTCGCATTGGACTGCTGTTCGGCCTCGCGAGCGAACTCGCAGGCTTCTTTCAAGGCCTCGCGATCCAGTGCCAGATCGACACTGACCGCGTGATCGAGCCAGGCCTCGAGATTGATACTGCCGTCGGTGTTGATCGGCTGGTGTGCTCTCACCTGTACCATGCTGCTTTACCTTCCCTACGACGCAGATTCAATGCGTCAAATCGCTGATCCTCAGTGTCCGTTCGCGCTCGCGGGGCTCAGGCGAGCGCTGCGCGGACAGATCAGACGGATTCAGACGAGCCGTCCTGGCTCGCTTCAAATAACGCCATGGCCTCGACATGTGCCGTCTGAGGAAACATATCGAGAATCCCGGCACGTTTTAACCGGTAGCCCTGCTTGATCAATTCCTGCGTGTCGCGCGCCAGCGTGGCCGGGTTGCACGACACATATACCAACCGCTTGGCACCCAGGGTCGCGAGCTTGCGCACCACCTCGAAAGCACCGTCACGCGGTGGGTCCAAGAGTACCGCAGAAAAGCCGTTTCCGATCCACTGGGCATCGCTCAAAGGCTGGGATAAATCGGCTTGAAAAAACTTTGTGTTATGCAAATTGTTACTGACGGCGTTGGCAGCGGCCCGCTCGACCATGGTCTGCACACCCTCCACCGCCACCACTTCACGGACGCTTTTGGCCAGCGGTAGCGCAAAATTTCCCAACCCGCAAAACAGGTCGAGCACACGTTCTTCAGCCGTCGGTTTAAGCCAGTCCAGCGCCTGAGCGATCATCGCTTCGTTGACCCCGGCGTTGACCTGAACGAAGTCACCCGGCCGGTACGCCAGCTCGAGATCCCACTGTTCCAGGCGATAGCCGAGGCTCTGACCGGCTTCGACCGGTTGCGGTTCACCTTCGCCATGCAGCCACAACTGCGCTTCATGGAACTGGCAGAAATCCTTGAGAATGGTCAGATCCGCTTCGGACAACGGCGCCATGTGCCGCAGCAATAGCGCCAGAGATGAGCCGCTGAACAACTCGACATGGCCCAGCGCCTGCGGTTTGCTCAAGCGCCGCAGCATCTCTGGCAAGCGGGTCATGATCGGTTGCAAGGGCTGTACCAGCACCGGGCATTCGCTGATCGCGACGATGTCCTGACTGCCGGCAGCGCGGAAACCCACTTCGATTTTTTTTGCCTTCATGTCCCAGCGCACGGCGATGCGCGCGCGCCGACGGTAGCCGAATTCCGGGCCGCTCAGCGGCGCCGCCCACTCTCCAGGTTCGACACCGGCCACCCGCGACAATTGCTCGGCGAGCATGCGCTGTTTCAGGGCGAGCTGTTCGTCGTGGGGCAAGTGCTGAACGCTGCAACCGCCACAGCGGCCGAAGTGTGGGCATGCTGCCGGGCGCCGCACGTCGCTGGCCGTGAACACGCGCTCGGTACGCGCCTCGACCACTTTGCCGTGGGCGCCGAGCACCCGTGCTTCGACCTCTTCACCGGCAAGGGCGCCGAGGACGAACCAGGTTTTGCCTTCGAAAAACGCGATACCGCGACCGTCATTGGCCAGGCGCTCGATACTCAAGCGCTGCTTTTTGCCGGTCGGGATCTGTGGCGCCTTGCTCCCGCCGGTGGGCTGGAAGCGCAGGCCTCGTTCGTGCTTGGCCATCAGTTCGGCGCGTCGAAAATGCCGGTCGACAGATAACGGTCGCCACGGTCGCAGATGATCGCAACGATCACCGCGTTTTCAACTTCTCTGGACAGGCGCAGCATCGCTGCCACCGCACCGCCCGAGGACACACCGCAGAAGATGCCTTCTTCGCGGGCCAGGCGCCGGGTCACGTCTTCGGCTTCGCTTTGCGCCATATCGACGATGCGATCGACGCGGTCGGCCTGGTAAATCTTCGGCAGGTATTCCTGCGGCCAGCGGCGGATGCCGGGAATGGCCGAGCCTTCCATCGGTTGCAGGCCGACGATCTGTACGCTGTCGCTCTGTTCTTTGAGGTAGCGCGACACGCCCATGATGGTCCCGGTGGTGCCCATCGAACTGACGAAATGGGTGATGCTGCCCTGGGTCTGACGCCAGATTTCCGGGCCGGTGGTGGTGTAGTGCGCTTCGGGGTTGTCGCCATTGGCGAACTGGTCGAGCACCTTGCCACGGCCTTCGGCTTCCATACGCTGGGCCAGATCGCGGGCGCCTTCCATGCCCTCTTCCTGAGTCACCAGAATCAGCTCGGCACCGTAAGCGGTCATCGCCGCTTTA
Organism: Pseudomonas sp. Leaf434; assembly: GCF_001425545.1. Taxonomy (NCBI): domain Bacteria; kingdom Pseudomonadati; phylum Pseudomonadota; class Gammaproteobacteria; order Pseudomonadales; family Pseudomonadaceae; genus Pseudomonas; species Pseudomonas sp. Leaf434. The sequence goes on along the minus strand of NZ_LMQZ01000008.1, from coordinate 253,851 downwards.
CGCTCGGCGCTGGAGTTGTCCGGCATGATCAGGATCATCTTGTAACCCTTGATCGCAGCGGCCATCGCCAGCGCGATGCCGGTGTTGCCGGAGGTCGCCTCGATCAGCGTATCGCCGGGATTGATCTGCCCGCGCAACTCGGCGCGAGTGATCATCGACAACGCCGGGCGGTCCTTGACCGAACCCGCCGGGTTGTTCCCTTCGAGCTTGAGCAAAAGGGTGTTGCTGGTGGCGCCGGGCAGGCGCTGCAAACGCACCAGCGGCGTGTTGCCGACGCAATCGGCGATGGTTGGGTACTGCAAGGTCATGGCGTATTCGCAATCCAGACGTGCGGGGGCGCCTATCATACCGGCAAACCCGCGCAGGCCATATCACGCAAAGTGCGGTGCTTATGGTTTATGGGAATAAGCAAATAAAAGTCGCGCCAGTGGTGCGACTTTTATTTGAGTAACACTCAGTTCTTGTGGTGATGCTTGAATTCGCGAGCAGGCTCGCTCCCACAGGGGATGAATTTTGCTTATGCGATCTGCGGTGAATGCACAGCCATTGTGGGAGCGAGCCTGCTCGCGAAGGCGTCCGCATGGGCGACGCCATCATCCGCCAGCAAGCGCAAATTCAACCGCAGCCCCGCCCCGGTGTTTTGCGCCCAGAGCAACCCGCCCTGGCGCTGCACCGCATTACGCGCAATGCTCAAGCCCAGGCCAAAGCCACCATCCCCGGGTCTCGATCCGTCCAATCGAATGAACGGCGAAAAGATCCGCTGCAGATCTTCGTCAGCCACGCCGCCGCCCTCATCCTCAAGCCACAAATGCCAATACTCGCCATCGCGCCGTCCATCGAGCCGCACAATCCCGCCCTCGGGCGAGTGACGAATGGCGTTGCGCAGGATGTTTTCCAGCGCTTGCGCGAGGGTATTGAGGTTGCCGCGCACCCAACACGAAGCTTCGACCGAGCATTGCAATTGCAGGCTCGGCCAGCCGCTTTCATAACAGGCGTTGTCGGTGAGCATTTCCCACAGTGCCTGAATCTGGATCGCTTCATTTGGTAACGGCGAGCGGTCGGTGTCGAGCCAGGCCAGTTGCAGGGTGTCTTCGACCAGCCGCTGCATGCCGTCGACCTCGCGGCCGATGCGCTCGCGTAGCTGCGGCAGACCTTGTTCGCTTTCGCTGGCCACACGCAGACGGCTCAGCGGCGTGCGCAGTTCGTGGGACAAGTCGCGCAATAACTGCTGCTGCAAGGCGACTGTGCTTTGCAGGCGCTCGGACATGGAATCGAAGGCCCGCGCCAGCTCACCGAGTTCATCCGGGCGCTGGGTGATGCCGCTCGACAGGCGCACGTTCAACTGATCGGCGCGCCAGGCGTTGGCCTGTTCGCGCAGGTTGTTCAGCGGCACCACCAGCAGGCGATACAGGCCGACACAGAGCAACAGGGTGAACAGCCCGGGAATCACGCCGTTGGTGATCACCCGCCAGAACACCCGGTACTTGCCCGGAACAAAGCGCTCGGGCAACTCGATGACCAGAATGCCGGCGGCCGGATCCTGCGGGAACGGCACCCGCAGCCAAGGTCGGCCCTTCTTGTGGATCGGCCAGTCGAGGCCGCGCAGGAAGGTCAGGTGCTGCACCTCCGCGGCGTTCAACGGCTGGCTGCTCAGCGACTGCAAATCAGCGCCGATCACGCCGACCCAACTGGCCTCGCGCAATTCCATGCTTTGCAACCAGTCATCGACGCCACTGCGCGCGCCGCGCTGCCACGCCTGTTCGGCTTGCGCGGCGTAACGGCTGAGGGTGCTGCGGGCGTCACTGGAGAGGAACTGATTGCGCTCCTCCATGTAGCGGCCCCACGACCAGCTCAGCCAGATCATCAGCAGACAGAACGCCACCAGCAGGCACGCCAGTTTCCAGAACAGCGAATGCCGCCCCGGCAGCTCAGACAGTTTCATCGGCGCCACTCAAGACATAGCCCTTGCCCCACACCGTGCGCACTTCGCGCTCGGTGTAACCGATGGCTTTGAGTTTGCGGCGGATCTGGCTGATGTGCATGTCGAGGCTGCGGTCGTGCGCCGCAAAGCCGCGTTGCAGGACATGCTGATAAAGGAAGGCTTTGCTCAGCACCTCCTCGTTGTTGCGGTGCAGGGTTTCCAGCAGACGGAATTCGCTGCGGGTCAACCCGGCCGCTTGCTCGCCGAAGAACACGTCGCAGTGTTCGTCATCGAAACGCAGGGTGCCGCTGACCACCGCAGCGGTAACCGCAGGCGGGCGCCGATCCAGCGCCACCCGGCGCAGGATCGCTTCGATGCGCACATGCAACTCGGCCATGCTGAACGGCTTGGGCAGATAGTCATCGGCACCGAGGCGGAAACCGCTGATGCGATCGGCCTCGGCACCCAGCGCCGACATCAGCAGCACCGGCGTCGAATGGCTCTGCCGCAATTGCGTCAACAACTGCAGACCATCGAGCCCCGGCAGCAGAATATCCATCAGCACCACGTCGAAAGGCTGACGCTGGGCGATGTTCAGACCTTCCTGGCCGTTCTGGCACCAGGTCACCTGAAAACCGCTGCGGCCCAGATGCTCGTGCACATACGCGCCGAGGACCGGGTCGTCTTCAATGGAAAGGATGCGTGGCTGGCCAACGGAAACAGGAGTCATGAGTATCTGCAAGTAATTCTCAGTTGGCGGATTATTCAAGATTGTCCGACAGCGGGCAACACAAGCTTGGCCTGTCGGACGAGCGCGTGCGTCGGCGGCGCTGCATTTTCCGCAAGATTGCCCGCCTGCAAATCGCTACACTGCGCCCATGTCGCGTGCCGGATGCACGCATGTGTCAACAGATCAGCGGGATGCGGGAGATAGGCGTGCTCAAGAAACTGGGAATCAAAGGTCGCGTGCTGTTGCTGACCTTGTTGCCGACCAGCCTGATGGCGCTGGTGCTGGGTGGCTATTTCACCTGGACGCAGCAGACCGACCTGCACAGCCAATTGATGCAGCGCGGCGAAATGATCGCCGAGCAACTGGCGCCGCTGGTGGCGCCGGCGATGGGCCACGGCGACGCCGATCTGCTCGAACGCATCGCCACCCAGTCCCTTGAACAACCCGACGTGCGTGCGGTGACCTTCCTCGCGGCGGACCGCTCGCCACTGGCCCACGCCGGCCCGACCATGCTCAATCAGGCCCCGAGCGGCGACAGCGCGCTGTTGCAAAGACGCAGCGGCAATGACGCGACGCGCTACCTGATGCCGGTGTTCGGCAAGCACCGCAATCTCGCCGGTGAAATCATTCCCGAAGAATCCGAACGCCTGCTCGGCTGGGTCGAGCTGGAGCTGTCGCACAACGGCATGTTGCTGCGCGGCTATCGCAGCCTGTTCGCCAGCCTGCTGCTGATCGCCGCCGGACTTGCCGGCGCCGCCCTCCTCGCGTTGCGCATGGGCCGCACCATCAACCGTCCGCTGAGCCAGATCAAACAGGCAGTCGCGCAACTCAAGGACGGTCATCTGGAAACCCGCTTGCCGCCCCTCGGCAGCCAGGAGCTGGACGAACTGGCCTCGGGCATCAACCGCATGGCCGGCACCCTGCAGAATGCTCGCGAAGAATTGCAGCACAGCGTCGATCAGGCCACCGAAGACGTGCGGCAGAATCTGGAAACCATCGAGATCCAGAACATCGAACTGGACCTGGCGCGCAAAGAAGCGCTGGAAGCCAGTCGGATCAAATCCGAATTCCTCGCCAACATGAGCCACGAGATCCGCACGCCGCTCAACGGCATTCTCGGTTTCACTCACCTGTTGCAGAAAAGCGAACTGACCCCGCGCCAGCTCGACTATCTGGGCACCATCGAAAAGTCTGCCGACAGCCTGTTGGGAATCATCAACGAGATTCTCGACTTCTCGAAGATCGAGGCCGGCAAACTGGTGCTCGATCACATTCCGTTCAACCTGCGCGACCTGCTGCAAGACACCCTGACCATTCTCGCCCCGGCCGCGCACGCCAAGCAGCTTGAGCTGGTCAGTCTGGTCTATCGCGACACGCCGCTGTCGCTGGTCGGCGATCCGCTGCGCCTGAAGCAGATCCTCACCAATCTGGTCAGCAACGCGATCAAGTTCACCCGCGAAGGCACCATCGTCGCCCGGGCGATGCTCGAAGACGAACACGAAGACAGCGTGCAACTGCGCATCAGCATTCAGGACACCGGCATCGGCCTGTCGAATCAGGATGTGCGCGCGCTGTTCCAGGCTTTCAGTCAGGCCGACAATTCGCTGTCGCGTCAACCCGGCGGCACCGGCTTGGGGCTGGTGATTTCCAAGCGTCTGATCGAACAGATGGGCGGCGAGATCGGCGTCGACAGCACGCCGGGCGAAGGTTCGGAATTCTGGATCAGCCTGAGCCTGCCCAAGACTCGCGACGACGCCGAAGACCTGCCCGCCGCGCCATTGCTCGGACGCCGCGTGGCAGTACTGGAAAATCACGAACTGGCGCGTCAGGCCTTGCAACATCAGCTGGAAGACTGCGGACTGCAAGTTACGCCGTTCAATACCCTGGAAAGCCTGAGCAATGGCGTTACCGGCGCGCATCAGACCGATCAGGCGATCGATCTGGCGGTGATCGGCATCACCAGCAACGACATGCTCCCGGAACGTTTGAATCAGCACATCTGGGACCTTGAACATCTGGGCTGCAAAGTGCTGGTGCTGTGCCCGACCACCGAACAGACGCTGTTTCATCTGTCGGTGCCCAACCCGCACAGCCAGCTCCAAGCCAAACCGGCGTGTACGCGCAAGCTGCGCCGAGCGTTGTCCGATCTGGTCAATCCGCGCCAGACCCGCAGCGAACCGGGCGAGCCGCTGTCCAGCCGTGCGCCGCGCGTGCTGTGTGTCGACGACAACCCGGCCAATCTGTTGCTGGTGCAGACCCTGCTCGAAGACATGGGCGCTCGAGTGCTCGCGGTCGAAAGCGGTTACGCGGCCGTCAAAGCCGTGCAGAGCGAATCTTTCGACCTGGTGCTGATGGACGTGCAGATGCCGGGCATGGACGGTCGCCAGACCACTGAAACCATTCGCCAGTGGGAAAGCGAGCGGCATTGCACGCCGCTGCCGATCGTCGCCCTCACTGCCCACGCCATGGCCAACGAAAAACGCGCGCTGCTGCAAAGCGGCATGGACGACTATCTGACCAAACCGATCAGCGAGCGGCAACTGGCGCAGGTGGTGTTGAAGTGGACCGGGCTGGCCCTGCGCAATCAGGCGCCGGAGCGCAACGGCGACAGCGCGGCGAGTCAGCAGGAACTGCCGGTGCTCGATCACGAAGAAGGCTTGCGTCTGGCGGCCGGCAAGGCGGATCTGGCGGCGGACATGCTCGCCATGCTGCTGGCGTCGCTGGAAGCCGACCGCGAAGCGATTCGCGCCGCCCGTGACAGCCACGACCAGAATGCCCTGCTTGAACGCGTGCACCGCTTGCACGGCGCGACCCGTTATTGCGGCGTGCCGCAACTGCGCGCCGCCTGCCAGCGCAGCGAAACCCTGCTCAAGCAGGACGATCCGAAAGCCGCCGCCGCGCTGGATGAACTGGAGCGCTCGATCAATCGACTCGCAGCGCAGGCGCGCATCAGCGCCTGATCCACGGCAAGGCGCTGCACGCGCAAAGCGCTACAGTTGTCGCGGGCCATTGCGGCCCGCGTCGATGTTCCAGGAGGATTCATGCGCACAATCTTTTTCAGCAGTCAGACCTACGATCGCGACAGCTTTCTCGGCGCCGACTGCCCGGCCGGGCTCGAATTGCATTTTCAAGCGGCGCGACTGAGCCTCGATACGGCGGCGTTGGCCGAGCAGCACGAAGTGGTCTGCGCGTTCATCAATGACGACCTCAGCGCACCGGTGCTCGAACGCCTCGCTGCTGGCGGTACGCGGCTGATTGCCCTGCGTTCGGCCGGTTACAACCATGTCGACCTGCCGGCGGCGAAACGCCTCGGCCTGGCCGTCGTGCGTGTGCCGGCCTACTCGCCGCATGCCGTAGCCGAACATGCCGTGGCGCTGATCCTCGCCCTCAATCGTCGCTTGCATCGCGCCTACAACCGCACCCGCGAAGGCGATTTCAGCCTGCATGGCCTGACTGGTTTCGATCTGGTCGGCAAGACCGTCGGCATCGTCGGCACCGGACAGATCGGTGCAACGTTCGCGAAAATCATGCACGGCTTCGGCTGTGAATTGCTCGCCTACGATCCGCATCCCAATCCCGAGGTGCTGGCGTTGGGCGCACGTTATCTGAGCCTGCCGGAATTGCTCGCGCAGTCGCGGATCATCAGCCTGCATTGCCCGCTCAACGAACAGAGCAAGCACCTGATCAATCGCGACTCACTGGCGCACATGCAGGCCGGGGCGATGCTGATCAACACCGGGCGCGGCGGGCTGGTCGACACGCCGGCACTGATCGACGCGCTGAAGGACGGCCAACTCGGTTATCTGGGGCTGGATGTTTACGAGGAAGAGGCGCAGCTGTTTTTCGAGGATCGCTCCGACCTGCCGTTGCAGGATGATGTGTTGGCGCGTCTGCTGACGTTTCCCAACGTGATCATCACCGCGCATCAGGCGTTTCTGACCCGCGAGGCGCTGGGCGCGATTGCCGCGACCACCCTGCACAACATCGCGACCTGGGCGGCAGGTGCGCCGCAGAACCAGGTCGAGGGTTGAACGGTTTTACTTGGACAGCGAAGACGCCAGGATCAGCAAGCCCAGCCAGCCAAAACCGAGCAGGCGCTGCTTGCTCGAATGGCCGTTGCGCAGCAGGAACCAGACGAAAAACGCTGGCAACAGAAACACCATGATTTTCAGCCAGCCTTCCACCGGGCGACTGCCATCGGCGTTGAGCGGTTGTTGTTCCTGGCGTGCCTGTTCCGCAGCCTGCTGACGACGTCGGCGCCCCGCCGCTGCCGGCATCACTTTGGGTAAAGGCTCGGACACTGGCGCCGCAACCGCCTCGGGCACTGCGTTGTTGCGTGGCAGGCTACCGAAGGAAATAGTCGCGGCTTGCACCGGTGCCGCCGTCGATTGCGCCTGCATGGCGGCGTGCTCGGCCATCGGCGCGCCGCAGTGAATGCACACCAGCGCTTCGGAACTGATGCTCCGCTTGCATTCATAACATTCGATCAGCGCCATGTTCCGTTCCTTCAGATTCGGGGGCCGGCAGTTTGCCATGACTGTCGGCGCATTTGAACCGGATCGAAGGTCGCACGCGTGCATCATTCTGCAATCGAGCCCGTGCTAGCATGTCGCGCATATTTGGAGGACCCATGGTCGAACACGATTTCCGCTACACCCTGATGAACCCGCAACACACCCTCACCGAATGCCGCGCCCTGGTTCCAGGCCGCTATCAGGTGACCGGCAACGGTGGCTCGATCCGTATCGGCGATGCCCTGTTGGTCACGCTCAAAGGCAGCAAGGATTTGTCCATGCGCCTGACCGTCGACACGGTGCGCCACCTGATCAATCCGCCAGGCCAATGGACCGCGATGACCACAGGCCCGGTGTTCGGCGAACTGGCCATTCACACCTGGCAGGTCAACTGCGACAGTTGCGCGAAAGAGCTGAGCTTCGAATTCGCCGTGGATGCCAAACTCGGCAAGTCCGCCGAGAAACCCGCCGCCACTGCGCGCATCGCCGAGCTCGGCTGGAAAACCGCTGGCGACAAGCACCTGTGCCCGAAATGCCAGGAGCCTGCATGATGAAACGCCTCGCCCTGACCGCACTGATCGGTGTCGGCCTGGCTGGTTGCGCCGCAGAGCCGGTACAACTGCAGCACAACCGCAGCTACATTCTGGAATGGATCGGCGAGCGGCCACTGATGGATTACAGCCATTTGACCGTGACCCTCGGCGATGACGGCCGCGCCTACGGCAACGGCGGCTGTAATCATTGGTTCGCGCCGTACACGCAGGACGGCGACAAGCTGAGCTTCGGCAAGATCGGCAAGACCCGCAAGCTCTGCGCCCCGGCGCTGATGGAGCAGGAACAACGCTTCTTGCAGGCGCTGGAAAAAGTCGAGCGCTGGGACATTTCGCCAATCGAGCAGATACGCTTCTGGCCGGCTGAAGGCAAACCGTTGCGCTGGTGGCTGGAAGAGGGTTGATCCGCCCTGGATCGCCAAGGCCCTCACCCTAGCCCTCTCCCAGAGGGAGAGGGGACTGATTGGGGGATATTGAAGAGTTATGTCGACGTGGTAATTCTTCGCCGAATCCATAATCGACTGGATTCTGTCTGACGGGACCATAATCAACTCGGTGTCTCAGGTCGATGTACGACGAAAGACACCTCGGTCGGCCCCCTCTCCCCCCGGGAGAGGGCTGGGGTGAGGGGCTTCTGGCGGTTTACTTCGTAGCCTGCAACGCCTCCAGCTTCGCCATCACCCCCGCCGCCGTCTGCTCACCCAGCAACTGCTCACGCACCTTGCCCTTGTCATCAATAATGAACGTCACCGGCAGCGCCTCACTGCGCGGCAGGTCGAACAGCTCGGCCGGATCCTGCGCCAGCACGGTGAACTTGATGCCGAGTTTCTCGCTCGCCTCTTTCAGCTCCGCGCCCTGCACGTTGTCGAAATTGACCCCGAACACCCCGACATTCTTGCTCTTGAGCTCATCAGCCAAATGATTCAGCTCGGGAATTTCCGTGCGGCACGGGCCACACCATTCGGCCCAGTAATTGAGCACCACCCACTGCTTGTCCAGACGTTCGGACGCTACCTTCTGGCCGTTCTGGTCGATGCCGTAATCATTACCGCAGCCCCCCAGCATCAACGCCCCGATTATCGTCAATGCCGCTGCCAATCGCCGTGTCATGTCGTGTTCCTTGTGAAAATTCGAAAGCGCCTGCGACCCATCGCCTCTGACGGTTCTGGATTGCGCGCCGCACAGTTAGAATAGCCGCCACTTTACGCCAGAAGCGACCCGCCATGACCGATCTGACGCTTTATCACAATCCGCGCTGCTCGAAATCCCGCGGCGCGCTGGAACTGCTCGAAGCCCGCGGCTTGCATCCGAATGTCGTGCGCTACCTGGAAACGCCGCTCAGCGCCGCGCAGATCAAGGCCCTGCTCGGCAAGCTCGGGATCAGCGCGCGACAGCTGCTGCGCAGCGGTGAAGACGAATACAAAACCCTGAACCTGGCCGACGCCAGCCTCAGCGAGCAGCAGCTGATCGACGCCATCGCCACGCACCCGAAACTCATGGAGCGGCCGATTCTTGAAGCAGGCGACAAAGCCGTCATCGGTCGCCCACCGGAAAACGTGCTGGAGTTGTTGCCATGAGCACGCCGTACATTCTGGTTCTCTATTACAGCCGCAACGGTTCGACCAACGAGATGGCCCGGCAAATCGCCCGTGGCATCGAGCAGGCCGGAATGGAAGCGCGTCTGCGCACAGTGCCGGCGATTTCCACCGAATGCGAAGCGGTAGCGGCGGAGATTCCCGCTGAAGGCGCGCTCTACGCCAGCCTCGATGATCTGAAGAACTGCGCCGGCCTCGCCTTGGGCAGTCCGACGCGTTTCGGCAACATGGCCGCGCCGCTCAAGTACTTCCTCGACGGCACCAGCAACCTCTGGCTGACCGGCGCGCTGGTCGGCAAACCGGCCGGCGTGTTCACCTCCACCGCCAGCCTGCACGGCGGTCAGGAAACCACGCTGCTGTCGATGATGTTGCCGTTGCTGCACCACGGCATGCTCATCACTGGCCTGCCCTACAGCGAATCGGCCCTGCTCGAAACCGAAGGTGGCGGCACGCCTTACGGGGCCAGCCATCACGCCGGTGCCGACGGCAAGAACGGTCTTGATCAGCACGAAGTGGCGCTGTGTCGCGCACTTGGTCTGCGCCTGGCGAAAACCGCACAGAAGCTGGTGGGCTGATGGCGAAGAAGCCGAAAGTCCTGCCCTCGATAGAGTGGCTAGAGCCACGGGTGAAGGCGATGCGCGTGCTCAGCCTGCTGAGCTTTTTCGCCCTCGCCGGTCTGCTCGCTGTTTATTACCTGCTGTTCGCCGATCTGCATGGCGCGCGGCCTTGGGTGATTCTGCTGGTCGAACTGATCCCGTGGCTGGTCCTCGCCCCGTCGATGATCATGGGCAGCGCCCGTGGCCATTCGTGGATGTGTTTTGTGGTGAACCTGTACTTCATCAAAGGCGCTCTGGCGGCGTACGACCCCAACCGGCAGCTGTTCGGCCTGCTGGAAATGGCCGCGAGCCTGGCGGTGTTCTGCTCGGCGCTGCTGTATGTGCGCTGGCGCTATCAGTTGAATCGCAAATTGGCTGGCGAAGGCGAGATCAGCGTCGCCTGACCAACCGCTTTCGCGAGCAGGCTCGCTCCCACAGGGAATGCATTCCAGAGGTGGGAGCGAGCCTGCTCGCGAATGCAGCGACGCGGTTTTAATGGTTGACGGTATAGGCGAGCATCATCGAAATCTGGCTCATCGGCCGTCCGCCACTCTGCTCATGCCACTGGTTGAACGCGTTCTGCACCGTCGCCAGATCGCGCTGGCTGGTCGGCACTTTGTCGACGATCTTCTGCGCATTAAGCGCCGCGACCACGTCGTAGCTCGGCACGAACGTGTCCTTGCCGACCATGCGCAAAAAGCGTGGCGCCGACAGCCCGCCAAGTTGGTGGCCGTGCTTTTTCAGGTACGTCCACAGGCCGACGATATCGGTCACCGGCCAGTCGGCGATCAATGCGCCGAAGCTGCCCTTGTCCTTTTCCACATCGAGAATGAACTGCGCATTGCGCGGCACACTTTTCAGCTTGCCCAGATGGCGGATGATCCGCGCATCCTGCATCAGCCGCTCAAGGTGCTCGGCGCTCATCAGCACGACTTTTTCCGGATCGAACTTGAAGAACACTTCTTCGAACGCCGGCCACTTGGCGTCGACCAGGCTGTGCTTGAGCCCGGCGCGAAAAACCCGCAAGGCCATGGTCGAGAGATAGCGGTCATCGCGGATCTTGCGCAGTTGCGTGGGGGTCTTGGGAACGGGCAGATGGGCTTCCAGTTCAGCCGCCGAACCGAAACGGTTCAGACAGTATTCGTGCAGCCACTTGTAATCGCGCATGCCCTCTCCTATTGAATGAAGCGAAGAAACCAATGTGGGAGCGAGCCTGCTCGCGAAGAGGGAGTCTCAGTCAACCAATCAGTTGAATGACACACCGCTTTCGCGAGCAGGCTCGCTCCCACATTTGAAGGTGTTTACAGATTGACGACGTTAACGAAGCGCGAAGCTGCAGTCTCGTCGATCTTCAGGCTGGTGAAGTCGAACAGGTTGCGGTCGGCCAGTTGCGACGGCACCACGTTCTGCAGGCTGCGGAAAATCGATTCGGTACGGCCCGGGGTCTTGCGATCCCAGTCCTGAAGCATTTCCTTGACCACCTGGCGCTGCAGGTTTTCCTGCGAGCCGCAGAGGTTGCACGGGATGATCGGGAATTGCTTGAGGTCCGAGTAGGCCTGAATGTCCTTCTCGTTGCAGTACGCCAGCGGGCGGATCACCACGTTGCGGCCATCGTCGGCGCGCAGCTTCGGCGGCATCGCTTTGAGGGTGCCGTTGAAGAACATGTTGAGGAAGAACGTTTCGACGATGTCGTCGCGGTGATGACCGAGGGCCATTTTCGTCGCGCCGATTTCGTCAGCGAAGGTGTACAGCGTGCCGCGACGCAGGCGCGAGCACAGCGAACAGGTGGTCTTGCCTTCCGGCACCAGTTCCTTGACCACCGAGTAAGTGTCCTTCTCGACGATGTGATACTCGATGCCCAGTTCTTTCAGGTAGGCCGGCAGCACGTGCTCGGGAAAGCCCGGCTGTTTCTGGTCCATGTTCACCGCGACGATGTCGAACTTGATCGGTGCAACCTTCTGCAGGTGCATCAGCACGTCAAGCATGGTGTAGCTGTCCTTGCCCCCGGACAGGCAGACCATGACCTTGTCGCCGTCTTCGATCATGTTGAAATCGGCGATCGCTTCGCCGGCCAGGCGGCGCAGGCGCTTTTGCAGTTTGTTCTGGTTGACCGTAAGAGTGCCCATGACGCGAAATCCGTGAGGTGTGACGAAAGGCCGGCATTTTACGCAAAAACCCCGGTAGCGCGAAGCATCTGTGGCGAGGGGATTTATCCCCGCTGGGTTGCGAAGCAGCCCCAAAACCTGAGAACTCGTATTGCCTGACACTGCGCGGTGTATGGCTTGGCGACTGCTGCGCAGCCGAACGGGGATAAATCCCCTCGCCACAAAAGTGTTTCAACCCCAAAAATGCCTTCCCCTCAAGACCCCGAGGCGATTACCTGCAATGTTTACAGCGCGATTTGCTCTAAGCCCGGCATACCGGTGCGCTGGACTCCTTTCTATACTGCGACATAAGGTCGCACACATCTGAAGACCTGTATTTGCTCGGCCATCTTGGCCCGTAGGCGCTCCGTTGGGGGGCGATGGCAATGACAAGAGGAGTGAATGGCATGATCCATCACGTAGTGGGACTGTTTACCCACCCCGATCAGGAATGGAAGGAGATCCGTGGCGACCAAGAGGAAAGCATCAGCCACATGTACCTGACGCATACGCTGATTCTGGCGGCGATCCCCGCTGTTTCGGCGTTCATCGGCACGACCCAGGTCGGCTGGGTGATCGGCAACCGCGCGCCGGTAATGCTCACGTTTGAAAGCGCTCTGTGGATGACCATCATGTCCTACCTGGCGATGCTCGGCGGGGTCGCGGTAATGGGCGCCTTCGTGCACTGGATGGCGCGCACCTATGACGCCAATCCAAGCCTGGCCCGCTGCGTGGCATTCGCCACTTACACGGCGACACCGTTGTTCGTCGGCGGTCTGGCGGCGCTGTATCCGCACATGTGGCTGGGGATGATCGTCGGTACGGCGGCCATCTGCTACACGGTCTATCTTTTGTATGTCGGCTTGCCGACGTTCATGAACATCCCTTCGGATGAAGGCTTTCTGTTTTCCAGCTCGGTGCTCGCGGTTGGGCTGGTGGTGCTGGTGGCGATCATGGCGTTCACTGTGATTGTCTGGGGCCTGGGTGTCGGGCCGGTCTATACCAACTGACCTGTTTCCTCCCTGAGAAAAACAACATCTGCCAATACAGGCCGCCGCAAGGCGGCCTTCTCGTTGGGGCGACGACCATTCGGCAGGTCGGCGATTCGCAAGTCGCCGGGGTTGCGGCATACTCGGCGTCTCTGGAGATCCATCAAGCATGCCCGAGCAACTCAATACCCGCGTCGAAGATTGTTACCAACTCGCTGAATCCTTTTTCAAACGTTCCTTCAAACGCCCCGTGGTCAGTCTCAAGCTGCGCGGGCAGAAAGCCGGTGTCGCGCATCTGCACGAGAACCTGCTGCGCTTCAACCCGCAGCTGTACCGGGAAAACACCGAACACTTCCTCAAGCAGACCGTGGCCCACGAAGTCGCCCACCTGATCGCTCATCAACTGTTCGGCGACCGCATCCAGCCCCATGGCGAGGAGTGGCAACTGATCATGCGCGGCGTCTACGAACTGCCGCCGGATCGCTGCCACACCTATGAAATCAAGCGGCGCAGCGTGACCCGCTATATCTACAAATGCCCGTGCCCCGACAGTGATTTCCCGTTTACCGCCCAGCGCCATGGCCTGGTGCGGCAAGGGCGGCGGTATTTATGCCGGCGCTGCCGCAGTACGCTGGTGTTCAGTGGTGAAATGCGGGTGGAATGACAGTTTTGTAGAGTATCGGCGGGCCCCTTCGCGAGCAGGCTCGCTCCCACAGGGGAATGCATTTCAATGTGGGAGCGAGCCTGCTCGCGAAGGCGGCGGCATGAGCGCTACAGAATCACCCTGGCCGAACGCAACTCGGCGATCCGCTCAGCACTCAACCCTAACTCCCCCAACACCTCGTCCGTATGCTGCCCCAACCCCGCGCCAACATGCCTTGGCTCCGGCAACGCCTCAGAGAATTTCAACGGACAGGCCATCTGCGCCTGCGTCGTGCCATCGCCGCGCGGCACCTGGGTCACCAGCTCCCGCGCCTGTAACTGCGGATGGCGCAACGCCTCGCCCAGACTCAACACCGGCTCGACACAGGCATCGACCCCGGCGAACAATTCACACAGTTCTGCAAAATCGTGCCGCTCGAATTCGATGCGCAACGCCTCTTTCAAGGCTTGTTGTTGCTCGGGCCTGGGCGATAACCCTTGCGCCGCCAGCTCCGGCCGGCCCAGCGCCGTGCACAATTGCTGCATGAAGGCCGGCTCCAGACTGCCCACCGACATCCAGCGCCCATCCCGGGTGCGGTAATAATCGTAAAAGCTGCCGCCATTGAGCATCTGATCTTCGCGGCCCGGTTCCGCGCCGCAGGCCAGATAGCCAGCGCCGGCCATGGCGTTCAGGCTGAACGCGCAGTCGGTCATGCTCACATCCAGATGGGTGCCCTGCCCGGTTTGCTGACGGGCAATCACCGCTGCCAGCAAGCCGATCACGCCGTGTAGCGAGCCGCCCGCCACGTCTGCCACCTGCATGCCCAGCGGCAACGGCCCGCTGTCGGCGCGACCGGTGTAGCTAGCCAGCCCGGCCAGCGCCAGATAGTTGATGTCATGCCCGGCGCGCTCCTTGTACGGCCCGGTCTGGCCGTAACCGCTGATCGACACATAAATCAGCTTTGGATTGATCGCTTTCAACGCTTCATAACCCAGGCCCAGGCGCTCCATCACCCCGGGGCGAAACTGCTCGAGCACGATGTCGTATTCGCCCAGCAGTTGCTTGATGATCTGCAGCGCTTCGGGCTGTTTCAGGTCCAGCGCCAGACTGCGCTTGTTGCGGTTCAGATAGGCGTGGCTGGCCGAGACCCCGCCATCATGCGGCGGCAGCACCCGCAGCAGATCCATACGCGTCGGCGATTCGATGCGCAGCACCTCGGCGCCCATGTCCGCCAGCAGCAACGAGGCGAACGGCCCCGGCAGCAAGGTCGAGAAATCGAGAATCTTCAGTGAGGCCAGCGGTGCAGACATGGGCGAACTCCTTGGGCGATGTACTCAGCCTAGGCAGCCATCGGCGATGCGGCAATCACCGCAAATGTCAGCAGGTGTGACCGTTGCGCTCAAATTCCGGGCAAGAAAAAACCCGCCGAAGCGGGTTTTTCTGTCCAAGCGATGCTTACTTCACATTGCTCGGGGTTGGGCCTTCAGCCACACCCAGGTCGTCTTCTTCACGCTCATCGGAGATACCGCGACCGCCGGAAGCCAGCTCGGTCTGCAGTTGATCGGTGTCCAGCTCCTTGACCCACTTGGCCACGACGATGGTCGCTACAGCGTTACCGACCAGGTTGGTCAGGGCGCGGGCTTCAGACATGAAACGGTCGATACCGAGGATCAGCGCCAGACCGGCAACCGGCAGGTGACCTACCGCCGACAGTGTCGCGGCCAGCACGATGAAGCCCGAACCGGTCACACCCGCCGCGCCTTTGGAGGACAGCAGCAGCACCAGCAGCAGAGTGATCTGGTGGGTGATGTCCATGTGCGTGTCAGTCGCCTGAGCGATGAACACGGCGGCCATGGTCAGGTAGATCGAAGTACCGTCGAGGTTGAACGAGTAACCGGTCGGGATCACCAGACCCACGACGGATTTCTTCGCGCCCAGACGCTCCATCTTGATCAGCATGCGTGGCAGTGCCGATTCCGACGAGGACGTACCCAGTACGATCAACAGCTCTTCACGGATGTAACGCACCAGTTTGAACACGCTGAAACCGTGAGCCCGGCAGATCGCACCCAGCACCAGCACGACGAACAGGATGCAGGTGATGTAGAAGCAGATCATCAACTGGCCCAGTTGCACCAGCGAGCCGACACCGTAGGCACCGATGGTGAACGCCATGGCACCGAACGCACCCAGTGGCGCCAGTTTCATGATCATGTTGATGATGTTGAACATCACGTGGGCGAAGCGATCGATCATGTCCAGCAGCGGACGACCGTACGAGCCCAGGCGATGCAGGGCGTAGCCGAAGATCACCGAGAACATCAGCACTTGCAGGATGTCACCGGTGGCGAACGCGCCGACGATGGTGTTCGGGATCACATTGAGAAGGAAACCGACAATGCTCTGGTCTTTACTGGCCGTCACGTAGGTGGCGATTTTCGAGGCGTCGAGGGTGGTGACGTCGATGTGCATGCCGGCGCCCGGTTGCACAACGTTGACCACGACCAGACCGATCAGCAGGGCAATGGTCGAAACGATTTCGAAGTACAGCAGCGCGTAGCCGCCGGTCTTGCCTACCGACTTCATGTTCTGCATGCCGGCGATGCCGCTGACAACAGTACAGAAGATGATCGGGGCGATGACCATTTTGATCAGCTTGATGAAGCCGTCACCCAGTGGCTTGAGGGCCACACCGGTCTGCGGATAGAAGTGACCAAGCAGGATGCCGATGGCGATGGCAACGATCACCTGGAAATACAGGGATTTGTACAGTGGCTGACGAGTCGTCATTGCAGGTTTCCTCAAGCGTCCAGCGGCAACATCCATCTGTCGAGCGCCGAACCTTAATTGCGAACCCTCCTGCACTGGAGGGATTTGTTGTTGGAACGGCATCCTTCCGGGCGGAAGAAGTGCACGCTTCTGTCGCTTGTATCGCAAACGTCGTGCCAGATTGGTGCGAATGGCAGCAAGCCTTTTGATATCAGGGGCTGCGGGATTTTCCTGTCACCAATCAGCGACTTGAGTCATGGCGGATTTCCGCCAACTGAGCGTTCAGCGTCCTGCAATTTGGCGGAAATCCGCCTTGTGGCGTTGCCGGCCCGCCATTACGATCGGTGCCTGAACAAGGATTGCCGCTTATGCGCGAACGCACCATCGCCAGCCATTTCGCCCGTGCCGCCCTTGGCGGTGCGCGCCGGCGCGGCCTGGATTATTCAGGCTTGTTGCAGCAACTGGGGATCAGCCCGGAGTTGCTCGACGAGCCCCGCGCGCGGATTGCCCCTGAGCAGTTCACCCGGCTGATTCAAGGGCTGTGGCTGGCGCTGGACGACGAATACCTGGGTTTCGGTAACGCCCCGAGCAAGCCCGGCAGCTTCGCCATGATGTGCCACGCCTCGATTCACTGCCGCAACCTGGAGAAGGCTCTGCAACGTGGCTTGTTGTTTTACAGCCTGTTCCCCGACGCCCCACGCCTGACCCTGCGTCGCGAAGACGAATGGGTGCGTTTGAGCCTGGACGACGCGCAGTCGTGGGACCCGGATCATTTTCTCAGCGAGAGCCTGTTGGTGATCTGGCACCGCCTCGGCAGTTGGCTGATCGGCCAGCGCATTCGCCTCGAGCAGGCAACCTTCAGCTATCCGCGCCCCGAGCACGGCAGCGAATACGACCTGCTGTTCCCCTGCCCGCTGACCTTTGATGCCGAGCAGAGCAGTCTGCTGTTTCACAGTCGCTATCTGGCCATGCCGCTGTTGCAGGACGAACGCACGCTCAAGCATTTTCTCGAACGCTCCCCCGCCGACCTGCTCTCGCGCCCGGACGACGGCGACAGCCTGAGCAGCCGCCTGCGCCGCTTGCTCAGTCGCGACGCTGCGCACTGGCCTGATCTGGAAGCGGTTGCGGCGCATCTGCATATCAGCCCGCAGACCTTGCGCCGGCACTTGCGCGAGGAAGGCAGCAGTTTTCAGGAGCTCAAGGATCAGCTGCGGCGGGATATCGCCATCTACCATCTGGGCCGGGCGGAGCTGTCGTTGCAACAGATTGCCGAGCAGCTCGGGTTCTCTGAGCCTTCGGCGTTTCATCGGGCGTTCAAGAAATGGACGGGGCTGACACCGGGGGCTTATCGGTCGCAGGAGCAATGAGGCGCTAAATCAAAAGCCCCTCACCCTAACCCTCTCCCGGAGGGAGAGGGGACTGATTGGGGGATGCTTGAGAAATACGCCGACCTGCAAGCTCTCTATTGAATCCATATTCGCTGCAAATCGCTCAGGTCGATAATTTTCCAAAGACACTTCGGTCAGTCCCCTCTACCTCTGGGAGAGGGTTAGGGTGAGGGCAGCTCGCAATCACACCGCAGGAAAATCAATCCTGAACGCCGCCCCGCCCATCGGTGAATCACCCAAGGCCAAACGCGCGTTGTAGCTTTCGATGATGTCCTTGACCACCGCCAGCCCGATGCCCTGCCCGGGATGCTGGGCATCCAGGCGTTCGCCGCGTTCGAGAATCCGCGCACGCTGATCGAGTGGAACACCCGGGCCATCATCCTCGACACATAACTCGATCCCGGCCAGTAATTCGCGCACGCTGACCCGCACTTCGCCGAGGCACAGGCGATAGGCGTTTTCCAGCAGGTTGCCGAGCATTTCCAGCAAGGCGCCCTGCTCGATCGGCACGTAGCAGTGCTCCGGCAGATCAAAGGTCACGCGCACGTGTTTGTCGCGGTAGACCTTATCCAGCGTATCGCACAGGCTTTTGAGCACCGGTCGCAGGCGCACCTGATGGCGCACCAAACCGCTTTTGCGCAGGCTGGCCCGTTGCAGTTGGTAGCTGATCTGCTGGCTCATGCGTTCGATCTGGCTTTGCAGAACCCAGGCCTGGTCGCGGTCTGCGGGACGCTGGGCCATGTCTTCGCTGACGCCTTGCAGCACCGCCAACGGGGTTTTCAGGCTGTGGGCGAGGTCGTCGAGGGAGTCGCGGTAGCGGCTGCGTTGCTGGCGTTCGCTGAGCAGCAAGCGGTTGAGCGAGCCGGTCAGGCGCAGCAGTTCACGCGGGTGTTTTTCCGTCAGGCTTTCGCGGGTGCCGCCTTCGATTTCGTCGAGTTCCTGGCTCAAACGGCGCAAGGCCTTGAGGCCCCAGGTCAGGCCGATCCATAGCAGCGCCAGCAATACCAGCAACGCCGCACCGAAGCCCAGATAGAGATTTTCGCGCAGGCCTTCGAGGGTGGTTTCGTATTCACGCACCGGTTGCAGAGCGACGATGCTGAATGCCGCGCTTTTGCCGCCGAGCAATTTGACTTCGACGTCGTAGACGAAGAACTCCTGACCGCTGGCTTCACGAATCCGCGCGAACTCATTGCCGAGACCGTCGTAGCGCGGTTTGTAGTTGATCTGCTCTTCCTGGGTGGCTTTCGAGCGCCACACCAGTTTGCCGTCGCGGTCGTAGATATAGCCGAGCAAACGGAAGTCGGTGAGGTTGAAGCGTTCGTCCGGCAATTGCGACGGCATCACCAGCCGACCGTTTTCCACCCGGGCGGCGGAGATCAATGTGGTGACATCGGAGGCCAGACGTTGCTCGATCGAGTCCTGCAAGGCAAGGCTGAAGGCACCCTGCATCGCCGGCAGCAAGGCAAGCATGAACAACACCGCCAACGTGGTGGCGGCGAGCATCAAGCGTACGCGAAGGGAACGGATCAAGTGCAGCGCTCATTGAACAGGTAGCCGAGGCCGCGCACGGTGTCGATCGGCTTGAACCCGGCCGGGCCTTCGAGCTTGCGGCGCAGACGGCCGACCAGCACTTCGATGACATTCGGATCGCGCTCGTCATCGTCCGGATAGAGCTGCTCCATCAAGCGATCCTTGGGCACCACCTGCTGATGGTGGCGCATGAGGTATTCGAGGATGCGGTATTCGTAAGCGGTCAGCGCCAGCGGTTGTTCATCGAGGCTGGCCTGTTTGCGATTGAGGTCGAGCAGCAACGGCCCGGCGACGATGGTCGACTGGGTGAAGCCGCTGGAGCGCCGCAGCAATGCGTTCAGGCGCGCATCGAGTTCTTCGAACTGGAACGGCTTGACCACGTAATCGTCGGCACCGGCGGCGAGCCCTTCGACCTTGTCCTGCCAGTTGCCGCGCGCGGTGAGGATCAGGATCGGGAAGGTCTTGCCGCCCGAGCGCAACTGGCGGATCAGGTCGAGGCCGCCCATGCCCGGCAGGCCGAGATCAATCACCGCCAGATCGAAGTTGTACTGGCCGGTCTGGTACAGCGCCTCCTCGGCATTGGCCACGGACTCGACCACATGACCGCTCTCCGTCAGACGGGTTTGCAGGTGATGACGCAACAGCGCCTCGTCTTCGACGACCAACAGTTTCATGCCTTTCTCCCTATCACTTGAACTCTCCAGGCAACTACCTGTGGGAGCGAGCCTGCTCGCGAATACGGTGGATCAGCCAAGCAAGTGTCGGCCGATACACCCCTTTCGCGAGCAGGCTCGCTCCCACACTTCAAACTGCGACAACCGCTTAGAAATAGTAGTTGGCCGACAGGTAGGTCTGCGCGCTGCTGGTCAAGTCCAGCGAGCCCTGTTTGCTGCCGCCGCTTTCTTTCATTTCGGTGCTGGCGTTGCTGCGAAGGTAACGGTAACCGAGTTCCACCGAGGTGTTCTGCGAAACTTGCTGCAACACACCGACCTGGCCACCGATGGCGTAACCGATGTCGCTGTCACGGCTGAAGCCGGGCGAATCCTGCGTCAGTTTGGTCAGACCGGCCGTGGCGCCACCGAACAATTTGGTGCTGCCGCCTACTGGATAGAACAGGTCATAGCTGCCGAGCAGATTTTCCTGGCGCAGTTTAACGCCATTGTGCGAGCCGGAAACGTTGTCATAGGTGGCGTAGTAGCGGCCCTGGCTGTTTTGCTGACCGAGGCGCATGCCGTAGGTGTTGTTGCCGTCGATGGCCCCAGTGACGTTGGGGTTGCCGAGGTTGTTGTTGAGCGCGTGGGACTTGTCGATCTTGTCGCTGGTCTGGCCGAATGTCAGGCCGGCGAAGTTGCTGGTGTCGTCGGCATTCGCCGCGATGCTGGAGCCTAACAGGGTAAAAGCCAGCAGCAATTTGTTTAAACGAGTCATGGGTATTTCCTCTTTCACAGTGCTGTTTGGGTATGGCGCAAGGTTACTGAGCCGCCCCTGTACGGCCCCTGAACCGTCTCTGAACCTGACCTGAACCAGATCGACTAGGCTGTTCTGACCACTTTCAATAAGGACACCCGACCATGCGCCTGTTCCTCGCCCTCACTTTGCTGGCAGTCAGCAGCCTTACCCAGGCTGCGATCAAGACTGAAGAAATCCCCTACCAAAGCGCCGACGGCAGCCAACTGATCGGCTACTACGCCTATGACGACGCGATCAAAGGCCCACGCCCCGGCGTTGTCGTGGTCCACGAATGGTGGGGGCTGAACGATTACGCCAAGCGCCGCGCGCGGGATCTCGCCGAACTCGGCTACAGCGCGCTGGCCATCGACATGTATGGCGAAGGCAAGAACACCGAGCACCCGAAAGACGCCATGGCCTTCATGCAGGCGGCGACCAAGGACGCCGATGCCGCCAGTAAACGCTTCGCCGCCGGGCTCGATCTGTTGAAGAAGCAAAAGCAGACCGACCCGAACAAAATCGCCGCCGTCGGCTATTGCTTCGGTGGCGCCGTGGTGCTGAATGCGGCGCGTCAGGGTGTGCCGCTGGCCGGTGTGGTGAGTTTCCATGGCGCGCTGGCAACCAAGACCCCGGCGACTCCGGGCAGCGTCAAGGCGAAAATCCTCGTCGAGCATGGGGCGCTGGACAGCATGGTCACTCAGGACAATGTCACCGCGTTCAAGGCAGAAATGGACAAGGCCGGGGCGGACTACAAGTTCGTCAGTCTGGATGGCGCCAAGCATGGTTTCAGCAATCCGGATGCCGATCGCTTGAGCCATGGCGAGCATGGCGGGCCGGACATTGGTTACAACAAGGCGGCGGATGAAAAGTCGTGGGCGGATATGCAGGCGTTCTTCAAGAAGATTTTCGGTTGAGTCAGTAACGACCGAGGCGCGGCTTTCGCGAGCAGGCTCGCTCCCACACCGGATATCTGTCGCCCAGAAGATCCCTTGTGGGAGCGAGCCTGCTCGCGAAGGCTTCACCGCCGATCTCGACCTCGCCCCGACTAACCGGCAAAATGCCCGCCATGAACTTCACCCCCGCCCTGCCCGCCTGCTGCTCCGCGCTCGACAGCCACTGGCCGTTGCCGACGGTCCTGGCCGATACCGTGCTGCTCAGTACCCACTTCGACCCGGCACGCCTGCTTGGCGATGACTTCCAGCGCAGCGCTGTGTTGGCGCCACTGAGCATCCAGCGCTCGGTGGCCAAGCGTCAGGCCGAGTTTCTCGCTGGACGCATCTGCGCCCGGGCCGCGCTGCAACAACTCGAAGGTCTGTGTATCGTCCCGCCGATCGGCGAAGACCGCGCCCCGGTGTGGCCGGCGCATATCTGCGGTTCGATCACTCACAGCACCGGCCGTGCGGCGGCGATTGTTGCCAACAAGCAGCACTGGCGCGGCTTGGGCATGGATCTGGAAAACCTGTTGAGCCATGAGCGCGCCGAACGCTTGGCCGGGGAAATCCTCACGCCAGCGGAACTGCAACGCATGGCGGCGGGTTCTCAGGAGCAACTGGCGCTGCGGGTGACCCTGACGTTTTCGGTCAAAGAGAGTTTGTTCAAGGCGCTGTACCCGATCGTGCAGCAGCGCTTTTATTTCGAGCATGCCGAAGTGCTGGAGTGGACTGAGGCGGGACAGGTCAGGCTGCGGTTGTTGACGGATCTGTCGAGCGAATGGCGCAATGGATCGGAGCTGGAGGCGCAGTTCGGCGTGCAGGATGGGCAGTTGTTGAGCCTGGTCAGTATTCAAGCCTGAGGATTTGCATTGTCTGTTATGGCGCCTTCGCGAGCAGGCTCGCTCCCACAGGGGATTGCATTTCAAATGTGGGAGCGAGCCTGCTCGCGAAGGCGGTATACCGAATCTCAGCGGCGCTCCTGATTCCTCGGCCAACTCAGACTGAAACACGCCCCGCCGAGGCTCTTGCTCTTGCCAATGATCGCGCGGCCGTCGTGCCAGTGAATGATCCGCCGCACAATCGACAACCCCAGACCATGCCCGCCCGAGGCCCGCGTGCGGCTATCGTCGAGGCGCAGAAACGGCGTGAAGATCCGCTCCCACGCCACTTCCGGCACGCCCGGCCCGTCATCCTCGACGTCGATCCGGCAACGCAACTGGCCGACCTGATAACTCACCGTCACCTGCGAATGCGCATGGCGCATCGCGTTGCCCACCAGATTCTGCAGCGCCCGATGCAGATAACGCGGTTCAGCCTCGACCCAGGCGCCGTCATTGTCGGCAGATGAAAGACACAAACCGCGCTGCACCGTGACCTCGGCGCGCAGCGGCGCCAATTCTGCGATCACCTGATTGACCAGCGCATCCAGATCGATTCGCTGGAAAGTCAGCGCCGGCGAGCCTTGCTCCAGTCGTGCGTAGGTGAGCATTTCGTCGACCAGCTTGTCGAGGTCCTCGATGTCGTGATCCATGCCTTCACGGTATTTCTCCAGTGCCTGCGGGGTGGTGGCCGTGCCGATCATTTCCAGCCCGAAACGCAGCCGTGCCACTGGGGTACGCAGTTCATGAGACACCGCGCGCACCAGTTCACGCTGGATCGCCAGCAACTGTTGCAAGTGCTCAGCCATGCCATTGAACGCCGACGCAAGCCGCCCGACCGAGTCAGCGCCGCGCGCCGGCACACGGGTTTCCAGGCTGCCCTTGGCGATGCGCGTGGCCGCCGCTTCGAGGCCGCGCAAACGTCGCTCAAGCTGACGCACCAGCAGATAAACGATGAGACCGATCAGCGTCAGACCGAGCGCGGCAATCAATACCAGCCATTCCGGCGGGTACGGATTCATCTGGTACAGCGGGCCGATTTCCAGCACCCACGGCGTACCAACCATGCCGGCGAACACGCGGATCGAATCGCCGCCCTTGCCCAGCGCCATCACCGTATCGCCCTCGGCCACGCGACGACTCTGGTCTTCGTCCATGTCGGCGTCATTTACCGTGACCAGACGCAGATCGAAGCCGAAGCCCTTTTCCTGCTTTATCTGCGCCAGACGCTTGGGCTGTTCGCCGACCGGTACCCGCACCAGTTCATCGGCCAGCAGGTAAATGGTCGCCCGAGCCAGTTGCTCGCTGATCTGCTGCACCTCTCCTACCAGTACAAGCTGCTCTTTTTCGCTGATCAGCCGATAGACCTTGGCCGCATGTGGCCCGGTCTGCTCGACCAGCGCCTGACCGCGCAACACACGGGTGCGCTGGGCCAGATCGAGGTCGGTTTCAGAGAACTTCTTCAGCGTCAGCGGAATACCGAGCAGCCGCTCCCACACCAGCAACGCGCGATGGCGTTCGGTCTGGTTCATCGGCTGCAGGTTGTCGGCCATCAGCGAGAAGGTGCCGTGGGCCAGGCGTTCGCGATATTGCTCGCTGCGCACCTGATTGAGCAGGTTCAGCGCCAGCACGCCGAGCACCGCCACCAGAATCAGCGCGGCGCACATGCCGCCGTAGATGCGCAGGAAGATCGAATTCACAGCGCCAGGTCTGCGCAGGCCTCAGGGACGAACAGGTAGCCTTTGCTGCGAATGGTCTTGATCAGGCGCGGATGATCGGGGTCGTCGCCGATTTTCGGGCGGATGCGCGAGATGCGCACGTCGATCGAGCGGTCCTGGCCGTCATAGCCGATGCCGCGTAATGCAGTGAAGATTTCTTCCCGGGAAAGAATCCGCCCGGCATTGGACACCAGCAGCCAGAGCAGGTCGAACTCGGCGCTGGTCAGCTCGATGCCGTTGTCGCTCAGCCAGGCTTCTCGCAATGCGTTGTCGACCACCAGTGGACCGAATTGCAACCGCCGGGATTTTTCCGCGACCGGCTCCGGTGTGTCACTGCGTCGCAGCAACGCCTGGATGCGCGCCAGCAACAAGCGCGGACGCACCGGTTTGCACACATAGTCGTCGGCACCGAGGTCGAGGCCGTGGATCTGATCAGCGTCGTCGGTGCGCGCGGTGAGCATCAGGATCGGCCCGTCGTACTGGCTGCGCACCTTGCGGCAGATGCTCAGGCCATCCTCGCCGGGCAGCATCAGGTCGAGGATCACCAGATCCGGTTGCTCCTTGATGATCCGCGCCGCCGCCAGCGCACCGTTGCCTTCGATCTCCACGCGCAGGCCATTGGCTTGCAGGTAATCGCGGGTGAGCTCGGCCAGTCGCTGGTCATCCTCGACGATCAATACCTGCCAGGTTTGTTGCTCCACCGGTGACCTCTGCTTGCTGTTTTTATTAAAAGAAGAAAGACAATCGCCTGACACGGACAAAACCTGTGGGAGCGAGCCTGCTCGCGAAAGCGTCTGTTGCTTCAACCTGAATGCTCAGTGGTCAACCGATTCGCGAGCAGGCTCGCTCCCACAATCCTGCGTGTATCTCCCGATCATCTGTCATGTTTCAGGAGGATAAAAATGCCCGTGCACCCAGCGATTGTATAAACGCCGGCCACCCGGAAAACAAGTCGGTAAATGCGTTCGGACAAGGCGGAATTCTGTGATAGGGTTCGCGCCCTTAAAAAACCGCTGAAGCGTTTTTCCAGGCAAAAAAACAGTGACAAACGGTCTGGCTCAGCAGGTTCGCGGCCTACACGCGTTTTCCCTGTTTCTTACACAAATTACGCACAGGCTTATCCACAGGTAGTACGTTGCAATCCCCCCCTGAAACGCATTATCTTGTAGCACGGCGAAAACGGAGACCCTACATATAGGGTTTTCACCTAAAACGGCCAACCACATTTCAGACCTGAAACTCAAGTGCTTTATGGCCGGTTTCCGGTAGAACAAGCGAGTTTTTTCAAGCCCAAACCGCACTGGCGGATGGCACCGTTTTATTTGGTCCGAAACGGACAAAACGGTATGGGTGTTGCAGTCATGACTGCCACCCGCGAAGGAATCCGGTGGCGAGCTTCGGCTCGTAACCAAAACTTCGGCAAGGATGCGGCGTTGCAGCCTTTTTCCTACTGTTCCGAAGTTTGTAATGCCGACGCCCGTCGGTTGCAGTGCTTCGGTACAGAACGGTGAGCACCATGACGGTGCCAAACAAACATAGAGAATGTGGAGACCACCCCCCATGCAAACCGACACAACTCGCGAGAACCCGCAGGGCACCTTGCCGCAGGCCGCCGATTCGACTTCGGATCTGGCAGCCACCGCGCCTGGCCAGCTGCGCGTGATCAAGCGTAATGGCACTGTCGTTCCTTACACCGATGACAAGATCACCGTCGCTATCACCAAAGCGTTCCTCGCAGTTGAAGGCGGCACCGCTGCCGCTTCGTCGCGAATCCACGACACCGTTGCGCGCCTGACCGAACAGGTCACTGCGACCTTCAAGCGTCGCATGCCATCGGGCGGCACCATCCACATCGAAGAAATCCAGGACCAGGTCGAACTGGCCCTGATGCGTGCCGGCGAGCAGAAAGTTGCACGCGACTACGTGATCTACCGTGACGGCCGTTCGAAAGAGCGCGCAGCTCACGCTCCTGCCGAAGCAGCAGTCAACGCGCACCCGTCGATCCGCATCACCCGCGCCGACGGCAGCCTCGCGCCGCTGGACATGGGCCGCCTGAACACCATCGTTACCGAAGCCTGCGAAGGCCTGGAAGAAGTCGACGGCGACCTGATCCAGCGCGAAACCCTGAAGAACCTGTACGACGGCGTGGCCCTGACCGACGTCAACACCGCGCTGGTGATGACCGCCCGTACCCTGGTTGAGCGCGAGCCGAACTACTCGTTCGTTACCGCCCGCCTGCTGATGGACACCCTGCGTGCCGAAGGCCTGAACTTCCTCGAAGTCGCCGAAAGCGCCACCCATCACGAAATGGCCGACCTGTACGCCAAGGCACTGCCGGCCTACATCGCCAAAGGTATCGAGTTCGAACTGCTGAACCCTGTGCTGGCTACCTTCGACCTGGAAAAACTGGGCAAGGCGATCAACCACGAGCGCGATCAGCAATTCACCTACCTGGGCCTGCAGACCCTGTACGACCGCTACTTCATCCACAAGGATGGCGTGCGTTTCGAACTGCCGCAGATCTTCTTCATGCGCGTGGCCATGGGCCTTGCGATCGAAGAGAAGCAGAAAGAAGACCGTGCGATCGAGTTCTACAACCTGCTGTCCTCGTTCGACTACATGGCTTCGACCCCGACCCTGTTCAACGCCGGTACCCTGCGTCCACAGCTGTCGAGCTGCTACCTGACCACCGTGCCGGATGACCTGTCGGGCATCTATCACGCGATCCACGACAACGCCATGCTGTCGAAATTTGCCGGCGGTCTGGGCAACGACTGGACGCCTGTTCGTGCGCTGGGTTCGTACATCAAGGGCACCAACGGCAAGTCGCAAGGCGTTGTGCCGTTCCTCAAAGTAGTGAACGACACCGCTGTGGCCGTGAACCAGGGTGGCAAGCGCAAAGGCGCGGTGTGTGCCTACCTGGAAACCTGGCACATGGACATCGAAGAGTTCATCGAGCTGCGCAAGAACACCGGTGACGATCGTCGTCGTACCCACGACATGAACACCGCCAACTGGATCCCTGACCTGTTCATGAAGCGCGTCTTCGATGACGGCAAGTGGACCCTGTTCTCGCCATCCGAAGTACCGGACCTGCACGACCTGACCGGTAAAGCCTTCGAAGAGCGCTACGAGTATTACGAAGCGCTGACCGAGTACCCGGGCAAGGTCAAGCTGTTCAAGACCATCCAGGCCAAAGACCTGTGGCGCAAGATGCTGTCCATGCTGTTCGAAACCGGCCACCCATGGCTGACTTTCAAGGACCCGTGCAACCTGCGCAGCCCGCAGCAGCATGTCGGCGTGGTCCACAGCTCGAACCTGTGCACCGAGATCACCTTGAACACCAACAAGGACGAAATCGCCGTTTGCAACCTGGGCTCGATCAACCTGCCGAACCACATCGTCGACGGCAAGCTCGATACCGCCAAACTGCAACGCACCGTGAACACCGCCGTGCGCATGCTCGATAACGTGATCGACATCAACTACTACTCGGTGCCGCAAGCGAAGAACTCCAACTTCCGCCACCGTCCGGTCGGTCTGGGCATCATGGGCTTCCAGGACGCTCTGTACCTGCAGCACATCGCCTACGGCTCCGACGCGGCCGTCGAGTTCGCCGACAAGTCGATGGAAGCGGTCAGCTACTACGCGATCCAGGCTTCCTGCGACCTGGCCGACGAGCGCGGCGCCTACGAGACGTTCAACGGTTCGCTGTGGTCCAAGGGCATCCTGCCGCTGGATTCGCAACAGATCCTGATCGAACAGCGCGGCGAGAAGTACATCGATGTCGACCTGAAGGAAACCCTTGACTGGGCACCGGTTCGCGCCCGTGTACAGAAAGGCATCCGTAACTCGAACATCATGGCCATCGCACCGACCGCGACCATCGCCAACATCACTGGCGTTTCGCAGTCGATCGAACCGACCTACCAGAACCTGTACGTGAAATCGAACCTGTCGGGCGAATTCACCGTGATCAACCCGTACCTGGTTCGCGACCTGAAGGCTCGCGGTCTGTGGGACTCGGTGATGATCAACGACCTGAAGTACTACGACGGTTCGGTGCAGCAGATCGAGCGCATTCCGCAAGAACTCAAAGAGCTCTATGCGACCGCGTTCGAAGTGGACACCAAGTGGATCGTTGACGCCGCCAGCCGTCGTCAGAAGTGGATCGACCAGGCCCAGTCGCTGAACCTGTACATCGCCGGCGCATCGGGCAAGAAGCTCGACGTGACCTACCGCATGGCCTGGTACCGTGGTCTGAAAACCACTTACTACCTCCGTGCCCTGGCCGCGACCAGCACCGAGAAGTCGACCATCAACACCGGTAAGCTGAACGCTGTTTCCAGCGGCGGCAACCACGGCGACGATTCGGTCCTGGCCGCTCCGGCAGGTCCGGCGCCAGTGCCAAAGGCCTGCGCGATCGACGAGCCGGATTGCGAAGCTTGCCAATAAGCTGAGCTGAGATCAGGCGTTGCGAGACGCCTGGGATCTCGAGACAAAAGAAAACCCCCGACAGACTTCAGGTTTGTTGGGGGTTTTGTTTTTTGGGGTTTGGGTTTGGGTTTGGGTTTGGGTGAATATCCGTTGCTGCGGTAACGGCTTCTTATGGTTTCGCTCTTACAGCGAGTCACCTTTTTCAGACGCCAAAAAGGTAACCCAAAAGGCTTTGCCCCGGCGTACGGCCCGCTCGCTGGAGCTCGGGGTACCTTCGTTACGGGACCGATCCGGGCGCAGCGGCTCCGGTTGGCTTCGCTGCACCTACACTCGCTGTGTACGACTGCGTCGTACGGTCGCTGCGCTCCCACCCCCGGATCGATCCCGTAACGAAGCCTGCCGAAGGGGCAAAAGATCAANCACCTACACTCGCTGTGTACGACTGCGTCGTACGGTCGCTGCGCTCCCACCCCCGGATCGATCCCGTAACGAAGCCTGCCGAAGGGGCAAAAGATCAAAAGCCGGATCAAAAGCCAGAGCAAAAGCAAAAGCAAAAGCAAAAGCAAAAGCCAGATCAAAAGATCGCAGCCTTCGGCAGCTCCTACAGTTGGATTGGGTACCACTTCAAGAACAGGTCGGCTGACATGCCGCCTTCGCGAGCAAGCTCGCTCCCACAAAAAGGCAAAAGCAGCGCAGCTGCCCGCGGCGAAGCCGCCCCACTCAACAATGAGCGCAAGCTCGAGTGCTCTTGATCTTGATCCACCGGCGACGTCGGAAGGCTGAGACCCGAGCCTGCGAGGGCCGAACGCAGGAGCTAGCGTTTTTTGCTTACTTTTTTAGGCGCTTGTAAAAAAGTAAGTCGCCGTCAGGCGAAACCGCCAGCAGCCGCTACCGAAGCAACGGATATTCACCCAAAACCCAACAGCCTGGTCGGCCCAAAGGCCGCCACGACCAAAAAAAAAGCCCCTCAAAACCGAGGGGCCCAAAAAACCAGTCAGAAACCCGAATCAGGTCATCTGAATAATGGTCTGCATAATCGTGCTCTGCGTCGAAATGGTCTTGGCGTTCGCCTGATAATTGCTCTGACCCTTGATCAGATCAACCAGCTCATTGGTCAGGTTAACGTTCGACTCTTCCAGCGAGTTGGACACCACCTCACCCAACGTACCGGTCTTCGGCGCGTCGTAGCCCGGAATGCCCGAAGCGAAAGTCTCTTTCCAGCTAGTGCCACCGACAGCCTGCAAGCCCTGTTCGTTGGTGAAGCTGGCCAGCGCAACCTGACCGATCGCCTTGCTCTGGTTGTTGCTGAAGTTGGCGAACAGCGTACCGGTGCCGTCGATGGTCAGGTTAGTGATCTGGCCAGTGGCGTAACCATCCTGAGTCGGGATCGTACGCGAGGTATCAGCGTTGTACTGCGTGGTGTTGGCCATCGAGATGGTCACGCCATTCGGGTTCGCTGCCGCGCCGTTAGGCGTAAACACGCCATTGGTCACAGTGCCCGGCACCCAGCCGGTCATCTTCAGATCGCTGCTGATGATCGGGTTGGCTGGATCCGCCGGGTTAGGCGTGCTCACCTGAACCAGCTTGCCGGAGCTGTCGAACGACAATGTCGAGGCAACCGGCGCAGTGGTCACAGGGTTGCTGCCGGTAGCGTCCGGGTTACGGCCATCGACCAGGGTGTAAACCTTCCAGGTGTTCCCGCCAGTCTTGACCATGTACTGGTCCATGACGTGGGCGTTGCCCTGGGTGTCATAGATCGGCGTGCTGAACGACTTGGTGTACGTTTCCGGCTTCGACGGGTCGAACGTCACGGCGCTGGCGCCGGTATCGACGATCACTGGCGAAGACGAATTGAGGTTGATGCTCGAGGTCACCGCAGAAGACGACTTCGGCGCCAGGTTCGAGGTGTCGATCTTAAGGTCAGTCAACACGCCGTTGATGATCTTGCCGTTGGCATCCACACCGTAACCCTGCAGACGCGAGGTGTAGTCGGTGTTGGTGATGTAACCGGCGTTGTCGACCTTGAACGTACCGGCACGGGTGTACGAGATCGAGCCGTTGTTGCTCATGGTGAAGAAGCCGGAACCGTTGATGCCCATGTCCAGCACGTTGCCAGTGTTGTTGATGTCACCCTGGGTGAACTGCTGGGAAACGTTGGCCAGGCGCACGCCGTTGCCGATCACTTTGCTGCCGCTGCCCAGACGAGTCGACGAATAGACGTCTTCGAATTCTGCGCGCGAGGATTTGAAACCGGCGGTGGCGACGTTGGCGATGTTGTTGCCGGTGACGTCGAGTTGTTTGTTGGCGGCATAGAGACCGCTAAGGCCGATGTTAAAAGACATGTTCCACTCCTTCGTGCCGGGTTAGTCGGCTCTATATACCAATGGTTTGTACTTTGGACAGGGCAACGGTGCCCTTGCCGGCCAGGTTGAGCATCAGCTCGCCACCGGTCTGGCTGATCGTCACGCTGTTGACGGTCGCCGGCAGGTAGGTCGCCAGGTCGGTCGCGGTGCCGTTGATCGGTGCGTTGGCCTTGAACGTGTAAGTGCCGACCGGAACCACGGTGCCGGCGGTGTCCTTGCCGTCCCAAGTGAAACTGGCATCGCCGGCAGCGCGGCTGCCCAGGTCGATGGTGCGCACGGTCTTGCCGTCCTTGTCGGTGATGGTCACGGTGCCGCCGGCAATCGACGAAGGCACGGTGACCGAACCGGTCAGGCCTTTGCTCGGGTCATCGAGCTGGGCGGTGTTGGTCTGCACGATCACGTTGCGACCGACCAGCGATGACGCCTGCAGCGCCTGCGACGAGTTGTAGTTGCCGGCAAGGCCACTGACAGTGGAGTTCAGCGTGGTGATGCCTTCAAGGCTGCTGAACTGCGCCAACTGCGCGACGAAGGCGCTGTTGTCCTGCGGGTCGAGCGGGTTCTGGTTTTTCAGCTGGGTGACCAGCAATTGCAGGAAAGCATCCTTGCCCAGCGCCTGGCCGCCGGTGGCACTGTTGGTCGCCGAAGCGATGCCGCCCGACGTCGTGCTGCTGGCCTTCTTCGACGAGTTGGCCAGGATGTCGTTCATGCTCAGGCTGCTGGTGGTATCCGTAACGCTCATGGCAGTCGCCCCTTATTACTGACCGAGGGTCAGTACCTTCTGCATCATGGTTTTGGCGGTGTTCATCATTTCCGCGTTGGTCTGGAACGAGCGGCTCGCGGAAATCATGTCAGCCATTTCTTCCACCACGTTGACGTTCGGGTAGTAGACGTAGCCCTTGGCGTCGGCGGCCGGATGGTTCGGCTCGTAGCGCGCTTCGAGGTTGCTCTGGTCTTCGACGACGCCAAGCACCTGCACGCCCTGCCCGGCCGCGTCCTGGTTCTGGAACAGCGAATTGCTGCCGCCGGCCTGGCCGCCCTGAAACATGGTGGCGAACACCGGATGACGGGCGCGGTAGGTCTGGTCGATGCTCGACGAAACGGTTTCGGCGTTGGCGATGTTCGACGCCACGGTGTTCAGACGCGTGGTCTGCGCGCTCATGCCGCTGCCGGCAATGTTGAAAACGCTGGACAGGGACATGGATTATTCTCCGCGCAGGGCTGACACCAGCCCTTTGAATTTGCTGTTGAGCAAGGTGAAGCTGGCCTGGAAGCCGACGGCGTTTTCCGCGTAGTTCGACTGTTCCAGTTGAGCGTCGACGGTGTTCTGGTCGATCGAAGGCTGCATCGGCGTGCGATACATCAGCGACTCGTCGCCGTTGCCCAGCCCTTCAGCCTCGATGTGCCGGCTGTTGGTCATGTTCAGGGCAAAGTGGCCGCCGGTCTTGGTCTTCTCGGTCTGTGCTTCGAGCACTTTGGAGAAATCCAGATCCCGCGCTTTGTAGTTCGGGGTGTCGGCGTTGGCGATGTTGTTGGCCAGCACTTCGGCACGCTGGGCGCGGAAGCCCAATGCCTTTTCGTGAATGCCCAGCGCTTTGTCGAAGCTGATGCTCATGTCGGGAACCTTCAGGTGACCGGTTTTTCGTATCTGAGCTTTAGCAAGCGCCGTGCCAAATGAACAAAGCCCCGTATTCCGGGGCTTTGCGCCTGACAGGCAAAGCGGCAATGCCAGAAAAGCGGCAACCGGTTACCGCCGGATGCCGCTTTTCTGCCGCTTGCCGTCGTTGCCAGGTCAGCGCAGATCCCTGTGGGAGCGAGCCTGCTCGCGAAGGCGGCGTGTCAGGCGCCAACTGTCTTATGGACAGACCGCTTTCGCGAGCAGGCTCGCTCCCACAGGGGTTTCGTGGAAAATAATTCGGGCATAAAAAAAGGAGGCCTTTGCGGGCCTCCCGTTTTTGTATCAGCGCAAACCGCTTATTTCGCCTTGTAGATAATCCCCGGGCTGCACTGAACCATCTGGTAATGATCCGGCAATCCGTTCAGCGCTTCCGAAGCGCCAAGGAACAGATACCCGCCCGGCTTCAACGTGCTGTGAATGCGCAACAGGATGTCCTTCTTCACTTCGGCAGAGAAGTAGATCAGTACGTTGCGGCAGAACACGATGTCGAACTTGCCCAGCGCCGCGTAGCTGTCGAGCAGGTTGAACGAGCGGAATTCCACCCGGCTCTTGATCGGCGCCTTGACCACCCAGCGCCCCGGCCCTTTCGGGTCGAAGTAGCGTTGCAGGCGTTCCGGCGACAGACCGCGACCGATCGCCAGGCTGTCGTACTCGCCGGTCTTGCAGTTGTTGAGCATCAGGCCCGACAGATCAGTGGCAACGATCTGCACACCCATCTTCAACTGACCCAGGTTGCTGCGCTCGAACTCGTCGATCGACATCGACAGCGAGTACGGTTCCTGTCCCGACGAGCAGGCCGCCGACCAGATCCGCAGACGCTGGTTGGGGCTGGCCTTGATCGCTTCCGGCAGTACCTTGTTCTTCAAGACTTCAAACGGATAGGTGTCGCGAAACCACAGGGTTTCGTTGGTCGTCATGGCATCGACCACCTGCTCGCGCAAACCGCTGCGCGGCTGGGTCTGGATGCGCTGCACCAGCTCACCCAGGGACTTGATGCCTTGCTGCTCCATCAGTTTGTTGAGACGGCTCGAGACCAGATACTGCTTGTTTTCACCGAGCAGAATGCCACAGGCTTTTTCCAGGAAGACCCGGAACTGTTCGAAATCCAAATTACCCGTAGACAATGATGCCGCCTCTTAAATCGTGTTGACCGCCAGGGGCAGAAGGCCCCTAGCTGATATCTGCTGCTTTGATCCGGTCGACTACCCGGGATGCGAGGTCATCAGGACGGAATTTGGCCAGAAAGTCATCAGCACCGACTTTCTTCACCATCGCCTGATTGAATACCCCCGACAACGAAGTATGCAGGATGATATGGAGCTTTTGCATGCGTGCGTCGCCGCGGATTTCCGCCGTCAGGGTGTACCCGTCCATCTCCGGCATCTCGATGTCGGAAATCATCATCAGGAACTCTTCTTCCGGCTTCTTGCCCTCGTCGACCAGCTTGCGCAGGTAATCCAGCGCCTGCTTGCCGTCGTTCAGCGCCACCACTTCGACACCGATGGTCTGCAGACAACGCGTGACCTGCTTGCGCGCCACCGACGAGTCATCGACCGTCAGCACCCGCAGCGACAACGCCTTGGTCTGCGTCTCGACATCGACCACGCCCACCGAAATCGCTTCCGGCGTCGGCGCCACTTCGGCCAGCACCTTCTCGACGTCGATGATTTCGACCAACTGGTTGTCGACCCGCGTCACAGCGGTCAGGTAGTGATCGCGACCGGTGCCCTTGGGTGGCGGATGGATCTCTTCCCAGTTCATGTTGACGATGCGCTCCACCGAGCGGACCAGGAAACCCTGGGTCTTGGTGTTGTACTCCGTGATGATCACGAACGGACTGTTCTTGTCTTTCAACGCACCGGAGCCCGTTGCCATTGCCAGATCCAGGATCGGAATGGTCGCTCCCCGTATATTCGCTACCCCGCACACGACAGGACTGGATTTGGGCATCAAGGTCAGCGACGGGCATTGCAACACTTCCCGTACCTTGAACACGTTGATCCCGTAGAGCTGCGGCCCGTCGAGACGGAACAACAGCAGCTCGAGGCGATTCTGCCCTACCAGTTGCGTGCGCTGGTTCACCGAATCCATTACACCAGCCATGCCCAGACTCCTACACCAACGCCAAGTGTTGTTGCGACGCACATTCATTGCTAAACGGCACGGCGCTTGCTTTTTAACTCGTATGAACGCTCAAACGACATTTTCCCGACGCCTGACATCTTCCCTTCGCAAAGGGCTTTGCGCGGTGTCCGCCGTTTGCTGCTTGCTTGCTGGCAGTCCTGCCCATGCAGATGCGGTTACCTTGCCTGATATGCTTATCGGCGTGACTCAGGGCTTTCTTGAATTCACCGTAGAAGACTATTTGGCTTCCAGTCAAACCGAAGGCCGCTACGAAATCGAAGTCAACCAGCTCGACCCGCGCATGCGCATGCCCATGTGCGACAAGGAATTGACAGCCACGCTGGAGAGCCCGGCACGCCCGCTGGGCCGCGTCACGGTGAAGGTTCGCTGCGAAGGCAGCTCGCCCTGGACGGTGTTCGTACCCGCTCAAGTCCGCCTGTTTCGCGAGATCGTGACGACCACTCGTCCGCTGAAACGCGCGGGCATTATCGAGCCGCAGGACGTGACCTTGCGCGAGCGCGACGTCAGCACGATCAACCAGGGTTTCCTGACCTCGGTCGACGAAGCGATCGGGCAGAAACTTACCCGACCAACGGTCGCCGATCAGGTCATAACTCTGGTGCATCTGGAACAGGCCGAAGTGGTCCGCAAGGGTGACCAGGTGGTGATCACCGCACGCAGCGGCACCCTTGCCGTACGCATGCCGGGGGAAGCGCTCTCCAATGGCGGCATGAAAGAACAGATTCGAGTAAAAAACCTTAATTCTCAAAGAGTTATCAAGGCGCAGGTGATTGCGCCGGGACAGGTCGAAGTGGCCATGTAAAAGCCTCGTGGAGAAAACTGGCGCCGATCCCGTCGCTTCCCTAAACTGTGCCGCAGCAGGTCTCGCAACGGCGCATGCAAGCTTATGGTTGATTGGGCCTAAAGTTTTTCAGGGGATAGCCGAAAACATGGCAAGCGTCCAAATTCCCAGAGGTTTTTTATCATGGTTATCGATTTCAACCGATTGAACAGTTCCTCGTCACTAACCGGCAGCACACGTACCAGCAACGCCAAGGAAAGCGCTGAAAACAGCCCCTCCGCGCCGCTGAATACCCAGGCCGAACAGGCCAATGTCGCCAAAAGCGGGGAGTCGGTACACCTCAGCAATGAGGCTCAACAGTTGCAGAAGGTCACTGACAAGCTGCGCGATCAGCCTGCTGTCGACAAAGCCCGTGTGGCCGAGTTGAAAGCCGCGATTGCCGATGGCAGCTATAAAGTCGACAGCAACCGTGTAGCCAGCAAACTGCTCAACTTCGAAGCCCAGCGCTAGGCTTTTGCCGGCGCCAGGCTTTTGGACGCTTAAACCCCAAGGCCAGCCATGCACGACACTAACTTATTGCAACTGATCAACGACGACTTTGCTCCAGCGCAACAATTGCTGGAGTTATTGCAAACCGAATCCCTCGCTTTGCATGGTCGCGACATGCCGTTGCTGGAAGAAATTCTGGCGACCAAGCAAGCGTTGATCATTCTGCTCGAGCAGCATGGCCGCAAGCGCAGCGAAATCCTCGCTAGCCTCAACCTGCCGACCGATCGCACAGGTCTTGAGCAACTGGCCAGCCAGTCGAGCATTGGCGACCAGTTGCTGACCCAGGGCGATGCCCTGACCGCGCTGATCGCCCAGTGCCAGGCTGCCAACGTCAAGAATGGCCAGTCGATCCAGATCCAGCAGGCGACCACGGCCAATCAGCTGAAGATCCTCACCGGCGGTGAGCCGCCAGCGCTGTACGACGCCAGCGGGACCTTTGCCAAACCGGTCAAGCCGCGAACGCTCAGCCAGGCATGAGCCATTCGCTGACCCTGTACTATCCACCTGCGCAACATGCTGGCAAAATACTGGCCAGTCGTAGTCTTATTTTGTCTGGAGATTGAAGAACCGTGTCCAACACCCTAAGCGCGGATGATGCTCCACAGCCTCCGAAGGTGCTCACCACGCCACTGGAAATCTCCAGCAACCTGCGCCAGCTGCAAGACAGCCACGATCCGCTGATCATCACCTTCCATGAACGCAGCCAGCGCTTTCAGAGTTACCTGATCAAGGTTGATCGCGAAACCGCAACGATCGCCCTGGACGAAATGATCCCACGCGATGGCGAACGCTTCCTCCAGGCTGGCGAGCCGTTCAAGGTCGAAGGCTTTCATGACGGCGTGCGCATCGCCTGGGAATGCAACGGCACGCTGAACATCGAAGAATCCGACGGTGACCGTTTCTACACCGGCGACCTGCCGAGCGAAGTGGTCTACCACCAGCGCCGCAACGCCTTCCGCGCTGCGTTGAAACTCACCGACCTGGTCAGCGTTGAACTGGGCGGCGAAAAGCTCAAGGTTCCTCTGCACGGCAAGCTGCTGGACATCTCCGCCACCGGCTGCAAATTCCGTTTCGAAGGCGACATCACTGATCGCCTGCAACTGGGCCAGGTCTACGACCGCCTGATCGCCCCGCCGCTGTTCGGCAATCAGCCAACATCGGTCGAGCTGCGCTACCTGCACTTCGAAGAAAAACTCAACATCACCTTCGCCGGTCTGCGCTTCCACAACATCAGTGGCCAGGCTGCGCGCAACGTCGAGCGTTTCGTTTACCAGTTGCAGCGTGAAGCACGGCGTTTCGACAAAGACGATCTCTGAGTCGCAGCGACCAATAAAAAGGGCAGTCCTGTGCGGGACTGCCCTTTTTTATGCGCCGATGTTTATGTGCGACTCAAGGCCTGCCACCACTGATATCCGGCGCAGGCTTATCGTCATTGCCGCTGTCCAGTTCGGTTTCAACGACTGCTTCCGGCTGCACTTCGGGCTCTGGCTCAGGAGTGACCGGCGCCGGATCCTGCACCATCTGCTCCTGCACCACCTGCTCATCAACACGCGGGTCAAGCGCCGCCACCAGCGGCGAACTCGACATGCTGTCCGGCATTGCCACGTGATGCAGCGGTGCGTCGTCGACCTGATGCAGGTTGGTGACTGCTTTCGGACGAATCCGCCAGACCAGCACCAACGCGAAGAAACTGAAGAACGCATACAGGCTCTGACTGCCGAGAAACTTCATCAGCACACCCGCGAGCAGCGGCCCGATGCTCGCGCCGACGCCATAGGTCACCAGCAACATCGCGGTCAGCGACACCCGGCGATCGCCTTCGACGTGGTCATTGGAGAACGCCACCGCCAGCGGATACAGGCAGAACTGCACCAGCGAACAGAAGAAGCCGACGACGAACAACACCTCCAGCGGTACCTGCGGCATGATCGCCAACGGCAACGCCGCCACCGCCAGAAACCCGGCAAAGCAGCGAATCAGCAATGCGCGGTCATAACGGTCGGACAACCAGCCCAACGGCCACTGCACCAGCAAGCCGGCAAAAATGCAGCTACCCATGAACAGACCGACCTGCTCGGTCGTCAGCCCCTGTTGCGATGCATACAGCGGCGCCAGACCGTAGAACGAACCGATGATCAGACCGGCGCCGAGCACCGTGCTCAGCGATTGCGGCACACGTTTGATAAAGAAGCGCGGCTCCATCGGCGCCGGATGCAGGGGCGCCGGGTGAATCCGTCGAGTCAGCGTCACGGGCACCAGGCACAGGGCAAAGCACAGCGCCACCAGCATCAGCAGTTCCAGCCCGAGGCCGGGGTGCATGACCAGAATCAGCTGGCCCAGCACCAGGCCCAGATACGAAGCGATCATGTAACCGCTGAACACCAGCCCACGCTGATTGGCGTCGGCCTGCTCGTTGAGCCAGCTCTCGATGACCATGTACTGACACATCATGCCTAGACCAACGATGGTCCGCAGCACCAGCCACGCCGGCAGCCAGTCCACCAGACCATGGCCGAGCACCGCCGCGCCGACGATCCCGGCACACGCCGAGTAGGCACGGATATGCCCGACCCGGGCGATCAGGCGATGGCCGATCTTGCCGCCCAGCACCAGACCGAAATAGTTGGCCGCCATCAGCGCACCGACCCACAGCCCGTCGACATTGTCGGCGGCCAGACGCAAAGCCAGATAAGTAGAAAGAAGGCCTGAGCCGATCAACATCATCAGCGAGGCGAAATACAGCGCTCGAAAGGATTTCCAGATTTGGCGCATCGGCGTTCCGAGCGGCTCCTTGCAGTAAATACCGGGCGGTCAGAACGACAGCCCGGCAGCAGCGATACGTCAGGCCTGGGCGGCCAGTACACGGCGCTCCCAGGGAGTGATTTCATCAAAGAAGCTGGTCAACTCCATGGTCTTCGAAGCGATGTAGCCTTCGATGAACTCCGACCCGAACAGTTCCCTCGCCAACTGGCTACGTTTCAGACGCTCAAGCGCGGCGTGCAAGGTACACGGCAAGGCCAGATTATCCGGCACGGCGAACTCCCCCTGGATTGCCGCGCTCGGCTCCAGCTCCTGTTCGATGCCGTGCAAACCCGCGGCCAGACTGGCGGCGATCGCCAGATACGGATTGGCGTCGGCGCCCGGCAAGCGGTTTTCGACCCGACGTGCGGCCGGCGAGCTGGCGGGAATACGCAAGCCGGCGGCGCGATTGTCATGGGACCAGCAGGCATTGTTCGGCGACGCGTACGGATGACACAGGCGCTGATAGGAATTCACGTTGGGCGCAAACAGTGCGGTGAAATCGGCGAGGCCTGCCTGTTGCCCGCCGATGAAGTGGCGGAACATCGACGTCGGCTCGCCGTTCGAGTCAGTGAAGACATTCTTGCCGCTGCCGATCTCAACGATGCTCTGGTGAATATGCATCGAACTGCCCGGCGTGTGCGCCAGCGGTTTGGCCATGCACACCACGCTCAGGCCATGCTTGAGCGCGACCTCCTTGAGCAGATGCTTGAACAGGAACGTCTGATCGGCCAGCAGCAGCGGATCGCCGTGCAGCAGATTGATCTCGAACTGGCTGACGCCCATTTCATGCATGAAGGTGTCGCGCGGCAGGCCGAGGGCGGCCATGCATTTATACACTTCGCTGAAGAACGGCCGCAGGCCGTTGTTGGAATTGACGCTGAAGGCCGACTGGCCATCCTCGCGGCGGCCGTCGAGGCCCACCGGCGGACGGAACGGCTGAGTCGGATCGGTGTTCGGTGCGAA
Source organism: Pseudomonas sp. Leaf434 (assembly GCF_001425545.1). Taxonomy (NCBI): domain Bacteria; kingdom Pseudomonadati; phylum Pseudomonadota; class Gammaproteobacteria; order Pseudomonadales; family Pseudomonadaceae; genus Pseudomonas; species Pseudomonas sp. Leaf434. Next base: position 213,789 of record NZ_LMQZ01000008.1, on the reverse strand, counting down.
GACAAAAAACTCCAGTTCGGTCGCCACCACCGGCGCCAGACCGTGCGCGGCGTAACGGGCGATGACCGCTTTGAGCTGGCCACGGGTCGAGAGACTTGAGCTCCCCCCGCTCAGTTCGTCGGCGTCGCAAATCGCCATGGCACGCGGCTCGTCGCTCCAGGGCAAACGGTGAATCTGCGCAGGATCGGCGACCAGCGCCAGATCGCCGTCATCGCTGCCATAGAACCGCGCCGGCGGATAGCCGCCCATGATGCATTGCAGCAGCACACCCCGCGCCAACTGCAAACGCCGCCCTTCGAGGAAACCCTCGGCGGTCATCACCTTGCCCCGTGGCACACCGTTCAGATCCGGGGTGACACATTCAATCTCATCAATGCCGGTCAATCGCTGCGCGAGTGAACCCTGGCCATCGGTTGTCATGACGCAATCCTTGTTGTTGTGCGAGCCGCGAACGGCGACCCGGACAAAATAGGCTGCGGCTGTTCGGAATATCAAGCAGCGCCCACAAAAATCCCGATCTTGTGCAGGAGACGTAGGAGCTGACGAGTGCAACGAGGCTGCGATCTTTTGATCTTGCTTTTTAAAATCAAAAGATCGCAGCCTTCGGCAGCTCCTACACCAGACCTCAGGGCAAGTAGAGGCTGAACACCCCACCGCCCAACGGCCCGCCATTGCTGATTTCGGTGCGCCCTTCCACGCCGTTGCGCTGATGCAGCGCCGCGATGCGATTGGCGAAATACAGACCGAGGCCGGTGCTGCCGCTGCTGTGATTGATGCCCTGCACATAATCGGCCTGACGCTCGAGCATCTCTGCCGGATAGCCGTCGCCATCGTCGTTGATGCTCAACACCAGTTGCCCGGCTTCGTCGCTGACAGTAATCAGCAACGACTCGCGGGCGTAGCGAATCGCATTGTTGATGCAGTTGCCGAGCACCGAGGCGATCAGCTCGCGATCGAAGAAACCCAGCGGGCTCAACGGGTCGACTTCATAAGTGGCGATGATGCCGCGACTGGCAAACACTTCCTGATGCGCGGCCAGTTGCGCCTCGATGAAATCGTCGAGTTCGTGATACGCCGGCTGCAGCGGCAACTGATTCACGCCAAGTTTGTACAGCCCCAGCAACTGCACGAGCATGCCGTTGAGGTGGGCGAACTCGAAGTCGATCACGCCCTGCTCCGAGCCGTCGCGCAGCTCTTTCGGCAGACGCGCCAGCCATTGGCTGTGCGCCTGCATCAGCATGGCCAGAGAGTTCTTCATGTCGTGAACGGTGGAGGCAATCACCGTGGAAAAATCCAGCGCCGGATCTATTGGGTTCATTCGCCAAACGCCTTGCTTTTCAGCTTCTGATAACGCGCAAACCGCGCGTCGGTGTCGGGCATCAGGCCCACCAGTTTCAGGCAGGCCCGACATTCTTCCAGCTCCGCCGACGGCACACTGGTGTCGGTGCCGTGCAGCAGCGACTGGGCCAGGTTCAGCGCGATACTGATGTTTTTCGGTTGCAGCTTGAGCGCCTTGCGGAACACTTCGCGGGCCTCGACCAGATTGCCGGTCTTGTACACGCGCACGCCCTGACGGTTGAGATCGGCCGCAGCGTTGCTCGAACTGAGAATCGTCGGATCGTCGGTGAGCTTGGCAATGTCTTTCATCACCGCCGGGTCATCACCGTAGATCTCCGCGCAGCTCTTGAGCATCGAAGTGCCCGCCTCGGCCTGACCGAGCATCTGCAACTGCTTGGCCACCAGCAACGCCGCCTCGGGACTCATGAATTGCTCCATGCCATCGAGGCGCATCAGCGCCTGTTCGGTGAGCTTGTCGGCGGTTTCGGCGTCGTTGAGCAACAGGCTGGTGGCTTTCATCAAACGCGCGCGAATCTGCAGACCGGGGTCGCTCGGGTTTTCTTTGGCCACAGCGCTGAGGGTGGTGTTGATCTCCAGTCGCGTGCGCGTGTCGAGCCCGCGATCGCTACCCTTGCTGATCAGCGCGTGCGCCAGGCCGAGATTGCTTTCCGGGTCCTTGAAACGCGACTGCGCGCCCTGCGCCACGGCCTGACGATAAGCCCGCGAGGCGGTTTCGAAATCTTCGTTGGCCATCGCCAGTTTGCCGAGCAGCGCCTGACGGCGCACCGCCAGCGGCGACAGACGGATCGCTTCTTCGAGCACTCGCTGCGCGCCTTTGCTGTCGCCTTCGGCCACCAGCACATCGGCCATGCCGTCATACAGCGCCGGCATCATCGGAAAGACTTTCAAGGCTTTTTCATAAACTTCTTTGGCCTGCGAGACCTGCCCGCGCTTGAACAGCAACTTGCCCAATCCAGCGAAGGCCCACGGCAATGGACGGTCGGCAATGATGCCGTCGTAGAGCCGCTCCAGCGCTTCGTTCTGGTTCATGTCACGCAGGGCGTCGGCGCGGTAGCGCAGGCACAGCGGCGAATAGCGGATGTCCTGTTTGCACAAGGCAATACAGGCATTGAGCACCTCGACCGGCTTACCGCGATCAAGGGCCTGCAGAATCGGTTTGAGCAAAGTCTTGCGTTGTTCCAGACGCTCAAGACGCTGGGCCAGTCCGGAACGGTTGAAAGGCTTGGTCAGGTACGCATCCGGCTCGTGCTCCAGCGCGCTGAGCACCATCGCCTGACTGGTCTCGGCGGTGACCATGACGAAAACGGCTTCGTGGCTGATGAGCTTTTCCGACATCAGGTCTTCGAGCACCTGCTGGCCGTTCTTCTTGCCATCGCCGAGGTGGAAGTCCTGAAGAATGAAATCGTAGGACTTCTGCGAACACATCTTCAGCGCCTGTTCACCGGTGTCGGCGGTATCGACATCCTTGACGCCGAGCTCACGCAACATCGAACGCACGGAACTGCGGAAATCGGAAAAATCATCGACGATCAGAAAGCTTTTTTGGTGATACGACGACATCGAAGATTTCCAGGCAATTGAAGAAAACGAACCGAGGCGATTTCAGGCGCGCAGATGATAGCTGGAGGCCATGCGCCATCAAGCGATTTCGCGCGAGCCTGAACTCACCGTTCGGGTTATCGGCCAAAAGTGCCGGGGCCTGAGGGTGGAGCTTCAAGAATGTTGCCTGGAGTATTACTCTGCGCGCCTGCTCAAGGATTTGCATAAGGACTGAATCGTGTACATCAAGGGACGCTACATCCTGTCAGCGTGTTTGCTTGTCTTTGTCCAGCAAGCGACAGCGGCAGCGATGGATTGCAAAAAAGCGGCGAACGACGTGGAAAACACGATTTGCGCGAACAAAACGCTCTATGAGCTGGACGCGCAGATGGGCACGCTGTATCGCCAACTGATGTCAGCTGCCACAGCGACGCAACCTGAGCTCAAGCGCACCCAGCGCGCCTGGCTGAAAACCCGCAACGCCTGCGCGGACGATGTCGCTTGCCTGGATGGCAGCTACCGCCAGCGACTGCAAATATTAAAGGCACAGTGGACACACGCCGTGGCGTGGCAGCCGGACACCGTGGATGTTCAGGCGATGAACGATCTGCAGGAGAGCATTCGTGCCGAGAGCAAAGGCCACCCGGAATTTGCGCTGGAACATGCCTTGGCCGCACGGGCTTTCGAGTCTTCGCAGACATCGTTCGCGGGCGATCCAGTCGACAGCTACGGCGAGCAAACCACCTTCCCCAAGTCGCGCCCCAAAGGCGTGGGCGAGGACGAATGGAAAGCATTGAACGCGTCAAGCATCGACGGTGCCGCCGAGACCGGACGGTCTTCCTACGCACTGCTGGATCTGGACCATGATGGCCAGCGCGACCTTATCGTCGACACATACGCAGGCGGCACCGGCTTGTTCACCTACGTGGAAACCTGGCGCCGCACGGGCGAGCGGTTCGTCAAAAGATCGGTCGAGCCGGAAAGCTCGCTGTTCTACACCAACGACCGTGGCGCCAATCAGGCAATCAGCTGGATCAAGCTTCACGACAGAATCTATGCCGCCTACCGAAACGGCGCCTACGGTGTCGACAACCTGTATCTGCTCAATCCGCTGAAGGTCAATCGTCAGGTGCCGAAGGTGTCCGTGCGTTACAGTTACGCCCTGCAGGTGCCCACGACTCAACATAAAGAGGATGGCACCAGCACCTACGAGCTTGACGCGGATCTGCACGAGGCACTCAACCAAGCCATCACTCAGGCAATGAAAATCGCATCGGACTCAAACCCTGACGCGCCCCTTTGCCCAATTCCTCCCACGGGTGCCGGAGACGACGATTACTACAGCTACGGTCCAGGGCACTACACCATCGAAAAGATCGCTGATTTGCCGGTAATGATCGGCGGCGAATGCTACATCGGAGCGCTGATTGACTGGTTCGGCAGTTACAGCGAAAAGACGGGGTTATTCGCTCAACTGGCCGTGCGCAAGCCGGGCGTCGAGGCGAGCGGGACTACTTACGAAGTCCACGGCCGTCGGCATGTCACCGACGTCAGCAGCACTCTCGGCAAAGTCGAACTGAACGGCGACTGATCGTCAGTCAGCACCGGCGCAAATGCCCCGATGCAACGGCAGAGGTGGGACCCCGGAGTTTGTAACAGTGCAAAACGCCTGTTCGTCGACCAAACCAAAAAGCCCCGTCGCAATGGATAAATGCGACGGGGCTTTTCGTTTTCAAGAAGTGGTGTCCCAGGCGGGGTTCGAACCTGCAACCTTCCCCTTAGGAGGGGGATGCTCTATCCAATTGAGCTACTGAGACACTGATTGAATCGGGCTGTACGCGGCGCGACAGACGGCGTGCATGTTAACGGCCGGCCCCTGTTTTGTCATGTCGTCCGTAGGGCTTTTTAAGTGTAGGCAGGCGCCGTGCAAGATTGCGGGAACTTTTACCGGGCAATTTGCACTACGCGAAAAAGCGGTCATTGCAGTTTGCAATCAGTGCCGCCCGAAAAAGCTTACCAAACCCTTGTTTTTAAAGGACTTATCAGCCGTTACACTGTTGGCACGGCGACTGCTATGGCTGTTCTATCAAAAAGAACAATTTGGAGCGTCGTGCCATGAACAGCACCCTCTTGCTTGCAAACGCAGCGGCATTGGCCTTCTTGCTCGGATCGCATTTTTTTCCCAAGGCGGACATCGAGCAGCCAGTGGCGCAGCGCATGCCGCATTACTTGCAGGTGCAGAAAGCGCCGCAGTGGGCGGTGCTGAGTGATCGCAGCGATGCCTCTACGCAAATGGTCAGCGAGCCTGAGCTAGCCTCGGCGCCGACCACCGAACGTCTGGTTTTTTGAAATATCTTCAGGAGTACAACATGTCCAAATCAGCGACGGGATTTCTGATCCTCGCTTTACTGAGTGGCGTTACCCATCTGGCGCTGTTCGAGGAGACGGAAGTCACCTTGCCTCTGGTTGGCTGTGGCGTGTTTGCGGTGCTGTTTGTGCTGGCGCTGATTGCAGGGCGCAAGATCAAGTTTGATCCGGTTCTGCGTTGAGCCGGATCAGCTCAAGTAATGCAGAGACAGCTTCAGCAAGATCAACAGAATTTTCGATCTGATGAACGGGGCTGTCGCTGGATCTGCGGTCTTTGAACAGTGCGTTGCGCGCGAGTCTTGCGTCGATTTGCTCAGGGGTTTCCCGGCCACGCTTGAGCAGGCGCTTACGCAGGACCTCATCGTTGACTGTCAGCAGAACCGGCACCAGCGTTGGATATTTCTCCATTGCTTGACGCAGGTTCGCTCTCGACCCGTTAACCAATACGTGCCGGCCCGCTTGCAACCATTCATCCATTTCCCTTGGAATGCCGTAAGAGAGGCCGTTGGCTTGCCAGGCTAAGGAAAAAGCGCCAGCGTGCTGTCGCCGGTCGAACTCTTCAGGCGTCACGCCGATTGCATCTTCGCCGACTGACTCCGCCGATCGGGTAATCACCCGGCGCATCACTTCACAGTTCAACTCACGCAGTGGCTCACGCGCTGCTTCGATCAGGCTGTCCTTGCCCGAACCGGACGGCCCCATCAGGTAAAAAAGCTTGCCATCCATCCCGAAAACGCCCTCCGACGGGTCCTGCCTCTAGTAAATCGGCAAATTGCCACTATCCTGTACACATAGGGATCAAGAATAGCGAGCCGCATAGCATGCACGTTCTAAGGTCTTCGGACATCAACAGATGTGCATGCGAAAGCGGGCAGCGATACGGAAGGATGGAAAGTTTTCCAACCAGTCCGCATTTCTGACAACTGGTGCTGGCATTACGCCTTTACCCGGCTCAATATTTGTCACAGAATTGACGCCAATGATCTGGCAATTTTGAGGCATGATGCCGGCCTCTTAACAATTCAGGTTGAACCAATTGGTCCGGATGCTTGTCCTACCACACATCCTGCGGCCAATCCCGAGAACCGCTCCCCTGAACTAACCGGTTAAATATATGCGCCCATTGAAACAGGCAATTTATTCCAGCCGTACGGCTGACAAGTTTGTCGTACGTCTGCCAGACGGAATGCGTGAACGCATTGCCGAGGTGGCTCGCAATCATCATCGCAGCATGAACTCCGAAATCATTGCGCGCCTTGAGCAGAGTCTTATTCAGGAAGGCGCACTGGGCGAAGAGCTGAGCATGCGCCTGGACAGCCCGGAGCTGTCGCTGCACGAGCGCGAGCTGTTGCAGCGCTTCCGTCAGCTGTCGCACCGTCAGCAGAACGCCCTGGTGTCGCTGATCGCCCACGACGCTGAAATGGCCGCAGACGCGTCCTGAGTTATACCGAACATATTGAAGCCAGCATGATTGCTGGCTTTTTTTTGCCCGCGATATGACAGATGGCCGCTTGGCAATGGAGTGTGGCGAGGGGATTTATCCCCGCTGGGCTGCATGGCAGCCCCAAAAACAATGGGACTGCTGCGCAGTCCAGCGGGGATAAATCCCCTCGCCACCGTTACTTGTACTTGCGCCCGTATTTGTTTGGCAGGCACAAAAAAGCCCGTCGATTTGACGGGCTTTTCATTGCACAAGGTCAGAGCAGGAAGATTGTCGCCAACCCGAGGAAGATGAAGAAGCCACCGCTGTCGGTCATTGCGGTGATCATCACACTGGCACCCATCGCCGGATCGCGGCCCATCTTCGCCAGCGTCATCGGAATCAACACCCCCATCAACGCCGCCAGCAACAGGTTGAGTGTCATCGCCGCCGTCATTACCACGCCGAGTGACCAACTGCCGTAGAGCATGTACGCGACCACACCGATCACCCCGCCCCAGACCAGACCATTGATCAAACCGACCGCCAGCTCTTTGCGCATCAAGCGCGAAGTGTTGCCGGTGCTGACCTGATCCAGCGCCATGGCGCGCACGATCATGGTGATGGTCTGGTTACCGGAGTTGCCACCGATACCCGCCACGATCGGCATGAGCGCCGCCAGTGCCACCAATTTCTCGATCGAACCTTCGAACAGACCGATCACCCGCGATGCCACAAATGCAGTGATCAGGTTCACCGCCAGCCACGCCCAACGGTTACGCAGGGATTTCCACACGGAGGCGAAGATATCTTCCTCTTCGCGCAGACCGGCCATGTTGAGGACTTCGCTTTCGCTTTCCTCACGGATCAGGTCGACCATTTCATCGATGGTCAGACGCCCGATCAGCTTGCCGTTCTTGTCGACCACCGGCGCGGAGATCAAGTCGTAACGCTCGAACGCCTGAGCAGCGTCGTAGGCATCTTCGTCCGGGTGGAAGCTCACCGGATCGCTGGCCATCACTTCCGCGACCTGCTTCTCCGGATCGTTGACCAGCAGACGCTTGATCGGCAGCACGCCCTTGAGCACGCCGTCGTAATCAACCACGAACAGTTTATCGGTATGACCGGGAAGCTCTTTGAGGCGACGCAGATAGCGCAGAACCACTTCAAGGCTGACGTCCTCACGGATCGTCACCATCTCGAAGTCCATCAGCGCACCGACCTGATCCTCGTCATAGGACAGCGCCGAGCGCACGCGTTCGCGCTGCTGGTTATCCAGACTCTCCATCAACTCATGGACAACGTCTCGCGGCAGCTCGGAGGCCAGGTCAGCGAGTTCGTCGGCGTCCATGTCCTTGGCGGCAGCCAGGAGCTCGTGATCGTCCATGTCGGCGATCAGCGTTTCACGGACGGAATCGGATACTTCGAGAAGAATGTCGCCGTCGCGGTCGGCCTTGACCAGTTGCCAGAGCGTCAGACGATCGTCCAGCGGCAAGGCTTCGAGAATGTAGGCGACGTCGGCGGAGTGCAGATCATCGAGCTTGCGTTGCAGCTCGACGAGGTTTTGCCGGTGAACCAGGTTTTCCACGCGGTCGTGGTGCGGACCTTCCTGGCGATGAGTCAGGTCTTCAACGACACGCTGGCGCTGCAGCAACTCGACGACCTGAGCCAGGCGGTCCTGCAGGCTTTCCTGTGTTTTCTTTACTTCGATTTCGGACATAGGCGAACTCCACTCCCAGCAGCGGGGCACGCCGGAAGGATCAATCAGTCAATTCATGATTGGTGAAACGGTTTACTGAACAACTACTGGGTAAGTCCATGGAGGTTTTCCATAAGCCCCGGCGGGGCTGACGGGCGCAATGATACACGCCTGACGGTTTAAAACGTTGAAAAAATCACGGCTGAAACAAGCGCTTGCGAAACAAACCTGAGCACCTGCCTGACCCGTGCAAATGCGACGACTCATCTCGAAAAGAAAACACACCGGCAATGCAAAAAGCAGCGACTACCCTTGAGCTTAGATCGTCATGGAGGACATCGAATGCCAGCAAAACCAGCGCTTCTTCTACTGACCGCCCTGCTCCACTTCACGCCTGCCAACGCCACCACACTTCATCGTTGCCAGGCTGCTGACGGCAGCGTCACGTTTACGTCGATGAGCTGCGCAACTGGCGAGCAACTCTCAATTCAGGAGGTCCACCCGTATTCACCCGGCTGGGTCGCAATCATGCCGGAGTTCAATCACGAAGCTGTGACCGGCATGAAAGACAGCGGACGCGAACCGGGCATCGTCGGCGGCACTGAACATAAATGTGGAAACCTGATCGACAACAGACAGCGGCGCGAAGCGATCATCAATCGGCGAGTGATTGCCGGCATGAGTCAGCGGGACGTCGAAAGCGCACTGGGCAAGCCCGACAAGATCAACACCCGCACATCGACCACGAGCTATCGTTACGACCTCAAGCGAGGCCGCAGTGCTCAAATTGATTTTGATGAAAGAGGTTGCGTGAAGGGAAAAGCCAAATCCCGGACAGCAAAAAGCCCGCGTTAAACGCGGGCTTCTTGGTATATGGTGCACTCGACAGGATTCGAACCTGTGACCGCTCGGTTCGTAGCCGAGTACTCTATCCAGCTGAGCTACGAGTGCGTTTTGTGTTTTTAAACCAGACCACAACTGGCTGAAACCGAGTTACTCACCTTACAGCAAATAACTCTTAAATGGTGCACTCGACAGGATTCGAACCTGTGACCGCTCGGTTCGTAGCCGAGTACTCTATCCAGCTGAGCTACGAGTGCATTTGTTGCCGCGCATTATAGGCCGTCTAATCTCTATGTCAAACACTTTTTCTAGTAATTTCAACAACTTACAGAAGAAGCCAGATTACGACGTACTAAGCAAATAATGGCGGAGAACGGGGGATTCGAACCCCCGACACCCTTTTGAGGTGTACTCCCTTAGCAGGGGAGCGCCTTCGGCCACTCGGCCAGCTCTCCGCAACACGGGGCGTATATTAACCAGCTTCTTCCCCGTTTGCAAACATAAAAAACGATAAAAATTAATGGCTTGGTTCTTCGTCCTTCTCTTTCTTTATACGCAGGTAAATTTCCTCACGGTGCACCGCAACCTCTTTCGGAGCGTTGACGCCGATACGCACCTGGTTTCCTTTGACGCCGAGCACGGTCACGGTGATTTCGCCGTCACCGATAATCAGGCTTTCCGCGCACCGACGAGTCAGAATCAGCATACCTTTCTCCTTACGCCATTCATTTCAGGGACAACAGTCTGCAAAAAAAAGGCACCCGACCTACAACCGCAGCGATCGTAGCCCTACATGCCTGAGTATTGACCAGCGCGAGCAAAAGAACAGTTCCGGGGCTCGCGCCATTCAAAAATAAAGGGCGCGGTCAGACCGCGCCCTTCACAGAATCGGATTACTCGCCCTGACGGGCCGGAGCATCCAGTTCGAAAGCCGTGTGCAGCGCGCGCACGGCCAGTTCCAGGTACTTCTCTTCGATCACTACGGAAACCTTGATTTCCGAAGTCGAGATCATCTGGATGTTGATGCTTTCTTTTGCCAGGGATTCGAACATGCGGCTGGCCACGCCTGCGTGGGAACGCATGCCGACGCCGACGATCGAGACCTTGGCGATCTTGGTGTCGCCAACCACTTCACGGGCACCGATTTCGCGAGCGGTGTTTTCCAGCACGGTCTGTGCAGCCTGGTAGTCGTTGCGGTGCACGGTGAAGGTGAAGTCGGTGGTGTTATCGTGCGCGACGTTCTGCACGATCATGTCGACTTCGATGTTCGCGGCACTGATCGGGCCGAGAATCTTGAACGCCACGCCCGGGGTGTCTGGCACGCCACGGATGGTCAGCTTGGCTTCATCGCGGTTGAAAGCGATGCCGGAAATGATCGGCTGTTCCATGGTTTCCTCTTCATCAATAGTAATGAGGGTGCCCGGACCCTCCTTGAAGCTGTGCAGTACGCGCAGCGGAACGTTGTACTTGCCGGCGAATTCCACCGCACGGATCTGCAGGACCTTGGAACCGAGGCTGGCCATTTCCAGCATCTCTTCGAAGGTGATCTTGTCCAGACGCTGAGCGACCGGCACCACACGCGGGTCGGTGGTGTAGACACCGTCGACATCGGTGTAGATCTGGCATTCATCCGCTTTCAAGGCCGCAGCCAGTGCCACGCCCGTGGTATCGGAACCGCCGCGACCGAGGGTGGTGATGTTGCCGTGCTCGTCGACGCCCTGGAAACCGGCGACAACCACCACACGGCCAGCCTTCAGATCACCGCGAATCTTCTGGTCATCAATCTGCAAGATACGCGCTTTATTGTGCGCACTGTCGGTCAGGATCCGTACCTGATTGCCGGTGTACGACACCGCCGGCACACCGCGCTTGATCAGCGCCATGGCCAACAGGGCAATCGTCACCTGCTCACCGGTGGAGACGATCACGTCCAGCTCGCGCGGAACCGGTTGCGCCTCGCCACTGATTTGCTTGGCCAGATCGATCAGACGGTTGGTTTCGCCGCTCATTGCAGACAGCACAACCACCAGGTCATCGCCGGCATCGCGGAATTTCTTAACCTTGTCGGCGACCTGCTCGATTCTCTCGACAGTGCCGACCGAGGTGCCTCCAAATTTCTGTACGATCAAAGCCATTTCAAAGCCGCCTCTGCCCATGAAGGGCGCCCAATAATCTTTCGAACAGTCGCCAGGCCCGCCACTAGACTGCAGGCCTGGCGAGCCGTCTTATAAAGCCTGCTCGACGAATGGAACGGTCAGCGCCAGTGCGCCATCCAGCGCAGCGGCATCGACACCGCCGCCCTGCGCCATGTCCGGACGACCACCGCCCTTCCCGCCCACTGCCGCAGCAGCCTGTTTCATCAAATCACCGGCTTTGAGTTGGCCAGTCAGGTCCTTGGTTACGCCTGCAACCAGTACGACCTTTTCCTCATGGACACCGCCGAGCAGGATCACTGCGCGGCCGAGTTTGTTTTTCAGCTGATCGACCAGCGCCAGCAGCGCCTTGCCATCCTGACCGTCCAGACGGGCGGCCAGCACCTTCACATCCTTGACGTCCACCGCCGAGGCCGACAGATCGTCGCCCGCCGCGCTGGCTGCCTTGGCCTGCAACTGCTCGAGTTGTTTCTCCAGCAGACGGTTGCGCTCCAGTACCGCCGAGAGCTTGTCGATCAGGTTGTCGCGGCTGCCCTTGACCAGGCTGGCCGCTTCCTTGAGTTGTTCTTCTGCCGCGTTCAAGTAGGCCAGCGCCGCAGCACCGGTGACTGCCTCGATACGACGCACGCCCGATGCCACACCGCCTTCGCTGATGATTTTCAGCAGGCCGATGTCGCCGGTACGGTTGGCGTGGATACCGCCGCACAGCTCGACCGAGAAGTCGCCCATGCTCAGCACGCGCACGCTGTCGCCGTACTTCTCGCCGAACAGCGCCATGGCGCCTTTGTTCTTCGCGGTTTCGATGTCGGTTTCTTCGGTTTCAACGGCGGAGTTCTTGCGAATCTCGGCGTTGACGATGTCTTCCAGCTGCTTGATCTGTTCTGGCTTGATCGCTTCGAAGTGGCTGAAGTCGAAACGCAGACGCTGACTGTCGACCAACGAACCTTTCTGCTGCACATGTTCGCCCAGCACCTGACGCAGCGCGGCGTGCAGCAAGTGAGTAGCCGAGTGGTTCAGCGCGGTGGCGTGACGTACTTCGGCGTCGACGTGAGTTTCCACCGGTGCGCCGATGGTCAGACTGCCCGAGGCCAGCACACCGTGGTGCAGGAATGCGCCGCCGGTCTTGGTGGTATCGCGCACGTCGAAGCGGCTGCTGCCGGCCTGAATGAAACCGCAGTCGCCGATCTGGCCACCGGATTCGGCGTAGAACGGCGTCTGGTTGAGCACGATCACGCCTTCCTGACCTTCGCTCAGCACGTCGACCGACTGACCATCCTTATAGATGGCAACGATTTTCGCCGAGCCGCTGGTGGCGGCGTAACCGGTGAACTCGGTGGCCACGTCGACCTTGACCAGGGTGTTGTAGTCCAGACCGAACGAGCTGGCCGAACGCGCGCGAACACGCTGCGCTTCCATCTCGCGCTCGAAGCCGGCTTCGTCAACGGTCAAGCCGCGTTCGCGGGCGATGTCGGCGGTCAGGTCCATCGGGAAGCCGTAGGTGTCGTAGAGTTTGAACACCACGTCGCCCGGCACCACGGTGCCTTTGAGTTCGGCCAGATCCTGCTCGAGGATTTTCAGGCCGTGCTCCAGGGTCTTGGAGAACTGCTCTTCTTCAGCCTTGAGGACGCGCTCGATGTTGCTTTGCTGCTTCTTCAGTTCCGGGAAGGCTTCGCCCATTTCGGCGACCAGCGCCGCGACGATCTTGTAGAAAAAGCTGCCGGTGGCGCCGAGCTTGTTGCCGTGACGGCAGGCGCGACGGATGATCCGGCGCAGCACGTAACCGCGACCTTCGTTGGACGGCAGCACGCCGTCGGCGATCAGGAAACCGCAGGAACGGATGTGGTCGGAAACGACTTTGAGCGACGACTGATCGCCGTTTTCGCAGCCGATCGCTTCAGCCGAAGCCTTGAGCAGGTTCTTGAACAGGTCGATGTCGTAGTTGGAGTTGACGTGCTGCATCACCGCACTGATCCGCTCCAGGCCCATGCCGGTGTCCACCGACGGCGCTGGCAACGGATGCAACACACCGTCGGCGGTGCGGTTGAACTGCATGAACACGTTGTTCCAGATTTCGATGTAGCGATCGCCATCTTCTTCCGGCGAGCCCGGCGGGCCGCCCCAGATGTGCTCGCCGTGATCGTAGAAAATCTCGGTGCACGGGCCGCACGGGCCGGTATCGCCCATGGTCCAGAAGTTGTCGGAAGCGTACGGCGCGCCTTTGTTGTCGCCGATGCGGATCATGCGCTCGGCCGGCACACCGATTTTCTGTGTCCAGATGTCATACGCTTCGTCGTCGGTGGCGTAGACGGTGACCCAGAGCTTTTCCTTCGGCAGCTTGAGCACGCCGGTGAGGAAGGTCCAGGCGAAGGTGATCGCGTCGTGCTTGAAGTAGTCGCCGAAGCTGAAGTTGCCGAGCATTTCGAAGAACGTGTGGTGACGCGCGGTATAACCGACGTTTTCCAGGTCACTGTTCTTGCCGCCGGCGCGCACGCATTTCTGGCTGCTGGTGGCACGGGTGTACGCACGTTTTTCCTGGCCCAGGAAGCAGTCCTTGAACTGGTTCATCCCCGCGTTGGTGAACAGCAGGGTTGGGTCGTTGCCCGGAATCAAAGAGCTGGAGGCTACACGGGTGTGGCCTTGCTCTTCGAAGAAGCGAAGGAAGGCTTCACGGATTTCTGCGCTTTTCATTAGGTTCTTCCACGGAGGCTGCGGCCAAAGGCCTGTTCGAAACGTCATGAGACGAAGCGACGGCAAAGGGCCGCATTATATCGGCCCTGCGCGCGGGGTACAGCGTGTTTATACGATAGAAACGGTCAATTGGACGGCTGACGCTGTCACTTGCGTGAAAACTCGACGAATGTCGCGATCACTTGCTCGATTTGCGCGCGGCTGACGTCCATGTGCGTGACCATGCGCAAGCGCGCAGCGGCGCTGAGCCTGATCCCGCGTTCGCCGGCAAAGTCCTTGAGTGCTGCGGCCCTGTCGCCCATTTGCACATAAACCATGTTGGTTTGCACTGGCTCGACGATGAAACCGGCTTCACGCAAGCCCTCGGCCAGCAACTGTGCGTTGGCATGGTCGTCCGCCAGCCGTTCGACGTGATGATCCAGTGCGTACAAGCCAGCCGCCGCGAGCAACCCGGCCTGACGCATGCCGCCACCGACCATTTTGCGCAAACGCCGCGCTTTGCCGATCAGTTGCTCGGAACCGCACAGCACCGAACCGACCGGTGCGCCGAGGCCTTTGGACAGGCACACCGACACCGAATCGAAATGCTGGGTGATCTCACGGGCATCGACGCCAAGCTTGACCGCCGCGTTGTACAGCCGCGCCCCGTCCAGGTGCAATTGCAGGCCGTGTTCCTGAGTAAAGCGTCGCGCGCGCGCCAGATATTCCAGCGGCAGCACTTTGCCCTGCATTGTGTTTTCCAGCGCCAGCAAACGCGTGCGGGCGAAATGGAAATCGTCCGGTTTGATCGCGGCGGCGACCTGATCCAGATCCAGCGAACCGTCGGCCTGCACTTCCAGCGGCTGCGGCTGAATCGAACCGAGCACCGCCGCCCCGCCACCTTCGTACTTATAGGTGTGCGCCTGCTGACCGACGATGTATTCGTCGCCACGCTCGCAGTGCGCCATCAGGCCGAGCAGGTTGCTCATGGTCCCGGTCGGCACGAACAGCGCAGCAGCAAAGCCCAAGCGCTCGGCCAGTTCGGCCTCGAGGCGATTGACCGTCGGATCTTCGCCGTACACATCGTCGCCGGTGTCCGCTGCGGTCATCGCGTCGAGCATGGCGGGAGTCGGTTGGGTGACGGTGTCGCTGCGAAGATCGATAACGCTCATGAACCTGGCCTCTGGTCAGATGGGGAAATCCCTTTGTGAAGTGGGATTACTGCGGTCATCGCACAGATTAATCAACCCTAGAACGAGGAAAAATCCCATTCTTCCTCGAGCAGACAAAGCCCATGTGGGAGCGAGCCTGCTCGCGAAAGCGGAGTAACAGTCAGCATCTTCGTTGAATGTGAAGCCGCTTTCGCGAGCGGGCTCGCTCCCGCAGTGTCATGTGCATGGCCGGGAAATATGTGTTACAAACTTGCCGCCGCCCGCCTATGGGCGGCGAAAACGTTCTCAGGGCGGGGTGCAATTCCCCACCGGCGGTAATTGCGCGCAATGCGCATAGCCCGCGAGCGCTTGGCGCTGCACACGGCTTGGATCGGGTGCATCGGCAAGGTCAGCAGACCCGGTGTGATTCCGGGGCCGACGGTCATAGTCCGGATGAAGAGAGAACGGGATCGACGCCAAAGGGCCGTCCGCGTGCATCCGTGCCTGCGTTCGCACCCTTGCATCCCTTTCGATTCATAACGCCCTGTTTTTCACACAAACAGGAGTCAGAACATGCAACCCACCGCTATCGACAGCAAAAGCAAACACCCACAAGGCGAGCGCGTCGCGTTCATCCAGGCCTGCTGGCACAAGGAAATCGTCGACCAGAGCCGTAAAGGCTTCGTCGCTGAAATGCTGGTGCAGGGTTATCAGGAAGCGGACATCGACTTTTTTGAAGTCGGCGGCGCCTTTGAAATGCCGCTGCACGCAAAGCTGCTGGCCAAGTCAGGCCGTTACGCTGGTATTGTCGCCGCCGCTTTGGTGGTGGACGGCGGCATTTATCGCCACGAATTCGTCGCGCAATCGGTGGTCAGCGGCCTGATGCAGGTGCAGTTGGAAACCGAAGTGCCGGTGTTCTCGGTGTCGCTCACCCCGCACCACTTCCATTCGGGCGAAGAGCATCAAAAGTTCTTCTTCGAGCACTTTGTGCACAAGGGTCAGGAAGCAGCGCGGACTTGCGCCGATACGTTGCAGAAGATTCGCGCGTTGCGTCGCACGGAGCCGCGTGCGGTAGCCGTGTAACGTCGAGTGAGTTTTTGACCTCACTCAAATCAAATGTGGGAGCGAGCCTGCTCGCGAAGAGGGACTGCCAGCCGACGACAAGTTGACTGGTAGACCGCTTTCGCGAGCAGGCTCGCTCCCACATTGGTTTTGTGCCGATTCAGATGTCGCTATCAGGCGAGGTTTTCGTCGGTGGTCGGGACGATCAGAATGCCGGCGCGCAGGCCGTTCTTGACCTTGGGGTTGGGGAAGATGATTCGTGCGCCCTGCTCTTCGATCACCCAGCGGGTATTGGCCAGGTCTTCGGCCAGCACATAACCCGGTTCCAGCTCGGAAAAGTTTTCGATGTCAGCTGGCAGATTCAGGCGGAACGCATCGCTGTGCTTGATGATTTCCCGCGCCACGCTGAACAGCTGCAAACCATCCAGCCCTTCTTCTGTCTCCGGCTCAGCGCCTTCGATGATCTGCTTCAGGCGGGTTTCCAGCAGTGAGACGTTGACGCCATCGTTCTGCCCGAACGGCCGCGCCTTGCCCAGTTCCAGGGTGAAAGCCTCGGCGTCGAGTTTGTCGTAGGTGTACGAACTGAACACGATGGATGGTTTGTTCTGCAACAGCACTGCTTCCATGCCGGCGGCGCGCAGGCGCGCCAGTTCGCGACGGGAATGCTGGCGCCGTTCCTTCCACGGGTACAAGGCGAACTGTTCGATCTTCGAACCACGAATCGCGGTGTGCAGGTCGTAGTGCAGACGCTCGCGATCGGGCTTGCTGAAGAAACTCGCCGCCAGCCGTTCCAGCTCACAGGCGCGCAACGCTTCCGAGCCGCTGCTTTGTTCGTGGCGACCGTTGAACAGTCGATTGACGTCCTGCTCGACGAAACGCTCACCCTTGCGAATCGCTTCCGGGTTGCCGAACAGGAACAGAATGCGTGCGCGCGGCTTGAGATCGCCGCGCGCGATGTCGTGCAGCAGCCGATCAAGCAACTCGATCGGTGCCGTTTCGTTGCCATGGATGCCTGCCGACAGCAGCAAGTCCAGGCCATTGTCGCGCGCTTCCGGGGGCCGCACTTCCAGCGCCCCTTCGCTCAACCAGCGCATGCGCACGCCTTCGACAGTCAGTTGAGTCTTCTCCGCCGGTTCGCGGCCGGCGAGGGTCAGTTCAAGCAGTTTGCCGAGGGCGAGCATAGAGCGGTTTCCTTAGTGGTCGTGGTTGCAATCCGGGCCGTGTACGTGATCCTCGTCAGCGCCGAGGTCAGCCGGTTCCATTTCCAGTTGCAGACTTACCAGATTAGTCGCCAATGGGCGCAGCAGCAGGTTGGCGTACTCTTCGTCACCTTCCTCGACGTCCACGCCGATCAGCAGCTGGCCACGGCCGTCCTGCTGGATCCACAGCTCTTTGCCTTGCCACATGACCGCAACGCGGGTGCACGAGGTTTGCAATTGCGTGCCGTCGGTGTCTTCAAGGATCAGCTGCAGGGAATCGCTCATGTTTTTACTCTCTTGGGGTGACACGCCGCGCGCCACGTTCAGGCAGCGCGCTGGCGATCAATTGATCTGGAAGGGATAAACCGCGCCCAGTTTAAGGATTTGCGTCAGTTCATCCAGTGCCGTCCGGCATTCAAGCAACAATTGCGGGTCCGCCAGATCGGTTTCGCTCAGGCGGTCGCGGTAGTGCTTTTCAACCCATGCGGTCAACGAACCGTACAACGGGGCCGTCATGATAACGCCTGGGTTGACCGCCGCCAGTTCGGTTTCATTCAGCGCCACGCGCAGACGCAGGCACGCCGGGCCACCGCCGTTCTGCATGCTTTGCTTGAGATCGAAGACTTTAACTTCGCGGATCATTCCGCCGGAGCTGGTCAGGCTTTGCAGATAAGCCCAGACGCGTTCGTTGGCCTGGCATTCCTGCGGCACGATCAGCAGCATCGAACCGTCAGGACGCGAGAGCAACTGGCTGTTGAACAGGTAGGAACGCACCGCGTCATCCACGGTGACTGCCGAACGCGGCACGCAAACGGACTGGAAGTTACCACCGACCTTGGCCAGTTTGCCTTGCAGTTCGGCGAGCATCTTGTCGGTCTCGAGGAACGCGTCCTCGTGATAGAACAGCACTTCACCGTTGCCCACAGCGATCACGTCGTTGTGGAACACGCCCTGATCGATGACGTTGGGATTCTGTTGCGCGTAGACCACGCCTTCGTCACGCAGACCGTGCAGACGCGCGACGGCTTGCGAGGCTTCGAGGGTCTGGCGTGCAGGGTATTTCTGCGGCGCCGGGAAACGGTTGTCGAACGCACTGCGGCCGAACACGAAAAACTCGACGCCCGCCTCGCCGTACTCACGGCAGAAACGCGTGTGGTTGGCCGCGCCTTCGTCGCCGAACTGCGCCACCGCCGGCAATGCGGCGTGATGGGCGAAGTGCTGTTGATCGGCGAACATCGCGCCGAGCACGCGGCTGGTGGTCGGGTGTTCGATGCTGCGGTGATATTTGCAATTGAGGTTGGCGGCGGTGAAGTGCACACGGCCGTCAGCGGTATCGGCACTTGGGCTGACCGTGGCGGCGTTGGCCACCCACATGCTCGACGCCGAGCAACTGGCGACCAGCAGCGGCATCGCTTCTTTGGCGGCGCGCTCGATCACCTGCGCGTCAGTGCCGCTGAAGCCCAGACGACGCAGCGCCGCCACGTCGGGACGTTCCTGCGGAGCCAGCACGCCTTGCTGAAAGCCCATGTCCATCAGCGCTTTCATTTTTGCCAGACCTTGCAGCGCCGCTTCCTTCGGGTTCGAGGATTGCTGACTGTTGCTCTGCGAGGCGACGTTGCCGTAGGACAGACCACCGTAGTTATGGGTCGGCCCCACTAGACCGTCAAAATTGACTTCATAGGATTTCATCAGCGAGGCTCCACGAGAATCTGTTGTTATAGGCTTCAGTAACTATTCTTTGCGACCGAGGCGCGGCCTTCGCGAGCAGGCTCGCTCCCACAGGATTTAGGTTGGACACAAAATGTGTGAACACCACTGAACCTGTGGGAGCGAGCCTGCTCGCGAATGGGCGCTACGCCATTTTCACGCCAGGCGTCAGAGCCGATGGCAACACCAGGCTCGGGGTTTCCAGCGACGCCACCGGGTATGCGCAGTAGTCCGCTGCGTAATAGGCGCTGGCGCGGTGGTTGCCCGAGGCGCCGACACCGCCGAATGGCGCGCTGCTCGCGGCACCAGTCAGCTGTTTGTTCCAGTTGACGATGCCGGCGCGGCTTTCCAGCCAGAACTGCTGGTAACGCGCTTCGGAATCGGAGAGCAAACCGGCGGCCAGTCCATAAGCGGTGTTGTTGGCTTCAGTGATCGCCGCGCCGAAATCGGCATAGCGGATCACTTGCAGCAGCGGCCCGAACAGTTCTTCGTCCGGACGCTCGGCCACGGCCGTCACATCGACAATGCCCGGGGTCAGCAAAGCCGACTGCGCCTGTGGCTGAGTCATTTCCAGCAGCGCCACCGCGCCGTTGGCCAGCAGTTGTTCCTGCGCATCCATCAGCGCTTTCGCCGCGCCGAGGGAAATCACCGAGCCCATGAACGGTGCCGGTTGCTGATCGAAGGCACCGACTTCAATGGTCGAACTGACTTCAACCAGACGCTTGAGCAGGCTGTCGCCCCACGCGCCTTGCGGCACCAGCAGACGGCGGGCGCAAGTGCAGCGCTGGCCGGCGGAAATGAATGCCGACTGAATGATCGTGTACACCGCCGCGTCCAGATCAGCGACCTGATCGACCACCAGCGGGTTGTTGCCGCCCATCTCCAGCGCAAGGATCTTGTCCGGACGCCCGGCGAATTGCTGGTGCAGATGATTGCCGGTGCGGCTCGAACCAGTGAAGAACAGACCGTCGATACCCGGATTCGCCGCCAGAGCGATGCCGGTTTCCCGCGCGCCCTGCAGCAGGTTCAACACGCCTGCCGGCAGGCCGGCTTCGATCCAGCACTTGACCGTCAACTCGGCGACTTTCGGCGTCAGTTCGCTGGGCTTGAACAGCACGCTGTTACCGGCCAGCAGTGCCGGGACGATATGACCGTTAGGCAGGTGACCGGGGAAGTTGTAAGGGCCGAACACCGCGACCACGCCGTGGGGCTTGTGGCGCAACACGGCGGTGGCGTCGCCCAATGGGCCGCTCTTCTCGCCGGTGCGCTCGCGGTAGCTCTGCACCGAAATCGCGATCTTGTTGACCATGCTGGTGACTTCGGTCGCAGCTTCCCACAGCGGTTTGCCGGTTTCTTCGCCGATGGTGCGAGCCAGTTCGTCAGCGTGGTTTTTCAACGCAGCGGCGAAAGCTTCGAGGACGCTGATGCGCTCCTCGAGGGTGCGACGTGCCCACTGAGGAAATGCCTGGCGAGCAGCCTGAACCGCCGATTCGACCTGCGCAGCAGTGGCGCCCTCGCCCGCCCACAGCACTTGCTGGGTCACCGGGTTCAGCGATTGAAAGGCCTCGCCCTGACCGGCCAGCCACTCACCTGCGATGTATAGCGAATTCATTATTTCGACTCCCGTGCAGCGGACAGCGCCACGGCGCGAACCTGATCGCCGGCGCTGAGTTGAAGACGTTTCGCGGTCTGCGGATCGACCACCAGGGTGCCCGCAGCCAGGCGCGCTGGTGCAGCCGTGATGCGGCAATCCTCGCGCTTGCGGTTGTGGATGATGAACGGCGTGGCGTCATCGCCCGGCGTGCCGACGGCCAGCACCAGCGCTTCGCTGTCACGCACCGCGCGGATCTTGCTGGTTTCGCATTCGATGGCCGGCCCGGCGTCGAAGATGTCGACGTAACCCTGATAGCTGAAGCCTTCGCTCTTGAGCATGGCCAGCGCCGGCTCGGTGTCCGGGTGCACTTGGCCGATGACGTTGCGCGCGTCCGGCGAAAGGAAGCAGGTGTACAGCGGAAATTTCGGCATCAGTTCGGCGATGAACGCCTTGTTGCCGACGCCGGTCAGGTAATCGGCCTGGCTGAATTCCATCTTGAAGAAGTGCCGGCCGAGGCTTTCCCAGAACGGCGAGCGCCCGGCGTCATCGGACACGCCACGCATTTCGGCGATGATCTTGTTGCCGAACAGCTCCGGGAACTCAGCGATGAACAGCATGCGCGCCTTGGACAGCATCCGGCCGTTGAGGCCGTTGCGGTAATCAGCGTGCAGGAACAGCGAGCACAGCTCGGAATTGCCGGTCAGGTCGTTGGCCAGAAACAGCGTCGGGATTTCGCGGTAGATGTTCAGCTCTTGCGAAGCGCTGACCGTCAGACCGACGCGGAAGTTGTACCAGGGCTCACGCAGGCCGACCGCGCCGGCGATGGCGGAAATCCCCACCACGCGGCCGTCATCGTCTTCGAGCACGAACAGATAGTCCGCATCGCCACGCCCGGCTTCGCCGCGAAAGGTCTTCTCGGCCCAGCCGACCCGGTGGGTCAGGCGCTCTTCGTTGGCCGGCAATGTGGTCAGGCCGGTGCCGGTGCTGCGGGCCAGGTCGATCAGCGCGGATAAATCGCTGCTGCGTACGGGACGAACAATCATGCTATCTCCTCAAACGGGCCGCTCGCGCCACCCGTGAAACTCGCTAAGGCGTTAAACCGCCACCAGGCGCACGCTGGCACCTTCACCGACGCCCAGGGCTTCGGCCGCTTCCATATCCAGCGTCACCGGTTTGCCCGGCGCGTAATCCAGCTCCAGCAACACCGCGCGGTAATCCTGCAACTGCGCGTTGGCCACCAGGTACTGACGCCCGGCACCTTTGACCGGCTCGCCGATCTTCACCGGCACCACGCGGCTCTGGGCGATCGAACGGATCCCGGAAACCCGCGCATGCAGGGTCGGGCCGCCGTCGAAGATGTCGATGTAGTGATCGGTTTCGAAGCCTTCGCGCATCAGGATGTCGAAGGTGATCTGCGCACGCGGGTGCACCTGGCCCATCGCCTCTTGGGCGGAGTCCGGCAGCAGCGGCACATAGATCGGGTAATGCGGCATCAGCTCGGCGAGGAAGGTGCGGCTTTTCAGCCCGCACAGGCGCTCGGCCTCGGCGTAGTTGAGGTCGAAGAAATTACGTCCGATCGCATCCCAGAACGGCGAGTCGCCATTCTCGTCGCTGTAACCGACGATCTCGGTCACCACCGAATCGGCAAAACGCTCAGGATGGCTGGCGACGAACAGCAGACGGCCACGGGAATTGAGCTCGGCCCACGGCGATCCGACCAGTTCGCGCTGCACATAGAAACTGGTCAGCAGGCTGTTGCCGGTCAGGTCGTGGCACTGCGAGAGCACGTGGATCTTGTTGTGAATCTTCAGCTCGCGGGAGGCGTGGACGAAGGTCTCGTTGCGGAAGCTGTAGAACGGCTCCGAATAACCGGCGGAAGCGACGATGGCCGAGCAGCCGACCAGTTTGCCGGTGCTCGAGTCTTCGAGGACGAAGAAGTAACTCTCTTCACCGTTGAAGCTCACTTCGGCGGCGAACGAGGCTTCGCTCGCGGCGATCTTGTCGCTCAGACGTTCCACGTCATCCGGCAAGGAAGTGACACCAATCGGGCTGTCCGCAGCCAGACGCTGTACCTCGCCCAGATCAGCCATTTGCGCGGGGCGCATCACCAGCATGGTGTCACTCCTTTCTCTTCAATATTCACAGAAAAAACCGGGCCCACATAAAGATCGATGCAGGAATGGGACTTGTGGCGAGGGGATTTATCCCCGCTGGGGGGCGAAGCACCCCCAAAAATCTGGGGCCGCTGCGCAGCCCATCGGGGATAAATCCCCTCACCACAGGTTCAATCCAACAGGTGAATGTGCCCGGTATCAAAAATTGGTTCGGCGCCGGAAAAACTCCAGGCGCCGAAAGGTCCATCAGGCTTGCGTCAACTTCGCTGCAGCACGTTCGAAGCGGTCGAGACCGGCGTCGATATCGGCGTCTTCCACCACCAGGCTCGGGGCGAAACGGATCACGTCCGGGCCAGCCTGGAGAATCATCAGGCCTTCCTGTTCGGCGGCGTTGAAGATGTCCTTGGCCTTGCCTTTCCACGCTTCGCTCAGCACGCAACCGATCAGCAGACCGAGACCACGCACCTGAGTGAACAGGCCGTATTTCTCGCCGATCTGTTGCAGGCGGGTCTTGAACTTGTCGTGCTTGGCGTTCACGCCGTTCAGCACCTCAGGGGTGTTGACCACGTCGATCACCGCTTCGGCGACGGCGCAGGCCAGCGGGTTGCCGCCGTAAGTGGTGCCGTGGGTGCCGACGACCAGATGTTTGGCCAGCGCTTCGGTGGTCATCATTGCCGCGATCGGGAAACCACCGCCCAGGCTCTTGGCGCTGGTGAGGATGTCCGGGGTCACGCCGTAATGCTGGTAGGCGAACAGCTTGCCGCTGCGGCCCATGCCGGTCTGCACTTCGTCGAACACCAGCAGCGCGTTGTTCGCATCGCAGAGTTCGCGGGCACCTTGCAGGTAAGCCAGCTCGGCCGGCAGTACGCCGCCCTCGCCCTGGATCGGTTCCAGCACGACCGCGCAGGTCTTCTCGGACACCGCGGCTTTCAGCGCGGCCAGATCGTTGTAGGGAACGTGGGTGATGCCAGTGATTTTCGGGCCGAAACCGTCGGAGTACTTCGACTGGCCACCGACGTTGACGGTGAACAGGGTACGGCCGTGGAAGCTGTTCAGCGCGGCGATGATTTCGTATTTCTCGGTGCCGAAACGGTCGAATGCGACGCGACGGGCCAGCTTGAACGCGGCCTCGTTGGCTTCGGCGCCGGAGTTGCAGAAGAACACGCGCTCGGCAAACGTGGCGTCGATCAGCTTGTGCGCCAGACGCAGGGCCGGTTCGTTGGTGAACACGTTGGACACGTGCCACAGCTTGTTCGCCTGTTCGGTCAACGCGCCGACCAGCGCCGGATGCGCGTGGCCCAAAACGTTGACGGCAATCCCGCCGGCGAAGTCGATCAGCTCACGGCCGGCCTGATCCCAGACCCGGGAACCGGCGCCACGCACCGGAATGAAAGCGGCAGGCGCGTAGTTGGGAACCATTACCTGGTCGAAATCGGCGCGTTGTACCGCAGCGTGCTCAACGGACATCGGAGTCTCCTGAAGAGGAACACCCGCCTGGAACTGGCGAGCGATGAGGGGATTGTAAGGACAGTTGGGTGCCCGGCCTTGTCGCCAAGCGACAACTTCTTATAGCGCAAACCCCGGATTTTCCCGGGTTTACGGCAATGCGACATATAGCGTCGCAAAGGCGCAGTTTACCGGGCGCGGCCGATTTGCGGCAGGCCGCGCAGGATACCAAGTCAGCCCCCACGGCAGAGACATAAATATCTACCGCACGGTGGTCGCTTGCCGCTGATTTGCTGAGGGTTCTTCCCAACGCCAAGGAATGGCCATGCATTTGTCTGAAGCACCCCCATCGGCAACCCCGGATGCCGCACATGACGCGCAACATGCGGACGAGCATTACCAAACACTGAAAAACGCGATTCCGGCCTGGCTGGGCGACACCTCAGCCACGCGGCGCGAAGCGCTGAAGAACAGCGTCCCGCAACAGCCGGCC
Organism: Pseudomonas sp. Leaf434; assembly: GCF_001425545.1. Classification (NCBI taxonomy): domain Bacteria; kingdom Pseudomonadati; phylum Pseudomonadota; class Gammaproteobacteria; order Pseudomonadales; family Pseudomonadaceae; genus Pseudomonas; species Pseudomonas sp. Leaf434. The sequence continues at coordinate 188,976 of NZ_LMQZ01000008.1, read as the reverse complement.
GCGCTCAAGGTCGCGCCAGCCGAACAGCACGCGTTGATGAAAAGCCTTGGGGCGGCGCATATCACCGCGCAGAGCCGGGTCGACAAGAGCCTTGAGCACTTACAGGACGCTGCGGCCTTCGCCGAGCCCCTGCTCAAGGCCGAGCTGAAAAGCTGCTTCGATCTGGAACTGGATGTCAGAAACACCTACGTGCGCCTGTACATTCCTGCCACCACCCCATGGTTTCCGATCCGCACCGGCGCCCGCGCCTGGTCCGTGTCACTGCTTGAGGCGGCACTGCATAACTTCGAAGAAAGGGAAACCGAAGACGACGCCTTCGAAGCCGAGTCGACATTCACTAGCGCCCCCTCGGCCACAGGGCAGTTTGAAACCCTGCCCGAGATCAAGGCGAAACTGAGCATTTCCGCATTCACAAAACTGTGCCGTCGACTGGATATCGGCGCGAAATACAAAGCCAGTCTGGAAGACAATCTGGGCTACTCCGATCCGATGGTCGCGTCGGTCTTGCGCGGCAAGATCGACGCCAGCCAGAAGGCCGCGATGAAATCGGCCCTGCAATGGGCGCGGATGAACCGCGACGTGTCGGAAAACGCGGTACGCCTGATCGAAGCCATGCTCGACGGTGTGAAAGGCCTGCATGTGCACGGCGCCCCGCTGCTGTGTCATGACATGACGATGCTTTGCGCACCGCTCACCGGCATCGTGGTATTCGCCCCGGACCTGTACATGACACGCAATGCAGCGCGCGTCGTCGCCTACGTCCCGGATGACCGCGAACATCCGTTCAAGGAGTACGCCTCGCCATTGGAAATGGTCGTGGAACTGACGCGCAAGTTGCGCTCCAGGGACTATCAGCAGTTCTTCAGCCGCTTCGTCAATCACGACCAGCGCGGCTTTTTCTTCAGCACCCTCAACAGCCGGCTGAGTGAAATCCGCTGGCACCCGCACGAACCCGGCGACCCTCGGCCGGCGTGGCGCGAAGCCGCAGTGGAGCGGCCCGATCTGCAGACTGCGCTGGCGCCGTTTTACGACGATGTGTGGCAACACCTGTACCAGGCAAAACTGAACAAGATCTTCAATGACGCCCGAACCATTGCCGTACCGACTGCGTTGGTCGATCAAAGGGCGCGCTGGGCGTTCTGGGATTCGCTGGTCAACATCCTCTCTTCCATCGCCCAGACCGCCGCAATGATCGTCGCGCCCTTCGTGCCGGTGCTCGGTGAAGCGATGATGGCGTACATGGCCTATCAGATGCTCGATGAAGTATTCGAAGGCATTGTCGAGTGGGCGCAGGGGCGCACGACCGAGGCGGTCGAACACCTGATGGGAACCGTGGAATCGATGATCCAGCTGGGCATGTTCGCCGTCGGCGGTGCGATTGGCGCGGCCGAGTTCCGCAAGGTATTGCCCAAGGAAATCGTGGCGTTCATCGACCGCTTCAAACCGGTACAACTGGCCAATGGTGACATCCGCTACTGGCAACCGGATCTCGAACGCTACAAACATCCGCAGCGCCCGACTGCCGATTCGCAACCCGATGCCCTGGGTTTGCATGCGCATGAGGACAAGCTTCTGCTGCCCTTGGAGGACGCGCACTTTGCGGTCACGGAAAGTCAGGTGCCGGGGCAGTACCGCATCGAACATCCGAGTCGCCCCGACGCATACCAACCGGTGCTGCGCCACAATGGCGAAGGTGCCTGGCACACTGAACTCGAGCAACCGCTGGAATGGGATGGCGCAACCGCGCTGCGCCGTATCGGCCCTGCGGTCGAGAGCTTGTCCGCGAGCGAGCGCGAAACCGTGCTGCAGATCAGCGGAACCAGCGAAGACGCGTTGCGCAAAATGCATGTCGAGCAGGAAAGCGTTCCGCCTCTGCTGGCCGACAGCATCCAGCGCTTCAAGATTGATCAGCAGTTGCAACGCTTCATCGACCAGCTCGACAGCGCTGACGCTGAAGTTTTCTTGCGCGCCGACCCGGTCACGCAGCTGCAGGTGCTCAGCGAATACGGCCGCTGGCCAGGCGACCAGTGCCTGCGTCTGCTCGATCGCCAAGGCGAGCAACTGTGGCAGTCGTCTACTGACGCAAGCCTGCCCGTGACCGAACTGCGCCAGGGTGAACTGGCCGGTGGCGACGTGCTCAAAACCCTGCTCCAAGCCCTCGACGAGACGCAGATCAAAACCTTGCTGGACGAGCCCTTCGCGGGACCGACGCCGTCCATCGAGGTCCGCAGCCACAACCTGCGCAAACAACTGGCCGACCTCGCCAGACGCAACACCAGCGCGCTGTTCGAGTCGCGCTATCAAGCCCTCCAGCACCTCGACGACCCGCTGGCTGCACGACTCAAGATTCACCCTCCGCAATTGCCGGCCAGCATTACCCGCGAACTGCTCGATACCGCGACCGGCAGCGAACTGTTGCAGATCAGCGAAGGACGATTGCCCCCGCGCCAGCAGGCACTCATGCAGATGGCCAGTGACGAGGTGCGCGTTACCCGCGCGTATGAAGGCCTTGAGCTGGCCTCGGTGAGCAATTCCGACTCTGACTCTCTGGCGCTGCACAGCCTCAAATTGTTGCCGGGCTGGAGCGGCGATGTACGCATCGAAATCCGCGGCGGGCGCTACGAGGGCCGGTTACTGGACACGATCGGCCGTGACGATGCGCCCGAATACAAGGTGCTGGTTCGCCGCGACGATGGCCAATACCAACCTTATGACGATCGTGGGCAGCAGCTGCATTCGTTCGCTGATTTCTATTCCAGCCTGTTGTACGCATTGCCCGACAGCGAGCGCCAGAGCCTGGACATGCGGATCGGCCAGGGTCAGGCGCTGAAGGCGGCCATTCGTGAACGCACGCTCGAGCGCAACGAGTGGCGTCAGGTGATTGCCGATGCGCCGTCCCGAGCGCCGGCTATCGACACCCTGCGCCTGCTCGGTACCGACGGTTACGCCCATGCTCCGCGTCCGCCACGCCCCGCTTACCAGCCGCACACCCTCGAAGAAGACATCCGGGTGCTCTATCCACGCATGTCGAACCATGAAGTGCGCTTCCTCGCCGAAAGCATGCGAAGCAGTCCCGCAGGCCCGCGCGCCGAAATGCTTCGTTTGCAAAATGACTACCTGCAATTGCAGAACGAACTGCATGTCTGGGCCAACAATCCGCCCGCCGTGCACCCGGAAACCGGCACGGCGCTCACCTCGCTGGAGAAGCGCGCCGAAATCCAGAATCGCAGGCTGCTACGGGAGCAATTGCTCAAAGCCTGGAGACGGGAGCACGTCACGGGTATCAATCACCAGGGCTTTGCCGCCGGATACGCCTTGCGCCTTACACCTGCGGTGATGGGCGACTTGCCCGTGTTGTCAGCAGACTTCAGTCATATCACCTCGCTCGCCATTGATGGCAGCCCGATGACCACCTCCGTCGACAGCTTTCTGCAGTCCTTCAGCCAGTTGCAGAATATCGATGCGCGCAATCTCAATCTGTCGAGCCTGCCGCAAGCACTGACTTCGATGCGCTCGCTGCGCGAATTGCGCTTACGCAATTGTCGGATCAGTCTGACGACGGTCACAGAGTCAGTGCTCGCGGCCATGCCGCAGCTCACCCTGCTCGATCTGCAAGGCAATGCGCTGGGCCTGCCTCCGGACCTGCACACACTGCCTTCATTGCGCTACGTGAACCTGTCGGATACCGGCATTCACACGGTGCCCGACGATCTGCTGGATCATCCGCGCCTGATTTCGGCGCAATTCGATCGCAACCGCATCACGCGGATACCGGACAGTTTTTTCAACCTGGCAAGCTCCCTCAGCGATGGTTATACCTTCGCCGATAATCCGTTGACGGCGGCTTCTCGCGAGCGGGTAAAAGTGTTCTACGAGCACACCGGAAGGCACTTCGGCGTCCGGCCCGTGCAGGAAGATCTGCAACGCACCATCGCCTTGTTTCCATCCCTCGACACGGAAGGCGCAACACAGGTGTTGTACCGATTGCCCGGGCCATTGGCGGAGTGCGGCGCACAGTTGTCCCGCTGGGAAAATGAACTCGGCGTGCTGAATCTCGAACTCAGTCAATGGATCAACCAGGCCACCGTGACCGCCTCTGAGTCGGGGGAACGTCTTCCCCTCGAGGCGCAAACCCGCGAACTGGAGGCCCGGCGATCCTTTGCGCAACAGATCGAGCAATTCTGGCGCAGCCCGCCCCTGTACCCGCGCCTTGAAGAACTCAGGGCAACGGCGACGTTCAGTGGGGATATGCCGATACTCAGCGCCGGTCTCGAGCGCGCGACGCAGCTGAACCTCACCGGCACCGCCAATAGCACCGCTGCCCTGCGCTTCGTGGAGTGCTTCCCCAACCTTGCCAAGCTGAAAATGAACGGTTTCGAACTGGGACCGCTTGCGCTGGGCGAAGCAAAACTGCCTCAACTGAGCGATCTGGAGCTGAAAAATTGTGGCGTGGTCATGACCCCGGAAAATCAGGCTGCGCTGCTGTCACTTGGCAGCCTCGACTCACTGGACCTGAGCGACAATCCGTTGGCTACGTTCCCCGACCTGAATTTGTTGCCCGAATTGATCTATCTCGATCTGTCCAACTGCGGGCTGACCGTCGTTCCCGAAGGACTGGCCAGCCATCCGGGGTTGCGAACCGCAGTGCTCGCAGGCAACCGCATCACGCAACTGCCCGAGGCGCTGTTCGACCTCCCCGCCGAGCGCAGTGACGGCATTGACCTTGCCGACAACCCGCTATCGGCCGCCACCCGCGACCAGATCAAAAACTACTACCGCCTCCATCGCAACGACTTCGACGTATTGGCGGCCGAGCCCGACGTGAGCCTCGCCCGGCAGTTGTTTCCCGGTTTGAACAAGCAAGAGGCCAGCGAGATGATTTACGACTTGCCCGGCGACCTGGCCGACGGTCGCCAACAGCTGCTTCGCTGGCAAGCAGAACAGCAACAGATGCGCGATGACCTGACCCGCTGGGCCTTGGCAACGCCGTCTGCGCACCCGGTTACCGGTCAGGCCTTGAGCGCAAGCGAGCGTTTGGCGCAACGATCCGCACGCTCGGACTTCAAGCAATTGATAAAGGATTTCTGGGGCGAAAGATCGATGGGTACCGGCAGGCGCACGACTTCTTTCGCGGCAGACCTCAAGTTCCTCGGCGAAATGCCGCGCCTGACGGTCAACTTCGATCACGTTACCAGCCTCAAGCTGGCGGGCAACGTGACGATCGCGGGACTGGAGCCGTTCGCTGCCTTGTTCCCGAATCTTCAGATGTTGGAACTGAAAGCTTTCACACTCTATGACATCCCTTCATTCGTCAGCCGTCTGCACTATCTCAAAGAGCTCAAACTCAATGACTGCGCGCTGACGCTTACCCCTGCCGGGCAGCAGGTACTTGGCGCGCTGCCCGAGTTGCGGTTGCTCCATCTGAGCCATAACCCACTGACAAACGCGCCAGACCTGACAATCCTGCCCAAGGTGACGAACTTCTCGCTCGGCCATAGCGAACTGACGAGCGTGCCGAAGGGCATCGCCGAGCATCCGCTGCTGCGAGAGCTCCATCTCAATAACAACCAGATAACCGTGCTGCCCGACGCTGTTTTCAGTTTGCATCCCGAGCGGGCCGACAGCGTCTATCTGAACGACAATCCTCTGTCCATGAATGCCCGCGACCGCGTCAAGCGCTACTACGCCGCACAAGGGCGCAACTTCCGGATCAAGCCGGCATCGGCTGACATTGCCATGGCGCAGAGACTGTTCCCGCGACTGGGCGAAAACGCTGCGATCAACATGATTTATCGCCTGCCCGGGACATTACAGACCGGCACGGCGCAACTGATCAGATGGGAGGCGGAAATCGCCCGCATGACCAGTGATCTCAACACATGGAGCGCGCGCTTGCCGGTCAACAACCCTTCGACAGAGCTGCCCTGGACTGCGCCGGAAAGATTTGCAGAACTCGCCGCCAGACAAAGATTCAGCAGCGACCTTGAGAAACTCTGGCGCGGCCGGCAAAACGAAAACTCAGCCCTGCGGTTCAATACTTTCGAAGCCGATGCGACATTCACCGGCGAATTGCCGGAACTGACCGCTGACTTCAGCCACATCACGCATCTCAACCTTCAGGGCAATCCGGGGCTGAACATTCCCGATGGGTTTTTCCGAAGCTTCAGCGGCCTGCGCGGACTGGAACTGCAGGATTTCGCCTTGGGCCGGATACCCCAATCGTTGCCAAGCCTGCCGTTGCTTGAGAGATTGATGCTGAGCAAGTGCCAGATCACTCTGGATCCTGCCGGACAAGCGATCCTGTCCACGATGACCCGATTGAAATCTCTGGACTTGTATAGCAACCCTCTGCAGGTGACGCCCGATCTATCGACCCTGCAGAACCTGACGTTCATCGACCTGATCAACACCGGCATCGATAGTGTTCCCGCCGGGCTGGAACAGCTGCCGCACCTGGAAGTCGCGTTGCTGAGCGACAACAACATCAGCGAATTGCCGGCGCAACTGACGCAGTATTCCGATCGCGGCATTGAACTGGGCGGCAACCCGTTGTCGGTTGCTTCCAGAGAACGGATCAAGGCCGCATTCCAGGCCAAGGCTGACAACTTCGGTGTCTGGGTCCAACAGCAAGACATCGATCTGGCGCAAAGCCTTTATCCATCGCTGTTCGGCTTCGATGCCAACGATCTGGTCTACAAGCTTGCGGGCACGCTGGCCGATGGACGTGTTGAGCTGATGCGCCGCAAAACCGAACTCACCAGCCTGCTCGAACGCCTGGATAGCTGGGCCAACGAGACTCCCAACGATACTGACACGCAGATGCCGCTTGCGACCGAAGCGGCAGCCAGGGAAAGACTCAACCGCCAGCACTTCAGGCAAAACCTCGAAGACGACCTGCGCCGTGCGCCCTCGTTCCTGACAGGGCCAAGGGTCAGCTGCGAGTTGTCGTTTACCGGTGAGCTGCCGCCGCTGACCGCGCGTTTCGACCACATCGAACAACTGAAACTGACCACCACAGCGTCCGCTGCGCCTCGGATCGATCGTCTGCTGGAGCTGTTCCCGAAGCTCAAAGGCATCGACATCCGCAATTATCCGCTGGGCGAGATTCCCGCCCCGATTTTCGCCATGGAAAGGCTGCGCAGCCTGTATCTGCCGGGCTGTGAGATCACGTTGACTGCGCAGACCGCAGAAGCATTCGCAACGCTGAGAAACCTGAGTTCGGTGGACCTGAGCGACAATCCGCTCAACGTCGCTCCGGATCTGAGTCATTTCCCGCAGATGACCGATGTGCGTCTGGGCAACTGTGCCTTGAGCAAGGTGCCTGACGGCCTGCTCGAACTGCCTCGATTGATGTACGCCGACTTGTCCGGAAACGCGATCACCGAGTTGCCGGGCGAGTTTCCTTTACAGCCCGGCGACGTGCTGACCGAATACGACTTCAGCGACAACCCGCTGACTGCCGAAAGTTTGCAGCGCCTGCAGCGGTATGAGGCGGCGTATCAATTGCGCCTGCTGGAGCAACAGTCGAGCAACGACACCGCGTATCAGACGATTGAGGATTTCCATGACTTCTCCGGCGGCATGGAAACCGATTGAGGGTCGATCCGCGCTCAGCCACGCTCCGGCGGCACTGACGACAATTCGAACGGGCTGCTGCTGCGCCGCTGGTTGCGATCTTCGCGCGGCGTGGCACCGAAGAAGTTGCGATAGGCGCTGGAGAAATGCGGCCCCGAGGAGAAGCCGCACGAGAGGCCGATCTGGATGATCGACTTGCTGGTCTGCATCAACATCTGCCGGGCCTTGTTCAGGCGCAGTTCCAGGTAGTACTGGCTCGGCACGCGGTTGAGGTATTGCTTGAAGATCCGCTCCAGCTGTCGACGGGATACGCACACGTGCTGGGCGATTTCGTCGGTGGTCAGCGGCTCTTCGATGTTGGCTTCCATCAGCAACACCGCTTGGGTGAGCTTCGGATGGCTGGAGCCGAGGCGATTCTGCAACGGGATGCGCTGACGCTCACCGCCCTCGCGGATGCGCTCAACGACCAGTTCTTCCGACACCGCACCGGCCAGTTCCGCGCCGTGATCGCGGGCCAGCACCGCCAGCAGCAGGTCGAGCACCGACATGCCACCGCAGGCGGTCAGACGATCGCGATCCCAGTCGAACAGATGACTGGTGGCGATGACTTTCGGGAAGCGCTCAGCGAAATCGTCCTGCCAGCGCCAGTGCACGGCGGCGCGATAACCGTCGAGCAAACCGAGCTGGGCCAGCGGATAGACACCGGCCGACAGACCACCGATCACGCAACCGGCACGCACCAGTTGCTTGAGCGCACTGCTCAGCGCCGGCGCGAGCGTGGTCGGTGGCTCGTCAGCGAGCAGGAACAGTTTCTGGAAATTCTCGAGCTTGCCGGCCCACGGCTCGCCGGGCAATTGCCAGGCACCTTCGCTCTGCGGCTCGGCCTGCAAGAACGACAGTTCGTAAACCACGTCCGGGTGCACCCGCTGCGCAACACGCAAGGCCTCCTCCGCCAGCGCCAGCGTCAACGCTTTAGTGCTGGGCCAAATCAGGAAACCAATTCGATGGGCAGTCATGGGCGGGCAATCCGAAACGAACAACGGTGATGAAGGCATGGGCCAATGCTAGCCCGGAAATGAACACAAATCCTGAAACCGGTGAAGATCAGAATGTGGGAGCGAGCCTGCTCGCGAAGGCGGTGTACCAGTCAACATAATTGCTGGCTGTTGTACCGCTTTCGCGAGCAGGCTCGCTCCCACAGGGATCTGAGCCAGCCAGAAGGTCGCGAAGCATGACCTAATCTGGTGCACAACGGCAGCCCTGATTTATTTCAGGCTGCCCGACAGAAACTGCTGCAAGCGCTCCGACTGCGGGTTGACCAGCACTTCGCGCGGGTTGCCGCTTTCTTCGACGACGCCTTTGTGCAGGAACACCAGCTGGTTCGACACTTCACGGGCGAAGCCCATTTCGTGGGTCACCACGACCATGGTGCGGCCTTCCTGCGCCAGCGCCTGCATGACTTTCAGCACGTCGCCGACCAGTTCCGGGTCAAGGGCCGAGGTCGGTTCGTCGAACAGCATCACCTCCGGCTCCATCGCCAACGCACGGGCAATAGCCACACGCTGCTGTTCGCCACCGGACATGTGCCCCGGGAACGCGTCTTTGCGATGGGCCACGCCAACCTTGTTCAGGTAGTACTCGGCTTTTTCGCGCGCTTCGTACTTGGGTACGCCGAGCACGTGCACCGGTGCCTCCATGATGTTTTCAATCGCGGTCATGTGCGACCACAGATTGAAATGCTGGAACACCATCGACAGGCGCGAACGCATGCGTTGCAGCTGTTTTGGATCAGCGGCTTTCAGCGCGCCATCCTTGTTCGCCACCAGTTTCAGCTCTTCGTTGTTGAGCAGGATCTTGCCGGCGTGCGGCTGCTCGAGCAGGTTGATGCAACGCAGGAAAGTACTTTTGCCGGAGCCACTGGAGCCGATGATGCTGATCACATCGCCGGCGGCGGCTTTCAGGGACACGCCCTTGAGCACTTCGTGACTGCCATAGCGTTTATGCAGGTCTTGGACTTCAAGTTTGTACATGCGGTCGGTTCTCACAAAAACAGTCAGTCAGTCGTTGAGCAAGCGCCCGTGACGCAGCGCTTCGCGCCCCGCCACCTTGGCCAGCCAGAAACCGGGTTGGGCATAGCGCAGCCGTTCAATGGCAAACAGCACCCCGGACGTACCAGCACATACCGTGCTGACCCGATCGGACACAGGGTCGATCACTTGAAAAATCTCATCGCCCGCCTCGACCCATTCGCCAGGCCTGCGGGAAAAACTCACCACACCGGGGTGCGGTGCGAACAACAATTCGGTGCCTTCGAAGGGCATGCCTTCGCACGGTTCGAAGGCCGGGTCCGGCCACTCGCCGGTGATCAGACCTTGCTCGGCAAGGAACGCCAGAATGCCTTCAGCATAAGCCTCGGCTTCGACGCGGCCGGTGTCGGCCTGCCCGCCCAGCTCGATCGTCGTCGCCAGACACGCCAGCGGAATCTGCGCCTCGGGGAACTGCCGCGACAGGCGCAGCCATGGCAACGAGCAGGCTTCATCGAACGAGCTGCCGCCGGAATCTTCCGCGAGCAAACCTACCTTGACGTTCAGGTGTGCCGACAGCGAACGCCACTGCGGCCAGTGCTGCGGCAGCGCATACATGTGCAGCGCGGCTTCGGCATCGCAGTGCAGATCCAGCACCACATCGGCGGTGCAGGCGTGGCTGAGCAGCACACGTTGCATGCCTTGCAACTGGCTGCTTGCTTCAGGCAATCCGGCCAGGTGGTCGGCCATTGCCTGACGGATCAGGCGCACGTTGGCATGGGGATCATCACCGAGTTTTTCGCCCAGCGCCGCCGCGACCGGCGCGCTGAGCTCGACGAAATCACGATTGAAATTCTTGCCGCTGCCCGCCTCGAAACGGCCCTGGAAATTGCCTTGCAGCAATTGCCCGAGGCCGATCGGATTGGCCACCGGCACCAGCTCGATCACGCCGTTGAGCAAGCCTTGGGCTTCGAGTTCGCCGAGGCGCTTTTTCAGCTCCCAGGCGGTGCGCATGCCCGGCAGTTCATCGGCGTGCAGGCTGGCCTGGATGTAGGCCTTGCGCTCGCCCTCACCGAACCGGAAAACCGAAACCTTGCGCTCGCTGCCCAGGTGGCTCCACGGCAATACGTGGTCGATGCGTTGCATATCAGTGCTTCCGTGGCGCGAGGTAGCTCAACCAGCGACGCTCGGCCAGTTTGAACAGCTTGACCAGAATGAAGGTCAGGCACAGGTAGAACACGCCGGCAGTGATGTACGCCTCGAACGGCAGGTAGAACTGCGCGTTGACGGTACGTGCCGCGCCAGTGATGTCGATCAGGGTCACGATCGACGCCAGACTGGTGGTCTGCAGCATCATGATCACTTCGTTGCTGTACTGCGGCAGCGCCCGGCGCAGGGCCGACGGCAGCAGGATGCGCTTGTACAGCTTGAAGCGCGACATGCCCATGGCCTTGGCCGCTTCGATCTCACCGTTCGGCGTGGCCTTCAGGCTGCCGGCGATAATTTCCGCGGTATAGGCGCTGGTGTTCACGGCAAAAGCCAGGCAGGCACAGAACGTTGCGCTGGACAGCCACGGCCACAGGAAGCTTTCGCGTACCGCTTCGAACTGGGCCAGACCGTAGTAGATCAGGAACAGCTGAACCAGCATCGGCGTGCCGCGAATCACGTAGGTGTACAGCCACGCGGCGCCATTGACGAACGGGTTTTTCGAGACGCGCATCAGCCCCAGCGGCAACGCCGCGAGCAAACCGAAGAACAGCGACAGCGCGAGCAGTTTGAGGGTGGTCAGCAGGCCGCTGAAGTACAGCGGCAGTGCCTCCCAGATGACGTTGTAGTCGAAGATCATAGATCAGCCGCCCTTACGCCTACCGAGTAGCGCTTCTCAAGGTGACGCAATGCCAGCAACGAAACACTGGTGATCACCAGGTACATCGCCGCCACTGCGAGGAAGAAGGTGAAAGGCTCGCGCGTGGCATCCGCCGCCTGCTTGGCCTTGAACATCATGTCTTGCAGACCGACCACGGAGATCAGCGCGGTGGCCTTGGTCAGTACCAGCCAGTTGTTGGTGAAGCCGGGAATCGCCAGACGAATCATCTGCGGCACCATCACCCGGAAGAACACCTGAAAACTGCTCATGCCGTACGCCATGCCCGCTTCGGCCTGGCCCTTGGGGATCGCCATGAACGCGCCACGGAAGGTTTCCGAGAGGTACGCACCGAAGATGAAACCGAGGGTGCCGATACCGGCGGCCAGCGGGTTCAGGTCGATGTAGTCGTCATAGCCGAGCATCGGCGCAACGCGATTCAGCAAGTCCTGACCGCCGTAGAAGATCAGCAGGATCAGTACCAGGTCGGGAATGCCGCGGATCACCGTCGAATACAGATCGCCCAGCCACGCCAGCCAGCGCACCGGCGACAGGCGCAACGCGACACCGATCAGCCCGAGAACGATGGCCAGAGCCATGGACGACAAGGCGAGCTGAAGCGTCAGCCATGCGCCATCGAGGATGACAGCCCCGTAGCCTTTCAACATGATTCAGGTCCTCGAAAGTTGGGATGAAAAAATGGCGCAAACCGCAGAGATTCTGTTGCTTGCGCCATTTCGGACTTGTCGCAGAGACGTGTTACTTGCCGTAGATATCGAAGGCGAAGTACTTGTCCTGGATTGCCTTGTATTTGCCGTTCTCGCGGATGGCCGCGATGGCAGTGTTGATCTTGTCTTTCAGGGCGTCGCCCTTGCGCACCGCGATACCTACGCCGTCGCCGAAGTATTTGACGTCGGTGAAGGCCGGGCCGACGAACGCGAAGCCTTTGCCGGCGTCGGTTTTCAGGAAGCCGTCGTCGAGCAGGGTAGCGTCAGCCACGGTACCGTCGAGGCGACCGGCAGCCACGTCGAGGTAGATTTCGTTCTGCGAGCCGTACGGCTTGATCTCGGCGCCCAGTGGAGCGAGAACTTCGCGGGCGAAACGCTCGTGGATCGAGCCACGCTGTACGCCGATGTTCTTGCCCTTCAGTTCAGCCAGACCTTCGCTGACCTGAGTGCCGGCCTTCATGACCAGACGCGCCGGGGTGTTGTAGTACTTGTTGGTGAAGTCGACCGACTTCTTGCGATCTTCGGTGATCGACATCGACGACAGGATCGCGTCGATCTTGCGCACTTTGAGAGCCGGGATCAGACCGTCGAACTCTTGCTCGACCCACACGCACTTGACCTTCATCTCTTCGCACAGCGCGTTGCCGATGTCGTAGTCGAAACCGACGATGCTGCCGTCCGGTGCTTTCGAAGCGAACGGAGGGTAAGCCGCTTCGATACCGATCTTCAGCGGTTTTTCGTCAGCGAAGGCATTCATCGACAGCACGGACAGTGCCAGGGCGCCAAGCAGCACAAGTTTCTTCATCTTGGGACTCCATCGGTAAAGGGCAAAAACGGCAGAGTGAGCGACAGCCCAATATGCGAATGGGTGAATCGGAAATCGGTTGCGCATCGGCGGAAATTTCCCATTGGAACCGCAGGCGATTTCAACGTCAGCCACGATGAGCGAGTGATCGGCATTCTAACGACAGGCCCGAAGCCGATATTTCTTCAATGCGACAACTAATTACAGATGCACCGAGAAAGCGGTTTGAGCTCATTGACAGCCCTGCAATTTCATGCAAGAGCGAAAGACAGTGAACCGATACATATTGCAAGTTGCGGGCCTATTATTCGTAAACCCTTCTAATCCGGCAAGCGCAGCGTTATGTCTTATTTTTCAGCAGGGCTTTGGAGGCTCTAAAACGGCGCACCGCGTTTCCCTTCGCCCCGGTTTGGCGCGGGCGGTTACACATTGGGTTGTGGCGGGTAACAGCGGGAAAGGTCTGACGGGGGAGATCGATAATTATTGGTTGGGTGTTGCGGTTTCCTACAGCTGATTACTGCGGTGTCTTACAGATTGCCTTCGCGAGCAGGCTCGCTCCCACATTTGAAATGCGCCCGCTTCCTTGTGGGAGCGAGCCTGCTCGCGAAGAGGCCCTCCCAGCTACCACAAACCTCACAGCCATAAAAAAGCCCCGCCCGGCATTACCGGACAGGGCTCCTATGCTTCTAACGCTTAAGCAACATTCATGGTCTTGTGCGTATCAATCAAATGCTGCACCACACCCGGATCCGCCAGGGTCGAGATATCGCCCAGCCCGTCGTATTCCGCCGTGGCGATCTTGCGCAGGATGCGGCGCATGATCTTGCCCGAACGGGTCTTCGGCAGCCCCGGCGCCCACTGGATCACGTCCGGCGAAGCAATCGGGCCGATCTCCTTGCGCACCCAGTTCTTCAGCTCCAGGCGCAACTGCTCGGTCGGCTCCTCGCCGTTCTTCAAGGTCACATAGACATAGATGCCCTGCCCCTTGATGTCATGCGGCACACCCACCACCGCAGCTTCGGCCACCTTCGGATGCGCGACCATCGCGCTTTCGATTTCGGCGGTACCCATGCGGTGGCCGGAAACGTTGAGCACGTCGTCCACACGCCCGGTGATCCAGTAGTAACCATCGGCATCGCGACGCGCGCCGTCACCGGTGAAGTACATGCCACGGAAGGTCTTGAAGTAGGTATCGACGAAACGATCATGATCGCCGTACAGCGTACGCGCCTGACCCGGCCACGAATCGAGAATCACCAGATTGCCTTCAGCCTCGCCCTCAATGATGTTGCCGAGGTTGTCGACCAGCGCCGGCACCACACCGAAGAACGGACGCGCCGCCGAACCCGGCTTCAGCGCGTGGGCACCCGGCAGCGGGCTCATCATGTTGCCGCCGGTTTCGGTCTGCCACCAGGTATCGACGATCGGGCAACGCGACTTGCCGACATTCTTGTAGTACCAGTCCCAGGCTTCCGGGTTGATCGGCTCGCCCACCGAACCGAGCAGACGCAGGCTGCTGCCATCGGCGCCTTCAACCGCCGCCTGACCCGAAGCCATCATCGCGCGGATCGCGGTCGGCGCGGTGTAGAGGATGTTGACCTTGTGCTTGTCGATGATCTTCGCCACCCGGGTGATGTCCGGGTAGTTCGGCACACCTTCGAACAGCACGGTGGTCGCGCCATTGGCCAGCGGGCCGTAGACGATGTAACTGTGGCCGGTGACCCAGCCGACGTCGGCGGTGCACCAGTAGATTTCGCCCGGACGGTAGTCGAACACGCGCTCGTGGGTCATTGCCGCATACAGCAGATAACCGCCGGTGGTGTGCTGCACGCCCTTCGGCTTGCCGGTGGAGCCGGAGGTATAAAGGATGAACAACGCTTCTTCGGCGCCCATCTCTTTCGGCGCGCAAACGGTGCCCGCGACCTTCATCAGGTCTTCGTACCAGATGTCGCGATGCTGGTTCCACTTGATGTCGCCACCGGTGCGCTTGCACACGATGACCTTCTGGATGCTGCTGGTTTCCGGGTTGGTCAGCGCGTCGTCGACGTTGGCCTTGAGGGAAATCTTCTTGCCGGCGCGAATACCCTCGTCAGCGGTGATCACCACTTTCGATTTGCAGTCGATGATGCGACCGGCCAGGGCTTCCGGCGAGAAACCGCCGAACACCACCGAGTGAATCGCGCCGATCCGGGTGCAGGCCAGCATGGCGACCACGGCTTCGGGAATCATCGGCATGTAAATGGTCACCACATCGCCACGGTGCACGTCCTGACCCCGCAGGGCGTTGGCGAGTTTGCACACTTGTTCGTGCAGTTCGCGGTAAGTGATGTTGCGGCTCTCGGAAGGATCGTCACCTTCCCAGATGATCGCGACTTGATCGCCGCGCTCAGCCAGATGGCGGTCGAGGCAGTTGTAGGAAACGTTCAGGGTGCCGTCGGCAAACCACTTGATGTCGACATGGTGATCGTCGAACGACGTCTGCTTCACCGTGGTGAAAGGCTTGATCCAGTCCAGACGCTTGGCTTGCTCGCGCCAGAAGCCGTCAGGGTTGACGACCGACTGCTGGTACATGGCTTTGTAGGTCGCCTCGTCAGTCAGCGTGTTAGCCAGAACCTCGGGACGAACGGGATACAGAGAAGCCGCACTCATCTTTCCTACCTCGGTGTAATAGTTGTTTTTGTATGACCCTGTTGTAGCCGGGTGGGCCCCATAGAACCATTCGACGATGGTAGTAACAACCCTCCCCCTGCGCACGCGCCCCTGTAGGAGCTGCCGAAGGCTGCGATCTTTTGATCTGTTTTCAAGATCAAAGTCAAAAGATCGCAGCCTTCGGCAGCTCCTACAGGGAATGGGGTGTTTGGGGGATTGTTACCAAATATGCCAAAAGTGTTTATCAAAACCCGCTCTGTTTACCCCGGCCCCACCACCCTAAAATTCACCTCGCCAACAAGGCAACCGCGATTAACAACGTTACAGCCCCCACGAAGGCCGTTAATCCAGCTCTCCAAGTAACGCATCAAATACTCAAGCTCCACACGCAACCCTAAAAAGGTTGCGTGACCCCACTCGACCTCAAAAAGGTGAATTAGAAATGAAAGCTTTATTGGTTCTGGCCCTCAGCAGTCTGTGCGCAACCGCCATGGCAGACGAGGTCCCGACTGATGTCGCACAGCAACAACCGGTAATCGAGGAATACACTTACTCCACACATCTGGACATCGCCAAAGTTGTATCGATGAGCGAAGTGCCAAATGTCTGCGAAGTAGTACCGGCAAAAATGGAATACGACGACTCCAAAGGCCAACGCCACATCCTGCGCTACAGCATCATGGGCAACGGCTGCACGAACTGAACCAGACTGCACCGAATCGGATCGCTCAGCGCTACATTGAGGGTCGATTCCAGCCCGGCTACGGTCGGGCTCAGTTGTGTCTGGAGCCGTGAAAAACGCTTGCAAAACACTAGATATAGTGAAAAACCCGCTTTTCTGGCTATTTTTTAAACAAAAAACCACCTGGCAAAAAATTAACGAAAAAAAATCTGCCGGGGCCGATTCCGCGCAAAGCCCTGTAATCCCTCGGTCGGACCGAAATCCACCGCCTCCTCGGCCTCGCCATGAGCCGATTCGCCGCACCACGCCGGTAAAAATTTCCCTATAATGCCGCCCCATACGGGTCAGCAATATTCCCTTACAGGGAGCAAAAGCCATTCTGAAGCCCCGCAACAGTGCCATACGCTGATTGCGCCCATCAGAGGCTCTCGGAACCCGTCAAAATTTCTGTTTATTTGCCTGCGTGCAGCGCTGCAAAAAACGACATCCAACGCGGCTTGTTTGGCCGTGTGAAAAACCAACCCTTCAGGTTTCACACGGGCACAAGCCCTCACGCAGGAGACGACACGTCATGCTGAGCTGGGACGAATTCGATAAAGAAGACAGTGAAGTCGCAACCGTGAAAGGCGCCAACGCCGGCCACGCAAGCGAAGCCAACATGGACCGCCTCGACAACGCCGGCGGTGCCGCAGCGCTGGAAGCCCGCGCCGTCACCGCCGACGACTCGGCCGCCGTGGCCCGCGCCAAGGCTGCACTGAACTCCCTCGACGTCGCCGAAGGCCTCGCCGAACTCGAAGGCGCCTCCGCCCGTGTCGCCGTTGACGAAAAGCGCATGATCAACTGCCGCGCCGACCTCAACCAACTCGTACCTTTCAAGTACGACTGGGCCTGGCAGAAGTATCTGGACGGTTGCGCAAACCACTGGATGCCGCAAGAAGTCAACATGACCGCCGACATTGCCCTCTGGAAAAACCCGGAAGGCCTGACCGACGACGAGCGCCGCATCGTCATGCGCAACCTCGGCTTCTTCTCCACCGCCGACTCCCTGGTTGCCAACAACCTGGTCCTGGCCGTGTACCGCCTGATCACCAACCCGGAATGCCGCCAGTACATCCTGCGCCAGGCGTTCGAAGAAGCGATCCACACCCACGCCTACCAGTACTGCATCGAATCGCTGGCCATGGATGAAGGCGAAATCTTCAACATGTACCACGAGATCCCATCGGTCGCGAAGAAAGCAGCCTGGGGCCTGAAGTACACCCGCTCGATCTCCGATCCAAAGTTCGAAACCGGCACCCCGGAAACCGACAAAGAGTTGCTGCGCAACCTGATCGCCTACTACTGCGTTCTGGAAGGCATCTTCTTCTACTGCGGCTTCACCCAAATCCTCTCCATGGGCCGCCGCAACAAAATGACCGGCGTCGCCGAGCAGTTCCAATACATCCTGCGCGACGAATCCATGCACCTGAACTTCGGCATCGACGTGATCAACCAGATCAAAATCGAAAACCCACACCTGTGGGATGCCGAAATGAAGGAAGAAGCGACCCAGATGATCCTGCAGGGCACCCAGCTGGAGATCGAATACGCCCGCGACACCATGCCTCGCGGCGTACTGGGCATGAACGCGGCGATGATGGAGGACTACCTGAAGTTCATCGCTAACCGTCGTTTGTCGCAGATTGGTTTGAAAGAGGAATATCCAGGCACGACTAACCCGTTCCCTTGGATGAGCGAGATTATGGACTTGAAGAAAGAGAAGAATTTCTTTGAGACGCGCGTGATCGAATACCAAACTGGTGGGGCGTTGAGCTGGGATTGATTGATATGGCCCTGCTGCTCCAATTGCAGCAGGGCCATAAAAATATCAAAAGGCTGTTATTCAGAAGGCAGAAACAAGAAACCCGCAGCAATCGCGCCAACGATTGCTGCGGGTCTTGACCGCACCATTGAACAGAAGCCCGAGGGTGCGGGCCGTGACTGGAAGAACTCAGATCACGATGCATTGGGAAAATGCGCGACGTGATTATAGACATCTTTCGGACGGTTACAACGGCCTCACGTCGGAGAATTCGTCATGAACGATTATCCGGTGGCACCGCCAGGATACAGAGCTGTTTTCTGTATGAGTTTCAAGCACTGGCGTAGCGGAAAAGACGTCTTTCGCAAAGACGGGCGTCCTTTCTGTTTTTTTGTGAAAGCCTAACCGTGCGGGACAGGCAACTGTCCCGTTCTATAATCACGTACAGAGTAATTCCTATGAAGCAGACAATTATTGATGCAATCAGCAACTATCAAGTTTTAACGTTCACATACAGCGGTATTCCACGGGTAGTTGAACCACATGCCGTTGGTCTTTCTCGCACTGGAAAAGAAGTAATCCGTTGCTTTCAAACCCATGGCGGCCATGTAACTCCAGGCCACGAATGGGATCTGTGCGAGCTCAATAAAATATCAGACCTGAAAACATCTGGCGCTACGTTCCATACTCCTCGACCAGGTTATCGTCGGGGGGATAGCCACATGACTCACATTTTCGCGGAGCTCTGACGTTTCAATAAGTAAAAGAAAAAAGCCCTGATCTGATCAGGGCTTTTAAAGTTCCTGAAAATAATTACATCCCTACATCAGCGCTCTAAATCTCCTACAGCACTTACAGCCGCTTCCCATTGAAGCCTAATACGAGCACTACTAAGCTCTAGCGCAGGTGCCTAAGAAACGCCCAACGTAGAAAGCTTGGTCAGTGACACAGACGCGTAATTCGCCGGTGACACAACTGCTCTGCTCGTTGGGATTTCTTAAGTCCGCTCTACGTTGGGGTCAGGCCCGCCCAAAATCCATAACGTAGAGGTCATAGATATGTCGGATCCATGCTCGGTAACTGTTTTCTCTCGCCACAATCTTTTTCTGCATGCCCTTCTATTAGAGAACCAGCCATGGTTCTCCGCCCGCGATGTCGGCCGCTTGATGGGTTTCCATCTGAATGATCGGGTGGTCAACAAGCTAGATAGCGACCAGCGCCGCGTTATGTGGATTGAGTACTTTCGAGAACCTGAACAGCATCTGATGCTCAGTGAGTCGGGGGTTTATGCGCTGTTGGTCTATCACTACGTTCCGGGAAATCGGTTATTGCGTGAATGGCTTACCAACGAGGTCGTGCCGACCTTGCGTGACGCTGCGGATTCGGGAGATTCAAATCGGCCAATGTTGAGCTTGTTGGATTGGCCGGAGATGTCGTTGAGTTTGCTGCATTGGCAGGATGAGGGCTGGATTCGGCTACGGGATATGCCGCACCTGTTAAATGATCAGACGCAGCGGAGAGCAACTACGATTCGACCTTGGTGGCGACGAGTTGCTCAGGCGTTCCAATCTTCGAAGCGCTCAATGGGCTAGATGACGTGTTTATAGGAGCATTTTCGAGCCCCACGACTCTTCATAAGCAGTTCATAACAGCCATTCAATATCGACCGAGGGTTCGCACCCTCGGCGATCGTATGGGTAGGAAAAAGAACAACCGTGATTGGAATATTCAACCTTCAATTGCTTCCAACCGAAGCTTCAATCTCTGATTCACCAATGCGCCATGCACCCCAGAATGAATTTCCCGGTGACAACTTGGACATACAGCTGCCACATACCGTGGGTGGTCTAAACCACCATCGGAGAGCCTATTCACATGATGAGGTTCTAAATAGGGTGTGCCATCTTTCTTCAAGAATGGAGCAGGCATCTCACAGCTTTCGCATATTCCCTGAGCACGCATCAATACGTAGAACGAGACCTTCCGGCTACGCTGATAAATCTTACGGGGGGCGGATTGCCCGAATCCATCACTGCTAAGCTTACACGCAGCCACCGCGACCAGCCGCGCAGCAGCCAGAGACTCGGGAAGGTCAGCCTTGTCCTCGTACTCGTCACCAACTTCAATCGTTCCGCCAGAAATACCGACTGGGACTATTCGAAAAACAATAGCCGCACGATCCTGGCCAGTTACATCAGGTTGAATCCGCGTGAACATATCTGCACAAGAAAATTCACCTACATAAGCGCAGCCTTTACCTTTGCCGAGTGACTTAAACAAATGCAGTGCTCGGCCGTCCACGGCATGCTCAGCAATGGCGCGGTTGCCACGAGTCAAAGTCATCGCACCTCGCTGTCCTTCACCCGTGTAAAGGTATGCGCCGTCGTCCCAACGATCTGCATAACCGTATTGTTCACCGCTATCGCCAGTAAACAAAAAAATCACTGGATAGATAGCTGACGCTGCAATGCCACTTTGGCGACTACCACCGAACGGCCCATTGATTTCAGTTTTTCGGTCATAAACAACCCCTGGCGTGAACTGCAACAAAAGCTCACCTTCTTCACGAGGTAACTCCACAATAGTGAAGCCTCGCTTCTTAAGGTAACTGTTGGTCGGATGCCCACCCGAAAAATCGCCTACCGCAATGCCAGTCGCCAAAGAGACAATTTTCTTCGCTGGATACAGGACCCCGCCCGCGTCAATGGCATAACGATGCGATTGGTTTTTTTCCCAGCCTTGCCACTCAGGCCTACTCCGAAATTTGTGATCAAACTCCAGCATCGCGCTGCCTATTCGTTCCTTCGAGACCGCTTTGATCACCACGAGTGCCGCCCTTTGTAGTCAATGGCTGTAGGAAAATTCCTATAGTCGCCAAACTCCAAAAGGGTTTCAATACATTACAGAGCAAAGAGCCACTATTTCCAGCCGTCGCCTTTAATATCGGCGTGCTCCCCCTAACTCGTTTACTCGTCTTAACGCGCCATCTTCTCCTCAAGGATCCGAGCCCCACCATGAAATTCGATCTCGCCTACTGCCTCAGCCTCGACGACAAGTTGTCGATCTATGATGTTCGCGATCTCAATTTCGATGAGACGGTGGCCTTCGATTCCGCGAAGGAACACTTCCAGTGCCCCAACGATGCCTGTCGTGCGGCGTTCGAGGCTTCCAACGAGTTGGGGACGTTCAACGCCAAGAATGTGAATTACGTTCGCACGCCGCACTTCAAGAATCTACCCACTACGCAGCATGTGGCGGGTTGTCCGTATGTGAGTTTGAAGGCTTCAGCGTCTGGCGTTGAGACGGCGGATAGCGAGGTGGATGACGGGCGTGAGGAACACTTCCCATCAGAGTTGTTGCTGACCCGGCGTGAGTATGTGCGCAAGCCTGTCGCGCCAGCGGGGGCGGCGGATGTGTTGCGCGATGATCCGGTGCGGGCGGCGGCGGACAGTGGTAAAGAGTCGGCGGGTCGTGAGTCGGCGCCGGACAAGACCAGTGTGTTTGCGCATCCGGTGGAGTGTTTTGTTTCCAACTTCGCCGACAAGGATTTGCTCAAGCGCATGCCGTTGAAGATTGGTGAGCATACGGCGCCGTATAGTTCGTTCTTCAAGAAGATCGAGTATCTGACGGACAACAAGGGGCTGATCTACTGGGGGCGGATCAAGAAGATCGAGGACTTCCACAGTGCCAGTTTTCGTATCGATTTCGAGGACAAGGTCTGGTTCAAGAAGCCCGAAGACAACAAGAAAAAGCCGTATCCGGTCAGCGTTTATCTGAACAAGAAGCTGATCGACAACTACCGCAAGCGCAAGGCGTTTCTGGAAGAGATCAAGCACGCGGTGGATAGCGACAAGGCGTTGTTCTGTTTCTTCTATGGCGTAACGCCGGAGTTGAAGCAGGTGCCCGGCAAGAAAAACCCCGAAAAGCCTTTCGAGGTCTTCAATGCCAATATCGAGAACCTGGATCACTTCATTATTCGTGAAGCGCCGGGGTTGGAATGACGCTCAGTTGATGCGTGCCCCTTCTTCAAACGCTCGAATCTCCCGCTCCGCCTCCCTGCGTCGCTCAACTGCAGCCTGAACGCCCAGATCTTCCACTCCGCAATACTGGCGCAGCCAATGAGCGAGCATTTCTTCATCAGGGCGAAAGTAATCTTCTCGGTCCTTGGTGTTTCGAATTTGCGAGTTCATCCGCGCATCGAAACCGATAGCTGCACGTTCGCCTTGGGGCAAACAGCCCCACTCTGCCGCGCAATCCTCGAAAAACCAGGCGACTTGTTCGATGTGCTTTTGTGCGCTGCGATGGCCACGGCGATAAAAACGATACTCGCGACTCAGCTCGAGACGATCGGTCATTGTCCCCGCATCAACCCATTGCATGAGGTCATGATTGATTGCATCGCGGATCAGACCTTCGCGCCAACGCTCGTTAAACCACGCTACAAACCCTTCGGCGTCGGCCTTTTTGGCATCGGCCAGGATCACGCAATAGCGGGTTTTGATGTGCAGGACCAACAACGCATGTTTGCGCTGCACAGTGATCGCATGAACCAACCACTGTTCGTCCGCGCCGTTCAGCTCATCATCCTCAATAACTGATGACGGCGGTTTGGTGTCCACCGGCGTGATCGTTTTGCCTTTATGGACACGGCTGAAAAACTTACTGGCGGCTTCGGTGCAATTGAAGATCAACATCGTGGTTCTCTGCTGAAGACTGGAGGACAACGCTCTGCCTCTGATTCTGATTTCTTTCGCCTGCGCCAATCAACGATTCATTTGAGCGAAATGCTCAGCAGCACCACGATCAGCAAACCAATATAGATCCAGGCATGCAGCCGATCCGGTATCCGCCCTATCCACCGCGCAGCCAATCTGATCCCCAGCAACGAACCAACCGTCAGCAGCGCAAACGCCAGCACATCGACATACCCGATATACCAAACTCCCAGATCAGACTCAGTGAACCCGGCCAGCGCCATGTACGTCAGTGTGCCGGCCAGCGCTACCGGCAAGCTGAGCGGGTTGGCCATGGAGGTCGCTTGCGACATGCTCAGCCCGCAACGGCGTAGCAGCGGCACGGTCATGACGCTTCCTCCTACACCGAGAAACGTCGCGATGGCGCCGATGCCTACGCCGCCGGCGGATGTTTCTGTTGAGGTCAGTCGCCGTGGGATTGTCGTCTGGGACTGGGTGAGAAATCCGCGACGCAGCAGGCAATCGACGATGGTCACGCCCAGGTAGGCGATGAAGGCGTAGCGAATCACTTGGCCGCTGACCCACATCGCAGCGATGGCGCCGACGACCGCGCCCACGCCGATAAACCCGCCCAATGGCCAGAGGTAGTCCCGGAGCAGATTGCCGGCGCGTTGGTGTTTGCGTGTGGCGATCAGGGCGTTGACGATCATCACGCAGGTCGAGGTGGCCACGGCGATGTGCATGGCCGATTGCGCGATGGGGTCGTCTGCTGCGTGGCTGGCGGTGAGCATGCGGTAGAGCAGCGGCACGATGACGAAGCCGCCGCCGAAACCGAAGAGCACGGCGCTGATGCCGGTGAGGCAACCGAACAGCGTAAGCAGGAGGTAGAACATGGTGGGCGTCCAGGATCGGGGGAGCCCAGGACATTAGAGCGTGATGCACTGGCCGGCTTCAGTAGTTGGGCCAATAATGTTCGCGTTTACGCCAATCGCTGGAACACGCCTGATGCGCAATATTTCGATCAATCAGCTCGATGATACGCCTCGCCCGGTCGTGGCCATCGGTACCGATTATTCCCACGGCCACCTACTCCCGTTTCATACGCATCGCCGTGGGCAATTGCTCTACGGCGCCACCGGCGTGATGCAGGTCAGCACTCAGAACGGTAATTGGGTGGTTCCGCCGCAACGCGCAGTGTGGATTCCGCCGGGCGTGGCCCATGAGGTATTGATGCTCGGGGTGAGCACGCGCAGCGTGTATATCGAGCCGGGAAACGTGGAATTGGGGCCGGACTGCCAAGTGCTCAACGTGTCGCCGCTGCTGCGGCATTTGTTGATGGACGCGGTGGACGTGCCACTGATGTACGACCAGGGCGGACGCGACGGTGTGCTGATCAACTTACTGTTGCATGAACTGGCACGCAGCGCGCCCCTTGCCCTACACATTCCCATGCCCGCCGAAGGAAAGCTCCTCAGTCTGTGTCAGACCTTTCTGAACATGCCCAATACCCATCAATCGCCGCAGGATTGGGCCGACCAGTTACACATAAGCTTGCGTACCTTTAACAGATTGTTTCGGCAGCAGACCGGGCTCAGCTTTCGTCAGTGGCGCCAGCAGGCGTGCGTCGTGCAGGCGTTGGCACGGTTGGCGGCGGGGGAAGCGGTGACGCGGATTGCTCTGGACTTCGGCTACGAGAGCCCGGCGGCGTTTTCGACGATGTTTCGGCGTGTGCTGGGACAGGCACCGTCCGTCTGGTTGGAGCCGACGAACTAGGCAAATTTGAAAAATGCGTTTGATCCCGGCCGAAAACAACTGTACAAAAACACAGTACATTTTCAATCAGCACTTTTGAGCCCGGAGCACACCATGGCCTCTCTTGCGATGAACCACGTCCTCGAACGCATTGCCCTTTTCCAGTTCACCCCGACCCACTGCGTCCAGGCCCGCGCCATGCTGGGCTGGAGCGTTGAACAACTGTCGCGCGAGGCCGAAGTGGCGGTGGCAGATATCCAGCGGTTCGAAGCGCAGCAGGACGTGGCGGACGCCGCGAGACTGGCACTGGCTTATCGGTTTGAAGCGCAGGGGTTGGTGTTCTTCCCGGGGTTCGCACCGGGGCGCAGTGTCAGGGCACAGGGTATGGCAGGGGAATCGGTCGGGCGTGGGGATTTTGCGATGGCTGATTAAGCTGGCGAGGGGACGCCCCTCACCAACTGAACGGATTCATGCGTTCTGTACCACCGCATCACTCTCCTCTTCAACCGCCATCCACCACGCACTCCCCCGTTGTGGATGCGCAATGTTGAACGCCTCCCCCATTCGCGGTGTGGTAATCGCGATACTGCGTTCCCATGCAAGGGCGAGGATGCGGTCGAAGGGTTCATGCCAGGCGTGCATGGCCAGGTCGAAGGTGCCGTTGTGGATCGGGAAGAGCCAGCGGCCCTTGAGGTCGATGTGGGCTTGCAGGGTTTCTTCCGGTTGCATGTGCACGTGGGGCCATTCGACGTTGTAGGCGCCGGTTTCCATCAGGGTCAGGTCGAACGGGCCGTATTGTTCGCCGATGCGTTTGAAGCCATCGAAGTAACCGCTGTCGCCGCTGAAGAAGATTCGTATGTCGGCGTCGATCATCACCCAGGACGCCCACAGCGTGCTGTTACCGTCGAACAGGCCACGGCCGGAGAAGTGCTGCGATGGGGTTGCGATGAAGCGGACACCGGCGATTTCGGTGCCCTGCCACCAGTCGTACTGGCGCACCTTGCTGGCGTCGATGCCCCATTTGATCAGGGTGTCGCCCACGCCCAGCGGAGTCAGGAAGTAAGTGGTTTTGGCGGCGAGTTTGAGTACCGCTTCGTAGTCGAGATGGTCGTAATGGTTGTGCGAGAGGATCACCGCTTCGATCGGTGGCAGTTCGTCGATGCTGATCGGTGGCTGATGAAAACGTTTCGGACCCGCCCATTGCACCGGCGAGGCGCGCTCGGCGAAGACCGGGTCGGTGATCCAGAATTTGTCGCGCATCTTAAGCAACAGCGTCGAGTGCCCCAAGCGGTAAACGCTGTGATTGGGCGCTGCGAGCAGATCTTCACGGGTCAGCGGCTGCACAGGAATGGCGGCGGTCGGACGGGTGTTGCGCGGTTTGTGGAAAATCATGCTCCACATGATCCGCAGCATTTTGCGTAGCCCTTCGCGCTGCACCGGCGCATGATTGCGAAACAGCCCTTGATCCTGGCGCGAGGCTTCAGGCGTGGGAGTGTTATCCGGGAGAGAGACTGGATTGGCCATGACTGAACGACTCCGAAAAACCGTGTGCTGCACGATATTCCATGGGAAATGAAAATGGCCAAGCTGCACGCAAGGGCCAAACGCTCTGGTTTGTAAGGTGCGAGGATTAACGCAACATTACACTGAGCGGTGTAGTTTCTAGGTTGCATCAAAGCCGACGCCAAGTAAACTGCCGAGTGTAATTTCATTCCTCTCTGCCGAAGCCCGCTCATGACCGCTCCACAACGCCTCACTGACCGTAAACGCGAAGCCATCATCCAGGCGGCCATCTCCGAATTCCGTGCCCACGGTTTCGAAATCACCAGCATGGACAAGATCGCCGCTACGGCCGGCGTGTCGAAGCGTACGGTGTACAACCACTTCCCCAGCAAGGAAGAGCTGTTCGCCGAGATCCTCAATCAGTTGTGGGCGCGGATCATCGCCGAACCATCGGTGCGCTACGACCGCGAGCAACCGCTGCACGAGCAATTGCGCCAGATGCTGCGAGAAAAAGTGCAGATGATGGCTGACGAGAATTTTCTCACCCTCGCCCGGGTAGCGATTGCCGCAACCATTCATTCCCCCGAACGTGCACAGAACATGATCGAGCGCATGGGTGAGCGCG
This sequence comes from Pseudomonas sp. Leaf434, assembly GCF_001425545.1. Lineage (NCBI taxonomy): Bacteria > Pseudomonadati > Pseudomonadota > Gammaproteobacteria > Pseudomonadales > Pseudomonadaceae > Pseudomonas > Pseudomonas sp. Leaf434. Next base: position 162,274 of record NZ_LMQZ01000008.1, on the reverse strand, counting down.
AGGAAGGTCTGACCGTCTGGATACGCGCGGCGCAAGCCGACGGACGGCTCAAACCGGTGGATCCAGAATTTGCCGCACATCAAGTACAAGGTTTGCTCAAGGCATTCGCGTTCTGGCCGCAGATCTCGCTGGGTCGCGCGGCCCTTGATCCAGACGCGCAGAATGCAGTTGCCGAGTCGGCGCTGGCGATGTTCCTGGCACTGTATCAGCGGTGAATCACCGGCTCGTCGAGCCGTGTACAACTAATTTCGTAAAAAGTTATACAAACTCGCGAAAAATTCCTTTCTTGTACAACTTTATTAAGTTTTGTATAAGTAGCCATCTGCCAGTAACGGAACGTTGGCATTGAGCAGTCACCACCGAATGCCGCCTGTGCATTTCGGTTTGCCGGCGCAGGAATAGGGACTGAATTCTTTTGATTTTCCCCACTTCCCGAGTACCGCAAGCATGTTTTTCAATCGCCAGAAAGCCGCCCTCGCTGAACTGCAACACACCGTTTTTGACCAGGCCGCGATGCTCGAAGCGATCAACCGTTCGATGGCGGTGATCGAGTTCGATCTTGATGGCGTGGTGTTGCGTGCCAATGACAATTTCCTCAAGACCATGGGTTACACGGCTGCCCAAGCGATTGGTCAGCCGCACCGGCATTTCTGCACACCTGAGTTCGGGCGCAGTGCCCAATACACCGAGTTGTGGTCGCGCCTGAAAAACGGTCAGTTCCAGTCCGGCACTTTTGAACGGGTCGACAGCAAAGGCCAGCCGATCTGGCTGGAGGCCAGTTACAACCCGATCAAGGATGCGTCGGGACGGGTGATCAAAGTGGTCAAGTACGCGATGGATGTCACCGCCAAGGTGCAGCAGGAGAACGAGGCCAACGCCAAGCTGCAGGCGATCGATCGCGCGATGGCGGTGATCGAGTTCGATCTCGACGGCAATATTCTTACCGCCAACCAGAATTTTCTCACGCGCATGGGTTACAGCCTCGCAGAGCTCAAGGGCCAGCATCACCGCCTGTTCTGCACGCCGGCGCTGGTCAACAGCGGCGCCTATCAGGATTTCTGGCGCCGCCTGAATCAGGGCGAGTTCTTCCACGGGCAGTTCGAGCGCGTGGATAAGCGCGGTCAGATCGTCTGGCTGGAGGCCAATTACAACCCGGTGTACGACGCTTCGGGGCGCTTGTACAAAGTCGTGAAGTTCGCGTCTGACGTCACCGCCCGTGTCGAGCAGCACGAGCAGGACGCGCGCAGTGCCAGCACCGCTTACCACATCTCGGTAGCAACGCGAAAAGTCGCCGAGCAAGGCACGCAAGTGATTCAGCAGGCTGCCAGCGAAATGCGCGAAATCGCCGAGGACATCAGCCAATCTTCGACGTTGATTGCACAACTGGGCGACCGCTCCGAGCAGATCACCGCCATCGTCAACACCATCCGCGCGATCGCCGATCAGACTAATCTGCTCGCCCTCAACGCGGCCATCGAGGCGGCACGCGCCGGTGAACAGGGTCGCGGCTTTGCCGTGGTCGCCGATGAAGTGCGGCAACTGGCAGCGCGCACCAGCGGCTCTACTGCCGAGATCTCGAACATGATCAGTCTGATCCAGAGTGAAACGCGGCAAGCGATCAAAAGCATGCAAGGCACCCGCGACCGCGCCGCAGAAGGCGTGGAATTGGCCAATCAGGCCGGCACGGTGATTCTGCAGATTCGCGACGGAGCCAGTGAGGCGGTGGATGCGGTGAGCATGTTTGCCAATGAGCGGGTGCCGAATTGAGGTTTGTGCAGGGTCGATAGAACGAGTCGCGACCTTCGTGGGCAGCCCGCGAAGGTCGGCAGCCACAACGCAGAGCTATAGTGACGACACGTCCCAAGCCCCGCCGAGTGCCCCATGAATAACGAAAAACCCGAAGTATCCAACGCCCCGATCGATCACCTGCGCTTTCACCGCCCCCACGCCCACCTGAATACGACCTTCGGCAACGATGCCTTCGCCCTGCGCGCCGAAGCCTTTGCGCGGTTCTTCGGCACGCCGCTGTTCCTTGGAGCGCAAACCTTGATCGTTGCGGTATGGATCGGCCTCAACGTATGGGGCGTGACTCAATTCGACGTCTACCCGTTCATCCTGCTGAACCTGGCCTTCAGCCTGCAGGCGGCCTACGCCGCGCCATTGATCCTGCTTGCACAAACCCGTCAGGCCGCGCGCGACAAAGCGCAGGCCGACGCCGATGCGCAGCACCGCGAAGCTCTGGCATTGGCCAATACCGAACGTCAGGCAGAGGCGGCGAAGAATTCCGCGCAATTGCTGGCATTGCTGGAACAAAACACCCGCCTTACCGAAATGACGAAAACCCTCACCGAGCGCATCGAAGGACTGACCAGCGAGTTGCACGCTCACGTGTGCCAGAACTAAGGTCGCCTTCGCGAGCAGGCTCGCTCCCACATTGGATCTGTGGCGTTCACGAAATCCCTGTGGGAGCGAGCCTGCTCGCGAAGAGGCCCGCAACCACACAGCAAAACTTCAACCGCGCACCAGACTCCGCACCGCAACAATCTCCGGCACTTCAACCTTGCTCATGTAAACCCGTAAGGGTTCGGTGATGTTGATGCGGTCGTCGATGTGTTGATCGAGCAGCAACTGAATCAACTCGCGCTTGAGCGTCATGGTGGTTTCCGACGCCCTCGCCCAGACGAATTCACTGGCCGGGATGATGCCGTCGTCGGCCACGTCCATGCCGAACGAATCTTCGCTGAAGCGCACGATGTATTGGCCGGTCTTGCGGTTGAGGCCAACGAAGCCTTTGAGGTCGTCGGCGGCCTGGCAGATGAGTTGGGAGGTGATGCGCATGGTAAACCTCACGAAAGATGATGATGGTTTACACGCAGGGCAACGCAGCGGTGCGCCCTCTGCCGGGGCGTCTGCCGTGGGCAAGCGTACTGCAAACAGCGCCACAAAAGTGCAGGAAATTTCCGTTTTGCTCGCTTTATGTCGGTCTGGCGATAGCCCTGCGGCGCGTCAATTGTTAAAAGGTACGTCTCGAAAAAAACCTGCGAAAGGAACTCGACCATGCCTGCCACTTTTACCCGAAGCGCTCTGGTGCTGAGTCTGTTGTTCGGCCTCGGTCAGGCGCATGCCGCCAGCCACCCCGAGCCCAAGGCAATCGCTGCCGCCCATGGCATTCCGCATCCGGCGGTGATTGCCCACCGTGGCGCGTCGTTTGATGCCCCGGAATCCACCGCTGCGGCCTACAAACTGGCCCGTGATCTCGGCGCCGATTACCTGGAAATGGATTTGCAGCGCAGCAAGGACGGCGTGCTCTTCGCCCTGCACGACGACAACCTGCAACGCACCACCGACGTCGCCAGCAAATTCCCCGAGCGCAAGGACAGCCCGGCCACCGCGTTCACCATGGCCGAACTGAAAACCCTCGATGCCGGCAGCTGGTTCAACACCAAATACCCTGACCGCGCACGCCCGTCCTACGCCGGGCTGAAAATTCTTACCCTCGATGAAATCATCGACATCGCCCGCGCCAACCCGCAGCACAAGCCGGGCCTGTACATCGAAACCAAAGAGCCGCAGCTGTTTCCCGGCATAGAACATGACCTGAAGGAAAAACTGCAGGATCGCGGCTGGCTCAGTCCGGCCGGTTCGAAACTGGCGAAAAGTGCGCTGGGCGTCGGTCAGGGCAAAGGCAAGGTGATCCTGCAGACCTTCGATAAGAACAGCCTGCAATTGCTGGAAAAGGAAATGCCGCAAGTGCCGAAGATCCTGCTGTTGTGGGTCGGCGAAGGCAGCATCGAGCCTAAATCTGCGGTGACGTTTGCCGCGTCCGGCGAGAAAGACAAAAACGTTTTCTACGGCAAGCAGGAACCGAAGTCAGAAGCGGAATTCAAGCAATGGGTCGATTACGCCAAGGCCCAGGGCGCGATCGGCACCGGCCCTTCGGCGAAGCTGACCCATGGTGGTGACCAGAGTTACTCCGACCTGGTGCAGCCATGGATGAATCAGTACACCCATGATCAGGGCATGCTGGTGCATGTTTATACGGTCGACGAGCCGGTGGACTACGAGAAAGTCATGGCCGCGGGTGTCGACGGCATCTTTACCAACCGCGCCAGTGAACTGTTGAAGTTTTACAAGCGTCCGGCGGCTGGCAGCATTGACGATGTCTTGAAGAAGAACGGTTTCTGACTTGTTATCGAGTCGCCTGCTTCACGATCAGGCTCGTTCGCGCAAAGAGCAGTTTTATCGCGGAGCAGAGATTTAAGGGTGAATTAAGTTGCGCTGGTTAATCTGAACCCACTTACACAGATTAACCACTTCAACGCACTGCCAAGGAATGAACCGATGAAAACTTTGACTGCCCTGTTTACCGCCGCTGCCCTGACCCTCACCGCTGGCCTGGCTCAGGCTGATGTTCGCATCGACCAGATCCCGCAACTGGTCAAGGACGGCAAAATCAAGTCGCTGGAATCGATGAACGCCGAAGCACTGAAACTGCACCCGGGCGCAACGATTACCGACACCGACCTGGATAACCACTTCAATGGTTATGAGTATGAAGTTGAACTTAAAACTGCTGACGGCAAAGAGTTCGACGTGGACTTTGATGCCACCACCGGTAAAGTGCTGAGCGACAAGCAAGACACTTGATAGACCGCTGTTAAAGAGCCGCACGATTTAACGATCGTGCGGCTTTTTTGTGGTTGCGGATTGAGGCGCAAACTTTGTGTGGTCTGTGAAATCGATCCCCCTCACCCCAGCCCTCTCCCCCAAGGGGGCGAGGGGGAAAGGGAGCAGATCGGGGAAATTTCGGAGCCTGAGTTCGCCTCAAAATTAAAAAGCCATCACAAACGACTACCAGCCTGAGTACGCCTCGGCATTTCAGGTCGGCGAATCTCGAACAATCAACACGGTCAGTCCCCTCTCCCTCTGGGAGAGGGTTAGGGTGAGGGGCTGACAAACCACCACCCAAAATCAAGCACTGAGCCGCGCCGTCACCTCATTCAACTGCCCCGACAACCCATGCAAATTCTGACTGGCACTTTCGGTGCGCTGCACGTTGTCCAGGTTGGTGCTGGCAATCGCGGTGATTTCAGTGAGGTTGCGCGAGATATCCTCGGCCACCGACGTCTGCTCTTCTGCCGCTGTGGCGATCTGACGGTTCATGTCGCGAATCGCCTCCACCGCCAAGGTGATGCGCTCCAGCATCGCGCCGGCCTGGGTGACTTGCTCGACACTTTCATCACTGCGCGCCTGGCCGCTCTCGATAGCCTGCGCGGCATCGACAGCGCCGGTCTGCACGTTCTGAATGATCTGGTTGATCTCGATGATCGACTCCGCCGTGCGCTGAGCGAGGTTGCGCACCTCATCGGCGACGACGGCAAAACCACGCCCGGCCTCACCCGCCCGCGCCGCTTCGATGGCTGCGTTGAGCGCCAGCAGATTGGTCTGTTCGGCGATGCCACGAATCACTTCCAGCACCTTGCCGATACGACCGCTGTCGGTTTCCAGGCGACGGATCACCGTGGCGGTGTTGGCGATTTCGCCGCGCATCTGCGTGATCGAGTGAATGGTGGTTTGCATGACCTTTTCACCCTGCTGCGCCGACTGATCGGCATCGTCGGCAGCACGTGCGGCATCGGCGGCGTGACGAGCGACTTCCTGGGCCGTGGCGGACATTTCGTTCATCGCCGTGGCCACTTGATCAGTGCGGTTGAATTGCTCGCTGGTGCCGCCGGCCATGGTCGTGGCAATGGCGTTCAACTCGCCGCTGGCGCTGTCCAGATCACCGGCGCTGCGTTGCAAGCGAGTGAAGGTGTCCGCCAGAAAATCGCGCAGAGTGTTCGCTGCGGCAGCGAGGTTGCCCAGTTCATCGCGACGCTCGCTGACAACACGTTCAGCCAACTGGCCACGGCTCAAGCGGGTGACGTAATCGATGAGGTTGCGGATCGGCTCGATCAGGTTGCGGCTGACCAGCCACAGGCTCAGCAGACCGATCAACAAGCCTGACGCGAGCATCACCAACAGCCCCAGCCACACGGTGCGCTCAGCGCTGGCACTGATCAATGCCGACTGCGCGGTACCCTGCTCGCGCAGCTCGGCAACCAATGCACTCATCTGCTCGCTGGTGGCGCGGTCGACGCCTTTGACAGCAGCGTCGCCGGCGCTCGGATCACCACCGGCAGCCACGTAGGCATCGCGGCCTTTCTGGTAGGCAGTACCCAACTGGCGATGCTCGTCGCGCAAGCGTTCGATGCGGGATTTGAGATTGGCCTCGATGCCTTTCTGGCCGGCCAGTTCGCCGAGAATGTTCTGCACGTCGCGCTGACGCTCTTCGAACTGGCTCCAGTATTTCGCCAGATCCGCTGGTTGCTTGCCGCGCAGCAGAACGTTTTTCCACTCTTGCACCTGCACCTTGAATTGCAGGTTGGCTTCATCGATCAGTTGCGAAGTGTGCAGCGGGCCGGCGATCAACTGGCTGTAGCTTTGCACGCCGTTGGAGAGGAAATGAAAGCAGGCCAGAGCGATCAACAGCATCGCCAGCAGACTGCCGCTCAACAGGGCGAGAATTTGCGCTCTCAGGGATTTTTGCAGCATTGCAAGGTACTCGAAGCAGGGATGAGGCACGCCCGAACGGACGTGAAAAATGGCCGGACTTCCCTGTCGACGTACCATGACCAAGGCCAATGGCGCGCAACCTAACTCACCTGTGATCGGCATGCCAGAGCCTTCCTTGAGAAACTTCCGACAGCCGGTAACGCTTTGATTTGCAGTCACTTTGCTGTCACAAAACGGTCATGTGAGCTTGCGATGATGCCGCTCCGGTGAACCTGAAAATCCTGCCCCAGACACCCTCCTCGCAGCGAGCCGCCATGAACCACAGCCTCGATATCAGCCATCGCGACCCGGACCTGTTTGGCTTGCTCTACGGCTTTCGTTTTCTGCCCGGGGAGCGCGGTCGCGAGATCGATTCGGCGACGGCGTTGCGCTGTTTGCAGGATGACGGTGAGAGCGATGAATTTCTCTGGCTGCACCTGAACCTGGCCCACGCCGCGTGCGAGCGCTGGATGAAAAGTCATCTGCAATTGCCCGAGGAATTTTTCGAGGCGTTGCACGAAGGTTCGCGTTCGACGCGCATCGAGCATGTCGATTCGGCGCTGCTGGCGGTGGTCAACGATGTGGTGTTCAACCTCAGCAACATGGTCTCCTCCGACGTGTCGACGCTGTGGGTCTGCGTGCGCAGCAAACTGATCGTCAGCGCGCGCCTGCAACCGCTGCATTCGGTAGATAAATTGCGCTCGTCGGTAAAGGCCGGCGAGTGCTTTCGCTCGCCCTCGGAATTGCTCGTGCATCTACTGCGCGATCAAGGTGAGGTGCTGACGCAGATCGTGCGCAAGACCAGCCTGAGTGTCGATCAGGTCGAAGACGAATTGCTGTCTTCACGCCTGTCGACCAACCGCGCCGAACTTGGCGCCAACCGTCGCGTGCTGGTGCGACTGCAACGGCTGCTGGCGTTGGAGCCGGGGTCGTTGCTGCGCCTGCTCAATCGTCCGCCGCCGTGGTTGCAGAAAGAGGACGTCAAGGAGTTGCGCAAATCCACCGAGGAATTTGCGCTGATCATCAACGACCTCACCGCCCTCGGCGAGCGGATCAAATTGCTGCAGGAAGAAATCGCCGCCAACCTCAACGAACAAAGCAACCGCACGCTGTTCACCCTGACGGTGGTGACGGTGCTGGCCTTGCCGATCAACATCATCGCCGGTTTTTTCGGCATGAATGTGGGGGGTGTACCGCTGTCGCAGGACCCGCACGGGTTTTGGGTGCTGGTCGCGTTGGTGGCGACGTTCACCGTGATTGCCGGGCGCTGGGCGTTTCGCAAGCGCGGGGATTATTGAGCGCAAAACGCAATGCCACCGTAGGGCAAATGTGGGAGCGAGCCTGCTCGCGAAGTCGGTGTGTCAGATAAATCAATGTTGAATGACATGGCGCTTTCGCGAGCAGGCTCGCTCCCACAGTTCGGGCCAAGGTGAGAAGTCAGAGCGTTGAACGAACGACATCGCCGAGCCAATCCATAAACACCCGCACCCGCAGCGGCAAATGCCTTTGCCGCGCGTACAACAACGAAATCGCCATCGGCGGTGCGGTGTATTGCGGCAGTACGGTCACCAGTTCGCCATTTTCCAGATGCGGCTGCATGCCGGTACGTGGCACCTGGGTCAGCCCGAAGCCGCCCAGGCACGCCGCTTCATAGGCATCGGTGCTGTTGACCGTGACACTGCCGGCCATCGCTACGCGCCGCACTTCGCCACCCTCCTCATAGACAAACCCTTCCGAACGCGAGCCCAGTACGCCGACGTAATGCACCAGTCGATGCCGCGCCAGATCCTCGATGGTCTGCGGCACGCCGTAACGTTGCAGATAAGCGGGACTGGCGCAGTTGACCATCGGGAAGTCGCCAAGATGCCGGGCGACCACCGACTGATCCGGCTGCGCGCCGATGCGTAACACGCAGTCGAAACCCTCGCTCAGCAGATCGACACGGCGGTCGGTGCTGCTGATTTCCATCTGCAGATTCGGGTGGCGATCCATGAATTCCGGCAGGCGCGGCATGATCAAGCGCCGCGCGAGGATGTTCGGCATATCGACGCGGATGCACCCGGTCAGCGAAGCCTCGTCCTGACGGAACAGCCCTTCGATTTCATCCATGTGCGAGAGCAGATCTTTGCTGCGTTCATACAGCACCAATCCATCCTGAGTGGCCTGCACCCTGCGCGTGGTGCGCTGCAACAGCCGCGTGCCGAGCAAGGCTTCGAGCGCCTGCACCTGTTCGGACACCGTTGAGCGCGGCAGGCCGAGGCTTTCCCCGGCGAGGGTGAAACTCGACAGTTCGCTGACCCGGACGAAGGTGCGCAGCAGTTCCAGTTTGTTCATGGCGAGCCTCGGTGATTGTTCGGCTGAGCCGATCAGTGATTCCGCTTTTGCCGTGTTTATCACCTCAGGGCGGATAAATAAACTTCTTCCATCCCCACTCAACGCAATCGAGGAAGTCAGCATGAACCGCAAAATCGCACTGATCACTGGCGCCAGTCGTGGCCTGGGCCGCAGCGCCGCCCTGCACCTCGCCGCGCAAGGCTTCGACATCATCGGCACCTACAACAGCCGCGCCGACGAGGCCCAGGCGCTGGTCATTGAATTGCAGGCACTCGGCGCGAAAGCGGCGATGCTGCAACTGGACGTCGGCCACAGCGAAAACTTCGCTGCGTTTGCCGAGCAGGTTGAACGAGCACTGGAACAGACTTTTCAGCGCCAGCGCTTTGATTTCCTGATCAACAACGCCGGGGTCGGCGTGCATGCGCTGTTCAGCGAAACCACCCCGGAGCAGTTCGATCTGCTGATGAACGTGCAGTTGAAAGGACCGTTCTTCCTGACTCAGCAGCTGTTGCCGCTGATCAACGACGGTGGGCGCATCGTCAATATTTCCAGCGGCCTGACCCGCTTCAGCCTGCCGGGGTACGGCGCCTATGCGGCGATGAAAGGTGCGATGGAAGTGCTGACGCGTTATCAGGCGAAAGAGTTGGGTGCGCGGCAGATTGGCGTGAACGTTCTGGCGCCGGGCGCGATTGAAACCGATTTTGGCGGCGGCACGGTGCGCGATAACAGCGCGGTCAACGCGATGGTCGCCAGCAATACCGCGCTGGGTCGGGTCGGGCTGCCGGATGATATTGGCGGTGCACTGGCGCTGCTGCTGTCGGAGGGTGGACAGTGGATCAATGGTCAGCGGGTCGAGGCATCCGGCGGCATGTTTCTCTGACTTTGTGCACGATGACTCACCTTTGTGGTGAGGGAATTTATCCCCTCACCAAAGGTTTACCTCAGCTTTCACATGTGTGGCGGGCCATGAAGCGCTCGCGCAGTACGTCATAACCCCAGTGGTAGACGTAGGTGTACGGCAGGAAGAACAGCAGCACGCCAATGTCGAGCAACAACGCCTGCCACAGGCTGACCGACAGCCACCAGGCTATCAGCGGCACGCCCATCACGATCAGTCCACCTTCGAACAACAGCGCATGCACCACCCGCACCCAGGCGTTGTGCGCCAGATTCATCCGCGCCAGAGCACGGTCGAAAAAACGGTTGAACACCACGTTCCACGCCAGCGCCAACAGCGCGATCAACACGGTCACCGCGCCCATGTCGAGCAGCGGCTTTTGCATGATCCACGCGAGCAGCGGCGTACAGATGAGGATGGCGAGAAATTCGAAACCGATAGCCTGAAAAACACGTTCGGTGATGGACTTGTGGGCAGACATGGCCTGACTCCTTGTTTGACGATGGTTGCCATGATCCAACTGAATACCGATACTTCAAAACCAATAACCATCGATCAAGGCGATAGTTCATGGCTTCGCAGGAAGTGCTGTTGGCGTTTGTACAGGCGGCGACGCAAGGCTCGTTCTCAGCGGCGGCGCGCAAGTTGGGGCGCAGCCAATCGACCATCAGCGCGGCAGTCGCCAGTCTGGAGATTGATCTGGATTTACAGCTGTTCGACCGCAGCAGCCGCAAACCAACACTCACTCCCGCCGGCCACGTCATGCTGCAAAAAGCCGAGGCGATTCTGGCCGCCACCAGTCGTCTGGAAATGAGCGCGCGGCAGTTGGCCCAAGGTGTGGAACCGAAGCTGACCGTGGCGATTTCCGACACTTATCAGTCGTATCGTTTCGAGGCGGCACTGGTGGGTTTCGAGCAGCGTTATCCGGAGCTTGAGCTGGAATGCCTGATTGCCGAATGCGAAGACCTGATCGAACTGGTCCAGCGTGGCCGGGCGCATCTGGCCTTCGCGGAAATGCAGGACAGCTACCCGCCGGACCTTGTGACCTCGACGGTGGCCGAGCGCACGGAGATTGCCTTGTTCGTCAGCCGCGAGCATGCGTTGGCGAAGCTTGAGCATGTCGATCAGCAGATTCTCGAGCAACATCGCGAGCTGCGCCTGGCGACCATCGTCAATCCGTATGACAGTCGTGGCAAAGGCCGGGTGTGGTCGGCGCCGAGTTATCTGATGCTGCTGGAAATGGCGGAAAAAGGCTTTGGCTGGGCACCGTTGCCGAGGTGGCTGGTACAGCGCTATGCCAATGACTTGCTGATAGAGCTCGACGTGCGCGGCTGGCCGAAACCGGTGTTTGTCGACGCCTTGTGGTCGCGCTTGTATCCGCCGGGGCCGGCAGGGAGCTGGTTGCTCAGCAAGATGCTCGAATAAGCGGTGCTGCCATTCGCGAGCAGGCTCGCTCCCACACTTGAAATGCGCTCACCTGTGGGAGCGAGCCTGCTCGCGAAAGGGCCAGCCGCACCGACGCAGCTTCCAGATCAACCCAGGTCCCTCAGTCGCCCCTCGATAAACCGCCGCTCCGGCTCCTGCCGCGTCAGCTCCAGCGCCCGCTGATACGCCGCCCGCGCCTGCTCCACTCGGCCCAATTGCCGGCAAAACTCCGCCCGCGCCGAATGCGCCAAGTGGTAATCCTGCAACTCCCCACGCGCCAAAATCCCTTCAACCAACAACAACCCGGCCAACGCTCCATCCCGTTTGGCCACCGCCACCGCGCGGTTCAGCTCGATCACCGGCGACGGCACCGCGCGCAGCAGCACGTCATACAGACCGACAATCTGCTGCCAGTCCGTTTCCGCCGCTGACGGCGCTTCCGCATGCACCGCTGCAATCGCCGCTTGCAGACAATATGGCCCGAAACGCCGCGTGCTCAGCGCGCTCTCGACCAGCGCGCAGCCTTCGGCCATCAACCCGGCATTCCACAACGAGCGATCCTGATCGTCGAGCAATACCAGTTCACCGCTCGGCGAAGTGCGCGCCGGTCGACGTGATTCGTGCAGCAGCATCAGCGCCAGCAGACCCATGACTTCCGGCTCAGGCAGCAACTCCATCAACAAGCGCCCGAGGCGAATCGCTTCGCGCGTCAGGTCCTCGCGGGTCAGCTCAGTGCCGACCGATGCCGAATAACCCTCGTTGAACACCAGATAAATCACCCGCAACACGCTGTCGAGGCGCTCGGGCAATTCGTTCAGCGTGGGTACTTGATAAGGGATTTTCGCGTCGCGGATCTTGGCTTTGGCGCGGACGATACGCTGGGCAATCGCCGCCGGCGCCGAGAGAAAAGCGCGGGCGATTTCCTCGGTGGTGAGGTCGCAGACTTCGCGCAAGGTCAGCGGCACCTGCGCATCCGCCGCCAGTGCCGGGTGGCAGCAGGTGAAGATCAGCCGCAAGCGATCGTCTTCCACGTCTTCGCCACTCCAGTCAGCCTGTTCCAGCTCATCGAGTTGTGCCAGCAGCAACGGTTGCGACGCCTTGAACCGCGCGCGCCGGCGCAGCACATCGATGGCTTTGAAACGTCCGGTCGAGACCAGCCAGGTGCGCGGGTTGTCCGGCACGCCGTCGCGCTGCCAGCGCTCGACCGCGACGAAGAACGCCTCGTGCAAGGCTTCTTCAGCGAGGTCGAAATCACCGAGCAGGCGGATCAGCGTGGCCAGAATCCGCCGCGAATCCTCACGGTAGACCTGCTCGACCCGCGCCCTGACGTCAGACATTCAACTGCCGCACCGGACGCACTTCAACGCTGCCGACCCGCGCTGCCGGAATATTGCCGGCAACCTGGATCGCTTCGTTGAGATCCTTGGCATCGATCAGGTAGAAACCGGCCAGTTGCTCCTTGGTTTCAGCGAAAGGCCCGTCGGTGATCGACACCTTGCCGTTGCGCATGCGTACCGTGGTGGCGGTCTGCACCGACTCCAGCGCTTCGGCGGCGATCATCCGCCCGCTGCCCTGAATCGACTCGGCGTAGGCCCAGCATTCGGCGTCCTCCGGGCTGTCGGGCGAGGTGTGCAGCAGGCGTTCATCGCTGTAGACCAGGCATAGATATTTCATGGCGATCTCCTGATTCGAACGGATCAACTATGGCTGAAGATCAGGGCTGCACATCGAACAGCGTCGCGCCGCTCATCGGATCGAACGGTGCCGACCAGTGCTCGTGGGCAATCTTCCACGCCCCGCCGATTTGCCGGTAACAGGCGGTGACACGCATCCAGCAACTCTGGGTTTCGCCTTTGTCATTGGTGCCGCCGCAGTTGGCTACCCAATGGGCGAAAGCGATGTTGTCGGCACTTTCGATGGCGATTTCGTGGAACTCGAAGATGTGCGGGCCGGGGCACATTTCCATGCACTCGACCCAGTGCGCGCGGTACGCCGCTTTGCCTTTGAATTGCAGGGCCTTGATCGCATCGAACGAGACGATGTCGTCGGCGTACAGGGCCATGACTTTCTCGACGTCCTTGGCCATTACCGCTTCGCGATAGGTGTTGATCAGAGTCTGGATCTCGCTTTGTGCGCTCATGGTGTTCTCCGTGGTTTTTGTTGTGAAGACACCCTTAGTCGTTTGCCCAATGCGCGGATCGACAGGGCAAACAAAAAAATTTCGCCGACGACAATCTCGCTAGAATCCGAGGCTCACTCTTTGTAGGAAAAAGGAAATTCCCGTGTCAGCCCAACTCGTGCCTTACGACAGCCTCAGCCCTTTACAGCGTCAGCAAGTCGAGGCCATTGAAATCCACCCCGAGCAGATCAAATTCTCCGGCGACATCCACGGTGCCTTGCACACCCTGCTGTCGAAACCCGGCCCCGGCGTAAAGGGTTTTGCCCTGCTGGCGGACGACGTACCGGTAGCGTTTCTGCTGCTCAAGCGCCCGCCGGTGTTGCCCGACTGGGCCGACGAACACAGCGCCACATTGCATGCCTTGCAGGTCGATCGCCGTGCGCAGGGCATGGGTTATGGCAAGGCCTGCCTGCAAGCGCTGCCCGCTGTCGCCCGTGAAGCGTGGCCGGAAATCAAAGGACTGGAATTGTCGGTGGACGCTGATAACGAGGCGGCGATTGCGCTGTACGCCAAGCATGGCTATGTCGACAGCGGCGAGGCGTACAAGGGCCGGATCGGTTACGAGCGGCGGATGGGGCTGTTCTTCTGAGTATCCCCTGATCGTTCCCACGCTCCGCGTGGGAACGCCTCTTTGTGACGCTCTGCGTCACGCTTTTGGGACGCGGAGCGTCCCCGGCTGCATTACCACGCGGAGCGTGGGAACGATCAGGCAGTTTCGATAGGTGTTGGCTTCAGAGGGTCAGGATCATCTCGTGCCACGCCATGCCGCCGTGGTCGGACTCCGACGGTTTGATGTAAGCAAAGCCAAACCCGGCGTACAACGCAATGTGTTGCTCTTTGCACATCAGATGAATTGTCGCTTTGTCCATCCCACGCATGCGCTCGATGAATTCGCCGAGCAGGCGCTTGGCCAGGCCCTGCCCTTGGTAATCCGGGTGCACCACCACCGACATGATCACCACGTTCGGCCCTTTCGGGTCGTGGCCGATCAGCTCCTTGAAGGCCTCGTCGGACATCTGCACGTCGAACGCCGCGCCGGAATTGATGAAACCGGCGACCACACCGTCCACCTCGGCGACGATGAAGCCGTCCGGCCAAGTGGCAATGCGCGTGGCGATCTTTTCGCGGGTGGCGGCTTCGTCGCCTTCGTAGGCGACGGTTTCGATGGCGTAGCAGCGGTCGAGGTCGGCGGCGCTGACGTTGCGGATCACGGTGTTCATGGCAACTCGGGAATCTGTGGAAACAAGGCCCGCCAGCATAAAGCAGAACCACCGGGGCGGACATGCTCCGCCTCGATTGTTACACCGCTCAAGCCTTGATCGGCAGCCAGATTTCCAGGGTGCCGGTATTGAGCTTCGGATCGAAATCCTCGCTATAGCGCTCGAATTCCGGGGCATCCGCCGCTTCGTAAGCGGACTGCGGCAGCCAGGTGTTCCAGATGTACTGAAAGGTGTCGGGGAGTTGCGCCAGTGACCCCTTGTGCTCGAACACCGCATATTTCTGCGGCTGTATTTCAACCCAGCGGTACTTTTCCGGCAGGTCGTCGAGCTTGTCGATCTGCACCCCGGCGATGTATTCGAAACCGCCCTCGCCGTCCGCGTTGCAGCAAACGCCGTAGGTCACTTCATTGACTTGCGCGGGGATTTTTCCCAAGTGCGGGATCAGTTTTTCCCACAACGCGGGAATGTTGTCGGTGGTCCCCTGAGTGAATCGCCCGCCGAAACCGGCAATCAGCAGAAATTGCCCGTGTTCGAAGCGCGGCCCAGCCAATTCGACGCGTGGTTGTTCATCCATGACGCGACTCCTCAGAACGCAAAAGTGGGTTCGGCTGGGAGTATAGAAAGCCCGATCCGTTTCGCACGTTTACAGCGCATGCAACTGCTCGACGGCGCCCGAGCCGACAAACTCGTTGTACCCGGAAACGATCACGTAGACCGCGAAATAGCAGAAGATCGCCGCCGATGCCAAGTAGGAGTAACGCAGCAGCTTGTCGCCCAGCAGCTTGCCGCCGTGGCTTGCCGCGAAGCACAGACCGGCCGACCACAGCAGCCCGGCGCAGAGAAAGCCGCCCAAAAACAGCGCCGAACTCAACGGACCACCGCCACCGGATCGCGCAATCAACGTGCCGCCGACCGCAGCAAACCAGAGAATCGCACTCGGCGACGACATCGCGAGAAAGATGCCGCGAAAGAATTCCTTGCGATGGGAGTTCTGCCCCACTTCTGCGGTTTCCGCCAGCAGCGCTTCGTGGTGGATCGCCGAATAAATCATCTTCGCCGCGAAGTAGATCAGCAGCGCCGAACCGCCAATCCACAGCACCCAGCGCACGGTTTCGTATTGCAGCAAAACGGTCATGCCGGCCAGTGCCAGCACCGCGTAAATCAGGTCGCCGACGCAGGTGCCCAGGCCCAGGGCGAAGCCCTGAAAGTAGCCGCGCTGCATGGCCAGGGTGATCATCGCGATATTGGCTACGCCAATATCCAGGCACAGCGAAAGGCTCAGCAAGAAGCCGCTGGTGAATTCCATTGACCGATTTTCCTTGAAAAAAATGTTTACAACCGCGCTGGACAGTATGCCATCACTGCCCTTATCTTCCGCCACAGGTCACCGCAGTGACCAGCGTCGCTCGGACGGTTCCGGGCGCTTACGTTATCCGAGGCAACAATGGCCGAACAAGGTTCGCCGCGCCGCTTTGCGCGCATAGATCGACTCCCCCCTTACGTTTTCAACATCACCGCCGAGCTGAAGATGGCCGCTCGCCGCCGTGGTGAAGACATCATCGACCTGAGCATGGGTAATCCCGACGGCGCCACGCCGCCGCACATTGTCGAAAAACTCGTGCAGGTCGCCCAGCGTGAAGACACCCACGGTTACTCGACGTCCAAGGGCATTCCGCGCCTGCGCCGGGCGATTTCCAACTGGTACAAGCAGCGCTACGAAGTCGATATCGACCCGGAAAGCGAAGCCATTGTCACCATCGGTTCCAAGGAAGGCCTGGCGCATTTGATGCTGGCGACCCTGGACCAGGGCGACACCGTGCTGGTGCCGAACCCGAGCTATCCGATCCACATTTACGGCGCAGTGATTGCCGGCGCTCAGGTGCGTTCGGTGCCGCTGGTGCCGGGGGTGGACTTCTTCGATGAGCTGGAGCGGGCCATTCGCGGCTCGATCCCCAAGCCGAAAATGATGATCCTCGGTTTCCCGTCCAATCCGACCGCGCAGTGCGTGGAGCTGGATTTCTTCGAACGGGTGATCGCGCTCGCCAAGCAGTACGACGTTTTGGTCATCCACGATCTGGCTTACGCCGACATCGTCTACGACGGCTGGAAAGCCCCGTCGATCATGCAGGTGCCAGGGGCCAAAGACATTGCGGTGGAGTTTTTCACCCTGTCCAAGAGCTACAACATGGCCGGCTGGCGCATTGGTTTCATGGTCGGCAACCCGGAACTGGTCAGCGCCCTGGCGCGGATCAAGAGCTACCACGACTACGGCACCTTCACCCCGCTGCAAGTGGCGGCGATTGCCGCGCTGGAAGGCGATCAACAGTGCGTGCGCGACATCGCCGAGCAGTATCGTCAGCGGCGCAACGTGCTGGTCAAAGGCCTGCATGAGCTGGGCTGGATGGTCGAGAATCCGAAAGCGTCGATGTATGTCTGGGCGAAGATTCCCGAGGCGTATGCGCATCTGGGTTCGCTGGAGTTCGCCAAGAAACTGCTGGCCGAGGCCAAGGTCTGCGTTTCGCCGGGCGTGGGTTTTGGCGAGTACGGCGATGATCACGTGCGCTTCGCCCTGATCGAAAATCAGGACCGCATTCGTCAGGCCGTGCGCGGGATTCGCGGGATGTTCCGCGCGGATGGCTTCAATCCGAAATCTCCTGCCTGACACCTGCCCCCTGTGGGAGCGAGCCTGCTCGCGAAAGCGGTGGGTCAGTCAGCATATTGGCTGGCTGACCTGGCCCCTTCGCGAGCAGGCTCGCTCCCACATTGGTTTTGGGTGAACCACGAAATCCACCCACAAAAAAACCGCATCACTGCGGTTTTTTTGTGCCTGCAAACTGCCGCTTAAACGAACAGCGACAACAGCAGGATAAAGCCCAGGCCCACCACCGACAGAATGGTTTCCATCGCGGTCCAGGTCTTGAACGTCTCGGCCACGGTCATGTTGAAGTACTGCTTGACCAGCCAGAAACCAGCGTCGTTGACGTGGGACAGAATCAGCGAACCGGCGCCGGTGGCCAGCACCAGCAGCTCACGGTTGACGCCCGGAATCATGCCGACAACCGGCACCACAATGCCGGCGCCAGTGATGGTCGCCACAGTGGCCGAACCAGTCGCGATACGGATCACCGCCGCCACCAGCCACGCCAGCAGGATCGGCGAGATCTGCGCGCTGACCGCCATGTGGCCGATCACGTCACCCACGCCACTGGTCACCAGCATCTGCTTGAAGCCACCGCCCGCACCAATGATCAGAATGATCGCAGCGGTAGGCGCCAGGCTCGCGTCGAGCCATTTGAGCATCTGGTTGGAACCGATGCCCTGCTTGTAGCCAAAGGTGTACAGCGACAGCAGCAACGCCAGCAGCAATGCGGAGATCGGGTGGCCGATCATGTCCATCCAGATGCGGAAGAAGTTGCCGTCCGGCAGCGCCACGTCAGCGAAGGTTTTCAGCAGCATCAGGAACACCGGCAACAGCACGGTGACCAGGGTGATGCTGAAGCTCGGCAGGTTGGCCGAATCGTTTTCGCGGGCCAGTTGATCGACCAGCTCCTGATTCGGGTGACCCGGAATGTGCTTGGCGATGAACGTACCGAAGATCGGACCGGCAATGATGGCGGTCGGCAGCGCGACGATCAGACCGTAAAGAATGGTCTTGCCGATGTCAGCGCCGAACACGCCGATGGCCAGCAGCGGGCCCGGATGCGGCGGTACCAGACCGTGCACCGCAGAGAGGCCGGCGAGCAGCGGGATACCAATCTTGATGATCGATACGCCAGTGCGACGGGCGACGATGAACACCAGCGGAATCAGCAGCACGAAGCCGATTTCGAAGAACAGCGGGATACCCACCAGGAACGCAGCGAACATCATCGCCCACTGCACCTTGTCCTTGCCGAAGGCGCGGATCAGGGTCTGGGCGATCTGATCGGCGCCGCCGGATTCGGCCATCATTTTGCCGAGCATGGTGCCCAGGGCGAGGATGATGCCGACGAAACCGAGCACGCCACCGAAGCCGTCCTGGAACGCCTTGATGATGGTATTGATCGGCATGCCGGAAGTCAGGCCGAGGAAGGCGGCGGCGATGGTCAGGGCGATAAAAGGGTGAATCTTGAATTTGGTGATCAGGATAATCAGGCCGATTACCGTGACCACTGCATCGAGCAGCAGGAACGTCTCGTGGGACATGCCAAACATGGGGGGTGTCTCCTGGATTGTTGTTGTTATTAAAGCGGGTTGAACAGAAGTCGGGAGGACAGCGCTGTCTTTTTCAACATGCTCATATCGCCTGTTTCAGGCCGTTGACCTGCCACCAGACGTGAGCCTGCAGGGCCAGCTCTTCAACGCTGTGAATCGAGGCATTGAGCGGCAGAGTCAGCGGCTCGCCCTTGGGCGATTCGAGGGTGGCGAACTGGCTTTCGATCAACGTCGCCGGCATGAAGTGGCCCGGGCGGTGCGATACACGCTCGGCGGCGACTTCCGGAGTCAATTCAAGAAACACGAAGCCCAGACCCGGCAAGGCACTGCGCAGACGTTCGCGATAGCTGTGTTTAAGGGCGGAGCAGGTCAATACCGGGCGCTGGCCTTGGGCATCGACGCGACGCAGTTCATCGCACAGGCTGTCGAGCCAGCCGGCGCGGTCTTCGTCGTTCAGGGGGATCCCCGCGCTCATCTTTTCGATGTTCGCGGCCGGATGAAAAGTATCGCCTTCAATGGCAGTGGCGCCGCTCAATTGGCACAGGGCCTGGCTGACGCACGTCTTGCCGCAACCGGCAACGCCCATGATGACCAGGGCGGTGATGGGATGACTCATATAACACCTCAGCGCGCAGACAGCGCTACCTTTGCTAGCTATGACTCTAGTGCACAGGCAGAAGTTGCCGACGCCTTCTTGTCGTTTTTTTGGGTTGCAGCAGGTTTGTTCCTAACGCCAAAGAGCACTGATCAGGCAGGACCGCGCTCACGCATTTGCAGCTGCATCAGGACAGCGCTACCTTAGTGCCTTGATTTTTGTTTGGCAAGCCGCCCGATGACCTCCCCCAAGAACGATAAAAATACCCGCACCACCGGCCGTCCGACCCTCAACGAAGTAGCCCGCCTGGCCGGCGTCAGCCCGATCACTGCCTCGCGCGCCTTGCGCGGGGTAAGCACGGTGGCCACCGAACTGGTGGAAAAAGTGCAGAAAGCTGCGCTTGAGCTCAATTATGTAGTCAACCCCGCCGCCCGCGCACTGGCCTCGGCGCAGAGCCATTCGGTGGTGGTGCTGGTGCCGTCACTGTCCAACCTGCTGTTCATCGACACGCTGGAAGCCATTCATCGGGTGCTGACGCCCAAAGGCTTCGAAGTGCTGATCGGCAACTTCCACTATTCGCGCGATGAAGAAGAAAACCTGCTGCGCAATTACATGGCTTATCAGCCGCGCGGGTTTCTGCTGACCGGTTTTGATCGCACGGAAAGTTCGCGGCGGATGATCGAGGCCAGCAACATTCCCTGCGTGTACATGATGGAGCTGGACAGTGCTGCCGGAGTCAATTGCGTAGGCTTTTCGCAGTTGAGCGCGGGTGAAACTGCCGCCGAACATCTCCTGTCCCGTGGGCGTAAACGTCTGGCGTACATCGGCGCGCAGCTGGACCAGCGCACCCTGCTGCGCGGTGAGGGTTTCCGCAAGGCGTTGCAGAAGGCAGGCCGTTACGACCCGGATCTGGAAGTGCTGACGCCACGTGCTTCGTCGGTGGGCTTGGGCGGCGAGCTGTTCCTGCAATTGCTGGCGGCGCATCCGGATGTTGATGCGATTTTCTTCGGCAACGACGACTTGGCCCAGGGTGCGCTCCTGGAAGCATTGCGTAACGGCATCAAGATTCCCGAGCAGGTGGCGATCCTCGGTTTCAATGATTTGCCGATGTCCGAACACATGGTGCCGCGCCTGAGCAGCATCAACACCCCGCGCGAGGCGATCGGCCGGCGCGCGGCGGAGCAGATGCTCACGTTAATGGCGGGCAACAAAGTGGCGCGCCCGATGGAGGATATGGGGTTTGAGCTGAAGGTGCGCGAGAGTACCTGACCCTTCACAAATGCTGAGTTGAAACACAACCCTTGTGGGAGCGAGCCTGCTCGCGAAAGCGGTGGGTCAGTCAGTATTGATACAGCTGACACGACGCCTTCGCGAGCAGGCTCGCTCCCACAGGGGATATCTACCAAATTCAATGGCTGAGCAGGTCGACCAACGCCTGCGCGCCCTTCTGCAAGGGCTGGCTCTTGAGCCACACCGCATGCACCGGCAGCACCAGGCCATTTTCGATGTTGCGAAAATTCAGCCGCTTCAAGCGTCCCGCGTCCAGCCACGGCTGCACCACCGACAGCGGAAAATTCCCCCAGCCCAATCCCGCTTCAACCATTTCCATCGCCGTCTCGAGATTGTCCGTACGCCAGTAGGATTCAGCCACCAATGGCCGCGTCTCGCTGATCGGCAAGTCGCGGCTGGCGACGATGATCTGCCGCACCTGCACCAGATCTTCGAGAAACACATCCCGCCCTTGCAACAACGGGCTGTCCGCCGCCAGCGTCGCGATCATGCGTTCGCTGCCGACGAACTGAAACCGCTCCAGCGCATTGACACTTAACCCGGCAAACGCCAGACACACGCTGACCCGGCCAGTGTGCAACATCGCCAGCACATCATCCTGTGGCGCAGTCAGCACTTCGATATCGAGCAACGGATGCCGCTCGGCAATCACCTTGATCGCTGCCAGCAAGCGGTGTCGATCCATGTCCGCAACCACGCCAATCGACAACCTGCTTTCCAGCCCCAGCGACAGCTCCACCGCGTGCACCTGCAGCTGCTTGAGCTGCTCGGCGATCAGTCGCGCGTGGGGCACCAACGACTGCGCCATCGCCGTCGGTTGCGGCTCACGATGACTGCGGTCGAACAGCGGGTAACCGAGTTCCGCTTCAAGATTGGCGATGCCCATGCTTACTGCCGACGGCACCTTGCCCAACTGCCGCGCGGCGGCGGAAAACGAGCCGCGCTCGATCACCGCGAGAAATAATTCGATGCTGTCGCTGCTGAAATTCAAATGCCTCACCTATCAATAAAACTGAAAGCTACCGACTTTTTCTGTCAGGTCTATTGAAGCTATCTT
This sequence comes from Pseudomonas sp. Leaf434, assembly GCF_001425545.1. NCBI lineage: Bacteria > Pseudomonadati > Pseudomonadota > Gammaproteobacteria > Pseudomonadales > Pseudomonadaceae > Pseudomonas > Pseudomonas sp. Leaf434. The sequence continues at coordinate 140,488 of NZ_LMQZ01000008.1, read as the reverse complement.
TGCTCGCCTTCGCCAGCCCCGCTGGCCAACATTCGGCAAGAAAGAGGCAAATCTGCATGCAAGGCGTGAAACGCAAACTGGTCTACGTGTCGCTCTACGAAGTGATCGGCATGACCTTCTCGGCCCTCGGTCTGGCGTTGCTCTCGGGCACATCTCCTGGCAGCACCGGGCCGCTGGCGGTGATCATCACCAGTATCGCCGTGACCTGGAATTTCATTTACACCTCGTTGTTCGAGCGCTGGGAAAGTCGCCAGATCTCGCGCACCCGTACGGTCAAACGGCGCATCGCCCACGCCGTCGGCTTTCAACTGACGCTGATCGTGTTTCTGATTCCGTTGATCGCGTGGTGGATGAACATCAGTCTGGTGCAGGCGTTCCTGCTGGATCTGGCACTGATCATTTTCATCCCGTGCTACACCTTCGTGTTCAACTGGCTGTTCGACCGGATCTTCGGCCTGCCGAACTCGGCGCTGCCGGATTCTGCCGCTGCGGCATAAATCGCTAATTCGTAAGCAGATATTGCGAGAAATCAGCGGTTTGACCGGGTAAACCGCTGATATTCACAATCCATCAATTCCGATAGCAGGCTAAGCTTTTCCATCAATAAAAAATGGATCAGCTTATGACTGCTCACGCTTCCGCCGCCGCGCACAGTGACGGCATCGACCCGGTACGCGCCGCCGAAATTTCCGCCCGCATCGATCGGCTGCCCGCCGTTGCCACCATCTGGCGTCTGGTGGCGCTGCTGTCGATCGGCGGATTTTTCGAACTCTACGATCTGTTCCAGACCGCCTACATCAGTCCCGGGCTGATTCGCGACGGCCTGTTCGCCACTGGCAGTCAGGGGGTGTTCGGCTTCTCCGATCAGGCGGCGTTCGCCTCGGCGACGTTCCTCGGCCTGTTCCTCGGCGCCAGTCTGCTCAGTCCGTTGGCGGATCGTTTCGGTCGCCGGGCAATCTTCACCTTCGCGCTGATCTGGTACACGGTGGCGACAGTGCTGATGGGGATTCAGACCTCGGCGCTGGGCATCATCGGCATGCGTTTTCTGGTCGGCATCGGCTTAGGTATCGAATTGGTGACGATCGATGCCTACCTCTCGGAACTGGTCCCTAAACGCATGCGCAGCTCGGCGTTCGCCTTTGCGTTTTTCGTGCAGTTCCTCTCGGTGCCGGCGGTGGCCTTGATGTCGTGGTGGCTGGTGCCGCAAGCGCCGTTCGGGGTGTCCGGCTGGCGTTGGGTGGTGCTGGCCAGCGCGGTGTTTGCGCTGTTTATCTGGTGGCTGCGCAAGCGTCTGCCGGAATCGCCGCGCTGGCTGGCGCAGCATGGCCGTTTTGACGAGGCCAACCGCATCCTCGATAACCTCGAAGCGCGCTGCGCCAAGGATCACGGCAAAGCGCTGGATACGCCGGAACCGGTGCCTGTGGATGTCGAAGGCAAGGGCCGCTTCGCCGATATCTGGCAGCCGCCCTACCGCCGCCGCGCGTTGATGCTGATCGTTTTTCATATCTTTCAGGCGATCGGTTTCTTCGGTTTCGGCAACTGGTTGCCGGCGCTGCTTTCCGGCCAGGGCGTGAGCGTCACCCACAGTCTGATGTATGCGTTCATCATCACCCTCGCCTACCCGCTCGGGCCGTTGCTGTTCGTGAAGTTCGCCAACCGTTTCGAGAACAAATGGCAAATCGTCGGCTCGGCGCTCGGCGCGATGACCTTCGGCACCCTGTTCGCCCTGCAGACCAGCGCCTTCGGGCTGATTTTCTGCGGGGTGATGATCACCTTCTGCAACGCCTGGCTGAGCTTCAGTTATCACTCCTATCAAAGCGAGCTGTTCCCGACCAACATCCGCGCCCGCGCGGTCGGGTTCTGCTATTCGTTCAGTCGCTTGTCGACGGTGTTCAGCAGTCTGCTGATCGGCATGTTCCTGGATAACTTCGGCACGCCGGGGGTACTGGCGTTCATCGTCAGCAGCATGCTGATCGTGATGCTGACCATCGGCTGGTTCGGCCCGCGTACGCGTAATCTGGCGCTGGAGAACATTGCGCATCGCTGACGGCCACCACAGGACTCACCCGTGGGAGCGAGTCTGCTCGCGAAGGCGTCGTGTCAGAAAGGCATGTGCTGGCTGACATAACGTTTTCGCGAGCAGGCTCGCTCCCACATTGGTTATTGGTGACGTTGAAACAGCTCAGTTCAATTGCAGGGTTTCATTGAACTGACTGATCGCATCCACCACATGCCGCGAGCCTTGCTGAATCTCGAGGATCACCTCACCCGCTTCGTTGGCCAGTTCCACGCCCAGCCCGGTTCGGCTCAGACTCGACTGCATGCTCGACACTGCGCTCAGCGACAGGTCGTGGTTCTTGCGCACCACGTCGACAATTTCCAGAGTGGCCTGACTGGTCCGCGCGGCGAGGCTGCGTACCTCATCGGCGACGACGGCAAAACCGCGTCCATGCTCACCGGCACGCGCGGCTTCGATCGCGGCGTTGAGCGCCAGCAAATTGGTCTGATCGGCAATGCCGCGAATGGTCTGGACGATGGTGCCGATGATGTCCGACTGTTTGCTGACCGCATCGATGCTCACCGCCGCTTCATTCAGATCGCGGGAAATGTCCTGAATGATCTGCACGGTCTGCTGCACCACCTGTGAGCCTTTCTGCGCGCAGGCGTCGTTTTGCACCGAGGTACTGTGGGCCGATTCCGCAGCGTTCTGCAGAGTGGTCATTTGCCGAGTGATGTCGCTGGCGAACTTGACCACTTTGTACAAGCGGCCCTTGGCGTCGAACAGCGGGTTATACGAAGCCTCCAGATAAACCATCTGCCCGGACTTGTTCTTGCGCTCGAAACGGTGCGAGTGATATTCGCCGCGATTGAGCGAAGCCCAGAACGCCTTGTACTGCGCGGATTCGGCTTCGGCGCGGTGACAGAACAGGCTGTGGTGCTGGCCGACAATTTCTGGGTGCGCGTACTGCATGGTCTGCAAAAAGTTGTCGTTGGCGCGGATGACATTGCCTTCGGGGGTGAACTCGATCACCGCCATGGAACGGCCGATCGCCGCGAGCATGGCTTCTTCTTCATGTTCTTTGTTGATGCGTGCGGTGATGTCCGCCGCAACCTTGATCACACTTCTGACCTGTTTGTCGGGACCGAATACCGGCATGTAACTGGCTTCAAGCCAGATCTCCCGGCCACTCTTGTTCAGACGCAGGAAAGTGCCGCTGAGCGGTTCACCACGGGCCAGGTCGCGCCACAACTTCGCGTAGTCCTCGCTGCGATAAAAGCTTTCTTCGCAGAAGATCCGATGGTGTTTGCCGCGCACTTCTTCGGCGCTGTAGCCCATGGTCTTGCAGAAGTTCTCGTTGGCGTCGAGAACGATGCCGTCCGGAGTGAACTCGATCATCGCCATCGAGCGGCTGATCGCTTCGATTTTCGCGTTGGCCTCAGTCAGCGCACAGCTGAAGCGCTCGATTTCCCGCAGGTCAGCCTTGTGATGTAGGTTGAACATGGTTGTATCACCTTCCGCGCGTTCTTTTGATTTGATGAAAGTTCAGGTCTTGCAAGATCCATCACTACGTTCCACAGAACAGGCACACGTCTTCCCCCACGGGAGGAAGTTGTCAGGTGATAAATGATGATCAATCGGATGCGTCGTGCAGCGACGCTCTGATCAAGACATCCTTTTCTTGATAGCCCGCATGCGGGCCAGCCCTAACGCGTAGAAGAACTTCCATTTAAGTGACGCTCCTTGTTGGTTCAGTGTTGGTGCCTTGAATTGCGCACTCTGGCAGCATGAATCACGGACCAACCTGTGCCGTCGGCCTGTTGGCATGACGGTCGACATGGTTAGTTACCTGCAAGCATAGCCACCGGGACGCCGGGCGCAAGGCCACTAGTCGGCCAGTATCTGGCACTTTTTGCACAAGAAACGGTTCAGCGCAGGGAAACAGTGCGGTGAAAACGGACGTTTTCGCCAGCGAGGCGGGAGCCCGTGAACCGGGCTTCCGCATGGTTTGATCAATGGCCGAAAATATCGACCTTCTTGGCTTTCTTCTCCGCGCGTTTTTCAATCGCGGTCTTGGCCGGCTTTTTCTTCGCGGCTTTCTTTGAATCCATACCTTTGGACATGATCGGTACTCCACTCACAGGGGTGTGAGTTCAGGTATACACCTATCCCGAAGCGCGCGTTCTTTTATAATCGGCGCTTTTCGCAGCGACAGCCCGAATCATGTCCGACATCCACTACAGCCAGCTCGACGAATCGTTGTGGCCGCTGATGAACAAGTTCTACCGCAGCCACCAGTCGTCGATGAAAGCCGTGCGCGAGGCGCAACTGTGGGTTGCAAGGCGCGGCGAGATCGTTGCGGCGCTGTGCCTGCGGCCAGTCTCGGGCGGACACTGGCTGACGGGGTTGTTTGTTGATCCGCAGTGTCGGGAACAAGGTGTCGCTGCGCAGTTGATCGCAGCGGCGGTTGCCCAGGTGGACGAGCCGGTGTGGCTGTTTTGCCATCCGGATTTGCGCGGGTTTTATGAGCGGCGTGGGTTCAGCTTCGATCCGCCACTGCCGCAGGCGATGGCCGAGCGGTTGAGCCGGTACGCGCGGAGCAAGCCGATGATTGCGATGGGACTCAATCCCGCAGATTTACGCTGAAACCCTGTGGGAGCGAGCCTGCTCGCGAATGCGGTGTGTCAGCGCCGAATTTGGTTCTGATACTCCGCGTTCGCGAGCAGGCTCGCTCCCACAGGGGTTGATGGTGTTCTGACAATCAGTCGTCAGCGTTGGGATCAAGATCCGGAAACAGCACTTCGGTAAAGCCGAACTTGCTGAAATCGGTAATCCGCGACGGATACAGCCGGCCGATCAGGTGATCGCATTCATGCTGCACCACCCGTGCATGAAACCCCGAGGCCACTCGCACAATCGGCTCGCCCTTCGGATCAAAGCCTTCGTAGCGAATCTGCTGATAACGCTCCACCGCGCCGCGCAGGCCCGGCACCGAGAGACAACCCTCAAAGCCCTCTTCCATCAACGGATTCAACGGTGTGATCAGCGGATTGATCAGGATCGTCTGCGGCACTGCTTCGGCGTCCGGGTAACGCTCGCTGTGTTCGAAGCCGAAGATCACCAGTTGCAGGTCGACGCCGATCTGCGGTGCCGCGAGGCCAACGCCGCCGACGCTTTCCATGGTCTGGAACATGTCATCGATCAGTTGCCAGAGCTCGGCGCTGTTGAACATTTCCGGTGCTACCGGCGCGGCGATGCGCAGCAGGCGCTCGTCACCCATTTTCAGAATTTCACGAATCATGGTCGCGCTTCATCAGTGTCCGGCTTGAGCGAATGATCGCGGCCCAGGCCCGAGACGTGTTGTTTGGGGGATTCGTCAGGCTCGCCAGGGGCTTTTTCGCCCTTTTCCTTGCCTTCGGCGGACATGTGCTCGATCACTGCATTCATTTCCGCGCCGAGCAACAGGACTGCGGAGGAAATGTAGAAATACAGCAAGAGCACGATGATCGCCCCGATGCTGCCATACATCGCGTTGTAGTTGGCGAAGGTTTTCACGTAGAAGGCAAAACCCAGCGAGGCGAGGATCCACACCACCACAGCCAGCACCGAACCTGGGGTGATAAAACGGAATTCCTGTTTGACGTCGGGCATCACGTAATAGATCAGCGCCACCGCGACCATCATCAGAATCACGATCACCGGCCAGCGGGCGATCGTCCACACCGTGACGATGAAGTATTCCAGCCCCACTTGTGCGGCAATCCAGCCCATCACCTGCGGCCCGAGCACCATCAGCGCAGCGGCGATCAGCAGCATGCCGGCGATGCCGACGGTGTAGACGATCGACAACGGGAAGCGCTTCCAGATCGGCCGGCCTTCGACCACGTCGTAGGCGGCATTCATTGCGCTCATCATCAGGCGCACGCCGGCGGACGCGGTGTACAGCGCAATAACGATACCGATGGACAGCAGGCCACCCTTGGATTGCTGCAACTGGTCGATCACCGGGTTGACCTGCTCCAGTGCCTGCGGTGGCAGCACCAGTTCAGATTGCAGACGCAGCCAGGAAAAGAAGTCTGGCAGGTGCAGGAAACCGATCAGGGCAATCAGGAAAAGAATGAACGGAAACAGCGAGAACAGCATCTGGTAGGCCAGCGCCGAGGCGTAGGTCGACATTTCGTCATCGACGAACTCAGTGACCGTGCGCACCATCACCCGGTGCAGGGGCAGACCTTTCATGTCCGGAAATATCATTCGCGTCTCCTTGCGCCGCAAAAGGTTGAAGTCGTGGCGACTCAGGGGCCGTTTTTTACCTCAAGGTAGCCTACTTGGCGATCCTTTGGCGGATGACCGCAGGGTTCTGATACAAAAACGGCCATCCTTGGATGGCCGCTCGTGTGATTCGTTCAAGGCTCGCTTACGCCTTGTCGACGCCTTTTTTCACAGCGTCCTTGGCGTTGCCAACCGCTTGCTGGGCTTCGCCTTTTTTCTCTTGAACCTTGCCTTCGGCGCGCAGCTTGTCGTTGTCAGTGACCTTGCCGACGCCTTGCTTGACGTTACCGACGGCTTCGTTGGCCATGCCTTTTACTTTATCGCCTGTGCTACTCATGGTGTTTCTCCGTGATGCATATAGGGAAGAAAAGTCATTACGTAACGATTGACCGGTGCGCTTTGCGCCGAGTTTCATTTATTTTGCCGGCATTTCGTCGTGGCGCGCAGGTTGCGCTTTATGTTTGCCGGCGTTGCCCCGAGAATGCTCAGCCTACGGGCGCTGAGCCCGGCACACCGATTCGCAGGAATGTCATGAAGCTCAATAAAACCCAGGCCATCGCCCGTCGCAACCAGGAACTGGGCGGCGCCGTGCTCGGCACCAACAACTGCCACTTCGCCGAACTGAACCGCAACCGCAATATCTGGTGGTTCGACCTGCCGGTGTCGCGTCTGGCCATCGGTCAGTACGAGTGGATTCACTTGCTGCTGCACACCCCGGCCACCGATGAGTTGCTGCACCTGAAAGTGCCGACGGTGTTCCTGCGCGAAAAGCTCGAAGGCCTGGTGATTCGCAATGAAGGCAAACGCAAGGCGGCGCTGAGCCTGGAATTGAGTGCGGACAAGGATTCGTACCTGCAGGACATGCGTCCGGCGGGGACCAACGTGAATTTTGCGCCGTTTCGTCAGTAGGATTTGTGGCGTCAGCCCTTCCCCTCACCCTAGCCCTCTCCCAGAGGGAGAGGGGACCGACCGGGTTGTTCTTACGGAATACGCCGACCTGAAATATCGAGCCGAACTCAGGTTCTGAAAAGCTTGAAGATCGGCTCCCTTCCCCCTCGCCCCCTTGGGGGAGAGGGTTGGGGTGAGGGGGTAGAATTTACCAGACGCTGCAAATCACCAATCTTTCCCAACAAAAAGCCCCGCATCTGCGGGGCTTTTTATTTACGCGGCAGACTTGGCCTTGATCTTCTTCAGTTCTTCATCCCGCAATTCGCGGCGCAGGATCTTGCCGACGTTGGTGGTCGGCAGCGCATCGCGGAATTCCACCGAGCGCGGCACTTTGTAGCCGGTAACGTTGGCGCGCATGTGGTCCATGACCTGCTCTTTGGTCAGGGTCACGCCCGGTTTGGCGACGATGAAAATCTTGATCGCCTCACCCGATTTCTCGTCCGGCACACCGATCGCCGCGCACTGCAACACGCCCGGCAAAGTCGCCAGCACGTCTTCCAGTTCGTTCGGATAGACGTTGAAGCCAGACACCAGAATCATGTCTTTCTTGCGATCGACGATGCGCATGTAGCCGTCCGGCTGGATCAGCGCGATGTCACCGGTTTTCAGCCAGCCGTCGCTGTCGAGCATTTCATCGGTGGCTTCCTGACGCTGCCAGTAGCCCTTCATCACTTGCGGGCCTTTGACGCACAGCTCGCCGATTTCGCCCAGCGGCTGCTCGACACCGGCATCGTCGATGACTTTGCACAGGGTCGACGGCACCGGAATGCCGATGGTGCCGATCTGGATGTGCTGGATCGGGTTGACCGTGGCCACCGGGCTGGTTTCGGTCATGCCGTAGCCTTCGCAGATGGCGCAACCGGTCACGGCTTTCCAGCGCTCGGCCGCCGCCAGTTGCAGGGCCATGCCGCCGGACAGGGTAACTTTCAGCGCGGAGAAATCCAGCTTGCGGAAACCTTCGTTGTTGCACAGTGCCACGAACAGCGTGTTCAGACCGACGAAACCGCTGAACTTCCACTTCGACAGTTCCTTGACCATCGCCGGCAGGTCGCGCGGGTTGCTGATCAGGATGTTGTGGTTGCCGATCAGCATCATCGCCATGCAATGAAAGGTGAACGCATAGATGTGATACAGCGGCAGCGGCGTGATCAGGATCTCGCAGCCTTCGTTGAGGTTGGAGCCCATCAGCGCCTTGCATTGCAGCATGTTGGCGACCAGGTTGCGGTGCGTGAGCATCGCGCCCTTGGCCACGCCGGTGGTGCCGCCGGTGTATTGCAGCACCGCGACATCGCCGCTGTCCGGGTTGGCTTCGGCCACTGGCTGGCCGTGGCCCTTGCTCAGAACGTCGTTGAACTTGATGGCTTTGGGCAGGTGATAGGCCGGGACCATTTTCTTCACGTACTTGATGACGCTGTTGATCAGCAGGCGCTTGATCGGCGGCAGCAAGTCGGCGACTTCGGTGACGATGACGTGCTTGACGCCGGTCTTCGGCACCACGGCTTCGGCCAGGTGCGCCATGTTCGCCAGGCACACCAGGGCTTTGGCGCCGGAGTCGTTGAATTGGTGTTCCATTTCCCGCGCGGTGTACAGCGGGTTGGTGTTGACCACGATCAGCCCGGCGCGAATGGCACCGAAGACCGCGACCGGGTACTGCAGGACGTTGGGCAGTTGCACGGCGATTCGATCACCGGGCTGCAAGTCGGTATGCTGTTGCAGATACGCGGCAAAGGCCCCGGACAGCTCGTACAGCTCACCGTAGGTGATTGTCTTGCCGAGGTTGCTGAAAGCCGGTTTGTTGGCGAAGCGTTGGCAGGATTGCTTCAACACTGCCTGAATGTTCGGATACTCGTCTGGATTGATCTCGGCTGCGATTCCAGCCGGGTACTTATCCTTCCAAAAGTCTTCGATCATGGAAGCCCACTCCTCAGCAACGCGAATTCTTCACCGCATTTGATGCGATTATTATTGGTGTGTGTTTTGTATTGGTGAATCCGGCGTTTTACATGCCGAGAAGTCACAAAGCGCGCCGAGAGTAGCAGCTTTGCCAAGGGTCGACCAGAGCCAAAAGAGGCCCCTACAGTCATATTGATGACTCAAGACTTGCCAGCGGTCATTTTAGAGCAAAAATCCTATTACCCTGTGAAAGCCCCGTAGTCATGGGGTGTAAAAGCAAAAGAACGCAGCCTTCGGCAGCTCCTACATTTGGAATGCGTTTCCTGTAGGAGCTGCCGAAGGCTGCGATCTTTTCGCTCGTAACCTTTATGCGATATCCCGCAACTCGCGCCGCAGAATTTTCCCTACAGGCGTCATCGGCAACGACTCACGCAACACGATGTGTTTCGGCACCTTGTAGGCCGTGAAATTCTCTTTGCAGTAAGCCTTCAGCTCTTCCAGGCTGACCCCGCTCTCCCGCGCCACCACAAACAGCTTCACCGCCTCTCCCGAACGCTCGTCCGGCACGCCGATGACCGCGCAGTTAGCGACTTTCGGGTGGGCCATGACCACGTCTTCGATTTCGTTGGGATAAACGTTGAAGCCGGAGACGATGATCATGTCCTTCTTGCGATCGACGATGCGCACGAAACCGTCCGGGTCGATCACGGCGATATCGCCGGACTTGAACCAGCCCTCGGCGTCCAGCACTTCGGCGGTGGCTTCGGGTTTGTTCCAGTAGCCCTTCATGATCTGCGGACCTTTGATGCACAGTTCGCCGCGCTCGCCCAGCGGCTGTTCGACGCCGTCATCGTTGATGATTTTCACCAGCGTGCCCGGCACCGGCAGGCCTACAGTGCCCAGGCGCGACTGGTCGCCGTAGGGGTTGGTGCAGGCCACTGGCGAGGTTTCGGTCAGGCCGTAGCCTTCGGTGATACGGCAACCGGTCATCTGCTCCCAGCGCTCGGCGGTGGCCTTGACCAGCGCGGTGCCGCCGGAGTTGGTCAGCTTCAGGCTGGAGAAGTCCAGGGTCTTGAAATCGGGATGATCCATCAGCGCAACGAACAAGGTGTTCAAACCCAGCAGCGCCGAGAAACGCCAGTTTTTCAGTTCCTTGATGAAGCCGGCAATGTCGCGAGGATTGGAGATCAGCACGTTGTGGTTGCCCGAGACCATCATGCACATGCAATTCGCAGTGAAGGCATAGATGTGGTACAGCGGCAGCGGCGCAATCATCACCTCCTGGCCTTCGCGCAACAGCGGTTGACCGTCCGGGCCGAGCTGAGCCAGACAGGCGCGCACCTGCTGCATGTTCGCCACCAGATTGCCGTGGGTGAGCATCGCGCCCTTGGCCAGGCCGGTAGTGCCGCCGGTGTATTGCAGCACGGCGATGTCATCGAGGCCGACGTTCAGCGGCTTGATGCCCAGACCACGCCCCATGCGCAGCGCGCTTTTGAACGAGGTCGCTTGCGGCAGCGAATACTCGGGAACCAGTTTCTTCACTTTGCTGACCACGGTGTTGACCAGCCAGCCTTTGGCGGTGGGCATCAGGTCGCCCATCTTCGCTTCGATCAAATATTGGATGTCGGTGTCGGGCAGCACTTCCTGGACTTTCTGCCCGAACAGATTCAGGTAGACCAGCGCGCGTGCGCCGGAATCCTTGAACTGGTGGCGCATCTCGCGCGGCGTATAGAGCGGGTTGGTGTTGACCACGATCAGCCCGGCGCGCAGCGCGCCGAACACGGCAATCGGATAATGCAGGACGTTGGGCATCTGCACCGCAATGCGATCCCCCGGCACCAGATCGGTATGGGCCTGCAGGTAACCGGCGAACGCCGCGCTCTGGCGTTCGAGTTCGGCGTAGGTCAGGGTGATGCCCATGCTGCTGAACGCCGGGCGGTCAGCGAACTTCTTGCAGGAACGCTCAAACACTTCGATGACCGACTTGAACTCGCCCATGTCGATGTCCAGCGGTACGCCGGCCGGGCGTTTGTCATTCCAGAAATCAGGTTGCATTGTTCTTGTCCTCTTTACCTGAGCCGATCCGGGAGCCGCTTTCTGTCGTTTCTGCTTCGTCCATGGAAGGCGAAAAGCACAAAGCGGAGCTTCACGGACACTAGCAGCTATGGCCATTGAGGCAAATATGACGCAAGCCCTCATTGATCCCGTGAATCTTCCTGCCGTGGCGTGAGCTGATCAGACGCGCTATACACTGTGGCGATGCAGAGCAAAGGAATCGCCATGACCCACGACACCTTCTGGCTGGACGCGAGTGACCGCAGCCGCCTGTACGTCAACCGCTGGCTGCCGGCCACGCCATTGAAAGCGGTGATTCTGCTGGCCCATGGCATGGCCGAACACAGCGCTCGCTACATGCGGCTCGCCGACACGTTTTGCGACAAAGACTATGGCGTGTACGCCCCGGATCTGCGCGGCCATGGTCGCACCGCCGACAACGGCACCCTTGGCCATTTCGCCGATGACGACGGCTGGTGCAAGGTCGTTGGCGATCTGGCCAGCCTCAACCAGCACATCGGCCAGCAACATCCCGGCGTGCCGATCATCCTGCTCGGCCACAGCATGGGCAGCTACATCGCCCAAGGCTATTTGTTGCACCACAGCGCCAGTCTGCACGGGGCGATTCTCAGCGGCTCGAATTTCCAGCCGGTGGCCCTCTATCGCATCGCGCGGCAAATAGCCCGGCTGGAAAAACTGCGCCAGGGCGGCAAGGGCCGCAGTGCGTTGATCGAGTGGCTGTCGTTCGGCTCGTTCAACAATAAATTCAAACCGGTGCGCACCCGTTTCGACTGGCTGAGCCGTGATCCGGCCGAAGTCGACAAGTACGCCGCCGACCCGTTGTGCGGCTTTCGCTGCACCAATCAGCTGTGGGTCGACCTGCTCGGCGGGTTGCAGCAAATCAGCAAAGCGTCCAATCTCGCGCAGATCGATCCGGGCCTGCCGCTGCTGGTGATTGGTGGCGAATGTGATCCGGTGAGCGAGGGCAAGCGTCTGACAGATCTGGCCAATGCCTTGCGCAGGGCCGGCAGCCAGCACCTGCAACTGAAGATCTACCCGCAGGCCCGGCACGAATTGTTCAATGAAAGTAATCGCGACGAAGTGACCACCGATGTGCTCGCCTGGATCGACCAAGCCCTGAGCCACCGGCGCCCGCAGCGCAGCGAATAATTTTTTGTGGATTGACTGAAATCCGTCACAGGAATCGAAACCGATGACCCAGGTTACCAACATCCCTTACGAAGCCCTCGAAGTCGGCCAGACCGCCAGCTACAGCAAGACTGTCGAAGAGCGCGACATTCAGCTGTTCGCCGCGATGTCAGGCGACCACAACCCGGTGCATCTGGACGCCGAATTTGCCGCCGCCAGCATGTTCAAGGAACGCATCGCCCACGGCATGTTCAGCGGTGCGCTGATCAGTGCAGCGGTGGCCTGTGAATTGCCTGGGCCGGGCACCATTTACATCGGTCAGCAGATGAGCTTTCAGAAGCCGGTGAAGATCGGCGACACGCTGACAGTGCGCCTGGAAATTCTCGAGAAACTGCCGAAATTCCGCGTGCGCATTGCCACTCGCGTATTCAATCAGCGTGATGAGTTGGTGGTGGATGGCGAGGCGGAGATTCTCGCGCCACGTAAACAGCAGACGGTGACGTTGCCGACATTGCCGGCGATCAGTATCGGCTGATGGATTGTAGGGTGTCAGGTAGATTGCTGCCCCCTCACCCCAACCCTCTCCCCCACGGGGGCGAGGGGGAAAGGGAGCCGATTTCCTGGCTTTCCAAATCCTGAGTTCGACTGGATATTTCACATCGCTGTAACTTTCAAGAACACCTCGGTCAGTCCCCTCTCCCTCCGGGCGGTCCGACGTTTCGGGATGGCTAGGGTGAGGGGCTTTTCGCCAGGCACAAAAAAACGCCAGACAAGCTGGCGTTTTTTTTCAGCCGACTAACTCTTACGAGTTCGCACGAGCCTGATTACGCAGGGCTTTCACCTGGTCGTGGTTGCGTTGTACGCCGTGGTACTGACGCTCAACCAGGTCACGAATACCCACCAGATTGTGCTTGGTGATTTTTTCCAGCGCTTCTTTGTAAGCCTTCAGGGCATGGTCTTCACCGCGCTCGGCTTCGTTCAGCACAGCCTCTTCGTCTTTGCCGGTGAACATGGCTTTCACGTCGACCCAGCGACGGTGCAGGTCACCGCTCACGCTGGTGGAAGTTTCCGGATCGCCGCCCAGCGAACGAACGGCCGCTTGCAGCTCAGCTGCGGCAGCGGCGCAATCAGCTGCGCGAGTCACAAACAGGCTTTTCAGCTCTGGGTGCTTGATGTCTTCGGCGCAAGTCTTGAAACCTTCCTGACCGTCCTTGGAGGTTTCGATCAGGTCATTGAGTACCGAGATGGATTCTTTGTTTACGTCAGTCATTTTCCAATTCCTTGCGGTTGGTTGAAGATGCAAGGGATATTGCAGTGTGCGTGCCAGTTTGCTTATTGATAATAGAACCTTATTTTTCAGTGACTTACAAAAGATTGAACCATCTGTATGCTGGTTTTTTGCATGATCTGTCATTTGGCCTGCATGCAGAATGCCTGTATTTTCCAGGCTGTGATGTGAATCGATGAAGCGTGCTGATGAATCCGGAAAAACTCGAACTGCTGATTACCCGCGAAATGCCCTTCGGCAAGTACAAAGGCCGAATCATTGCCGACCTGCCCGGCCCCTATCTGAACTGGTTTGCCCGTGAAGGCTTTCCCCACGGTGAACTCGGTGGCCTGCTGGCGCTGATGCAGGAGATCGACCATAACGGCCTGTCCGACCTGCTCGAGCCGCTGCGCGCAAAACACGGCAAACCCGCCCCGCGCCACTGACGCGCCCTTCCCTCTTGAGCCTTGCCGACCATGCCTGACAACACCCGCCGCGCCCGTGACGAAGCCTTCTGGCAAACCTTTGCCGATCGATACGATGTGCAGCCCGGTCCGGTCAATCTGGAAAACGGTTACTTCGGGCGCATGTCGCGCACAGTGATCGAGGAGTACCAGCGCAATATCGAGCTGATCAACGCCAGCAACTCGATTTATGCACGCCAGCGCTTTGAACAGCACGACAACCTTGAGATCCGCGCGCAACTGGCCGAACTGATTGGCGTGCGCGCGCAAAGCGTGGCGCTGACGCGCAATGCCACCGAAGGCCTGCAATCGCTGATCCGCAATTACAATCGTCTGCAACCGGGTGATCAGGTACTGATCTGCGACCTCGAGTACGACACGGTCAAGGGCGCCATGCGCTGGCTGGCGAAGCAGCGTGGCGTTGAGGTCATCGAAATTGCCCACCACCATCCCGCCAGTTTCGACAGCCTGCTGGAAAGCTACCGCGAGGCTTTCGTCAGCCATCCAAAACTCAAACTGATGGCCCTGACCCACGTCACCCATCGCACCGGTCTGGTCATGCCGGTGCAGGCCATCGCCGCATTGGCCAAAGAGCATGGCGTCGACATCATCCTCGACGGTGCCCACGCCCTCGGCCAGATTGAATTCGACCTGCAAGCGTTGGGCATCGCTTTCGCCGGTTACAACCTGCACAAATGGATCGGCGCACCGCTGACCCTTGGCTTCATCTATATCGCCCCGCAGCGTCTGGCTGATATCGATCCGGACATGGGCGAGATGCATTACCCGATTACCGATATCCGCGCGCGCACCTCGTACAGCACGCCGAACATCCCGGCGCTGATGACTTTGCCGCTGGTGTTCGAAGAGCACGACGCGCTCGGCGGCGCCGCCGCCAAAAGCCCACGTCTGAGTTACCTGCGCAACCTGTGGGTCAGCCGGGTCCGGCACCTGCCGGGCATCGAGGTGCTGACGCCGGACGACCCGCAACTGTATTGCGGGATCACCGCGCTGCGCTTCACCCGGCATGCCGATCAGCAGGCCATGACCGAGCGTCTGCTCAGCGAGTTCAACCTGTTCACCGTGGTGCGCACCGGCGCCGTGTGCGGGCCGTGCATTCGCATCACCCCGGGGCTGACCACCACGGCTGGCGAGATGGAGCAGCTGGTTCGGGCGCTGGACCAACTGCGCTAGAACGGCGCTCCGGAGTTTTTTTCGTAGCCTTCCAGGCCAAGCTGCGACGACACGGCGAAGGTGTCGATGCCGAGGGTCTGGCAGGCGAAGGCACCGTCTTCAAGATCGGCGCCGGCGATCGGCTGCAATACCAACTGCAAGGCGTCCTCGGCGGCACCTTCACAGCCGCAGCGGCCTGGGACGTGCAAGGTGCCGGCCCAGGCCTCGTGGTGAGCTTGCGCTCCTGCTTCGTCGCCGGGGATGAATACGTTCAGCTTCAGGCAAGCAGCGCCGTGCGCCAGTCGGTCCGGATAGATACTGGTGAAACGGACGATGCCATGGCTGTCGGTCGATTGACTGCCGCCCAGGCTGGTGTCGCCATCGACGCGCTGTTGAATGCGCACCAGCGCGCCGATGACCGGCTCGCTGGTCATCGCATCGACCAGCGACAGACGCAGGATCAACGGCAGGCCTTCGACCCCCTGGCTGATATTGCGCACTTGAGATTCAGCTGCGGGGCGGCCGAGGGGAAGTTGCTTCGGTTGATAACGGGATTGTGGCGTAAGGGTCAGAGACTGAAGGTCGTCCATGAGGCGTTCTCTCTTCCATAAGATGGACGCAGATTAACCCCGTGAAAAAGTCAGCGTGCAGTAACTATGTATCGCCGCATGTACCGGCAATTTTTTTCAGCGCAAAAAAAAGGTGCGCCGACCAAGCGCACCATAAAGCCGTAAAGCACACAACGAAGTGTCGGGTAACGATCAGTCCAGCAGCGCCAAGGCTTCGGCAGTGCATTCCTGAATGCGGGACCAGTCGCCGTTCTTGATCCACTCCGGATCAAGCATCCAGCTACCGCCCACGCACATGACGTTTTTCAGCGCCATGTAGCTCTTGATATTGGCCGGGCCGACGCCGCCAGTCGGGCAGAATTTCACTTCGCCGAACGGGCCACCCAAAGCCTTGATTGCCGCCACGCCACCGCTGACTTCCGCCGGGAACAGCTTGAAGCGGCGATAGCCCAGACCGTAGCCTTCCATGATCCCCGAGGCGTTGCTGATGCCCGGCAACAGCGGAATCGGGCTGTCGACGCTGGCTTCGAGCAGGTCGCGGGTGATGCCCGGGGTGACGATGAACTGCGAGCCTGCCGCTTCCGCCGCTGCGAGCATGTTGCGGTCGAGCACGGTGCCGGCACCGGTCATCAGCTCCGGGCGCTGTTCGCGCAGGATCTGAATGGCCTTGAGGCCGAATTGCGAACGCAGGGTCACTTCCAGCGCAGTCAGGCCACCGGCGGCGAGGGCGTCGGCCAGCGGCAGCACGTCCTGTTCGCGAGCGATGGTGATCACCGGCAGGATCCGCGCCTTGGCGCAGAGACTGTCGATCAGGGCAACTTTGTCCGCCATGGAAACGGTCGGGGATGGGGTTGTCATAGCGGCTGTTCCTTGGCTCATGGGCACCAGTAAATCTCTAACGTAGGTTGCAGAAACGCGCGCACCGGCATGGCCGCAACGTCATCGGATGCCAGCGCGGCATTCAGGGTGGTCAGTTTCGATTGACCGGAAATCGACAGAATCTTGTGCCGGGCCGAGGCCAGCAGCGCGCGGCTCATGGTCAGGCGCTGACGCGGCACGCTTGGCGCCAGCATCGGCCAGCAACGGCGCGTGCCATCGGCTTGCAGGGCTTCGGCGAGGTTCGGGCTGTCGGGGAACAGCGATGCGGTGTGGCCGTCATCGCCCATGCCCAGCACCAGCACGTCGATCGGCGGCAGTTCGCCGAGCAGACGATCGGCCTGTTCAGCAGCCTGCTCGACGTTGGCCGCCGCGCTGTAGAGGCTGAGGAACTGCGCCTTGGCTGCCGGGCCTTTAAGCAGATACTGCTTGAGCAGGCCGGCATTGCTGTCGGCATGTTCCACCGGTACCCAGCGTTCGTCGGCCAGGGTCACAACGACCTTCGACCAGTCCAGCTCCTGCTTGGCCAGGTGTTGGAAAAACGCTACCGGGCTGCGCCCGCCGGACACCACCAGCACCGCGTTGCCGCGCGCGGCAATGGCCTCGCTCAGTTGCTTGGCAACGTTCAGCGCCAGGCCTTCAGCCAGCAGCACCGGGCTGTTGAATTCGCGGGCAGTCACACCCGTCGGCAGTTGCACATCAGATATCGCCATACCACGACCTCCCGTCCCGCGTGATCAAAGCAATGGAGCTCATCGGCCCCCACGACCCGGCCGCATACGGCTTGGGCGCGTCACCGGATTTCTTCCACCCGGCGATCAGCTGGTCACACCATTTCCACGCGGCTTCGATTTCATCTTTACGGACAAACAGGTTCTGATTGCCGTTCATCACTTCCAGCAACAACCGCTCGTAGGCATCGGGGATCCGCGCGCTACGCCAGGTGTCGGAGAAATTCAGTTGCAGCGGGCCGCTGCGCAGCTGCATGCCCTTGTCCAGGCCCTGCTCTTTGGTCATCACGCGCAAGGAAATGCCTTCGTCCGGTTGCAGGCGGATGATCAGTTTGTTGCTGATCTGCAGGCGTTGCTCCGGGGCGAAGATGTAGTGCGACGGTTCCTTGAAGTGGATGACGATCTGCGACAGCTTTTGCGGCATGCGCTTGCCGGTACGCAGGTAGAACGGCACGCCGGCCCAGCGCCAGTTGCGGATATCGGCACGCAGGGCGACGAAGGTTTCGGTGTCGCTCTGGGTATTGGAATTCGGTTCTTCGAGGTAACCCGGAACGGATTTGCCTTCGCTGTGGCCGGCGATGTACTGGCCGCGCACCACTTGTGTGGTCAGGCCTTCCGGACTGATCGGCGCCAGCGCCTTGAGCACTTTTACCTTTTCGTCACGGATGCTGTCGGCGGACAGGTCGGCCGGCGGGTCCATGGCAATCAGGCAAAGCAGCTGCAACAGGTGATTCTGGATCATGTCGCGCAGCTGGCCGGCCTTGTCGAAATAGCCCCAACGGCCTTCGATGCCGACCTTCTCGGCCACGGTGATTTCCACGTGGGAGATGTAATTCTGGTTCCACTGGGTTTCGAACAGGCTGTTGGCGAAACGCAGGGCGATCAGGTTCTGAACGGTCTCTTTGCCCAGATAGTGGTCGATGCGGTAGGTGCGGTCTTCCGGGAAGAACTGCGCTACTGCGTCGTTGACCTTGCGCGAGGACTCCAGGTCAGAGCCGATCGGTTTTTCCAGCACTACACGGGTATTTTCGGCCAGACCGACTTTCTCGAGGTTCTCGCAGATAGCGCCGTACACCGCCGCCGGGGTGGCGAAGTAGGCAATCATGCGCTGGCTGCTGCCGGCCAGTTCCGCCAGCGCCACGTAATCCTCAGCCTTGAGGAAGTCGACATGCAGATAGGTCAGGCGCGCGAGGAAGCGCTCGGCCACGGTTTCGTTCAGCTCTTTGCCGACATAACGGCGCAATTCGGCGGCGATGAACGCCATGTGCTGCTGCTCGCTGCCGGGCTCACGGGCCAGCGCAATGATGCGCGTGTCCTCGTGCAGCAGGTCGGCACCGTCAAGGTGATACAGGGCAGGAAACAGCTTGCGCAGGGCCAGATCGCCAAGCGCGCCGAACAAGGCAAAGGTGCACGGTTCAACCGTAATGGAAGGCATGATGTTTGTTCTTTTATCAAGTTAAGCTACAAATACCTTTTTTCAAGGCATCACTCAAGGGAAAATGTAGTAATAACCACAACATTTTCGCAGAATACTCAATCCGAGTGGTGGTCGCCCGGACGCATCAGTAGGATAGGCCACCGTCACGGGCCATATCAAAGGCCCAATTTGCATAGCCCGACGCAACTCTGCGTCGGTGAATCAGGAATTCCATATGGACCGCGTGCGAAATTTACTGGAACAGATCCAGAGTCGCCTTGAAGAGCTGAACAAGGCCGAACGTAAGGTCGCCGAGGTGATTCTGCTCAACCCGCAGCAGGCCACCCGCTTCAGCATCGCCGCCCTCGCCCAGGCCGCCTCGGTGAGCGAACCGACGGTCAACCGTTTCTGCCGCTCGTTCGGTGTCAGCGGCTACCCCGAACTCAAGCTGCAATTGGCGCAGAGCCTGGCCAGTGGTGCGGCGTATGTCAGCCGCGCGGTCGAGGCCGACGACAATCCCGAGGCTTACACGCAGAAGATTTTCGGCAGCGCCATCGCTTCCCTGGACAGTGCTTGCCAGGCGCTCGACCCGAACCTGATCAGCCGCGCCGTCGACCTGTTGATCCAGGCCCGGCAGATCCACTTCTTCGGCCTCGGCGCTTCGGCCCCGGTGGCGCTGGATGCGCAGCACAAGTTCTTCCGCTTCAACCTCGCCGTCACTGCCCACGCCGATGTGCTGATGCAGCGGATGATTGCCTCGGTGGCGCACACCGGCGAGCTGTTCGTGATCATTTCCTACACCGGGCGTACCCGCGAACTGGTGGAAGTGGCGCGAATCGCCCGGGAGAACGGTGCTTCGGTTTTGGGCCTGACAGCGGAGAATTCACCGCTGGCCAAAGCCAGTACCCTGAGCCTGAACATTCCACTGCCGGAAGACACCGACATTTATATGCCGATGACCTCGCGGATCATTCAGTTGACCGTGCTGGATGTGCTGGCAACGGGAATGACCCTGCGCCGTGGCGTGGATTTCCAGCCGCATCTGCGCAAGATCAAAGAGAGCTTGAATGCGAGCCGGTATCCGGTTGGGGATGAATTCAACTAAAGATCAAAAGCCCCCTCACCCCAGCCCTCTCCCGGAGGGAGAGGGAGCCGACCGAGGTGTCTTGCGCGGTACATCGACCTGAAATATCCAGTCGATTATGGATTCAGAACTGCACTTTCACGTCGGCGTAATTCTTGAGCATCCCCCATTCGGTCCCCTCTCCCTCTGGGAGAGGGCTAGGGTGAGGGTATCGGTGTACTTGACGCACTAAGCCGCCGCCCACGCCTGCAAACTCAAATGCGCCTTCTCCCCCGGCGCCAGGTGCAGGCTGTCCGTGCCGCCCGCCGCTGCTTCCACGCAGACGAATTCGGAAATCTCGTCCCAACTTACCCCCAGTAACGGCCGCGCGCCGGGATGCCAGACGACGGTGTCGCCACTGTCACCGGTATCAATGCACAACTCGCGCTGCCAGGCGTGATCCTTGAGCTGCAATTCGCCGTCATGCTGAAACACCCGCTGACAGCCGCCATCAACGCGCAATTCACCCTCCTGCTGGCAAACCTGACGATTCAACTGGTCATAACCCTGAGCGCCTTCGAGCCCAGACAGCGCTATCTCACCGACATCACCAATACGCCAGTAAGCGTGCAAAGCCTGGCTCAACTGGCACGGCATGTCGTCCTGATGCTCGGTGCTCAGGCGTAATTCCATGCGTTCGCCCAGATGCGCGTGCAGGTCGACCTGCCAATCGCACAGCTGTAATTGCCAGTGCAGGCGCACGCCATCCTCGGCGCTGCTGCTGTCGAGCAGTTTCCAGTCGAGCAATCGCGCCCATCCATGGGATGGCCAGGCGTTTTCGCTCGGATGACGGCCATACCACGGCCAGCACACCGGCACGCCACCGCGAATCGCGCCGACATGCGGCCACTTCGCCGCGCACCACAACCACGGCTTCTGCCCACGCGGCTGAAAGTGCAGCAACTGCGCACCCTGTCGACTGAACACCGCCTGACACAGCGGATGATCGATCACCAACACGTCGCGCATCTGATAGCGCTCCCAGGCGAACACCGGTCGCTCGCGCAGGGATTTGAAGAAGCGTTGCAGCGGATGCTCATGCATTGGCTACGGTCCTGAAAATCATGGGGGTACAATTACCTTTGTGACCCTTGAATACTGTGGCGAGGGGATTTATCCCCGTTCGACTGCGAAGCAGTCGCAAACCTGGAAAACGGCCTCTCGCTGATACACCTCAGTGGATGGTTTTGGGGCCGCTTCGCAGCCCAGCGGGGCGGTGCGACGTTTCGCTAAATCCCCTCGCCACAAAAAGCTCTCCAGCCACAAAAAATCATCAAGCAACACATCTGACCTGTGTCACAAAAAAAAGCGGACAGCCTGGGCTGTCCGCAAAATGCGCACATAGAGAGGAGCTTATCGCAGACGCGTCAGAACGTTGACTGAATTTTCAGGCCAGCGACCAAAGCGTTATCGACTTCATCCACACCGCCCGGATGGGTGATGTATTGCAGGTTGGGACGCACGGTCAGCCAGTTGGTGACATGGATGCCGTAGTTGAGCTCGTAGTTGTATTCGGTTTCACGAATCGGCGAGAACGCGGCGTTGTCGTAATCGGAGACACCGTTGGCAGCGTTCAGCAGTTCAGCGTTGCGCTTGACATCCTTGTTGACGTGGATACGCGCCGCGCCGATACCGATGTCATCTTTCGGACGCGCATCGAACGGGCCTTTGTAGACAAACATCACCGACTGGTAGTTGTCGATGAAGTTGGTGTCCTTGTCGTGGAAAGTCGCGTTGGCAGCGATGTTCAGACCGCGAGTCGCATCACCGTTGTGGCTGGTGAGTTGCTGTTGCGCAACGAACCAGTAACCGCTTTTGCTGTTGTGCGACTTGTAGTCATCACCGGTGGTTGCCGCATCGAGACCGTTGACGTCTTCGCGAACGTCGTCGGCATCGGCCGTGCTCTTGTAGTAACCGACGCGGTATTCGCCCGGCAGGCTGTTGACCTTCGGCGACCAGACCAATTCAACCGGCAGCACGGTACCTTTGGTGCCGCTGCCGCTGAGCTTGAAGCCGTTGCCGTGTTCCAGTTGCGACGGGTTCTGGTTGTACGCACCGATCTGCGCGTAGAGCTCGTCGTTGATGTTGTACTTCACACGGATCGCGGCCTGGCTGACGGGCCAGTTGTACCAGATGTTGGTCGCCCAGTTACCCACTTGCGAACCGCAGAACGCCAGGTTCTGGAAGTCGCACGGGAAGGTGTTGAAGTCTTCGCCTTCGCCGAAGTAACCGGCCTTGACGTCGAGTTTGTTGTCGAAGAACTGGTGCTGAATCCACAGTTGGGTCAGACGCACCATGTGGCCACGGCCGTAGACTTCCTGCGAGGAGCTGAGGGTGCCGGCACGCGGATCGCCAACGCGGTCGTTGGAGATGTTGTAGCCGTTACGATTGGTCAGCTGGATCTTCGCCTGGGTGTTGTCCCAGCCCCACAGCTTCTGCAGGTCGAGGGCCACGCCCAGACCGAACTGGTCGGCATAACGCGCAGTCTTGTCGTCGTTGTAACCGCCGTTCAGGTTGGCGCCCATCTCGCCAACGTAGTCGGCCTTGATGTCGATACCCTGCTCGATCAGCTTGGTGCGCTCGCCGCCCCAGTCGCCGGTCATCCACTTGGAGTCGGAGCTGAACGCATCCGCCGCCATTGCATTACCGGCCAGCACCAGTGCAGCTGCCGCTGAAACCTGGCAGATCAACCGGGCATTGACGTGTTTCTTTTTCATCCCTACATCCTCGTCTTTATTGTTATTAACTGTTTTTATCTAACGCGGTTTACATAAAGTGCAGTGCTCGACAGGCCGGGCACTGCTTGCCCCCTGTGGGAGCGAGCCTGCTCGCGAATGCGGTGTATCAGGCGACATCAATGCTGGATGTCAGACCGCTTTCGCGAGCAGGCTCGCTCCCACATTTTGTACTTCAGCGGCCTTTGAACTGCGCCACATTCGCCGACCGGGTCTCTGTCTGCACCTGGCCCGCAACGCCCAGACGCTCGCCGGTATTGGCGTCGAACAACAACACTTTCGATGGATCGAACTGCAGCGTCAGGCTTTCGCCCACTTGCGGTGCCACGTCCGGCGCCAGTCGGCAGCAGACCTTGGTGTCATTCAGATTGACGAACACCAACGTGTCCGGACCGGTCGGTTCAGTGACCTGCACTTCGGCACGGATGCTCGGCAGACCATTGCCCTCGCCATTCGCCAGAACAATCTGCTCCGGGCGCAGGCCGAGGATCACTTCGCGGTCTTCGAGGCCGGCGTCCTGCATGCTCATCGGCAATTCGCAACGCGCCTGACCGCTGTCGAGCAGCGCCAGCAGGCGACCGTCCTTGCGCTGCAAACGCAGGGGGATGAAGTTCATCGGCGGCGAACCGATGAAGCTTGCGACGAACAGGTTGGCCGGGTCGTTGTAGATGTCTTTCGGCGTACCGAACTGCTGGATGATGCCGTCCTTCATCACCGCGACCTTGTCGCCCAAAGTCATCGCTTCGATCTGGTCGTGGGTCACGTAGACCGTGGTGGTTTTCAGACGCTGGTGCATCAGTTTCATTTCGGTGCGCATCTCGACGCGCAGCTTGGCGTCGAGGTTCGACAGCGGTTCGTCGAACAGGTAGATCTTCGGCCGCCGCGCCAAGGCACGGCCCATCGCCACGCGCTGTTGCTGACCACCGGAGAGCTGGCCCGGCTTGCGATTGAGCAGGTGTTCGATCTGCAACAGCTTGGCGACACGGGCGACTTCTTCGTCGATCGCTGCCTGCGGCATCTTGCGGATTTTCAGGCCGAACTCGATGTTCTCGCGCACGCTCATGGTCGGGTACAGCGCATAGGACTGGAACACCATGGCGATGTCGCGATCCTTGGGGCTCATGCCGCTGACGTCCTGATCACCGATCATGATCGCGCCGCCGGTGATGGTTTCCAGACCGGCGATGCAGTTCATCAAGGTCGATTTGCCGCAGCCCGACGGGCCGACGAGGATCAGGAATTCACCGTCCTTGATCGACAGTTCGATGTTCTTCAGGGTGTCCGGCAGGCCGGCCCCGTAGGTCTTGTTTACGTTGCGAAGTTCAAGCGTAGCCATGATTACCCCTTGACCGCGCCGGCCGTCAGCCCGCGCACGAAATACTTGCCTGCGACCACATAGACCAGCAGGGTCGGCAGGCCGGCGATCATCGCCGCTGCCATATCCACGTTGTATTCCTTGGCGCCGGTGCTGGTGTTGACCAGGTTGTTCAGCGCCACGGTGATCGGTTGCGAATCACCGCTGGAGAACACCACACCGAACAGGAAGTCGTTCCAGATCTGGGTGAACTGCCAGATCAGGCAGACCATGATGATCGGCGTCGACATCGGCAGAATGATGCGGCGGAAAATCGTGAAGAAACCCGCGCCATCCAGACGCGCAGCCTTGACCAGCGCATCGGGAATGCTCACGTAGTAGTTGCGGAAGAACAGTGTGGTGAACGCCAGACCGTAAACCACGTGAACGAAGACCAGGCCGGTGGTGGTGCTCGCCAGGCCCATCTTGCCGAGGGTGAACGAGGCCGGCAGCAGCACGGTCTGGAACGGCAGGAAGCAGCCGAACAGCAGCAGACCGAAGAACAACTGCGAACCACGGAAGCGCCACATCGACAGCACGTAACCGTTCAACGCACCGATCGCGGTGGAGATGATGACGGCCGGTACGGTGATCTTGATCGAGTTCCAGAAGTAGCCGTCAACCGTGGCCCAGGCCTTGACCCAGCCGATGCCGCTGACCACGGTCGGCCAGCTCAGCAGGTTGCCGGTGCTGATGTCTTCCGGGGTCTTGAAGCTGGTCAGCAACATCACCACCAGCGGCACCAGATACAGAAACACCGCAAGGATCAGCACCGCGTAGATTGCGATGCGGCTCAAGCTGATAGCGGGTTTGGCAGCAAGACTAGTCATGACGCTTGGTCCTCAGCTCGGAATACAGGTAAGGCACGATGATCGCGAGGATCGCACCGAGCATCAGAATCGCACTGGCCGAGCCCATGCCCATCTGGCCGCGACTGAAGGTGAAGGAATACATGAACATCGCTGGCAGGTCGGAGGAATAACCCGGACCACCGGCGGTCATTGCCGCAACCAGGTCGAAGCTCTTGATCGCGATGTGCGCGAGGATCATCACCGCACTGAAGAACACCGGACGCAGGCTTGGCAGCACGACTTTCCAGTAGATGCGCGGCATGCTCGCGCCGTCGATCTGCGCGGCACGGATGATCGATTGATCGACGCCACGCAGGCCGGCGAGGAACATCGCCATGATGAAGCCCGAGGCTTGCCACACAGCGGCGATCACCAGGCAGTAGACCACGCGATCGGGGTCGATCAGCCAGTCCAGACGGAAGCCTTCCCAGCCCCAGTCACGCAACAATTTGTCCAGGCCCATGCCCGGGTTGAGCAGCCATTTCCATGCGGTACCGGTGACGATCATCGAGAGCGCCATCGGGTACAGGTAAATGGTGCGGATAAAGCCTTCGCGACGGATGCGCTGGTCGAGGAACACCGCCAGCAACACGCCGATCACCAGGGTAATGCCGATGAACATGCCGCCGAACACGGCGAGGTTCTTGCTCGCCACCCACCAGCGATCGTTGTCGAACAACCGCGCGTATTGCGCCAGACCGGCCCACTTGTAGTTGGGCAGGAAGGTCGAGGTGGTGAACGACAGAATGAACGTCCACAGGATGTAGCCATAGAAGCCCACCAGCACGATGAACATGCTCGGCGCCAGCACCAGTTTCGGTAGCCAGCGCTGCAATGCATCGAACGGCGAGGCCTTGCTGAACACAGCAACAGAACTCATGGGGAAATCCACAATAAGGGTTTACGAAAGCATTCCCTTGCAGGAGTGAGCCCTGTGGCGAGGGGATTTATCCCCGATCGACTGCGCAGCAGTCGCGAAATCATTACATGCGGTATTTCAGACACTGCACCGCTGCAACTTTCCGGGGTCGCTTCGCAACCCATCGGGGATGAATCCCCTCACCACAAAGGCTCACTCCTACAGGGGCCAAGCATTACTTGGCCGACTGAACTGCCGCGCCGAGTTTCTTCGCCGCATCGGCCGGGTCGGCTTTCGGGTCGTTGATGTAGTTGGTGACTACGTCAAAGAACGCGCCCTGCACCGCCAGCGTGGTCGCCATGTTGTGCGCCATGCTTGGTTGCAGGCCGCCGGACTTGGCGTCCGCGAGGAAGTCCTTGGCAGCGGTCTGCGCGCAGGAATCGAAGCCGAGCTTGTCCATGTTGTTCAACATGTCGTTGCGCACCGGGATCGAGCCTTTGTTGATGCTGAAGACTTTCTGGAAGTTCTCACCCAGCACGACTTTGGCGATGTCCTGCTGACCGGCCGCAGTGCCTGCGTCCTTCTGCTTGAACACGGCCAGCGAGTCGATATTGTAGGTGAACGCCTTGTCGGTGCCCGGGAACGCTACGCACTCGTAGTCCTTGCCGGCGACTTTCTTGGCGGCGGTCCATTCGGACTTGGCCCAGTCACCCATGATCTGCATGCCGGCCTTGCCGTTGATGACCTTGGCCGCTTCGAGGTTCCAGTCCTGGCCTTTGCCGTCCGCGTCCATGTAGGTCGCGACTTTCTTCAGCTCAGTGAGCGCCTTGACCATTTCCGGGCCGGTCAGCGCTTTGTTGTCGAGATCGACCAGGGCTTTCTTGTAGCCATCCACGCCCATGACCGAGAGCACCACGGCTTCGAACACGGTGCTGTCCTGCCAAGGCTGACCGCCGTGAGCGAGCGGAATGAAGCCCGCCGCTTTCAGCTTGTCGCCGGCCGCGTAGAACTCTTCGAGGGTGGTTGGATTCTTGGTGATGCCGGCTTTCTTGAAGACTTCCGGGTTGATCCACAGCCAGTTCACGCGGTGAATGTTCACCGGCACGGCCACGTAATCACCGTCGTACTTCACGGTATCGGAGACTTTCTTGTCGAGCAGGCTGTCCCACTTTTCCGACTTGGCGACGTCTTTCAAAACGTCGGTGTCGAGCAGGCCGGTCGACGCCCATTCCTGGATGTCCGGGCCTTTGATCTGCGCTACGCCTGGCGGGTTGCCGGCAACGGCACGGCTTTTCAGCACGGTCATGGCAGTCGCACCGCCACCACCGGCAACAGCGCCGTCCTTCCAGGTGAAACCGTCTTTTTCGACTTGGGCCTTGAGCACATCGACAGCGGCTTTTTCGCCACCGGAAGTCCACCAGTGCACGACTTCGACCGAACCTTTGGAATCGGCAGCGGAGACACTGAGCGGCAGGATTGCGAGCGGGAACAGGGAGGCGACAGAAATGACAGTAGCGAGGCGAGAAATCGCATTCATTCGAGATGTACCTTTCTTGTTGTTATGCATTGCAAGTCTGGTGCTTGCGCTGCACGGAGTTTAAACAGAGCGTTTCGCTTCGCAGGTAACGAAGGGACGCGTAAATGTCACGACATGGTTACACAGCAACAGGCCGGGACGACTGCGCCAAAGCCGTGGCCATGGTTGGCGCCAGCGGCAATCGTGGAATCAGCACAGCCTGCCAGGCGTGATACAGATCGGGCTTGCCCGGCCAGATATCGGCACTCGGCACATTCTGCGGATTGAGTTCGTGGTACCAGCTGCCGTTGCAACGGTCGATGAAATTCGTCTCACAGAATTCCCAGAACAGTCGGTACCAGGCTTCGTATTGCGCGTCGCCGGTGCGTTTGAGCAAGGCGCTGGCGGCGGCGCTGGCTTCGGCGTGCGTCCAGTGCAGGCGATGGCGAACGACGACCTGGTTATCCCAGTCGAGGGTGTAGACGATGCCCGGCGCGCCATCGACATTCCAGCCGTGGCGGCAATTGTTTTCGAAGAGTTTTTGCGCATCCAGGGCCAGCCAGCCCGGCGTGAGCATGCCGGCCTTCACCCGAGCGGCCTCGAGGTGCAACAGCAAGCGCGCCCATTCGAAACCATGGCCCGGCGTGGTGCCGTAAGGACGGAAACCGTCAGCCGGATTGTCGCGGTTGTATTCGCGCAGCGGTTGCCAATCGCGATCGAAGTGTTCGATGACCATGTAATCGTTGGCTGCAGCGTGGCCATGGATCACTCGTTCGACGATGCGCTGGGCGCGTATCAGCCAGCGCGGATCTTCGGTGACATCGGCCAGCGCGAGGAATGCTTCGGTCGCGTGCATGTTGCTGTTGGCGCCGCGATAGGCTTCTTCTTCGCTCCAGTCGCGGTTGAAGAATTCGCGCATGGCGCCCTCTTCTTCGCTCCAGAAATAAGTGTCGATGATGTCGATTGCGTCATCGAGCAAAGCTTGGGCGCCGGGCCGTTGCGCGACCGCGGCGGAGCTGGCGGCGAGTGCGACAAAGGCGTGCAGATAGGCGTTCTTGCCGGTGTTGTCGTCACGATGCTGGGCAACCGCAAACCAGCCGCCATGCAGCGCATCACGCAGCGGCCCGCGCAACGCGGCGATACCGTGGTCGACCAGCTCGGCAAACCCCGGCAACCCCTGAATGTGCGCCATGGCGAAGCTGTGGGTCATGCGCGCGGTGTTCATGGTTTCGGCTCGTGCGTTCGCCGGCAAACGGCCGCGTTCGTCGAGGTTGCCGAAGCCTTCGGGCAGTCGTGATGCCTTGGCGAAATCCAGCAGACGCAGGCCTTCGGCGGCTAGCCATTGCTGGTGGGCAGGGGCGTTCAGCCAACTGCTGAAGTCTGGGTGAAAGGTGTCCATGGCGTGACCCTTTTTTGTTGTTAGGACTGCGGGCAGTCTAAACAACGGGCCAGGGCGGGCTTGTAACGAAGGGGGCGGGGTTTGTCACTGGCTCGTGACAAAAGAGAAGAGCAAAAGCACCCTCACCCCAACCCTCTCCCGGAGGGAGAGGGGGCCGACCGAGGTGTCTTGCGTCCTCCGTCGACCTGAAAAATATTGGCGATTATGGATTCACCACCGCATTTACAGGTCAGCGCACCTCAGCAGCATCCCCCAATCGGTCCCCTCTCCCTCTGGGAGAGGGCTAGGGTGAGGGGCTTTTCGGGGCTAATCCACAGACCGAGGCAACTGCAACGTCACCCGCAACCCGCCCTCACGCAGGTTCTGCAACGTCACCTCGCCGCCATGGCTATGGGCGATGTTGCGCGCAATGCCCAGTCCCAATCCGTAGCCCTGCTGCTGCCCCGCCAGGCGAAAGTGCGGCTCGAACACTTGCTCCAGCCGCTGCTGCGGCACACCCGGCCCTTCATCGTCGACGTGCAAAACGAACGCGCTGTCATCGTCATCGATGTGCAGATGCGCGTTCTGCCCGTACTTCAAGGCGTTGTCGATCAGGTTGCCGATGCAGCGCTTGAGCGCCAGCGGTTTGCCCGGGTATGCCGACAGCGCGCGGCCGTGCTGAGTGACGCGGCCATTGCCGTTCGGCGCGAGATACGGCTCGACCAGGCAATCGAGGACATGATTGAGATCCACCGGCTCGATGTTCTCGTGGATGTCGGTGTCCTTGACACATTGCAGCGCGCCTTTGACCAGCAACTCCAGCTCATCCAGATCGCGGCCGAACTTGGCTTGCAGCTGTTCGTCCTCGAGCAGTTCGACGCGCAAGCGCAGGCGGGTGATCGGCGTGCGCAGGTCGTGGGAAATCGCGCTGAACAACTGGCTGCGTTCGGTCAGGTAACGGCTGATGCGTTCGCGCATGGTGTTGAACGCCCGGCCAACTTCGACCACTTCACTGCCACCGCCCTCCGCCACTGGCTCGACGTCCGCGCCCAGCGACAGATCCCGCGCTGCCCGCGCCAGACGCTTGAGCGGCCGGCTCTGCCAGTGCACCAGCAGGCCGATGAACAACAACAGAAAGCCGCTGGTGAGGACGATAAACCACACCTGCTGCGCCGGCAGGCCTTGTTCTTCGAGACTGGTATACGGCTCGGGCAGCAACGAGGCGATGTACAGCCATTCGCCCGGGGCCATTTGAATCTGCGTGACCAGCACCGGCGGATTCACCGGTTCAAGCGTCAACGCGTAGTGCGCCCAAGAGCGCGGCAATTCATCAAGTTTCAAACCTGCGTTGAAAATCCGCAGGTCTTCGGGGCTGACGAAGGTCACCGAAATATCCGTGTCATGGCCCAGAGACTGGCGCAGCACTTCGTCCACCGCTTGCATCACCGCAGCCTTGCGCGGCGTCACCGGCAGCACGTCCATGCCCAGCGGCTTATCGTTCAGCGTCACGACAAACCGGGTGCCGCCCATGCTGCGCAATTGATCGAGCACCAGCGGTCGATAGGCCACTGGCAGGGAACGGAAATAGCTGACGCTGGCGGTCATCGAATGCGCCAGGCTGCGGGCACTGGTGACCAGGCCTTCGAGCTGGGTGGCGCGCAGTTGCGACACCCAGATCACGCTCGACAGCGTCTGCGCGAACAGCACCGCCAGCAGAGTCAGCAGCAGCATCCGCCCGAGCAGCGAGCGCGGCACCGGTATGCGACTGGCGAATTTGCGCAGCGACTCAGTGAGCATTGCCGGCAACCACATTGGCTGCCAACTGATAGCCGCTGCCGCGCACGGTGCGGATCAACCGTGGCGGTTTTTCGGTGTCGCGCAAGCGTTGGCGCAAACGGCTGACGGCCATGTCGACGATGCGATCGAGCGGCATCAGATCGCGGCCACGGGTGGCGTTGCCGATGGTGTCGCGGTCGAGGATTTGCTGCGGATGATCGAGGAACAGTTTCAGCAGAGCGAAATCGGCGCCGGAAAGGATCACTTCCTCGCCGTCAGTGTGGAACAGCCGATGGCTGACCGTGTCCAGGCGCCAGTCGTCGAAGGCCAGCACTTCGCTGCCGCTGCGTTCGTGGGCGAACTGTGCGCGGCGCAGCAGGGCCTTGATCCGCGCTTGCAGTTCGCGCGGGCTGAACGGTTTGCCGAGGTAATCGTCGGCGCCGAGCTCCAGACCGATCACGCGGTCGGCTTCGTCGGAACTGGCAGTCAGCATGATGATTGGCACCTGTGCCTGACGCGGGTGCTGGCGTACCCAACGGCACAGGCTGAAGCCGTCTTCGTCGGGCAGCATGACATCGAGGATCACCAGATCGCTCGGCGCCTCGTTGAGCGCCTGACGAAAACCGGCACCATCGGCGGTGGCCCGCACCTGGAACCCTGCGCGGGTCAGGTAGGTTTCCAGCAACTCGCGTATTTCCTGGTCGTCATCGACCAACAATATCGACTTGTTGACTGAGCTCACTTCGAAGGCATCCTTGTTGTTGGAGTTGGGCGGATTATGCCTTAAGCATCAAACTAACAGACACTACAGAAACCCTTGTGGGAGCGAGCCTGCTCGCGAATCGGTTTTAACATTCAACAGATCTGTTGACTGACACACCGCTTTCGCGAGCAGGCTCGCTCCCACAATTGGATTGCATTTCAGGTCGGGATTGATTGATCCAGCGCCACACCGGCACCAACGAGGCCGGAGTACGGCGCCGTCACCAGCCACACCGGGATGCCTTTGAAGTAATCGCTCATGCAGCCTTTGTCGGCGAAGCAGCGGGCGAAGCCGCTGGCGAGGAAGAAATCGGCGAAGCGTGGAATCACCCCGCCAACGATAAACACCCCGCCGCGCGCGCCAGTGGTAAGCACGTTGTTGCCGGCGACGCGACCGAGCCAGCAGCAGAACTGCTCGAGCACTTCCAAAGCGATCGGGTCACCGGCAAGGCCAGCGGCGGTGATCGCTTCCGGCGTTTCAAGCGTAGGCTCATGACCATCCACCGCGCAGATCGCCCGGTACAGCCGAGGCAGGCCGCCGCCGCTCAACGCGGTTTCCGCGCTGACATGGCCGATCTCGTTGTAGATGTGTTGCCACAGTTGCGTTTCGCGTGGACTGCTCAGCGGCAGGTCGACATGGCCGCCCTCGCCCGGCAACGCGGCAAAGCGCCCTTCGCCGAGATCGAGCAAGGTGCCGACACCCAGGCCAGTGCCGGGGCCGATCACCACCGCCGGGCGCAACGGCTCCGGCGTGCCTTCGCAAACCACACGGAATTCGCCCGGCTGCAAGCGGGTCATGCCCAGCGCCATCGCCGAGAAGTCGTTGGTCAGCAACAACTGCTCGACCTGCAAGGTCTTGCAGAACGCGCTGCGGCTGAGCCGCCAGTGATTGTTGGTGAACTTGAACTCATCGCCGCTCACCGGACCTGCCACCGACAGGCACACCGAGCCGATCGAGCCCGGCGCCAGACCGAGCCCGCTCAGGTACAAGGCGATTGCCTCTTCCGGGCTGGCGAAGTCGGCCGTGGCCAGCACCTGAACCGATTGCAGTTGCTGGTTTTGCCACAACGCGAACCGCGCGTTGGTGCCTCCGATGTCACCGACCAAAGCCAGTTTCAATTAAGCGTCTCCAGGGCAGAAGTGAAGGCGCTGGCGCCCTGCTCCGCCGAGCTGAAGGCCATGCGCATGAAGCCAAACAGCTCGCGGCCGCTGCCGATGTTGTTGCCCAACAGGCCTTTGGCAGGTTCGCGCGCTGCAAATTCGGCGGCGTCGACCTTCAGTTCCAAGGTGCCTTTGACGCCATCGACGCGGATGATATCGCCCTCTTGCACGCGCGCCAAAGCGCCACCGACATAAGCTTCCGGGCTGACGTGAATCGCTGCGGGGATTTTCCCCGACGCTCCGGACATGCGCCCGTCAGTCACCAGCGCGACTTTGAAGCCGCGATCCTGCAGTACGCCGAGGAATGGCGTCATCTTGTGCAGCTCCGGCATGCCGTTGGAGCGCGGCCCTTGGAAGCGCATCACGGCAACAAAATCCTTCTCCAGCAGACCGGCCTTGAATGCGTCCGCCAGATCCTGTTGATCCTGGAAGACCATCGCCGGTGCTTCGACGATCTGGTTCTCCAGCGCAACGGCGGAAACCTTCATCACGCCGCGACCGAGGTTGCCTTCCATCACCCGCAGTCCGCCTTCTTGCGAGAACGCACGGGACACCGGACGCAGAATGTTTTCGTCGAGGCTGTCGGTCGGGCCTTCACGCCAGACCAGCTCACCGTTATCGAGGAACGGCTCCTTGGTGTACTGGCTCAGGCCATGGCCGAGCACGGTGTTGACGTCTTCATGCAGCAGGCCTGCGCCGAGCAGTTCGCGGATCAGGAACGACATGCCGCCCGCTGCCTGGAAGTGGTTGATGTCGGCTTTGCCGTTCGGATAGACGTGGCTCAGGGTCGGGACGACTTCGGAGAGGTCGGCCATGTCCTGCCAGGTCAGTTGAATGCCAGCGGCCATGGCGATGGCCGGCATGTGCAAGGTGTGGTTGGTCGAGCCGCCGGTGGCGTGCAGGGCAACGATGGAGTTGACCAGCGCCTTTTCGTCGACGATTTCGCCGATCGGCATGAAGTTGCCGTTCTGCTTGGTCAGGCGCGTGACCTGATGCGCGGCTTCGCGGGTGAGCGCGTCGCGCAGCGGCGTGTTCGGGTTGACGAAAGAGGCGCCCGGCAAGTGCAGGCCCATGACTTCCATCAGCAACTGGTTGGTGTTGGCGGTGCCGTAGAAGGTGCAGGTGCCCGGGCTGTGGTAGGACTTCATCTCCGATTCCAGCAGCTCTTCGCGGGTCGCCTTGCCTTCGGCGTACTTCTGGCGGACGTCGGCTTTTTCCTTGTTGGAAATCCCCGACACCATTGGCCCGCCCGGTACGAAAATGGTCGGCAGATGACCGAAACGCAGCGAACCCATCATCAGGCCCGGAACGATCTTGTCGCAGATGCCGAGCATCAGCGCGCCGTCAAACATGTTGTGCGACAGCGCCACGGCGGTGGACATCGCGATCACTTCGCGGCTCGGCAGGCTCAGTTCCATGCCCGGCTCGCCTTGGGTCACACCGTCGCACATTGCCGGAGTGCCGCCGGCGAACTGACCGACCGAGCCGATTTCGCGCAGGGCGTTCTTGATCTGTTGCGGGAAAACTTCGTACGGCTGGTGCGCCGAGAGCATGTCGTTATACGAAGACACAATGGCGATGTTCGCCGAGTTCATCATCCGCAGGCTGTGCTTGTCTTCAGTGCCGCAACCGGCCACGCCGTGGGCGAAGTTGGCGCATTGCAGCTTGCCGCGCATCGGGCCATCGGTGGCGGCGCCGCGAATCAATGCAAGGTAAGCCTGACGCGTGGCGCGGCTGCGGGCGATAAGCCGTTCGGTGACCTCAAGAACGCGGGGATGCATGTGTAGAACTCCAGGCTAACGGATGTGGCGACCTGATTGTCTATGCTGATCAAACGCCGTTGTTGTTGGAATGACAGACGGCTTTTTTGACCATTCGGACCAGTTGATTCAGGTCACTCGTTGTAGATAAAACAAAATATTGCCACTAAAAAGGCTTGTTTTCTATTTTTATGCGAATAATCTTGTAATTCCAACAACAAAACGACGGCGGCGCTGTTCCATGACTCTTCGAATTGCAATCAATGGTTTTGGCCGCATCGGCCGTAATGTCCTGCGCGCACTGTATACCCAAGGCTATCGTCAAGACCTGCAGATCGTCGCGATCAACGATCTGGGTGACAGTTCGATCAATGCCCATCTGCTCAAATACGACACCGTCCACGGCACTTTCGACGCCGAAGTGGCGCACGATAACGAAAGCCTGACGGTCAATGGCGACCGCATCGCGGTCAGCGCCATTCGCAACCCGGCCGACCTGCCGTGGGCCGCAGAAAAAATCGACGTAGTGTTCGAATGCACCGGGCTGTTCACCGACCGTGCCAAAGCCGCCGCGCATATCAGCGCCGGCGCCCGCAAGGTGATCATTTCTGCCCCGGCCAAAGGCGCGGACGCCACCGTCGTTTATGGCGTCAACCACGACATTCTGCGTCAGTCGCACCAGATCATTTCCAACGCTTCGTGCACCACCAACTGCCTGGCGCCAGTGGCGCAGGTGCTGCATCGCGAGTTGGGGATCGAAAGCGGCCTGATGACCACCATCCACGCCTACACCAACGACCAGAACCTCACCGACGTCTATCACAGCGACCCGTACCGCGCCCGTTCCGCCACGCAGAACATGATCCCGAGCAAGACCGGCGCAGCCGAAGCGGTAGGCCTGGTGCTGCCGGAACTGGCGGGCAAATTGACCGGCATGGCTGTGCGCGTACCGGTGATCAATGTGTCGCTGGTCGACCTCACCGTGCAACTGAAGAAAGAAGCCAGTGCCGACGAAGTCAACGCCCTGCTGAAAGCGGCGAGCCAGCATTCGAAGATTCTCGGTTACAACACCTTGCCGCTGGTTTCCAGCGACTTCAACCACAACCCGCTGTCGTCGATCTTCGACGCCAACCACACCAAGGTCAGCGGCAAGTTGCTGAAAGTGCTGGCCTGGTACGACAACGAATGGGGCTTCTCCAACCGCATGCTGGATAACTGCCTGGCGTTGTGTAACGCCGAATAATCCCGGCCGGTCCCCAATCCCTGTGGGAGCGAGCCTGCTCGCGAAAGCTGTCTGTCAGTCGATATGGAATTGACTGACACGACGCCTTCGCGAGCAGGCTCGCTCCCACAGGAGATCCGATTTCAATTTGAAATCAGCGCTTGACCATTTAGCTGGATGATAAGCATTATCATTCGCTCGAAATGGATCAGGTCCTCCCGTGAGTCAATCGCGCTTCAACCACGTCTTCCTCGCCCAGCGCACTTCCCTGCTGCGCACGCTGGAACGGATGGTCAACAATCACAGCACCGCTGAAGACCTGTTGCAGGAGACCTACCTGCGCGTGACCCGGGCGTTGAGCGAACGGGCCATCGATCACCTTGAACCCTTTGTCTTCCAGACCGCGCGTAATCTGGCGCTGGACCATTTGCGTGCGCGCAAGATTCATGCGCGGACCATGGTCGACGACGTGCCGCAAGATGTCGTGCAGAGCATCGCCGCGCCGGCCAGCAGCGCCGAAGACGCCGCCCATGCCGAACAACTGCTGGAGCGTTTGAACGTGAGCCTCAGCCAACTCAGCCCGCGCCAGCAACAGATCTTCATCCTCAGCCGCCTGCACGGGCACAGTTATCAGGAAATCGCCAATGAACTGAACGTGTCGCTGAGCACCGTGCAGAAAGAACTGAAACTGATCATGTCGATCTGCATTGGCGTCGCCGAACGACATAACGGCAGCGGCAAGCTTTGAGCTGCAAGCTACAGGTAAAAACAAAAAGCGGTAACGCATCCGGCTTGCAGCTTGCAGCTTGAAGCTAGAAACTGCTTCGCCAGAAGCCCTGAGGAACCACCGTGACGGACACCCACCGCTCGCCTTCGCCCGATTCGGCGCGGGACGCTGCAGCTGCAATGGACCAGGCGCTGGACTGGCTCATCGTGCTCGGCAGCCCGGATGAGGAACAGACCCGGCAATTTCATGCCTGGCTGGCGGCTGATCCGTTGAATGCTGAGGCGTTCGCCAAGGCCCAGGCCATCTGGGAAGGCCCGCAAGTCGCACTGTGCGCCGAGGCTCTGGCGACAAAACCGGTAAAAATCACCTTCCTCAAACGCTTGCGCCCACACTGGAAACCGCTGGCCACCGCTGCGGTGCTGATCCTTGGGCTGTTCAGTTTCAGTAATTTGCCGATGCGCATTCAAGCGGATCACCTGACCGTGGTCGGCGAGCGTCAGCGACTGCAACTGGAGGACGGCTCGAAGGTCCTGCTCAATACCAACTCGGCGTTTTCCAGCACCATCAACGATCAACAGCGCGTGGCCCGGCTGTTTCAGGGCGAGGCGTTTTTCGAGATCGCCAGCGGGCGCAATCAGCCGCTGGAGATCGACGCAGGTCCGGTAACGGCCAGCGTCCACGACACCGCATTCGCCGTGCGCTACCTCGACGGGGTCGCGCAAGTGAATGTGCAGCGTGGCGATGTCGATCTGCGCGCCACCCACAACGATGCCCGGGTGCGCCTGCGCGCCGGGGAGAGCATTCGCATCGGCCCCAACGGTTTTGATCGCCCGGCCAAGCTCGACGCCAATGCCGATCTGGCCTGGGTTGAAGGCCGTCTGGTGTTCGAGAACTGCCCGCTGAATCAGGTGCTGGCCGAGCTGCGCCGCTACTACCCGGGCTGGATCATCAACAACAACGAGCACCTGGCCGACGTCGCCGTCACCGGCAATTACCGTCTCGACCAGCCGCTCGACGTGGTCCGCTCCCTCGCCCACATCACCTCGGCGCGCCTGCAGGAATTCCCGGCGCTGGTGATCCTTAACTGAATGAGAATTATTTTTACTCGATAGCCAGCGACAGTACGTCTCGTTATAGCCAATGCAATTGATTCGCATCTAACCATGCCGATCAGCACCTATAAAGATTCGTGCGACACGGAGCGCTATCGATGTCCTCACGCCTTACCCGCCAGACTGCTTCCCCTTCCCGCGTACTGTCGCTGCTGACTGCGGCCATCCTCATGGCTGGCACCGCACCGCTGCTGGCGGCCACCGAGCAACCGACGCGCAACATGGGCGATTACGCGTTCGCCATCGGCCAGCAACCACTGGTTTCGGCACTGAATGCCTTCACCGCCGTGACCGGTTGGCAGGTCGGCTTGCCGGCAGAGTTGGGGCAGAACGTTTCGTCGCCGGGCGTGCGCGGTTCGCTGCCGCCGGAGAAAGCCCTCGAGCGCCTGTTGGTGGGGACCAACCTGAGCTTTCGCAAGCTGAGCAACAACAATGTCGTGCTGGAAAAACGCAACAGCAGCGGCACGCTCAATCTCGATCAGGTGACCATCAGCGCCACTCGCCAGGAACAGTCGGTCAACAGCGTGCCCTCGACCGTCAGCGTGCAGGACCGCCAAGCGCTTGACCGCAACAACGTCAACACCATCAAGGATCTGGTGCGCTACGAACCGGGCGTTTCCGTTGGCGGTGCCGGCCAGCGCGGCGGCATCAGCGGCTACAACATTCGCGGTATCGACGGCGACCGCATCCTGACTCAAGTCGATGGCGTGGAAATCCCCAACGGCTTCTTCAACGGCCCGTATGCCAAGAGCCAGCGCAACTACGTCGACCCGGAAATCGTCAAGCGTGTGGAAATTCTGCGCGGCCCGGCCTCGGTGCTGTACGGCAGCAACGCCATTGGCGGCGCGGTCAGCTATTACACGCTGGACGCCGACGACATCATCAAACCGGGCAAGGACGTCGGCGCGCGTCTGAAAAGCGGTTACAGCTCCGCCGACGACAGCTGGCTGAAATCCGCCACCGTCGCTGGCCGCAGCGGTGAGTTCGACGGTCTGCTGCATTACAGCCAGCGCGACGGTCATGAAACCGAATCCTTTGGCAGCCACAACGGCACCGGTCTGGAACGCACCGCCGCCAACCCGGAAGACGTGCGCGCAACCAACGTTCTGGCCAAGCTCGGCTGGAACTACAACGACGATTCGCGCCTGGGCCTGACCTACGAAAAGTACAAGGACGATCGCGACACCGATCAGAAAAGTGCCTACGGCGGCCCGTACTTTAATGGCGCGCCGACCATTCCGAGCAGCGTACTGCCCGGCGGCATGTACCAGTGGCGCACCGGTAACGACACCATCACCCGCGAGCGTTTCGGCATCGAACATGCGTTCGCCCTCGACAGCCTGCTCGCCGATAACGTCAAGTGGAGCCTCAATCACCAGATCGCCAAGACCGACCAGAGCACCGAGGAGTTGTACTACCCGATCACCCGTAAAGTGCTGCGTACCCGCGACACGATCTACGAAGAAAAACAGTGGGTTTTCGATGCCCAACTGGACAAGGCTTTCGCCATCGGTGACACCGATCACCTGCTGACTTACGGCACCACGATCAAACAGCAGAAAGTCACCGGTTCACGCAGCGGCGACGGCACCTGCGTGGCCGTCGGTCGCGGCTGCACGGCGATTGGCGCGACCAGTGCGGCGGACGTGCTGGCCAAGGCCTCTGATTTCCCCGATCCGACCATCAACACCTACAGCCTGTTCGCCCAGGATCAGATCAGCTGGAACGACTGGACCTTCCTGCCGGGCCTGCGCTACGACTACACCCAGCTCAAGCCGCACATCACCGAGGAATTCCTCAACACCGTGAATGCCGACGGCCAGGGCACGGTCAGCGACAAGAACAAGACCTGGCACAAGGTGTCGCCGAAATTCGGCCTGACCTATGCACTGACGGACAACTACACCTGGTACGGCCAGTACGCCGAAGGCTTCCGCACGCCCACGGCAAAATCGCTGTACGGGCGTTTCGAGAACAACACCACCGGCTACACCGTAGCGCCCAACTCCGACCTTGAGCCGGAAAAGAGCAAAGGCTTCGAAACCGGCCTGCGCGGGAATTTCGAGCAGGGTTCGTTCGACGTCGCAGTGTTCTATAACAAGTACCGCGACTTCATCAACGAGGACGCGGTCAAGCCGGGCGACGATCAGTTGACCTTCCAGAGCAACAACATCAAGCGCGCCACCATCAAGGGCGCGGAAGTCAAAGGTCACTTGAACCTGGATGCGCTGGGCGCGCCGCAAGGCCTGTATACCCAAGGCTCGATCGCCTACGCCTACGGTCGCAACAACGACAGCGGCGAGCCGATCAACAGCGTCAATCCGCTCACCGGCGTGTTCGGTCTCGGTTACGACCAGGACAACTATGGCGGTTTGCTGAGCTGGACCGTGGTGAAGAAAAAGGACCGCGTCGACGACAGCAACTTCAAGTCGCCGGACGGCGTCAGCAGCCAGTTCAAGACCCCGGGCTTCGGCATTCTCGATCTGGCCGGCTATTACAAGGTGACCGACGACGTCACCGTCAGCGGCGGCGTCTACAACCTGACCGACAAGAAATACTGGCTATGGGATGACGTGCGCGGTTACGACAGCGTCGGCGAAGCCTCGGTGACGCAACCGGCCAACCTCGATCGCCTGACCCAACCGGGACGCAACTTCGCGATCAACCTGATCTGGGACATCTGATCCGCCCGGCCTCACTGCGCGTGTTCGCGCCGCGCAGTGAGGTTTTTTTACTGTCCGGCGTCCGCCCGTACGTCTTGTTATCAAGCGCCTCATTTATCAAGGACACCCCATGACTGCCTCGGAAAAAACCTTGCGTTCGCAACGCCTGAACCAGATCACCCACGAGCCGCACAGCAAACTCGATGCGCTGGTCAAAGCCCACGCGCCGTTCGAAACCCGCGCCAGCTTCGCCCGTTTCGTCGTCGCGCAATACCTGTTCCAGGCGGAACTGGTGGAGCTGTACAACGATGCCGAACTGACCGCGATCGTCCCGGATCTGCCGGCCCGTTGCCGCGCCGAAGCGGCCAGGGCTGACCTCGCCGACCTCGACACCGAGGTTCCGGCCCCGGTGGCCGGCGCGCTGAAAAACCCGAGCAAGGCACGGGCGCTGGGCTGGATCTTTGTTTCCGAGGGTTCCAAGCTCGGCGCGGCGTTCCTGATCAAGCGCGCGGTGGCGCTCGATCTGAGCGAAACCTTTGGTGCCCGGCATCTGGCTGAACCGCAAGGTGGCCGCGCCGAGGGCTGGAAAAGCTTCGTACGCACCCTCGATGCATTGCCGTTCACCGCTGAGGAAGAGGCTGAAGTGGAGCAAGGTGCGCTGGATGCGTTCAACCGCTTTACCGTGCTGCTGGAACGGGCTTATGCCATAGAAGCCGAAGTGGCCTGAAGCAACTCTTATCACTTGTGGGAGCGAGCCTGCTCGCGAAGACGGCAGCACATTCAACATCAATGTGCCTGATCAACCGCTTTCGCGAGCAGGCTCGCTCCCACAGAGCTCACCACAAATCTGTAAGATCCCCGTTCCGCTTCAGAAGCCGCCGCTGAGCCCATGCCCGCACCCGCCCCATCAAAACTCGCCCGTCTGCTGTTCGGCCTGCTGGCCTATGTCAGCCTCGGCATTGGCCTTGTCGCCATCGTCGTGCCCGGTCTGCCGACCACCGAGTTCATCCTTTTAGCCGCGTGGGCCGCGACCCGCAGTTCGCCGCGCCTGAGTGCGTGGCTGGAAAATCATCGCCTGTTCGGGCCGATCCTCAGTAACTGGCGCAACGGCAGGATCATCGCGCGCAAGGCCAAAGTCAGTGCCACCCTCAGCATGCTGCTTTGTGCGACGTTGATGCTGGTGATGCTCGATCACGGCTGGCCGATCTATCTGGCGATTGCCGGCATGGGCCTGGGCAACCTGTGGATCTGGTCGCGCCCGGAGACGCCCATCGCTGTAGTGAAACATCCCTGTAATTAAAGCCTTTTCAGCACTTTCCCCTGCGCAAACGTTTAGCGGCGACCGTCCGTCGGCGAGCGCCTCATGCCGTTTCGCGCGACGCCGATTAGGATTGAATGGCGCTGAATGGATTTGGCAAACCGGGCTTCAGGCCCAGCCACCTGTTTATTCCATTCGCGAGATCGCCCCATGTTCGACTCTCTGTCCATTCGCCTGAAAATCGTCCTGCTCTCCGGCCTTTGCCTGCTCGGAGTGGTGGTGCTGATTGTCAGCATGAACATCTACCAGACCAACCAGAACGACGCGCTGGTCAGTCAATCCAGCAACCAGTTACTGACCGCCAGCGTGCAGAACCTGCTGCAGGCCAAGGCCGCCGAGCAAGCGGTGCGGGTGCAGAAAACCTTTGGTGAAAGCCTGCTCGTGGTCACCGCCCTCGCCGACCAGATCAAGGATCTGCGGACGATGGCGGCCAAGCGTTCGCTCGAAGCCGGCGCTGTTCGTGAAGAGTTGAACCAGAGCCTGAAAACCGCTTTCGAGCGCAACGATAAAGTCCTCGGTATCTGGCTGGCCTTCGAACCCAACGGCCTCGACGGCAAGGACAGCGAATTCGCCAACGATGCCGCGCGGCAGTCCAACGAAGCCGGGCGCTTCGCCTCGTACTGGAGCCGTGCCGCCGGCGCCGCGCTGAATACGATCATGGTCGAGGACGACTTGACCAAGACCACCCTCAGCGTCAGCGGCACGCCGTACAACAGTTGGTACACCTGCCCTCGCGACAACAAACGCACCTGCCTGCTTGACCCGTATGCCGACACGGTCGGTGGCAAGGAAATGCTCATGACGACCATTTCCGTGCCGCTGCTGGTGGATGGCAAAGCGATCGGCGTGGTTGGTGTCGACATTGCGCTCGACGCCCTGCAAGCCGCCGCCGTCGACTCGCAGCGCAGCCTGTTCAACAACGCCGGGCACATGCTGATCGTCTCCGGCAGCGGCGTACTGGCGGCCGACAGTGCCGACGCGACGCGAGTGGGCAAAAAAATCAGCGACACCCTCGGCGCTGACGGCAAGGATGTATTGCAACTGGTCGGCAGCGGCACGGCAAAAATTCTCCAACAGGGCGAGCTGATTCGCGCGGTTTACCCGGTCGACCCGATCGGCAATTCGCGGGCCTGGGGCGTGGTCATCGACCTGCCCGAGCACGTGCTGCTGGCCGACTCGGTGAAACTGCAAGCGGTGCTGGATGACGCGCAACAAACCGGCGTCATCACTGCCCTGCTGGTGGCGGGCGTGGCCGGTCTGGTCGGCCTCCTGCTGATCTGGCTCACCGCCTCCGGCGTCACCCGTCCGATCAACAGCGTCGCCGACATGCTGAAGAACATTGCCAGCGGCGAAGGCGATCTGACCCAGCGCCTGAACTACAGCAAGAAAGACGAACTGGGCGAACTGGTGAACTGGTTCAACCGCTTCCTCGACAAGCTTCAGCCGACCATCGCGCAGATCAAACAGAGCATCACCGAAGCGCGCGGCACGGCCGATCAGTCGTCGGAAATTGCCCGCCAGACCAGCGAAGGCATGCAGGTGCAGTTCCGCGAAATCGATCAGGTCGCCACCGCCTCCAACGAAATGAGCGCCACTGCCCACGACGTCGCCAACAGTGCCTCGAACGCGGCCAACGCCGCCAAGGGTGCCGATCAGTCGGCGAAGGACGGTATGGCGATCATCGAGCGCAGCACCCGCGACATCAATCAACTGGCCGATGAGGTGAGCAAAGCAGTTACCGAGGTCGAAGCGCTGGCAGTGAACAGCGAGCAGATCGGCTCGGTGCTGGAAGTGATTCGCAGCATCGCCGAACAGACCAACCTGCTGGCCCTCAACGCCGCCATCGAAGCCGCCCGCGCCGGCGAAAGCGGCCGCGGTTTTGCCGTGGTCGCCGACGAGGTGCGCAACCTGGCCAAACGCACGCAGGATTCGGTGGAAGAAATCCGCATCGTCATTGAGCGCATCCAGACCGGTACCCGTGGCGTGGTCGCCACCATGCATTCGAGCCAGACCCAGGCGCACAACAACGCCGGGCAGATTCGTCAGGCCGTTGATGCACTGGGCAAGATCAGCGACGCGGTGACGGTGATCAGCGACATGAACCTGCAGATCGCCAGTGCCGCCGAAGAACAGAGCGCCGTGGCCGAAGAGGTCAACCGCAACGTCTCGGCGATTCGCACCGTGACCGAAACCCTGACCGAACAGGCCACCGAGTCGGCAGCGATCAGCAGCCAGCTCAACAGCCTGGCTAGCCAGCAGATGAAATTGATGGATCAGTTCCGCGTGTAACAATCCAGCATAAATCCCTGTGGGAGCGAGCCTGCTCGCGAAGCGGTCGTCATATCCAACATCCGTGTTGACTGACACGACGCCTTCGCGAGCAGGCTCGCTCCCACTGGGGAAACGGGTTCACATCCTGGTTTCATCTAAACCGCGATTCTTTTGCACTATCATCGCCCTCTCGTTC
This sequence comes from Pseudomonas sp. Leaf434, assembly GCF_001425545.1. Classification (NCBI taxonomy): domain Bacteria; kingdom Pseudomonadati; phylum Pseudomonadota; class Gammaproteobacteria; order Pseudomonadales; family Pseudomonadaceae; genus Pseudomonas; species Pseudomonas sp. Leaf434. The sequence continues at coordinate 96,891 of NZ_LMQZ01000008.1, read as the reverse complement.
CGGAGGGCCTTCGATGACTGATCTGCTCACGTCCATCCAAACCGCACTCGGCCTGCCTCGCACGCCCATCCCCTTCAACGGTGACGGCGCGTTGCCCTCGGCGTTCGCCGTGACCGAGCTGGCCTGCGCCAGCATCGCCGCTGCCGGCCAAGCGCTCAGCGAATTGCTCCACCCGCAAATCGGGCACTTGTCAGCAGTTGCAGTCGACCGGCGCCTTGCCTCCTTCTGGTTCTCCACCTCGCTTCGCCCGATCGGCTGGCAGGTGCCGCCGTTATGGGACGCGATCGCCGGCGACTATGCGACCCGGGACGGCTGGATCCGTCTGCACACCAACGCTCCGCATCACCGCGCCGCCGCTGAACGCGTGCTCGGTGCCTGCGCCGACCGCGCCGCAATGGCGGCAAAAGTCGCGCAATGGGACAGTGCGGATCTGGAACAAGCAGTGGTCGACGCCAACGGCTGCGCCGCCGAGATGCGCAGTTGGGCGCAGTGGCAGCAGCATCCGCAGGGGCTGGCGGTGAATGCCGAAGCGCTGGTGCAATTCAGCGAGCAGACGGACGAGAACCGCAGCCCATGGCAAGGCTCGCTCGCACGACCTCTGGCCGGGATCAAGGTGCTCGACCTGACCCGCGTGCTCGCCGGTCCCAGCGCCAGCCGCTTTCTCGCAGGGCTCGGCGCAAACGTGCTGCGCATCGATCCACCGAGCTGGAACGAACCCGGCGTCGTTCCGGAAATGACTGTCGGCAAACGCTGCGCGCGGCTGGATCTGCAAGTGCCAGCGGATCGCGCAGTGTTCGAAGGTTTATTGCAAGACACCGACATCTTGCTCCACGGCTATCGCGCCGATGCGCTGGAACATCTGGGGTTTGGTATTGAACGCCGAAGGCAACTGGCACCGGGGCTGATCGACGTCTGCCTCAATGCCTACGGCTGGAGCGGCCCCTGGCAGAACCGCCGGGGCTTCGACAGCCTGGTGCAGATGAGCAGCGGCATCGCCGAGGCCGGACAGCGCTGGAAGCACAGCGATAAACCGACGCCACTGCCGGTGCAGGCACTGGATCATGCGACCGGGTATCTGATGGCGGCGAGTGCAATAAGGCTGCTGACTGAACGACTGGCCAGCGGTCGCGGGGGTTCGGCGCGGTTGTCGCTGGCGCGGACGGCGAAACTGTTGGTCGAGCATGGGCCGGGGATGCTTGATCCGCTGCGGGCCGAAGACGCGCTGGATCAGGATCCGGCGATTGAACACACCGCGTGGGGGCCGGCGCGGAGGTTGCGCGTGCCGCTGCAGATCAGCGGGACGGCGATGCGGTGGAATTGGCCGGCGACGGAGTTGGGCTCGCATCCTCCGTGTTGGCCATGAGAAGCCCCTCACCCTAGCCCTCTCCCAGAGGGAGAGGGGACTGATTGGGGGATATTGGAGAGTTACGCCGACGTGCAAGATTTTCGTCGAATCCATAATCGACTCGATCGCTCAGGTCGNCCCTCTCCCAGAGGGAGAGGGGACTGATTGGGGGATATTGGAGAGTTACGCCGACGTGCAAGATTTTCGTCGAATCCATAATCGACTCGATCGCTCAGGTCGATGTATAGCGCCAGACACCTAGGTCGGTCCCCTCTCCCAGAGGGAGAGGGGACTGATTGGGGGATATTGGAGAGTTACGCCGACGTGCAAGATTTTCGTCGAATCCATAATCGACTCGATCGCTCAGGTCGATGTATAGCGCCAGACACCTCGGTCGGTCCCCTCTCCCAGAGGGAGAGGGGACTGATTGGGGGATATTGGAGAGTTACGCCGACGTGAAAGATTTTCGTCGAATCCATAATCAACTCGATCGCTCAGGTCGATGTATAGCGCCAGACACCTCGGTCGGTCCCCTCTCCCTCTGGGAGAGGGCTAGGGTGAGGGGCTGCTTTTCAGATCACAACGACAACACCCCGCTATACAACCCATACGCCGCCAGCCCCGCCCCGATCACCACGCAAGCAAAAATCCCCTTTTCCACCGTAGTGAACACCGGTTGCCCCTGTTCACGCTTGGCCTTGGCAAACAGAATCACCCCCGGCGCATACAGCAGCGCCGACAGCAGCAGATACTTCACCCCACCGGCATACAACAGCCACACCGCGTAAACCAGTGCGATGCCGCCGATCAGCAGATCCTTTGTACGTTCCGCCGAGGCGTGTTCGTAGGTTTCGCCGCGCCCGCTGAGCAGCACCGCGTAGGCCGCCGACCACAAATACGGCACCAGAATCATCGACGAGGCCAGGTAAATCAGACTGGTGTAAGTGCCCGCCGAGAACAATGTGATCAGCAGGAAAATCTGGATCATCACATTGGTCAGCCACAGCGCGTTGACCGGCACGTGGTTCTTGTTTTCCTTCTTCAGGAACGCCGGCATGGTTTTGTCTTTGGCCGTGGCGAAGAGGATTTCCGCGCACAGCAAGGCCCATGACAACAACGCGCCCAACAGCGAAATCGCCAGCCCGACGCTGATCAGCAACGCACCCCACGGCCCGACGATGTGTTCGAGCACCGCTGCCAGTGATGGGTTTTGCAGATTGGCCAGTTCCGGCTGACTCATGATCCCCAGCGACAGCACGTTGACCAGCACCAGCAGCGCCAGCACGCCGATAAAACCGATGACCGTGGCACGGCCGACGTCGCTGCGTTTTTCTGCGCGAGCCGAATAGACGCTGGCGCCTTCGATGCCGATGAACACGAACACGGTGACCAGCATCATGTTGCGCACCTGATCCATCACCCCGCCGAAGTTCGGGTTGCTGCGGCCCCAGATGTCGCGGGTGAAGATGTCAGCCTTGAATGCCACGGCAGCGATGACGATGAACATGATCAACGGCACGACCTTGGCCACAGTGGTCAACTGGTTGATCAGCGCTGCCTCCTTGATCCCGCGCATCACCAGAAAATGCACCGCCCACAACAGCACCGAAGCGCAGCCGATGGCGATCGGCGTGTTGCCCTGGCCGAATACCGGAAAGAAATAACCGAGGGTGCTGAACAGCAACACAAAATAGCCGACGTTGCCCAGCCAGGCGCTGATCCAGTAACCCCACGCCGACGAAAAGCCCATGTAGTCGCCGAACCCGGCCTTGGCGTAGGCGTAGACGCCCGAGTCCAGCTCCGGTTTGCGATTGGCCAGGGTCTGAAAGACGAAGGCCAGCGTCAGCATGCCGATTGCGGTGATGCCCCAGCCGATCAGGATCGCCCCGGCATCGGCGCGCGCCGCCATGTTTTGCGGCAACGAGAAAATCCCCCCGCCGATCATCGACCCCACCACCAGCGCGATCAACGCGCCAAGGCGCAGCTTTTGCGTCGGTTGCGACATGCAGATCTCCTTGAAAGAGCCGTTGTTGTTTATTTGTAACAACAGCCGACTAAAAGCCTAAGGGTAGATGACGTTTATCAGGTAATGGCCAATTTCGCACCGTTATATATAGCCGACCACGATAACGCTTAGCACGTTAAGTCAGTTTTGTGCGCCAATCTTGATTATTCAATTCTGTACTGAAAACAGATGACGGACATTTGCCAAACGCGGAAAAGCAACTAGCGTCATAGTTCGAAAGCATTAATTGCTATTCCCAATTGCGTCAGCGAAACGGCTCTGGGACGGGCCTTCCAGAGCACAGTGTTATGCCCGCAACGGGTGGATAAGTCATTCATTAACAATGGAATGTGGCCATGCACTGATCCAAGTCAGCTATTCGAACAGACAACGGTACTAGGCTGTGAGCTCTCCTTTCCTGCAATGGAGTCATGCAAATGTCTGAAGCGCCCGGAAAACTAAGACTCGGTGCACTGGTTGCACTGGTAGTCGGTTCAATGATTGGCGGCGGGATATTTTCGTTGCCACAAAACATGGCCGCCAGCGCCGACGTCGGGGCAGTGCTGATCGGCTGGGCCATCACCGCCGTCGGCATGCTCACCCTCGCATTTGTTTTTCAAACCCTCGCCAATCGCAAGCCTGACCTGGACGGCGGAGTCTACGCCTACGCCAAGGCCGGATTCGGCGACTACATGGGTTTCTCATCCGCCTGGGGTTACTGGATCAGTGCCTGGCTGGGCAACGTCGGTTACTTCGTTCTGCTGTTCAGCACCCTCGGCTATTTCTTTCCGATCTTCGGCGAAGGCAATACCCCGGCGGCGGTAATCGGCGCGTCCTTGCTGCTGTGGGGCGTGCATTTTCTGGTGTTGCGCGGGATCAAGGAAGCGGCGTTCATCAACCTGGTGACCACCGTCGCCAAGGTCGTACCGCTGCTGCTGTTTGTGCTGATTGCGGTCTTCGCGTTCAAACTGGACATCTTCACCGCCGACATCTGGGGCGTGAAAAACCCTGACCTGGGCAGTGTGATGAACCAGGTGCGCAACATGATGCTGGTCACCGTCTGGGTGTTCATCGGTATCGAAGGCGCGAGCATCTTCTCCGCCCGCGCCGAGAAGCGCTCGGATGTCGGCAAGGCCACCGTGATCGGCTTCATCACCGTGCTGCTGTTTCTGGTGCTGGTGAACGTGCTGTCGCTGGGCATCATGACCCAGCCGGAACTGGCGAAACTGCAGAACCCGTCGATGGCCGCCGTGCTTGAGCATGTGGTCGGTCACTGGGGTGCGGTGCTGATCAGCGTCGGCCTGATCATCTCGCTGCTCGGCGCGCTGCTGTCGTGGGTGCTGCTATGTGCGGAGATCATGTTCGCCGCCGCCAAAGACCACACCATGCCGGAGTTTCTGCGCAAGGAAAACGCCAACCACGTGCCGGTCAACGCCCTGTGGCTGACCAACGCGATGGTGCAGGTGTTCCTGATCATCACCCTGTTCTCGGCCAGCACTTACCTGTCACTGATCTACCTCGCCACTTCGATGATTCTGGTGCCCTACCTGTGGTCGGCGGCCTATGCCCTGCTGCTGGCGGTGCGCGGCGAGAGCTACGAAGGCTTCGCCGCCGAGCGGCGCAAGGATCTGATCATCGGCGGTATCGCCCTGATCTACGCGGTGTGGTTGTTGTATGCCGGCGGGGTCAAGTACCTGCTGCTGTCGGCCCTGCTCTACGCGCCCGGCGCGATCCTGTTCGCCAAGGCCAAGCTGGAACTCAAACAACCGGTTTTCACCAACGTCGAGAAGCTGATTTTCGCCGCAGTGGTCGTGGGCGCCGTGGTGGCGGCCTATGGTCTCTACGATGGCTTCCTGACGCTGTAACCCCTGATTGAATTGTCATCTGGAGGAACACAGAAATGACCACGGAAAAAGTGAAGTACGGCGTCCACTCCGAAGCCGGGAAACTGCGTAAAGTCATGGTTTGCTCCCCAGGTCTGGCCCATCAGCGGCTGACCCCGAACAACTGCGATGAACTGCTGTTCGATGACGTGTTGTGGGTGGCGCAGGCCAAGCGCGATCACTTCGACTTCGTCACCAAGATGCGCGAGCGCGGCATCGACGTGGTGGAAATGCACAACCTGCTGACCGACATCGTCGCCATCCCCGAAGCGCTGGACTGGATTCTTGAGCGCAAAGTCACTGCCGACTCGGTGGGCCTGGGCCTGATCAGCGAAGTGAAATCCTGGCTGAAAAGCCTCGAGCCACGCCACATCGCCGAATTCCTGATTGGCGGCGTGTCGGCCGATGATCTGCCGGACAGCTTCGGTGGCAAGACCATCCAGATGTTCCGCGACTTCCTCGGCCACTCCAGCTTCATCCTGCCGCCGCTGCCCAACACCCAGTTCACCCGCGACACTACCTGCTGGATCTACGGTGGCGTGACGCTGAACCCGATGTACTGGCCGGCGCGCCGTCAGGAAACCCTGCTGACCACCGCCATCTATAAATTCCATCCGCAATTCACCAACGCCGAATTCGAGATCTGGTACGGCGACCCGGACAAGGACCACGGCAACTCCACCCTTGAGGGCGGCGACGTCATGCCGATCGGCAACGGCGTGGTGCTGATCGGCATGGGCGAGCGCTCATCGCGGCAGGCCATCGGCCAACTGGCGCTGAACCTGTTCAACAACAAAGCGGTGGAAAAAGTCATCGTCGCCGGCCTGCCGAAGTCCCGCGCAGCAATGCACCTGGACACCGTGTTCAGCTTCTGCGACCGCGACCTGGTGACGATCTTCCCGGAAGTGGTCAACCAGATCGTCGCCTTCACCCTGCGTCCTGACGAAAGCAAACAGGGTGGCATCGACATCCGCCGCGAAGAAGGCAGCTTCCTCGACACCGTCGCTGCGGCGCTCAATCTGCCGAAACTGCGCGTGGTGGAAACTGGCGGCAACAGCTTCGCCGCCGAACGCGAGCAATGGGACGACGGCAACAACGTGGTGGCCATGGAACCCGGCGTGGTCATCGGCTACGACCGCAACACCTACACCAACACTCTGCTGCGCAAGGCTGGCGTGGAGGTCATCACCATCAGCGCCGGCGAACTCGGCCGAGGCCGTGGCGGCGGCCACTGCATGACCTGCCCGATCATCCGCGACCCGATCGATTACTAATCTTTGAGCCTTCGCCGCGACTTATCCAGCGCGGCCAAGGGGATAACCGAAACCCAAGGAGATCCATCATGGCTTTTAACATTCACAACCGTAACCTGCTCAGCCTGGAACACCACACCCCACGTGAGCTGCGTTACCTGCTCGACCTGTCCCGCGATCTGAAACGTGCGAAGTACACCGGCACCGAGCAACAGCATCTGAAGGGCAACAACATCGCCCTGATCTTCGAAAAAACTTCGACCCGCACCCGTTGCGCCTTCGAAGTGGCGGCCTATGACCAAGGCGCCAACGTCACTTACATCGACCCGAACTCCTCGCAGATCGGCCACAAGGAAAGCATGAAGGACACCGCCCGCGTGCTCGGGCGCATGTACGACGCCATTGAGTACCGTGGCTTCAAACAGGAAATCGTCGAGGAGCTGGCCAAGTTCGCCGGCGTGCCGGTGTTCAACGGCCTGACCGATGAATATCACCCGACCCAAATGATCGCCGACGTGCTGACCATGCGTGAGCACGCCGACAAGCCGATCCACGAAATCAGCTACGCCTACTTGGGCGACGCGCGCAACAACATGGGCAACTCGCTGCTGCTGATCGGCGCCAAACTGGGCATGGACGTGCGCATCTGCGCGCCGAAAGCCCTGTGGCCGCTGGACGATCTGGTGGCGCGCTGCAAAAAATACGGTGAGGAAAGCGGCGCACGCATCACCCTCACCGAAGATCCGAAAGAAGCGGTCAAAGGCGTCGACTTCATTCACACCGATGTCTGGGTGTCGATGGGCGAACCGGTGGAAGCCTGGGCCGAGCGTATCCAGCAACTGCTGCCGTATCAGGTCAACGCCGACCTGATGAAGGCCACCGGCAACCCGCGTACCAAATTCATGCACTGCCTGCCGGCCTTTCACAACAGCGACACCAAGGTCGGCAAACAAATCGCCGAGCAGTATCCGCACCTGAAAAACGGCATCGAAGTGACCGACGACGTGTTCGAGTCGCCAGCCTGCATCGCCTTCGAGCAAGCGGAAAACCGCATGCACACGATCAAGGCGATTCTGGTTTCGACACTGGCTGATCTCTGACGCCACAGCGCTCCCACTGAAGGAACCGGAAACCCAATGTGGGAGCGAGCCTGCTCGCGAAAGCGGTGGGTCATTCAACAGCGATGTCGACTGATCTGACGCGTTCGCGAGCAGGCTCGCTCCCACAGGGATATCGGTTCCAGCAGGGAGATCGAATCGTTTGTCATTCCTCTGCTTAGAAGGATTGCACCATGCGTATCGTCGTAGCTCTGGGCGGTAACGCCCTGCTCCGCCGTGGTGAGCCGATGACCGCTGACAACCAGCGCGCCAACATCCGCATCGCCACCGAGCAAATCGCCAAGATCCATCCCGGCAACCAACTGGTCATCGCCCACGGCAATGGCCCGCAAGTCGGCCTGCTGTCGCTGCAAGCGGCGGCCTACACCTCTGTCACCCCATACCCGCTGGACGTGCTCGGTGCCGAAACCGAAGGCATGATCGGCTACATCATCGAACAGGAACTGGGCAACCTGCTCGACTTCGAAGTGCCGTTCGCCACCCTGCTCACCCAGGTCGAAGTCGACGCCAACGACCCGGCCTTCAAGAAGCCGAGCAAGCCGATCGGCCCGGTCTACGAGAAAGCCGAAGCGGAAAAACTCGCCGCCGAGAAAGGCTGGGCAATTGCCCCGGATGGCGACAAATTCCGCCGCGTCGTAGCCAGCCCACGGCCGAAGCGCATCTTCGAAATCCGTCCGATCAAGTGGTTGCTGGACAAGGGCAGCATCGTCATTTGCGCTGGTGGCGGCGGCATTCCGACCATGTATGACGAAAACCGTAACCTCAAGGGTATCGAGGCGGTGATCGACAAGGACCTGTGCTCGTCGTTGCTCGCCGAGCAACTGGAAGCCGATCTGCTGGTGATCGCCACTGACGTCAACGCAGCGTTCATCGATTACGGCAAGCCGACGCAGAAAGCCATCGCCGAAGCCCACCCGGACGAACTCGAACGCCTTGGTTTCGCCGCCGGCTCGATGGGGCCGAAGGTGCAGGCAGCCTGCGAATTCGCGCGCCATACTGGCAAGGTCGCGGTGATCGGTTCGCTGGCCGATATCGAAGCCATCGTCCAGGGCACCGCCGGTACGCGGGTCAGCACGGCGAAGCCGGGGATCAGCTACCGATAACAATAAACGCCGGGGCAGGCTCAAGACCTGCTCCGCTTCCATGCCTTGAAAGGAGTAGCTCAATGGCCCAGTTCGAACCTGGTCATCTGCACATCGAGCGGCACGCGTTGACCGACGATGACGTCAATTACAACGTGCATCTGGACTATGAAGTGTTCACCGACCCACAGAAAGGCAAGGGGATTCAGTTCACCCTGCACGGCAGCATGCAGGGCAAGGACATGAAGGAGGCGTTTTTCCTGCCCAAGGAAGAGGCCTACAACTTCGCCCGCGATGTCACGCGGATCGCCGAGAAGTACGGCATACCCAAGACCCACAGCCAGATCGGCTCGGTGCACAAGCATTACGATCTGATGTTTGAAGACATTCGGCAGAAGTTGAATATGCAGTCGGGGGATCCGGTGAACCTCGAGCATTTCGAATAAAAATCAAAAGCCCCTCACCCTAGCCCTCTCCCGGAGGGAGAGGGAACCGATTGGGGGATGCTGCAGCATTGCGTCGACCTGATCCTGCATCACTGAATCCATAATCGCCCGGTACTTTCAGGTCGATGCATAACCCCAGACACCTCGGTCGGCTCCCTCTCCCTCCGGGAGAGGGCTGGGGTGAGGGGGCTTTTGATTTAAGGCATACTTGCCCCCCTCCGCTCTGCAGATCACTGAACCGCCCCCATGCGTATCCACGTCAGCTTCATCGACCGCGTCGGCATCACCCAGGAAGTCCTGGCTATCCTCGGTGGGCGCAATCTCAATCTGGATGCGGTGGAGATGATCCCGCCGAACGTCTACATCGACGCGCCGACCCTCAGCCCGCAAGTGCTCGAAGAACTGAAAGATGCGCTGTTTCGCGTGCTCGGCGTGGAAGCGGTGACCGTGGTCGATATCCTCCCCGGCCAGCGCCGGCACTTGCAGCTAGATGCCCTGCTCGCGGCGATGACCGACCCGGTGCTGGCCCTCGACAGCGCCGGCAAGGTGCTGTTGGCCAACCCGGCGTTGATTGCCCTGTACGGTCGCGAACCGGCCGGTGAAAGTGTCTCGGCGCTGTTCAACGATCCGGGCCTGCTCGATACCCTGCTGGAAAACGGCTTTCGCCTGCCGCTGCGCGAGATCACCGTCAACGGCCAGACCCTGCTGCTCGACGCCACGCCGATCACCGACGCCGGCGCCCTGCTGACCCTGTATCAACCGAACCGCATCGGCGAACAACTCTCGGCACTGCACCACGATCACGCCGAAGGCTTCGACGCGCTGCTCGGCGAGTCTCCGGCGATCCGCACACTCAAGGCCCGCGCGCAACGCGTCGCCGCCCTTGATGCACCGTTGTTGATTCAAGGCGAAACCGGTACCGGTAAAGAACTCGTCGCCCGCGCTTGCCATGCCATCAGTGCGCGGCACAGCGCTCCGTTTCTCGCCCTCAACTGCGCGGCGCTGCCGGAAAACCTCGCCGAGAGCGAACTGTTCGGCTATGCCCCCGGCGCCTTCACTGGTGCGGCGCGTGGCGGTAAACCGGGGCTGATGGAACTGGCCAACCAGGGCACGGTGTTTCTCGATGAGATCGGCGAGATGTCGCCGTACTTGCAGGCCAAACTGCTGCGCTTTCTCAACGATGGCAGCTTTCGTCGGGTGGGCGGTGATCGTGAAGTGAAGGTCAATGTGCGCATCCTCAGCGCGACCCACCGCGATCTGGAAAAAATGGTCAGTGAAGGGCTGTTCCGCGAAGATCTGTTCTATCGCCTCAATGTGCTAAACGTCGAAGTGCCGCCGCTGCGTGAACGCGGTCAGGACATTTTGCTGCTGGCGCGCTACTTCATGCAGCAGGCCTGTGCGCAGATCCAGCGCCCGGTCTGCCGTCTGGCGCCCGGCACTTATACAGCGCTGCTCGGCAATCGCTGGCCAGGCAACGTGCGGCAATTGCAGAACGTGATTTTCCGTGCGGCGGCGATTTGCGAGAGCAGCCTGGTCGACATCGGCGACCTCGACATCGCCGGCACCTCCGTCGCGCGCCAGACCGACACTGAGGTGGAAAGTCTCGAACAAGCGGTCGAATCGTTCGAAAGGGCGCTGCTGGAAAAGCTTTACGTCAGCTATCCCTCGACCCGGCAACTGGCGAGCCGCTTGCAAACCTCGCACACCGCCATCGCCCATCGCCTGCGCAAATACGGCATTCCCAATAAACCCTGACTCACCGCGCATCCCTTTTGCAGGGAATTCCCCATGTGGGAGCGAGCCTGCTCGCGAAGGCGGTCTATCAGCAAAATGGCTGGCGCCTGACACACCGTCTTCGCGAGCAGGCTCGCTCCCACAGGATTTATGGCGGATTCAAAATCCGTTCAAAAACGACCTCTATCTGTACCGAAAGCGCTACAGCGGAACGATATCGCTACACCCGCCTGTGACCAGCGCTGCGCAACGCTTTGATCCGATTAAGCTTTTCTCCTCGCCCCAAGCTGTAGCGATTTCGCTACAGGCGCAACCTGCCGACACCCACCTAAAAAATCCAAGCCATTGATTTATATGGGTAAATCAACCTTGGCCGCATTCTTGCTACCTGCCTCCTCATCTATAAAGGGCTTCGCCGCCCCAAGCTTTCCACCGCGTCCACCAGACGAGTCTGGCCCCTGAGGAGTTTCCATGAGCGAGTTGCGTTTTACTGAAGATCACGAATGGCTGCGCACCGAAGCCGACGGCAGCGTTACTGTCGGCATCACCGCATTCGCGCAGAACGCCTTGGGCGACGTGGTGTTCGTGCAACTGCCTGAGCTGCAGGCTTACGAAAAAGGCGCTGAAGCCGCCACCGTGGAATCGGTGAAAGCCGCCAGCGGCGTGTACATGCCGCTCGATGGCGACGTGCTGGAAGTCAACCCGGCGCTGCAAGACGCCCCGGAGCTGGTCAACGAAGATCCGCTGGGCGAAGGCTGGTTCTTCCGCTTTCAGCCAAGCGACGCCGCCGCTGTCGGCAAACTGCTCGATCAGGACGCCTATGACCGCCTGATCAAAGCCCAAGCCGAAGCCTGAGGAATTACCCCATGACCGCCATCAATCTCGGCACCGCCAACGAATTCATCGCCCGTCACATCGGCCCGCGCGCCGGTGACGAGCAAGCCATGCTCAACAGCCTCGGCTACGATTCCCTCGAAGCGCTGAGCGCCAGCGTCATCCCGGAAAGCATCAAGGGCACCAGCGTGCTCGGCATGGACGACGGCCTCAGCGAAGCCGACGCCCTGGCGATGATCAAATCCATCGCTGGCAAGAATCAGCTGTTCAAGACCTACATCGGCCAGGGCTACTACAACTGCCACACGCCGTCGCCGATCCTGCGCAACCTGCTGGAAAATCCGGCCTGGTACACCGCTTACACCCCATACCAGCCAGAAATTTCCCAGGGCCGTCTCGAAGCGTTGCTGAACTTCCAGACCATGATCAGCGACCTCACCGGCCTGCCGATCGCCAACGCCTCGCTGCTCGACGAAGCCACCGCCGCTGCCGAAGCCATGACCTTCTGCAAACGCCTGAGCAAGAACAAGGGCAGCCACCAGTTCTTCGCCTCGATCCACAGCCATCCACAGACCCTCGACGTGCTGCGCACCCGTGCCGAGCCGCTCGGTATTGACGTGGTCGTGGGCGATGAGCGCGAACTGACTGACGTCACGCTGTTCTTCGGCGCGCTGCTGCAATACCCGGCGAGCAACGGTGATGTGTTCGACTACCGCGAACTGACCGAGCGCTTCCACGCCGCCAACGCTCTGGTGGCCGTGGCCGCTGACCTGCTCGCCCTGACCCTGCTCACCGCACCGGGCGAATTCGGTGCCGACGTCGCCATCGGTTCGGCGCAACGCTTCGGCGTGCCGCTGGGCTTCGGTGGCCCGCACGCCGCTTACTTCTCCACCAAAGATGCGTTCAAGCGCGACATGCCCGGCCGTCTGGTCGGTGTTTCGGTTGACCGTTTCGGCAAGCCGGCCCTGCGTCTGGCGATGCAGACCCGCGAGCAGCACATCCGCCGTGAAAAGGCCACCTCGAACATCTGTACCGCCCAAGTGCTGCTGGCCAACATCGCCAGCATGTACGCCGTCTACCACGGTCCGAAAGGACTGACCCAGATCGCCAACCGCGTGCACCACCTGACCGCGATTCTGGCCAAGGGCCTTACTGCTCTCGGCGCTCAAGTTGAACAAGCCAGTTTCTTCGACACCCTGACCATCGCCACCGGCGCGCACACCGCCGCGCTGCACGACAAGGCGCATGCTGAGCAGATCAATCTGCGTGTGATCGACGCTCAGCGTCTGGGCCTGTCGGTCGACGAAACCACCACTCAGGCTGATATCGAAACCCTGTGGGGCCTGTTCGCCGACGGCAAGACCCTGCCGGACTTCGCTGCGCTGGCCGCCTCGGTGCAGAGCACCATCCCTGCTGCGCTGGTGCGCCAGTCGCCGATTCTCAGCCACCCGGTGTTCAACCGTTATCACTCGGAAACCGAGCTGATGCGCTACCTGCGCAAACTGGCGGACAAAGACCTGGCGCTGGATCGCACCATGATCCCGCTAGGCTCGTGCACCATGAAACTCAACGCCGCCAGTGAAATGATCCCGGTGACCTGGGCCGAATTCGGTGCACTGCACCCGTTCGCCCCGGCCGCACAAAGCGCCGGTTACCAGCAACTGACCGATGAGCTGGAAGCGATGCTCTGCGCCGCCACCGGTTACGACTCGATCTCGCTGCAACCGAACGCTGGTTCGCAAGGTGAATACGCAGGTCTCCTGGCGATCCGCGCCTACCACCAGAGCCGTGGCGATGAGCGCCGCGACATCTGCCTGATCCCGTCGTCGGCCCACGGCACCAACCCGGCCACCGCGCAAATGGCTGGCATGCGCGTAGTCGTCACCGCGTGCGATGCCCGTGGCAACGTCGACATCGAAGACCTGCGCGCCAAAGCCATCGAGCACCGCGAACACCTCGCCGCGCTGATGATCACCTACCCGTCGACCCACGGCGTGTTCGAAGAAGGCATTCGCGAGATCTGCGCGATCATTCACGACAACGGCGGCCAGGTGTACATCGACGGCGCCAACATGAACGCCATGGTCGGCCTCTGCGCACCGGGCAAGTTCGGCGGCGACGTTTCGCACCTCAACCTGCACAAAACCTTCTGCATCCCGCACGGCGGTGGCGGCCCGGGCGTTGGCCCGATCGGCGTCAAATCGCACCTGACCCCGTTCCTGCCGGGCCACGGCCAGATGGAACGCAAGGAAGGCGCGGTCTGCGCGGCACCGTTCGGCAGCGCAAGTATTTTGCCGATCACCTGGATGTACATCCGCATGATGGGTGGCGCGGGTCTGAAGCGCGCTTCGCAACTGGCGATCCTCAATGCCAACTACATTTCCCGCCGCCTCGAAGAGCATTACCCAGTGCTGTACACCGGCAGCAACGGCCTGGTGGCGCACGAGTGCATCCTCGATCTGCGTCCACTCAAAGACAGCAGCGGCATCAGCGTCGATGACGTCGCCAAGCGCCTGATCGACTTCGGCTTCCATGCGCCGACCATGTCGTTCCCGGTCGCCGGCACATTGATGATCGAGCCGACCGAAAGCGAATCCAAGGAAGAACTGGACCGCTTCTGCGATGCCATGATCCGCATCCGCGAGGAAATACGCGCAGTGGAAAACGGCACGCTGGACAAGGAAGACAACCCGCTGAAAAACGCCCCGCACACCGCAGCGGAACTGGTCGGCGAATGGACCCACCCGTACAGCCGTGAGCAAGCGGTGTACCCGGTCGCGTCGCTGATCGAAGGCAAATACTGGCCGCCGGTCGGCCGTGTCGACAACGTCTTCGGCGATCGCAACCTGGTGTGCGCCTGCCCGTCGATCGAAAGCTACGCTTAATGGAATGAGGGGCTGAATATCGGCCCCGATTTCAGCAATACCCTAGATCCCCCTGTGGGAGCGAGCCTGCTCGCGAAGGCGCCATTTCAGTCAACGTAAATGGTGGCTGATCCGACGCTTTCGCGAGCAGGCTCGCTCCCACAAGGGATCTGCACCGATCTCAAAAACTGCGCCAATCCCCATAACAAGAAACCGGAGAACCACTCATGTCGTTAAGCGTGTTCGACCTGTTCAAGATTGGCATCGGTCCCTCCAGTTCCCACACCGTCGGCCCGATGCGCGCCGCTGCGCGCTTCGCCGAAGGTTTGCGCCGTGAAAACCTGTTGACCAGCACCGCCAGCGTGCGGGTCGAGCTGTACGGTTCGCTCGGTGCTACCGGCAAAGGTCACGGCAGCGATAAAGCCGTGCTGCTCGGCCTTGAAGGCGAGCACCCGGACACAGTCGACACCGAAACCGTCGCCGCGCGCCTGCAGGAAATTCGCGGCAACGGCCGCTTGAACCTGCTCGGCGAACACTGCATTGCGTTCAACGAGAAAGAACATCTGGCAATGATCCGCAAACCGTTGGCCTATCACCCCAACGGCATGATCTTTCGCGCCTTCGATGCGGCGGGGATTCAGATTCGCAGTCGCGAGTACTACTCGGTTGGCGGTGGTTTTGTCGTCGATGAAGATGCGGCCGGTGCCGATCGCATCGTCGAAGACGCCACGCCACTGACCTTCCCTTTCAAAAGCGCCAAGGACTTGCTCGTTCATTGCGCTACGTACGGGCTGTCGATCAGCCAGGTGATGCTGACCAATGAAAGCGCCTGGCGCCCGGAAGCCGAAACCCGTGCCGGCCTGCTGAAAATCTGGCAGGTGATGCAGGACTGCGTCGCTGCTGGCTGTCGTAACGAAGGTATCTTGCCGGGCGGTTTGAAGGTCAAACGCCGGGCGGCGGCGCTGCATCGGCAATTGTGCAAGAACCCGGAATCGGCCCTGCGCGATCCGCTGTCGGTGCTCGACTGGGTCAATCTTTATGCACTGGCGGTCAACGAAGAAAACGCCAACGGCGGACGCGTGGTCACTGCTCCCACCAATGGCGCGGCGGGGATCATTCCGGCGGTGCTGCATTACTACATGCGTTTTATCCCCGGGGCGAATGACGACGGTGTCGTGCGATTTCTGCTGACCGCTGCCGCAATCGGCATTCTTTACAAGGAAAACGCTTCGATCTCCGGCGCCGAAGTCGGTTGTCAGGGTGAAGTCGGTGTGGCCTGTTCAATGGCAGCCGGCGCTCTGTGCGAAGTGCTCGGCGGCAGCGTGCAACAAGTCGAGAACGCCGCGGAAATCGGCATGGAACACAACCTCGGTTTGACCTGCGACCCGATCGGCGGCCTGGTACAAGTCCCGTGCATCGAGCGCAACGCTATGGGCTCGGTGAAAGCCATCAACGCGGTGCGCATGGCCATGCGTGGCGACGGCCAGCATTTCGTCTCCCTCGACAAAGTCATTCGCACCATGCGCCAGACCGGCGCCGACATGAAAAGCAAATACAAGGAAACCGCCCGCGGCGGCCTGGCGGTCAACATTATCGAATGCTGATTACGAACTCAGCCAAACGTAACTAGCTCCCTCTCCCTCCGGGAGAGGGCTGGGGTGAGGGGCTCTTGATCTTGCCTCTCACCCGCAACCCAAATTCAAAGGAGCCACGCATGTCCACCGAACAACTCTCGAAAACCCCGCTGCACGCACTGCACCTCGAACTCGGCGCGCGCATGGTGCCGTTCGCCGGCTACGACATGCCCGTGCAATACCCGCTTGGAGTGATGAAAGAACATCAGCACACCCGTGAGCAAGCCGGGCTGTTCGACGTCTCGCACATGGGCCAGATTCGTCTGACCGGTGCCAATGCGGCCAAAGCCCTGGAAACCCTGGTGCCGGTGGACATCATCGACCTGCCGGTGGGCATGCAGCGTTATGCGATGTTCACCAACGAAAGCGGCGGCATCCTCGATGACCTGATGGTTGCCAATCTGGGCAATGACGAGTTGTTCCTGGTGGTCAACGCCGCGTGCAAGGATCAGGATCTCGCGCATCTGCAAAAACACATCGGCGATCAGTGCACCATTACGGCGCTGTTCGAAGAGCGCGCCCTGCTCGCCCTGCAAGGTCCGGCAGCCGTCACGGTGCTGGCGCGTCTTGCGCCGGACGTGACGAAGATGACCTTCATGCAGTTCAACCGTGTGTCGTTGCTGGGCGTGGACTGCTTTGTCAGCCGTTCGGGCTACACCGGTGAAGACGGTTTCGAAATCTCTGTACCGGCCGCCGACGCGGAAAAACTCGCCCGCGCCCTGCTCGCCGAACCAGAGGTCCAAGCCATCGGCCTCGGCGCCCGTGATTCGCTGCGTCTGGAAGCCGGCCTGTGCCTGTACGGCCATGACATGAACACCGAAACCACGCCGATCGAAGCCAGCCTGCTTTGGGCGATCTCCAAGCCCCGCCGCGCCGATGGCGCGCGGGCCGGCGGTTTCCCGGGCGCCGAGCAGATCTTCGCGCAGCAACAGAACGGCGTCGCACGCAAACGCGTCGGCCTGCTGCCACAGGAGCGTACCCCGGTGCGTGAAGGCGCAGAGATCGTCAACGAGGCCGGCGAGATCATCGGCAGCGTCTGCAGCGGCGGCTTTGGTCCGACCTTGGGCGGCCCATTGGCGATGGGTTACCTCGACAGCGCCTACGTCACGCTCGATACACCTGTGTGGGCCATCGTCCGTGGGAAAAAGGTGCAAATGCTTGTAAGCAAAATGCCATTTGTTCCACAACGCTACTATCGCGGTTGATCGACTGTTTCTATAAGTAACGCGATTGCGTTATGCGTGCACTAATGTGTAACGCAATCGCCATAAAACAGTGCGTTTTTTAACATCTTTTTCGGATATGAACGTTGCTTATAACGACTGCAAAAAACTGAACCAGACAATCGTCCAAGACTGCACTAGTGAACTGACTAATTGCCGCGAAGAGCAGTAAAACCGGGGTCTTCGCAGGGCTTGTTTTTTCT
Source organism: Pseudomonas sp. Leaf434 (assembly GCF_001425545.1). Classification (NCBI taxonomy): domain Bacteria; kingdom Pseudomonadati; phylum Pseudomonadota; class Gammaproteobacteria; order Pseudomonadales; family Pseudomonadaceae; genus Pseudomonas; species Pseudomonas sp. Leaf434. Next base: position 79,267 of record NZ_LMQZ01000008.1, on the reverse strand, counting down.
CCCGTAGTTGGCGTAGAGTTTGTCCACTGTGTTTGCATGGGTCAGCTTGGAATCGTGACCTGGGCAGTAGCCTACAAGTTAGCTACATCCCGCTCGACGTCTTCTTACTCCTTGCAACCAGCTCCAGTACTCTTTCATGTGAAAGGGGCTGTCATCAATTTATGCGTCAAAGGAAATAAGAAATGTCCACACGTCAGAGCGGTACCGTCAAGTGGTTTAACGACGAGAAAGGTTTTGGTTTTATCACTCCAGAAAGCGGTCCGGATCTGTTCGTACATTTCCGCGCCATTCAGGGCAACGGCTTCAAGAGCCTGAAAGAAGGCCAGAAGGTGACTTTCGTTGCCGTGCAAGGCCAGAAAGGCATGCAGGCTGACGAAGTACAAGCAGAAGCCTGATCTTCTGATACGAAAAAGCCCCTGATATTGATATCAGGGGCTTTTTTGTGCGCGCTTATCCGTAAAATGGCGCTTCCATTCGCGTCCCGAGGCTGCCATGTCGAAACACCTGCTCACGCCGCAAGGGGACTTTCCTCCCGTTGCTCTCGGTCGTCGTCTGGCGGCGATGTTCTACGACTTCCTGCTGTGCACCGCCCTGCTGATCGTCACCGGATTCATCTATAAGTTGATCCAGGCGGCGATCATTGGCGAAGAGCGTCTGCGAGTGATGACCGACGCCGGCCAGCTGGATGGTGATCCGCTCTACTCCACGGTGCTGCTGTTGGTATTGTTCGGCTTCTTCGCCAAGTTCTGGACCCACGGCGGGCAGACACTGGGCATGCAGGTGTGGGGGATCCGCGTGCAGAACGCCAACGGCACAGCGATCAGCCTGTGGCAGGCGCTGCTGCGCTTTATGGTGTCGATCGCGTCGTGGTTGTGTATCGGGCTGGGGTTCTTCTGGTCGCTGTTCGACAAGCAGAAACGCACCTGGCACGACATCTATTCGGATACGCGTGTGGTGCGGATCCCGAAGAAGAGCAAATAATTTCCATGCTCAAGAGTCGGCCTGTGGTGAGGGGATTTATCCCCGTCCGGCTGCGTAGCAGTCGTAAAGGAGCCCACGCGGTATCCCTGATATGCCGCGGTGTTTGATTTAGGGCGGCTTCGCCACCCAACGGGGATAAATCCCCTCACCACAGGGCTCACTCATACAAGGGGTTCTCTCAGGCGTTGCCGGCCAATTTCATCCGCGCTGCCTGGGTGAAGTCGAGCATGCGCTTCAACGGGCGGATCGCTTGGGGAATCAGCGCCGGATCGACAAAGATCTCGTTGGTGCCTTCTTTCAAGCTCTTGAGCGTGCGCTCAAGGGTGTTCATGGCCATCCACGGGCAATGTGCACAACTGCGGCACGCGGCGCCATTACCGGCGGTAGGCGCCTCGATAAAGACCTTGTCCGGGCACAGCTGCTGCATCTTGTAGAAGATGCCACGGTCGGTAGCGACGATCAGGGTCTTGTTCGGCAGGCTTTGCGCGGCCGCGATCAACTGACTGGTGGAACCGACGGCATCCGCCAGCTCAATCACCGAAGTCGGCGACTCGGGATGCACCAGAATCGCCGCGTCCGGGTACAGCGCCTTCATGTCTTCGAGCTGCTTGGACTTGAATTCTTCATGGACGATGCAAGCACCGTCCCACAGCAGCATGTCGGCGCCGGTCTTGCGCTGAATGTAGGTGCCCAGATGCTTGTCCGGGCCCCAGATGATCGTCTCGCCGTTGTCCATCAGGCTTTCGACGATCTCCAGTGCGCAGCTCGAGGTCACCACCCAGTCAGCCCGAGCCTTCACGGCGGCGGAAGTATTGGCATAAACCACCACGGTGCGTTCCGGGTGCTGGTCGCAGAACGCCGAGAACTCATCGACCGGGCATCCCAGGTCAAGCGAGCACGTCGCCTCCAGGGTCGGCATCAGCACGCGTTTTTCCGGGTTGAGAATCTTTGCCGTCTCGCCCATGAATTTCACGCCCGCGACCACCACGGTCTTGGCCGGATGGGCGTTGCCGAAGCGAGCCATTTCCAGGGAGTCGGAAACACAGCCGCCGGTTTCTTCGGCCAGGGCCTGAATCACCGGATCGCAATAAAAGTGGGCCACGAGCACCGCGTCCTGAGCCTTGAGCTCGGCGGCGATGGCGGAACGGTAGTAGGCCTCCTCCTCTGCCGTCAGCGGTTTGGGCTGTGTGGCGTCGAGGTGGGCTTGAACCAGAAGGCGTTCGGAAATCTGCGTCATGTTCGCAAGACCTGCAGGCGCATTCGCGCGAAAGTCGAGTATACACCCGGCTCCGGACCGTTAGAGGGTACCGCCGGGAGAGTGAGTATCATCAGGCACGGACAGCGTTGAAGCTGCGCAAGGCTACAGAATATCCCGTTGATACAAAAGATGATTCTGACCTGTGTCAGGCCGCCCGCGCTGAAACGTCGAACGCCCGAATTGCAGGCAAAAAAAAACCCGGAAATCCTCACTTTCGTGGGCCTTCCGGATTTTCTAAACCGCCAAATATGGTGGGTCGTGTGGGATTCGAACCTACGACCAATTGGTTAAAAGCCAACTGCTCTACCAACTGAGCTAACGACCCGCTGTGTGGTGGCGCGTATAATACTGATTTCTAAGGACTATTCAACACCTTTTTTGAAAAAGATCAAAAATAAGGGGTTGGATCGCTCACACCTGCCGCCGCGAAGCCTTCAGCACGCAGGCGGCAGCTGTCGCATTTGCCGCAGGCGCGGCCGTCATCGTCTGCCTGATAGCAGGAAACCGTCAGGCCATAATCCACGCCCAGCTTCACGCCAGCCTGGACGATCTGCGCCTTGCTCAGGTTTTGCAGTGGCGCCTGAATGCGGAAGCCATTGCCTTCCACGCCCGCTTTGGTGGCCAGGTTGGCCATGCGCTCGAACGACTCGATGAACTCGGGACGGCAATCCGGGTAGCCGGAATAATCCACTGCATTGACGCCGATGAAGATGTCGCGCGCGCCGAGCACTTCGGCCCAACCCAATGCCAACGACAGAAACACCGTGTTGCGCGCCGGCACGTAAGTCACCGGAATGCCTTCGCCCAGCTCTTCCGGAATATCGATGCTGGTGTCAGTCAGCGCCGAGCCGCCCATGCCGTTGAGATTCAGGCCAATGACCTTGTGCTCGACCACTCCCAGATCGCGAGCAACGCGGGCGGCGGCATGCAATTCAGCATGGGAGCGCTGGCCGTAATCGAAGCTCATGGTGTAGCAGGCGTAGCCTTCGGCGCGTGCCATCGCCACCACGGTGGCCGAGTCGAGGCCGCCCGAAAGCAGGATAACGGCACGTTTTTCGGTAGTGTTCGGTTGTTCAATCATCTCAGCGCCCCGGCTCATCATTCCATAGATATTTATGCAACTGCAGTTGCAGCCGCACTGGCAGGTTATCTGCCACCACCCAATCCGCCAGATCCCTGGCATTGAGGTCATGATGACTTGGGGAGAAAAGCACTTCACCCGCACGTCTATCAAGCCCGTACTGGATCAGTTTCGATACCGCCCAGTCATAGTCTTCCCGCGAGCAGATGACAAATTTCACCTGATCGTTGCGGGTCAGCAGTTCGATGTTCTCGTAACGGTTGCGATGGGCTTCTTTCGAGCCCGGCGTTTTCAGGTCGACGACGCGACTGACACGCGGATCGACGGCGGACACGTCGAGGGCGCCGCTGGTTTCCAGCGACACCTCGTAACCGGCACCACACAACCGTTCAAGCAAAGGAATGGCGTTCGGCTGAGCCAACGGCTCACCGCCGGTGACACAGACGTAGCGCGGACGATAACCGGCCACTTGCTCAAGGATGTCGTCGAGGGTGCGGACGGTGCCGCCGCTGAACGCATAAGCGCTGTCGCAGTATTGGCAACGCAACGGGCAACCGGTCAGGCGCACGAAAACCGTGGGCAGCCCGGCAGTCCGAGTTTCCCCCTGCAACGAGTAGAAAACTTCGGTGATTCTCAATGTGTCTTGCATAGTCGCCACGGGCGTAACAGCTAAACAGGCTGTCCGCCTCCGTCAGGCACTTCAGGCAATCCCGCCAACGCGTAGACCACAAGAAGCGTGTTTCAGAAAAAGGGCGTGAATTCTAACGAAAAAACCCGCGACAAGCGCGGGTTTCTTCAAAACACGGATGAACAGGCTTACATGCGCTGCAAATCACGCTGGGCCAGCTGCGCGGCGGAAGTGCCCGGATATTGCGACACCACCTGCTGCAGAATGCCTTTGACCTTGTCGGTATGACCGAGGCGGCGTTCTACGTCAGCCAGCTTGTACAGCGAATCCGGCACTTTGTTGTGCTTGGGATACAGCTGCGAAACCTTGGCAAAGGCCTGACCTGCACCTTGCAGATCACCCTTGGCCAGGTTCACTTCGCCCAACCAGTATTGAGCGTTGCCCGCGTACTGGCTGTTGGGGTATTTGCGCAGGAAAGCGGCGAAGGCCTGGCTGGCCTTGTCGAAATCCTTGGCTTTGATCAGGTCGAAAGCGGCATCGTAATACAGCTTTTCCTTGGCCGGATCAGCCGGTTCGCTACCCGCAGCAGGGGCCTGGGCTGCCGCAGCAGCACCCGCGCCTGCGGCAGCACCGGCAGCACCGGCAGCACCGGCAGCAACACTTGCATCGCCACCGGCAGAAGAATTCTCGGGAGTCGCGGCTGGTGCAACGCCGGATCCTATGCGCCGATCAAGATCCTGGTATCGCTCCAGGGATTCCTGCTTCATGCGCGAAACCTGATTCTGCAGTTCTTCGATCACGCCCTGTTGGCGCGAGATCTGATCCTGCATCTGTTGCAATTGGTTGAACAGCATGCCTTGTGCCGAGGCAGGGGCCGAAGCCGCTCCCCCGGCATAGGCGCCGTTCGTACCGTAACCCGCAGGCGGATAACTGCTCCCGCTATTGTTATAACCGGAGTTGTCATCGACCACAGGAACCGCAGCCCACGCCGCAAGCGGCGCGAGGCTGAGAGCCAGAACAGTTACAGCACGACGGCACGTTCGCATATCGAATTACTTACGCAGTTCGACGCGACGGTTCTGGGCCCAGGACTGCTCGTCGTTGCCGGTAGCAACTGGACGCTCTTCGCCGTAGGAAACCAGTTCCAGCTGAGCTGGGGAAACACCTTGCAGTACCAGGTAGCGCTGAACGGCTTTCGCACGACGCTCGCCCAGTGCCATGTTGTACTCACGAGTACCACGTTCGTCGGTGTTGCCTTCCAGAACAACGCGAGCGCCGTTTGCTTTCAGGTCTTTAGCGTGAACGTCCAGAGCGCGCATGGCTTCTGGCTTCAGGTCCGAGCTGTCGTATTCGAAGTAGAAGGTGGTGATTGCGCGCAGAGCAGCTTCTTCGCTCAGGGAACCGTCAACGGCACCGGTGTTTGCGCCGTAACCAGCGTTTGGATCAACAGCGCCTTCACCGGCGTTGTCGCCGCCTTTGGACGAGCAACCTACAGCTACAGCCATGGCCAGAGCCAGCGCAGCAAATTTACCAAACTTCAGCATTTCCATCGTGAAACTCCTAATGAACCCCAGTGTGTTAAGTAAAACGTGTAGCGCCCGCTCACTTCAGGTAAGGGGACCAGGACGGTTCTCTGACTTCGCCTTGAGCGGTAGGAAGCGGGAGCCTCACGCGTCCATTAATGGACACGAGCATCAAGACTCCCCGGCCCTGTTGGCGGGTGGCGTAGATTACCATGGTGCCGTTGGGCGCAACAGTAGGTGACTCGTCCAGAGTGCTATCAGTGAGGATCTTTACACTACCCCGCTGCAGATCCTGAGCTGCCACCTTGAAATTGGTGAAGCCATCCTGACGATGAATCATCACCAAAGTCTTTTCATCAGCCGAAAGTTTCGGGTTGGCGTTGTAGTTGCCCACAAACGTCACACGCTCGGCACCACCGCCACCGACGCTGGTTTTATAGATTTGCGGCTTGCCGCCACGGTCCGAGGTGAAATAGATGGTCGAGCCATCCTTGCCCCAGAACGGTTCGGTATTGATGCCTTGGCCGTTGGTTACGCGGCTGATCTGACGCGAACCGAGGTTCATCACGTAGATGTCCGGGTTACCGTCTTTCGACAGCACGAACGCCAGGCGATTGCCATCCGGCGACCAGGCTGGCGCGCCGTTGAGGCCTTCGAAGTTGGTGATCTGCTCACGGCGACCGGTGTCGATGTTCTGCATGAAGATACGCGGACGCTTCTGCTCGAACGACACGTAGGCGATACGCTTGCCGTCCGGTGCAAAACGCGGCGACAGGATCGGCTCGCGCGATTGCAGCAGAGTCACTGCGCGGGCACCGTCATAGTCGGAGCGTTGCAGCGTGTAACGGGTGTTTTTCTCGGAAAAACGCTCGGCCGTCACGTACAGCAGGCGCGTCGAGAAGGCACCTTCAATGCCGGTCAGCTTCTGGAACGACTGATCGGAAATGAAGTGCGCCATGTCACGGATCTGGTCGGTCGTACCGGAAACACTGCCGTCCGCCACTTTCTGCTCGGTGGCGACGTTGAACAGTGCCCACTGCACCTGCAGGCGACCGCCCGCTGGAGCGATGCTGCCGACCATCATGTACTGAGCACCCACCGCCTTCCAGTCACGGAAGATGATTTCGCTCGGCTGGCTTGGCTGGCTGATCATGTTGGCTTTCGGAATAGGCGAGTAATAGCCCGAGTTGCGCAAATCGTTGCCAATGATTTCAGCCATGTCATCAGGCAGCACGGCGCCGCCCTGCATGCCGAACGGTACGACGGCGATCGGGGTGGCCCGATCGCTGCCGCTGGTGACCAGAATGTTCTTTTCATCTGCCGTCGCGATCCCTGCCATGCAGCAGATCACGACCAGCATTCCTCGAAGAAGGTTTCTCACAAGGCTAGATCCTCAGGTGTGAATGTCATCTTGAATGAACGATACGGAGCGAAATCGCTCGGCTTCATTCCCTGCATTTCTGTCAAACGTCCAATATTCTTCACTGCCGCGACTGCCGAAGCATCGAACGGACCGTCACCACTGGACTTGGCGACGCTGACCGAAGTCACCGTGCCGTCCGGCAACATGCCGATTTGCAGCACGACCGTCATGCCTTTGCGCGCCGAAGGAGGACGAGCCCAGCCTTCCGCTGCACGAGCGCGAATCAGGTCATCGAAACTGCCGGCAACTTCGTCACCCTGCTCATCTGCCAGGGCCTGCTGACGCTGCGGCGTGTCGGAAAGCAGATCTGCCAGGGCCTGGGCCTTTTTGTCTTCGGCGGATTTGCGTGCCGCTTCCTGCGCTTTCTTCTTCGCAGCATCGGCAGCAGCTTTCTTCTTCGCGTCTTCGGCGACTTTCTTCTTCGCCTCTTCAGCTTCAGCTTTCTTCTTGGCGTCTTCGGCGGCTTTCTTCTTCGCGTCTTCGACGATCTTCTTCTTGGCTTCTTCGGCAGCGGCCTTCTTCGCCTCTTCCTCAGCAGCCTTTTTCGCTTCGTCTTCGGCCTTCTTCTTGGCTATATCAGCCAATTGTTTCTCTTCGGCCTTTTTCGCTTCGGCTTTCTTCGCGTCGTCGGCTTTCTTGGCTTCATCAGCCTTTTTCGCCTCGTCGGCTTTTTTCGCCTCGTCGGCCTTCTTGGCTTCCTCGGCCTTTTGAGCCGCTTCCTCTTTCTTTTGTTCCGCCGCCTTCACCGCTTCCTGCTCGATCTTTTTCTGTTCCATCTGTTCGACTTCGGTCTGGCGCGCGGCGGATTTCTTCGCCTCACCCGCAATCTTCTGATTGGTCTGGGTGGTCGCCTGACTTTTCGATTTCAGCTGGTACAGAGTCGCCTGGACGATCGGCTTGGCCGGCGGCAGTTCGGGCGTGAAGGCAAAACTGACGAACAGCATGCCGAACACCAGCACGTGCAGGACGATTGCCAGAACACTAGGCCAGAAGTAGCTTTCCGAGGCGGACGGCTCTCGCTGTTGCTGCATCAGGGGGCCTCGGTAATCAGACCAACGTTACCGACCCCGGCTTTCTGCAACCCGCCCATGGCACCCATGACGGCGCCGTAGTCGACAGTCTTGTCACCACGAATGAACACCTGGGTGCGTTTGCCGCCCTCGGTGCCGGCGCGGATGATCTTGGTCACCGCGTCCGTCATCTGTGGCAGGGTCATGGCCCTGTCCTGTTGCTTCTCGGTGTCGACTTCGCTGCCAAGGTTCCAGTAGTAGGTCTTGTCAGCCTTGATCGAAATGGTCAGGACCTGAGTGTTGTTGTCCTGCGGCAAGGCTTCGCTGGAAACCTTGGGCAGATCAACTTTCACGCCCTGATTGAGCATCGGCGCGGTCACCATGAAGATGACCAGCAGCACCAACATCACGTCGATGTAGGGCACCACGTTCATCTCGGCGACCGGCTTGCGCTTTTTGCGAGCTCGAGCGATTAAAGCCATCGGGAAATACCTGCTTATTCTTCGCTGGTGTGCACTTTGCGGTGCAGGATCGCCTGGAATTCATCGGCGAAGGTGTAGTAGCGGCCCAGCAAGGTTTCGCTGCGCGCAGCAAAACGGTTGTAAGCGATGACCGCCGGGATCGCAGCGAACAGGCCGATCGCGGTGGCGATGAGGGCTTCGGCGATACCCGGGGCAACGGTGGCCAGGGTCGCTTGCTGGGCGCTGGCCAGACCGCGGAAGGAGTTCATGATCCCCCACACGGTGCCGAACAGACCGATATAAGGGCTGACCGAACCGACGGTGGCGAGGAACGGCAAGCTCTGCTCAAGTTTCTCTTCTTCGCGCGAGATGGCCACGCGCATCGCACGAGCGACACCTTCCATCACGGCTTCAGGATCGACACCTGGCTGCTGACGCAGACGGGAGAATTCCTTGAAGCCGGCACGGAAAATCTGCTCCACGCCCGAATCCGGATCAGGGTTGCTGCCAGCCTGACGGTACAGTTTGGACAGGTCGATACCCGACCAGAAGCGCTCTTCGAAGCTCTCCAGGGCGCGTCGACCGGCGCGCAGCAAGTTGCTGCGCTGAAAGATCATGATCCATGAGGTCACCGATGCGGCCACCAGGGTCAACATTACCAACTGCACCACGATGCTGGCATTGCTGACCAGGCTCCACATGGAGGAATGGTCGACGACGTTAGCTTCCACGCTTTATCTCCTGCTTTGAGTGTGTACCCGGGCCGACCGCGTCGGCGAAGGCCGCACGCAGGTCTTCGGGAAGGGCCCGGGGTTTCAAACTGTCGGTGCGCACGCAGGCCACCAAAAACTGCCCTTCGCAGAGCAGCACATTATCCGTGGCCCGCCTGACCTGCTGTTTGAAGCGCAGGCTGGCACGGTTCAATTCGATTACATCAGCGCTTACCAGCAGTTCGTCATCCAGTCGCGCCGGCGCGTGGTAGCGCGCTTCGCTGGAATGCACGACGAACAACAGGTCCTCTCCGGCAAGCACAGATTGGGCAAAACCCAGTTCCCGTAGCCGCTCGGTTCGAGCCCGTTCCATAAACTTGAGGTAATTAACGTAATACACGATGCCGCCCGCATCGGTGTCCTCGTAATAAACGCGACAACGATGTGCGAACGGCTCAAGCCCGTTTTGCGCGCGCATACTCTAGTGCTTACTCCTCAGGTTGCCAATCCGGCCAGACAACTGTTTTTCGTGGTTTCAAAGCTTTAACGCAAAAGTACCGTCGTCTGACAGTACAAACCCTGAATAAATCACCAACAAATGTGTATCAATCGTCGACGGCGTCGAGAAACTCGTCTGCCACGGGCATCTCGCCCATGCGTGACGGAACATTCAAACCGAAATGCAGATAGGCATGCCGCGTCACCACCCTACCCCGTGGCGTGCGCATGATATAGCCCTGCTGAATCAGATACGGTTCGAGCACGTCTTCAATGGTGTGGCGTTCTTCACTGATCGCCGCCGCCAGACTGTCGATACCAACCGGACCGCCGTCGAACTTCTCGATCATGGTCAACAGCAGGCGCCGGTCCTGGTGATCGAAACCGTGTTCATCGACGTCCAGCAGGTTCAGCGCCAGATCCGCCACCGCTTTGGTGATGTGGCCCTTGGCGCGTACTTCAGCGAAATCGCGCACCCGCCGCAGCAGACGGTTGGCAATTCGCGGTGTGCCACGGGCGCGACGGGCGATCTCGAACGAACCTTCCGGATCCAGCGGCAGACCGAGAATGGCCGCCGAACGACTGACGATCGTTGCCAGATCCGCCGTGCTGTAGAACTCCAGGCGCTGGACGATACCGAAGCGATCACGCAACGGATTGGTCAGCATGCCGGCGCGGGTGGTGGCGCCGACCAGAGTGAAAGGCGGCAGGTCCAGTTTGATCGAGCGCGCCGCCGGCCCCTCGCCAATCATGATATCGAGCTGGAAATCTTCCATCGCCGGATACAGCACTTCTTCAACGATCGGCGATAGACGATGGATTTCGTCGATGAACAACACATCGTGCGGCTCAAGATTGGTCAGCAACGCGGCCAGATCACCCGGGCGTTCCAGCACTGGCCCGGAGGTGCTCTTGATCGACACGCCCATTTCCTGGGCAATGATGTTCGCCAGCGTGGTCTTGCCCAGCCCCGGCGGGCCGAAGATCAGGGTGTGATCGAGGGATTCGCTGCGGCCACGGGCGGCCTGGATAAACAGCTCCATCTGCTCGCGCACGGTCGGCTGGCCAATGTAGTCGGCCAGGCTGACCGGGCGGATGGCCCGATCCTGGACTTCTTCGCGCTCGCGCGGGCTGTGCGCGGCGGCGATCAGACGATCAGCTTCAATCACTTAAATCATTCCCTTCAGAGCGCGGCGGATCAGGTCTTCGCTGCTCAGGTTCTTGTCTTTGATCGCGGAAATCGCCTTGCTCGCTTCCTGCGGCTTGTAGCCCAGCGAGATCAACGCGCTGACCGCATCGGTCTCGGCACTGTTGACCGGCGCCGGGCCGTCCGGCTGATTCGGCACCAGCGCGAACATCGCCGGCGAAGTTTCCCAGGCCTTGAAGCGATCTTTCAATTCCACCAGCAAACGCTCGGCGGTTTTCTTGCCAACCCCCGGCACCTTGGTCAGCGCCGAAGTGTCCTGAGACTGCACGCAGCGCACCAGCTCGTCGACTTCCAGGCTCGACATCAACGCCAGCGCCAGTTTCGGTCCGACGCCATTGAGACGGATCAGCTCGCGAAAGAAGTCTCGCTCACGCTTGCCGGCAAAACCATAGAGCAATTGCGCATCTTCGCGTACGACCAAATGGGTGTGCAGGGTCAGCGGTTCGCCGACCGACGGCAGACGATAAAGGGTGGTCATGGGCACTTCCACCTCATAGCCAAGGCCGTTCACATCGAGAATCAGGTGCGGCGGCTGTTTCTCAGCCAGGGTGCCGCGCAAGCGTCCAATCACGTTTTGAATCCTTGAGCGCTGGCCAGCCGTGGGCTGGCGACGATTGAAGGTGGCTTGCGCGCCGACAACACAGGCACCGCGAAGTCACTTTCGAGAAAATTGATGCTGATGCTATCAGAGACGCAGGCGCCCGCCACGACTGCGTGCGGTTCCCAGCCCGTGCGGCAGCAGGCTTGAGCGCGTGTGCGCATGGCAAATGGCAATCGCGAGGGCGTCGGAGGCGTCGATCTGCGGCTTGCTGGTCAACTTGAGCATGTGCATGACCATCATCTGCACCTGCTCCTTATTGGCCGCACCGGTGCCGACCACCGCCTGTTTGACTTGCGTGGCGGTGTACTCGGCGATTTCCAGACACTCTTCGGCGCCGGCGACAATCGCAGCGCCCCGCGCCTGTCCGAGCTTCAGCGCCGAGTCGGCGTTTTTCGCCATGAACACCTTTTCGATGCCCATGGTCACCGGGCCGTAGGTCTTGATGATTTCGCGCACGCCGCGATAGACGATCTGCAGACGCTCATGCAGCTCGCCGGAACCGGTGCGAATGCAGCCCGAGGCCACATAGATGCAGCCACCCCGCCCGGTATCGCGAACGATCCCGTAACCGGTGATGCGCGAACCGGGGTCGATACCAAGGATTAGAGTCATAACGCCTGCAGAAAATGATGCGAAAGCTGAGGGTACATGTAGGAGCTGCCGAAGGCTGCGATCTTTGTGTTTTTAAAAGATCAAAAGATCGCAGCCTTCGGCAGCTCCTACAGAAGAAGTGTAGAGCCAGCAAAAAACTGCGACCTTTCTATTTACATCAGCCAAGCTGAGCGGCGACGTCTTCCGGGATATCCGCGTTGGAATAGACGTTCTGCACGTCGTCCAGGTCCTCAAGCATATCGATCAGCTTGAGCACCTTCTCCGCGCCTTCCAGATCCAGCTCGGCGCTGGTGGTCGGCTGCATGACGATTTCCGCATCGTCACCCTTGAACCCGGCCGCTTCCAGCGCGTTGCGCACCGCATAGAAACCGGTGAACGAGGTGAACACGTCGATCGAACCGTCTTCGTGGGTGACCACGTCATCGGCATCGGCTTCCAGCGCCGCTTCGGTCAGTGCGTCTTCATCGACGCCCGGAGCGAAGCTGATCTGGCCCTTGCGCTCGAACAGATACGCCACCGAACCATCGGTGCCGAGGTTGCCGCCACACTTGCTGAACGCGTGACGCACAGCCGCCGCAGTGCGGTTGCGGTTGTCGGTCATGCACTCGACCATCACCGCCACACCGCCCGGGCCGTAACCTTCGTAGGTCAGTTCTTCAACGTTGTCCGCTTCAGTGGCGCCGGCACCGCGCGCGACGGCACGGTCGATGATGTCGCGACTCATGTTCGCGCTCAACGCCTTGTCCAGAGCCAGACGCAGACGCGGGTTGGAACCCGGATCACCGCCACCCTGACGGGCCGCAACGGTCAGTTCACGGATCCACTTGGTGAAGATCTTGCCCCTCTTGGCATCCTGACGTTCTTTGCGGTGCTTGATGTTTGCCCACTTGGAATGACCTGCCATAACTTGCTCCGAATGCTCTTTGAAACCTTGCCCGCCCCGCCGAGGCAGCGGCCGGCAATTGAAAAATTCGACCTGAGAAAGAAAAAAGGCGCATCCGAAGATGCGCCTTCAGGCCCGTCTTACTCAGCCTTTGGCGTTTCGCGCAGGCGAATGTGCAGCTCGCGCAATGCCTTGGCATCCACTACGCCCGGAGCCTGCGTCATCACGTCGGCAGCACTCTGGGTTTTCGGGAAGGCGATCACTTCACGGATCGACTGGGCGCCGGTCATCAGCATCACCAGACGGTCCAGACCGAAGGCCAGACCACCGTGCGGCGGTGCGCCGTACTTCAGCGCGTCGAGCAGGAAGCCGAACTTCTCTTCCTGTTCCGCTTCGTTGATGCCCAGCAGGCGGAATACCGCTTGCTGCATTTCCTTGCGATGGATACGGATCGAACCGCCGCCCAGCTCGGTGCCGTTCAAGACCATGTCGTACGCACGGGACAGTGCGCCGGCCGGGTTGGCTTCGAGCTCCTGCGGGGTGCACTTCGGTGCAGTGAACGGGTGGTGCAGCGCCGAGAAGCTGCCGTCGTCGTTCTCTTCGAACATCGGGAAGTCGACGACCCACATTGGCGCCCACTCGCAGGTCAGCAGCTTCAGGTCGTGACCGAGTTTGATACGCAGCGCGCCCAGGGCTTCGCTGACGATCTTGGCCTTGTCGGCACCGAAGAACACGATATCGCCATCGACTGCGCCAACGCGATCGAGGATCACGTTGAGCTTGTCTTCCGGGATGTTCTTCACGATCGGCGATTGCAGACCTTCAACACCGGCGGCACGCTCGTTGACCTTGATGTACGCCAGGCCCTTGGCACCGTAGATGCCGACGAACTTGGTGTAGTCGTCGATCTGCTTGCGCGGCATGCTCGCCCCGCCTGGAACACGCAGTGCGGCGATGCGGCACTTCGGATCGTTGGCCGGGCCGCTGAACACCTTGAAGTCGACCTCTTTCAACTGGTCGGCAACGTCAACCAGTTCCAGCGGAATACGCAGGTCCGGCTTGTCCGAACCGTAGCGGCGCATGGCTTCTTCGAAGGTCATGTGCGGGAATTCGCCGAACTCCAGGTTCAGCACTTCCTTGAACAGGTTGCGGATCATCTGCTCGGTCAGGCCCATGATCTCTTTTTCATCGAGGAAGCTGGTCTCGATGTCGATCTGGGTGAATTCCGGCTGACGGTCGGCACGCAGGTCTTCGTCACGGAAGCACTTGGCGATCTGGTAGTAACGGTCGAAGCCGGCCACCATCAGCAGTTGCTTGAACAGCTGCGGCGATTGCGGGAGGGCGAAGAACGAACCGGCGTGGGTACGGCTCGGCACCAGATAGTCACGCGCACCTTCCGGAGTGGCCCGGGTCAGGATCGGCGTTTCGACGTCGAGGAAGCCGTTCTCGTCGAGGAAGCGACGGATGCTGGTGGTCATGCGCGAACGCAGGCGCAGCTTCTCGGCCATTTCCGGACGACGCAGGTCGAGGAAGCGATAGCGCAGGCGGGTTTCTTCGCCGACGTCGGAGAACTCGTTGAGCGGGAACGGCGGGGTTTCCGACTCGTTCAGCACTTCCAGTTCATAACCCAGCACTTCGATCATGCCCGAGGCCATGTTGGCGTTGGTCGCGCCGGCCGGACGCAGACGCACCTTGCCGGTGATCTTCACGACGTATTCGCTGCGCACGCGGTCGGCGGCGGCGAAGCTCTCGGCGCGATCCGGATCGAACACCACCTGAGCCAGACCATCACGATCACGGATATCGAGGAAAATCACCCCGCCGTGGTCGCGGCGACGGTGAACCCATCCGCAAAGGGTAATTTCCTGGCCTTCCAGGCTTTCGTTCAGTTGGCCGCAATAGTGGCTGCGCATCATGGTGTGGTTCGCTTCTCGTAATTCGAAATTCGGTGGAGATCCGGCCGCGATCAAGCAGGGCGGAAACTCACGCGTGTCGTTCGTTCAGGGTTGGAACCCTAGTCAGCTTTGTCGCCACCGGCCAGATTTTTCTTGGCTCCGGTCTTGAAGTCGGTCTCGTACCAACCGTTGCCGCTGAGGCGAAAACCCGGCATGGACAGCTGCTTCTTCAGTTCGGGCGCCTGGCAGGCAGGGCAATCGACCAACGGTGCGTCGCTGATCTTCTGAATGGCTTCCAACTGATGACCACAGGAAGCACATAGGTAATCGTACATTGGCATGGAGGTGTCTCGGCGATCAGATTGCTGCCGCGCGCAGGGCTTTGCGGCGAAAGCGCGGGATTATATCGATTAAATGCGGGCTGTGCAGCCGTAACGCTGCACAGCCCGCAACCTCGTTGCAACCGCCGTTTCAGCGCGAAACTGCGGGTGCGAGATCTTTGATCCCGTTCATGACGCAAACCACCCGCACCAGCGCACTGAAATTCTTCACTCCGCCGTAACGCAGATGCACCTCACGATCAACGTGGGATAGCAGTGTGCTGATCGAGCAATGATTGTCCTCGGCCATGCCGCCGAGTATGTTCCAGTAGACCTGCTCGAGTCGCAGGCAGGTCGCAAAACCATTGAGGCGAATCGACCGCGACAGCGGCCGGATCAGGTTCATGTCGAACTCGCTGACAAACGGATCGACCTTTATTACATGCCGCGAAGCCGACATCCTGTCGCTTCGCCTGTCTCCTTCTACCATAGCGTTGACACTCCTTTGCCATGACTGCTGATTTATAAGGCAACATCCTGCGCCTTCATAAAAACCCAGTAACAAAGTTCGCGCCATACGACTTGTTGACCAGCCTCGTAGGATAAGCCAACGACAACGGTAAGAGTCTGGAGAGCATGCGGACGACCTCACGCCGTCCGCAGCGGCCGGGTCATTCCTCGAGCAGCGCGCGCAGCATCCACGCAGTTTTCTCGTGCACTTGCATGCGCTGGGTCAGCAGGTCAGCGGTCGGCTCATCGCTGACCTTGTCCAGCAGCGGGAAAATGCCGCGCGCGGTACGGGTCACCGCTTCCTGGCCTTCGACCAGTTGCTTGATCATGTCTTCGGCGCTCGGCACACCGACTTCTTCTTTAATAGAAGAAAGACGCGCGTAGGTCGCGTAGGCACCCGGCGCCGGGAAGCCCAACGCACGGATACGCTCGGCGATCAAATCGACGGCCAGCGCCAGCTCGTTGTATTGCTCTTCGAACATCAGGTGCAACGTGCGAAACATCGGGCCAGTGACGTTCCAGTGGAAGTTATGGGTTTTCAGATACAGCACGTAGGTGTCCGACAGCAGTCGCGACAGCCCTTCGACGATGGATTTGCGGTCTTCTTCACTGATACCGATATCAATTGCCATGCTTGCCCCCTAACAGTGATTGAATTCATCCAGCAGGTTCGGTCCCACTGTAGCAAGGCAAGAGCCGGCTCGCAGCTATGAATCCGTGGTCAGACTGCGACAAATCGACCGTTTTTCTGCCGCTGGCCGGGCTGATTTGAGTAGCCGCAGGCTTTGCTGTTAAATAGGCAGTGTGTCGCCATGCCCTATTTTCCGGGGTGTTGCGCATAGGCTGATGCCGTGTACGTGTCCACCGCCTCTTATTTTGTCCTGAAGCGAACCGTGCGCCTTCAGCTCTTCCTTGTGAGCCGTCATAACGTGAGCCAATCAAAATGTTGAAAATCGTCCACCTGCTAATGGGCGCAGCAGCCTTGCTGCTGTCGTTCATACCCAGCCTGAAAGCCGAAGCCGTTCCTTACCTGCAACAGCCCGATGCACTTTACCTGGCCTTTTTCGGCCTGCTGAACCTGGTCATCGCTCCAGTGATTCCGTACTGGAACAAAGGCCCGCGCCAGCATCTGCAAAATCTGGTCAGCGCCCTGCTGGTGCTGACTGTCGTCCTGCAAACCCTGACGCTGATCGCACCAATGCCGGTCATCGCTGGCCAACCGGCGGTGTTGTTCAGTCTGGTGATCGCCCTGGTTGCCGTGCTGCTGCATTTGGCCGTGAGCTTTTACAAATCGTCACCGGCCGCTGCGCCGACCACCTATGACATGAGCAATCGCGATACCGGCACCGTGAAGTGGTTCAACACTTCCAAGGGTTTCGGGTTTATCTCCCGGGACTCCGGCGATGATATTTTCGTGCACTTTCGCGCCATTCGTGGCGAAGGCCACCGTGTTCTGGTCGAAGGCCAGCGCGTCGAGTTCTCGGTGATGAACCGCGACAAAGGCCTGCAAGCCGAGGACGTGATCGCCGCTCTGCCGCGTCGCTGATCCAAAGCAAAAAAAAAACCGCGAACAGCCTGTCTGTTCGCGGTTTTTTTATGCCTGCCGAATGGCTCAATAATGCGGCGGCGGTGCATCTTCCTCAAAAGCACCGAACTGCCCGACCATCTCTTCGTGACGCTTGATCAGCGCTTCCATCTGCAATTGCAAGCGCTCGATGACCTTCTGCTGCGCCACCAGCACATCGTTCAATGCCTGAATGGTGTCATCCTGAAAGGCCAGACGGCTTTCCAGATCGGTAACGCGTCCTTCAAGGCTCATGACTCAGCCCTCCAAAAAAGTGAATTCATCGGTCAGCACCAGACGCAAGCGCTCGCGAATGGCTGCTACCTGTTCCGCGCTGTACGGCTTGGCCGGGTGCCTGCCCCAGACCGGAGCCGGCCAGGCGACATCGTCACGCTTACGCACGATCACATGCATATGTAACTGGCTGACAACGTTACCCAGGGTTGCCACGTTCAGCTTGTCCGCGTCGAACGAATCCTTGAGTAACTCGGCAAGGGTGGTGGTTTCCTGCCACAGTTGCTGCTGATCGGCGACATCCAACTGAAACAACTCGCTTATATCCTCGCGACGAGGTACCAGGATGAACCAAGGGTAATTGCTGTCGTTGGACAGCAACAGCCGGCACAACGGAAAGTCGCCGATGACCAGGGCGTCCTGTTGAAGTCGTGAATCCAAAGCAAACACTGTGAGCACTCCCGCTGATCCTCTAACTCAGCTTAGCGGCGGCCCATTCGAAGCAGCGCGCCAAGCGACAGAACGGCAGCATACCTGCGAATGCAGCGAGCTTCACGCCGCTGCCGGCAGTAAATCGCCAGGCGCTCCGACATGAAACATTTATCCCGGCCGCGCACCAACACAGGCCCCGACATGAGCCTTGACGTGAAGAGCTGCACGAAAATCCTTGATCTGCCGTACCTCAGGTCAATCGCCGCCAGATTGGCCAAGGCTGGATTCATGATTTTTTTGCACCAAAACTGCACAACACGACTACGCTCACTGGGTCGGGCATCCGCTAAATACTCAGTACGGGGTGAACCGGTAACGTTTTTTGCTGTCCTGCGCACCTTGGGTGCGCTGCAACACCATTGGGAGAACCTCGTCAAGCCCGCAGAAAAAAAGGCTCCGGAGCCCCGTTTTCACACGGTTTTCACATCTGCGAGCGGCCCACAGAAAAATAACCGCAGCGTTTTCGCGGTTTGTGCACGCTTGTTGCATTAGTAACCGTATGGACTATAAGCGCACCGCTGGAAGTGGTCGCTTGAAGCCAATAAAAACAGTGGCAGGGTTGCCCGATGGAGATTCAAGTGTTTTGCCAGGGACTCTTTTTTAGCGATGCAAAAAAGGCCCGGAAACAGCGATAAAGTTGTCAGTCCGGCTGCATCGGTACTGTGAATTTGCGACATCCAGCGCTCCTTTTGCGACAACGCCGTAAAGAAGCTGAAAGGTTGATTTCGCAAGTATCGCCAACAATGTCGGCGTGATATAAGTTTGCGCCGACACAAAAAGAAAGAGCCGCCCAGATAATAAAACAGGTGGGACGGCAGTACTCTTCTAAAAACCAAAGGAGCAAATCACGATGCGCGTGATGAAGTGGAGCATGATCGCCCTGGCTGTTGCAGCAGGCACCTCGCAGTTCGCAATGGCGTCTTCTCAGGATGAAGCCAAAGGTTTCCTGGAAGATCAGAGCCTGAAACTGAAGACTCGTTTCGAATACATGAACCGCGACTACAAAAATGGCGCGGGCAACGTTTCCAACGGTGACGGCACTTTCAAAAGTGGCTATCGCCAGGATAGCGGTCTCAGCCAACTGCTGACTTACGAGTCGGGCTTCACTCAAGGCACCGTAGGCTTCGGTCTCGACGCCATGGCCATGGGTTCGGTAAAACTGGACGGCGGTTCGGGTCGTCGGGGTAACGGCTTGTTCGCCAACGACAGCGATGGCAACCCTGAGAAATCCCAGGGCAAGGTCGGCGGCGCAGTCAAATTCCGTGTATCCGACACCGTTCTGAAATACGGTCAGCAATTCGTTGCCAGCCCGGTTTTCGCCACTGACGACAGCCGTCTGCTGCCAGAAGTCGCCACCGGTACCCTGATCACTTCCAAAGAGATCAAAGGTCTGGAACTTAGCGCAGGTCGCTTCACAGCGCTGAGCAAGCAGACCGGCATGGGCCGCGACAGCATCGCCGGTCTGCCGGATGAAGATGGCAATGGCGGCAAAGGCCTGACCAGCATCAACATCTTCGGTGCCAGCTACGCCTTCACAGACAATTTCACCGGTGCATTGGCTGCTTCCGACGCTGAAGACTACTTCAAGAAGTACTACGTCAACCTCAACTACACCTTGCCGATCAACGACGAGCAGTCGCTGAACTTCGACTTCAACGGTTACCACACCAAAGGCGACAAACGCGGCGACTTGGTCAGTGCAATTGGCGACGAGACCGACGACAACGATACCCGTGGCGTAGACAACAACCTGTGGTCCTTGGCAGCAGCTTACAGCTTGGGCGCCCACAAGTTCACCGTTGCTTACCAGCAGTCGAGCGGCGACAACGCTTACTACTATGGCGTTGACGGCAACAGTACAATTTTCGTGGCCAACTCCATCCAGATTTCCGACTTCGTGGGCCGCGAAGAAAAATCGTGGCAGGCTCGCTATGACCTGAACATGAAGACTTACGGCGTACCTGGCCTGAGCTTCATGACCCGTTATGTGATGGGTGACAACATCAAGACCAACGGTCTGGGTGAAGGTAAAGAGAACGAGTGGAACGCCGAGTCCAAGTACGTGGTTCAGGAAGGTCCGGCCAAAGACCTGTCGTTCCGTCTGCGTTACGCCATGTACCGCTCCAACGGTGCCTACAGCGGTTACTCGTCTGATAACAACGACACCCGTCTGATCATCGAGTACCCACTGAACATCCTCTAATAAGGATGCGAAGCTGACGTACTGTAGAGCTCTGGTCTAACAAAACCGCCCGCCTGTATCAGGTGGGCGGTTTTTTTATGGATGAATAACTGATCAAACAGACAAACATTAGCTAGCTACTTATTAGCCAGCATAGTTTCATCGCGCCGATAAAAAACCCGAGAGTGCACACACTGCTCGGGTTTTATATTAGTTGCTGACTGCCAAGCCAACTTCCAAGACGCTTACTGCGTGGCAGATTCCTGCACCACACGTATAACCCGCTGCGGAAATGGAATATCAATGCCCGCAGCCTTCAAACGATCTCGCGCCTGTTCATTAAACATGAACATCACATCCCAATAGTCCGCAGTTTTAACCCATACGCGCAGGGAAACAGTGATCGAGCTGTCACCCAATGTCGAAATCACTGCCTGTGGCTCCGGGTCCTGCATGACGCGGGGATCCTTGGCCAGATCCAGCAGTACTTGACGGGCCTTCTGCAGATCCGCTTCGTAATCCACGCCCACGTCGAACACGACTTTGCGGGTTGGCTGGCGGTTGGTGTTGGTGATGATGCCGTTCGACAGGTTGCCGTTGGGCAGGATGATGGTCTTGTTGTCACCGGTACGCAGCACGGTGTGGAAAATCTGGATGCTGTCGACAGTACCCGCTACACCTTGGGCTTCGATCCAGTCACCGATACGGAACGGGCGGAACAACAGAATCAGCACGCCGCCAGCGAAGTTGGCCAGGCTGCCCTGCAAGGCCAAGCCAATCGCCAGACCGGCAGCACCGATGGCCGCGACGAACGAGGTGGTTTCGACGCCGATCATCGACGCGACGCTGACAATCAGCAGCACCTTGAGAATGATGTTGGCCAGGCTGCTGATAAAGCCTTGCAGTGCCAGATCGGCATTGCGCAGAGCGAGCAGACCGCCGAGTTTTTGCGTGACCTTGTTGATCAGCCACCAGCCGATGGCCAGGGTAATCACTGCCAGCAGTACGCGGCTGCCGTATTCCATGATCATCGGGATCCACGCCTGGGACGCCTTGACCAGGTGGTCCACTTCCGCATTCAAATCCATGTTCTATCTCCTGATTTCCGGCTTCCCGGGGTATTCAAAACAACTGTGGGAGCGAGCCTGCTCGCGAATGCGGCGTGTCAGTCAACTTTTCGCTGAATGAAACACCGCATTCGCGAGCAGGCTCGCTCCCACATAGCCTTCAGACCAAGCTTAGTCGCGGAAGTTGTTGAACTGCAGCGGCATGCCGAATTCCCTGGCACGCAGGGCCGCGATGGCTTCCTGCAAATCGTCGCGCTTCTTGCCAGTGACACGCACCTGCTCGCCCTGAATGGCGGCCTGGACCTTGAGCTTGGCTTCCTTGATGTGGCCGACGATTTTCTTTGCCAGCTCTTTGTCGATGCCTTCCTTGAGGATGGCGTCCTGCTTCATCAGTTTGCCCGAAGCGTAAGCATCCTTGACCTCAAGGCACTGCACGTCGATCTTGCGCTTGGTCAGCGCCAGCTTGAGGATTTCGATCATCGCTTCGAGCTGGAAAGCAGCTTCGGCGGTGAGGCTGACGGTCAGGTCTTTTTCCTTGAACTCGAAGCTGCCCTTGCCTTTCAGGTCATAACGACGATCGAGTTCCTTCACGGCGTTCTCGACCGCGTTGGTGAGTTCGTGTTTGTCCAGTTCGGATACCACGTCGAACGACGGCATGTAATCTCTCCAATAAAAGGCGCGCTCGATGTGGATGGAGCGCGCTTGGCTTGCGGTTAAAATCGGGCTCATTATAACGGGTCTTTTCCTACCGATACGGCGAGCCTCACATGCCTGCAAGCAATCGAGCAAAAAACTGATGTCGACCACCTGGCATGTACTCGGCGCCGGCAGCCTCGGCACACTCTGGGCGACACGTCTGGCCCGGGCCGGCTTGCCTGTGCAACTGATCCTGCGCGATGCCGCGCGCTTGCACAGCTACGAGGCAGTGGGCGGCTTGACCCTGGTAGAAAACGGACAAGCTCATACCTATGCAGTTCCCGGCGAAACCCCGGACAGCCCCGAGCCAATTCGCCGTTTACTGGTCGCGTGCAAGGCCTATGACGCCGAAGAGGCCGTCGCCCGCCTCGCTTCACGCCTCGCTCCGGACGCCGAACTGATCCTCCTGCAAAACGGCCTTGGCAGTCAGGACGCCGTGGCCGCGCGGGTACCGCAAGCGCGCTGCATCAGCGCGTCCAGCACCGAGGGCGCGTTCCGCGATGGCGATTGGCGCGTGGTGTTTGCCGGTCACGGTTTCAACTGGCTGGGCGATGCGGCAAATCCGCTGGCGCCGGTCTGGCTGGACGATCTGCAAGCGGCGAACATTCCCCATGAATGGAGCGCTGACATCCTCACCCGACTGTGGCGCAAACTGGCGCTGAACTGCGCGATCAACCCGCTGACCGTGCTCCACGATTGCCGCAACGGCGGGCTGAGCGAGCATCACTGCGAAGTTGCCACACTCTGTGCCGAATTGACCGAACTGCTCGAACGCTGCGGCCAACCCGCTGCGGCGGACAATCTGCAAGCGGAAGTCGAACGAGTGATCCACGCCACCGCCGCCAATTACTCTTCGATGTATCAGGACGTCGCCAACCAGCGCCGCACCGAGATCAGCTATCTGTTGGGCCACGCCTGCAAAGTTGCCGAGCGCCATCAGTTGAACCTGCCGCATCTGCAGCAGTTGCAGCAACGCCTGATCGCTCATCTGCACAAGCGTGGATTGCCCAGCGACTGAGCAGCCGCTAGGCTGACGACTTGTTCCCCTGCTGCGATAAACCTGATGCCATTGCGCCAGCGCCTTGAAAACCTGCCGGTCGGCCAGAAACTGCTGGCCGCCCTGCTGGTGTTGTTGACCACGGTTCTGCTCGTCGCCAACCTGACCTTTATCAGCGCCGCCTACTACATTTCTCAGGAAAGCATGGCGCCACAAGCCCTGCAGACCATCGGCCGGCTGATCGCCAATCCGAGTCTGGTCAGCGATGCGCTGGAGTCGCCGCGCAGCGCCGAGCGCCTGCTCAAGGAACTCGACAGTTATTCACCGCTGCGCGCCGCCGCCCTGTATGACGGCAAGGGTGAACGCCTGGCGCAAGTGCAGCGCGGCGAAAAACTCAGCCTCCCCGAGCGCTACCGCCATGTCGAAGCCTGGCAACTCACCGAGTTTCGCAGCAATCAACTGATCACCCTGCCCCGCCCCGGCGCCGCACCTGGGCATCTGTTGCTGGTGGCCAGCAGCGAACTGCCGATGGCGTTCTACACCGGCACCCTGACCGCCAGCCTCGGCATCCTGATCTTCAGCGTCTTGCTGTGGCTGGTCATCGCCCGGCAGATCAAGCGCCTGATTACCCGGCCGATTCATCAGCTGGAGGAATTGTCCCGGCAGGTCACCCGCGAAGAGAACTACGCCCTGCGCGCCGCGCGCGGCAACCACGACGAAATCGGCAGTCTGGCCGAGGCGTTCAACACCATGCTTTCGCGCATCGAAGCCCGCGAGCAGCAATTGAAACGCGCCCGCGACGACTCGCAGGCCGCCTACGATCAGGCGCAGGGGCTGGCCGAGGAAACCCGCCACACCAACCGCAAACTGGAACTCGAAGTCCAGGTGCGCAGCAAGATCGAGAAGAAGCTCACCGGCTTCCAGAATTACCTCAACAGCATCATCGACTCGATGCCCTCGGCGCTGATCGCCCTCGACGAGCAGCTCTACGTCACTCAATGGAATCAAGAGGCCAGCGCGCTCTCCGGTACACGCCTGGATGAGGCTTTGAACCAGCCGATCTTCCTCGCCTTCGAACCGCTCAAGCCGTTTTTGCCGCAGCTCAAGGCCACCGTCGAACAGCACACCGTGGCCAAAGTCGACCGGGTAACCTGGTTCAAGGACGATGAACCCAAGCATTATGCGCTGACGTTTTATCCGCTGATGGGCGGTGCCGGGCGCGGCGTGGTGATCCGTATCGATGACATCACTCAGCGTCTGTCGCTGGAAGAAATGATGGTGCAGTCGGAGAAGATGCTCTCGGTCGGTGGCCTCGCGGCCGGCATGGCCCATGAAATCAACAACCCGCTCGGCGCGATCCTGCACAACGTGCAGAACATTCGCCGGCGTCTGTCGGCGGATCTGCCGAAGAACATCGAGACTGCCGAACAAATGGGCATCGAACTGGACACTGTGAACCGCTACCTGCAAGGCCGCGAAGTCCCGCAACTGCTCGACGGCATTCAACAGGCCGGCGCCCGCGCAGCGAAAATCGTCACGCACATGCTCAGCTTCAGCCGCCGCAGCACCCGGCAAATGGCGCCGTGCGATCTACCGGCGCTGATCGATCAGGCCGTTGAGATCGCCGGCAACGATTTCGATCTGGCCATCGGCTTCGACTTCAAGGGCCAGGCGATCATCCGCCAGTTCGACCCGGCACTGGGTCCGGTGCCGGGCACCGCCAACGAACTGGAACAGGTGCTGCTCAATCTGCTGAAAAATGCCGCGCAGGCGATTCATCAGCGCGAAGACGACAGCGAGCCGGGCCGGATCATTTTGCGCACCAGGCTCAATCCGCCGTGGGCCGAGATTCAGGTCGAGGACAACGGCATCGGCATGAGCGAGAACGTGCGCAAGCGCACTTTCGAGCCGTTCTTTACCACCAAGGAAATCGGCCAGGGCACCGGCCTTGGCCTGTCGGTGTCGTACTTCATCATCACCAACAATCACAAAGGCCAGATGGAAGTGCAGTCGGCGCCCGGCCAGGGCACTTGCTTCACTCTGCGTCTGCCGCTGGTGCAGCCTGCGCCGTTGACCACCGAAACCAATTCACTACCGAGGTAACCCATGGGCTTTCGCTTGTCGAAGATCTACACCCGCACCGGCGACAAAGGCGAAACCGGCCTCGGTGACGGCCGTCGCGTCCCCAAGGATCACCCGCGCATCGAGGCGATCGGCGAGGTCGATACGCTGAACAGTCAGGTCGGCGTGTTGCTCGCCGGTTTGCTCGCCGAGCGCGAAGTGCATCCGGCGCTGAATGAAATCATCGAAGTGTTGGCGCCTTGTCAGCATCGCCTGTTCGACCTCGGTGGCGAACTGGCGATGCCTGAATATCAGGCGTTGAACGAGGCCGAAATCGAGCGACTGGAAGCGGCCATCGATGTGTGGAATGAAGAGCTGGGGCCGCTGGAAAACTTCATCTTGCCGGGTGGTTCGATGTTGATTGCGCAGGCACATGTCTGCCGCAGTCTGGCGCGCAGTGCCGAGCGGCGCTGTCAGCATTTGAATGCGCTGGAGCCGTTGGCCGGGGTTGGCCTGGCGTATATCAATCGGTTGTCGGATTTGCTGTTTGTTGTGGCGCGGTTGATTGCGCGGCGGCAGGGGGTGGCGGAGATTTTGTGGCAGCCGGCGGCGAAACCTGAAGGAAAGTAGCGCCTGTCAGGGCGCCTTCGCGAGCAGGCTCGC
This sequence comes from Pseudomonas sp. Leaf434, assembly GCF_001425545.1. Classification (NCBI taxonomy): domain Bacteria; kingdom Pseudomonadati; phylum Pseudomonadota; class Gammaproteobacteria; order Pseudomonadales; family Pseudomonadaceae; genus Pseudomonas; species Pseudomonas sp. Leaf434. The sequence goes on along the minus strand of NZ_LMQZ01000008.1, from coordinate 53,710 downwards.
TCCCACATTTGACTGCATTCTGACTGGAGAAATGCAATCCACTGTGGGAGCGAGCCTGCTCGCGAAGAGGTCGGTAGCCCTTACACTGGATCAGGCCAGAACGCCCGAATCCCCGCGACACCCTGAGCCCCAGTACCCCAAGCCTTCTCGCGCTCCGCCGGCCCTACTCCACCGAGCAGAAACACCGGTTTACTGAAACCGTCAATCAACGCCTGTGCCTGCTCCCACCCCAACGGCTGCGCATCCGGGTGCGTCAACGTCGGCTGCACCGGCGACAGAGTGACGAAATCAACGCCCATCTGCTCGGCCAGCGCCAGTTCTTCGGCGTCATGGCAGGACGCCGCGAGCCAGCGCTCAGCCGGCAACGGACGTCCTGCCGCTGCGTATTTACGCAGTTGGGCAGCGGTGATGTGCCATCCGGCAGACGGGAAATCGCCCAGCCATTCGAACGGCCCTTTGATCATCAACTGCGCCTTGCCGGCGCACAGGCCCACCGCGTCGACCGCCAGATCACGGTATTTCGGGTCGTAGCCGTTGGGTGCGCGCAGCTGGATCAATTTGATTCCGCCGGCAATCGCTTTCTGGATGCCGCGCAACAAGGCCGGGCCTTCCAGATCTTCGGGAGTGATCAAGTATTCGGCAGGCAAGCGCGCCGCCGCGACGATCGGCTGATTGGCCGCCGGGAACTCGTAGTTGATCAATTCCCTGGCAGTGACCCAGGCCAGTGGCTGGCCTTCAGCGCCGTGGGGTTCGCCACTGAACGCCGAGACTTCCCAGACATCCAGCAAGACCTGTTTGTCCGGGTAATCGTGGCGAACCTTGATCAGCGGCCGCGCAGCATCAACGACGATGCCCAGCTCTTCGTGCAGCTCGCGAGCCAGTGCCGACTCGACCGATTCGTCAGCCTCGACCTTGCCACCGGGAAATTCCCACAAGCCGCCCTGGTGTTGAGTGTCGGCACGGCGGGCGATAAGGATTTTGCCGGCGCCGTCACGAATGACGGCAGCGGCGACGTGGACGCGTTTCACGGGTTCAATTCCTCCAGTCCAGCCTTTTGCCACGCTTTGAAGGCGGGCCATTGGTAGATGGTTTCAACATAGGCTTCGTCGACCGCCGGCAGCTTCACCTGATAGGTGCGCAAGCGCACGGCGATCGGCGCAAAAAAGGCATCGGCAAGGCTGACACGACCGAACAGGTACGGCCCCTCTTCCGTCGCTGCCGCGCGGCATTCGGCCCACAGCGCGAGCATGCGTTCGATATCGACCTTCACTTCTGGCGGCACAGGATTCAGCGGTGCGTCTTGGCTCAGGTTGAACGGCATGTGGTTACGCATGGCGAAGAAGCCGCTGTGCATTTGTGCGCAGGCCGAGCGGGCCTGCGCGCGGGCAAAGGTATCGCTCGGCCAGAGTTGCTCGGACGGAAACTGCTCAGCGAGGTACTCAGCAATGGCCAGCGAATCGGCGATGGTGCCACGGGTGGTATGCAGCAGCGGCACCTTGCCGGTCGGCGAGTGCTTGAGCAGGCGCTCGCGGGTGTCGGGTTTGCCGAGCTTGATCAGCTCTTCGCTGTAGGGTGCGCCGGTCAGGTCCAGCGCCAGTGCCGCACGCAGGGACCAGGAGGAAAGCAGTTTGTCGCCGATGATCAGGTGCAGGGACATGGTGTGGCGCCTTTTCGTCAGGGAAACAATCCAGAATGTCTGGCGTCTGGTCGTCCGTCATCGCGGGCAAGCCCGCTCCCACAGGTTTTGGTGGTGTACACGGCATTTGTGAACGACCGCAATCACTGTGGGAGCGGGCTTGCCCGCGAAGAGGCCGGCAGCCCACTCCCACACCTTGAATCAAGTACGGTATTCAGCGTTGATCTTCACGTACTCATGCGACAGGTCGGTGGTCCAGATGGTTTCGCTGCAATCACCGCGGCCCAGTTCGATGCGGATGGTGATTTCTTCCAGCTGCATCACTGCCGAGCCCTGGGCTTCAGTGTAGGTCGCGGCGCGGGCGCCACGGCTGGCGATGCACACGTCGCCGAGGAACACGTCGATCTTGCTCACGTCCAGATCCGGCACGCCGGCACGGCCCACGGCAGCGAGGATACGGCCCCAGTTCGGGTCAGAGGCGAACAGCGCGGTCTTGATCAGCGGCGAGTGGGCCACGGTGTAACCGACGTCCAGGCATTCCTGATGGTTGCCGCCGCCATTCACTTCAACGGTAACGAATTTGGTCGCGCCTTCGCCGTCACGCACGATGGCCTGGGCGACGTCCATGCACACTTCGAACACGGCTTGTTTCAGCTTGGCGAACAGCTCGCCTTCAGCGTGGGTGATCTCGGGCAGCGCGGCCTTACCTGTAGCGATCAACATGCAGCAGTCGTTGGTCGAGGTGTCGCCGTCGATGGTGATGCGGTTGAACGACTTGTTGGCGCCGTCGAGCATCAGGTTGTGCAGCACCTCGCGGGAGACTTTGGCGTCGGTGGCGATGTAACCCAGCATGGTCGCCATGTTCGGGCGAATCATGCCGGCGCCTTTGCTGATGCCGGTGACAGTGATGGTCACGCCGTCATGCTCGAACTGGCGGCTGGCGCCCTTGGGCAGGGTGTCGGTGGTCATGATCCCGGTGGCCGCGGCTTCCCAGTTGTTCTCCGACAGATCATCCAGCGCGGCTTGCAGTGCGCCTTCGATCTTCTCGACCGGCAGCGGCTCGCCGATCACGCCAGTGGAGTACGGCAGAATCTGGCTGGCATCGACGCCGGTCAGCTCAGCCAGTTTAGCGGTGGTGCGCTCGGCGGCGGCCAGGCCCGGTTCGCCGGTGCCGGCGTTGGCATTGCCCGTGTTGGTCAGCAAGTAACGCACGGCATTGTGCACGCGCTTTTTCGCCAGGATCACCGGCGCGGCGCAGAACGCGTTCAGGGTGAACACGCCAGCCACGGTCGAACCTTCAGCACAGCGCATCACCACTACATCCTTGCGCCCCGGGCGCTTGATGCCGGCCGAGGCGATACCGAGTTCAAAACCGGCAACCGGGTGCAACGTTGGCAAAGGACCAAGACCAACAGCCATGAATGCGCTCCTTACTCAATGATGTCAGCACCGCCACGGGAAAGGACGGTGGGATAAATGGCAAAACGCCGCGACGGCAGGAGCCGGTCGCGGCGCGGGGTGTTCAGCGATTGAAACGGGTTTTACTGGATCTGCCCGTGGCAATGCTTGTATTTCTTGCCCGAACCGCAGTAGCACAGTTCGTTGCGGCCCAGCTTCTGCTCGTTGCGCACCGGGGCAGCGGCGGTGGCCAGTGCCACATCGACCTCTTCACCCAGCGCTTCCGGCTGATCCAGGCCAGGCGCTTCGGCGTGCTCGAACTGCATGCGCGCCGCCAGTGCTTCGGCCTCCTGACGCAGACGTTGCTCTTCGGCTTCCGGATCTTCGCGACGAACCTGAACATGCGAGAGCACGCGGATCGAGTCGCGCTTGATCGAATCGAGGAGCTCGGAGAACAGTGTGAAGGATTCGCGCTTGTATTCCTGCTTCGGGTTCTTCTGCGCATAGCCACGCAAGTGAATGCCGTGACGCAGGTGATCCATGGTCGACAGATGATCTTTCCACAGGTCGTCGAGTACGCGCAGGACGATCTGCTTCTCGAACGAGCGCAGCGCCTCGGCACCGGCCTGGTCTTCTTTCTCGTTGTACGCCGCCATCAGCTCGGTCATGAGCTTCTCGCGCAGGGTTTCTTCGTACAGGTGATCGTCTTCGTCGAGCCATTGCTGGATCGGCAGTTTCACGCCGAAATCGCTTTCGATCGACGCTTCCAGACCGGCCACGTCCCACTGCTCTGGCAGCGATTGCGGCGGAATGTGGGCACTGACGGTAGCGTTGAGCACGTCCTGACGGAAGTCGGCGATGGTCTCACCGATGTTGTCAGCGGCCAGCAACGTGTTACGCATGTGATAGATCACTTTACGCTGTTCGTTGTTGACGTCGTCGAACTCGAGCAGTTGCTTACGGATGTCGAAGTTGCGGCCTTCAACCTTGCGCTGCGCCTTCTCGATCGCGTTGGTCACCATACGGTGCTCGATCGCTTCGCCCGGCTGCATGCCCAGGGCTTTCATGAAGTTCTTCACCCGGTCAGAGGCGAAGATGCGCATCAGGCTGTCTTCCAGCGACAGGTAGAAGCGGCTCGAACCGGCATCGCCCTGACGGCCGGCACGGCCACGCAGCTGGTTGTCGATACGGCGCGATTCGTGACGCTCGGAAGCAATTACCTGCAAGCCGCCGGACTCCAGCACTTGCTGGTGACGCTTCTGCCAGTCGGCCTTGATCTGCGCGATCTGCTCAGGAGTCGGGTTCTCCAGCGAAGCGACTTCCACTTCCCAGTTGCCGCCCAACAGGATGTCGGTACCACGACCGGCCATGTTGGTGGCGATGGTCAGCGCACCCGGACGACCGGCCTGAGCGATGATCTCAGCTTCTTTTTCGTGGAACTTGGCGTTGAGAACCTTGTGTTCGATGCCTTCTTTGACGAGCAATTCGGACATGTGCTCGGACGTCTCGATGGTCGCGGTACCCACCAGCACCGGACGACCGGCGGCCATGCTTTCCTTGATGTCCGCGACGATCGCCGCGTATTTCTCTTCGGCGGTGAGGAACACCAGGTCGTTGTAGTCTTTACGCGCCAACGGTTTGTTCGGCGGAATGACCATGACTTCCAGACCATAGATCTGGTGGAATTCGAACGCTTCGGTGTCGGCGGTACCGGTCATGCCGGACAGCTTGGTGTACAGACGGAAGTAGTTCTGGAAGGTGGTCGAGGCCAGGGTCTGGCTCTCGGCCTGGATGTTCAGACCTTCCTTGGCTTCGATAGCCTGGTGCAGGCCTTCGGACAAACGACGACCCGGCATGGTACGACCGGTGTGTTCGTCGACCAGTACGACCTGACCGTCCTGCACGATGTATTCAATGTTGCGATTGAACAGCTTGTGCGCACGCAGACCGGCGTAGACGTGGGTCAGCAGGCCAAGGTTGTGCGCCGAGTACAGGCTCTCGCCTTCGGCCAGCAGGCCGACGCGGGTGAGCATTTCTTCGATGAACTGGTGACCGGCTTCGTTGAGTTCGACCTGACGGGTCTTTTCGTCAACGGTGTAGTGGCCGGCCTTGGTGACCTGGCCTTCGACTTCCTCGACGTGCAGTTCCAGCTGCGGGATCAGTTTGTTGATCTCCATGTACAGCTTGGAGCTGTCCTCGGCCTGACCGGAAATGATCAGCGGAGTACGCGCTTCGTCGATGAGGATGGAGTCGACTTCGTCGATCACGGCAAAGTTGAGTTCGCGCTGGAATTTTTCATCCATGCTGAACGCCATGTTGTCGCGCAGGTAGTCGAAACCGAATTCGTTGTTGGTGCCGTAGGTGATGTCGGCGGCGTAGGCGGCACGCTTTTCTTCCGGCGGCTGGAACGGCGTCACGACGCCGACGGTCAGGCCGAGGAATTCATACAGCGGGCGCATCCAGTTGGCATCACGGCGGGCCAGGTAGTCGTTCACGGTCACAACGTGCACGCCCTTGCCGGACAGTGCGTTGAGGTAAACACCCAGGGTGGCCACGAGGGTCTTGCCCTCACCGGTGCGCATTTCGGCGATCTTGCCTTCGTGCAAGGTCATGCCGCCGACGAGTTGCACGTCGAAGTGGCGCATGCCCATCACACGCTTGCCGGCCTCGCGGGCGACGGCGAAGGCTTCCGGCAACAGCTTGTCGAGGGTCTCCCCTTTGGCGATACGGGCCTTGAACTCGGCGGTCTTGGCGCGCAATTGATCGTCCGAAAGGGCCACCATTTGCTCTTCGAAGGCATTGACGAGCTGCACCGTCTTGAGCATGCGTTTGACTTCACGCTCGTTCTTGCTTCCAAAAAGTTTCTTTAACAAAGGCGCAAACATATCGGCAGGATCTTCCACACTAAAGGGATGGAGGGCGGCCCCGTGAGTCGCCCGTGCAGCCCTCATGGCCGCATGCGAACGAGCATTCTACCCGGAAACGGTGGTGAGGAAAGTGGCGATGTTCCACGATGCTGGCACTGCGCTTTGACGGGGCTCACTTAAAATAGGGGCGTTTTGCTCAACTTCAACCCGTCGAGGGAAAGAAGTCAGGCGTTGATTTAATGAGCAAATCAGGGACAAAAGCAATGGGCCAGAGGTTCCGCAGCTTTCTGCTACCATGGCGCCTCTGTGACTTTCAGGTGTTCGATCATGGCGTTTCGCCCTCTCACGGCCAGAGCACCCGCCGCTCTGTTACGTGAAGCCAAACCGCTCAAAGCCATCCTCGGCCATGCCCAGCGCCTGGAGCATTTGCAGCGTCTGCTCGAAAGCCAGCTGCAACCGGCCGCCCGCGAGCATTGCCGCGTGGCCAAGTGGCGCGAAGGCGAGCTGTCGCTGGTGGTCACTGACGGCCATTGGGCGACGCGCCTGCGCTATCAGCAGAAACGCCTGCAACGGCAACTGCAACTGTTCGAAGAGTTCGCCAACCTGACGCGGATCAAATTCAGCGTGCGCCCGCCGATCGTGCAGCATCGGGCAGTTGGGCACTCGATGGATCTGTCCAGCAGTGCGGCAGAGACGATTCAGTCGACGGCCGACGGGATCAGCGATCCGGGATTGCGCGCGGCGCTGGAGCGGCTGGCGGCGCATGCCAAAAGCAAGACCTGACCGCGCACACCATTCCGTGTGGGAGCGAGCCTGCTCGCGAAGAGGCCGTGTCAGACGACATTGATGTTGAATGACACAGCGCTTTCGCGAGCAGGCTCGCTCCCACAGTTTTGATCTTCGATTCGCCTGAGATCAGCGGCGCTTGCTGCCACCCAATAAAGAACCCATCAACCCGCGCACCAACTGCTTGCCAAGGTTATTGGCCGCCTGGCGCATCGCTGATTTCAGCGCCTGCCCTGCCGCCGTGCCGAGGAATTCGCCAGCGCGGTCAGCTAGGCTCGGCTCTTCGGCCGCAGCTTTGCCCGCTGGTGTTTCAGCCTCGGGCGCCAGCCCTTTGCGTCCCATCAGGACTTCATAGGCCGACTCGCGATCGATCGGCTTGTCATAACGGCCCTTGAACGGCGAGCCGGCGATCAGCACGGTGCGCTCGGTTTCAGTCAGCGGGCCGATCCGCGATTGCGGCGGTGCCACCAGCACGCGCTGGACCATTTCCGGCGTGCCCTTCTCGGTCAGCGTGCCGACCAGCGCCTCACCAATACCTAACTCAGTCAGCACCGACAGACTGTCGAACGCCGGATTCGGCCGAAAGCCATCCGCAACCGCACGCAGGGATTTCTGCTCTTTGGCGGTGAACGCACGCAGACCGTGTTGAATACGCAAGCCCAACTGCGCCAGCACGTCATCCGGCAGATCCGCCGGCGACTGGGTGACGAAATACACGCCAACGCCTTTGGAACGAATCAAACGCACCACTTGCTCGAGCCGTTCTTGCAGAGCTTTGGGCGTGTCGCCGAACAGCAAGTGCGCCTCGTCGAAAAACAGCGCCAGCAGCGGCTTGTCGGCGTCGCCGCGCTCGGGCAGTTGCTCGAACAACTCGGCCAGCAGCCACAGCAGGAACGTTGCGTAAACCTTCGGCGCCTCGTGCACCAGCCGACTGGCATCGAGCAGATGGATACGTCCACGGCCATCGGCGCCCGGTTGCAGAATGTCTTCGAGTTGCAGCGCCGGCTCGCCGAACAGGGCTTCGGCGCCCTGCTGCTCCAGCGTCGCCAACCGGCGCAGCAGCGCCTGGCTGGAACCGGTGGTCATCAGCGCGGCGTCTTCGCCGAGCAACTGTGGATTGTCCTTGAGGTGATTGAGCAGCGCTTTCAGATCCTTGAGATCCAGCAGCAACAGCCCTTCGCGATCCGCCACCTTGAAGGCCGCGTAAAGCGCCGACTGCTGACTGTCGGTCAGCTCGAGCAGGCTGCCGATCAGTAGCGGACCCATTTCGCTCAGCGTGGTGCGCAGCGGATGACCGGATTCACCGTGGATATCCCACAGCGTGACGGGATAAGCCTGCGGCGTGTGACCAAGCCAAGGCATGCCGGCGATGCGCTCGGCAACTTTGCCCTGCGGGTTGCCGGCAGCACCGAGGCCGCACAGGTCGCCCTTGATGTCGGCAGCGAACACTGCCACACCGGCGTCGCTGAAGGCTTCGGCCAGGCGCTGCAACGTCACGGTTTTACCGGTGCCGGTGGCGCCGGCGATCAGGCCGTGGCGGTTGGCCAGGCGCATGGCCTGAGCGATGGGTTGCGCGGCCGGATCAGCGCCGATAACGAGTTGCGAGGAGTCAGGCATTTTCTCACCCAATGGTTAATCTTTGATGACACATGGCCGATACATAAATTGGACAGACCCGCCAGAAAACCGGGTCGGACATTTCCCTAAGGAGAGCCGGAAATATCAATTTTTCAACCTTGCCCATAGTGCGCGTCTCTATCAAAGCACGCCCAGGACATTAAGACCTTAGCGGAACCCCAAGCCATGAACAAAAACCTGCGCTTCAGCCATAAGATTTTGCTTGCCGCCGCTCTCATCGTCATTGCCGCTTTTGCCTCGTTCACGTTGTACAACGACTGGCTGCAGCGCAATGCGATCCGCGATGATCTGAACAACTACCTCAATGAAATGGGCGAGGTCACCGCCGGCAACATCCAGACCTGGCTCAGCGGGCGCATTCTGCTGATCGAGAACGCCGCGCAGAACATCGCCATCAACCCGGAACCTGCCACGGTCGCCAGCCTGCTGGAACAGAAAAGCCTGACCTCGACGTTCATGGCCACCTACCTGGGCGATGCCACCGGGCATTTCACCATCCGCCCGGACGTGAAGATGCCGGACGGTTTCGATCCCCGCGTGCGCCCTTGGTATAAAGGTGCCGAAAGCAGCAGCACGTCGACCCTGACCGAACCCTACATCGATGCGGCCACCGGCCAGTTGATCATTTCCATCGCCACCGCGTCGAAAAAGGCCGGGCAGAGCGTCGGCGTGGTCGGCGGCGACCTCAGCCTGCAATCGCTGATCGACACCCTCGCCGCGCGGGATTTCGACGGCATGGGCTATGCGTTTCTGATCAGCGCTGACGGCAAGATCCTCGTCCACCCGGACAAGGCCCTGGTAATGAAGTCGCTCAAAGAAGCCTACCCACAAGACACGCCGCGCATCAGCAGCGATTTCAGCGAAGTGAGCGTCGACGGCAAAACCCGCATCGTCACCTTCGCCCCGATCAAGGGCCTGCCGTCGGTGAACTGGTACATCGGTCTGTCGATCGATAAAGACCAGGCCTACGCGATGCTCAGCGAATTCCGCACCTCAGCGGTAATCGCAACCATCATTGCCGTGGTAATCATCATTGCCCTGCTCGGCATGCTCATCCGCCTGCTGATCCAGCCGCTGCACGTGATGACCCGCGCCATGGAAGACATCGCCGACGGCGAAGGCGACCTGACCAAACGCCTGAACATCGTCAATAACGATGAATTCGGCATCCTCGGCACCGCATTCAACCGCTTCGTCGAGCGTATTCACGGTTCGATCCGCGAAGTGTCCTCGGCCACCGGCCAGGTCAACGAGGTCGCCCTGCGCGTGGTCGCTGCGTCGAACTCGTCGATGTACAACTCCGACCAGCAAGCTTCGCGCACCAGCAGTGTTGCCGCCGCGATCAATCAGCTCGGCGCCGCCGCCCAGGAAATCGCCCGCAACGCCGCGCAAGCGTCGAATCAGGCCAGCGACGCCCGGGGTCTGGCCGAAGATGGCCAGCAAGTGGTGGAGCGCAGCATCAAAGCGATGAACCAGCTGTCGAGCATGCTCAGCGCGTCGAGCACCAACATCGAGTCGCTGAACAGCAAGACCGTCAACATCGGCCAGATTCTCGAAGTGATCACTAGCATTTCCCAGCAGACCAACCTGTTGGCGCTGAACGCGGCGATCGAAGCGGCGCGCGCCGGTGAGGCCGGTCGTGGTTTTGCCGTGGTGGCCGACGAAGTGCGCAACCTCGCGCACCGCACTCAGGAATCGGCCCAACAGGTGCAGACCATGATCGAGGAGCTGCAAGTCGGCGCTCGAGAATCGGTGAGCACCATGAGCGACAGCCAGCGCCACAGCCAGGACAGCGTCGAGATCGCCAACCTCGCCGGCGAACGCCTGAACAGCGTGACCCTGCGCATTGGCGAGATCGACGGGATGAACCAGTCGGTGGCGACCGCGACCGAAGAACAAACCGCGGTGGTCGAGTCGATCAATGTCGATATCACCGAGATCAACACGCTGAACCAGGAAGGCGTGGAGAACCTGCAAGCGACGTTGCGCGCTTGTTCGGATCTGGAGCAGCAGGCTTCGCGTCTCAAGCAGTTGGTTGGCAGCTTCAGGATTTAAGCTGCGACGACTGGCCGCTTCGCGAGCAGGCTCGCTCCCACAGGGAAAATGCATTCCATTGTGGGAGCGAGCCTGCTCGCGAATATCTACCTTTCAACAAAACCCGAGTGACACCCCACCGCGCAATCCCGACCGAACATCTATTCTGGATAAAGGTCAATCAAGGGAGAACAACACAGCGGAGGGTTGCTCACCGTGCATATCGCCGACATCACCATGTTCTACGCCCCGGCCAGCGGTGGCGTGCGGACTTATCTGGATGCCAAACACCGTCGCCTTGGCGAGCGCAACGCCATTCGCCACAGCCTGCTGATCCCCGGCGCGCGACTGGGTGAACATGACGGCATTTATACGGTTCCAGCGCCCGCCCTGCCCTTTGGCAAAGGCTATCGCTTCCCGCTGCGGCTGGCGCCATGGCGAAACGTCCTGCAGGATCTGCAGCCGGATCTGATCGAAGTCGGCGATCCCTACCTCACCGCATGGGCGGCGCTGGATGCGCGGCGGCAGCTGGACGTTCCGGTGATCGGCTTTTATCACTCGGATCTACCGCTGCTGGCGGGCAATCGCATGGGCCATTGGGTCACACCGAATGTCGAAGCTTATGTCACCCGTCTCTACGGCAATTTCGACCGCGTTCTCGCGCCGAGCCAGGTCATGGCCGACAAGCTCATCGGGCTTGGTGTACGCAATGTCCATGTGCAACCGCTGGGCGTGGATCTGCACACTTTCCATCCCGACGTCCGCGACCCTGGCCTGCGGGCCGAGCTGGGCATTGCCGAAGACACGCGCCTGCTGATCTTTGCCGGGCGCGGTTCCAAGGAGAAAAACCTGCCGGTGCTGCTCAAGTGCATGCAACGCCTCGGTCCGCGCTATCACTTGTTGTTGGTCGGCTCGTCGATGCCTGCGGCGGTGCCGGACAACGTCAGCGTTATCGACGAATTCTGCCCGGCGCCGAAAGTCGCGCGGCTGATGGCCAGCGCCGATGCGCTGCTGCATGCCGGCGACCAGGAAACCTTCGGCCTGGTCATCCTTGAGGCCATGGCCTGCGGCATTCCCGTGGTGGCGGTGGCGGCCGGGGCGTTTGAAGAGATCGTCAACGAGTCCTGCGGCCTGCTCTGTGCACCGAACAATCCGCAGGCCATGGCCAATGCCGTGCGCGAGCTGTTCAGTCGCGGCTGCGCCCGCCTCGGTCAACAGGCGCGCCAGCACGTCGAACGGCATTATGCCTGGGACACCGTGGTCGACAGCCTGCTCAGCCACTATCACGCCGTGCTCGGCCATACGCTGCCACGGGTGGCCAATGGTTGAAGAAATGAAAGCTGTTTGCCTGGTGTTGCATGATGTGGCGCCCTCGACGTGGGCGGATTACCAGCCCTTCGTCGAGGCTGTCGATGCCTTGGGTGATGTGCCGATGACGTGGCTGGTGGTGCCGGATTTCCATCGCCACGATGCCCTTGACGCCAACCCGGCGTTTCGCCGAGTGCTCGATGCCAGGGTCACCCGAGGCGATGAACTGGCGCTGCACGGCTACTACCACGACGATCAGGAACCCATGCCAAACACCCCGCGCGACTGGTTCATGCGCCGGGTCTACACCCACGAAGGCGAGTTTTACCGCCTGTCCCGCGAAGCTGCCCTTGCCCGCCTGCACGCAGGTCTGGACATGTTTCAGCGCTTCGACTGGCCGGTGCAGGGTTTCGTCGCCCCGGCCTGGCTGATGAGCGACGGCACCCGCCAGGCCTTGCGCGAATTACCGCTCAGTTACACCAGCGATCCGCAGCATCTTTATCGCTTGCCCGACTTCAGCGCCATAGATGCACCGGGGCTGGTGTGGAGTGCGCGCAGTGCCTGGCGTCGTGGCTTGTCGAAAATCGTCAGCGACCAGCGTGAACAGCGCTGGCGCGAGGCATCGGTGATTCGTCTGGGCCTGCATCCGGTGGACATGCGTCACCGCTTTTCTCGCGATTACTGGTTGCACACGCTGCAACGCCTGCTGGCGGAGGGACGCGTGCCGCTGACCAAGATCGACTGGCTGGCCCGACAGCGCGGTCAGCTGGAACGCGCAGCATGAAGCGCAGCCTGTTGTTGCTGATCGGCCTGCTGGCGGCGGTGCTGATTCCGGTACTGCTCGGCGGCGGCGAGACGTGGTCGCGCCTGCGCAGTTTTCCGCTGCACTGGCTGTTGATCATGTTCGGCATGATTCTGCTCTGCTGGGGCATCAATACGCTGCGCTTGCGTTTGTTGCTCGGCGACCAGCGAGAAAAAGTCGCGCCCTTGAAAAGCCTCGGCGTGGTGATGGCGGCCGAGTTCGCGTATTGCGCCACGCCCGGCGGCAGCGGCGGGCCGCTGACGATCATGGCTCTGCTCGCCCGTTGCGGCGTGCGTCCGGCGCGAGGCAGCGCAGTGTTTGCCATGGATCAGCTCAGCGATCTGCTGTTCTTTCTCTGCGCACTCAGCGGGATTCTGATCTATGCGCTGTTCCAGCACCTGAGCGATCGCCTCGAGTGGCTGCTGACCGTCAGCGCCGTTTCGTTGTTTGGGGGGTTGTTCAGTTGCGTGTTGATCGCGCGTTATCACCGAGCGTTGATTCGCCTGAGCGGGCGGCTGTTGGCAGGAATGAACGTGACGGCACGCACTCGTCGACGCTGGGCGCGCAAGTTGCTGCACTTTCTCGCAGCGTTTACCGATACCTTGAAGTTGCCCTGGCAGACGCTGGTTCAGGTGTTCGCCCTGACCTGCTTGCACTGGCTGCTGCGCTACAGCGTGCTGTATCTGGCCCTGCGCGGGCTCGGCGCGGATTTGCAGTGGGCGTGGAGTTTTCTGGTGCAGATGCTTTCGCTGGGCGCCGGCCAATTCAGCCTGTTACCCGGCGGCGCAGGGGCGGCAGAGCTGACCTCGGCTGCGCTGCTCGCGCCGATGGTGGGCAAATCCACCGCAGCGGCGGCGATCCTGATCTGGCGCGTGGTGACGTATTACTTCTATCTGCTGGTTGGCGGCCCGGTGTTCGTGTTGATGCTGGGCAAGCCGTTGCTGAAGAAGTTGATGAACGTCAGGCAGGCTTCTTAGGTTCGTCCTGCTCTTGTTGGAGCTGCTCCCAAAGCTCGGCGGCACCGGGGAATTCGGTGCCGTCGTCCGGGCTCATGTCATCCGGATCGTAGCGGCTGAGGCAACCTTCACCAAGAGTGGCGGGGGCTTTGGAAGTGGCTTTGTCCAGCGGATCGCTCATGACTTTTCCTCGGGCTCAAATGACAAGGGCCTGAGCGATTCAACGCCCAGGCCCCTGGTTTTTCAAGCGTGTCGTGCTCGATCAGAACACAACTGTCTTGTTGCCGTGCACCAGCACGCGGTCTTCCAGGTGATAACGCAGACCACGGGCCAGCACCATCTTCTCGACGTCACGGCCGAAACGCACCATGTCTTCGATGCTGTCGCTGTGGCTGACACGCACCACGTCCTGCTCGATGATCGGGCCGGCGTCCAGCTCTTCAGTGACATAGTGGCAGGTCGCGCCGATCAGCTTCACACCACGCAGCGACGCCTGATGATACGGCTTGGCGCCGACGAACGATGGCAGGAAGCTGTGGTGAATGTTGATGACTTTGTGCGCGTATTCGCGGCACATGTCCGGCGGCAGGATCTGCATGTAGCGCGCCAGCACCACCACTTCGGCGTCGTGCTGTTTGACCAGCCTCGATACTTCGTCGAATGCTGGCTGCTTGTCCTGCGGATTGACCGGCACGTGGTAGTAAGGGATGCCGTGCCACTCGACCATGCTGCGCAGGTCGTCATGGTTGGAGATCACGCAGGCGATTTCGCAATCCAGTTCATCGCTGTGCCAGCGGTGCAGCAGGTCGGCCAGGCAGTGGGATTCGCGGCTGGCCATCAGCACCACGCGTTTTTTCTGCTCGGTGTCGGTGATGCGCCAGTCCATCGAGAACTCTTCGGCGATCGGCGCGAACTTCTCGCGCAACTCTTCAATACCGAACGGCAGGGAATCGGCACGGATTTCGTGACGCATGAAGAACCAGCCCACTTGATTGTCAGAGTGGTGGCTCGCTTCGGTGATCCAGCCATTATGAGAGGCCAGAAAATTACTGACTTTGGCAACGATGCCAACGCGGTCCGGGCAAGAGATCACCAGCCGAAAAGTGCGCATGAGGGGGAAACTCCAGAACTTCACAAAGGCCGCCATTCTAGCGACTGCGCAGGAAAACTGCAGTACGCATACGCGCCGGGTGGGACAAAGCATGGTCAAACGGCTTTCTGGCGCAGGTCTTACGTCAAGACAGTGACGCTTTAGCGGGGCTTTTGTCAGACAACTGTAAATATCTGTGCTGACTGCATCACATTATTTAACGGAACATTCAAAGCGCGGCTAATTCCTGTAACTCATTTAAATAAAAAGCCGATCTAAATGTTTACTTGATGAAACAGCCTGACTATTATTGCGGCACTGTCCCCTGTCATTCAGCATTCTAAAAAAGGTAGTACTCATGTCCTTGATCAACGAATATCGCGCCACCGAAGAAGCCATCAAAGAGCTGCAAGCCCGTCTGAAGAACCTGTCCGAAGACGACAAACTGCAAGCCGAACTGGAATTCGAAGGCAAACTGCGCACGCTGATGGGTGAATACTCCAAGTCCCTGCGTGACATCATCGCGCTGCTGGATCCAGAAGCCAAATCCAAGGCTCCACGCGGCGGCGCAGTGAAAACTACCGGCACCAAGCGTGCACGCAAAGTTAAGCAATACAAAAACCCGCACAACGGTGAAGTCATCGAAACCAAAGGTGGCAACCACAAGACTCTGAAAGAGTGGAAAGCCAAGTGGGGCGGCGACGTGGTTGAAGGCTGGGCGACCCTGCTGGGCTAAGCCGCAACGCCTTCGCAGAGCGATCCGCGAACAAAAGAACGCCAGCTAGCGCTGGCGTTTTTTTATGCCCGTAATTTATTGTCCGGGCATGTTCGATTTCACAGATTCAAACGTTTGCGTAATGCCTGGACATAATTCTGCCAGTCATTGAGCACCTCTCGCTGCATCGGTGACGCACTAAGCGACCATTGCTCTGCCGCCTCGATAAATGACTGCACGGTATTCGGCGCACCGGCCTCAGGTTGCGTCAGGCGTTGCTGACAAAATAATTTCCAGCGCTCTTGCTCGGCCACATCCAGGGTGTCCGGAAAGTTGCGTGCTCGATATCGAAAAAGTAATTCAGGCAAACGTTCATCATCGAAAGGCCACTGCTCTTGCGCCAACTGCGCAGGATCCGCCGTTCGAACTTGTTCGCATAAACGACGATCACGATCACCGATAAATCCATCGTACAACTGCTGCTCGGGATCTTCGCTGGGAACGAAGTCTTCGCTGGCATAAATCGCCGCGACTTTATCTTTCCAGACTTGTTGTGCGTCAGTTAGTCGCACTGCCCGCTCATGATAAAGCGCCATGTCCAGCCCAAGGCGCTGCTGGTCTTGTGCGCGCAATACCGCCAGCGGCGCCACTACCGGGCAACGATTGATATGAATCAGCTTGAGCGGTACCGGTAACTCACCTTCGACCAACTCATCGCGACGGGTATAAAGACGCTGACGCAAGGCTTGCGCATCGAGGTCCAGCAACCCCTGCGGATCAAGATGCAGATCACAGACGATCAAGGCGTTGCGATTCTTCGGGTGCCAGGCCAGCGGCAACACCACGCCGACATAACTGCGCGCCGCCGAGAAACGCCCGGACACATGCACCAGTGGCTGCAACAGGCGGATCTGATCCATCACCTTCTGTTTGCTGCGCAACTGGAACAGCCACTCGTAGAGCTTGGGTTGTTTCTCGCGAATCAGCCGCGCCAGTGCGATGGTGGCGCGCACATCCGACAGCGCCTCGTGGGCATGGCCGTGATCGATATTGTTGGCCGCCGTGAGACGTTCGAGCTTGAGGGTCACGCGGCCTTCATCATCGGTCGGCCAGACCAGACCATCGGGGCGCAATGCGTAAGCGGCGCGCACCACATCAATCAGATCCCAGCGACTGTTGCCGCCCTGCCATTCACGGGCATAGGGGTCGAAGAAATTGCGATACAGGCTGTAGCGGGTCATCTCGTCGTCGAAACGCAAGGTGTTGTAACCGGCGCCACAGGTCCCCGGTGCGGCCAGTTGCGCATGTACGCGAGTCATGAAGTCGGCTTCGCTCAGGCCTTTTTCAGCGAGCTGGCCCGGGGTGATGCCGGTGATCGCGCACGCCGCCGGGTGCGGCAGGATGTCCTCGCTGGGCTGGCAATAGAGATTGACCGGCTCGTCGATTTCGTTGAGCGCATGGTCGGTGCGAATCCCGGCCACCTGCAGCGGTCGGTCGTTGCGCGGATTGATGCCAGTGGTTTCGTAGTCGTACCAGAAGATTGAAGTCACGGGCGAATCCTGAACAGAAGATCGGCGAAGTCTAGGCGTTTCAGGGTTGCCACGGCCAGCCTGGTCGCCCTCGAACAGCAATTTCTCCAGATTCCTACAACTGGAATGCATTGCCCTTGTGGGAGCGAGCCTGCTCGCGAAGGCTTTCCGTCAGTTGCACATAGGCTGACTGATCCACCACATTCGCGAGCAGGCTCGCTCCCACACCCGAGAGGCTGCTAGCATCAGGCGCACTTGCATCCCGAACAGGCGAACATCAGGTAGCCCATGCTCGAGCCCACAGCACCGCGAAGGAAAGCACCGCTGGATACCCGGCATCAGGTCGAAACGCCGGAAGGCATCGATCTGCCACTGCGCCCCGCCGGGTTGATGGTGCGCGCCGTGGCGTTTGCCATCGATCTAGGCATTCGCGGCTTGATCCTCGGCGTGCTGTTTATCGCGCTGGCATTTCTCGGCAAGCTCGGCATGGGCCTCGGTTCCTTGCTGCTGTTTGCCATCAGCTGGTGGTACATGGTGCTGTTCGAGGTGCTGCGTCAGGGCCGTTCGCCGGGTAAGCAATGGCTGGGTTTGCGCGTGGTGCACGATGACGGCACGCCGATCGGCTGGTCGGCCTCGCTATTGCGCAACCTGTTGCGCTTTGTCGATCTACTGCCCTTCGGCTATTTCCTCGGTGCGCTCAGTTGCCTGCAACACCCGACCTTCAAACGCCTCGGCGACATTGCCGCCGGCACCTTGGTGGTTTACAGCGAACGCCCGCTGAGCCGCCCGCAACTGCCTGACGCTGAACCTCGCCGCAGCCCCGTTCCGCTGACCTTGAGCGAACAACGCGCGGTACTCGGTTTCGCCGAGCGTCAGGCCGAGCTCTCTCCCGCACGGGTCAACGAGCTGGCGGCATTGCTGGCGCAGCCGCTGCACATCTCTGCGCCCAAAGCCGTGTCTGAACTCAACGGCATCGCGCGCGGCCTGTTGGGGCCGAGCGCATGAAGCAGAGCCTGTTCGAAAGTCGCCACAAGGCCGAATGGGAGCGCTTCGCCGTGGCGCTCGAACGCCTAGAACAAGGCAAGGAGACAGCGCAAGTCAGCGATTTTCCCAAGGCCTATCGGCGTCTCTGCCAACATCTGGCTCTGGCCCAGGCGCGCGGCTACAGCAGTTTTCTGATCGATTCATTGCAACAACAAGTGCTGCGCGGCCATCAACAGCTCTATCGGCATCGCAGTCGGCTCGGGGCGCAAATCATCAGCTTTATCCTCGCCGACTTCCCGCGACTGGTGCGCGAACAATGGCGCTTCGTTGCGGCCGCCAGCCTGTTGTTTTTCGGCAGCCTGATCGGTTTTGGCGTGCTGGTTTATCTGTTCCCGGAACTGATCTACAACCTGATCCCGGCCGAACAGGTGCGCGAGATGCAAGGCATGTACGACCCCGTTGCCGGCCACCTCGGACGCTCGGCGGAACGGGCGGCCAGCGAAGACTGGGTAATGTTCGGCTATTACGTGATGCACAACACGGGCATCGCCTTTCAGACGTTCGCCAGCGGTTTGCTGATGGGCGTGGGCAGCGGTTTTTTCCTGCTTTACAACGGCATGATCATCGGCGCGGTGGCCGGGCATCTCAGCGAGATCGGTTTCGGCCAGACCTTCTGGTCGTTCGTGATCGGTCACGGTGCGTTCGAACTGAGCGCCATTGCCCTCGCCGGCGCGGCGGGCCTCAAGCTGGGCTGGGCGCTGATCGCCCCCGGACGTCTGACATGGGGCGAGGCGCTGCGTCTGGCCGCACGCAAAAGCGTGTTGCTGGTGTGTGGGGCGATGTTGTTCCTGTTGATCGCAGCATTCATCGAGGCTTATTGGTCGTCGAAAACCAGTGTCACGCCGCTGACCAAATACGCCGTCGGCGCCGCGCTGTGGCTGACCGTCGCGGTGTATCTGCTATTTGCCGGAAGGATTCGTCATGCGCCTGAGTGACGCCAGCGTAGTGATCCGCCCGCGCACGACCTGGGAAGCCATGGACCTGGGCGTGTTGATGAGCCAGCAGCATCGCCGGTTGTTGATGACCAGTTGGGCGATCGTCACCCTGCCGCTGTTCGCCCTGCTCAGCCTGTTGCTGTGGGATTGGCCATCACTGGCGGTGTTCATTTTCTGGTGGCTGAAACCGGCCTACGAACGCCTGCCGCTGTACATCCTCTCCAAAGCGCTGTTCGGTGAAACGCCAACCCTCAGACAAGCCTTGCGCGAGTGGCCGCGCCTGCTCAAGCCGCAACTGCTGGCCAGTCTGACCTGGCGACGGCTGAGTCTGAGTCGCAGCTTTGTGCTGCCAGTGACCCAACTCGAAGGGCTCGACGGCGAGGCCAGACAACAACGTCTGCTGGTGCTGCTGCAACGCAACGGTGGCGCCGCGCAATGGCTGACGATTATCGGCGTGCATCTGGAAACCGCACTGTGGATCGGCTTGATGCTGCTGTTCTACATGCTCTTGCCGCAGCAGATCGAAACCGACTGGGACTGGCAATCGCTGCTGCTTGCCGCCGATCAGGACTGGCGCTGGCTGGAGCACCTGACCAACGTTTTTTATGCGCTGATCCTGGTGGCCTGGGGACCGGTTTATGTCGCCTGCGGCTTCAGCCTGTACCTGAACCGTCGCACGCAACTGGAAGCCTGGGACATCGAGCTGGTTTTCCGCCGTTTGCGCCAGCGTTTGAACAGCAGCGTGCTCGGTGTGTTGCTGGCGGCGTGTCTGCTGCTGCCGAACCTGCAACCGGTATGGGCCAGCGATGCGCCGGATGCTCCACGGTTGCTCAATCAGCCGCTGACCAGTCAGGCCTCGCGCGACAGCATCCAGTCGCTGCTCGAACAACCGCCGTTCAAGAACAAGGAAAGCGTCACCCGCTATCGCTTCGGAGACGACCCGGCAAGCCCGGCCAAGGACGCGCAACCGGGTGAGGCTCCGCAGTGGCTGAAAACCCTTCTCGGTTGGCTCGACGGTCGACACCTTGATGCCTTGGCGCACGTGATTGAAGTGCTGTTGTGGGGCGCGCTGATTGCCGCGCTGGGCTGGCTGGTCTGGCGTTATCGCGAATTTCTCCGGGCCTTCGTCAGTCGTCGCCCGAACCTGCCCTCGCGCAGCAAACCACCGGCGCCGCCACACGTCTTCGGGCTGGATCTGAACCGTGAAACCCTTCCCGATGACATCGCCGCCAGTGCCGAACAATTGTGGCTGAGCGAACCTCGGGCCGCGCTGGGCCTGCTCTATCGCGGCCTGCTCAGCCATCTGTTGCATGATTTCGACCTGACGCTCAAAGCCGCCGACACCGAGAGCCAGATCCTCAACCGCATCGAGCAATTGCAACGCCCGGACCTGCTCGCCTACAGCCGCAACCTCACTGTTCACTGGCAGAACATGGCCTACGGGCACCGACTTCCAGCCGCGCACCTGCAAGCAGAGCTGTGTAACGGCTGGCGTGAATTGTTCAGCAAAGGGTCCGGGCATTGAACCGGCGCATTGGCGGGTCGTTGGCTGCGCTGGCGTTTTTGCTGCTTGGCGGCTTGAGTCTGTTCCTCTACCTCAAAGCCCGCCCTTATCAGGAAGTCATCGATCACGGCCCCTCGCCTGCCGCGCAAGCCAATCCTTATCTGGCGGCGGAAATGTTCCTGCGCGAGCGCGGCCTCGCGGTCAGTCACGCCGAGACCCTGGCGGTACTGCCGCAGATCGATCCGCACAGCCACACCTTGTTGTTGTTCGGCGAGCGCGCCCGGATGACACCGCGTGAAGTCGATCAGGTGTTGAACTGGACTCGCGCCGGAGGACGTCTGGTGTTCGTCGCCGAATCGTTGTGGGATGCGCAAACCGGGCAAAGTAATGATCTGCTGCTCGACAAGGTGCAACTGCACCAATCGCTGAGCAAGGACTTGAAAGATCCTCCCGAGGACGGGGAAAAGGACCGCTTCCCGAAACTGACCAAACTGTATCTGGAAGATGAAGACGCGCCGGCCTACGCCGGTTTCGACACCGACTTCCACCTCGACGACCCGAACAATGTCGCGCAAGCCTGGGCCAACAGCGCCAAAGCCACGCACATGATGCAACGGGTGTACGGCCTCGGCACGATCACCGTGGTCACCGATGCCGAGCTGTGGAAAACCCCGGCTATCGGCAAATACGACAACGCCTGGCTGCTCTGGTATCTGAGCGCCGACACCGACGTCACGCTGGTTTACAACACGGCGCACGATGGTCTGTGGACGTTGCTCTGGCGCTACTTTGCGCAGGCCATTGTCGCCCTGCTCGCCTTGATCGGCCTGTGGTTGTGGCAGGCCGGCGTGCGTCACGGCCCGGTGCAAATGCCGGCGCCAGCGGGTCGCCGCCAACTGCTGGAGCATCTGCGTGCGAGCGCCGATTTCCTCCTGCGCCACAACGGCCAGCAGGCGCTGCTGCAAGCCTTGCAACAAGACATCCTGCGCCGCGCCCGCCGCCGCCATCCCGGTTTCGATCAATTGAATGTGGCCGAGCAATGGCTGGCGTTATCGCGCCTGACCCGGCAACCCACCCGCGCCATCAGCCAGGCCCTGAGCCCACGACCGAAGCAGCGTTTGTCCAGCGCCGAATTCAGCCGTCAGGTCGCTCATCTGCAAACCTTGAGGAACGCGTTATGACTGAACAGATCGAGCCCGGCAGCGCGACGCACGCCGCCCAGCAGCGCCAGCGCGCCAGCCAGTTGGCGCAGGCAGTGCGCAACGAATTGAACAAGGCGCTGATTGGCCAGGATGCGGTGGTCGACGCTGTCCTGACCGCGCTGATTGCCGGCGGCCACGTGCTGCTTGAAGGCGTGCCCGGCCTGGGCAAAACCTTGCTGGTGCGAGCACTGGCGCGATGCTTTGGCGGCGAGTTCGCGCGCATCCAGTTCACCCCTGATCTGATGCCCAGCGACGTCACCGGTCACGCCGTGTATGACTTGCAGACCGAGCAGTTCAAGCTGCGCAAAGGCCCGCTGTTCACCAACCTGCTGCTGGCGGACGAGATCAACCGCGCCCCGGCAAAAACCCAGGCAGCGTTGCTCGAAGCCATGCAGGAGCGCCAGGTGACGCTCGAAGGACGCGCCCTGCCCATCGCGCAACCGTTCATGGTGCTGGCGACGCAGAATCCGATCGAACAGGAAGGCACCTATCCACTGCCGGAAGCCGAGCTTGACCGCTTCATGCTCAAGGTGCGTATGGATTACCCCGACGCCGATCAGGAGCTGAACATGGTCCGTCAGGTCTGTCGTTCGACCCGCGCCGACATGCTCGATGTGCAACCGCTGCGCACGGTGTTGCAAGCCAAGGATGTTCAAGCCTTGCAGCGCATCGCCAGTGATTTGCCGCTGGACGATCAGGTCCTCGATTACGCCGTGCGCCTGGCGCGCAGCACGCGCACCTGGCCGGGGCTGACCCTCGGCGCCGGGCCACGCGCCTCGATTGCATTGGTTCGCTGTGCCCGTGCCCGGGCGTTGTTGCGCGGCGGCGAGTTTGTAATCCCGGATGACATCAAAGGCTGCGCGCTGGCGGTGTTGCGTCATCGCGTGCGCATCGCGCCGGAGCTGGATATCGAAGGCCTGCAGGTCGATCAGGTGCTCACGCAATTGCTCGATCAAGTGCCGGCGCCGCGCCTGTGAAACCGTCTCGGCTGCTGCTGATCTGGCTGGCCTTGCTGGTGGTTGTCAGTATCGTGCTCGGCGCGTTGCAGGCGTTGCAGATCGACCTCCCGTCCAGCCTGATTTCGATCAACTGGGGTTTGCTCCTGGCGCTGCTGGCCTTGGCGGTGATCGACGCTGTGCGCCTCAGACGCCTGCCCTCGCCGCGCATCAAGCGACAGATGCCCGGCAGCCTGGCATTGGGGCGCTGGGCGGAGGTGAAGCTGGAGGTGGCCCATGAATTTGCCGAGCCACTGGCCATTGGACTCTTCGACCACGTTCCCGACGGTCTGGCGTTTGAACATCTGCCGATGCTTGTCGAGCTTCAACCCGGCCATGTCAGCCAGATCAGCTACCGTCTGCGCCCTCTCGAACGCGGGCATTTCAGCTTCGAACAGTGCGAAGTCAACCTGCCCAGCCCTTTGGGATTATGGTCCGGCAAACGCCTGCTCAGCGTCCGCGACGAAACCCGCGTCTTCCCGGACTTCGCCCGGCTTTACGGCGGCGAGTTGCGCGCCGTCGACAACTGGCTCAGCCAGCTCGGCGTGCGCCAACGACAACGGCGCGGTCAGGGTCAGGAATTCCATCAGTTGCGCGAATTTCGCGAGGGCGACAGCCTGCGCCAGATCGACTGGAAAGCCACCGCCCGTCAGCGCACACCGATTGCCCGCGAGTACGAAGACGAAAGAGATCAGCAGATCATTTTCATGCTCGACTGCGGCCGGCAGATGCGCAGCCAGGACGGTGAGCTGTCGCACTTCGATCACGCGCTCAATGCCTGCCTGTTACTCAGTTATGTGGCGTTGCGCCAAGGGGATGCGGTGGGCATGAGTACCTTTGCCGGTGATAAGCCGCGCCATGTCGCGCCGGTCAAAGGCAGCGGCCAACTGAATGTCTTGCTCAACGCTGTTTATGACCTCGAGAGCACTCAGCGCCCCGCCGATTATCAGGCTGCAGCCAACCAGCTATTGGCCCGCCAAAAGCGT
The DNA here is from genome assembly GCF_001425545.1 of Pseudomonas sp. Leaf434. Classification (NCBI taxonomy): domain Bacteria; kingdom Pseudomonadati; phylum Pseudomonadota; class Gammaproteobacteria; order Pseudomonadales; family Pseudomonadaceae; genus Pseudomonas; species Pseudomonas sp. Leaf434. Next base: position 30,285 of record NZ_LMQZ01000008.1, on the reverse strand, counting down.
AGGGCGCTGGTAGTGCTGGTAACCAATTTGCGCGATGAAGACGAGCAACTGCTGGCCGCAGTCAAACGTCTGAGCGCACAACATCGGGTGCTGGTGGCGAGCCTGCGTGAACAGGCGTTGGATACATTGCACCAGACCACGGTGCAAACGTTGCCCGAGGCGCTCGCCTACTGCGGCACCATCGATTTTCTCAATGCCCGCTCGCAACTCCATGAGCGGCTGACTGCTCATGGCGTTGCAGTGATGGATGTTCGGCCCGCCGAGCTGGGGGCCGGACTGGTGACAAGTTACATGAGCTGGAAAAAGACCGCTGCGATCTGACAGATTCGATCAGTTGGTGACTGCAACATACACAGCGCCGCTGTCCGAAGTGCCGTCGCTGTTTTCTACTTTGACGACCAGCGAAATCTGCTCCGTAAGGTTCATCGGCCGCCAGTGAGCCTGGTATCGCCCGCGGTGATCGGTAAACGACTCAGTGAACGGTGCTCCATTTGTGGAAACAAGGATTTTCCGTCTGGGCATGGGCTCTCGCCCCTCCTTGGCCACAATCAGCGCGGTCATGGAGACGTAGGTCTGCAAGGGAACCGGATTAGGCGACGCAACAACGGATTCCACCGCTGCTGGACACTCAGTGACGGTCAACCAGAGCGTTTTTACCACCCAGCCAGCCAAACCACCCTTTACCGACGCCCGCAATGCAGCCTCGCCTGCTCCTCCCAAGACAATGCGCGCCGTTGCCTTGCCTTCGGCATCCGTCAGGGTTGTCGGCAGCGAGGTGCGGTCGTACTCCCACATCACTTCGACATTGGCCAAGGGTTGCGCGGTACTGGCTGACACTACCAGGACTTGCGCGGTCATCACCTGCCCCGGATACCCGCTCGGATCAGCGCTGATCAGTTCCTTGATCTCCCGGGGCTCGTGCAGCAAAAACGGTAAAGAAATCGACTCCGAATACAGCGCATCGCCCACCGTGGCGGTCAGTTGCGCCGCACCCGGTGTTGTCGGCACAAACCGTATCCGCGCTTCACCGTAGAAGTTGGTAGTGGTGGTCACCTCACCAAGGTCCGGACTGCACCAGACAACCTTCATCCCCACCATCGGTCTGCCACTGATGCCCGACACAATGGTGATCTGCTCAGATACAGCCTCGCCCCAAAACAGCGTCTGACTGCTGCGTGAACGATCCGCAATTTTTACCACCTGCGCGCCTTGCCCCAGCGACATTGCAATAACCGGAGAAAGCCTGGCCAACCGCGCCGAGGAAAAGCGCAGGCCGAAACGCCCGTCCTTGATGTCGCCCGCGTTGAACCGATAGGTCATTCCAGCGCTCGAGAAAAGCCTGGGGTCACCCAGACGTGGCTCCTCGAAGCGCATGCCCAATTCCGTCGGCCCGGTGCCGGTCATGCCCAGCGTCAGGTGATGGTCAAACAACGCGCTGCCCGCCGGGGCACTCACGCGCAATTGGTGCTGCCCCTTGCGCCGAGGGAACTCAGCGCTTTGACCCAGTGGCTGAAACGGTTGGGAGTCGAAACTGTATTCAAATCCGGCCCAGGGATCCCCTTCCAGCGCTAGAACCTTCATGGTTCGGCGCTCTTCAAAACGGTCATAAGGGCTGATAACCGCCGCTGTCACCACATGTTCACCTGCGGTGGATGGCGCAAAGGGAAAACCACTCCAGCCATCGGCAGCCGTCCTGTGCTCTTCGGTGCTGCCGTCGCCTGTCCATTGAACAGGCACTTGATCCAGAGCGAGGTCGGGACCATAAGGGGAGCGTACCTTCAGCCACATCCACGCAGGATCCTGCCCAATGACCGGATCCACCGCAGATGCACGGGCGTCTTCGATAGTGATTTTATTGTGGCCCAAGGTCATCGTATTGATGTCGCTGAAACCATGGGTATCGATAACGAACCGAAGTGCGAAGACACCGGGTTTGGTACTTTTTGAACAGTCCAGCGTCCAGATAAACCCGCTGTCATCCACAAAATTTTCGCTTCCGCGGGGTGGACTCAATTCGATTCCGAGCTCTGCCGCCGGGCTTCCACTCCATACCAGATCCATGGCAATACCCACTAAAGGGCTTAGCGCATTGGTGCGGAAGATATAGCGATGTACAGCGCCGATACACGGAAAGAGTGGCTGGCCCCTGAGATCGGTCATCTGATCCAGGACCACGGTCATTTCTTCATGGAGGTCAGGTGATAACAGTCGGCAAGAAAAATCCTTGTTCGTGAGAGTGTCAGTGCGCAAACTCACCTCGAAAATACTGCTGGTACTTTCGATACGATCAGAGCTGAACAACCAACTCAGATCTTCCCCTTCGCGCAATATTCTCGGTACGTCAAGGTCGCTCACCGCCAGACCGTTCTCTGGATTTTCGTTCCGCCATCCGAGCGTAATTGCCTCGCCAATCAACGGGCTGCCCGCTAATGCCCGGACCGTCAGGATATGCCTCTGGCCGCGCTTGCATGCGATTCCGTCATGGGCAATCGGAACGGCATCAAACGTGATGCTGACCTTGTCCTTCCATTCGTCTCGTGCAAACGCCGTGACCGAAAATGAGTGTTCATCTGCCGGCCCGCCTTCGTAGGCACTCACACTGGCGGTAATCGTCTCGTTGCTCAAAGCCGTCAACGGTCGGTAATACAGGCTGGCCCAGCCCCCACTGCCGGTACGAGACTCGACAATGCCCTCGGGGGTTTGCCAGTCGACGATCGCATCAATCACTGGCTCACCGGCACCTTTGTCAGTGACATGCACCACCTGCACCCGCATCAACGTCTTTTCGGAGTCCTCGACAACCGGTGAAATATTCGGGCCGCGCGTGTCAGCGATCCTGACCTTGTTGCGCGCCAGCGACATGGGTTTACGCGGCGATGGCAGTAACAGCTTCGAGCAGACCAATGACAGTTCGAAGCGACCGTCCAGCCAGTCCTCGCAGGCCAGCGTCCAGAGACTATCGTCCCCATCGAAAGCGACCGGTTGCTGGAGTGGCGGGTTGACCGTGACCTTCAGCTCTTCATGCCCGACGCCGCTCCAGTGCAGCGATAGATCAGTCGCCAGCAAAGGGCTGTCGGCGGGCAAGCGCACAATGAAGGGGTAATCAGTGCCACGATTGGGATAACCGATCGCGCTCCACAGGGTTACCTGCGATTCGACAACGCAACGCAAGTCCATCCAGGGATCGGTCGCCAGCACCGTGACCGAAAACTCGAGAGTCACCTCGCCACTAGGGTAATAAGGACTGTCGACCGAAGCTGTGAGGACGAAATCGCCTGCTTGCTCAGGAACGAAATCGAAGTAGACCAAGCCTTGTTCATCAGTGATGCTGGTGCCCAGAACACCTTGCCCGGCAGTCGTCCACCTGACTTCCCGGCCATCAAGCGCCTGACTGGTGTAGTAAGAGAGAACCTGCACACCCAAACGGACGCTTTGCGCATACTCCAGGACCGGGTAATAAGCCGCGCACTGTACTTCGCGAAGCGCTAATCGATGATGCCCCAACGATACGTCAATCGTGTAAGGCTCGGCGTTGTACTGGTTCACCAGACTTATCGTGAAGTCATGAGCCTTTTCCTCCTGCATATCCGGGCAATCGAGCGACCACTGCGACAATAGCGGTTGATAGGCGCCCCAGTCGGGGGTCGCCTTGACTGACTCCATCGGGTTGCCGTGAATGATCAATGCGATATTCGTATCCAGCCAGGCGCTGCCGTCTGCCGGAATAAAAGACAGGCCGTGGGGAATGAACAGAGAGTCGTCCGGGTCATCGCCAAGGGAAGCGCCCAGGCAAAGGTATAACGTCTGGCCTGGTGGCAGATCTTCGCTATCCAGTCGCACCGTCTGCAGTTGCAGCGGTTCAAGCTTCAGTTGCAGGTCGATTCGAGTGATGCAGATTGCCGAACGATTGTCGCCCGTGTTGTCAGGGACACCGCTGACCTCGAAGCTCAATGCGTCATCGCTGACGAATTCCAATTGATCCAGCGACCGTTGATACGCGCGCGGCTTGAATTCAAGCGGCTGTCCCGCCAGCCGTCGGGCGTTTTCGAGCTCCGGATTCCGACCTTCTGGCGCCGTGAGCTCGATGCTCATCAACACTTCACCGCGCTTGCGGATGTGCAACCAGCCCGATTCGCCCGACCATGAAACGCCGGGCCGCAGTTCACATAGAAACGTCAGTTCGTAACCGGCTTGTGCACCGGGGGTTTTGGGAGCTTTGACTTCCTGTGTGGCCGAAGCCCCGACACCGACCTCCATGAAATTGACTAACTCGCCATCATAAAACTCGCTCGCCAGGCCAACCCTACCGCTGGTACGCCACTCTTTGAGTCGATCATTGAAGTCACCATTGAGCAGCAGGCTTTCATTTTTTTGCACGACGGGCTCATTCATGATCGCTGGCTCCGTTGCGTTGGCGCGCCAGATAGGTGTTTTCAGCCTCGGTCACCAGGTCTGTGACCTTTTGGACGTACGTCGGCTCGCCGGCCTTGATGGAGTACCGCACGCGAAGAATGATATTGGTCAAGGATTTGAGCATTGCAGCTTGCGGCTGATTAAGCGGGCGAGGAAAACTCAGCCGCCAATGGGAAACGGCACCCGTGTATTCAAACGGGTTGAGCAATCCTTCGTCGGGTTTCTGGTGGGTCTGGCCATTATCGCCAAGCCCGACCGACAAAACGATCTGCTGACCGCTACGCAGGTTGAACAGCAGATCGCCAGGTGCGATTGCGGTGGGGTTATGCAAATACTGCACAGACTGTGTGGTCGGTCGGGTCGCGGTCACGCTACTGATCTGCTGCAACGTTGCCCGCACATCCTCGTAGGGACCGGCCAGCACAGGCAGATCGACTTCCACCGAACTGATCTGCCGGCAGAAATGGCCAGGATGATCACGGTCGAACAACAACTGGGTCAGTCTGAACTCCAACACACCTGTTGCCATCAATTGCGCGTGTGCATCTGCCCAGCTGGCTATGCCCTCTTGAGGCTCGATTCTGTCGTCGTACAACTGCTGCAAGGAAATGGTTTTGATCAGTTCCGGCCGCCGCTCGTAGCTTTGCAAGCGCCTGCGCTCCTGGTCCAGCAGGTACATATGCAGTTGTTCACCCGAGCCCAGACCATAACGGTGATCGAGCCAGGCCTGAGGCAAAGGGACGGGGGCATCATAATCCCCGGTTTCGGCAGCCAATGAAGCCTGAGCACTAAGGCACAGGCTGACGACTGCGTCGTACGCCTGATAGTGCAGAGCCTTGAGCTGGCCAAGCATCCAGCCGAACAGCTCGGCATTGCTCGCGCGTTTTTTAAGGAAGTTGTACATGGTCAACGCTTGGCTGTTGGCCCTGAGCGTCTGTTCAAGGCTGGACCTCGCCGCGCTGACCGCATGGCTTTGCGCTTCGATCTGCGCATCGATTGCGCCCACCTCCGCCAGCGCCTGATCGCGTTGCAGCGCCCACTCACTGCGGCGACGGCGATAACCTTCAGTGGTGGCCTGTCGGTCGGCGTCGATTTGCAGCAATGACGAAGAAACCTCCAGGCCGAAAGCCACCGCATCGAAAGTGTGTTCGGGTTTGAAGCCACCGTTGGAAGTACCATAGATTTTTGGCAACGCCGCGATGACGCCCCCTGCCACCCTGACAACTTTGGCCTGCAGTGCTGATGTCTTCGACTGCTGCAGACTGGCCATGACCTGATACTCGATCGGCGAAACGTTTTCGCTGTAACGCATTGCATAGGCGTCGGCCCGGTCCTGCGCCATTGCCCGACTCTGCTTCAGCGCTGTGACATTCGCCTCCAATTGGGCGATGGATTGTTCCTGTACCGTTTCGGCATAGCGACCCAGCTCAAGCAAATGGTTCTGCTGCGATTCTTCCTGCTCGGCACGGTCGCGTTGCTCGAGCAGACGCAGCACCAGACTGCCGAAATCCCGCAGGCTCTGTACCCCGCGCAACGCGACTTCGAACGTGACCCGCCAGCGATACGCATTGACCACCAGGCGCCCGCCCATCGGTCTGGGCCCGGCCGCGCTACCAGCGGCCAGATCGCGGAGCAATTGCCTGGGATCGGTCATCGGGCTGAACAGCAACACGTCCAGCGGTTTGCCATCGATCGTGAGATTGTTGCGCAGGTTATCAAGGCGTTGCTGCGGCTTTGCGAACAGGTCGAGCAGCGATTGATTGATCGGAATTCTGAAAGGTTCGCAGGCCAACAAACCCAGGATCGGCGGGGTGTCGGAAGCGATCGGGTAATCTGCCAGGTTGAAATCCAGCGTTTTTTCAAGCGCTTCAAGCAGGGGTCGCGATTCGCAATTGTCCAAGAGGTTTTCCACGGTGTCGGTCTGCCAATGAGTCGCTGTGTCGGCGGTGGGCGCCTTGCCCATCAGAAACCCGGCCTGGACATAGCAAAGCTTGGCGGCCACCAGACTGTCACGGGTCAATTGTCGGTAATACCAATCGCCCCACGCCATCAGGTTTTCTACGTAGTCGGTGAACATCAGGATCTGAAAATGTGCGGGTGCGGCATAGCCAATGGCATCCGGATCGAGGGGATTCTGGATTTCCCACCCTGGATTGCCCGGCGCTGTTGCGATATCCAGAGGCCGGCAACGCCAATACGCCGGTTTCGGGTTCGCGATCGGAACCGGCGGATTGGCCGGATCTGCGGTGGCCTGTGGATCGAATACGTAATGCAGCCAGCTCTGCGCTTCCTGAAAGCGTTCTTCGTCGCGCAACCGGGTGGCAATCAAATGCGGCAGGTGAAAAAACAGCTCCCAGAAGTTCAGACCATTGGCACCGTCGAAGGCACCATTGGGTGGTTCAACGAACTCTGCGCCGATCGGCGACGGTTCGCGAATGAACTGGTTGGACCAGTCCAGCACGGCGTCCACGGAAATATTCGAGCATCTCACCAGTTCCGAGCCAAACAAGGAATTGAGCCGAATGAATTTCAACGCCAGTCCAGTTTGATTGAATGAAAGAAACTGTGCCCCGTCGGTACTGTTCTTGTGCAGAGCTGGCGGGACGAAATCCATGAGATCGACAATCGTCAGGTCGAACTCTTTCTGTCCTGTCGGGGAAGTGGGAGAGGCGAATGAAAAAATGACTGGCGTGGGCCAGGTGCCTTTCGTCCGCGAGGAAGTCCACGACTGAGTTACCCAGCCCCCGCCTGCATCCTGTTCTTCGAGGATCGGCGGCGGGTCACTATCAGAAGGCAGACCTGCAATTTGCAGCTCCATTTTCAACCGAGCGCTGTCCAGGCCCGTGGGGCTGCAAAAACCCTGCACCGTCAGCACATCTTTGTCATCCGCGCGCGTTGCCATAACGTGCAGGTCGAGATAGGGCGTCAGGGAACCATGGGTCTGTATGCGAGTGACAACAGTCACCTGACTGTTCAGTGGGTGCTGAACCGTATCGTTGCTGACAAATCGCTCCTCAAGCGCCAGATCCAGCCATGCGCCACCGTCCAGAAGGGGGCGCATCAGAACGTCGTAGACACCATGCACCCGCAGACTGCCGGATGGCGAAGATAGGTTGCCCGTCAGTAAAATCCCCAACTTGCCCTTCGGATTCAGATAATCGACCTGCACCGTCGCAATCAGTCTGGAGCTCGCCAAACCCTCGTCCTTGTGTTCTGAACTGTGCACACACAACGGCGCAGACCACTGCCCGTTCTGCTTCATGAATGCCAGATTGATCACCAGTTTGCTCGGGCTGAGCGACTCCGCTGCACTCGCGACTACCGCGTCGCGCCATTCCGCCCAGACCACACACAACCGGCCATTCCAGAACACCGGGCGGATATCCAGCACCTGATCGGCGGTCGGGATTTCCACGGCCTGCCATTCACTCCAGACCGCCGGATTGACCGAAACGCTGGTTGCGCCCAGTTCGATCTCGGCCTTGCGCCAGAAATACTGAAACGGCTGCACCCGCTGCCGCCCCAGAAAGTAGTAATCAGCTTTGGCCGGTGTCACGCCGTCCATGAAACAGCTGATCACATCGAGATCGCAGACTTGTTCGAATGCCTGCAAATAATCCTGCAGCGCCGCCTGCACGGTATCTTTGTCCAGACGGGCCTGGTTCAGGTTGTTTTCCAGATTCTTGAACAGACTGGTTTTGCGCAATCGCACCGATGGAACGATGAAGTTTTCCGCATAGCATGAAATCTGGTGGGGCACGGTCCAGTCGGGATAATTGCTGAAAATCTCCCATTCGCGCAGATGACGCTTGTCGAACTCGTGATCCCGGAATCCTGGTTCCAGCTTTCGATACACCGCATGGATGTACTGCTGCACACAACTTATCGCTTCGGCAACTCTGGAACTCTTGACCTGATAAGTATCCAGAGGATCCATGCGCAGCAATTCAAACAAGTCTTCAGGTGTTTTCAGAAAAGGGTATTTATCATTGGCCACTTGACCGATGCAGTATTCAAGAAGTGCCGAGCGACGTTTTTCCAGCAGCCCGCCAATATTACTCAGTGCCATGATCTTGCTCCTTGGAATATGGCCCGGGGAAAAACGTTCGCCAGGCGGTATGCAACGCCCTGCCGCTACTCCCTGGCAAAGGTAATGGCATGGGGGAATATTCTTTCGTTTTCCCCAGACTGAGAGCGAACGCTGAACACGAATGTGCCGCCCGTCTTGCTTGAGACAAAAACCCGGGTAAGCCCCTGCTGATCTGTGAACCCCTGCGCCGGCCGAATGGTGACGGCATCCATCTTCGCGGGCGGAACGTTCTTGCCGAACCACTCCACGAGCGAGTTTTGTCCGCGGTTTCCGTAGTTGTCCTCCAGCACCGCATACAGTTCTACTTCATGACCGTGTTTCACTGTTTCCAAAGGCGTAGGTGAAAGTTCTGCAATAGGGAACGACAACGTACTGAAGTCGGCGGTGACTTCTATGGGAGGGGCGTATTGCGGCTCGAACAAATCCAACCAAAGCAGTGGCGTGTCGCGGCCCATGACCTTGCCGGGGATAAACTCGGCCAAAAGTGTTCCGTCCGTTCCCGTCGCCTTGTATTCAATGGTGCCCAATGTCGCGCGCCAATAAACATTGACGCCACTCAGCGACTTTCCATTGGCGTCTTTGAGGGTCACTTTATAAATGACTTTTTCGTCTGGCTTGTTAGCCACGACGGTGCTGTCACCCACCACTTCGCACGTGATTGTGACCAGCCCGTTGACGTCGCCTGGAACATGCACGATCGGGGCACGAGTATCGGACTCGCCGAGCAGGGCATGTTCGGCGGCATCGGCATAGGATTTTTTGTCGACGGTTTCGGGCAGATTGCCAATGAGAAAAATCGTTAACGCATCCATGCCGGTCTCGGTGGACAGCGCCAGCACGCGCATCAACAAATCGAGCTGGGGAAGGTTTTTCAACACCTTCAGGTCGGGATCGATGCGGCTGACACATTCGCGCACTTCCTGAACGCTCCAGCCAAAAAAATCGGCCAGTTTGATCGCCGCCGCCTGTTGTGCCAGCCATCTCGCATCTCCGGTGACATCCGGCAATGCGTTGACCTGGCGCAGGTAGTCCAACAGCTTCTGTGGCGGTTGGCCGCTCGAGGCTGAGGCGAGGGCAAAAGCGCGAGTGAGCATGGTCAGGTAATAAAGCGTGCGCACCGTCAACGCATGCTTGTCGTCCTGAACCAGCCAGTCCTTGTAGCCGCTATCCAGATAATCCTGCAACAGCGCCGCGCTTAACCCCAGGGTCGACACCACCTCACTGCGCCGGCGAACTTCAGCCAGTAGATCGAATGATGTGTCGGCAACTCGGGGGCGAGTTCGGCCGCCCCCTTCGCTCCCCGCATCCGCTTGCTCCAGCACATGCAGCAGTAACTGATGCACCGTGACGTCTGCCCAGTTCAGGACCGGCAATGCCTGATCCACGCCAACGCCGGCGTATGCCGCCAGCGTCTCCTTGACCAGCGAAGTCTGCGCATCGCGCATCTGTAAAAACGCGCTGACCATGCTGTCGATGATGCTCTGCCGCAACGCTGGCTCGATCTCACCCAAGGCGCTGTCGACCGCCCAGGCGATTTTTTTATGGACGGAGGCCAGATACATCTCAGCGCTTCCCTCCGGAGGCAGGATCAAACCATGCCCGTCGGTTATCGGCCCCAGGCTGTCGGCGGATGTCGCGAGAAATTCGATCCAGTCCGCGGCCCCGGCTGCCGGAACGCCTGCCATGAGAAACGTACTATTGGACAACTGTGCAGTCGGCAGCAAATTGCGAACCTGCTCGAAAAACTGCTCATCCTGTTCGGATGGATCCTGAGCCGCTGGCGCAGCGACCGCATGCTGCAACACCCACAACACCGGCAGATTGTTTTGCGCGCACCACTGCACGCAACTTTGCATAGCCTCGATCAGTTCCAGCGCATCCGGTGAACCGTCCGGTACATCGTGGATGACAGGAGTACCGGCCAAGCCATTGACCCAGTCATCGCCGCCCAGGATCGATAGCATCAGCACGCCTTCAACCGGAGTGATGTTCAACAGCCGGGCCAGCCTCACCAAACGGTAGAAGCTCGAGATGATCGCTGCGTTGCGCTTCAATTTGTCGGTCAAGCCATGAGCCTTGGCCACAGCGTTCGCCAGCACGTAATAAGTCTGCGGATCAATCGCCAGACCACTGCAGAGCTGGCTGATCGTCAGATCCACCACGCCCGGTATCGGCGCCACCGCAAACTCATCGTTGTCGAGCTTGAAAGGCTCGCGATAACCGGTTTGAAAATTGAACACCTGATCGAATTGCGAGAGCGCTTCACCGCGGCCATAAACCGACAGCTCACCCACAAACACAGCAAAGTCCGCGGCGGTGCATTCGTAGCGCTCGCGCAACGTCTGGAACAACCCAAGCGCATGAACCGCGCCACTGGAGATGTCCATCTCGTTGCTGTGACCTTTCGTTGAATTGCCGCGCCCTGTTGCCCGGATGACCGATGTCAACACTGCGTCCAGCTGTTCGAACGGCAATCCTGTCCAGTTGGCCAGACGCACCATCTGATTCATCCGGGTATAGCGGTTGAACCCGATGAGTTCGTCGGGGTTTGCCGTCATTCGAATGCGAGGCTTGGTTGCAGGATCGAAACCCACCGCCGGCGCAGTACCGTCATTGATGTAAACCGAACCCGAGCGCTCGCTTTCAGGCTGCTTGGGCGTTTCATCCGGGTAGGTCACATTGGCCGAGCGCACGGGAGCAAAGTCGCCAATCGACAGAAGAGCCTCGATCTGTCGGCTGTCGAGCTTGGTGCGCTGACCGAAAAACTCCACCTGATTGAGATTCGAATACATCTCGGTATAGGTACCAAAGTTGTGCGCAAAAAAATCTTCGCGAAGGGCGAAATCCGCACGCGGTTCGGTCAGCAACTGGCGCTGATAAGGGCCAAGCCGCGAGGCATGGGCGAAACCCTGTGCAGTATTGGCACCTCGAGCATTGGCTTGCAGAAAATAGGGATAAGCCAGGTCGACCCGGTGCTCGAAGTCGCCCACCGACAAGTCATGAAACTGCGCGATACCATCAATTGTGACCCAATGCTGGTAATAAGGCAGACCATTGGGGTAGCGGGCTGCGATCAGCGCGTCTTCGATGGATTCGATATCCGTTTGCGCCGCGATGAATTTCTCCAGCACCTCAACGATGATGTCCACAGAAGAGATCGATTGATAAACCGCATTGAAGTCGACCTTCAGTGCCAAGAGATCTGTGCGCCGGTTATGCAGCGAGAAATCGTCTTCCTCTCTGATACCCTCCAGACGGTCACGAACCCAGCGCAACAAGTCGATCAGATACGCCACTGGCGACCAGATGGACTCCAGTGCATCTGGCGGGCACAACGCGGAAAAATCGGTACCGATCAGAGCGTGATAATTGGGACCGTCCACGATCGATAACAAACCGCTGGAGCTGCGCTTTGGCGCGGGCCTGGTGCCCCTCAGCGTCTGCTCGATAAATTGGCGCCGCTGAGACGTGGCTATGCTATTGGCGCCGCGCCAATATTGTTGCGCTTGCTCAACGCTGAGCTGATGCTCTTGGACCATGCATTGAACACCCCTTTCAACCAGTGGATAAATTGATCCACCGTTTTGCAGGTATGTCTCGAGGTTCTGCAGTCCGACGTTCTGTGCTCGTTGTTCCTCGCTGAACAACTCATCGAACAGTTGCAGGGCGGGACGGCGCGAATCAACCATGATCAGATTCCTTTAGGCGACAACTGGCCCGCGCAACCTGACGTCCTTCGTCAGGCTGCACATTCAGTGAGTACGATTGAGCGCTTCGAACGCCGTCAAGTCCACTGTCAGTTCTGACAGTTTTGATAGCCGTTCGTCGGAAGCTGGATTTCAGGAGTCGGCGTGGGGCAAGCGCGCAGCTTCGACTTCAAAACGCGCGCTGTCAGCCCAATCGGACATCGTTGCGTCATCCGCCGCGTCAGTCAGCGTCTGCCGGAATCGGTACCAGTTGCCCGCCAGAGGCAGTGCCCTTGTCGCCGCCCCGCNGCCCAATCGGACATCGTTGCGTCATCCGCCGCGTCAGTCAGCGTCTGCCGGAATCGGTACCAGTTGCCCGCCAGAGGCAGTGCCCTTGTCGCCGCCCCGCGCCAGTGCTCATCGACCACGGGTACCTGAGCCAGCCACTGAAYATCCGGGTTGTACCAACTCACGATGGCGCCCACGCCCGGACGGCCCTTGCCGCTGAACTGCACTGGATGACTGACCCAGCGTCCGGCTGCAGGCCCGTCGAGCACAGGTCGGAAAGTACCCAGAAWGACCGAGCGCAGGGTTTCAAATGATTCGAACCCGTCCAGAGATGCGACTGCCTCGAGCCGGTAAAGCCCCCCGCCGAGCAGACTTGCATCGAGCATCACTGACCANCGGAAAGTACCCAGAAAGACCGAGCGCAGGGTTTCAAATGATTCGAACCCGTCCAGAGATGCGACTGCCTCGAGCCGGTAAAGCCCCCCGCCGAGCAGACTTGCATCGAGCATCACTGACCARGTGCGATTTTCCTGCACGACGGCGCTTGCCGGCTCGGAACGCGCGGCACCTACCAGCGTCACCGTAACCGTATCGCCCGGCACGCCAAAACCGCACACCACCACCTGCTGCCCGATGGCATCGCCCTCGAYCGGGGTTTCAATGAAGGGTGCCGCTGGCACAATGTCAAAGTGCAGCGGCTCGCTGTCTTTCGACTCCTGCAGTTTGCCGCTTTCATCCATGAACCTCTGCCGGGCCCAGATCGTTTTGCTGCCCACCGGCAACGTCACTTCGGCTTGCCAATTGCCCGYCCAATCCACAATGACATCACTGAGCAGAGGTTCGGCAAGCCCTTGCAGACAGACGTCGACAACCCCGCCCCTCATGCCCGTACCCTTGAGCAACGCGGTTCGTGGCAACTTGCCGTGTTGTATCGGCTGGAGAAATTCTGGCGGYAGCAGCACCACCGTCAATTCATGCTCGTCACTGTGTAGCGACGGTCGACCGTCCAGTGTCTGCTGGGCGTCAAAGGTGTAGAGCCTGAATTGCTCGAGRCTCAGGTCAATCGACCAGTCGCCATCCTGGCTCAATATTTTCGGATCGCCCAAGGGACGATCAAACTGCTTGTCGCGCAGTTGCAAAGTGGCGCCCACCATACCCATNCAATCGACCAGTCGCCATCCTGGCTCAATATTTTCGGATCGCCCAAGGGACGATCAAACTGCTTGTCGCGCAGTTGCAAAGTGGCGCCCACCATACCCATCGTGCCCTCGACCGTTACAGCACGACCGACTTCCGAGCCGTTCGGCGGCTGGGTAATCACTGGCGTAACCATCGCTCTCCTGACAATGAATGTCGTGGACGTCGGCTGCGAAGTTTGCTGCGCGGCGACCTGGGTCACCGTGACGGTATGTGTGATATCCAGGGCAAATTCTTTGTCGCGCCTGAACTGCCACGTGCCAGCACTGACGATGCCCTTGTGCACAATGCCGGTTTCGTCGCTGTACTCAATGTTCACGGTTGCACCCGGCCAGCACGTGCCGCCGAACCTGGGCGAAAGTCCGTCATCTTCAGGCTCGTTCAAGCCAGGGGCCTGCGGCGGGATGGTGACTTTGAGGACAAACCAGTTTGGCGACTGGTGCCCGTCGAGATATTGCTTGATGTGGACCTGACGCTCAAACGAGGGTCCCCAGACCGTTGAAGCCTTGGTAGACCACCGCCCGCCAGCAACCTCCACTGCTGGCGCTTCGAGATCTCCGCTATTGGGCCTGCGTGGATTCACCGTGGCGCCGTTGAAGCCTTTGCCGCTGAAGGTCGGTTGGTAGTCGTTGGTGAATTGCACATCACTGACATCGGGGAGGACATTCTTTACTTCGAAGGTCAGCGGCAGCGAGTCGATCCAGCCGCTGGCGTTGTCTCTGATCTTCTGGACGGCGTTGATTTTATAGGTGCCAAATTTCCAGCCCGTTACGGTGGTGCTCCAAGTGCCGTTGCGCTGTACTTGTGCATTTGGAGGCGCGACCGGCATTGGGTCGGCTGGACTTTCGAGGATAGTGAACTCGATTTCGGTTCTGAGCTTCTCGTCGAAATGTCCGGTGCCGGAAAATGTGATCGTTTCATTGGCTTGCGTATATGTGACCGTCGGCTTGCCCGTGCGTACTCGTATGCCGAAGGGTTGGCTGGTCAGTGATGTCGTTCCCAAATAGGTATGCGTGCCGACAATTGAATGCGGACCAGGTGTCAGCGTGAAAGATGCAGACCATGCGCCTGTGGCGGCATCGGTTGGGGTGCTGATTTGAGCTTGGGTGTTTTCCGAACGCACAGCAACAGCACTGGAGATCCCGGCGACGACAGTGCCTGTGAACGTCGATGTCATGTCCACCGTCTGCGTCAATCCAGGAGACGTTATTCGGGGGGGGTCAATGACATAAAAATTTCGTTGGACTGACGGCACAGATGTTGCGCCATCGTATCTTTGACTGGCGACTAGAGAATAATTTTTGCCGAACGCAAACTTATAAGTGCTGGTACCACCCCATGACCCATCAATTTCGATCTTTGCGTAGGCCAATACTTTGATCGATGTGTCTTTGATGTAAACATCCACTCTTGTCAACTCTTGGTGCAGACCGCCTGTACCCGCAAATTGCGGCGTTTGTGTACTTATAACCTGCGGCAACGGACTGAGCGTTACAGGCTTGAGTACGGTCAGTGACGCTTTCCCCGCGTAGCGCCCCTGCGTATTTCCATACTCCTCACGGATAATGAAATCCTGTAAACCCTGAGGGACATTATCAAGGAGCGTGACAGTCCAATTTCCGTAGCCATTGGTAATGGCCGTTGTGCTCAGTACAGTGCCTGAATTGGGACGCACAAGCGTGATTTTGCTGCCTTTACCGGCGAGGCCTGGAACCGTTGTAGTCACAGTACGATTGCTGGCAATGCGAGCAGCCTTTCTGACCAGCAAAGTCCGCGGTGTCCACCTTGACCATTGATCAATGTAATCCCATCTTCCATCAACTCTGACTTGCAGGTCACTCTCGGGAAGGTCTTCGACTCGAATACTGTGCCAGACGCCCCCCAACCATGCACTTTCAGTGATACGTCGGTAGTAATTATCGGCTCCGTGAAAATCCAGATGAACGTTGTGATAACGGCCATCGTTTACCGGTATACGAAACTTGAAGTCCATCGTGGTATCTACTAACAGTGACTCGGAGCCGGCCTCATACTCCAAATCCGCGACCAGGATTCCCGGCTCTTCGGAAATCGGATCATCGGATTTTTGGGAAGGGCGATGGTCCTCAGGAAACGGGCCATCTTCTGGAGGATTGGAGCCTGGGTTCTCATGGTCGGACATGATCGAGCTTCCTTATACCGTCGGTACCTGGGTGCCTCATTGAAGAACCGTAAGCACGAAATGACACCTGTAAAACCTGACAGTCCCGATCAGCGGTAACTATTCCCACGCTGCAACATGCAGACGTCCTTCAGTCATTAACACGCGGCTACATCGGCTTGCGCCGTTGCCTACACATCACTCAGAATCCGCCGGCTTGTGCGCTTTGAAGCTGCCCCGTAACGTGATCCGTGCCGCTGCCAATCAGTGGTCGGGTTTAGTCGCCCGGGGGTTTGTCATCAAGGTGTATAAGCGTCATCCAGTCGGGTAATCCCTATCCCCGCACTCGATGGTGGCTGTACGCAGGGCGCTTCGGCGCGCCGGTTTTTGGTGATACCCCCGGTCGACTAACCTGCGTCCAGCCGCCACCCTTTCGTTTAGTCGCGAGGGGTGTAGGCCCCAACCAAGGGTTATCACCATGATCAAACCAACACCCAATCCCCCTGAAACCGAAGACTCGACCTCCCCCTACGCCTCCCCCGATTCCACCAGACTCCACGAGGCCGCTGAAAAAGCCCTCGATCACTACCTGAAAAAACCCGCATCTGCGCCGTCGTGCAATTCCGTCGATCGCGGCATGCAGATGTTCATGGTCGCGCCCGACATCAACCCCGAAGCGATGGCCATTCAAACCTACGAAACCTTTTCTTCGGTCAGCATTCTGCTGCTCGACCTGGCGGACAGCCTCGAGGACAAGCCGCGACATCTGGCGATGGCGATCTATCAGTTGAGCGAGATGGGCCTATTGCTGGCGGAAAAGGCGCTGGATCAGGAGCGGGCGATCGCGGTGGCGTGACGTAAAAATCAAAAGATCGCAGCCTTCGGCAGCTCCTACATTTGGAATGCGCTCCCCCTGTAGGAGCTGCCGAAGGCTGCGATCTTTTGCTGTTCAGGCAGAAGCGGGCAACGGCTGAAAACTGAAATACTGCTTCAGCGCCAGCACCAGTTGGCCGAACTCCGGGGGAGCGCGGCGCAGGATGAAACCGGCGTCGTAATGCAGCGGCGTGGCGTCTTCATGGCACCACACGCAACAGGCGCTGAAATCGATGACTTGCTGGCTGCCATCGCGGGCGGGGACCTTGAGGCGTAACTGAAAATCCACCCCGATCATCATCGGCAACTGGCTGATCAGCATCAGCCCGTCCGTAGACACATTGCCGAGAAAGCCGACGGGTTTGTCGGTGACGCTGTTGAACACTCTGAGGTAATACGGCAATTGATGCCGTTCGATCCGGCGGTCGGTAAACATGATGTGCTGTTCGCCATGCAGGGCTCCGTCACGGAGCCGCACCTGTGCTTCGGAACGAACCTGTGCGACAGGCCCGCTCTCCCCGCTTCCGGTGTGACGGTCGCGACAATCGCCGTCACCTTGTAACTGCCAGTCGCAGGTGTTGCGCCGTTATCGAGACACGGCTCGAAACGGTTTCCTTGACTATAGCGGAGCTTGTACAGACGGCCAGATTTTGTACGAAAACCGCGTCAGAAGCGCGTCGGCCGAACCACCGCAGCGGCGCTGCGTGTCGGGTAATGGCCCAGGCTCTGCAACGTTTCCAGACGCGCGCGGGCGCGGTAGGCGTATTCACTGTTGGGGTACGAAGCGATGATGAACTGGTAGGTCTGCACCGCGTCGATGTAGAGCTTCTGTCGTTCCAGGCACTGACCGCGCATCATCGACACTTCCGGCCACACGTACGGGCGGGCGCGGCTGGCGCGTTCGACCTTGGACAGTTCGAGCATGACCTGCTCGCAATTGCCGCGTTCATAGGCGCTGTAGGCGTTGTTCAAATGGTGGTTCATCGACCAACGGGTGCAGCCCGTCGCGGCGAGGACGCTGAGGGAAAGGGCGGCAATGGGCAACAATCGCATGGGGGTTCTCCTGTCTTGTGCTCTGTATCGACCCCAGGTCGGAAAACTTCAGACGCGCTGGTCGCAAAGTTGCCGCGTTCAATAAAGAAAACGATAAGTAGTGCATTCGAACAATGACTACACCCTTCGAGCATAGTAGCCTCTGCCTGCGCTTGAACTCAGGAGTCTTTGCATGTCCGTCCGTCGTACCAAAATCGTCGCTACCCTTGGCCCGGCCAGTAACTCGCCGGAAGTTCTCGAACAGCTGATTCTGGCTGGTCTGGACGTCGCCCGTCTGAACTTCTCCCACGGCACCCCCGACGAGCACAAGGCTCGCGCGAAGCTGGTGCGTGACCTCGCTGCCAAGCACGGCCGCTTTGTCGCCCTGCTCGGTGACCTGCAAGGCCCGAAAATCCGTATCGCCAAATTCGCCAACAAGAAGATCGAGCTGAAGATCGGTGACAAGTTCACCTTCTCCACCAGCCATCCGTTGACCGAAGGCAACCAGCAGGTGGTCGGCATCGACTACCCGGATCTGGTCAAGGACTGCGGCGTGGGCGACGAGCTGCTGCTCGACGACGGCCGTGTGGTGATGCGCGTTGAAACCGCCACCGCCACTGAACTGCATTGCGTGGTGACCATCGGCGGCCCGCTGTCCGACCACAAAGGCATCAACCGTCGCGGTGGCGGTCTGACCGCGCCGGCCCTGACTGAAAAAGACAAGGCCGACATCAAGCTCGCCGCCGAAATGGAAGTCGACTACCTCGCCGTATCCTTCCCGCGCGACGCCGCCGACATGGAATACGCCCGTCAACTGCGTGACGAGGCCGGCGGCACTGCCTGGCTGGTGGCGAAGATCGAACGCGCCGAAGCCGTGGCCGACGACGAAACCCTCGACGGCCTGATCAAGGCCTCCGACGCGGTGATGGTTGCCCGTGGCGACCTCGGTGTGGAAATCGGCGATGCCGAACTGGTGGGCATTCAGAAGAAAATCATTCTGCACGCACGTCGCCACAACAAGGCCGTGATCGTCGCGACGCAGATGATGGAGTCGATGATCCAGAACCCGATGCCGACCCGCGCCGAAGTATCCGACGTGGCCAACGCCGTGCTCGACTACACCGACGCCGTGATGCTCTCGGCCGAATCCGCCGCTGGTCTCTACCCGCTGGAAGCCGTGCAGGCGATGGCGCGCATCTGCGTCGGCGCCGAGAAACACCCGACCGGCAAGACCTCCAGCCACCGCATCGGCAAGGAATTCAGCCGCTGCGACGAGAGCATCGCGCTGGCGACCATGTACACCGCCAACCACTTCCCGGGCGTCAAAGCGATCATCGCGCTTACTGAAAGCGGCTTCACCCCGCTGATCATGTCGCGGATCCGCTCCTCGGTGCCGATCTACGCGTTCACCCCGCACCGCGAAGCCCAGGCCCGCGCAGCAATGTTCCGTGGTGTCTACACCATCCCGTTCGACCCGGCCTCGCTGGAACCGCACGAAGTCAGCCAGAAAGCCATCGACGAGCTGACCAAGCGCGGCGTTGTGGAAAAAGGCGACTGGGTCATCCTGACCAAGGGCGACAGCTACCACACCACTGGCGGCACCAATGGCATGAAGATCCTGCATGTCGGTGATCCGCAGGTCTGAGTGACCGGCAGCTGAAACGCAAAAGCCCCGCCATGTGAATGGCGGGGCTTTTTTGCTTATGATTCAACAGATATTTTGTCTGGTAAGGCCCTTTCGCGAGCAGGCTCGCTCTCACACTTGAAATGCAATCTCCTGTGGGAGCGAGCCTGCTCGCGAAGGCGTCTTGACACTCAGCGAAAGAACCCGCTCAACGCCGCCACCGCCTCTGGCGAACGCAGCCGCTGGGTAAACAATGCGCCCTCCTCCTCGATCACTTTGCGCAGCAGCTCGCGATCGGGCGCTCGCATCAGTTGCTTGCTGATGTGCACCGCTTCGGCCGGCAGCTCATCAAACCGCAGCGCCATTTCCCGGGCCTTGCTCAACGCAGCCGCGCCACTGTCCAGCGCGTCTGTGGCAATTCCCCATTGCGCAGCCTGTGCGCCGCTAAAGCCTTCGCCGAGCAATAACAACTCAGCCGCTTTCGCTTGCCCGAGCAAACGCGGCAGGATCAGGCTGGAGCCGAATTCCGGGCACAATCCGAGGTTGACGAACGGCATGCGCAGCCGGGCGTCGCGGCTGACATAGACCAGATCGCAATGCAGCAGCAGGGTCGTGCCGATACCCACCGCAGCACCGGCCACGGCGGCGATCACCGGTTTGCGGCATTCGAGCAGATTGAGCATGAAGTGAAACACCGGGCTGTCGAGGTCGCTCGGCGGTTGTTCGATGAAGTCGGCGATGTCATTGCCGGCGGTGAAGCACTCGGCGCTGCCGCTGATCAGTACGGCATTGATTTCGGGGTCGCTGTCGGCCTGTTTCAGTGCTTCGGCGAGGCGGCTGTACATGGCGCGGGTCAGGGCGTTTTTCTTGTCCGGGCGGTTGAGGCGCAGGGTCAGCAAACCGCGTTCGCGTTCCAGCAGGATGGCTTCGGTCATGGCGTGTCTCGCGTCTGAAAATCAGCGCTCAACCACGGCTCACAAACACGTCGGCCAGCAGTTGATTGCGCGGCAATCCGGCCAGATACAGACGCTTGGCGAACGCGTCGACACTGGCCGTCGAGCCGCAGACTAAGGCCAGGGTCTGCCGGGAAACAAGGCGCAGTTGTGCCAAAGCGGCGGCCGAGTCGGCCGCTGCCCACAGCTCGACACTGAGGTTTTCCCGCTGCGCGGCCAGTGCGGCAAGGGGTTTGGCCAGGTAGTGCTCGCGTTCGTCATGGGCCAGGTGAATGACGCGAATGGCGCCTTGGTGATCCTCACGCAAGGCCTCACGCAGCACCCCGAACAACGGCCCCAAACCAGTGCCGGCAGCCAGCAGCCACAGCGGCCGGGCGTGCCAGTCCGGATCGTAATGCAAGGCACCGCCGCGCAGTTCGCCAAGGCGGATCGAGTCGCCGATCTGCAGCTTGCGTGCGGCATCGATGAATTCGCCGGGCTGGCGGCAATCCAGGTGGAACTCGAGAAAGCGGTCTTCTTGCGGCAGGCTCGCCAGCGAGTACGGTCGGGCGATGTGGCCGATCCACAGCACCAGATGCTGGCCGGCGCTGTAGCGCAATGGCCGCTGCGGGGTCAGGCGCAGGCGCAGAACGCTGTCGCTGAGCCAGTCCAGCGCTTCGACCACGGCCGGGCGGCCGTCGCTGATCGGGTCGAAAGTGTGTACCTGCAAGTCTTCGACCACCTGACACTGACAAGCCAGGCGCCAACCGTCCTGACGTTGCTCGGCACTCAAGGCATCCGGACGATTGTCGGCGGGCAGGCCCTGGATGCATTGCACCAGACAGGCATGGCAACTGCCGGCGCGACAGCTGTAGGGCACGGCAACGCCGTTCTGATTGAGACTGTCGAGCAGGTTGCTGCCCGCCTCAACCGTCCACTGCCGATCACCGACGCGCAATTCAGGCATCAATGTTCTCCCACGCGGCGGCACAACGATTGCGCCCGTCACGCTTGGCCCGATACAGCGCCTGATCGGCACGCTGCAACGCCTCATCCAGATCATCGCCAACGGACAGCAGGGTCATGCCCGCCGACAGGCTCAGGTTGCGCACTTGCAGGCCCATTAATTCCACCTCACTGAAGGCGATGCGCAAACGTTCGCAACACGCGGTCAGGCGTTCGGCATCACAGTCGGGCACCAGCACGACGAATTCCTCGCCACCATAACGCGCCAGCACGTCACCGTCGCGCAGACAGGCTTGCGCCACCCCGGCAAACGCCTGCAATACCTGATCGCCGGCGGCGTGGCCGTGCAGGTCGTTGATGCGCTTGAAGTGGTCCAGATCGATCAGCGCCAGCCCATGCATCACGTCGCTGTCCAGCGCGTTCAGCTCGCGCGAGGCGATGCGCAGGAAATGCCGGCGATTGAACAGCCCGGTCAGTTCGTCGGTGGCGACCAGATCTTCAAGCTGGCGCATCATCCCGCGCAGGGTGTCCTGATGCGCCTGCAAGGCAAACCGACGCTGGCGCTGACGTTGTCGGGAAACCTGGACAAAACGTGCGTAAAGCACGAGCCACGCCAAGACCATCGCCAGAATGCACACCTGCAACGCTGCGAGCGCAGGCTCGGCCAAGCGGAAGTGGTAGGCATCCCACAGGGTAATCGCGGAAAAACTGAAGAACACCAACAGCGCACAGCGGATGAACACCCGTCGGGTGAGATGGAACAGGCCAAACAGCAGAATCAGCACATAGAACACCAGAAACGCACCGCGCGCCTCGTCGACATGGGCGATCAGCCACGTCTGCCAGCCCAGACCCATCAGCACTTGCGCTTCGGTCAGGCTGGGGTCGGCGAAGCGCTGGTTGCGCCCGCTCCAGAACATGGCGAAAAGGCTCGCCTGACTGATCACCACCAGCGCGCTGCCGATGGCCACGCCACTGAGCGATTGCTGGTAATGCCCGGTGAAAAACGCCAGCCACAGCAGCAGCAGAGCCAATCCGTAGGTGGCCGCAGCGAGGGCGAAGCGTTTGAGCAAAAGGCGTTGAATGGCGTTATGGGTCAATCGTTGACTCACCGTGCGATAGGAGGCTGACCGAGTGTCCTACTCTACAGACCGGATGCCACTTTAGAGGCCCGGTCGCTAAATGACCACCGATTTTCGGGCTCGAAAATTGACGTCAAAAGTGTGGCCCACTGACACCGCCAAAAGCCCCTCACCCTAGCCCTCTCCCAGAGGGAGAGGGGACTGACCGGGTTGTTTATCCGAGTTACACCGACTTCAAACATCGCGCCGAACTCGAGTCTGGAAACGGCACAAAACAGCTTCATTTTCCTGAGCCGGACTTAGTTTTTGAACAAGATGAAGATCGGCTCCCTTTCCCCCTCGCCCCATCTGGGGGAGAGGGCTGGGGTGAGGGGGGCGATCCTGAAGTGCAAACCCGCTGTCCGATATTCGCCCACCCATGCGACCAACGAATGACTGCCGGCGCGTGTACGCCCCACCGAGGCGCGGTATACTGCCGCGCCTTTTTAGCGTCGCGCCAGCAGCCCCGGCGTGCCAGAGGATCAGCTGTGAGCCGAAAGCCTCAAGCTGCCCCATAGAATGTTCCCGTGTTTCAGAGGAGCGCGACTCATGACCGTGATCAAGCAAGATGACCTGATTCAGAGCGTTGCCGACGCCCTGCAGTTCATTTCCTATTACCACCCCGTGGATTTCATCCAGGCGATGCACGAAGCCTACCTGCGCGAAGAGTCGCCAGCGGCCCGTGATTCGATGGCGCAGATCCTGATCAACTCGCGCATGTGCGCCACCGGCCATCGCCCGATCTGCCAGGACACCGGTATCGTCACCGTGTTCGTCCGTGTCGGCATGGACGTGCGCTGGGATGGCGCCACCATGGGCCTGGACGACATGATCAACGAAGGCGTGCGTCGCGCCTACAACCTGCCGGAAAACGTCCTGCGTGCCTCGATCCTTGCCGACCCGGCAGGCGCTCGCAAGAACACCAAGGACAACACCCCGGCGGTGATCCACTACTCCATCGTCCCGGGTAACACCGTGGAAGTGGACGTGGCGGCCAAGGGCGGCGGTTCCGAGAACAAGTCGAAAATGGCCATGCTCAACCCGTCCGACTCGATCGTCGACTGGGTATTGAAAACCGTGCCGACCATGGGCGCCGGCTGGTGCCCGCCGGGCATGCTCGGCATCGGCATCGGCGGCACCGCCGAGAAAGCCGCGGTGATGGCCAAGGAAGTGTTGATGGAATCCATCGACATTCACGAGCTCAAGGCCCGTGGCCCGCAGAACCGCATCGAAGAAATGCGTCTGGAGCTGTTCGAGAAGGTCAACCAGTTGGGCATCGGCGCCCAGGGCCTCGGTGGCCTGACCACCGTGCTCGACGTGAAGATCATGGATTACCCGACCCACGCCGCATCCTTGCCGGTGTGCATGATCCCCAACTGCGCCGCCACCCGTCACGCACACTTCGTGCTCGACGGTTCCGGCCCGGCCTCGCTGGAGGCGCCACCGCTGGACGCCTACCCGGAAATCGTCTGGGAAGCCGGCCCGTCGGCGCGTCGTGTCAACCTCGACACCCTGACCCCGGAAGACGTGCAGAGCTGGAAGCCGGGCGAAACCGTGCTGCTCAACGGCAAGATGCTCACCGGTCGCGACGCCGCGCACAAGCGCATGGTCGAGATGCTGAACAAGGGTGAAACCCTGCCGGTGGATCTGAAAGGTCGTTTCATCTATTACGTCGGCCCGGTTGATCCGGTCGGTGACGAAGTGGTTGGCCCGGCGGGTCCTACCACCGCAACGCGGATGGACAAGTTCACCCGCCAGATCCTCGAGCAGACCGGCCTGCTGGGCATGATCGGCAAGTCCGAGCGCGGCCCGACCGCGATCGACGCGATCAAGGACAACAAGGCTGTGTACCTGATGGCAGTCGGCGGCGCTGCGTACCTGGTTGCGCAAGCGATCAAGAAGTCCAAGGTGCTGGCATTTGCCGAGCTGGGCATGGAAGCGATCTACGAGTTCGAGGTCAAGGACATGCCGGTCACCGTAGCGGTGGACAGCAAAGGTGAGTCGGTACACATCACTGGCCCGGCGATCTGGCAACAGAAGATCAGCGAAAGCCTGGCGGTAGAAGTGCAGTAAGCCTCAGGCGTATGAAAACGGCCGGCGCATCCGCAAAGATGCCCCGGCCGTTTTTGCTTGTTCAAACCAATCGCGATAACAGAATTTCCCATGCACAGAAAATGATCTTGCGCACCTGTCAGATCTGACAGGTCCATCTCTGGCCCACTCCTGTTAGCGTCTGTCCATACGCCCTATGTAGCGCGAACGGATTCGACCATGGCCGATCAAGACCTCAGCATCA
The DNA here is from genome assembly GCF_001425545.1 of Pseudomonas sp. Leaf434. Taxonomy (NCBI): domain Bacteria; kingdom Pseudomonadati; phylum Pseudomonadota; class Gammaproteobacteria; order Pseudomonadales; family Pseudomonadaceae; genus Pseudomonas; species Pseudomonas sp. Leaf434. Next base: position 5,627 of record NZ_LMQZ01000008.1, on the reverse strand, counting down.
CAGCTCCTTCCATCGCCAAGAGCTCATCGATCGCCACCATCGGCAAAAGCTGGAGCGCCGTCGGGCCGACCGCCTCGGCTGGATGCGAATTGCTGATCCCGCTATCGAGCGGTCGTGGCTACGACCCGCAAATACCCTTGGCAATCAACAGCCAGAGCGGTAACGGTCCGTTTGGCCTTGGTTGCCACCTGGGCCTGAGCCAGATCAGTCGCCGCACCAACAAAGGTGTTCCACGTTATACCGAGCACGATGAAATCATCGGGCATGACGGCGAGGTGTGGATGCCGGAGCTCGATGATGCCGGAGACTTGAAGTCACGCACGGAACACAGCTACAGAGACCGCCCCATTCCCGAACACAACGTCGTGTCTTACCGGACGCGGATCGAAAGCGATTTTTCCCTGCGCGAATGCTGGCATCCGGCTGACGGTGGAGCCCCCTTCTGGCTGGTCCACGGTGCCGACGGCACGTTGCATGTCTACGGCAAAACCAGCGCCTCACGCCGTGCCGACCCCGACGACGAATCGCGCATCAGTAGCTGGCTGCTGTGTGAAAGCATGAACGCCCATGGCGAACACATCTGCTACGAGTACAAGCCCGACGATCAGCCTGACGAGCACGACCCGATTCACGACTACCGCGCCCAGCGTTATCTGCGCCGGGTGTGTTATGGCAATGCCACGGCGAGCGACCGTCTCTATAGCTGGGACACCGACCGGCCGACGGATTTGCCTTGGCATTTTCAACTGGTGTTCGATTACGGCGAACGCAGCAGTTCGCTGACGGAGACCCCGAGCTACGAAGAAGTGAACCGCTGGCGGCTGCGACCGGATCCGTTTTCCACCTATGGCCAGGGTTTTGAGCTGAGCACCCGCAGGCTGTGCCAGCAGGTGTTGATGTTTCATCACTTCCCCGAGGGCCTGGCGACAGAGGCGAAACTTGCCCGTCGCCTGCTGCTGGAATATCGACCTATCCAGAACTCTACGCCGTGGGCCTACAGCCAGATCAGCGCGGCGCACTATCAGGCCTTCGATGCGCAAGGCAATGTCGAGCATTCACCGCCGCTAGAGTTCGAATACTCGCCCTTCGAGATCAACAAGACACCTGCACGCCTGTTGGAAAACGAAACTCAACCGGGCATCGAAGACGGCGGGTTCTACCAATGTGTCGATCTGTATGGCGAGGGCGTGCCGGGTTTTCTCTGCCGCTATGACAACGCCTGGTACTACCGCGAGCCGCTGCGCGCGGCGCCTGGTACCGAACTGATCGGTTACGGCCCATGGGCTCTGCTGGACAAGATCCCGGTGGCAGATCGTAACCGCGCCGTGGCGCAACTGCTGGATCTGACCGGCGATGGGCGCCTGGACCTGATCATCGCCCGGTTGGGTTACTGCGGGTTCCATGCGCTGAATGCGCAGCGACAATTCGAATTGTTCAGCGCGTTCGACACGTTTCCCCGGGAACACCAGGATCTGACTTTGACCATGGGGGATTTCAGCGGCGACGGCCTGATGTCAGCGGCCAGCATCAGCCACGACCGTGTGCGGCTCTATGCCAGCCTGCGCGAAAAAGGCTTCGCCGCCGCACAGGAAATCCCCCATGCATACGAAGACGACCGTCTGCCGGTGTTCAGTAACTCGCGAACCGAACTGGTGCTTCTGGGCAATCTGCTCGGCAGCGACATGCCCGAACTGTGTCGCATCCGCCATGACGAAGTCCGCTGCTGGCCGAATCTTGGTCATGGCAAATTCGGTCAAGGTCGCAAGATCAGTGCCCTGCCCTTCACCTACGACGAATTCGACGCCGCACGAGTGCGCCTGGCCGACCTCGATGGCTCCGGCGCGCCCGCGCTGATCTATCTGCGATCCGAAGGGTTCGACATTTACCTGAACCGGGGCGGCAACGGTCTGGAGCAGATTCCCGTCAGCGTGCCGTGGCCCGAAGAAGTGCGCTATGACCGCTTGTGCCAGGTCAGTTTCGCCGACCTGCAAGGCCTCGGTTGCGCCAGCCTGATTCTGACGGTGCCGCATATCCAGCCTCGGCATTGGCGCTACGATTTTGTTGCAGCCAAGCCCTATCTGCTGGTCAACAGCAACAACAACATGGGTTACTCCAGCAGCGTGACTTATCGCAGTTCGGCTCAGGAATGGCTGGATGAAAAGGAGCGGCTGCTGGCACTTGCGCGTGCACCGGTATGTCATCTGCCGTTTCCGCTGGCCGTGGTGAAGAAACAGGAGCAACACGACGAGATCACCGACAACCGGTTGACCCAGTCATTCACCTGGCGCGAAGGGTTCTACGACGGCAGGGAACGGGAATTTCGCGGGTTCGGCTATTTGCAGCAACTTGACTGCGAGATTGGAGCCGATCCTTCAGAGCCTGGCTTCAACGAGCCGGTGCAAACATGCACCTGGTTTCACAACGGGCAGGAAATGAATCGTTCCCGCGAGGATTATTTCAACGCGGACGTGGACGCCTGCCCGTTGGGCGAAACCCTGTTCAGTCGTTATCACCCCAAAGGTGAAATCGATGAGCCTGTCACCCCGGAAGATGCCGACAGTCGCTACCGGATTGCGCAGGCACTGGTCGGCTCGGTCGCCCGAACGGAGACCCTTGCCTACCAGGAAGATTCGCAGGTACCTGGCGCTGCCAAGCTGTACTCGGTAGAGGAAAAGCGTTATCTGGTGCGCGAGGTGCGGCCCCAGGGGCCATATGCCGCAGCCGTTCTGCTGCCCCTTCAGGTTGAAGCAATCAGTTATCAGTACGACGGCTTTATCAATGACCCGCTGTGCCGCCACGATGTCAGCCTGCGCTGGGACGCTTATGGCGCCGCGACCCATGCACTGACGGTGAGCTATGCGCGCAGGTTGACCGCCCAGAGCCCGCCACCCTTCACCGAGGACCACCTGAATCAATGGTGGTCCGACGCTCACGACGAGGCGCAGCAATACTTTTACATCAGTGAGACCCGTGCGCGTCTGATCAATCTGCCAGAGCCGCAGCAATGGCGACTGGGCTTGCCCTATCAGGAACGGGGCGACGCGCTGAAATTGACCAAAGGTACGCTACCCGGCGAGCTGAACCCGGCACAGATATCTTTCGAATCGTTGAGAAAGCTGCAGGATTCGCAAGAATGGGCCATCGAACGGGTACTGACTTCCCAATCCATACAGCACTATGTGGACGTAGAGGGTATTGAACTGGAGGACGGCGTCGCCGGATTCGAAGCCCTGTCGCATTCTCTGGAGCTTGCCCTGCTGGACAAGACCGCGCTGGAGGCTTACAGCATTGTGCCGGATCTGAACATTCGCGAGGCCCTCAAGGCAATTGGTTACTCGCCCATGCCGATGCTGTTCGAAACGCCGCCGAGCGAGGAACAAAACCTTTGGTCATCGCGGTTCAATCTGGCTCGGTACGGCGACTTGCAAGCGTTCTATAAAGTGCTCGATTTCAACGAAACGCCAAGCCATGGCGTGACCAAAGCCGAATACGATCAACACTGGCTGACGGTCATGCGCATGGAGTTGCCCGACGGTTGTGCCGTGCAGGTCGCGGAATTCGATTACCACGCCCTGAAACCCAAGCGAATCACCGACGCCAACGACAACACTGAAGAAGTCATCCATGAGCCTTCCGGTCAGCCGCTGGTCATCAGCTTTCACGGTACCGAGAATGGCCAACCTGCCGGATTCGACAAGCTGACCGATGACTGGACCTTGCCGGCCCCCAGTCCGGAACAGGCCATCCAGTATCCGGAGGACACTGTAAAAAACGCAGCCAGCACCCTGCACAAAAACCTGTTCAGCTGGATGGGCCTGATACCCGCCTCCACGCTTCAAACCCTGTCAATCAAGCAGGACGATCTGTTGCCCGGCGGGCAGATCCGCGCCAGCGCAAGACGCCGGCTTGCGCAAAATCACGTCCTGACGCCTGAAGACCAGCAATTGCTCGAGGCAATTGAACTGGCGTACCGAGAGCCGGTACACACCGTGGTGCTCAGTGCCGACCGCTATCCCTATGACACCGTCAAGGCACAGATCCAGATTGTCAAAACCTGCGTCGATGGCTTTGGTCGGGTACTGCAAACCCAGCAGAAGGTCGACCCCGGGCTGGCTTATGTGGTGGGTGAGGATGGTCAATTGCTGATCGAAGAAGGTGAGCAACCGACGCAGACACGCTGGCGTATCAGCGAACGCGTCGAATACAACAACAAGGGTCTCGCACAGCGCCAATACCGGCCGTTTTTCGCTAACACGCACCGCTACGTCAATGATCAATCGCTGCGCCAACTCGGGCTCTTCGATCAGCTGTTCTATGACGCAACGGGACGTCCGATCAAGCTGATCAACGCCAAGGGCGACTTTTCCCGCGAGACGTATCATCCCTGGTATCACACCAGCGAAGACTTCAACGACACCGCTGAAGAGGTGGTGTCTACGCGAGGGTCAGGCGCATGAGCGCCTCCACACATTGGCGCACGCCTTCGCTGACAGCCAGCGACGGACGTGGCCTGCCAGTCCGTCAGGTCGCTTATTTGCGTACCGTGGCAGAGGACGCGGTCAGCGCTGTTGTGACGTTTCAGGAACACGATGTGGCCGGACGTCCGGTCGCGCAACAGGATCCGCGCCTGCCCATTGCAAACACCACCACTGTTTATTCCATCAATGGCGATGCGGTGTTCACCGACAGTGTCGATAGCGGCTGGCGTTTGCTGCTGCCGGGGCCGGCCGGGGAGCCTCGGCAGCAATGGGACGCGCGCGGCCATGTCTGGCAATCGACCTTTGACGGGCAATTGCGCGTGGTGCAGCTCGAAGTGTCGGGAAACGGCGAAAATCAGCTCAATACCTTCACTTACGCCTCCGGCTCCGCCGGAGCAGACTCCAACCTGCGCGGCCGGTTGATCCAGCAGACAGATCCGTCAGGCTCGCTGGATATCACCAGCTATGCCCTCACCGGACAGACACTGGTGGAAAAGCGCACATTTGATGATCACCAAGCGTTCACCAGCCATCAGGTGTTCAGTCCGCTTGGCGCCGTGCTTGAACAGACCGACGCCGGCGGCCATCGCAGAACCTCGCGCTATGGTCTTGCCGGGCAGCTCAGGCAAATGCACTTGCAAGTGAAGGCAAACATCACGCAAGTCCTGGAGGATGCGCACTACAACGCTAATGGCCAGCTCATCGAGCAAGAGGACGGCAACGGTGTGCTCAGCGAATGGACCTACGATCCAGCCGACGGACGCTTGCGCAAGCAGATCAGTCATAAGCCCGGCCAACCCGCATTGCAGGATCTGCAATATTTCTACGATCGCGTCGGCAATATCATCCGCATCGAAGACCACGCCTTCGAGCCCACCTGGTTCGCCAATCAACGGGTCGACGGCCACCGTGAATTCGACTACGACTCCCTGTATCGCCTGATCCGTGCGACCGGTCATGACGACGCCCTGCCCCCGGACATTCCCGGCCTGCCGCGACCGCCCGACGAGCGAAACCGCCTCAATTACACCCAGACGTATAGCTACGACGATGGCGGCAATCTGACCGAGTTGCGTCATCAGCGCGACGGCAACAGTCGTACCCGCACGATGCGCATCGACGACAAAAGCAATCGCGGGGTGCGTTGGC